>NZ_JAOTIU010000005.1:0-314541 GCF_029850615.1 Kosakonia sp. HypNH10
TCCCCTGACAACCCCTAATTTCAAAAAACTTTTCAACCGTGTTTTTTTTCAACAAAGTGCGGTTAAAAGCGGCATAAATAGCGGGTATCGCTGTTTTTACCACCACTTATAGATATCGAATGGCATACTACCGAGTGAAATAAAGAAGAAGGAAGTGAGAAATGCCTTTAAACGCACAGCAACTTGCCGCGCAGAAAAACATCTCCTGGGTCATAGCCGAGAAACTGGCGCAGCAGATCCTGAGAGGAGAGTACGCGCCGGGAGCCATTTTGCCCGGCGAGATGGAGCTCGGCGAGAAGTTTGGCGTAAGCCGTACCGCAGTGAGAGAGGCAATAAAGACGTTAACCGCGAAGGGCATGGTCTTACCCCGCCCGCGCATCGGCACGCGCGTGATGCCGAAGGGGAACTGGAACTTCCTTGATACCGAGCTGCTCTCATGGTGGATGAGCGAAGACAATTTCCAGGAAGTGATCCAACACTTTCTTGTTATGCGCGCCAGCCTCGAGCCGCAGGCCTGTCTTCTCGCTGCCACACTTGCAAGCGCCGGGCAAAAGGCTTATCTGAATACATTAATGGAAGAGATGGTGTGCCTGAAAAAGGCGTTTAACCGTGAACGCTGGATAGAGGTGGACATGGCGTGGCATGAACATATCTACACCATGAGCGGTAATCCTTTCCTTATGTCTTTCGCCACACTTTTCCACTCGGTTTACCATACTTACTTCACCTCTATTACTGAAAACGAAGTGATTAAGCTGGATCTTCACCAGGCTATCGTCGATGCGATTCAGGAAAGCGACGGGGATAGTGCGTTTCAGGCGTGCCAGAGATTGTTGAATTCGCCTAATTAAAGGAATGAGTATGACAAAGAAGAAAGGGCGCAGTATGGCCGGGCTGCCGTGGATAGCCGCGATGGCCTTTTTTATGCAGGCGCTCGACGCCACCATCCTTAACACCGCCCTCCCCGCTATTGCGCAAAGTCTTAACCGTTCGCCGCTGGCGATGCAGTCCGCCATTATCAGCTACACCCTGACCGTCGCGATGCTTATTCCGGTCAGCGGCTGGCTGGCCGACCGCTTCGGTACGCGGCGCATCTTTATGTTAGCCGTCAGCCTATTCACCCTCGGCTCGCTGGCCTGCGCCCTCTCCAACTCCCTGGGCATGCTGGTTGTCTTCCGCGTGATTCAAGGGATTGGCGGGGCGATGATGATGCCGGTCGCGCGCCTTGCCCTGCTGCGCGCCTATCCGCGCAGTGAATTACTGCCGGTGCTTAACTTTGTCACCATGCCGGGGCTGGTCGGGCCGATTCTTGGCCCGGTAATGGGTGGCGTGCTGGTTACCTGGGCAAGCTGGCACTGGATCTTCCTGATTAATATTCCTATTGGTGTCGCCGGGTTACTCTACGCGCGTAAATATATGCCGAACTTCACCACCCCGCGCCGCAGCTTCGATATGTGGGGCTTCCTGTTATTCGGCTTAAGCCTGGTGCTCTTCTCCAGCGGGATGGAGTTGTTCGGCGAGAAAGTAGTCGAAACCTGGCTTGCCCTTACCATCATCTTCAGCGGCATCGCCCTGCTGCTGCTCTATATTCGCCATGCCCGCCGCCACCCGACGCCGCTTATCTCGCTCAACTTGTTTAAGACCCGCACCTTCTCCGTCGGCATCGCCGGGAATATCGCTTCGCGTCTCGGCACCGGCTGCGTTCCTTTCTTAATGCCACTGATGTTGCAGGTTGGCTTTGGCTATCCGGCGCTGATTGCTGGTTGCATGATGGCACCGACCGCTCTGGGCTCGATTCTGGCGAAATCGACCGTCACGCAGATCCTGCGCTGGTTTGGCTATCGCAAAACGCTGGTTGGCGTCACGCTCTTTATTGGCGTGATGATTGCGCAGTTCGCCCTGCAAACTCAGGCGATGGCGATTTGGATGCTGGTGCTGCCGCTGTTCATATTAGGCATGGCGATGTCGACGCAGTTTACCGCCATGAACACCATCTCCCTTGCCGACTTAACGGATGAGAACGCCAGTAGCGGCAATAGCGTGCTGGCGGTAACGCAGCAGCTGTCGATAAGCCTCGGTGTCGCCGTGAGCGCAGCGGTGCTGCGTTTTTATGAAGGGGTTGATGGCACCAACACCGTTGAGCAGTTCCACTACACCTTTATCACGATGGGCGCAGTAACGGTGGTCTCCGCTTTAACCTTTATGCTGCTGAAGGCGAAAGATGGCCGCAACCTGATTAAGGAGCGCCACAAAAAATCAGGCTGAGCCGCGCTCCATTAGGACCGGTGTCAGTTGCAGACGCTGTTGTTGCAGGCTCGGATCGGCAATACGGTGGATCAGCACATCAATTGCCAGCTCACCCAGTTCATCCTTTGGCTGATGGATGGTGGTGAGCGGCGGTGTCATATAGCGCGCCAGCTCGATATCGTCGTAACCGACAATCGCCATATCCTGCGGGATCGACAACCCCGCCTGGTAGAGCGCCTGATAAGCGCCGACCGCCATCGCATCATTGCCGATAAACACCGCCTGCGGGCGCTCATCCATCGCCAGCAGACGCTGCATCGCCGTCAGGCCACCGCCGAACTCAAAATCACTTTCGATCTCGTCGCCGTCACGAATCGTTAACCCGGCGCGCGCCATCGCCTCGCGGTACCCATCCAGCCGCAGCCGGGAGGGCGTTTTATCCAGCGGGCCGGTAATACAGGCGATACGCGTCATCCCTTTATGAATGAGATACTCCGTCGCCATCATGCCGCCCAGCAGCGAGTTGTCCTGAATCAGATCGCTGTCGCCATCGAACGGCGCCCAGTCCATCATCACGGTGGGAATCGAGGGGTAGCGGCTCATGATGACTTGCGAAGGTTGATGCGTTTCGGTGCAGAGCAGAAGCAGCCCGTCGACGCGCTTTTGCATCAGCGTTTCCAGATTGCGATTCATCCGCTGCTCGTCACCTTCGGTATTGCATAACACCAGGCTGTAGCCACGCTCGAAGCAGCTGCGCTCTACTCCGCGCACCAGCTCAGAGTAAAAAGGGTTGGTACTGGCGGTGATCAGCATCCCAATCGTGCGCGTCTGTTTAAGCTTCAGGCTGCGCGCCACCGCGGAAGGGGCATAGTTCAGCGACGTAATCGCGGCATCCACCTTTTCGCGAATCGCCTCACTGACAAAGCGATCGTTGTTAATAACGTGGGAGACGGTAGAGGTGGAAACGCCCGCCAGGCGGGCAACATCCTTCATGGTGGCCACGCGTCACCCCTGTTGAGCAAGAAAATCATCAATCTCATTACGCCACGGAACAGAAGGCTGCGCCCCTTTGCGCGTCACGGCGATAGCCGCCGCAGCATGGGCGAAGCGGATCGCTTCATCCAGCGGCTTCTCTTCCAGCAGTGCAGTCATCAGCGCGCCATTAAAGGTGTCGCCCGCAGCGATGGTATCAATGGCTTTCACCTTGAAGCCCGGAATGCGCTTGCCTTCACCGTTTACGCTGGCCCACACGCCGCGGCTGCCGAGAGTAATGATGACCGTACGTATGCCTTTATCATGCAGCACCCGCGCGGCACGCGCCGCATCATCATCACTGGTGACCGCGATGCCGGTGAGTTTTTCCGCTTCGGTCTCGTTGGGGGTAATGATGTCCACCAGCGCCAGCAGCTCATCAGAGAGTTGCCGGGCCGGGGCGGGGTTTAGCGCGACCGTAGTCTGGTTTTGCTGTGCGATACGGGCAGCCGCCAGCACGCTCTCAACCGGTGATTCCAGCTGCATTAACAGCGCTGACGCATTTGCAATTAACGTCTGCTGCTCAGCCACGCGTTCGGTGGAGAGCGCCGCATTCGCGCCAGCATGAATACCGATGACATTCTCCCCTTCGCCGTTAACGAAAATCAGCGCCACGCCGGTCGACTCACCCGCAACCACGCTGACGGGTGCCACATCAATGTTGTCGCTGGCGAGCTGCTTACGCACCCGCGCGCCGGTATCGTCATCGCCGGTGCAGGCGATAAACGCGATATCCGCGCCGCTGCGTCCGGCCGCGACCGCCTGATTGGCCCCTTTGCCACCGAATGCAACCTGATAGTGGTTGCCGGTTACGGTTTCGCCGGGTGTCGGGAAAGCTTCAAGGTTAAGAATGTGATCGGCATTGATACTGCCAAGAACGACGAGTTTGCCTGCGGTTTTCATGATGAGCGTGTCCATAAAGTGCGCCACCGCGAACGGTGGCGCGTGCCATGCTTTTCTTTTATTACCTTGTCCCTCAGGCTGACAGAACGTACATCGAGCCTGAACGTTCTGTTACTGCTTGATGACCAGTTTCAGGTCAACCGGATTTTTAGCGTAAACTTTTTCGCCTTTCAACACTTTGTCTGCGGTATCAACGCCTTTCGCGCCAATCTGCTCCGGCAGCTGGGCAACGGTAGCGGCCAGTTTGCCGTCGTTTACTGCTTTTTCACCATCCGGCGTACCGTCAAAGCCGACCACCATCACGTCGCTTTTGCCCGCGGTCTGCAGCGCGCGCAGCGCACCGAGCGCCATCTCATCGTTCTGGGCAAATACTGCCTGCACGTCCGGATGCGCAGTCAGCAGGTTCTGCATCACGTTCAGACCTTTAGTGCGGTCGAAGTCAGCCGGCTGGCTGGCGAGGACTTTGAATTTGTGCGCAGCAACCGCCTGTTGGAAACCTTCACCACGCTCGCGCGCGGCGGAAGTCCCGGCAATGCCCTGCAACTCGATCACTTTCGCGCCTTCGCCCGCTTTCTTGGCGATGTAATCACCGGCGATTTTACCGCCGAGCACGTTATCAGAGGCGATATGGCTTACCACTTCACCGCTGCTGGCGACGCGGTCGAGCGTGATCACCGGGATTTTTGCCTGGTTAGCCATCTTAATGGCGTTACCAACCGCATCAGAATCGGTCGGGTTGATCAGCAGAAGCTTGGTGCCGCGGACCGTTAAATCCTGGACGTTGGCCAGCTCTTTCGCCGGGTTGTTCTGCGAGTCCAGCACCACCAGGTCATAACCCAGTTTGTCGGCCTCTTTCTGCGCACCATCCTTCAGCGACACGAAGAAGGGGTTATTCAGGGTCGAGATCACCAGAGCAATAGAGTCTTTCGCCATCGCGTTCGCACTTACCGTGGCGCTCAGGGCAACAGCAGAAACCAGAGTGGCCAGTTTTTTCATGTTCATGTTCATGAGTCCTGTTGTGTAGGGAATTACTGCTTTTTGTTGTCTACCAGCACCGCCAGCAGAATCACCACTGCTTTAACGATCATCTGGTAATAGGAAGAAACGCTCAACAAATTCAGGCCATTATTGAGGAAGCCAAGAATCAATGCGCCGATCAATGTCCCAACAATACGACCTTTCCCGCCGGCAAGGCTGGTTCCGCCCAGCACTACCGCGGCAATCGCATCCAGTTCATAACCTGCGCCCGCGGTCGGCTGCGCTGAAGAGAGACGCGCAACTTCGATAATGCCCGCCAGCGAGGCCAGCAGGCCGCTCAGGGAGTAGACGATAATTTTGACTTTATCGACGCTGATACCCGAGAGACGTGTCGCCGCTTCGTTACCGCCCAGCGCATAGATGTAGCGCCCCAGACGGGTGTGATGCAACAGATACCAGGCAGCAATAAAGACAACGGCCATGATCCACACCGGGGTCGGCACGCCGAGCGGGCGACCGATACCGAACCAGCCAAAAATATCGGCGTTAGCGGTAAAACCAGTGTTGGCGGGGCTGCCGTTGGTGTAAACCAGCGTCACGCCGCGCAGCAGCAGCATCATCACCAGCGTGGCAATAAACGCCTGAACACGGCCTTTGGCGACGATAGTGCCGGTAACAGCACCCACCGCCGCGCCCAGCGCCAGCGCACCGGCGACCGCCACCAGCGCATTCACCTCCATACCCACCAGCGAAGCGGCGACCGCACCAGTGAGCGCCAGCAGAGAACCGACGGACAGATCGATTCCCGAGGTCAGGATCACCAGCGTCATGCCCACCGCCATAATGGCGTTCACAGAGGTCTGCTGGAGAATATTCAACAGGTTATTGACGGTAAAAAAGTTGGGACTCATGGTCGAAACGATGGCGATCAGCACCAGCAGGGCAATCAGCGATTTTTGTTCCATCAGCCACGCTTTGCTGAAATAGCGGCGACCAGAAACGGCCTGGGTAGTCATCTCTCTTACTCCTGATTCACACGATTAAGCTTGCCCACAGCGGCAGCCATCAACACTTCCTGAGTGGCCTGCTCGCGCGTGAATTCCCCGCCGAGATGCCCTTCATGCATCACCATGATCCGATCGCTCATGCCTAACACTTCCGGCATTTCCGACGAAACAAGAATGATGCTCAGGCCATCGGCCTTGAACTGATTAATAAGTTGGTAAATCTCTTTCTTCGCCCCCACGTCCACGCCGCGCGTGGGCTCATCGAGGATCAGCACTTTCGGGCGGGTCATCAGACCGCGCGCAATCGCCACTTTTTGTTGATTACCACCGGAGAGCAGACCGATCGGCTGCTCCATCGACGGCGTTTTAACATTGAAGAGACGAATAAAATCACTTACCGCCTGCTGCTCTTCTTTATGCTTAAGGTTGCCGCCCGTGCGGCTGAAGTAGCGCAGCGCGGTCAAAGACATGTTCTCTTTTACCGACATGCCGAGCACCAGCCCGTCGCGCTTGCGGTCTTCGGAGATGTAAACAATGCCGTTCGCCAGCCCATCCTGCGGCGTCCTCGTGATCACTTCATGACCGTCGAGGGTGACATATCCGCGGGTGCGCGGCAGTGCGCCATACAGCACTTTCATCAGCTCCGTACGCCCGGCGCCCATCAGCCCGGCAACGCCGAGGATCTCGCCTTTGCGCAGCGTAAAGCTGACGTTATCAACCCCCGGCCCGCAGAGATTATCGACCTGAAGCCGCACTTCGCCCGGCGCTTTGTCCAGACGCGGATATTGATCTTCCAGTTTGCGGCCGACCATCATCTCAATCAGCGTATCTTCCGTCAGCGTCGCGACTTCACGCTCGGCAATAAACTGCCCGTCGCGAAACACGGTGACGTCATCGCAGATCTCGAAGATCTCTTTCATACGGTGGGAGATATAGACGATGCCGCGCCCCTGCGCTTTCAGCTCGCGGATCACGCGAAACAGCGACTCGGTTTCGGTATCGGTCAGCGCATCGGTCGGCTCATCCATAATGATGACCTGCGACTCATAGCTCATCACTTTGGCGATTTCGACCATCTGCTGATCGCCAATAGATAGCTCGCCTACCGTGCGATCGCTTTTAAAACGCAGATTGAGTTTGGCCAGCAGCGTGTTGGCTTCGGCGAACATCTTTTTCCAGTCGATTTTGCCGAAGCGGTTAACAAACTCGCGGCCAAGAAAGATGTTCTCGGCAATGGTGAGCTGAGGAATCAGGTTCAGCTCCTGGTGAATAATGCCGATGCCCGCTTCCTGAGAGGATTTTGGCCCGCTGAAGGTGGTCTCTTTACCCAGCCAGAGCAGCGAACCGGCGTCACGGCTGTAGATGCCGGTCAGCACTTTCATCATTGTCGACTTTCCGGCGCCATTTTCACCGACCAGCGCCATCACGCGGCCGGAATAGACGTTCAGCGCCGCGCCGGAGAGGGCTTTAACGCCGGGAAAGGATTTATCAATGCCTTTAAGTTGCAGTAATGCGTCCATGATCGCCTCAGAAGGTGACGCCGGCACAGAGAATGATATTCGCAAACGGGGAACACTCCCCGCTGCGAATAACCGCCTGACTACCTGCGGTCTCTTTTTTGAATTGTTCGTGCGTAACGTACCGCACTTCGATGGTATTCCCCTGGTGTTGCTGCAGCTGCTCAAGGTGAGTGAGCAACGTTTCGTGGAGCTGCGGATTCAACTGCTTGATCTCCGACGCGATGATTGCGGCCTCAACCTGCATTTCCGCGGTCACCACTTCCAGCACCTGCATAAAGGAAGGCACGCCCTGGGTTAACGCCATATCAATGCGTTGCGTACTGCGCGGCACCGGCAACCCGGCATCACACACCACCAGCGTATCGGTATGACCAAGACGAGAGATGACAGAAGAAATATCAGTGTTCAGAACACAACCTTTTTTCATATTTTTGCTCCATGAGCGAAACGTTTCGCTGACGGCAGTGTAGTACGAAGATTGTTCTGAAAACTATCGCCTGATTGAAGAAGTGTGATCGAAATCGAAACGTTTCGCTCATCGCGATGGTGAAAAAAACGGCGCAGCTTTCTTAAGGGAAATTTCTGGCAATTGATAGCAAAAACCCCTCTTAGGGAGGGGTTTGAAAGGTGTCAGATTTCGACCTGCGTTCCGAGTTCGATAACCCGGTTCGGTGGGATCTCAAACTGGTCCGGCGCGCGCAGGGCGTTGCGTTGCAATACCAGGTAGAGCTTACCGCGCAGGCGCAGATACCACGGACGTTTACCGAGGATCAGCGACTCGTGGGACATAAAGAAGGAGGTTTCCATCATCCGGCAACTCAGCCCTTCCAGCCCGCAGCGGTGGAACACCTCTTCGACGTTCGGCGTTTCGCGCCAGCCGTAGCTTGCCACTACGCGCCAGAAAGTGGGCGAAAGCTGCTCAATCTGCACGCGGCGAACGTTATGCACATAAGGCGCGTCCTCCGTGCGTAACGTCAGCAGGATCACACGCTCATGCAGCACCTTGTTGTGCTTCAGGTTGTGCATCATCGCAAAAGGAATGACGTTCAGCGCGCGGGACATATAAACCGCTGTTCCCGGCACGCGAACCGGCGGTGATTTCTCCAGCGAGGCGATCATCGCTTCCAGCGAGTTACCGTGCTCATGCATCCGGCGCAGCAGGCGGAAACGCTCGCTCTTCCAGGTGGTCATCACCAGGAACATCACCAGACCGAGGCTCAATGGCAGCCAGCCGCCGGAGACAATCTTATCGAGGTTCGCCGAGAAGAGCGGCACATCGATGCAGAGGAAGAAGAGCAGCAGCATGCCGACCAGAATCTTATTCCAGTGCCAGTTTTTGCGCGCCACGGTGGTGAAGAGCATGGTGGTCAGCACCATGGTACCGGTCACCGCAATACCATACGCCGCCGCCAGGTTGCTGGAGTGCTCGAAGCTGACAATCACCAGCACCACCGCGAAGTAGAGCAGCCAGTTGATAAACGGGATATAGATCTGTCCGGACTCCATCTCCGAGGTGTGAATAATCCGCATCGGCGCCAGATAACCAAGGCGTACCGCCTGGCGCGTCAGGGAGAATACACCGGAAATGACCGCCTGCGAGGCAATCACCGTCGCCAGCGTGGCGATAATCAGCATCGGGATAAGCGCCCATTCAGGGGCTAACAGGAAGAAGGGGTTTTTAATCGCTTCGGGGGTTTTCAGCAGCAGCGCGCCCTGGCCAAAGTAGTTCAGCACCAGCGATGGCAGCACCACGCTAAACCACGCCACGCGGATCGGCAGCTTACCGAAGTGGCCCATATCCGCGTAGAGCGCTTCCACACCGGTAATAGAGAGCACTACCGCACCGAGGGCAACAAACGAAATGGCTTTGTACTGCAAGAAGAAGTTAACCGCCCACATCGGGTTAAGCGCCTGCAGCACTTCCGGGTTGGCAATAATGCTGCGTACGCCGAGCACCGCCAGAATCAAAAACCACGCCAGCATAATCGGCGCGAAGAGTTTGCCCACCAGCCCGGTGCCATGTTTTTGAATCGCAAACAGTAGCGTCAGCACCACGATGGAAAGGGGCACAATCCACGTGTCGAGGGAGGGGGCGACAATCTCAAGGCCTTCGATGGCCGACATCACCGAGATGGCGGGCGTAATTACCACTTCGCCATAGAAGAAGCTGCCGCCGATCAGGCCCATAATCACCAGCACCGAGGTCATCCTGGCGGAGGTGTTACGCCCGGCCAGCGACATCAGCGTCAGGATCCCGCCTTCACCGGCGTTATCCGCCCGCATTACGAAGGTGAGGTACTTAATCGAGACGACAAAAACCAGTAGCCAGAAAATCAGCGACAGGAAGCCAAAGACGGCATCGCGCTCAACGCCGAAGCCGAACTGGCCAGATAAACATTCACGCAGTGTATAGAGTGGGCTGGTACCAATATCACCGTAGACAACCCCAATTGCCGCGAGAGTGACCGCGGGTAACGATTGTTTCTTATCAGTGCTCATAGACTAATCTTTTGATTGAATGCAATTATGTGTGCTTAGTCCCTTGGCCCACAAAAAGCGCACAGTATGCACGATTATCGACGGAATCGTACCCCTAAATGCAACCACATTAATCTGGCTCAATGAAAACAAAGCCGTTCTTCAGTCTATTACAGGCACTTTCAGGAACGTTTATAATCGCTCTGACAAGCCGGAAACCACGGCGAAAGGACGCAGATTCATTATGGCTCACTTACATCTATTAGCAGAAAGAATTTCCCGCCTCAGCAGCGCGCTGGAGAAAGGCCTGTTTGAGCGCAGCCATGCGATCAGGCTCTGTTTGCTCGCCGCCCTGAGCGGCGAAAGCGTATTCCTGCTGGGTCCACCGGGTATCGCCAAAAGCCTGATTGCCCGCCGCCTGAAATTCGCCTTCAAAAATGCCCGCGCCTTTGAATATTTAATGACCCGTTTCTCTACGCCGGAAGAGGTCTTCGGCCCACTTTCCATTCAGGCGCTGAAAGATGAAGGGCGCTATGAGCGTCTCACAAGCGGCTATTTACCGGAAGCGGAAATCGTCTTTCTGGATGAAATCTGGAAAGCAGGCCCGGCGATCCTTAACACCCTGCTGACCGCCATTAACGAACGCCGTTTCCGTAACGGTGCCAGCGAAGATCACATTCCGATGCGCTTGCTGGTAGCAGCCTCTAACGAACTACCGGAAGCGGACAGCAGCCTCGAAGCGCTCTATGACCGTATGCTGATTCGTCTCTGGCTCGACAAAGTGCAGGAGAAGAGCAACTTCCGCTCAATGCTTATCAGCCAGCAGAGTGAGAGTGAAAACCCGGTTCCGGCGGAACTGCAAATCACTGACGAAGAGTACATTCGCTGGCAGCATGACATTTCACAGGTGGCGCTGCCGGAACCGGTGTTTGAGCTGATTTACACCCTGCGCCAGCAGCTGGATACCCTGCCGAACGCGCCGTATGTTTCCGACCGGCGCTGGAAAAAAGCAATTCGCCTGTTACAGGCCAGTGCCCTGTTCAGCGGCCGCGACGCAGTGGCCCCCATCGATCTGATTCTGCTGAAAGATTGCCTGTGGCACGACGCGGAAAGTCTGCGCCTGCTGCAACAGCAGCTTGACGTTTTGATGACCGGGCACGCCTGGCAGCAGCAGGCGATGGTGACGCAACTGAGTGCGATAGCCCAGCGACACCTGCAACTTCAGCAGCAGCAAAGCGATAAAACCGCACTTAGAGTGGAACGTCAGGGCGGCATGTTCAGTCGTCGTCCCCACTACGAACTTCCTGCGGATCTGACCGAGCCGGTGCTGACGCTTCTGCTACAGCAGCCGCTGAAACTGCACGATCTCAACGTTATCCACATTACCCTTGAGCGCAGCGCGCTGGAGCAGTGGCTGACGAAAGGGGGCGAGATCCGCGGCAAACTTAACGGCATTGGCTTTGCCCAGCCGCTTAATATGGAAGTGGATGCCAGCCAGCACCTGCTGGTGCGCGATGTCAGTTTGCAGAGTTCGCGCCTGGCGCTGCCGGGTACTGCATCAGAGAACGTGCCGGATGAGATCAGGCAGCAACTGGAAGCGCTGGACACCACCTGGCACCAGCAGCACACCCGCTTTAGCGAACAGCAGAAGTGTCTGTTTATCTCCAGCGACTGGTTGGGTCGCATTGAAGCCAGCCTGCAGGATGTCAGAGCGCAGATCCAACAGGCGCGTCAATGATCCCACTCGATACGCTCAATGTGATGCTGACCATCAGCGAAGAGGCGTTGATAGAGGATCTTATTATCCTCTTACTCGCCTCGCCGCAGCTGGCGATCTTTTTTGAAAAGTTTCCCAAGCTCAAGCATGCCATTACGGAAGATCTGCCGCGCTGGCGTGAAGCGTTAAAAAAGCACCTTAAAGAGGCGGAAGTACCCAAAACGCTGGCGGAAGAGGTGCTCGCCTTTCAGCAGAGCCAGCTGCTCTCCACCTCGCAGTTTACCGTTCAGCTGCCGCAAACCCTGGCGCTGCTTGATAAGGTGCAATCCCCTTTCGCGGCGCAGGCTCGCCAGATGGTCAGCGATAACCCGGCCTTCACCCCGGCCCTGCATACCCTGTTTCTTCAGCGCTGGCGTCTGAGCCTGGTGGTGCAGACCACCGCCTTTAACCAGCAACTGCTGGAGGAGGAGCGCGAACAACTGCTGAGTGAAGTGCAGGCGCGCATGACCCTCAGCGGCCAGCTTGAACCGGTGTTGATTGAAAATGAGAACGCGGCCGGCAGGTTATGGGATATGAGCGCCGGGCAGCTAAAACGCGGTGATTACCAGTTGATCGTCAAATATGGTGATTTCCTCAAAGAGCAGCCCGAACTCCAGCAGCTGGCAGAGCAGTTGGGCCGTTCGCGGGAGGCACGTTCGGTGCCACGTAAAGACGCCCCGATGGAGACCTTCCGCAGCCTGGTGCGCGAGCCATCGACAGTGCCGGAGCAGGTCGATGGCCTGCATCAAAGCGATGATATTTTGCGCCTGCTGCCGCCTGAACTGGCGACCCTCGGCATTACCGAGCTGGAGTATGAGTTTTACCGGCGGCTGGTGGAGAAGCAGCTGCTGACCTACCGGCTTCACGGCGATGCCTGGCACGAAAAGATCACTGAGCGTCCGGTTATTCATCAGGATTTTGATGAGCAGCCGCGCGGGCCGTTTATTGTCTGCGTCGACACCTCGGGTTCCATGGGCGGCTTCAACGAACAGTGCGCGAAAGCCTTCTGCCTGGCGTTGATGCGCGTGGCGCTGGCGGACAAACGGCGCTGCTTTATTATGCTCTTCTCCAGCGAAGTGGTGCGTTATGAACTGACCTGCGATAGCGGGCTGGAGCAGGCGATCCGCTTTCTGAGCCAGCGCTTTCGCGGCGGCACCGATCTGGCGAGCTGCTTTCGGGCGGTGATCGAGCGGATGCAGGGCGGCGAGTGGTATGACGCCGATGCGGTGGTGATCTCTGACTTTATCGCCCAGCGACTGCCGGACGAGGTGATAGGTAAGGTAAAGGAGCTGCAACAGCTGCATCAACACCGCTTTCACGCGGTGGCGATGTCAGCCCACGGTAAGCCCGGCATCATGCGCATCTTTGACCATATCTGGCGCTTTGATACCGGGATGCGCAGCCGCTTGCTGCGCCGCTGGCGGCGTTAAAGCAGGCCGGCAACCTCGTCACGTACGGCGGCGGGCCATACGCCGCACTGCACCTGGCCGATGTGCGAGAGTTGTAACAGCAGCATGGTGAGACGCGACTGACCAATGCCGCCGCCGATGGTTTGCGGCATCTCACCGCGCAGCAGCGCCTGGTGCCAGTCAAGTTGCAGCCTCTCTTCATCGCCGGTCAGTTTCAGCTGGCGCTTCAGCGCTTCGGCGTCAACGCGGATCCCCATCGATGAGAGCTCCAGTGCATCCTCCAGCACCGGGTTCCACACCAGGATATCGCCGTTGAGGCCGCTGAAACCAGCTTCGGCTGGCGTGCTCCAGTCATCATAATCCGGCGCGCGAACATCGTGACGCTTGCCGTCGCTAAGCTTGCCGCCAATCCCCATCAGAAAGACAGCGCCCAGCTCTTTGGCAATCGCTTTTTCGCGCCCTTTCGCATCTAAGTGCGGGAAGCGGCTGAGCAGCATTTCGCTGTGCACGAAGTGGATCTGCTCTGGCAGGAACGGTGCCAGACCAAACTCTTCGCTAACCGCGGCTTCGGTCGCTTTGATCCCGGACCAGATCGCCTCGACGGTCGATTTCAGGGTTGCCAGCTGGCGCTGACCGTCGCCCAGTACGCGCTCCCAGTCCCACTGATCCACATAAACGGAGTGAATGGGCGAGAGGCGATCTTCATCGGGGCGCAGGGCTTTCATATGGGTGTAAAGCCCTTCTCCCGCGCTAAAATCGTGTTGCCCAAGCGTCTGACGTTTCCACTTTGCCAGCGAGTGCACCACTTCAAAGCGGGCATCCGGTAGCGTCTTCACATTGACCTGTACCGCTTTCTCGCAACCCGACAGGTTATCCTGCGTGCCATCCCCTACCCGGCTGAGGATCGGTGCCTGCACTTCAATCAGGCCCAGTTTCTCTTCCAGCTGGCGAGAGAAGAAGGATTTCACGAAGGCAATCTGGCGCTGTTTTGCGATGTAGGCGGTTTTCATTTTTTAACTCCTGTCTGCGTAGGCTTGCAATTAAGCAACAGAAACAGGCGTCAGTTCAATAATCCACAATTAAAAAGGCTAACGGGCTTTTGAATCGCTAAAATAGCCGGCTAAAATAGAATGAATCATTAATCTACATAAGAAAAACGTATGGAAAATTATCAGATCGACAATCTGGATCGCGGCATCCTTGAGGCCTTAATGACCAATGCCCGTACGGCATATGCTGAACTGGCGAAACAGTTCGGCGTAAGCCCAGGCACCATTCATGTGCGGGTAGAGAAGATGAAGCAGGCGGGTATTATCACCGGCGCGCGCATCGACGTCAGCCCGAAGCAACTCGGTTACGATGTTTGCTGCTTTATCGGCATCATTTTGAAGAGCGCCAAAGATTACCCTTCGGCACTGGCAAAACTGGAGAGCCTCGAAGAGGTGACCGAAGCCTACTACACCACCGGGCACTACAGCATATTTATTAAAGTGATGTGCCGCTCGATCGACGCGCTGCAACAGGTACTTATCAACAAGATCCAGACTATTGATGAGATCCAGTCCACCGAGACATTGATCTCGTTGCAAAACCCCATCATGCGCACGATCCGTCCGTAACCGGGCGTTTTCATCCACGATCAATACCCGCATTGTCCACAGGTAGATCCCAGCTCATTCACAGCGTACAATACGCCCCACTTTGTCGTCGCAGGGCGACTAAAACGGAGCGGGTTCATGGCAGACATTACTCTTATTAGCGGCAGCACCCTTGGCGGTGCGGAATACGTGGCAGAACATCTGGCTGAAAAGCTGGAGGAAGCAGGGTTCAACACCTTTACGTTCCATGGACCGTTATTAGAGGATTTGCCGCAGCAGGGGCTCTGGCTGGTGGTCACTTCCACCCACGGCGCGGGCGATATCCCGGACAACCTGCTGCCAATGTATGAAGAGCTTAATGAGCAGAACCCGGATCTGTCGCAGATTCGTTTTGGTGCGATCGGTATCGGCAGCCGTGAATATGACACTTTCTGTCAGGCGATCGAAAAAATGGAAGCCGGGCTGAAGAAAAACGGTGCCAAACAGATCGGTGAAACGCTGAAGATCAACATCCTCGATCACGATATTCCGGAGGATCCGGCCGAAGAGTGGCTGGGATCCTGGATTAAATTGCTCAATATTGTGTAAAGATCGTGCGATCAGCAGTGGATAACTAGGCTTAAAAGCGCTTATTAACCGGTAGTTATCCAATGAATAACTCTGCTCACCGATCCGCCCTGTGTATAACTAGCCCTTTTGATCCCAGCTTATACGTTGCAGGATCACCGATCATTCACAGTTAATGATCCTTCCTAATGAACTGATCTTAAAGCGATGATCCGGCTTATCCACAAGACATCGCGATCCTAATAAGAGATCACAATAGAACAGATCTCTCTATATAAAGATCTTCTTTTTAATAGCCGGGATCCGGAGTCTTTCTCACTGGACTAAAGTTGAGTAGAATCCACGGCCCGGCCACAAATTCACTTTCTAACCGCTCAGGCGAGGCATACCACCATGTTTTATCCGGATCCTTTTGACGTCATCATCATTGGCGGGGGTCATGCAGGCACTGAGGCCGCGATGGCCGCAGCGCGTATGGGTCAGCAGACTCTGCTTTTGACACACAATATCGACACCCTGGGGCAGATGAGCTGCAACCCGGCGATCGGCGGTATTGGGAAAGGACACCTGGTTAAAGAAGTGGATGCACTGGGCGGGCTGATGGCGAAAGCGATCGATCATGCCGGGATCCAGTTTAGGATACTAAACGCAA
This sequence comes from Kosakonia sp. HypNH10, assembly GCF_029850615.1. Taxonomy (NCBI): domain Bacteria; kingdom Pseudomonadati; phylum Pseudomonadota; class Gammaproteobacteria; order Enterobacterales; family Enterobacteriaceae; genus Kosakonia; species Kosakonia sp. HypNH10. The sequence goes on from NZ_JAOTIU010000005.1 coordinate 16,148, forward strand.
GCAAAGGCCCTGCCGTTCGGGCGACCCGTGCTCAGGCGGATCGCGTGCTCTATCGCCAGGCAGTACGCACTGCGCTGGAGAACCAGCCGAACCTGATGATCTTCCAGCAGGCGGTTGAGGATCTGATCGTCGAAAACGATCAAGTCGTGGGTGCCGTGACCCAGATGGGGCTGAAGTTCCGCGCGAAAGCGGTGGTACTGACCGTCGGCACCTTCCTGGATGGCAAAATCCATATCGGGCTGGATAACTACAGCGGTGGCCGCGCAGGCGATCCGCCGTCGATCCCGCTCTCCCGCCGTCTACGTGAACTGCCGCTGCGCGTCAGCCGTCTGAAAACCGGTACGCCGCCGCGAATTGATGCGCGCACCATCGATTTCAGCGTGCTGGCACAGCAGCACGGCGACGATCCGATGCCGGTCTTCTCTTTTATGGGCAATGCTGCACAGCATCCGCGCCAGGTGCCGTGCTATATCACGCACACCAACGAAAAGACCCATGAGGTGATCCGCAATAATCTCGATCGCAGCCCGATGTATGCCGGCGTGATCGAAGGGATCGGCCCGCGCTACTGCCCGTCGATCGAAGATAAAGTGATGCGCTTTGCCGATCGCAACCAGCATCAGATCTTCCTTGAGCCGGAAGGACTTACCTCCAACGAAATTTACCCGAACGGCATCTCTACCAGCCTGCCGTTCGATGTGCAGATGCAAATCGTCCGCTCGATGCAGGGGATGGAAAACGCGAAGATTGTTCGTCCGGGCTACGCCATTGAGTATGACTTCTTCGACCCGCGCGATCTGAAACCGACGCTCGAGAGTAAATATATCAACGGCCTCTTCTTCGCTGGCCAGATCAACGGCACCACCGGTTACGAAGAAGCTGCCGCGCAGGGTCTGCTGGCAGGTCTGAACGCCGGGCGCTACTCGGCGGATAAAGAGGGTTGGGCACCGCGTCGCGATCAGGCTTACCTGGGCGTACTGGTGGACGATCTCTGCACGCTGGGCACCAAAGAGCCCTACCGCATGTTTACCTCCCGCGCGGAGTATCGCCTGATGCTGCGTGAAGATAACGCCGATCTGCGTCTGACCGAAGCGGGTCGCGAGCTGGGTCTGGTGGATGATGAGCGCTGGGCGCGCTTCAACGAGAAACTGGAAAGCATTGAGCGAGAACGCCAGCGTCTGAAATCCCAGTGGGTGTCACCGGCTTCTGAACATGCGCCGATCGTTAACGCGCAGCTGACCGCGCCGTTGTCGCGCGAAGCCAGCGGTGAAGATCTGCTGCGTCGCCCGGAGATGACCTACGAGCAGCTGGTGCAGTTGACGCCGTTCGCACCGGGCTTAGAAGATAAGCAGGCTGCGGAGCAGGTTGAAATCCAGGTGAAGTATGAAGGCTACATCGCCCGTCAGCAGGATGAGATCGAAAAGCAGCAGCGCAATGAGAATACGATCCTGCCGGCGACCCTTGATTACCGCCAGGTAAACGGCCTGTCGAATGAGGTGATCGCGAAGCTTAACGATCACAAACCCTCTTCCATCGGTCAGGCTTCGCGGATCTCAGGTATTACGCCAGCGGCAATCTCGATTCTGCTGGTGTGGCTGAAGAAGCAAGGGATGCTGCGCCGCAGCGCATAACCGTATCACTCAGGCCCGCACGCCGGGCCTGATAACGCTAAAAAGCGGATAAGCATCACGCTATCCGCCATTTCGTCTCTCAACAGGTATTCGTTGTGCTCAATAAACTCTCTCGTCTGCTGGCCGAAGCCGGCATTTCGCTGTCCGATCAGCAACAACAGCAGCTGGTGGCGTATGTTGAAATGCTGCACAAGTGGAACAAAGCTTACAACCTCACCTCGGTTCGCGACCCGAACGAGATGCTGGTGCGCCATATCCTCGACAGCATCGTCGTCGCGCCGCATCTGCAGGGAACGCGTTTTATCGATGTCGGCACCGGCCCCGGCCTGCCGGGAATTCCGCTCTCCATCGTGCGTCCGGAATCCCACTTCACGCTGCTCGACAGCCTCGGCAAGCGCGTTCGCTTCCTGCGCCAGGTGCAGCATGAGCTGAAGCTGACTAATATCGAGCCGGTGCAGAGCCGCGTCGAGGACTTCCCCGCTGAGCCGCCTTTTGACGGTGTAATCAGCCGCGCTTTTGCTTCACTGAACGATATGGTGAGCTGGTGCCATCACCTGCCGGGCGACGCGGGACGCTTTTATGCTCTGAAAGGGCAGTTGCCGGAAGATGAGATCGCGCTCTTGCCCGCGGGCTTAGCCGTGGAGTCAATTATTGAATTAAAGGTTCCGCACCTGGAAGGCGAGCGCCATCTGGTTATCGTTAAAGCAAACAAAGTTTAATTTTTATCAAAAAATGTTGCATTGATGCTGTTGCATGAATGTTAAAAAAGGCGACGAAAAAGAGTGATACTTCCGGTTACATTTAACTTAAATTTAACCAGGATTTATCTGACATTTAACGTCGCTTTTTTTCATTCAGCATCAGAATAATCAACAATGAAAATATCAGGGCGCTAAAAATCGGCAGCCAAAACCAAGTCGACTTGTAAAATAATTATTAAAAATGTCAAACAAAGGTTTTTGTTGTAGAGGTGAGTGTTTTAAAAAGAGTTGTGATAAATCGGCTTTGTTTTCATAAAGATGAAAAGCTTTAAAATCTGAGTGCTTTTAAAACGATGGCTGCATATATGTTTAATTTGTGACCTGGTGCACGCTTTATCGCCGGGTTTTTCGCGTTATTTGCACTTTTGCTCGAAGGTTCATCGTTTGTGCAAAAGTTTAAAAATAGACCTCGGGAAAAATATTTAAACATTTATTCACCTTTTCGCTACTTATTGTTTGAAATCACGAGGCCGCACCGTATAATTTGACCGCTTTTTGATGCTTGACTCCGGGCCGTAAAGAACGTTTTATACGACACGCGACATACCTCAAAGGGAGCAGGAGTTAAGAAAGATTATGTCTGTGTCGCTCTTTAGCCGAAACGTTGCTCGCAGGCTTCTGCTTATTCAGTTTCTGGCAGTAATGGCAAGTGGATTGCTGTTTAGCCTCAAAGACCCCTTCTGGGGCATTTCCGCCGTGAGCGGAGGTATGGCAGTCTTATTGCCGAATATGTTGTTTATGATTTTTGCCTGGCGTCATCAGGCGAATACACCTTCTAAAGGCCGTGTGGCCTGGACCTTCGCCTTCGGTGAGGCGCTCAAGGTGTTACTGACATTCGTGTTACTGGTGGTGGCGCTGGCAGTTTTGAAGGCGGTGTTTTTGCCGCTGATAGTCACGTGGGTTTCGGTGCTAGTGGTTCAGATACTGGCACCTGCTGTAATTAACAACAAAGGGTAAGAGGCATCATGTCTGCAGGAGAAATTTCAACACCGCAGGAGTACATCGGTCACCATCTGAATAACCTTCAGATTGACTTGCGTACCTTCTCGCTGGTGGATCCGCATAACCCCCCGGCCACGTTCTGGACGCTCAATATCGACTCCATGTTTTTCTCGGTGGTCCTGGGTCTGTTGTTCCTGGTGATGTTCCGTAGCGTAGCGAAGAAAGCGACCAGCGGCGTACCAGGGAAATTCCAGACGGCGATCGAGCTGGTGATTGGTTTTGTTAATGGTAGCGTCAAAGACATGTACCACGGCAAAAGCAAGCTTATCGCGCCACTGGCCCTGACGATTTTCGTCTGGGTATTCCTGATGAACCTGATGGATTTGCTGCCTATCGACCTGCTGCCGTATATCGGTGAGCATGTGTTCGGTCTGCCTGCGCTGCGTGTGGTGCCGTCTGCTGACGTTAACATCACGCTCTCGATGGCACTGGGCGTGTTTATCCTGATTCTGTTCTACAGCATCAAAATGAAGGGTATTGGCGGTTTCGCTAAAGAGCTGACTCTCCAGCCGTTCAACCATCCGGTATTTATTCCGGTAAACCTTATCCTTGAGGGCGTGAGCCTGCTGTCCAAACCGGTTTCTCTCGGTCTGCGACTGTTCGGCAACATGTACGCGGGTGAGTTGATTTTCATTCTGATCGCGGGTCTTCTGCCGTGGTGGTCACAGTGGATTCTGAATGTGCCATGGGCCATTTTCCACATCCTGATCATTACGCTGCAAGCCTTTATCTTCATGGTTCTGACGATCGTCTATCTGTCGATGGCGTCTGAAGAGCACTGATTTTTAACAACACTACTACGTTTTAACTGAAACAAACTGGAGACTGTCATGGAAAACCTGAATATGGATCTGCTGTACTTGGCTGCCGCTGTGATGATGGGTCTGGCGGCGATCGGTGCTGCGATCGGTATCGGCATCCTCGGGGGTAAATTCCTGGAAGGCGCTGCGCGTCAGCCGGATCTGATTCCTCTGCTGCGTACTCAGTTCTTTATCGTTATGGGTCTGGTGGATGCAATCCCGATGATCGCTGTGGGTCTGGGTCTGTACGTGATGTTTGCTGTCGCGTAGTAAGGGTTGCTTTTCAAGCAATTGTTTAGAACGTTAACCAGATAAGAGGCATTGTGCTGTGAATCTAAACGCAACAATCCTCGGCCAGGCCATCGCGTTTGTCCTGTTCGTTCTGTTCTGCATGAAGTATGTATGGCCGCCGTTGATTGCTGCCATCGAAAAACGTCAGAAAGAGATTGCTGACGGTCTCGCTTCCGCAGAACGGGCCAAAAAGGACCTGGATCTTGCACAGGCCAATGCGACCGACCAGCTGAAAAAAGCGAAAGCTGAAGCTCAGGTTATCATTGAACAGGCGAACAAACGCCGTGCTCAGATCCTGGACGAAGCGAAAGCTGAAGCCGAGCAGGAACGTAACAAAATCGTGGCGCAGGCGCAGGCGGAAATTGACGCCGAACGTAAACGCGCTCGCGAAGAGCTGCGTAAACAAGTGGCTCTGCTGGCTGTTGCTGGCGCCGAGAAGATCATCGAGCGTTCCGTGGATGAAGCTGCTAACAGCGACATCGTGAATAAACTGGTCGCTGAACTGTAAGGAGGAGGGGCTGATGTCTGAATTTGTAACGGTAGCTCGCCCCTACGCCAAAGCAGCTTTTGACTTTGCCGTCGAAACCCAAAGCGTTGACCGCTGGCAGGATATGCTGGCGTTCGCCGCCGAGGTGACGAAAAACGAACAAATGGCCGAGCTGCTCTCTGGTGCGATTGCACCGGAAACGCTCGCCGACTCGTTTATCGCCGTATGTGGTGAGCAACTGGACGAAAAAGGCCAAAACCTGATTCGTGTGATGGCCGAAAACGGTCGTCTTAAGGTGCTCCCTGATGTTCTTGAGCAGTTCATTCAATTGCGCGCGGCCAGCGAGGCTATCGCCGAAGTCGAAGTGACTTCCGCCTCCGCACTGAGTGAAGAACAGCTTGCGAAAATCAGCACAGCGATGGAAAAACGTCTGTCACGTAAAGTGAAGCTGAATTGCAATATCGATAAGTCTGTAATGGCAGGCGTAATCATCCGAGCGGGTGATATGGTCATTGATGGCAGCGTACGCGGCCGTCTTGAGCGCCTTGCAGACGTCTTGCAGTCTTAAGGGGACTGGAGCATGCAACTGAATTCCACCGAAATCAGCGAACTGATCAAGCAGCGCATTGCTCAGTTCAGTGTTGTGAGTGAAGCTCACAACGAAGGTACTATTGTTTCTGTAAGCGACGGTGTTATCCGCATCCACGGCCTGGCCGACTGTATGCAGGGCGAGATGATTTCTCTGCCGGGTAACCGTTACGCTATCGCACTGAACCTGGAGCGCGACTCCGTAGGTGCAGTTGTGATGGGTCCGTACGCTGACCTCGCCGAAGGCATGAAGGTCAAATGTACTGGCCGTATTCTTGAAGTTCCGGTTGGCCGTGGCCTGCTGGGTCGTGTGGTGAACACCCTGGGTGCGCCAATCGACGGTAAAGGTCCGGTTGATAACGATGGCTTCTCGCCAATCGAAGTTATCGCACCGGGCGTTATCGATCGTCAGTCCGTCGACCAGCCGGTTCAGACCGGTTACAAATCCGTCGACGCCATGATCCCAATCGGTCGTGGTCAGCGTGAGCTGATCATCGGCGACCGTCAGACCGGTAAAACGGCGATGGCTATCGACGCCATCATCAACCAGCGCGACTCCGGCATCAAATGTGTGTACGTGGCCATCGGCCAGAAAGCGTCCACCATTGCTAACGTGGTTCGTAAACTGGAAGAGCACGGCGCACTGTCCAACACCATCGTTGTTGTGGCAACCGCCTCTGAATCCGCTGCACTGCAATACCTGGCGCCGTATGCCGGTTGCGCAATGGGCGAATACTTCCGTGACCGCGGTGAAGATGCGCTGATCGTATACGATGACCTGTCTAAACAGGCCGTTGCTTACCGTCAGGTTTCCCTGCTGCTCCGTCGTCCGCCAGGACGTGAAGCGTTCCCGGGCGACGTATTTTACCTCCACTCCCGCCTGCTGGAGCGCGCATCCCGCGTAAACGCGGAATACGTAGAGAACTTCACCAAAGGTGAAGTGAAAGGTAAAACCGGCTCCCTGACTGCCCTGCCGATTATCGAAACGCAGGCGGGTGACGTTTCCGCGTTCGTTCCGACCAACGTAATCTCGATTACCGATGGTCAGATCTTCCTGGAAACCAACCTGTTTAACTCCGGTATTCGTCCGGCGGTTAACCCGGGTATCTCCGTATCCCGTGTGGGTGGTGCAGCGCAGACCAAGATCATCAAGAAACTGTCCGGTGGTATCCGTACCGCACTGGCACAGTATCGTGAGCTGGCGGCGTTCTCTCAGTTCGCATCCGATCTGGACGAAGCAACCCGTAAACAGCTGAGCCACGGTCAGAAAGTGACCGAGCTGCTGAAACAGAAACAGTATGCCCCTATGTCTGTTGCACAACAGGGCCTGGTGCTGTTCGCGGCTGAACGCGGTTACCTCGAAGATGTGGAACTGGCGAAAATCGGTAGCTTCGAAGCCGCTCTGCTGGCGTACGTTGACCGTGAACACGCTCCGCTGATGCAAGAGATCAACCAGTCCGGTGGCTATAACGACGAAATCGAAGGCAAGCTGAAAGGCATCCTCGATTCCTTCAAAGCAACCCAGTCCTGGTAACGTCTGGCGGCCTGTCTTAGGGCAGGCCGTAAGGCATTGAGGAGAAGCTCATGGCCGGCGCAAAAGAGATACGTAGTAAGATCGCAAGCGTCCAGAACACGCAAAAGATCACTAAAGCGATGGAGATGGTCGCCGCTTCCAAAATGCGTAAATCGCAGGATCGCATGGCGTCCAGCCGTCCTTATGCAGATACCATGCGCAAAGTGATTGGTCACCTTGCGAACGGTAATCTGGAATATAAGCACCCCTACCTGGAAGAGCGCGATGTAAAACGCGTGGGCTACCTGGTAGTGTCGACCGACCGTGGTCTGTGCGGTGGCTTGAACATTAACCTGTTCAAAAAACTGCTGGCGGATATGAAAGCATGGTCCGATAAAGGCGTTCAGAGCGAACTCGCGATGATCGGCTCTAAAGGCGTCTCTTTCTTCAATTCCGTTGGTGGCAACGTGGTAGCTCAGGTGACCGGTATGGGTGATAACCCGTCCCTGTCAGAACTGATCGGCCCGGTGAAAGTCATGCTGCAGGCCTACGACGAAGGTCGTCTGGATAAGCTTTATATTGTTAGCAATAAATTTATCAACACCATGTCTCAGGTTCCGACCATCACTCAGCTGCTGCCGTTACCGGCTGCAGAAGATGAAGAGTTGAAGCATAAATCCTGGGATTACCTGTATGAACCCGATCCAAAAGCGCTGCTGGATACGCTCCTGCGCCGTTATGTTGAATCTCAGGTTTATCAGGGTGTTGTTGAAAACCTGGCCAGCGAGCAGGCCGCACGTATGGTGGCGATGAAAGCCGCGACCGACAATGGCGGCAGCCTGATTAAAGAGCTGCAGTTGGTATACAACAAAGCTCGTCAGGCCAGCATTACTCAGGAACTCACCGAGATCGTCGGTGGTGCATCCGCGGTATAACCAGGTTAATTCGTAGAGGATTCATGATGGCTACTGGAAAAATTGTCCAGGTAATCGGCGCCGTGGTTGACGTCGAATTCCCTCAGGATGCCGTACCGCGCGTGTACGATGCTCTTGAGGTTCAGAATGGTAACGAGACGCTGGTGCTGGAAGTTCAGCAGCAGCTCGGCGGCGGTATCGTACGTACCATCGCCATGGGTTCTTCCGACGGTCTGCGTCGTGGTCTGCAAGTAACAGACCTCCAGCACCCGATCGAAGTCCCGGTAGGTAAAGCAACACTGGGTCGTATCATGAACGTGCTCGGTCAGCCGATCGACATGAAAGGCGACATCGGTGAAGAAGAGCGTTGGGCTATCCACCGTTCTGCGCCATCCTATGAAGAGCTCTCCAGCTCTCAGGAACTGCTGGAAACCGGCATCAAAGTAATCGACCTGATGTGTCCGTTCGCCAAGGGCGGTAAAGTCGGTCTGTTCGGTGGTGCGGGTGTAGGTAAAACCGTAAACATGATGGAGCTGATCCGTAACATCGCGATCGAGCACTCCGGTTACTCTGTGTTTGCGGGCGTGGGTGAACGTACTCGTGAGGGTAACGACTTCTACCACGAAATGACCGACTCCAACGTACTGGATAAAGTATCCCTGGTGTACGGCCAGATGAACGAGCCGCCGGGAAACCGTCTGCGCGTTGCACTGACCGGCCTGACCATGGCTGAGAAGTTCCGTGACGAAGGTCGTGACGTTCTGCTGTTCGTCGACAACATCTACCGTTATACCCTCGCCGGTACTGAAGTATCCGCACTGCTGGGCCGTATGCCTTCAGCGGTAGGTTACCAGCCGACGCTGGCGGAAGAGATGGGTGTTCTGCAGGAACGTATCACCTCTACCAAAACCGGTTCTATCACCTCCGTTCAGGCGGTATACGTACCGGCGGATGACTTGACTGACCCGTCTCCGGCAACCACCTTTGCGCACCTTGACGCAACCGTGGTACTGAGCCGTCAGATCGCTTCTCTGGGTATCTACCCGGCCGTTGACCCGCTGGATTCCACCAGCCGTCAGCTGGATCCGCTGGTAGTTGGCCAGGAGCACTACGACACCGCGCGTGGCGTACAGTCTCTGCTGCAGCGTTATCAGGAACTGAAAGATATCATCGCCATCCTCGGTATGGATGAGCTGTCTGAAGAAGACAAACTGGTGGTTGCTCGCGCTCGTAAGATCCAGCGCTTCCTCTCCCAGCCGTTCTTCGTTGCGGAAGTATTCACCGGTTCTCCGGGTAAATACGTCTCCCTGAAAGACACCATCCGTGGCTTTAAAGGCATCATGGAAGGCGAATACGATCACCTGCCGGAGCAGGCGTTCTACATGGTCGGTTCCATCGACGAAGCCGTGGAAAAAGCCAAAAAACTTTAACGCCTTAATCGGAGGGTGATATGGCAATGACTTACCACCTGGATGTCGTCAGCGCAGAGCAACAGATGTTCTCTGGTCTGGTCGAGAAAATCCAGGTAACGGGCAGTGAAGGTGAACTGGGTGTTTTCCCGGGTCACGCACCGCTGCTCACCGCCATTAAGCCTGGTATGATCCGCATCGTTAAACAGTTCGGTCATGAAGAGTTTATCTACCTGTCCGGCGGCATTCTCGAAGTGCAGCCTGGCAGCGTGACCGTTCTGGCTGATACAGCAATTCGTGGCCAGGATCTCGACGAAGCGCGAGCTCTGGAAGCGAAGCGTAAAGCAGAAGAGCACATTAAAGGCTCTCACGGTGACGTGGATTACGCTCAGGCGTCTGCAGAGCTGGCGAAAGCTATCGCGAAACTGCGTGTTATCGAGTTGACGAAGAAAGCGATGTAACACCGGCTTGAACGTTAAAAAGCCAGTCTGGTCTCCAGGCTGGCTTTTTTTATGGCTGCGTTTCAGGAAAAATGAAACTAAAAAGGTGTTTTAATATTTTGTGATAAATGTCACAAAAATGTTGATCGATTTAACAGCGAGGCGTAGACTCCTTTTCTGTGATGTACATCACATAACCAAATTCAAAAAAGGAAGCCATCATGAAACTGATCAACAAAATCATCGCTATGTTCAGCAACATGAACGTCTCTTTCGGCACGTTCAATCACTGATTGCTGTGATGCCGTGTGGCGCTGCGCTGACTCCACCTGGAGAAGCGAGCGCCATCGGGCTATCACTTTAGGGCCGCCTCCACCGCCGCGCTCTCCAGCTCCTTCCCTTCGCTGTTCACGCTCTTTCCCTGCCTGATAAAGTAGTTGGTGTTATCAATATTCCCGATCACCGCATCGTCATAGCGACCCAGCGCGCTGCGCACCGATTTGTTGCCGCGAAAAACGCCCTGCGTTGAAGCGTCGCCATACGGGCTGGGCCGGAAGATAAAATTGAAGCGCTGGTTATCAGCCGCAATATTGTTCTCTACCACCAGCCTGCCTGGGTTGAAGTTATCGGTAAACCCATCCAGATGGTTACCCACCGCTTTACTGTTACGGATCTGATGCGCCACCGGCTGCCCTTCCCCGCCAAGCTTAAAGCCGTTGCTGGTATTGTTGCGGGCAATTGAATTCTCGATCACCACTACCCCATTGGCACCATCTTCAATCTTGTTAAACAGGTCGAAGCCGTCATCAATATTGTCATGGGCGTAGCAGCGGATCAGCCGGTTCCCCTCCCCTACGCGCATTTTCACCGCAAAGCCGTCGGCGTTAATCTTGCCCGCATCTTCATTGCCCCAGGATTCTGAATCGACTACTCGGTTATCGCTGGCCCACAGCGCGCGGCCAATTTTCTCCGGGGAGGAGATCTGAATGCCGGTGTCGTCGTTACGCCAGGCGACCACCTTTTCAATCAGGTTATGGCTGCCCTGCACGCGCAGGCTTTTCTCCGTCACCTCAATCCCTTTGATACGCCAGTAGCTGGCATCAAGCAGCAGGCCATGGATCACCACTTTCCCCTCCGCTTCCAGCGTTTTGCGCTGTTTGAGCAGACCGCTCGCCGTCAGCGGGATTTCGGTATAGGGGTAATCACCAGCCTGTAGCACGATTTTACCGCCCGGCGGCAGCAAGCGAATTGCCGTGGCGATATCCAGCGGTGCGGCGGCAGTGCCGGCGCCCTGAGCCGTACCCTGCGGCGAAACATGCAGCGTCAGCGCTACCGGGTCGGTTTTCTCAACCTTGATCTGTTGAACCACGGGTTTACCTTCCGCTTTTGGGGTAAAGGTGAGCGCAAAAGTGGTGTTTTGCTTCAGCCGCGTCGGCAGGGTGTACATCTCGCCCGCTTTTACTGGTTTCTCATTACCGATCACCACTTCATTTTCCCGCACGCTGAAGCTGCCATCGTAGTTGGCCCGCGCCTGGAGCAGGTATTTCTCACTGCCGCTTTGCGCAGGAGAGGCGATTTGCACCACCACCGGCAACGCGGGCGGCTGCCAGGGCGCAGAAGCAACCGTGTGGGCTTCAGAGGTGGTTAACGAGGCGTCGGTAACGGTGATTTTCGCGTTACGCGAGGCGAAGAAACCAACGTAATAAAATGCTTTGTCCTGTACCGCAATGAGATCGGCGCGTGGGATCTGCTGGCTGACCCATTGCTCGCTCCCGGCGGGTGCCCAGCTAGTGATAAAACCGTTATCGGTGCGCTCGAGCTTAAGCCGGAAAGTCGGTGTCTTACGTAGATCGACCTCTTCCTGATAGCTGGTTTTGACAATCGCCGCGCCAGCGTTGCCCCACGGCTGCGTGATGCCTTCCCGGCTGATAGCCTGCATTTTGACGCGGAAATTATCCTTTTTGTCCTGCGTCATAATGGCGTTCATCACCATATTGGAAGCGGCGGGAAACTCTTCATACCCCTCTTGCAGCGGCTGCTGGCGCGCGGGACCGATCACATCGCGCACCAGTAAGCCCGCGCCCTCTTGTGCCGCAGGCTTTGCGCCATTTTCCGGGCCAAACTGATCGACGGTGATGGTCGCTTGCAGCGTAAAGTTTTTGCTGACCGGCAGCTTTGTATAGAAGAAGGTGAGGCCATCATGGGCGTTGGCAATTTTGCCGCCGCGGCTCTCAAGGGTGATGGGTTTCGACAGATCGGCAATTGTTTCGACTGTGAGCTTCTTACCCGCAATCGTCACATCATTGACGCCAATCTTTCCGGCAAGCACGTTTGAGGAGAAATTGAGATCGGTCGACTGGCCAAAAGCTATAGCTTTCCACTCTGCCGTGGGTTCAGCAAAGGTTGGGGCGCAGACAAGAGAACTGCATATCGCGAGGGCCAGAGGTATTTTATAATTCATTTTATTCTCCTGATGGATAATTGCCGTTGATTATCATCAATATGAAACGGTGTTTCTTTTTTATAGCTCACACTCTTTGCTTAATAAAACGTCGTTTTGTTTTGTGCGATCTTTATTCAGGATGAAAAATAACAGCTAACTCATTGTATAAATGAGCAGCAGTGAAAAATGGAGCGACTTTCTGGCCGTAAACTGCTTTACTCTGCCGATAAAAAGCGCGTTAGTGGGCGCCTGGCGTGGAATGTTGCACGTTTCACCAGCACTCCATTTCATGCTACAAAATATGTAGTATTTTCAATATGAAAGAGGTTAACTTCTTTCCCAAATAATAGTCAGGACGAATATGTTGAACTCAAAAATGAGCGTGGTGATCCTTGCGGCTGGCAAAGGCACACGCATGTACTCCGATCTTCCCAAAGTGCTGCATACTCTTGCAGGTAAAGCGATGGTGCAGCATGTCATTGATGCTGCTACGAAATTGGGTGCGGATCATGTTCATCTCGTATACGGCCACGGTGGCGAACTGCTTAAACAGCGCCTCGTAGACGACAAACTTAACTGGGTGCTGCAAGCGGAACAGCTCGGCACCGGTCACGCCATGCAGCAGGCGGCGCCCTTCTTTGCTGACGATGAAGATATTTTAATGCTCTACGGCGATGTGCCGCTGATCTCCGTCGAGACCCTTGAGCGCCTGCGTGAAGCCAAACCGCAGGGCGGCATTGGGCTACTTACCGTTAAACTCGACGATCCGACCGGTTATGGTCGCATTACCCGTGAAAACGGCGTGGTCACCGGCATCGTTGAGCAGAAAGATGCCACTGAAGCCCAGCGGCAGATTAATGAGATCAACACCGGCATTCTGATCGCCAACGGCGCGGATCTGAAGCGCTGGCTCGCTAAGCTGACCAATAATAATGCGCAGGGTGAATACTACATCACAGACATTATCAGCCTGGCTTATCACGAAGGGCGTGAAATTGCCGCCGTTCATCCGCAGCGCTTAAGCGAAGTGGAAGGGGTGAATAACCGCCTGCAACTTTCGCGTCTCGAGCGCGCGTACCAGGCTGAACAGGCAGAAAAACTGCTGCTGGCAGGCGTGATGCTGCGCGATCCGGCGCGTTTCGATCTGCGCGGCACGCTCTCTCATGGCCGCGATGTTGAGATCGACACCAACGTCATCATTGAAGGCAACGTTACGCTGGGTAATCGCGTGAAGATTGGCGCAGGCGTGATCCTGAAGAACTGCGTGATTGGCGATGATTGCGAGATCAGCCCCTACAGCGTGGTGGAAGATGCCCGCCTCGAAGCAGATTGCACCATCGGACCGTTCGCGCGTTTACGTCCGGGCGCAGAACTGCTGGCCGGCGCGCACGTCGGCAACTTCGTCGAGATGAAAAAAGCGCGTCTCGGCAAAGGCTCCAAAGCGGGTCATCTGACCTACCTCGGCGACGCGGAGATTGGCGACAACGTTAACGTCGGCGCAGGGGTGATTACCTGCAACTACGACGGTGCTAATAAATTCAAAACCATCATTGGCGACGATGTATTTGTCGGCTCCGATACGCAGCTGGTGGCTCCGGTGACGGTCGCCAAAGGGGCGACCATCGCCGCTGGTACCACCGTTACCCGCGATATCGCCGAAAACGAGCTGGTATTAAGCCGTGTGCCGCAGGTGCACAAGCAGGGCTGGCAACGCCCGGTGAAAAAGAAGTAAAGCAATAAGACCGGATATGCCCAGCGCTATCCGGCATAGATTCAGGGATGAGAGGAAGATAATCCTCCGCCCGCCAGGCAGTAACTAATAACAATAACCCCACTCTCTACAAGGCTCGGGGCGTCCGCAAAGCGGACACGTACACGGAATGATTCGCGGCACCGCACAACGGTGGTCCGATCGCGACGTGTAAACAGGTTGACCGACAACAAAAGGCATAATGCCAAAATCGGAATCAAAAACTATGTGTGGAATTGTAGGCGCAGTCGCGCAGCGTGATGTTGCAGAAATTCTTCTCGAGGGCTTACGTCGCCTCGAATACCGTGGCTACGACTCTGCCGGTCTGGCAGTCGTCGACAACGAAGGTCATATGACCCGTCTGCGTCGCCTCGGTAAAGTGCAGATGCTGTCGCAGGCGGCGGAAGATCATCCGCTGCACGGCGGAACCGGTATCGCGCACACCCGCTGGGCGACCCATGGCGAACCGTCGGAAGGAAACGCGCATCCGCACGTTTCTGAACATATCGTTGTCGTGCATAACGGCATCATTGAAAACCATGAACCGCTGCGCGAAGAGCTGAAAGCGCGCGGGTATGTGTTTGTCTCCGAAACTGACACCGAAGTGATTGCTCACCTGGTGCACTGGGAGCTGGAACAGGGCGGTACGCTGCGTGAAGCGGTACTGCGCACCATCCCGCAGTTACGCGGTGCCTACGGCACGGTGATTATGGATACCCGTCATCCTGAGACCCTGCTGGCCGCGCGCTCCGGCAGCCCGCTGGTTATCGGTCTCGGCATGGGCGAAAACTTTATCGCTTCTGACCAGCTGGCTCTGCTGCCGGTAACCCGTCGTTTTATCTTCCTCGAAGAGGGTGATATTGCGGAAGTGACCCGCCGGAGCGTGACGATATTTGATAAATCTGGCGTGGAAACCAAACGCCCGGATATCGAATCCAGTCTGCAGTACGACGCGGGCGATAAAGGTATCTATCGCCACTATATGCAGAAAGAGATCTACGAGCAGCCGAACGCCATTAAAAATACCCTGACTGGCCGCATCAGCCATGGCGAAGTCGATCTCAGCGAGCTGGGACCGAACGCGAACGAAATGCTGTCGAAAGTCGAACATATCCAGATCGTCGCCTGCGGTACCTCTTACAACTCCGGTATGGTGTCACGCTACTGGTTTGAATCGCTGGCCGGCGTGCCGTGCGATGTGGAGATTGCCTCAGAGTTCCGCTACCGCAAATCCGCCGTGCGTCGCAACAGCCTGATGATCACCCTTTCGCAGTCCGGTGAGACGGCCGATACGCTGGCAGCGCTGCGTCTGTCGAAAGATCTGGGTTACCTGGGGTCACTGGCAATCTGTAACGTGCCGGGCTCTTCGCTAGTGCGTGAATCGGATCTGGCGATGATGACCAAAGCCGGTACCGAAATCGGTGTTGCTTCAACCAAAGCCTTCACCACCCAGTTAACGGTGCTGCTGATGCTGGTGGCGAAACTGAGCCGCCTGAAAGGACAGGATGCATCGATTGAGCACGATATCGTGCACGGCTTGCAGGCGTTGCCGAACCGCATTGAGCAGATGCTGTCGCAGGATAAACGCATTGAAGCGCTGGCAGAGGACTTCTCTGACAAGCATCACGCGCTGTTCCTCGGTCGCGGCGATCAGTATCCGATCGCGCTGGAAGGCGCGCTGAAGCTGAAAGAGATCTCCTATATTCACGCCGAAGCCTACGCCGCAGGCGAGCTGAAACATGGCCCGCTGGCGCTGATTGACGCGGATATGCCGGTTATCGTGGTTGCACCGAACAACGAACTGCTGGAAAAACTGAAATCCAACATCGAAGAAGTGCGCGCCCGCGGTGGCGTGCTGTATGTCTTCGCCGATCAGGATGCCGGTTTCACCAGCAGCGACAACATGCACATCATTGATATGCCGCACGTAGAAGAGACGATTGCACCGATCTTCTACACCGTGCCGCTGCAACTGTTGGCCTATCACGTTGCGCTGATTAAAGGCACCGACGTTGACCAGCCGCGCAACCTGGCAAAATCGGTAACGGTGGAATAATCCTAAACTAACGTCATCTGCTCATCGAGAGGGTGACGTTAACCGTAGTGTAAATAAGTCCGGATATGCTCCTTAAAAAAGCATACCGGATTTTTTTATGTCTCAAATTCGTATTACGGTTAACCTGGCTGCCGCGCCTGACCTGCTTTTCTGGAAAATGTCCGGCAGTGAATCGCTCTCTGAGCCTTTTGAATATGCGCTCACGCTATTGGGTGAAGATGCCCGCATCGACCGAAGTCAAATCCTCGGGCAGCCCATCACTATTGATATTCCTGCGCAGGGCGGCGCGGTAAGGCGTTATATCAATGGCAGAGTGACCAGCGTTGCCGTCTCCTCTGTTGAGCTCTCGGGGGAGCGTTATGCCGCCTATCAGCTCAGCGTTGAGTCCGACCTCTGGCCAATGCGGCTGGCGCGCGATATGCGCATCTTTCAGGCGCAAACCATCCCGCAGATTGTGCAGACGATGTTGTCCGAACAGGGCGTCAAAGTAGACGATCAGCTGACGCAGAGTTACCGGGTATGGGAATATTGCGTGCAGTACCAGGAGAGCAGCCTGGACTTCATCTGCCGGCTGATGGAGCTGGAGGGGATAAGCTGGTATTTCCGCCACCAGCCGGATAGCCACACTCTGGTACTGGCGGATGCCGGTACCGCTTTTCCCTCTGCGCCGGGTTATGAGGTGATCCCCTATATTCAAACCGCCGCAGGCGGCGTGGCTGATTTTGAAGGCATCAGCCAATGGTCGCTGCACGATCGCGTCACACCAGGGCTTTTTAGCACCGAAGATTATGATTTTCGTAAGCCCAACGCCTGGCTGTTCCAGGCGCGGCAGAATCCCGCCTCGCCCTCGCCCGGCCAGATCGATGTTTACGAATGGCCCGGTCGCTTTGTTGAGCAAAATGACGGCGAATATTATGCCCGCATCAAACAGGAGCGCTGGCAGGTTGATCATCAACAGATTTCCGCCACCGCCACCGCAAGCGGCATTGCGGCCGGTCATACCTTCCAGTTAACCCATGCGCCGTTTGCGCAGGATAACGGGCGTTATCTGGTGACAAAAACCGTACTGCACATTGAAGAGAACCGCTATGCCAGCGGTGATGAGGGTGCCAGCTCGCGGTTGATAAACTTCAGCGTTATTCCTGCGTCGCTGGTCTGGCGGCCGGAGCAGCGAACCGCCTGGCCTCGCACCTATGGTCCGCAGACTGCCCGCGTTGTTGGCCCCGCCGGGGAGACGATATGGACCGATAAATATGGCCGTATCAAGGTGAAATTCCACTGGGATCGGCTCGGCAAGAGTGATGAAACCAGCTCCTGCTGGGTGCGCGTCTCCAGCGCGTGGGCGGGCCAGGGATTCGGCGGCGTGCAGATCCCGCGCGTCGGCGATGAGGTGGTGATTGATTTTATTAATGGCGATCCCGACCGGCCCATCGTCACCGGGCGCGTCTACAACGATGCCAATATGCCTCCATGGGCGCTACCCGCTGCCGCCACGGTAATGGGGTTTATGACGCGCTCGAAAACTGGCAGCTGTGACAACGCCAGCTATTTGCTCTTTGAAGATAAGCTCGGCGTTGAGCGGGTCGATATGCATGCCGAAAAGGATATGAATATCTCCGTTGAGAACAACCAGGCGATCACCATTGGCGGCAACAGAAGCCTGACGGTGTCGGGTGAGCTTGCTGATGAGGTGACGAAAAAAGCGGATTTTACATACCACGCTACCCGCACCACGCTGGTGGAGCAGAAGGACACGCGCACGGTGAATAATGGCGAAGAGCTGACGGTCACCAATGGCCGCGTGAAGAGCGTCACCAGCGGCGGGGAGAAGGTGACGATCAAAGGGGGACGCGTTGAGGAGATTGAAGGCGCGGCTTCACAGCATGTCACTGCGTTAGTGAGCTATACCTTTGATAGCGGCGTCACCTCGACTATTACCGGCGATCGTCAAGAGCAGATTTCTCAACACCTGACGCAGACCATCGAGGGAAATAGCGCGGCCACCATCAACGGTAGGTGGGATCAGACCGTCGCCGAAGGGGCGAAAATCTATTCGCCGAAAACGATCATCATTGAGAGCGCAGAGAAGGTACATATTAAGACGCCGCATGCGTTTGAATATAAAGATCATAAAGAGACGGCATCGCTTTTCTCTTTTGATTTCACCGCCCTCAAGGTCGCTACCGAAGGCTCTTCATTCACCCTGTCAGCGATAAGCAAGGTAGGTTTAACGAGCCTGAAGTTCGATAAATCGGCATTTGATTTAGCCTCGCACGAAGGGCGCGTCGCATTTGGCAAAGCGATGATGCAGTATGGCCAGGTCATGGCGTCGGTTCATGGCTTAACGATGTTTATGTAAGGGATTGAGTATGAAGATTGCGATCGCTTTTTCTGTCCTCTTTATCGTAGGGATGATCGCCTACATCGTTTACCTGTTTAATCGCGATCACCGCATCCAGACTCAGGGGCGCGACCTGCAGGCCACCATCGAAGAGGTGAGCTATATCAGCTCTAATGATAACGGCACTCAAAATATCCGTTACCGGCTGGCGATTCATGATGGGAGCGTGACGCGCTCGGTTGAGGGGAAAGAGACTATTGCTGCGTTCAACTCGCCGAAAATGCAGAAAGGGCAGAAGGTCGATATTAAGTACCTGGATGACCAGCATATTCTGTTTATTTTTGATAAGCAGGCGTCGTCGGCGAACCCGGGGTAATGCGGGATGAAAAAGAGGCTGCCAGGCGGCAACCTCTTTAGACCTTATTTTACTTTCTGGCTCAGGTCAGCAAGCTGTTTCTCAAGGGTGCTGATGCTGCGCTGCATATCATCGACTTTGCGGCTGAGATCGTCATTGCTTCTTTTCAGCTCATCCCTTTCGCGGCTCATCTTTTCAAGGTCACTTTCCATGCCCTTAATTTTATCCTGCTGCTTAGGGTAATCGCGCTGGATCTCGGAAAGGGTTCTTGCGCTGAGATCAGATGCCGGTGAGATATACGTTTTTCCTTGGGCAGACGAGCCCTGTTCATAGGTCATCAGTGTATCGCCCGAATAGTGGTTGGACATGAAATATACGGGTTCATCTGCCGCCTGGCTGAAGGTAGCGGGTAACAACGTTAGCAATCCTGTCGCGAAAACAATTGTTCTGTTCATACTCATCCTTAGTGTCCACTCAGTGGTGTTAACAACGCCTGTTCAACACCGCTATATACATATGAAAACCATGCTTTGTCTCCTACCTCTTTTCAGTAGCGATGAAGGATAAAAAATCAGCATTGGATGATTGCGAAGCGCGTGGGAAAGCGCGTGGTAGAGGCGGGGATTTTGCGTAAAATTTATTCGGTCAGGGCGAGCAGCCTCGCCTTTTCAGCTACATTTGGATTGTCATAAAAATAAAACATCAGCGAATTGTTAAGGTGTTATCTAACCTTAATATTTTGATTTTTATAGCTAATAAATATTGGTGCTGCGAAAAGCCGCCGCTGTCATCAAACAGTAACAATCGTTGCATATAACTGTCATCAAAGTGTCCTATTTTGCTCCGAGTAGCAACTCAAACAACGATTTACGATCCCTGCAGGAGACATTATGAACGTTATGCGTACCACTGTCGCAACTGTTGTCGCCGCGACCTTTTCTCTGAGCGCTTTTGCTGTAAATGCCGCAGCTAGCCTGACTGGTGCGGGCGCAACTTTCCCTGCGCCGGTGTATGCCAAGTGGGCTGATACCTACCAAAAAGAGACGGGCAATAAGGTCAACTATCAGGGCATCGGCTCCTCCGGTGGCGTGAAGCAGATCACTGCTAAAACCGTTGATTTCGGCGCATCCGATGCACCGCTGTCTGACGAAAAACTCTCCCAGGAAGGCCTGTTCCAGTTCCCGACTGTGATCGGCGGCATCGTGCTGGCTATCAACGTACCGGGCGTTAAATCTGGCGAGCTGGTTCTCGACGGTAAAACACTGGGCGATATCTACCTTGGCAAAATCAAAAAATGGGACGACGCGGCTATCGCCAAACTCAACCCGGGCCTGAAACTGCCTTCACAGAACATCGCCGTGGTTCGCCGCGCTGATGGTTCCGGTACTTCATTCGTCTTCACCAGCTACCTGGCGAAAGTGAACGAAGAGTGGAAATCTAAAGTCGGTGCCGGCTCTACCGTTAACTGGCCGACCGGTCTGGGCGGTAAAGGTAACGACGGCATCGCCGCTTTCGTTCAGCGTCTGCCGGGCTCAATCGGTTACGTTGAGTACGCTTACGCTAAACAGAACAACCTGACCTACACCAAACTGATGTCTGCCGATGGCAAAGCCGTTAGCCCGACCGAAGAGAGCTTCTCTAACGCGGCAAAAGATATCGACTGGAGCAAATCCTTCGCCCAAGACCTGACCAACCAGAAAGGTGCTGATGTGTGGCCAATCACCTCCACCACCTTCATCCTGGTACACAAAGAGCAGGCGAAACCTGAGCAGGGCGCTGAAGTGCTGAAGTTCTTTGACTGGGCGTACAAAAACGGCGGCAAACAGGCTAACGATCTCGACTACGCAACCCTGCCGAGCAGCGTTGTTGAACAAGTTCGCGCCGCATGGAAAACCAACGTGAAAGACAGCAGCGGTAAAGCCGTTTACTAATCGCTGATTTTTGAAGAACATGGCGGATGGCGCTTACACCATCCGCCTTACAGATCCTCTGTAGGCCCGGTAAGCGCAAGCGCCTGCGGGCAACTTCGTAAGACGTCAAACTGAAGAGTAATTTATGGCTGCAACCAAGCCGGCATTTAACCCACCGGGTAAAAAAGGCGACATGATCTTCAGCGCACTGGTAAGACTGGCTGCGCTGATTGTGCTATTGCTGCTGAGCGGCATTATCGTTTCGCTGATTTTCTCCTCCTGGCCCAGCATCCAGAAATTTGGTTTCTCCTTCCTGTGGACCAAAGAGTGGGATGCGCCGAATGAAATTTACGGCGCGCTGGTGCCCATTTACGGCACCATCGTGACTTCTGTTATCGCTCTGCTGATCGCCGTGCCGGTGAGCTTCGGTATCGCGCTGTTCCTGACGGAACTTTCGCCCGGCTGGCTGAAGCGCCCGCTGGGTATCGCCATTGAACTACTGGCGGCGATCCCGAGTATCGTTTACGGCATGTGGGGGCTGTTTATCTTCGCCCCGCTGTTCGCGACCTACTTCCAGGAGCCGGTCGGCAATGTGCTCTCCAATATTCCGTTTGTCGGCGCCCTCTTCTCCGGCCCGGCGTTCGGTATTGGTATCCTCGCCGCCGGGGTGATCCTTGCGATTATGATCATCCCCTACATTGCGGCGGTGATGCGCGATGTGTTCGAACAGACCCCGGTGATGATGAAAGAGTCGGCTTACGGCATCGGCTGCACCACCTGGGAGGTGATCTGGCGCATCGTGCTGCCGTTTACCAAAAACGGGGTGATAGGCGGCGTCATGCTCGGTCTCGGCCGCGCGCTGGGTGAAACCATGGCGGTGACCTTTATCATCGGCAACACCTACCAGCTCGACAGCGCCTCGCTCTATATGCCGGGCAACAGCATCACCTCCGCGCTGGCGAATGAGTTTGCTGAAGCGGAATCGGGCCTGCACGTCGCGGCGCTGATGGAGCTGGGGCTGATTCTGTTTGTTATCACCTTTATCGTGCTGGCGATCTCGAAATTTATGATCCTGCGCCTGGCGAAAAACGAGGGGGCACGCTGATGGCTACGCTTGAAATGCAGCACACCGCAGAGCTGGCTGAATCCCGTCGCAAAATGCAGGCGCGCCGCCGGTTGAAAAACCGTATCGCCCTGACGCTCTCGATGGCGACCATGGTGTTTGGCCTCTTCTGGCTGGTGTGGATCCTCTTCTCTACCGTGACGCGCGGTATCGACGGCATGTCGCTGGCGCTGTTTACCGAATCGACCCCGCCGCCAAATACCGCAGGCGGTGGTCTGGCGAACGCCCTGGCGGGCAGTGGCCTGCTGATCCTGTGGGCGACGGTAATCGGTACGCCGCTGGGCATTATGGCGGGGATCTACCTGGCGGAGTATGGCCGTAAATCCTGGCTCGCCGAGATTATCCGTTTTATCAACGACATTTTGCTCTCCGCCCCCTCTATTGTGGTCGGCCTGTTCGTCTACACCATCGTGGTGGCGCAGATGCAGCACTTCTCCGGCTGGGCAGGCGTGATTGCGCTGGCGCTGCTGCAGGTGCCGATTGTCATTCGTACCACGGAAAACATGCTGAAACTGGTGCCGGACAGCCTGCGTGAAGCGGCTTACGCGCTGGGCACGCCGAAGTGGAAGATGATCTCCGCGATTACGCTGAAAGCCTCTGTCTCCGGCATCATGACCGGCGTACTGCTGGCGATAGCGCGTATCGCGGGTGAAACGGCACCGCTGCTCTTTACGGCGCTCTCTAACCAGTTCTGGAGCACCGACATGATGCAGCCTATCGCTAACCTGCCGGTGACGATTTTCAAATTCGCCATGAGCCCGTTTGCCGAATGGCAGCAGCTGGCCTGGGCCGGGGTGCTGATTATCACGCTCTGCGTACTGCTGTTGAACATTCTGGCGCGCGTTGTCTTCGCCAAGAATCGACACGGTTAATTTTTGCGACGCGGCGAAGGCGGCGTCGAGTTGAGGAAAGAGATAAATGAGTATGGTTGATACTACGCCGGGCAAGATTCAGGTTCGTGATTTGAACTTCTATTACGGCAAATTCCATGCACTGAAAAACATCAGCCTGGATATTGCCAAAAATCAGGTGACGGCGTTTATCGGGCCGTCTGGCTGCGGGAAATCCACGCTGCTGCGCACCTTTAACAAAATGTATGAGCTCTATCCGGAGCAGCGCGCCGAAGGCGAAATCCTGCTGGATGGCGACAACATTCTCACCAATACCCAGGATATCGCGCTGCTGCGTGCGAAAGTGGGCATGGTGTTCCAGAAACCGACGCCGTTCCCGATGTCGATTTACGACAACATCGCCTTTGGCGTGCGTCTGTTTGAAAAGCTTTCGCGCCCGGATATGGACGAGCGCGTGCAGTGGGCCTTGACCAAGGCCGCATTGTGGAATGAAACCAAGGATAAATTGCACCAGAGCGGCTACTCTCTCTCCGGCGGCCAGCAGCAGCGTCTCTGCATCGCGCGCGGCATTGCTATTCGCCCGGAAGTGCTGCTGCTGGATGAGCCTTGCTCGGCGCTGGATCCCATCTCAACCGGCCGTATCGAAGAGCTGATCACCGAGCTTAAGCAGGATTACACCGTGGTTATCGTGACGCACAACATGCAACAGGCGGCGCGCTGTTCCGATCACACTGCGTTTATGTATCTCGGTGAGTTGATTGAGTTCAGTAATACAGACGATCTGTTCACCAAGCCTGCGAAGAAGCAAACGGAAGATTACATTACCGGGCGCTACGGCTGATTGCCGAACCACAGAGGTGGCAGCCACCTCGTTACCACGTGAAATTTGTCGGGCATTTGGAGTGCACCATGGACAATCTGAACCTTAACAAACATATTTCCGGGCAGTTTAACGCTGAGCTGGAAAGCATTCGCACTCAGGTCATGACGATGGGTGGAATGGTGGAGCAGCAGCTCTCGGATGCGATCACCGCCATGCATAATCAGGACAGCGAGCTGGCAAAGCGCGTTGTTGAAGGGGATAAGCAGGTCAATATGATGGAAGTCGCCATCGATGAAGCCTGCGTGCGCATTATCGCCAAGCGTCAGCCGACGGCGAGCGATTTACGCCTGGTGATGGCGATCATCAAAACCATCGCCGAACTGGAGCGTATTGGTGACGTGGCGGATAAAATCTGCCGCACGGCGCTGGAGAAATTCTCCCAGCAGCACCAGCCGCTGCTCGTCAGCCTCGAGTCGTTAGGCCGCCATACCGTGCAGATGCTGCACGACGTGCTCGACGCCTTTGCGCGGATGGACATTGACGAAGCGGTGCGCGTCTATCGCGAAGATAAGAAGGTGGATCAGGAGTATGAAGGCATTGTGCGTCAGCTGATGACCTACATGATGGAGGACTCCCGCACCATTCCGAGCGTGTTGACCGCCCTCTTCTGCGCCCGCTCTATCGAGCGTATCGGCGACCGCTGCCAGAACATCTGCGAGTACATCTTCTACTTCGTTAAAGGCCAGGATTTCCGCCACGTTGGCGGTGACGAGCTGGACAAGCTGCTCGCTGGAAAAGATCCGAAAGAGTAAGCGCAATAAAAACCCCCTCTTGATGAGGGGGTTTTGCTTCACGCTGACTTAGTGAGTAACTGACCAGCAAGCGTTGCGATCTCATCGCATTGCCACAGCTTCTCCCGCCAGCGATGCGGGATCCCCTCCACGCCGTACCAGGCACCAGCCAGCTGCCCGGCAATCGCCGCAGTAGTATCCGCATCGTCGCCAAGGTTGGTCGCCAGCAGGATCGTCTCTTCGAAACTCTCCCCATGAGCGAAGCACCAAAGCGCCGCCTCGAGGCTTTGCACGCAGTAACCGGTGCCGAATACTTCCGCACGCGATTTCTGCCGGTAATGCCCTTCGGCGATCTGGCGCAGATTAGCCTGTTCCGGCAGCTGCGCAATATCTGTCAGCGTGTCGGATTTACTTTTGCCCTGCAGCGCATTGATGAGCATCTGCGCGAACAGACGACAGCTGGCCAGTGCTTCTGGCGCGGCGTGCGTCGTCCGCGATGACGCTTCGGCATACTCCAGCGCCTTTGGCACATCCGGATAGTACCAGAGCACCACCGGCGCCAGCCGCATCAATGAACCGTTGCCCGCCGTGTTCGGATCGCTCGAGCCGGCAAAGGGTTCGCCGTTGAGCGTAAAGCGCCGCAGCGCGGATGAGACGGTCATGCCGATATCAAAACAGCTGCCTGTGGAGCTTAAATAGCCCCACTTCCACCAGTTCAGATAGCGGTTCATCTGATCGGTCGCATCAAATCCTTTACAGGCGATCAGGCTATGCGCGAGGCAGAGCGCCATTGAGGTGTCATCCGTCCACTGCCCGGCTTTTAAATGAAACGGGCCGCCGCCGACCATATCGGTGACCGGGGTAAAGCTCTCTCTGGGACTGAACTCTACCGTTGTGCCAACCGCATCTCCGGCCGCGAGGCCGAGAAGAGACCCCTGATAACGCGCAAGTAAATCCGACATCTTTTATTCCTTATTTCGGGCAAGTCGTCAGGAGAAGTCTGCCCACAAACGCAGCTTCCCACAGTGGAGGCAGCGGAAGAGGTAGCCCTGACAGTCACCGCCGTCGCGCAGATACTCCTGTAGTTTATTGATATCCATACCAAACGCCCGGCAATCGGCATCCAGATCGGCAAACTGATCCAGCTTGTCGGCTATCTCTTTCCAGCCGACGTAACCGATAAAGGCGCAGAAATCATTGCAGTGCGCCAGCCAGTGTTCCTGCTGCCAACCGCAATAGCCTGGGGTGCGTTGCGTCAACTCAGCAACGGTAGCTTCCGGCCACGAACTGCTAAAGCCGGTAAATTCGCCCTCATCATCAAACTCCCCTTCTACACCTTCAAGGCTGCAATCATCCTGAAATGTGCCGTTGAATTTCTCTGCTGCTGAGCCATCGGCAATGCACCAGGGGCAGAGCGTATCGACATCTTCAGCAGTAAAGAACGGGTTGGTGTAGTAGACGTCTGTTGGCTGTGAACAACAGGCGCAGGTCACGGTTTTGCCTTCAGAGAAAACGCCTGTTTCCAGGGGCTGTGGATGGTATTTGAATACCGGGAGAGGGCGATTATTCTGGTCCATAAAAACATCCTGTTTTGTAGGTAAGTTAGCGCGTAACAGACCACCCGCGAGCACGCCACAATGCTGGCAGCTGTGCTAAGTCAGTAAATGTCGTCACTTTTGGGTGATCGATAGGTACGTTATGCGGATCGGCGCAGAAGTAAAACACTTCCATCCCTGCCGCAATGCCAGATTGCGCTCCGGCGGCGGAATCATCCACCAGAATGCACTTTTCCGGCGAGACATCGAGTACCTCTGCTGCATGGTACATTAACGCTGGATCGGGCTTCCAGCGCTGGATGTCATAGCCACTAAACAGTTTTTCCGGAAAGTGGTGCAACATCCCAAGTTTACCTAATGAGTGTTGCATTTTGCTCACCGGCCCGTTAGACACCACGCACATGGGTACGCTAACGGCATCAAGCAGAGCACTGGCACCCGGAATCACTTCCAGCTCGCTGTCGAACAGCCGCGCCACTTCGGCGCGATAAACCGGCTCAAGAGTAGCTTTATCCAGCGTTTTACCATGTTCCTCGCCGATAACATCAATAATTTCATACAGCTTCATGCCTTTGAAACGCTTAAAGACCTCTTCGAGGTCCAGCGTGATGCCAACGGTTTGAAACATATGGACGTATGCGCGGGAACAGATCACTTCGCTATCGACCAGGGTGCCGTCACAGTCGAAAAAGATCGCTTCAATGTGGGACATGCCATTTCCTGTGATTACAAGTTTAACGATTACTTAACGCAGATTGCGGGACGCAATCGTTGCCGTATAAGCAAATTCAATGAAAAAAAGTGCGTGATAACCGTCAATACTGCCTCATTTTGGTATAGGATAGCGACGAATTTTCCCTCCTATTCCGGAAATTGATAATGAGCCAACAACAGACTTCCCAGGCCTCTCGCCCGGGGTTGCTTGACCGCGTGTTCAAACTGCGTGACCACGGCACAACGGCGCGCACCGAAGTGATCGCCGGCTTCACGACGTTTTTAACGATGGTCTACATCGTTTTCGTTAACCCGCAAATTTTAGGCGTCGCCGGAATGGATACCAGCGCAGTTTTTGTCACCACCTGTCTGATTGCCGCGTTCGGCAGCATCCTGATGGGTCTGGTGGCTAACCTGCCGGTCGCGTTGGCTCCGGCAATGGGATTGAACGCCTTCTTCGCCTTTGTGGTGGTGGGCGCAATGGGGCTCTCCTGGCAGGTCGGCATGGGCGCGATCTTCTGGGGTGCGGTCGGTCTGCTGTTGCTGACCATTTTCCGCGTACGTTACTGGATGATTGCCAATATCCCGATGAGCCTGCGCGTCGGCATCACCAGCGGGATTGGCCTGTTTATCGGCATGATGGGCCTGAAGAATGCGGGCGTGATCGTTGCCAACAAAGAGACGCTGGTCAGCATCGGTAATCTGACGTCGCACAGCGTGCTGCTGGGCGTGCTTGGCTTCTTTATCATCGCCATTCTGGCGTCGCGCAATATTCACGCCGCGGTGCTGGTCTCTATCGTCGTGACCACGCTTTTGGGCTGGCTGCTGGGCGATGTGCAGTATCACGGGATTGTCTCTACGCCGCCAAGCGTGATGTCGGTGGTGGGCAATGTCGATCTCGCCGGCTCCTTTAACCTCGGTCTTGCGGGCGTGATCTTCTCGTTTATGCTGGTAAACCTCTTTGACTCCTCCGGGACGCTGATCGGCGTTACCGACAAAGCCGGGCTGGTGGATGAGAAAGGCAAATTCCCGCGCATGAAACAGGCGCTCTACGTTGACAGTATCTCCTCTGTGACCGGCTCCTTCTTCGGCACATCGTCGGTTACCGCCTACATTGAATCCTCTTCGGGTGTCTCCGTTGGCGGGCGTACCGGCCTGACGGCGGTAGTCGTGGGTTTACTGTTCCTGCTGGTGATCTTCCTCTCGCCGCTGGCGGGAATGGTGCCGGGTTATGCGGCTGCGGGCGCGCTGATTTACGTCGGGGTGCTGATGACCTCAAGCCTGGCGCGTGTGAAGTGGGACGATCTCACCGAAGCGGTGCCGGCGTTTATTACTGCCGTGATGATGCCGTTTAGCTTCTCTATCACCGAGGGGATCGCGCTTGGCTTTATCTCCTACTGCGTGATGAAAATCGGTACCGGCCGTCTGCGCGAGCTTAGCCCGTGCGTCATTGTCGTGGCGCTGCTGTTCCTGCTGAAAATCGTCTTTATCGACGCGCATTAATCCCCTCTCCCTCTCCCGTTTCGGGGGAGGGAAAGCCTTATCTCACGCTTATTCAGATCAACGCTTTTTCGGCGGGCAGGCTGGTGAAACGCATCAGGCGGGAAGCCGGATCGTTGGCGCGGGTCAGCACATCTGTCAGGTAGTGCCACCCTTTCTGGCTATCGAACTCCCAGATGCGCAGGCTTTCAATCGCTGGCGCGACCGCAACAGACCAAATCAGCACATCTTCGGCATCGCACATCACTTCTACCTGGGCATGCCGCGTGACGCGAAGCCGCCCTGAGCCGGGCAGCAGCTGGAGCTGCATCGGGTCGTCCTGCATCTGGTGAATCAGCTTCATCACGCTCTGGCGCAGCGTTAACAGCTGCGTTTGCGCTTCAGTGGCATCGTTCTGGTTATTTATCCACAGCTGTTCATTGTTGCTGAAGGTGTGTTTGTGCCCGTGCGGGCTATGGAAGCTGCGCGTGGCGCGCTGTAGCTCCATATCAAGGCCGCACTCGCCTTCGGTAGCGATGGCAACGCCAACCAAATTCCCGGCGTAGGCCAGTGAAAAGCTCGGCAGGCTGCTGTCGGCGAAGCGCGGTCGTCCGCTCTCCTCAACCATCATCTCCGGCAGTTCGCTGATGCCATAAAGCATAAACATCATCTCGGCGAGCAGCGCCCGGGAAGCGATATAACGGGAGCGGCGATGTTCCGGTAGTTGCCCTGCGGCATCAAGGCACGCCTGAGGGAGCCGGGTCGAAACAAGATGACCTTCTGAGAGGATCCCTCTTGCAAAGTGTGTCGCCATTTTTCGCTCCGTGATAATGGGCTGCGTGAATCAGATCGATAATCGACATTATCGCCTGTGATGAATAGGTTTTAATGCGAAAAGTCCCATCTGAAAAGTCCTAAGGGGTGATATTTACACTTTCTTTCGTCAATGGGGAGCACTTTCAGAAAAAGTGATGAAATGACGGCTAACGAGCGTTAAAACGCCCGCCAGCCGCGGGATGAGGGATTATTTGCCAATACAGAAACTTGAGAAAATCCTGCCCAGCAGGTCATCAGAAGTAAATTCGCCGGTGATCTCGCTCAGGCTCTGCTGCGCCAGACGTAACTCCTCTGCGAGCAGCTCGCCCGCCCAGGCACCCAGCAGCTGCGCTTTGCCCTGTTGCAGGTGCTCAGCCGCCATTTCCAGCGCCTGTAAGTGACGACGACGCGCAAGGAAGCCGCCCTCCATGCTGGTGTCGAAACCCATGCTCTGCTTGAGATGCTGACGCAGCACGTCCACCCCTTCGTTGGTGCGCGCAGAGAGGCGAACAAGTGAGTGATTGTTCACTTCGCTGATCCCCGGCTGCTCGCCGGTGACGTCTGCTTTATTACGCACCACGGTGATGGGCAGTTTCGCCGGTAAACGGGCGATAAAATCAGGCCAGATATCCGCCGGATCGACGGCATCGGTGGTAGTGCCGTCCACCATAAACAGCACGCGGTCCGCCTGCTCAATCTCCTGCCAGGCGCGCTCAATCCCGATGCGCTCTACTTCGTCGCTGGCTTCGCGCAGCCCGGCGGTATCGATAATGTGCAGCGGCATACCGTCGATATGGATATGTTCACGTAGCACATCGCGCGTGGTACCGGCGATATCGGTAACGATCGCTGCTTCGCGACCGGCCAGCGCGTTAAGCAGGCTCGACTTCCCGGCATTTGGACGCCCGGCAATCACCACTTTCATCCCTTCACGCAGCAGGCTGCCCTGGCGCGCTTCGGCACGGACCGCATCGAGATCGCTTATCACATCATTAAGCTGCGCTTCGATTTTGCCGTCGGAGAGAAAGTCGATCTCCTCGTCCGGGAAGTCGATTGCCGCTTCGACGTAGATGCGCAGGTGAGTGAGTGCTTCCACCAGATGATTAACACGCGCAGAAAACGCGCCTTGCAGGGAGTTAAGCGCTGAGCGCGCGGCCTGTTCGGAGCTGGCATCAATCAGGTCGGCAATCGCTTCTGCCTGCGCCAGGTCGAGCTTGTCATTGAGAAACGCGCGCTCAGAGAATTCGCCCGGTTTGGCGATGCGCAGCCCAGGCAGCGTCAGAATGCGCTTTAACAGCAGATCGAGGATCACCGGGCCGCCGTGGCCCTGTAGTTCCAGCACATCTTCACCGGTAAAGGAGTTGGGCCCAGGGAACCACAGCGCAATGCCCTGATCGAGGGCGCTGCCGTCGGCGTCCTGAAACGCAAGATAGTCGGCATAACGCGGTTTCGGCAGCTTGCCCAGCACCGCCTGCGCGACGTCGCGCGCTTTCAGGCCGGAGATACGCAGGATGCCCACACCACCGCGTCCCGGTGGGGTTGCCTGGGCGACGATAGTGTCGTTATGGCTCATGGTTTATTTTCCAAAATCTCAAAATAAGAAAGGCGGTCAGTTGACCGCCTTGTCTGAATCTTACAGGTAATACGCAAAATAATTTAAGTTGCAGGAAGGCGGCAAGCTTGTGAGTCCCCAGAAGTTTACATCAGTAAACGACTGGGGGGAGCAAGTGCAGCCAACGCACATGCAGCTTAAAGAATGAAGCGTATTAAGAGCTTTTCTTCTCGCGGCTATGGAGACCACGTTTCTCCAGACCACGGTAAATCAGCTGCTGCTGCAGGATGGTTACCAGGTTGCTGACGATGTAGTACAGCACCAGACCAGACGGGAACCACAGGAAGAACACCGTGAAGATGACCGGCATAAAGGTCATGATCTTCTGCTGCATCGGGTCGGTCACGGTGGTCGGCGACATCTTCTGAATGAAGAACATCGTTACGCCCATCAGGATCGGCAGGATGTAGTACGGGTCTTGCGCCGAGAGATCGTGGATCCACAGCGCGAACGGCGCATGGCGCAGCTCAACGGAGCCCATCAGCATGTAGTAGAGCGCAAGGAAGATTGGCATCTGGATCAGCAGCGGGAAGCAGCCGCCCAGCGGGTTCACTTTCTCCGCTTTGTACATCGCCATCATTTCCTGGCTCATACGCTGCTTATCATCGCCCAGACGCTCACGCATAGCCTGAATCTTCGGCTGCAGCATGCGCATTTTCGCCATCGAGGTGTACTGCGCTTTGGTCAGCGGGTACATGATGCCGCGCACGATGAAGGTGATCGCGATGATGGAGAAGCCCCAGTTGCCGAGGAAGCTGTGGATCCATTTCAGCAGCTTAAACAGCGGCTGAGAGATGAACCACAACCAGCCGTAATCCACGGTCAGATCCAGGTGCG
Source organism: Kosakonia sp. HypNH10 (assembly GCF_029850615.1). Lineage (NCBI taxonomy): Bacteria > Pseudomonadati > Pseudomonadota > Gammaproteobacteria > Enterobacterales > Enterobacteriaceae > Kosakonia > Kosakonia sp. HypNH10. The sequence goes on from NZ_JAOTIU010000005.1 coordinate 47,441, forward strand.
GCGCCGCAGCGGCCATCTTGTCCTGAATCTCCGGGCCGACCCACAGGGTGCTGTTCAGTAAGCCAGTCTGGCCTGCTGCGATGGTAATCGGCTGAGATTTGTAGCCGATTGCCGCAACGCCGTTGCCCAGATTTGCGGTGTAGAAGTTATTCGCACCGTCGTTACGTGGGATCCACGCCGTGGCGAAATATTGTTGCAGCATCGCAACCCAGCCGCCTTTTGAGCTGACGTTCAGGTTTTCGTCATCGGCGATGGTGTCAAACTTGTACTTCTCATACTTGGTGTCCGGCGTGGAGTACGCCGCGCCGCGGAAGGTGTGCAGCGCAAAGTTGCTGCTGCCGGTATCGCGGTGAGAAGGGAGTTTGATGGTCTGCTTCAGCTGACCAAAGGTGGCCACCTGCAGCGGCGTCGCACCGGCGTTTTTCACGCTGTAGCCAACGTTCACCGCATATTCACCGCGTTTCAGGGTGAAGGTTTTGGTGAAGGTGTTGCCTGCCGCATCGGTATAGGTCAGCGGGATCGCCAGCTCGTTCTGGCCTTCTGCCAGCACAAACGCATCTTTATCGACGTTATACAGCGGACGTGGGCCGTTAGCCGGGTTGTCCGGGCCGTTCTGGCCGGTCAGACCGCTCTGCGCCTGGTAGACAAACTCAGGCGTGGTTTCCAGTAACTGGAACGGCTCGTTGGCACCCAGCTCTTTCGGGTACGTCGGGAGCAGTGCCTGCTCAACATCACCACCACGGGTGTTGATGGTCAGCTCAAGCACGTCGGTTTTAACCGTAATCAGTTTCCCCTGGCCACTGGCCGGAACGCTCTGGTCGGCTGCGTTACCCGCTGCGGTGGTCGTAGTCTGCGTGGTCTGCTGCTGCGCCGGAGGAGGATTTTGTTCCTTCTCCCACGTTTGCCAGATCATGAAAGACACGAACAACAAAGCGATGATAAAAAGATTGCGTTGCGAATCCATCGTTAGTGTTCTCTGGTTTTAGAAGGTCCTGGCGGGACGGGATCGTCGCCACCCGGATGTAAAGGGTGGCATTTTAATACGCGTTTCACTGTCAACCAACTGCCTTTTAACACCCCAAACCTGCGCAAGGCCTCAATTCCATAGTGAGAACAGGTAGGGGTGAAACGGCAGTGCGGCCCGAGTAGCGGACTAATCAGGCGTTGGTAGACCCGTATAAGGGCTATCAGGACCCTTGAGCCTGGCGACAATGGCGGCGCCATAATTTTTCCAACGCTTCCGTGAGAGCACGGTTATCGAGGTCGGCAACCCCTTTCTTTGCCACCACCACAAAATCCATGGCCGGCAGGTCATGTTGGTGCAAACGGAAACTTTCACGCGTCAGACGTTTAATCCGATTGCGTTCATGTGCACGTTTGACATTTTTTTTGGCGACGGTAAGACCGATACGGGGATGCCCCAGCGAATTCAGGCGGCCGAGGATGGTGATTTGCGGCGTGCCAGCCCGTTGTGGCTGCTGGAAGACGAATGTGAAATGAGTGGGAGTTAACAAACGTAACTCCCTGGGAAAAGCGAGCTTAACCACTCAGGGGTTAGCTTTTATTACTTGGAAACGGTCAGACGTGCGCGGCCTTTAGCGCGACGACGAGCCAGAACCTGGCGACCATTTTTAGTAGCCATACGAGCACGGAAGCCGTGAGAACGGTTGCGCTTCAGTACAGACGGTTGAAAAGTGCGTTTCATGGCGATTTCTACCTAAACTTGAATAAATTCACTGACTTTTGCGTATGCCCGAACGAATATCGAACGACCGGCGCGCAAGCCATGGGTAATTAAAGAGGCCGGATTGTAATAATTGTACACTCCGGAGTCAATTCTCTTTCCTTATAGCGCACGTATTTTTGCACAGATCTGCGCAAAAACTAAGCGGCTTCCGGCGCCTTAAAAGAGTAAGACGCGCCGGGGGCAGAATTATACGGGGCAAATGGCAAAGCGCAAGGATCCGCCTGGATCTTCCTTAGATCGTTTATGGGATTATTCGGCGAAAACCATTTAATTTTCCAATATGCGGCCTAAATCTTCCCGCACCCGCGCCTGGATCGTTTACACTTAGCGCGTTCCGGATCGGCCTGTGGATAAATCGTGAAGAATCTGTGAGAAACAGAAGATCTCTTCGGCGGTTTACGCTATGATCCGCGGTCCCGATCGCGATCCACGATCGCTCTGGGGCAAAAACCGTAAACAGCGGTTCGCACATCACCCCGCTGGGTCTTATCGATGTGTGTCAAAAAAGATTAATGTCTCTGTCTTTACTATTTATCGATTTACGTTCGAGTGGAGTCCGCCGTGTCACTTTCGCTTTGGCAGCAGTGTCTTGCCCGATTGCAGGATGAGTTACCAGCCACTGAATTTAGTATGTGGATCCGCCCGTTGCAGGCGGAACTGAGTGACAACACGCTGGCTTTGTATGCGCCAAACCGTTTTGTGCTTGATTGGGTAAGAGACAAATACCTCAATAATATCAACGGCCTGCTTAATGAATTTTGCGGGGCGGACGCGCCACAGCTGCGTTTTGAAGTGGGCGCTCGTCCGGCTAACCAGACATTGAGAGAGCCTGCCACCGTGGCTGCGCCCGCTCAGGCGGCGCAGATCGTGATTCCGCGCGCTGCGCCTGTCGCCCGTTCAGGCTGGGACAACGTGCCCGCCCCGGCGGAACCGACCTACCGCTCAAACGTCAACGTCAAACACACCTTTGATAACTTCGTCGAAGGTAAGTCGAACCAGCTGGCCCGCGCGGCAGCCCGTCAGGTGGCAGATAACCCCGGCGGCGCTTACAACCCGCTCTTTTTATATGGCGGCACGGGTCTCGGTAAAACGCACCTGCTGCACGCAGTGGGTAACGGCATTGTGGCGCGTAAGCCGAATGCCAAAGTGGTGTATATGCACTCCGAACGCTTTGTCCAGGACATGGTAAAAGCCCTGCAAAACAATGCGATCGAAGAGTTTAAACGCTACTACCGCTCCGTTGACGCCCTGCTGATCGATGACATTCAATTCTTCGCCAATAAAGAGCGATCCCAGGAAGAGTTCTTCCACACCTTTAACGCCCTGCTGGAAGGCAATCAGCAGATCATTCTCACCTCGGATCGTTACCCGAAAGAGATCAATGGCGTTGAGGATCGTCTCAAATCCCGCTTCGGCTGGGGGCTGACCGTGGCGATCGAACCGCCGGAGCTGGAAACCCGCGTTGCGATCCTGATGAAAAAGGCCGACGAGAACGATATCCGTCTGCCGGGCGAAGTGGCCTTCTTTATTGCCAAGCGCCTGCGATCCAACGTGCGTGAGCTGGAAGGGGCACTGAACCGCGTTATCGCCAACGCCAACTTTACCGGGCGCGCCATCACCATTGATTTCGTGCGTGAAGCGCTGCGCGATCTGCTGGCGCTGCAGGAGAAGCTGGTCACCATCGACAATATTCAGAAGACGGTGGCGGAGTATTACAAGATTAAGGTGGCAGATCTGCTGTCGAAGCGACGCTCCCGTTCCGTTGCCCGCCCGCGCCAGATGGCGATGGCGCTGGCCAAGGAGCTGACCAACCACAGCCTGCCGGAAATCGGCGATGCCTTTGGCGGCCGTGACCACACCACCGTACTGCATGCCTGCCGTAAGATTGAGCAGTTGCGTGAAGAAAGCCATGATATCAAAGAAGATTTTTCCAATTTAATCCGAACTCTCTCTTCGTGACGCTATGAAATTTACCGTTGAACGTGAACATTTATTAAAGCCGCTGCAACAAGTCAGCGGCCCGCTGGGCGGACGCCCGACGTTGCCTATTCTCGGTAATCTGCTGCTTCAGGTTACCGACGGCGCGCTCTCGCTGACCGGCACCGATCTTGAAATGGAGATGGTTGCCCGCGTGGCGCTTGTCCAGCCTCATGAACAGGGCGCGACAACCGTACCGGCACGTAAATTCTTCGACATCTGTCGCGGCCTGCCGGAAGGGGCGGAAATTGCGATGCAGCTGGAGGGTGAGCGCATGCTGATCCGTTCCGGGCGCAGCCGTTTCTCCCTCTCAACCCTGCCCGCAGCGGATTTCCCTAACCTGGATGACTGGCAAAGCGAAGTGGAGTTCACGCTGCCGCAGGCCACCATGAAGCGCCTGATCGAAGCGACGCAGTTCTCGATGGCGCACCAGGACGTCCGTTACTACTTAAACGGCATGCTGTTTGAAACCGAAGGTGAAGAGCTGCGTACCGTAGCCACCGACGGTCACCGCCTTGCCGTCTGCTCGATGCCGATTGGGCAAACATTGCCGAACCATTCGGTGATCGTGCCGCGTAAAGGGGTGATTGAGCTGATGCGTATGCTCGACGGTGGCGATACGCCGCTGCGCGTGCAGATCGGCAGCAATAACATTCGCGCGCACGTCGGCGACTTTATCTTCACGTCGAAGCTGGTTGACGGTCGTTTCCCGGATTATCGCCGCGTATTGCCGAAAAACCCGGACAAAACGCTGGAAGCGGGCTGCGATTCACTGAAGCAGGCTTTTGCCCGCGCGGCGATCCTCTCTAACGAGAAGTTTCGCGGTGTGCGCCTCTACGTTAGCGAGAACCAGATCAAAATCACCGCCAACAACCCGGAGCAGGAAGAAGCGGAAGAGTTTCTCGATGTCACCTACGGCGGTAGCGAAATGGAAATCGGCTTTAACGTCAGCTACGTGCTTGATGTGCTGAACGCGCTGAAGTGCGAGAACGTGCGCATTCTGCTGACCGATTCCGTTTCCAGCGTGCAGATTGAAGACGCGGCGAGCCAGAGCGCAGCCTATGTCGTTATGCCAATGCGGTTGTAGAAAATAGCGGGCTATCTTTCTGGTTACCCTGGCTTCGGGCAGCGCCCACAATCTTCACGTACTTCGGTACGCTGCGGTTGCTGCGCGCTGGCCGAAGTGAGGCTAACTGCGACGATACGCCCTGGTAATGAGTGAATCATGTCGCTAACCCGCTTACTGATTAAAGATTTCCGCAATATCGAAAGCGCGGATCTCGCGCTCTCCCCTGGCTTTAACTTCCTGGTGGGCGCTAACGGCAGCGGGAAAACCAGCGTGCTGGAGGCGATCTACACTCTCGGGCATGGTCGGGCGTTTCGCAGCCTGCAAATTGGTCGCGTTATTCGCCATGAGCAGGAGGCGTTTGTCCTGCATGGGCGTTTGCAGGCCGAATCGCGCGAAATTGCCATTGGCCTGACCAAAGATAAGCTCGGCGACAGCAAAGTGCGTATCGACGGCACCGACGGCCATAAAGTGGCAGAGCTGGCGCTGCTGATGCCGATGCAGCTTATTACCCCCGAAGGGTTTACCCTGCTTAACGGCGGCCCGAAATACCGTCGTGCCTTTCTCGACTGGGGATGCTTCCACAACGAAAGCGGCTTTTTTACCGCCTGGAGCAACCTCAAACGCCTGTTAAAACAGCGCAATGCCGCTTTACGCCAGGTGACTCAATACAGTCAGTTGCGTCCGTGGGACAAAGAGCTTGTGCCGCTCGCCGAGCAGATCAGTCGCTGGCGCGCGGAGTACAGCGCCGCTATCGCGGAAGATATGGCCGACACCTGCCGGCAGTTCTTACCTGAATTTTCTCTGACCTTCTCTTTCCAGCGCGGCTGGGAGAAAGAGACCGATTATGAAGAGGTGCTGGCGCGCAGTTTTGAGCGCGACCGCATGCTCACTTACACCGCGCACGGCCCGCATAAAGCGGATTTCCGCATTCGTGCGGATGGCGCGCCCGTTGAAGACACCCTTTCGCGCGGGCAGTTAAAACTCCTGATGTGCGCGCTGCGCCTGGCGCAGGGGGAGTTTTTAACGCGTGAAAGCGGGCGACGCTGTTTATACCTGATAGATGATTTTGCCTCGGAGCTTGATGACGAAAAGCGCGGGCTGTTAGCCAGCCGGTTAAAAGCCACCCAGTCACAGGTTTTCGTCAGCGCCATCAGCGCTGAACACGTTATGGACATGTCGGACAAAAATTCGAAGATGTTCACCGTGGAAAAGGGTAAAATAGCCGATTAACCCAAGTTGAAATGAGCGAGAAACGTTGATGTCGAATTCTTATGACTCCTCCAGTATCAAAGTCCTCAAAGGGCTGGATGCAGTGCGTAAGCGCCCGGGTATGTATATCGGCGATACGGATGACGGCACCGGTCTGCACCACATGGTATTCGAGGTAGTAGATAACGCTATCGACGAAGCGCTCGCAGGGTACTGTAAAGACATTATCGTCACCATTCACAGCGATAACTCTGTCTCCGTACAGGATGATGGCCGTGGTATTCCGACCGGCATTCACCCGGAAGAGGGTGTTTCCGCCGCGGAAGTGATCATGACCGTACTGCATGCGGGCGGTAAGTTCGACGATAACTCCTATAAAGTCTCCGGCGGTCTGCACGGCGTCGGCGTTTCAGTGGTAAACGCCCTGTCGCAGAAACTGGAGCTGGTTATCCAGCGCGATAACAAAGTTCACCGTCAGATCTACACCCACGGCGTGCCGCAGGCTCCGCTGGAAGTGACGGGCGAAACGGAAAAAACCGGTACCATGGTGCGTTTCTGGCCGAGCTACGAAACCTTCACCAACGTCATTGAATTTGAATATGAAATTCTGGCGAAACGCCTGCGTGAACTCTCCTTCCTGAACTCCGGCGTGTCGATTCGCCTGCGCGACAAGCGCGACGGCAAAGAAGACCATTTCCATTATGAAGGCGGTATCAGGGCGTTTGTTGAGTATCTCAATAAAAACAAAACTCCGATCCACCCGAATATCTTCTACTTCTCCACCGAAAAAGACGGTATCGGCGTTGAAGTTGCGCTGCAATGGAACGATGGTTTCCAGGAAAATATCTACTGCTTTACCAACAACATTCCGCAGCGCGACGGCGGTACCCACCTTGCAGGCTTCCGCGCGGCGATGACCCGTACGCTGAACGCCTATATGGATAAAGAGGGTTACAGCAAGAAAGCGAAAGTCAGCGCCACCGGTGATGATGCCCGTGAAGGCCTGATTGCGGTGGTGTCGGTAAAAGTGCCGGACCCGAAATTCTCCTCACAGACCAAAGATAAGCTGGTCTCCTCTGAGGTGAAATCAGCGGTGGAACAGCAGATGAACGAACTGCTGGCCGAATACCTGCTGGAAAACCCGGGCGATGCGAAGATCGTTGTCGGCAAAATCATTGATGCTGCGCGTGCCCGTGAAGCGGCGCGTAAAGCGCGTGAAATGACCCGCCGTAAAGGCGCGCTGGATCTGGCCGGTCTGCCGGGCAAACTGGCGGATTGTCAGGAGCGTGATCCGGCGCTGTCCGAACTCTACTTAGTGGAAGGGGACTCGGCGGGCGGTTCTGCAAAACAGGGCCGTAACCGTAAGAACCAGGCGATCCTGCCGTTGAAAGGTAAAATCCTCAACGTCGAGAAAGCGCGTTTCGACAAGATGCTCTCTTCTCAGGAAGTGGCGACGCTTATCACCGCGCTCGGCTGCGGCATCGGTCGCGACGAGTACAACCCGGATAAACTGCGCTACCACAGCATCATTATCATGACCGATGCGGACGTCGATGGTTCGCACATCCGTACGCTGCTGTTGACCTTCTTCTACCGTCAGATGCCGGAAATCGTTGAGCGTGGCCACGTCTACATCGCACAGCCGCCGCTTTACAAAGTGAAGAAAGGCAAGCAGGAGCAGTACATCAAGGATGACGAGGCGATGGATCAGTATCAGATCTCTATCGCGCTCGATGGCGCAACGCTGCACACCACCGAAGGCGCGCCTGCCCTGCAGGGTGAAGCGCTGGAGAAAATGGTCTCCGAGTACAACGCTGCGCAGAAGATGATTGGCCGCATGGAGCGCCGCTTCCCGCGCGCGCTGCTGAAAGAGCTGGTCTATCAGCCGACGCTGGCAGAAGCGGATCTCGCCGATGAGCGCGCCGTTACGCAGTGGGTCTCTCAGCTCATCACCGTGCTAAATGAGAACGAAGCCCACGGCAGCACCTGGAAATATGATGTCCGGGTGAACAGCGAGCTGAGCCAGTTCGAGCCGATTATTCGCGTGCGTACGCACGGCGTGGATACCGATTATCCGCTCGATCACGAGTTTGTGACCGGCGGCGAATACCGTCGTCTCTGCACGCTTGGCGAGAAGCTGCGCGGCCTGATTGAAGAAGATGCCTATATCGAGCGTGGCGAACGCCGTCAGCCGGTGACCAGCTTCGAGCAGGCGCTGGAGTGGCTGGTGAAAGAGTCCCGTCGCGGTCTCTCCATTCAGCGTTATAAAGGCCTCGGCGAGATGAACCCGGATCAGCTGTGGGAAACCACCATGGATCCGGAAAGCCGCCGCATGCTGCGCGTTACCGTAAAAGATGCGATTGCAGCCGATCAGCTCTTCACGACCTTAATGGGCGATGCCGTTGAACCGCGCCGCGCCTTTATCGAAGAGAACGCCCTGAAAGCGGCGAATATCGATATCTAAGGTAATCCTGCATTAAAAGGGGGATCCCGTATCCCCCTTTCTCTCCCCCTTTTCTCCCCGGCGCGCTGCTGTTTTTTGAGCGGAATCGCGTTAGCATGAGGTCAAACACTTCTCATCTGGGGATCTCATGGCTATCAAACTCATTGCAATCGATATGGACGGCACGCTGCTGCTGCCCGACCACACTATCTCTCCTGCGGTAAAAAATGCGATTGCCGCCGCGCGCGAACGCGGCATCAATGTCGTGCTGACCACCGGACGCCCTTACGCTGGCGTACACAGCTATATGAAAGAGCTGCATATGGAGCGGGAAGGTGACTACTGCATTACCTATAACGGCGCGCTGGTGCAGAACGCCAGCGACGGCAGTACCGTGGCGCAGACTACGCTGAGCTATGACGATTACCGCTATCTGGAACAACTCTCCCGCGAAGTCGGCTCGCACTTCCACGCGCTGGATCGCAACACGCTTTATACCGCAAACCGCGATATCAGCCCCTATACCGTGCATGAATCTTTTGTCGCCACTATTCCGCTGGTCTTCTGTGAAGCGGAGAAGATGGATCCGCAGACCCAGTTCCTGAAAGTGATGATGATTGATGAGCCGACGATCCTCGACCAGGCGATCGCCCGCATTCCGCAGGAAGTGAAAGAGAAGTACACGGTGCTGAAAAGCGCGCCCTACTTCCTCGAAATCCTGCATAAAAGCGTCACTAAAGGTACTGGCGTTAAAGCCCTTGCTGATGTGTTAAACATCAAACCGGAAGAGATTATGGCGATTGGCGATCAGGAAAATGATATCGCCATGATTGAGTTCGCCGGCGTCGGCGTGGCGATGGAAAACGCTATTCCGTCGGTGAAAGAGGCGGCAGATTTCGTTACCAAAACCAACCTCGAAGATGGCGTTGCTTACGCAATCGAGAAGTTCGCTCTCAACTAAGCCCTTCCCACTCTCCCTGACCCGCGCTCTGCGCGGGTTTTTTTTGCCCCGCGCACCATTCTGATAACAATTTGCTTACCAATTGTCGTTTTTGTGATCCAAATTGTAGTACAACACAAAGTGATTGTACTACGATTGCGACATCTCTTGCGGGGAAGTCAGCATATTTGTACTTCAATGTTGAGGGAAATTGCGGCAGAGGCGATAAAGTAGTGGCAGAGAAACCGTTGCTAAGGACGCGTTATGACCATGAATAAAACCGACCGCATTATCGTCTCGCTGGGCCGCCAGATTATCAGCGGCAAATATGTCCCCGGCTCGGCGTTACCCGCCGAAGCTGAGCTGTGCGAAGAGTTTGAAACTTCGCGCAACATCATCCGCGAGGTCTACCGCGCGCTGATGGCAAAGCGGCTGATTGAAATGAAGCGTTATCGCGGCGCGTTTGTCGCCCCGCGTAACCAGTGGAACTACCTCGACACCGAGGTGCTGCAATGGGTGCTGGAGCACGACTACGACCCGCGCTTAATCAGCGCGATGAGTGAAGTGCGAAACCTGGTGGAACCGGCCATCGCTCGCTGGGCGGCGGAGCGCGCCACCTCCAGCGACCTGGCAAATATTGAGTCGGCGCTCAACGACATGATCGCCAACAACCAGGACCGGGACGCCTTTAACGAGGCCGATATCCGCTACCACGAAGCGGTGTTGCAATCGGTGCACAACCCGGTGCTGCAACAGTTGAGTGTGGCAATCAGCTCACTGCAACGGGCGGTATTTGAACGAACCTGGATGGGGGATGAGGCAAACATGCCGAAAACCCTGCAGGAACATAAGGCGCTGTTCGATGCGATCCGGCATCAGGACAGCACAGCGGCAGAGCAGGCGGCGCTCACCATGATCGCCAGCTCAACACGAAGGTTGAAGGAAATTACATGACAGCTCGCTACATCGCAATCGACTGGGGGTCCACCAACTTACGCGCCTGGCATTTTCAGGATGGCGTTTGCCTGGAGAGCAGGCAGTCTGAAGCGGGTGTAACCCGGCTTAATGGCCGATCCCCCGAAGCGGTGTTAGCAGAAGTAACCGAGGGCTGGAGCAGCGAGACCACGCCGGTGGTAATGGCGGGCATGGTCGGCAGCAATGCGGGGTGGAAAATCGCCCCCTATCTGCCGTGTCCGACAACGCTTGATGGCATTGGCGAGCGCCTGACCCAGGTAAAAGAGCGTGTCTGGATCATCCCCGGCCTGTGCGTCTCCAGCGATGACAATCACAATGTGATGCGCGGCGAAGAGACCCAGTTGCTCGGCGCCAGCGAGCTTGCCCCCGCCTCGTTGTATGTGATGCCCGGCACCCACTGCAAATGGGTCGAGGCCGATAACCATCAGATCCGTGATTTTCGCACCGTAATGACCGGTGAACTGCATCATCTCCTGCTGCGCCACTCGCTGGTGGGCGCAGGGTTGCCGGAGCAAACCGCCAGTGATGATGCCTTCGACGCAGGCCTGACGCGCGGCCTCGCGTCCCCTGAGATCCTGCCGCAGCTTTTTGAAGTTCGTGCCGCCCATGTGCTGGGCACCCTTGCGCGCGAACAGGTGAGCGAATTCCTTTCGGGCCTGTTAATCGGCGGTGAAGTGGCGACCATGAACGCCCGCTTCGCCGGTTCGCAGGCAATCACGCTGGTCGCCAGCCCATCCCTCTCCGCCCGCTATCAGCGCGCGTTTCGCGCCATCGGGCGGGCGGTAAACACGCTGGATGGTGACTCGGCATTTCAGGCAGGTATCAGGAGGATTGTCCATGCAGTGGCAAACTAAGCTTCCGCTGATCGCCATTTTACGTGGCATCACCCCGGATGAGGCGCGCGAGCACGTCGCCGCCATTCTCGACGCAGGTTTCGACTCTGTCGAGATCCCGCTCAACTCCCCCGATTGGGAGACCAGCATTGGCGATATCGCAGCGAACTTCGGCGATCGCGCGCTGATCGGTGGCGGTACGGTGTTGAAACCGGAGCAGGTCGATCGGCTGGCGGAGATGGGCTGCAAACTGATTGTGACGCCAAATACGCAGCCGGAGGTGATCCGCCGCGCGGTCAGCCACGGCATGACCGTCTGCCCGGGCTGCGCCACCGCCAGCGAAGCCTTTAACGCGCTTGAGGCTGGCGCGCAGGCGCTGAAAATTTTCCCCTCCTCCGCCTTTGGCCCGGATTACATCAAAGCGCTGAAAGCGGTTCTGCCCGCGGACGTACCGGTATTTGCCGTTGGCGGCGTGACGCCGGAAAACCTGCACCTGTGGCTACAGGCAGGCTGCGTTGGCGCCGGGCTGGGCAGCGATCTCTATCGCGCCGGTCAGCCGGTAAGCCGCACCATCGAGCAGGCGAAAGCATTTGTTAACGCGTATCAAGAGGCTGTGCAATGAAGATAACCAAACTGACGACTTACCGCTTACCGCCGCGCTGGATGTTCTTAAAAATCGAAACCGATGAAGGCGTGGTCGGCTGGGGTGAGCCGGTGATCGAGGGGCGTGCGCGCACCGTTGAAGCGGCGGTGCATGAGCTGGGCGACTACCTGATTGGCCAGGATCCTTCTCGTATCAACGACTTGTGGCAGGTGATGTACCGCGCAGGTTTCTATCGTGGCGGCCCGATCCTGATGAGCGCCATCGCCGGGATTGACCAGGCGCTGTGGGATATCAAAGGCAAAGTGCTCAACGCGCCGGTGTGGCAGCTGATGGGCGGCCTGGTGCGCGACAAAATCAAGGCCTACAGCTGGGTCGGCGGCGACCGCCCGGCAGAAGTGATTGATGGCATCAAAACCCTGCGCACCATCGGCTTCGACACCTTTAAATTAAACGGCTGCGAAGAGTTAGGCATTATCGATGATTCGCGTAAAGTCGATGCGGCGGTCAATACCGTGGCGCAGATCCGCGAAGCGTTTGGCAACGAGATTGAGTTTGGCCTCGATTTCCACGGTCGCGTCAGCGCGCCGATGGCGAAAGTGCTGATTAAAGAGCTGGAGCCCTATCGCCCGCTGTTTATTGAAGAGCCGGTGCTGGCCGAGCAGGCGGAGTATTACCCACGGCTTGCCGCGCAAACCCATATTCCGATTGCCGCCGGTGAACGTATGTTCTCGCGCTTTGAATTTAAACGCGTGCTGGAAGCGGGCGGCATTGCGATTTTGCAGCCGGATCTCTCCCACGCGGGCGGCATCACCGAGTGCTACAAAATTGCCGGTATGGCGGAAGCGTACGACGTGGCGCTGGCTCCGCACTGCCCACTCGGCCCGGTGGCGCTCGCAGCCTGTCTGCATGTCGACTTCGTCTCGCACAATGCGGTGTTCCAGGAGCAGAGCATGGGCATTCATTACAACAAAGGCGCTGAGCTGCTCGACTTCGTGAAGAACAAAGAGGACTTCAACATGGAAGGCGGCTTCTTTAAGCCGTTGATGAAACCGGGCCTTGGCGTAGAGATCGACGAAGAGAAAGTGATTGAGCTAAGCAAAAATGCGCCGGACTGGCGTAATCCGGTATGGCGGCATGCGGACGGTACCGTCGCCGAGTGGTAATGCTCGTCATATTTTGCGCCGCCGGTGCGTTGGCTGCGTTTTCTCACCCCCATCACTTACTTCAGTAAGCTCTGGGGGATTCGAAAACTTGCCGCCTTCCTGCGACACAAACTATTTAGCGCATTCAGAACATCAAAAATAATTTTTTTCCTACACCCTCTGTATTTAACAGGGCATGGTGAGCGGCTTCGCCATGCCCAAAACCCGGAGACAGACAGTTATGGATATTTCTGTAACGACTGCAAAAACAGGGCGTCGCCGCTATTTGACGCTGCTGATGATCTTTATCACGGTGGTCATTTGTTATGTCGACCGCGCCAACCTGGCCGTGGCCTCTGCCCATATTCAGGAGGAGTTCGGTATTACAAAAGCGGAGATGGGCTACGTCTTTTCCGCCTTCGCCTGGCTCTATACCCTCTGCCAGATCCCGGGCGGCTGGTTCCTTGACCGCGTCGGTTCGCGTCTCACCTACTTCATCGCCATCTTTGGCTGGTCGGTTGCCACGCTGTTTCAGGGTTTCGCCAGCGGCCTGCTGTCGCTGATTGGCCTGCGTGCGATTACCGGCATTTTCGAAGCACCCGCTTTCCCGACCAACAACCGCATGGTGACCAGCTGGTTCCCGGAGCAGGAGCGCGCTTCGGCGGTCGGTTTTTACACCTCCGGGCAGTTTGTCGGGCTGGCTTTTCTCACCCCGCTGCTGATCTGGATCCAGGAGCTGCTGAGCTGGCACTGGGTGTTTATCGTCACCGGCGGCATCGGCATTATCTGGTCGCTGATCTGGATTAAGGTCTACCAGCCGCCGCGCCTGACCAAAAACATCAGCCAGGCGGAGCTGGAGTACATCAAAGCGGGCGGTGGCCTGATTGATGGCGATGCGCCGGTGAAAAAAGAGGCGCGCCAGCCGCTGACCAAAGCGGAGTGGAAACTGGTGTTCCACCGCAAGCTGATTGGCGTCTATCTCGGCCAGTTCGCCGTCACCTCAACGCTGTGGTTCTTTCTCACCTGGTTCCCGAACTATCTGACGCAGGAGAAGGGCATCACCGCGCTGAAAGCCGGGTTTATGACCACCGTACCGTTCCTGGCCGCCTTCTTTGGCGTGCTGCTCTCCGGCTGGGTCGCCGATACGCTGGTGAAAAAGGGCTATTCGCTGGGCATCGCGCGTAAAACGCCGATTATCTGCGGCCTGCTTATCTCCACCTGCATCATGGGCGCGAACTATACCAACGATCCCGTGTGGATTATGACGCTGATGGCGCTGGCCTTCTTCGGCAACGGCTTTGCCTCGATTACCTGGTCGCTGGTGTCGTCACTCGCACCGATGCGGCTGATTGGCCTGACCGGTGGGGTGTTTAACTTTGTCGGCGGGCTGGGAGGCATTACCGTGCCGCTGGTGATTGGCTACCTGGCGCAGGATTACGGTTTTGGCCCGGCGCTGGTCTATATCTCCGCCGTGGCGCTGATTGGCGCGCTCTCCTACATTTTGCTGGTTGGCGATGTGAAGCGAGTAGGCTAACGCCGCGCAATCTTATACCCTGAGGCCTGTTTATGGCTTCAGGGTACTTTCATGAAACAGCTCACCTTCGCCCCGCGCAATCATCAACTGACCAATATCAACACCTGGACGGCGGATAGCCAGTGGCTGGTGTTCGATGTGCGCCCCTCCGGCGCCTCCTTTACCGGCAAAACCATCGAACGCGTCAACGTTCACTCCGGCGACGTCGAGGTGATCTATACCGCAACGGATGGCGCGCATGTCGGCGTGGTGACCGTTCACCCTGAAGCGCAGAAATATGTGTTTATTCACGGCCCGGAAAACCCGGATGAGACATGGCAGTACGATTTCCACCATCGGCGCGGCGTAATAACCGGGCAGGGCCGCACAACCAATCTTGATGCGCTGGATATCACCTCGCCCTACACGCCCGGCGCGCTGCGCGGCGGCTCGCACGTGCATGTCTTTAGCCCGAACGGGCAGAACATTAGCTTTACCTATAACGATCACGTAATGCATGAGCGCGACCCGGCGCTGGATCTGCGCAACGTTGGCGTCGCGGTGCCGTTTGGCCCGGTAACGCCGCCCTGCACCCATCCGCGTGAGTATGGCGGCAGCCACTGGTGCGTGCTGGTGAGCCGCACGACGCCGACGCCTGCGCCCGGTAGCGATGAGATCAACCGTGCTTATGAAGAGGGGTGGGTTGGCAATCAGCGGCTGGCGTTTATTGGCGATACGCTCTCCGCCAGCGGCGAAAAAGTGCCGGAGCTGTTTATTGTCGATCTTCCTGCTGATGAGCAGGGCTGGAAAACTGCGGGCGATGCGCCACTTGCTGGCACAGATCAGACGCTGCCCGCGCCGCCAAAAGGCGTGCAGCAGCAGCGCCTCACCTTCACCCATCAACGGCGCTATCCGGGGCTGGTTACAACGCCGCGCCACTGGGTGCGCAGCAACCCGCAGGCGAGCGAGATTGCCTTTTTGATGCGTGACGACAACGGCGTTGTGCAGTTCTGGTTAATCAGCCCGAATGGCGGCGAGCCGCGGCAGTTAACCCACAGCGAGACGGGGATACAGTCGGCGTTTAACTGGCACCCTTCTGGCGAGGCGCTGGGGTTTGTGCTGGATAACCGCATTGCGCTGTGCGACGCGCTAAGCGGAGAGATAACCTTTTTGACGGCCGATCACGCCAACCCCCCTTCCGGGGATGCGGTGGCCTTCTCACCGGACGGTAAGCAGATAGCCTGGATGGAAGAGGTCAACGGTTTCCGCCAGCTCTGGATGACGCAGACCGGTTACTAAATCAGTGCACCGGCATCGGCGCGGGCGGGATAAGGGAGTTAATCGCCTCGTTTTCCCGCTCGCTCTTTTCGACTCTCGATTTCACCGAGTTATCTCTGCGAAAGAGATCCCAGGGAATCAACAGCGTGTCGAGAAGGGCGGTAAAGGGCATATCCAGCGCCACCAGCGATTTCATGCCGATACCGGTATCGTCATCGGAAATCATCGACGAACTCGCTTTTGTGCCGGGATAAAGCCCCTCTTTGCCGCCCGTATGCGACATCACGCTGGAACAGCCCGAGACCATCACTCCGCAAACCAGTGCAGAAACTATCAAACGCGTTTTCATCATCGATTAATCATCGTTGTTTTATTGTCTGAATGCTGTCACGGCGTTTATAGCCCTACGCCTGCGAAAACAACAGCATTCGCGCTCCGCTCTGTGGCGGCATTCGCACTTTAACCCTTTGTGCGGTCCCCCCCAGTCTATGCCCTGACAGAGAAAGTGCAAAAAAAGTCAAAAATTTGCCCTTGAAAAAATTCGCGACAGCCACATTTTATCACTGTAGCCGCAGAACACGCCGCAAGGGTGTTGGGCTATATGGCATGAAGATCGGTCCATTATGGAAGGTCTTACACACTCGCTGATTTCAGGAGCTTTAACTATGCGTAATTTTGATCTCTCCCCGCTTTATCGTTCAGCTATCGGTTTTGACCGCCTGTTTAACCTGCTGGAAAACAACCCGAACCAGAGCAATAACGGTTACCCTCCGTACAACGTTGAGTTAGTGGATGAAAACCACTACCGCATTGCTATCGCCGTGGCCGGTTTCGCTGAAAGCGAACTGGATATTACCGCCCAGGACAACCTGCTGGTGGTGAAAGGCTCCCACGCCGCTGAACAGAAAGAGCGCTCCTATCTCTACCAGGGCATCGCCGAGCGTAACTTCGAGCGTAAATTCCAGCTGGCAGAAAATATTCAAATCAAAGGCGCCAACCTGGTGAACGGCCTGCTCTATATCGAACTGGAGCGCGTCATCCCGGAAGAGAAAAAACCGCGCCGTATCGAAATTAACTAATTACGTCGGGTCGCTCGCGCGGCCCACACCCGAGATGCTCGCCGACAGGGGGCATATGTGAGCCGAAAGCTCGCAGGTATTCACTCGCTTCTTTGAAGGAGAAACACAATGCGTAACTACGATTTATCCCCGCTTCTGCGTCAGTGGATTGGCTTCGACAAACTGGCAAACGCTCTGCAAACCACCAATGTCGATCAGCAAGCGTTCCCGCCCTACAACATCGAAAAGAGCGACGACAACCACTACCGCATTACCCTTGCGCTGGCCGGCTTCCGCCAGCAAGAGCTGGATATTCAGCTGGAAAATGGTCGGCTGACCATTAAAGGCACGCCGGAAAAACCGGCTAACGAACCGAAATGGCTCCATCAGGGTCTGGTGATCCAGCCCTTTACCCTGAGCTTTACGCTGGCCGATTTTATGGAGGTCTCCGGCGCAACGTTTGTCAACGGTCTGCTGCATATCGATCTGCTGCGTAATGTGCCTGAAAGCGCCGAACCGCAGCGCATTGCCATCAGCTCGCGCCCGGCGTTGAATAGCTAAAACCGCGCATAAAACCGCAAAGCCCTGCTTTCTGAGCAGGGCTTTTTTGTTTCTTTTGCAGGCTGGTATACACTGGAGCCATTGCGGCATTCAGGAGATGGCTATGCTTGGCGAAAAGCTTGAGATTGAAGGACTTATCGGCGTTGGGCGCGCGCAGCTAAGGCTTGAGCCTAACCAGCGGATTTATACCTTTATCGGCCCCAACGGCGTCGGTAAAACCAAAATGCTGGAAGCGCTGTTCCAGTTTATGTTTTTTAATAATGAGCTGGTGAAAAAAAATCTTGAGGGTTTTGATCAGATCTTCTTTAAATTCAAATCTGTTGCTACAAACCGCCCCGAACCTTTCACCGTGCAGCGTGAAAAAGAGGAATCTCCTATATGGATGACCGCAAAGAGCTATTTTCCTTCAGTGGTTTCTAACACGCTCCCGATAGTTTTTCTCGGTGCCCAGGCGCGCGGAAAAATAGAGACTCAAACGAGCGTCACGAATACTTCGCTGGGCAATCTTGAGAACCGCAGAAAGTATTACTTCCAGACGCTGACCAGGCAGATGGAAGCGGATTTCGGCTCCATGAATATGTCAGCCAGTATTCAGGAGTGGTTTATTTCTATTGCACGCTCTTCGAACCGCTGGCAGAAGAGTGAAGACAACCGCGAAGTTGAGATTTCGACGGTGCTTGGTCTGCTACATGAAATCGATCAACGCATCGACCCGCACTTCCTGGAAATTAGCGGCGACGATCGGGTGAGCCTGAAAGTTGACGGGCAGGTGAGAGAAATCAGCCAGCTCAGCTCCGGTTTTACCTCCATCCTCAAACTGATTCAGGCGATTGTTTCCGGTTACGGCTATTTCACCAATGAAAGCAATATTCAGAAGGTGAAAGGCGTTGTCTTTATCGATGAAATAGAGAGCCACCTGCACCTCTCCTGGCAGGCGAATATCGTGCCGTTGCTCAAGAAGCTGTTTCCTAATACGACGTTTTACATCACCACGCACTCCTCTGTTGTTCTCGCGCAGCTTAAAGAGGGTGAAGCGTATAACCTCTATCGCGACGGTGATGGCATTGTGAAGACGAAAAAAATCGCCGCGCCGAACAAAGCCGCGCTGGCCGATATCCTGAAAGATGTATTCAGCGTTGATCTAAACCAGATGAAGCTTGAGAACAGCAGCGCCGACGAGCAGCAGGATGCGAAAGCGAACTTATTACGCTTGCTCAACCAGCAGGAGAAAGAGTAATGACACGGAAAATTTTGCTGGATACCAACCTTCTGATTGCGGCATTTGATAAAAGCGGCAGAACCTCCGCAGAGATGAAAGCCTCCGCAAGAGCGATGCTGGCTGAATTACTGGCTGACGATGAAGTGGCGCTGTTTATTACGCCGTTGATTCGCTATGAAGTATTGCGCGGCGTTAGCTGGTTAAATAAAGCGGAATTTGATGAACTTCAGGCCACCCTGAACGATTTTCCCGAGCTGGATATTACGCGCGATATCTCTGAACTGTCGGCCAATCTGTTCCGTTTCGATAGCTGGCAGGCGGCGCAACCCGGTGCCGCAGCGCGTAACCTGGAGAAACGAAAGTTTGACGTTTTTCATTTCAGTAGCGCGCACTGCAACACCCTTGAGCTCTGCTCCAACGATTCCGATATCGGGCGCATCCGCCAGTTACATCAATCCTATGATTTAGCAGCCAGTAACCTCTGACAAAGCCAATGCCTGATGGCGCTTCGCTTATCAGGCCTGCGGCAAGATACCATCTAAGGCATCGCCGTCACCAGGCACATAAGGCTCCGCATGCGGAGCCTTTTTTATTCAGGCATGCACGCTCTGCAAAAAGCGCTGGCGCCAGGGCTTCAGCACAAAGAGGGCGAGCAGCGCGCAGAGAATATCCAGCGTGATCGCGCAGCCAAACACCAGGTTCCAGCTGCCGGTCTGCTGGTAGAGCAGCGCCGCCAGCGGGCCGCCGAAGATCGAGCCAATTCCCTGCGAGATATAGAGCCAGCCATAATTTGAGGTGGCATGCTGCGTACCGAAGGTATCAGTGAGGGTTGCCGGAAAGAGCGAGAAGATTTCGCCCCAGCCGAAAAAGACCACCCCGGAGAGCAACACAAACAGCAGCGGATCGTCTTTGCACAACAGCCACAGCGCCATCGCGCACCCTTCCAGACCGAAGGCGACAAACATCATGTTTTCTCGCCCAATGCGATCCGAGATATAGCCACACACCGGGCGCGTTAAGCCATTCATAAACCGGTCGATGGTCATCGCCAGCGGCAGCGCCGCCATGCCAAGCACCGTGACGGCGGTAATACCGAAATCGTCGGCGAAAATCGCCATCTGCGAGGTGACCATCAGCCCGGAGGTGGACATCATGGTCATCATGACAAACATCAGCCAGAAGAGCGGTTTGCGCAGCATCTCTTTTGGCGCGAAGCTCTTCTCGCTCATTTTCAGCGGGCTGCCGACCGGCTGCGCGCTGGCATGCTGCGGCGCGCGTAACCCCTGGCTGGCAATAAAACCGATAGCGGCCATCAGCAGGCCGAACTGCCACAGCGTGCTCTCCAGCCCTTTGGCGGCCAGCGACTGCGTCACCGGAAAGGTGGTAAGGATCGCGCCCATACCGTAGCCTGCCGCCACCATCCCTGTGGCAAACCCACGTTTTTCGGGGAACCAGCGCACCATCAACCCAACCACGCCGATATAGACAATGCCGGTGCCGAGGCCGCCAATCACGCCGTAACAGAGATAGAGCCCCGTCAGGCTGCTAATGTTCGCCGTCAGCATCCAGCTTGCGCCGCTCAGCACGGTCCCAATGGCAATCAACCGGCGCGGACCAAACTTATCAATCAGCTTGCCCTGGAAGGGGGAAAAGAAGGTTTGCAGAATAATCAGCAGTGAGAAGGTGAGCTGGATCTCCGCCAGCGGAACGCCCAGCTTGGCCATAAACGGCTTTGCCAGCAGCGCCCAGACATATTGCGGGCTGGAGATGGAGATCATGCACAGTAAGCCCAGCGCCAGTTGCACCCATTTCTTCGACGGGCTCGCCACTACCACGCTGGTTAAGGTTGTATTTGTCATTCTGCCACCCCTGTTGTTAACAAAAGTGGAGTTGTGCATTAACCATGCCATAACCTGCCAGCGCACGAATCATCAGGAGATGGTTAGCAGGCGCAGGGTTTCACCTGCGGGTAAACGCCTCAGCTATGCGTTAATTGAGAGCAGCATCACATTATATGGTGCGCGGTTCGCCACATTAGAGGGCGCGAAAAGCCCTGCACTTTGTGCGCCATCGCCCATAAAACGGCCCTCTTCTCTGCGAGAATTAGCCTAATCATCATGGAAAAGGATTGGATCATGAGTGAGATAGCGTTAATGGTTAGCATGTTGGCGCTGGTGGCAGTAGTTGGGCTGTGGATCGGCAACATCAAAATACGCGGCATCGGCTTTGGCATTGGCGGCGTGCTGTTTGGCGGGATTATTGTCGGCCACATCGCCGATCGGCTGGGGATTACCTTAAGCGGGCCGATGCTGCTGTTCGTGCAGGAGTTCGGCCTGATCCTCTTCGTCTATACCATTGGCATCCAGGTCGGGCCGGGGTTCTTTGCCTCGCTGCGCGTCTCGGGGCTGCGCCTCAACCTCTTCGCCATATTGATTGTGCTGCTGGGCGGCCTGGTCACGGCGATCCTGCATAAACTCTTCGCCATTCCGCTGCCGGTGGTGCTCGGTATCTTCTCCGGCGCGGTGACCAATACGCCCGCCCTGGGTGCCGGGCAGCAGATCCTGCGCGATTTGGGCCTGCCCGTCGAACAGCTGGATGTGATGGGCACCAGCTATGCGATGGCCTACCCGTTCGGTATCTGCGGCATTTTGCTGAGCATGTGGCTGCTGCGGGTGCTGTTTCGCGTCAATGTGGATGAGGAGGCCCGCAAGCACGACGCCACCCTCAATAGCGGCGTCTCGCATATTCGCACCATCAATGTTCGGGTGGAAAACAGCAACCTCAACAATATGGCGATTCAGGATGTGCCGCTACTCAACAGCGACAAAATCATCTGTTCACGGCTGAAACGGGACGAGCTGCTGATGGTGCCCTCGCCCACCACGGTACTTCAGGCGGGCGATCTGCTGCACCTGGTCGGCCTGCCGCGCGATCTGCATAACGCCCAGGTGGTGATTGGCAAAGAGGTGGAGACCTCCCTCTCAACGCGCGGCACCGATCTGCGCGTTGAGCGGGTGGTGGTGACCAACGAAAAAGTGCTGGGGAAAAAGATCCGCGACCTGCAACTGAAAGAGCGCTACGACGTGGTGATTTCACGCCTCAATCGCGCCGGGGTGGAGCTGGTGGCCAGCTCCGACGCCAGCCTGCAGTTTGGCGATATCCTCAATCTGGTTGGCCGACCGACGGCAATTGAGGCCGTAGCCAGCGAAGTGGGCAACGCGCAGCAAAAATTACAGCAGGTGCAGATGCTGCCGGTGTTTATCGGTATCGGTCTCGGTGTGCTGCTCGGCTCGGTGCCGCTGTTTATTCCCGGCTTTCCGGTGGCTCTAAAGCTTGGTCTGGCGGGCGGGCCGCTGATTATGGCGCTGATCCTCGGGCGCATCGGCACCATCGGCAAGCTCTACTGGTTTATGCCGCCGAGCGCCAACCTGGCGCTGCGTGAGCTTGGCATTGTGCTGTTTCTGGCCGTTGTCGGCTTGAAGTCCGGCGGTGATTTCTTTGCCACGCTCACCCACGGCGAAGGCGTGACGTGGATGTGTTACGGCATCTTTATTACCGCCATTCCGCTGCTGACCGTCGGCGTGCTGGCTCGGATGCTCGGCAACATGAACTACTTAACCCTCTGCGGTATGCTGGCCGGGTCGATGACCGATCCACCGGCGCTGGCCTTCGCCAATAACCTGCATGCCACCAGCGGCGCGGCGGCGCTCTCCTATGCGACGGTCTATCCGCTGGTGATGTTTTTGCGCATTATTACCCCTCAACTCCTGGCGGTGCTATTTTGGGGGCTGGGCCAGGCGTTTTAGCCTGGCGAACGGCCTGCTTTATAAGGAGTGTTGATGAAAATCTCCCGCGTCGGCGAAGCGCCCGATTACCGCTTTTCGCTGGCCAACGAGCGCACCTTTCTTGCCTGGATCCGCACCGCGCTGGGCTTTCTCGCCGCGGGCGTTGGCCTCGATCAGCTGGCACCGCAGTTTGCCACGCCGCTGATCCGCGAAACGCTGGCGCTGCTGCTCTGCCTCTTCGCCGGCGCGCTGGCGCTGTATGGCTATCTGCGCTGGCTGCGTAATGAGAAAGCGATGCGCTTAAAAGAGGATCTGCCCTACACCCGCACGCTACTGCTTATTAGCGTGGCGCTGGCGGCGGTCGCCGCAGTGGTGATGGTGCTGGTGTTCTATGCCGGATAGCCGTAAAGCGCGCCGCGCTGTCGACCCTGGTTTGCAGCCGGAGCGCACCTCGCTCGCCTGGCTGCGCACGCTGTTCGGCTATGGCGCGCTGATGGCGCTGGCGGTAAAGCATAACTGGCAGCAATCGGGCACGCCGTTCTGGATCTCCCTCGCGCTGCTGGCGCTGGTGGCGGGTATTCTCTGGCGTTATACCCATCTGCGGCAGCGAATGGATGTGAACGTCGGTGACTTCGCGCTGCCCGGCAGCGTGCGTGACAAGCTGCTTATTGCCCTTGGCGTCTTCTCTCTCGCCCTGCTGTTCGCCGTTACCCATATTCGCCAGTTATGGCTTCTGCTCTGAGTGCGGGAAAAATTTATTACGCTTTGCCGCTACGCGTGCTGAGCAAAAGCATGCTAAATACATGTAATCACCCCCGATTTTCGCAAGGTCAACCGTGTTAAAGCCACTGATTGCTGTTGTTATGTTGCTGGCGGCAACCGCTGTGTATGCCGCCGATACGCCGCTGACGGCGGCGCGTTACGCGCAGCAGTTGGGCGTCGGCATGGACGTTGACTGGGCGCGCACCGAGCGCGGCATTCGCGAATTTGACCCATTGGTGGTGCGTGATTTTTACAACGCCGGTATTCGCCATGTTCGTATTCGCGTGGCGGATAATATGACCGAAGCGCGGCTGATCCACCTGCGTAAGCTGGTCGAAGCCTGCGAAGCCTATGGCGTAACGCCGATCATCGCTTATCAGGCCGATGGTTTTAAAGCCGATCCCAACGCAAAAACCGAAGCGCAGCTGGTGGCCTGGTGGACGACGGTCGGGCAATTTTTTGGCACCGATCACCCGACGCTCGGTTTTGATGTGATTTATGAACCCGCCGACAAACTGAACCGCGATCTGCCCGCGTTAAATCGCACTTATGACAATGTGGTGCGCACCCTGCATCAGATTGATGCCCAGCGTATGATCTTCATCGCCCCGCGATTGCGCGCCGCGCCTGAGGATCTTGCCTCGCTGCGGCTGCCTGCGCACAGCCAGAACTACCTGCTGGCGGAGTGGCATATCTTTCCGTGGGGGCCGCTGAAAACTAGCGGCAAATATCCGTGGACTTCCGGCACAGCGGCGGAAAAAGCGGCGATCCGCGCCCGTATCGCTGCGGCGCTGCGCTGGCAGCAAAAAACCGGTCACGCCAGTTGGGTTGGTGGCTGGGCGGTGGGAGAGTCGATAAAAAACGCGCCGACCGCCTCGCAGATGGCTTTCGCCCGCTTTATGGCCTGTGAGTTGAATCGGGCGAAAATCCCTTACGCAATTAATGCCGATACGCAATTTTATGATGGGGAAGAGGGCGCATGGCGGCCCGCGCCCGCGCCGCTGCTAAAAGAGATGATTACGCCAACCTGTGAAAAGCCCGACCAGAAGCCGGGCCATCATGAGGTTAAACCGCCTGTTCGTGGTGGCCAGGGCGCGACGCCAGCGGCAGCCAGCACAACACAATCAGCAGCCCGGCCAGCGTCATCAGCATCCCAAGGCTAAACTGGCTGTTTTGCGGCAGCTGCGCAGAGAGCCACGCCAGCCCGCCGGAGCCCATATTTTGCAGGCCGCCAATCAGCGCGCCCGCCGTACCGGCTAAGAAGGGGAATGGCTCCATTGCGCCGCTGGTCGCCAGCGGGAAGAGCATCCCGGCACCGAAGAAGAAGAGCGCGGCGGGCACCACTAAGGTCCAGATAGTCATCACGCCAAGGATACCGGGGATCCACATCAGGATGCCGGCCAGCAGGCAGCTTAACGACGCCTGCCACATCAGCGTAGTGAATCGCTTATTCTGCCGTCCGGCAAACCACGCGCCGAAAAACGCCGCCGGAATAGGCAGGATAAACAGCACGCTCACCATCATACTGTTCAGCCCCAGTACGCCGCCCATCAATACCCCGGAGCAGGCCTCAAACACCGCAATGCCCGCCAGGCCGCCAATCAGCATCAGCAGATAACAGCTAAACGCGCCGTTACCGAGCAGGGTTTTATAGCTGGTGATAAGCCGCGAGCGTGGCGCATCTACCGGGCGCGTTTCCGGCATCCAGCGCGCCATGCTGTAAGTGACAATCAGGCACAGCACCAGCAAGAAGATGAAGCAGGCGCGCCAGTTCACCAGCGTATTGAGCACGCCGCCAATCAGCGGTGCCAGCAGCGGGCTGACCAGAATCCCCATATTTAACAAACTATTGGCATGACGAAGTTCGCTGCCCGCATAGAGATCGCGCGGCAGGGTGCGCGCCATTACGCCGCCGACGCCGGTGCCGACGCCCTGCAGGGCGCTGGCGAGGATCAGCACCAGTAAGCTGTTGGTGGTGATAGCGATAAGCGTCGCCAGCATAAAAATGGACATGCCCGCGAGGATCACCGGGCGGCGTCCCACTCTGTCCGCCAGTGGGCCGTAAAAGAGTTGCGAGATGCCATAGGTCAGCAAGTAGGCTGCCATCACGCTCTGCACTGCCCCTTTACTCACCGCCAGATCGTGCGCCATATCGGCCATCGCCGGAATATAGATGGTTTGCGCCATCTGGCCGACCGCGACCAGAAGCACCAGCATCAATAACAAATTGACGTTTCTCTGCCTTTTCATATCGATGATTACTTTTTAAAAGTGAAGAATTATAGAATATATGGCTGCAATGCAGCCCAGGTTGCGGAGGAATCTACCACAAGGCGCGAGATGAGCCACCAGGGGGCTCAGTAATTGGCAGAGGTTGCCAGGCAGGATTTCTAAACAATTATCGGCAACTTTTGTTGCCAGAATGATCTACGAGAGGCGCAGCAGGATCGCCCCAGCGGCAATACCGCAGGCGGCAACAACGCGCACGCCCGCCACGTGCTCTTTGAGCACAAAGCAGGCTAACAGCGCGCCAAAGAGTATCGAGGTTTCACGCAGCGCAGCCACCACCGCCAGCGGCGCTTGCGTCATCGCCCATAGCGCCAGGCCGTAGGAGCCGAGCGTACCGATGCCGCCCGGCAGCCCTGATTTCCAGTTAGCAACCAGATAACGGGAAACCGCGTGGCGGCGCGCCACCATCGCCCACAGCAGCAGGCAGAAACCGTTGAGGAAAAAGGTCCAGAGGGTGTACCCGAGCGCCGTGCCGGAGAGACGCACACCTGTCCCGTCGACCAGCGTATAGCTGGCGATAAAACAGGCGTTGAGCAGCGCCAGCCAGATCCCCATGCGCGACTGGCTGCGCCCGTTAAAGGCCATGCCGAGAATCGACAGGCAGATCACCGCAATCCCGCCCCACGCCAGCGCGCTTAGCGCATCACCGAGAAACAGCACGCTGACTAACGCCACCAGCAGCGGCGCGGTGCCGCGCATCAGCGGGTAGGTCTGGCTCATCTCTGAGACCTGGTAGGTTTTGGCGACCAGCACGGTATAAACCACTTGCAGAGCACAGGAGAGTGCGAGATAGGGCGCGCTGGCAAGCGTTGGCTGGGGAGAGAAAGGAAGCAATACTAACGCGATAAGCGCGGCGAACCCGCTCACGGCAATGGCGGCGTAAAGCTTGTCGCTGCCCGCTTTGACGATAGCGTTCCAGCTGGCGTGGAGCAGCGCGGCGAAGAGCAGAATGCAGAAAACCGAAAGCGTCATGGCGACCTGCGCACGGGAAATGTCACCAAAATGTAACATGACCGGCGCAAGGCGCGCCAGAACGCGAATGTGAAAGAGGGGCGGTTGCCCGCCCCCCTTTGGTGCGACTTGAACCTGAGTTAACGAACAAACTTCAGGACTGCTTCAAGTAGTTGCAACAAGGCAACAATGAGTTTCAGGATCAGGATAACCATCTCCGTCTGGCCCATACGCATCTCCTCAGGTAAAGGAGCACCGGCTGACTTACCTTTCCGCTGCCTGTTATCAGCCGTGTTGTTGGCGTAACGCAGTGTGCTCTCAAGGGGTTAAGGCGCTGACGGCACCACCCGTTTCAGCCAGGACTTAGCGCGCCGTAGTTGCGGCCCCCACACAGATGCGCAACATCAGTATATGCGAGTACTGTATTTATATACAGTAATTATTGGTTGTTTTTGCGCCATTGAACCATACTTAATGCGGATGATTATGTGTAAAAATTGCGCAGCCAGATGATATAGCGTATAGTTCCGCTGTTGACGTAACGCAGTGTGCTTGCGGTCACCAGCCGCAAAAAGCTGCAAAAAAAACCTCGCTCCGGCGGGGTTTTTTGTTTTCATTTCGGCAATAAGAAATGTGATCAATGGCCCACTTTACTGCCGGTGCGTAAAAAGCAGTTGTCGGCGAATGATTCCTGTGTTTGTATAAATCTCGTTAATGACATAAAAATTGTTCACACAACAACAGGTCCCCCATGAACGCTGCCACTAAACCGATGAACCTACTAAAAACCGCGCACAACGCCGCGGTGGTCGTCGTGCGTGTGGTGGTGGTCGTCGGCAATGCGCCGTAGGGTCCGGAACAACACACGATTCCAAAACCCCGCCGGCGCAAACCGGGCGGGGTTTCTTGTTTTATCCCTCCCGGAAAGTCGGCCCAGAATAAGAAGGACTGGAGCATGGCAAGTTCGGAAAGCACTCCTCAATCCACGCGCTACACCGGCGCGCAGCTGATTGTTCATTTACTGGAACGACAGGGCATCACCACCGTTACCGGCATTCCGGGTGGCACCGTGCTGCCGCTCTACGATGCCCTGAGCCAGAGTACGCAGATTCGCCACGTGCTGGCCCGCCACGAACAGGGTGCCGGTTTTATCGCTCAGGGAATGGCGCGCACGCAGGGAAAACCGGCGGTCTGTCTCGCCTGTAGCGGGCCGGGGGCAACCAACCTGGTCACCGCCATTGCCGACGCGCGCCTCGACTCCATCCCGCTGGTCTGCATTACCGGCCAGGTGCCCGCTTCAATGATCGGCACCGACGCGTTTCAGGAAGTGGACACTTACGGCATCTCTATCCCCATCACTAAACACAACTATCTGGTCCGCGACATTGCCGAACTGCCGCAGGTTATCAGCGATGCGTTTCGCATTGCGCAGTCCGGCCGTCCAGGCCCGGTGTGGATAGATATTCCTAAAGATGTGCAGACTGCGGAGATCACCTTAAGCGAGCTGCCAGAACCGGGCGTTAAAGCACCGGCTCCGGCATGGAATGCGCATGACGTTCGTGCCGCAGCGGAGATGATCAATGCCGCGCAGCGCCCGGTGCTCTACTTGGGCGGCGGAGTGATCAATGCGCCGCAGCAAATTCGCCTGCTGGCGGAGAAAGCCAGCCTGCCGACTACCATGACGCTGATGGCGCTCGGCATGCTGCCGAAGCACCACCCGCTCTCCCTCGGCATGCTCGGTATGCACGGTGCGCGCAGCACTAACTTTATTCTGCAAGAGGCGGATCTGCTGATTGTGCTGGGCGCGCGTTTTGATGACCGGGCGATTGGCAAGACCGAGCAGTTCTGCCCGAATGCGAAGATTATTCATGTCGATATCGACCGCGCCGAGCTGGGGAAAGTGAAGCAGGCGCATGTCGCCATTCAGGGCGATGTCGGCGAAGTATTGAATGTATTGATCCCGCAGATTGAGGCGAGCGCCCGCCACGCCTGGCGCAACACCGTCGAGCAGCTGCAAGCGGAGTTTCCCTCCTCCATCGCGCAGAACAGCGATCCCTTAAGCCACTATGGGCTGATTAACGCGGTGGCGGCCTGCGTCGATGATGAGGCGATTATCACTACCGACGTTGGGCAGCATCAGATGTGGACGGCGCAGGCCTATCCGTTCAATCGTCCGCGCCAGTGGCTCACCTCCGGCGGCCTCGGCACCATGGGCTTTGGCCTGCCGACGGCCATCGGCGCGGCGCTGGCGAATCCAGAACGGAAGGTGATCTGCTTCTCCGGCGACGGCAGCCTGATGATGAATATTCAGGAGATGGCGACGGCGGCGGAAAACAATCTCGATGTCAAAATCATCCTGATGAATAACGAGGCGCTGGGGCTGGTGCATCAGCAGCAGAGCCTGTTCTACAAATCCGGCGTCTTTTCCGCGACCTATCCGGGCATGGTTAACTTTGTGCAGATTGCCGCCGGGTTTGGCCTGCACACCTGCGATTTAAACGCTGCCGCCGATCCGCAGGCCGCGTTGCAGGAGATTATTGATCGCCCAGGACCTGCGCTGGTGCATGTGCGCATCGATCCGCAACAGAAAGTCTATCCGATGGTGCCGCCGGGCGCGGCGAATACAGAAATGGTGGGGGAATAAGCCATGCAGAGCAGTGATAACGTCATTCTTGAACTCACCGTGCGTAACCACCCGGGCGTAATGACCCACGTCTGCGGGCTATTTGCCCGCCGGGCATTCAACGTGGAGGGCATCCTCTGCCTGCCGCTACAAAACGGCGAGCAGAGCCGTATCTGGCTTCAGGTCGCCAACGATCAGCGTCTCGAGCAGATGATAAGCCAGATCGACAAGCTGGAAGATGTGGTGCAGATCATCCGTCACCAGAGCGATCCCGGCGTGTTCAACAAGCTGGGGCTCTTTTTTGAGTAAGCGCTAAAGCGGCACGCCGCCCGTTAAGGCGGCGCGCCTGTGCCCTACTTTTTGCGCGGCAGCGGGGTGCTGAGGTAGTAGCGCGACTTCTTATTGGTTCTCACGCCGACGACCACAAGTACCACGACGAACAGAATATAACCGATATAAGACATTACTCATCCTCCAGTATGCCAAGCTTGCCCAGTAATTCCACCTGCCACTCGGGCGCGCGTTTTCTATCCCGCTTCGCCAGGAAGCGAACCACTAAAAAGTTGACGTAGCGCGATTCGAAGAACAGCTTCATTTTTTGGTAATGCTCGTCCGGCCAAAGCTCGATGGCGTAGTTGATCCAGCGAATAAACAGCCAGACATTTTTACGCATACCGCCGCGTTGATTCAGCACGCCAAACGCGTAGAGATAAGCAATATAAGCCAGCTTCTCCTCTTCAACACGCGACTCAAGCAGCACCTCCGCACACGCTTTTTCCACCGCCAGCCGCTGATGCTCCACATCGCGCGACCAGAAGAGGGCACAGGCATAATCATAATGCGCCAGCGCGTGTCCGCGGCGGGTCGCTTCCTCTAACAGCTTCAGGCGCTCTGGCTGGGCTTCTCTTCCGTGCTGCGCTTCCAGAATGCGGCTTTTGCGGAACAGTGCTTCCGGCGAACGGTTCTGGCAGGCGCGATCAAGCGCTGCGGCCGCCGACTCTGCGGATGGCGTAATCAGCAAATTGGTTGCCGCAACCGGTGCCAGGCCACTGTAAATATCGCTTAACAGCAGCAGGGCGGGGATCACGTCATGTTCGGCGAGCAGCGTTAAAAACTCCTGCGCCTGCGCTTTCTGCTGGAAGAAGCAGAGACGGTTGAGCAGCACGTTCAGCTTGTCCGGCCCGATACGATCGTCCGTCTGCTTAAGACGCGCAAGCCACGGCTCAGCCGGGCCAGGAAGATGCACACCCTCCAGCGTCTGCAAACGCAAATAGGCGCTCAGCAGCAGCTCGGTGTCGTTTTCGCAGCGCGCGCCGGTCAGCGCGATATAGCGCGGGAACAGCCCCTTCTCATCTTTCAGCGCGTACTCTTCATGGCACAGCACCGACAGCAGCCAGAAGAGCAATGCCCCTTCCTGGGCAAACAGCAGCCGGACTGAGCCGTGGTTGAGCATAAACTCAATGCTTTCATAAATGCGCCGCGCGAAGAGCGGGCTATGGGCGTAGAAGGTGTAATCGTCGTCCAGCAGGAAATGGACGTAGGTATCCAGGCAGGTGAGGTGCAGCGCCGCCTTATCTTCCGGCTCCATCGGCAGCGCCAGCATCTGCTGGAACTCCTCATCGAACGCGCCGATCGCTTTGCCGCTGTGCTTATCGGGCCAGTGCTCCGGGTTGCCGAGCTTATCCAGCCACTTCACGCTGTAGAGTTTGTTGCGCTTAAGCTCCGGCAGCGTGGTGCAGTAGTTGCTGGCTAAAAAGTTATCGATGGCGACATGCTCATCATCGCCGTACCAGCGCGGGTAGAGGTAGTAAATAAACTGCTCGCGCACCGGCATGCTTTGCGGGTCGCACTCCAGCGCGCGGTTGAGCCAGTAAAGCGGCGGCATCTCCGCTTCCTGCTCGTCGGCAACGGGCAGACCGGTGTAAATCGGTTCACTGGAGAGCGGTAAACCGCCTTTTTCGCGGGCGAAAGCCAGCGCTGCGTCTGAATAAGCGCTCAGATCGAGCACTATCGGCTGATGCGGCTCCTCGAACCACGCGGGTTGGTTAAAGTGCCCGCTCGCCGTCAGCAGTAAGTAATAGAGATAAGGCGTCTGGTTATTCAGGGAGATCGCCTTCGCTGCCCAGTAAAAGAGCAGATCGCTACTGATGCGGGCGCGGCTCCACTGGGTGGCGGTCACCCGGTCTGCGTAGTGGCCGCCGCGCGCGTCGCCAGCGATGTTAAGCCAGCGCTGGGCCAGCATCGCACAGGGGTAATGGGCCTGCGGCTGCTGCTGATGCCAGGCGGTCAGCAGTTCGACGATCCTCTCTTCGCTATACAACTGCGGGGTAAAGAGAAAGGTGTACTGGCTGATGATGGGAAAAAACGCATCATCGCGATCCTGCTGCCAGCGGGACTCGGCGGCCGCATAGTAGTGGGTAAGGGCTTCAAACTCCCCGGCGTGCATCAAATCGCGCAGCTGCTGGCGGACGGAAAAAATCTCATCCAGTGAAATCATGGTGCCTCATAAGGGAGATGTGAGAAAAATGGTGTCCATTGTCACGAAAAAAAGCGGCAGGTACAAACCCCTGATTTAGGTGTTTGAGCGCACTTAGCGCTGTTAGTCGACGCCGATTTGCCCGTATGATGAGCCTCTTTTCGCTGCGGGAGAACGTATGATCTGGTTGATGTTGGCCACGCTGGTGGTGGTCTTTATGATTGGTTTTCGGGTGTTAACCTCCGATTCCCGCCGTGCGATCCGCCGTCTGACCGACCGGCTTAATATTCAACCCGTGCCGGTGGAGTCGATGATTGATCAGATGGGCAAAACCGCGGGCAATGAATTTCTGCGCTATTTAGCGCGTCCCGATGAAGCGCACCTGCAAAACGCGGCACAGTTGCTGCTGATCTGGCAGGTAGCGATTGTGGATAGCGGCGAGCAAAATTTCCACTACTGGCACCGCCTGATGCAGAAAGCGCGGCTTGCGGCACCGATCACCGATGCGCAATTACGTCTGGCGCTCGGCTTTCTGCGTGAAATCGATCCGGATAAAGCCGAACTGAGCAATTTCCAGATGCGTTACAACGCGCTCTTCGCACCGGAAGAGGGCGTCTACTGGCTGCACTGAGGGCGACGCTGAAGAGTTGCCGAATTGTTAATTGCGTCACACTTTATGAATGTTACACTGCGCGACTTTCACGTTTAACAATTAAGCAGGTAATCAATGAGTGAGCAAAGTATGGCGCAATCTTCAGCCGATCCGGTCACGCGGCCGAACTGGTCCGCCGTTTTCGCCGTGGCCTTCTGTGTAGCATGCTTGATCACCGTTGAGTTTCTGCCGGTCAGCCTGCTGACGCCGATGGCGCTGGATTTGGGCGTCTCCGAAGGGCTTGCCGGGCAAACCGTCACCGTGACGGCTTTTGTGGCGATGTTTGCCAGCCTTTTTATTACCAGCATTATTCGCACTACCGACCGCCGCTATGTGGTGTTCGCCTTTGCGCTGCTGCTGACCCTCTCCTGCCTGCTGGTCTCGTTTGCCACCAGTTTTACTCTGCTGTTAGTCGGGCGTGCCTGCCTTGGGCTGGCGCTCGGCGGCTTCTGGGCGATGTCGGCCTCGCTGACCATGCGTTTAGTGCCGATGCGCACGGTGCCGAAAGCGCTGTCGGTCATCTTTGGCGCGGTGTCGATTGCGCTGGTGATTGCCGCGCCGCTGGGCAGTTTTCTCGGCGGGATTATCGGCTGGCGTAACGTTTTTAACGGCGCAGCGCTGATGGGCGTGGCCTGTATTATCTGGGTGTGGATGGCGCTGCCGGCGCTGCCAGGGCAGACCGAGCAGCATCAGAATATGTTTGGCCTGCTGAAACGCCCCGGCGTTGCGGCGGGGATGCTGGCGATTTTCATGGTCTTCGCCGGTCAGTTCTCCTTCTTTACCTACATTCGCCCGGTCTATACAACCCTCGCCGGTTTCAGCGTCGATGGGCTGACGCTGGTGCTGCTCAGTTTTGGTATCGCCAGTTTCGTCGGCACCTCGTTCTCGTCGGTGGTGATGAAGCGCTCGGTGAAAATGACGCTGGCTCTTGCGCCGCTGACGCTGGCGATAAGCGCGCTGGTGCTGATTTTGTGGGGCAGCGATAAAGTGGTGGCGGCGGGGATCGCCATTGTCTGGGGGCTGGGCTTCGCCCTGATTCCGGTGGGCTGGTCAACGTGGATCACCCGCACTCTGGCCGACCAGGCGGAGAAAGCCGGTTCGATCCAGGTGGCGGTTATTCAATTGGCGAATACCTGCGGCGCGGCGATTGGCGGCTTCGCTCTCGATCATTACGGCCTGCTCTCGCCGTTGATGCTCTCCGGCGGCCTGATGCTGCTCACCGCGCTGCTGGTGGCGGCAAAAGTGAAGGTCAGAGCCTAAATCTCAAAATGCCGGGTGGCGCTGCGCTTACCCGGCCTACAATTTGCGTAGGCCCGATAAGGCGTAGCCGCCATCGGGCAATCGGCAACAAACTCCAGCGGCATGGGTTATGCGGCGCGCACCTTGCGGCGTGAATCAAGTGCGATAAGCAACACCGACGAGACAATCAGCAGCGTGCCGAGCCAGTCCGGCAATGTGAAGACCACGCCGAGCAAGGCCACGGAGAGCAGAGCGCTACTGAGCGGTTCGGCGCAGCTTAAGATGCTCGCTTTCGAGCCGCCAATCATCTGCGCGCCCTTCAAATAGAGGCTGAATGTCACCGCCGTACCAATCACTACCAGGTAGAAAAAGGCGATCAACAGCGCGCCGTCGATCACAAAATCACTCCCCTGCCCGGCATAAAACGGCGTCAGCATTAACCCCGCCAGCAACATACTCCAGCCAACAATCGGCAGCGTGCCGTAGCGGGCAATCAGCGCCGAAGGGTAAGTAGTGTAAAAGGCGGCGGAAAAGGCGGAAATAATGCCCCACACCAGCGCGCCGGAGGAGATGGAGAGCGAGGTGAGATTACCGTGCGTCACCAGCAGAAAGGTGCCGATTAGCGAGGTCATGATCGCCGCTGAGACCAGCAGCGTCGGGCGCGCTTTGCGTACCAGCGCAAACCACGCGACGATAATCGTCGGCGAGAGGAATTGCAGCACCGTGGCGGTGGCGGCGTTGGATTTCTCGATGGTCACCAGGAAGCTCAACTGCACCACCATCGCGCCAAACAGCGAGAAGAAGAGCAGGCTCAGCGCATCTTTCCGGTTTTTCAGAATGGTAAAAATCTTGTCGCCGTGAACAAACGACAGCGTAAGCAGGATCACGCCGGTAAACAGCAGGCGCGTCATGGTCAACCACTGCGCAGAGATGGCGCTCTTCTCCATAATAAACTGCGCGCATACCCCGGAACTGCCCCACAGCACTGCCGCTGCGAGCACGCAGAGCATCCCTTTTTTCGTCGAACTCATCGCTAACCCGTTGATAACTTATTAACAGGTTAAGAAGCATAACACAGGCCCGGGTGCGAACCGGAGGCGGCATGAGGGGAACCGCCTCCGGGCTGTTACCTTACCACCAGGCTTCCCACATCGCGCCGATATTGAGCGAGTCGAGGGAGGTATCGTTGGTGCCGTTGACGCGTGCGGTGCGTTTGTTATCCACTTCGCCGCCGGTCACGTAGAAGCGCAGCATCGGGCGGAACTCCGGCCCCATCGCGATAGAGATGTTCTGCGACAGCGTGGCTTTCCAGCCGTGGTTGTCGCCGCCATCATCATAATCCACGCGCTGGTAGCCCAGCTCCAGCCAGGTCGAATGCACGTCGTTCCACCAGTGCATCGGGCGAACAATCGCGCCATAGTTGCGGCGGTTATCCGTTTTTATGCGGCTGTTGTCGTAATCATGGAAGGCGAGCAGGTAATCCACCTGGGTCTGCTGGGTGAATTTATAAGTTCCTTCAAAGCTGGTGTAGATGGCCTTCAGATCGTCGGTTTTGTTAAAGACGCTGTTGTCCGAGTTATCGGAGTAGCGGGCGATCAGCTTGTTGATGCCGCTGTCGTAGGTATGGCTCAGCACCGCGCCGCCCTGCCAGGCGTGCAGGCGCTCGTCGCGATCCACCGCTTTCGAGTCAAAGCCGTAGTTGGCGTAAATCTCCAGATCGAGCGGGCCGACTTTCATGCCGTGCACTTTCGAGGTGACCGCATAGTTGCCTTTATCGCCAACGTTAGAGCTGCCGGTACAGGTGATGCGCGACGGGTTGGATTCATCCTCCAGTACTTCCGGGCTACAGGATTCGATGGAGCCAACGGCCGCAACGTCAAACTGCACGCCGCCAATGTCGAAGTTTTTCACCCCCGCGCCCTGACCGTCGTGGTTCATCCAGAAGTAGTCGTTGATCCCCTGTTGTGGACGCTGGTGGAAATCACGCCCCGCCCAGAAGTAG
Organism: Kosakonia sp. HypNH10; assembly: GCF_029850615.1. Lineage (NCBI taxonomy): Bacteria > Pseudomonadati > Pseudomonadota > Gammaproteobacteria > Enterobacterales > Enterobacteriaceae > Kosakonia > Kosakonia sp. HypNH10. The sequence goes on from NZ_JAOTIU010000005.1 coordinate 82,788, forward strand.
GCGTTAGGGTTGGAAGCCAGCAGGTTGGTGACGCCAGCGTAGGCTTTTTTCAGGTTAACTTCATCGCCCCAGTGATCAAACATCACATTGATGTCCCAGATCGCACCGTTATCGCCTTTGAACGCTTTCGAGAGCTGGAATTCGCCGCCGTTGCCTTCGTTGCCAAGACGACCAATCGCCGACGCGCCGTTGTAGGAGCCGTCAACGCCGACATATTTCTGATCGCCGGACTGGTAATGTGCGCCATAGCGGGCATAACCGGTAAATTTCACGCCGTAAGGGATCGCCAGATCGGGCGTTTGCGCCGCGCTTTGCGGCTCAACCACCACATCGGCTTTTTTATTAATTGCAGCGTCCATTTTCGCCTGGCGTTCCGCCAGCGCTTTATCCACCGCTTTTGCGACAATGGCGTCAATTTGCTCTTGCGTAAACTCCTGGGCGAGGGCGGAACCAGAGCAAAGTGTAGCCGCAACCGCCAGCGCCACTGGAAGTTTTTTATTTATCTTCATGGTTATCTCAATATAGTAAGTTGTTCTCAGACAATAACCTTCCGCTCCGTTACAGAGTGGAATATTGCCATCATCAAAACAGACTGCTTTATTTTATTAAGTTGGGTACAGACGTATTAAGATTTACCGTAATCAATTCTCCACTCAGTTACGCTGATAAAGCTGAACGATCTCCTCAGATAATTCGCGAGCTAATAACGACGTCATTAAATGGTCCTGCGCATGCACCATAATTAAGGTCATCGGCTGGCGGCCTTCGCCAGCATCCTGTTCGATTAATTTGGTTTGCATCTGGTGTGCCTGGCGCGCATAGCCATCGGCCTCTTTCAACAGCAGTTTTGCTTCATCGATGTTGCCTTCGCGCGCGGAGCGCAGGGCTTCAAAGCAGAGGCTGCGCGACTGCCCGGCGTTGACGATAATCTCCATTACCGCCTCTTCAAGTGCGACCATAATTTTCAATCCTGGGTAGTAAAACCATTATTTTCAGCGGTGGCGGCAAACCACTCTCCGCTTTTTTTAACGGTGCGTTGTTGGGTGTCGAGATCTAATTGCACAAAACCGTAGCGGTTTTTATAGGCATTACACCACGACCAGTTATCAATAAAGGTCCACATATGGTAGCCAAGACAGTTGCTGCCTTCGCTAATCCCTTTATGCAGCCAGATAAGGTGATCGCGAACGAAATTAATTCGGTAGCTATCGTTTATTTGGCCATTTTCAATAAACCGCTGTTCATTCTCGACGCCCATACCGTTTTCGGAAATAAAACAGCGTGGGTTACCGTAATTAATGCGCAGGTTGGTGAGAATATCGTAAATACCCGGTTCATAAATTTCCCACCCGCGATAAGGGTTCATTTTACGGCCCGGCATATCGTAATAATCAAACAACCACTCCGGCATAAACGGTGAATCGGGATTGACCGCGCTCTCCCGGCACTTTACCCGCCGCGGCTGGTAATAGTTGATGCCGAGCAGATCGATCTTCCCTTCTGCGATCAGCGCAATATCGTCCGGCTGGCAGGCGGGCAGCTGATTGTGCTCTTTCAGCAGCGCCACCAGGTCAGCGGGATACTCGCCACGCAGTACCGGGTCGAGAAAACTGCGGTTAAACAGTAAGTCAGCGTAGTGCGCCGCCTTCACATCCGCCGGGTGCTGCGAACGCGGATAAGAGGGCGTCAGGTTCAGCACAATGCCAATCTCACCGGGATGATGCCCGGCGCGAAAGGCGCGCACCGCGCTGGCGTGAGCCAGAACCGTGTTGTAGGCCACCGTGGCCGCGCGTTTAAAATCGACCACGTTCGGGTAGTGGAAATCGTAAAGATACCCGCCTTCCACCGGCACAATCGGCTCGTTGAAGGTGAACCAGTGATGCACGCGATCGCCGAACAGCTCAAAGCAGATCTGCGCATAGCGGCTGAAGGCGTCGACCACCTCCCGGCTCTCCCAGCCGCCCTTCTCCTGCATCACCATTGGCATATCGAAGTGGAACAGGGTAATAAACGGCGTAATGCCCTGCGCCAGCAGTTCGTCAATCACACTGTTATAAAACGCTACTGCCTGCGGGTTCACCTCGCCGGTACCGTCCGGGATGAGACGTGCCCAGCTCAGTGAGGTGCGAAAGCTGTTGTGCTTAAGCTGTTTGAGCAGGGCGATATCCTGCCGCCAGTGACGGTAGAAGGTCGACGTCTGCTGCGGCCCCACCTGCTGATGAAAACGCCACGGCTGACGGGCAAACCAGGCATCCCACGTGGTGGCGCTTTTACCGCCCTGTTCGCTTTCCCCTTCGGTTTGCAGCGCAGAGCAGGCGCTGCCCCACCAGAAGTTTGCGGGAAATTCATATTTCATTACCGGCTCCTTTTAATTACTGCTGACGGTTTCCGCCATCGGGGCGCTGCTCTGCGCGGCTTTTTCCTCTTCTGCTTTCATCAGCGAGTGCTCGTAAGCACGCAGGAAAGGCAGATACATCAGGGCGGACATCACCATACAGATCAAACACATCACCAGCGGGCTAAAGGCCCAGTTTGCTGCCCATGAAGCACCGATTGGCGCAGGCGTTGTCCATGGCGTCAGGGAAACGACCTGTGCCAGCAGCCCCATTTTGGTGGCGGTCCAGGCGAGCACGGCGTTAATCAGCGGCACGCAGACAAAAGGCACAAACAGCATCGGGTTCATGATGATCGGCGCGCCGAAGAGGATCGGTTCGTTGATGTTAAAGAAACTCGGCACCACGCCCATTTTGCCGATGGTACGCAAATGGGTGACGCGGCTGCGCAGCAGCAGGAAGGCCAGCGGTAGCGTAGAACCGACGCCGCCAATCAGCAGGTAGTGATCCCAGAAGCCTTGCAGATAGACGTGCGGTAACGCTGCGCCCGCCGCCAGCGCGGCCTGGTTCGCGGAGAGGTTGGCCATCCAGAACGGGTTCATGATGCCGGTGACAATCAGCGAACCGTGGATGCCAGCGAACCAGAAAATCTGGCACAGCAGCACAGAGAGCAGAACCGCGGGCAGCGAGTCGGAGGCAGAAACCAGCGGCTCAAGCAGGTGCATAATCGCCTGCGGCATAATCATGCCGGTTTGCGCTTCGATAAACAGGTTGAGCGGATGCAGCGTGCCGATTATCACCAGCACCGGAATGAGGATCTCAAACGAGCGGGCCACGCCGGTCGGCACCTCTTTCGGCAGACGAATGGTGATCTTGTGCTGCTTCAGCCAGGCATAGACGCGAGACGAATAGATAGAGGTAATCAGCGCAGTAAAGATGCCCTGGCCCGAGAGATACTGCGTCGAGATGGTGCCATCTTTGTAAGGTGCGGCGACCAGCAGAAAGGCCATAAACGCCAGCAGGCCGGTCATTACCGGGTCGAGATTAAACTGGCGACCAAGGCTGGCGCCAATACCGACCGAGATAAAAAAGGTCATCACCCCCATGCTGAGGTTAAACGGCAACATCAGCTGTTCGCGGTATTCAGTCGAGAAGTCGAGCCACGCGCGGGCGAAGCCGACGGTGGTATCCGCCGAAAAGGGCGGGAAGATAAACACCAGCATAAATGAGCCAATGATCATAAACGGCAGCGCGGCGGTAAAGCCGTCGCGGATGGCGATAACGTACTTTTGCTGACCGAGACGACCGGCCAGCGGCGTGATGCTTTGTTCAATCACCGTAATCATGGATTGGTAGAGGGAACTCATAAGAACACCTTTTAATGTGCCGCTTCAATCAGCGACAGAGCATAGTCCAGTACCTCGTCGCCACGTTGCATGCCGTAATCCATCGGGTTGATGGGTTGTACCGGAATGCCCTGGGCGGCGGCCTTTTCTGCCAGTGTTTTTAACATGTATTTAACTTGTGGACCGAGAAGCACGACCTGGTAGCGCGGAAACTGCAGATCAAACTCAGCTACGCCGTACGCGTCGATCTCAACCGGAATATCGCGGGCTTTCGCCGCCTCTTCCATTTTTCTGACCAGCAGACTGGTGGACATACCGGCTGAGCAACACAACATGATCCTGAACATCGTTAACCGTCCTCGAAGTGTAAAAAGTTATTGCGGAGACGATTGGATATCATATGGAAACCGGTTTCCATGAATTCGCCGTAGAAGTGTGATAGCTGTCAATATCTGTAAATAATAAGGCTGAGTTATTGGATTTCCGTCACGAAATTGCGCTGTTTGAACAAGCAAAACGGCGCAAATGGAAAATCGGTTTCCATGAAAAAAAGAAACGGCTATACTCGCGGTGGTTATAGATTAGCCATTGCAGTGTCTGTTTTTTGCGGGCGCATCTTGTGCCTGCCAGGGGAGAAAGATGTCTACAATCAACGATGTATCACGTTTAGCTGGGGTGTCGAAAGCCACAGTCTCACGGGTGTTGAGCGGTTCGCGCGGCGTTAAGGAAGCCAGCCGTCTCGCGGTACTGAAAGCGGTCGACGAGCTGAACTATCGGCCCAATGTTATCGCCCAGTCGCTGCTCAGCCAGTCGACAGGCTGCATCGGAGTGATTTGCGCGCAGGAGAATGTTAACCAGACCACCGGTTACCTCTACGCACTGGAGAAGCATCTCAGCCAGAGCCAGAAGCATCTGCTGCTGCGCTTTGCTAACACCAAAACGGAGGTGATGAGCGCGCTCGATGAGCTCACCTGCGGGCTGTGTGACGATGTACTGATCATTGGCGCCCGTTTTCCGTTATCCATTGACGACGAGAATGTGATTCTTGTGGATTGCGTCGAGTCTGCCGATACCACGCTCAACAGCATTCAGTTCGATCGCGCCTTTGCCGCCGAAACCGCCTGCAACTATCTGACAAGCCAGGGCCGCCGCCAGATCGCGCTTATTCACCCGCATAATGCCGCCGCCGAACAGGTGCTGCACGGTTATAAACTGGCGCTGGAAAACAATTTCCTGCCTTTTAACCGCAACCTGGTCTTTATGGATGACACCTCATCATCCGTGGCGTTGCAGGTGCTGCTGAACAACGCCACCACGCTTAATTTCAATGCGTTGCTGGTTGCCGATGAGCAGGAAGCGCAGCGCGTGATCCCGCAATTGCAGGCGTTTAATAAATCGGTGCCGGAAGATATTATGGTCTTCAGCCTTGCCGGCTCGCTGCATCTGCCGGGTATTCCGACGATTCCGGCAATTGAATATTCAATGGATGCGATGGCAGCGCGTATTGTGTCGTGGCTCAATGAAAAAACGCAGAGCGTATTAGGAACATATCGCGTGCGCGGGGATTTAATTATTCCGGACGTAAGAAAACGCTAAATAACCTGGCCTCCGAAAGGAGGCTTTTTATTTATATCAGATAAGAATACTCTTTTCGGCGGTTAACCTTTCCCAAACTCTCCCTTCGCTATTGAAATGTAATAGAAAATAAACAAACCTATCATACATCGATTTTAAGGGAGCTTAATCGGTATCGAGTCGTACCTGTAAAATCCATTCTTTTAATAAGGAAGGTAGCTATGCGGCACTCGAATATATGTGAACCAGGGATAAAAATCCTGTTCGCTTTTATTATTATGATGGTCGCCATGCCTGCGGATTCACATATTCAGAAGCCAATATCCGCTGCAATCGTACAGGTGTCAGCGGATTCATTTACTACCTTTCTTCCCTCTGGTCGCAACACGGCGGCCAGACAGTTCGTCCGCATCGCCGGCGAAAAGCAAAAAAGCATCGACCCTGATGGGCTGCGGCAACGGGGCTATTTCCGCAACCTGGCAGAATGCCCCCTCTCGTGTGATCTGTGTGCATCCTGTTGCACCTGCTTTATGGGGCTTAGCGATAACCGTTCACAACTGACCAGCTACAGCGTGCCGTTTAAGCCAGAAAACCGAGGTTATTCCGGCGATATCGAATGGTTCTCACCCTGCTGCCACACCATGCAAATGGCAGCCTGTTATTGAACTGAGAGTGCGTTTTTTCATATACCCCTGCGTTGATGGTCTGACTTGTACGACTTGTTAGATTTGCCGGTCTGTGGACCGGCTTTTTTTTGGCAGGCCGCCGCAGAGCCAAGGAGAAGAGCCGTGGAAAAGAGAGAGAGCCTCTGGAAAGTCGCTGGCATTACTAACCTCGCCAGCCGCCTCTATTGTCCGCTAGTCTCCCTGACGGATGGTCGTGTATTTCGCACAGTCCGGCTGGAGCTTGATGGGGATCGGTTGAAATATATGACGTTGCGCGAGATCGAGGTGGTGGCAGTCAGCCTGATTAAAAACCATGCTGATGAGAAAACCTGAAACAGGCAGACGAGCAGAAAGTAAAAAGCATTCGTCTGGGCACTACCTTCAGCGTGAAAATGAAGGCCGGGAATAACCCATAATGCCCAGGCGAATGCGTTCTGGAAGCGCAAAAAATATTATTGAAATATAGCGAGATGTTCGCGCGTCATAAAGCGATGGATTTCACTATCAGACAAAATAACCCGCTCACGGAGGGGTCTCATCATTACCTGATTTACACCCTTCGTGGCAGGGTAAATTACATTTATCAGACTCTGAGTCATAGCAGAAATGGTAAAGCGGGCAGGTTTCGCAAAGCGCTCTCTCATTATTACAGCGCGTCTTGTACATATGATTAAGGCACTCGTTATCCTGGTTTTTATCCTCGACGCTTAATACACGAATTAACTCGCGTGAAGACATGGTGTGTTCTATTTTTTGCGCCAGCTGCGATTTGTAAGCGTAAATGGTTTTAATCTGTAGGTTCTTCAACTCCGCTATTTTCTGTATCGAGAAACCAGCGATAAGCAATCGTAAGGTATTAATCTCATTGGGCGTTGCGCCCAGCAAATAGAGTCGGTGATAGATTTTGTCCTGAATCTCTTTATATAACGTCTGCCTGTCATAGAGCAGATTCATCATTCTAGGTCGCATAATACCCGGGGAGAGGCAGACCGGTGAGCGATCGACACGCATCGCTGTCTCTATATCCGCGCGCGTCATGGTAATCAGTTTCGAATGCGTTATGCAGCGCTTCTCTTCAAAATAAAATTCAGCAACGACTTTGTCATTGAGATGAATTTTCCGTGCCGTAAAAAAAACCGCGCGCAGGCGTGAAGTTGAGGCAACCGCCGCGATAAGTACTACTTTGCGATGCGGTGAGGCATCAATGATTAAGGGGAGTGAGGTATTTTTATGCAGGACCTCTAAAAGCTTTTGCTCATCCTGGTATATTTTTATAACGATATAACTGTTTTTTTCAAAAAAAGCGGTGATGGCCAGGAGCGCAGGCCAGGAATAGCTAAAGACGATGATCTCAGCAGACATACAAAAACTCCCTTTATTTATACCTGCAAATATGAGAGGGATTTCCTTTTTAAAGCCCGGTGTAAATCTCCAGACCGAGCCAAATCAAGCTAACGATTAGCATGATTAAATAGATGGTTATTGCCGCAACGGTTCCATCCGCGACCTTCTTTTTCTTAGTGCCCTCTTCGTCTTGCCAGTATTTTTCTTCAGTGCAATTTTCTTTGAACCTATCTTGCTCGTGGTTATTCCGTTCCATAAGGTCCTCGTTTCTTTGACAGTAAAAGGCTCTCGCAAGCTGCCGCCATTTTTCTCTGAGCACAACAAATAGGCTGATGATGATTATCCCCATGGCAGTAGCAAAAAACATCCTGAGGCTGTAGCGCATACGCACGGGAGCAATTTGATAAGACTCCTTTTCTATACGGTAAAACGTGTGGTTAATATCTTCTAAATAACATTTGCTGATTTCGTTAATCATACTCTGCTGCTCATTGTTGGCTTGCTGTAGTACCAGCTGAACTGACGTATTCTGTGCACCGGCAAACCAGGAGAGGAGAGAGATTCTAATCTGATTAGGATTGGAGTCGTCAAGGCTGATATCTTCCCATTCGCCACGAGCAATAACTTTTTTTAAGTAAATAAGGTAATCATTAAAAAAATCGTCAGCCTCAATCACCACTTCAGCACCATAAAAGTTTTGTATGCAGGCCATCAGTGGATAAAGGGTAAATTTTTCTGCCGAACTGATGGTGAGTGATGTGAGCCATTGTTGAGGGTAATAAAATGTACTCAGTATCGCCAACATAAAACCCACTATACCAGAGCAAATGATGTCGCGGCGGGCGTGATAAAGAGTAATTAATATTCCTGAAGTGTGATTGCTTTTATTACTATTCCCCATGCGGCACTGTTGTGATGCCATTTATTTAACCCTCATTGTTAAATGGTTAAAGCAACCTCCTGGTCTATTAAGTAAGATATTTTTTGTTGCTGCTTTTTTCAAATCGGCAAAAAAAGGGCTAGCAGCAAATAGAGATTTTTATGTGATCTGCGTCACATAAATTTGTGTATTTGCTCCTGGAATAGCGTGATTCAGGCAGTAATAAAGCGATAAGTAAAACCAGGAATTTATTATCTCAACGTAAAAAGCTTTTAGTGATAATAATCTCTCTGTAGATAATTAGCAGGAATTGGGCTTTCGTTAAGAATATTCTTCTGTTTTTTCTTTTTGTCTGAAAATAATAATGCGCTGTTCAATAAATAATCTCAAGCGGGTATTTTTATTTTGCCTGGCTGACTAACCAGCTTGCTAAGCCATTGTCACACTCTCCCACCGGTCGGCCGGGCACCCACACATGCGTTTTAGTCTGTTTTTCTTTATTAGAGGACGACCAGGTAAATCCTTAGCTAAAAAAATCACCAGGTTAGCCATAAGATTGCTAAGGCCGGTTTGCTATAAGCCATACGTTTTCGTTGTTAGACAGGTTGATGAGCGACTCTTATCTTTCGTCATGATTTGTAAATTTCATGCAACGACTTGATGAGGGAGCAATTTTGGCCAGGTTACTGAATCGCTTAACAACAAAGCCCACGCACTTCACCCTTGCGCTGAAAATTGCGTTGCTCAGCGGCATGGTGGCGTTTTCCACCGCCTCTTTCGCCGATGAACCCTTAAAGGAGGGCATCACACCTGCAACGGACGCCAGCCAGATCCCGGCGGCGGCGAAATTACGCAAAGATACCGTTGTTGCTGGCATCTCTGAGCCACAGGGCATTTTTAACCCCTACTTTTTTGTTAACGGTTGGGATGAGAACGTCACTAACGTCATCTTCTCGCGTCTGATCGACTGGGATAGCCACGGCAAGCTGGTGCCGGGTCTGGCAGAGAGCTGGACCATCAGCCCGGATAATAAGGTCTACACCATCAAGTTGCGCCCCAATTTGACCTTTAGCGACGGTTCACCGCTCACCGCAGAAGATGTGGCGTTCACCTTAACCGTGCTTTATGACCCGAAATATGACGGCGATACCGATATCACGCTGGCAAATATCGCCGGCGGCGCAGAGTACAAAGCCGGTAAAGCGGAGAGCGTCAGCGGCCTGAAAGTGATTGATGCTCACACGCTGCAAGTGACCACCACCCAGCCGGGCGCGACGACGCTGGCAAAAATCGGCGGGCCGGTGCTGTCGAAAGCCTATTACGGTAAAGGGTATCAGCGCGGCAATCTCGACTATTTACGCACGCTGCACGGCAAGCCGCTCGGCAACGGGCCGTATGTCTATGACAAATACATTCCTGGCCAGGAGATCCGTTTCCACGCCAATACCCATTTCTACCGCGGTACACCGCCGACGCCGCGCTTTATCTATCGCGTCACCAACCCATCGACCAACTTCCAGCTGTTCCAGACCGGCGAGACCGATTACGACGCCTTTACCTCGCGCCCGGATGATATTGAGCAGCTGAAAATGCTGGGCTTCGCCAATATCAATCTCTACGGCTCCAGCGACTACAGCAAAGTGGAGTTCAACGTGCATCGCCCGGCGCTGAAAGATGCGAAAGTGCGCCAGGCGCTGATTTACGGTCTCGATCGCCAGAAACTGATTGATGTGGTCTATCAGGGCTACGGCAAAGTGGCGATTGAACCGATAGCGCCCATCTCCTGGGCCTACAACGCCGATGGCGTAAACCCCTACAAGTACGATCCGGCACAGGCGAAAAAGCTGCTTGATGAAGCAGGCTGGAAACCGGGCCCGGACGGCATCCGTGTAAAAGATGGCAAACGCCTTGAACTGACGCTGCTGGTGAGCAAAAAAGTGCTCAACGACGCGCTGATCCCTATCGCCAAAGAGAACTGGCAGCAGATTGGCGTGTTGCTGAAGCCGCAGGTGGTGGACTTTAACGCCCTGATGTCCCAGCGCAAAGCGGGCAACTATGACCTCGCCTCGTTTAGCACCAGCACGCTGAACGATCCCCATGATGGCGTCTGGGATTACTACAGCACGGAATCGAAAGAGTCGGGCTATAACAATCCGCAGGTCGATAAGCTGATTAACGAAGGCAACGCCGAGCTGGATGTCGAGAAACGCAAGCCGATCTATCACCAGCTCTATAAAGTGCTGGCCGACGATCCGCCGGTGATTCTCCTCGGCTACCGCCAGATTCTATCGGCGAGCAGCGCCCGCGTAACCGGCTTCAAACCGGACATCTATAACGGCCTGACCGGCAGCCTGCCGGATGTCAAAATCGTTAAGTAAGACCTTCACCGCCGCCGGAAAAGCCCGGCGGCGGGCATGAGAGCATTATGGGAAACTTTATCCTCAGGCGGCTGCTGCAAACCGTGCCGATGCTGCTGCTGGCTTCACTGATCATCTTTATGCTGTTCGCCAAAACACCGGGCGACTTTATCGACGGCAATATCACCCTGACTGCCGCGCGCGCCGCGGAACTGAAAGCGATTTACGGCCTCGATCAGCCTCTTTTTACCCGCTATCTGCACTGGCTCGGACAGCTGCTGCGCGGCGATCTCGGCTTCTCGCTGCAATACCAGATCCCGGTCAGCCAGTTGCTAAACCAGTACATCTGGAACTCCTTCCTGCTGGCAAGCGTCGCGCTGGTCTTCTACTGGGGGATTGGCCTCGCGGTCGGTATTGCGTCGGCGCTGAAACCCAATTCACTGTTTGACCATGTGGTGAGCGTGGTGGTCTTCGCCGCCATGTCCTTTCCGACCTTCTTCCTCTGCCTGCTGCTGATTAAGTGGTTCGCCGTCGATCTGCACTGGCTGCCGGTGGGCGGCATGACCAATACCGGCAGCGATGACAGCGGCTGGGCATGGGTGATGCAGGTTGCCGCGCATCTGGCGCTGCCGGTGCTGGCGCTGGTGATGTTGCAGGCGGGCAGCCTGACGCGCTACTTCCGCGCCAGCATGCTCGATGTGGTGAAGATGGACTTTATCCGCACCGCCCGCGCCAAAGGGCTGCGCGAGCGCACGGTGATCTTCAAACACGCGCTGCGCAATGCCCTGCTGCCGATTATCACCCTGCTCGGTTTTGAGCTGCCGGGGCTCTTTTCCGGGGCGATCATCACCGAAAAGGTGTTTAACTGGCCGGGTGCCGGGCATATTCATATCGATTCGCTGGCCGCGCGGGATTACCCCGTGCTGATGGGGTTCACCCTCTTCCTGGCGGTATTAACCATTGTCGGCAACCTGATTGCCGATGTGCTCTACGCGTGGGCTGACCCGCGTATCCGGGTGAGGTGATGATGCTGGGTTCACTCTTCTCAACTAACCGCCGTCTGCGCAAAGCAGAGATCCCGGCGCTGGCTCAGGCAACGCCTTCCCCGTGGCGCCAGGCGTGGCGCGCGCTGCGCCACAACCGGCTGGCGATGATCTGCCTGCTGGCGCTGATTGTGATGGCTGTCTGGTGCGTCGTCGGGCCAATCTGGTCACCGTGGAAAAACGACGCCACCGATGCATTGATGATCAACAAACCGCCTGGTGCTGCGCACTGGCTGGGCACCGATTTCCTCGGGCGCGATGTTTACACGCGTCTGCTGCTGGCCGGGCGTATCTCTTTGATTATTGGCCTGTTGACCATGCTGCTCTCCGTAGCGCTCGGCTACTTGCTTGGCGCGCTGTCGGGCTATGCGGGCGGCTGGACCGATAAAGTGATTATGCGGCTGGCGGATCTGGTGATGACCATTCCGAGCCTGCCGTTGCTGATTGTCGCCGGGGCGATGTTGTCGGAGCTCGATTTCCCCGCCGAGTCGCGTATCTACATGGTGGTAGTGATGCTGAGTCTACTGGAGTGGCCGAAGCTGGCGCGACTGGTACGCGGGCAGATCCTCTCCCTGCGCGAGCGCGATTTTATGCTGGCTACCCAGGTGCTGGGTTTGTCCTCGCGGCGTCGTCTGTTTGGTCATCTGTTGCCCAACACGGTGCCGATTCTGGTGGTGATGGCGACGATGGCGGTGGCAAATGCCATTTTGATGGAGTCGGCGCTCAGCTACCTTGGCATGGGCGTAGTACCGCCAACGCCGTCGTGGGGCAATATGATGGATGCCGCCAACAGCCTGATCGATTTTCAACGCCGTCCGTGGCTGTGGATGCCGCCAGGCATCGCCATTTTTATCACCGTGATTGCCATTAACGTGCTGGGCGATGGCCTGCGCGATGCGCTCGATCCGAAGATGAAACGGAGCCTGAAATGAGCGAACCGCTGGTCACATTCAACCAACTTTCCGTCTCTTTTGCCGCAGAACAGGGGCGCGTGCGCGCCGTGCAGGAGGTCTCCTTTGCCATTCAGGCCGGGCAGACTATCGGCGTGGTCGGTGAATCCGGCTGCGGGAAAAGCGTCACGGCGATGTCGCTGATGGGTTTGCTGCCACCGCAGGCGGCGCGCATCGATGGCGGGGAAATCCGCTTTCAGGGCGAGGATCTGCTGCGCCTGAAGCCGTCGAAAATGGCCGATCTGCGCGGCAACCAGCTGGCGATGATTTTCCAGGAGCCGATGACCGCCCTGAACCCGGTGCTGACCATCGGTGAGCAGCTGTGCGAGCCGCTGATCCGCCATCGTGGTCTGTCAGCGAAAGCGGCCTGGCAGCGCGCAACGCAATTAATTGCTGAAGTGGGGCTGGCGCGGGCAGAGAGCCTGATGAGTAGCTACCCGCATCAACTCTCCGGCGGCATGTTGCAACGCATCATGATTGCTATGGCACTGAGCTGCCAGCCGAAGCTGTTAATTGCCGATGAGCCAACTACCGCGCTGGATGTCACCGTGCAGGCGCAGATCCTGCGGCTGCTGCGCGACCAGGCGCAGGCGCACCATATGGCGCTGATGTTGATCACTCACGATCTGGGGGTGATCGCGCAGATGGCGGAGCATGTGGTGGTGATGTACGCCGGGCGGATTGTTGAGCAGGGGCCAACCGCCGACGTGTTACGCCATCCGCTGCACCCCTACACCAAAGGGCTGATCGCCTCGCGTCCGGTGCCGGGCGAGCGGCGGCGTCGGCTCTACTCGATCCCCGGCCAGGTGCCGGATCTGGCTGAACTGCCGCCGTGGTGCGCCTTTTACGATCGCTGCGAGCGCGCGACCGACGCCTGTCGGCGCGGCATTCCGCCGCTGGTGGGCGACGAGACCCGGCAGGCGGCCTGTATTCACAGTGCGTTAACGGAGCCGCAGGCATGAGCGCAGAGTATGTGATTGAAGTTAACGACCTGAAAAAGTACTTCCCGCTGCGCGACGGGCTGTTTGGTCAGCAAACCGGGCAGGTGCGTGCGGTCGATGGCGTCAGTTTTAACATTCGCCCTGGTACCATTTTCGGTCTGGTCGGCGAATCCGGCAGCGGCAAAACTACCGTCGGGCGCACGCTGCTGGGGCTGTACGACAAAACCGCTGGCAGCGTGAAATATCGCGGCCAGGAGCTGGGCGATCTCGCGCCTAAGGCGCTGCGCGCGCTGCGTCCGAAAATCCAGCTGGTGTTTCAGGATCCCTACAGTTCGCTCAACCCGCGCATCCGCATCGGCGATGCGATTGGTGAAGCGATGCTGGAGCATAAGCTCTGCACCCGCGCGGAGCTGTATGACAAAGTCATTGCGGTGATGAAGATTTGCGGGCTGGCACCGCAGCACTACAACCGCTTTCCCCATGAGTTTTCCGGCGGCCAGCGCCAGCGAATTGGTATTGCACGGGCGCTGATCCTCAACCCCGATTTTATTATTGCCGACGAGCCGATTTCGGCGCTGGATGTCTCTATTCAGGCGCAGATTATCAACCTGTTCGCCGATCTTCGCGACGACTTCGGCGTAACGTTTCTCTTTATCTCCCACGATCTCGGCGTTGTCGAACATCTGTGCGATGACGTGGCGGTGATGTATCTCGGGCAACTGGTAGAAACCGCCAGCCGCGATACGCTCTTCAACCAGCCGCTGCACCCCTATACCCGCGCGCTGCTGGCCGCCGTGCCGACTCTCGATCCGCTGCGCGAACCGGTAGCGGCAGTGCAGGGCGAGATCCCCGACCCTTCGCGACCGCCGCCGGGCTGCCGCTTTTCGTCGCGCTGCCCGCACGCCACGGAGATCTGTCGTGAACAAGCGCCTGCGCTGCGTGAAGTGGCTTCCGGGCATCATGTTGCCTGCCACTGGGTGGATAAGATGTAGTGCCGCTTCGCCGTGCTTCCCCAGGCTGTTCTATGCTTATCAGTCCTGTCTGAAATCATGGGGAACACGGTACATGAGAGCACTTACTTATCACGGGTCACATAAAGTCAGCGTCGATAACCATCCCGATCCGATTATCCAGGCGGCGGATGATATTATCCTTCGCGTGACCGCCACGGCGATTTGCGGCTCGGATCTGCACCTTTATCACGGCAAAATCCCCGGTACGCATCACGGTGACATCTTCGGCCATGAGTTTATGGGCGAAGTGGTCGAGACCGGGGCTGGTGTGCATGCGGTCAGCAAGGGCGACCGGGTGGTGATCCCGTTTGTTATCGCCTGCGGCGAATGTTTTTTCTGTAAGCTCCATCAATACTCCGCCTGTTCGGAAACGAACGAAGGCAAAGGTGCGGCGCTAAACCGAAAAGGCATTACTCCGCCGGCGGCGCTGTTTGGCTACAGCGATCTCTATGGCGGTATTCCCGGCGGCCAGGCGGAGTATGTCCGCGTGCCGAAGGCCAATACCGGGCCATTCAAAGTGCCGGATACGCTCTCGGACGAGAAGGTGCTGTTCCTCTCCGATATTCTGCCCACGGCCTGGCAAGCGGTGAAAAACGCCGAAATTAAACAGGGCTCAAGCGTGGCGATTTACGGTGCAGGCCCGGTCGGGCTGCTGTCGGCGGCGTGCGCGCGTCTGGAAGGGGCTGAACAGATTTTCATGATCGATGACAGCGACTACCGGCTTGCCTTCGCCCGCGACCGCTACGGCGTTATTCCTATCAACTTTGATAAGAATGACGATCCGGCTGCGTGGATTATCGAAAACACGCCCGGTCATCGCGGCGTTGATGCGGTGATTGATGCTGTGGGCTTCGAAGCCAAAGGCAGCACCACCGAAACGGTGCTCAGCACCCTGAAAATCGAGGGCAGCAGCGGCAAAGTGCTGCGTCAGGCGATTGCCGCCGTGCGGCGCGGTGGGATTGTCAGCGTGCCGGGCGTCTACGCCGGGTTTATTCACGCCTTTATGTTTGGCGACGCCTTCGATAAAGGGCTGACCTTCAAAATGGGGCAGACCCACGTGCACTCGTTCTTGCCAGACCTGCTGCCGCTGATTGAGTCCGGCCATCTCAAACCGGAAGAGATTGTCACGCACCATATGCCGCTCGAAGAGGCCGCCCGCGGCTATGAGATCTTCGATAAGCATGCGGAAGATTGCCGCAAAGTGATCCTTGTTCCGGGGCTTAACGCCGCAAAAGCGACGATCTAACCCCGTTCATGCCCGGTTCGCCGGGCAGACAAGCAAAAAGCCCGGTGAACCGGGCTTTCAGGCATGTTTTAGCTCCTCGAAAAGTTCTGGATGCTTGTCCAGCGCCTTAAAGAGCAAAACTAAAGGTCTTGGCGGTGCAACACGGCCGGTTTCGTACCGGCTAAAGGCATTTGCGCCGCCGCCAAACATCTCTGCCGCCTGGCGCTGATCGAGATTAAACCGCTTTCGGATGGTAGCAATAAACTGAGGATCAACTTCTTCGGCGTTAACTTTGCGGACAAAAGCTGCAACCTGTTTTGAGTAATGTTCACCGTTCAGACGGTCGAAAATGATCTCTCCACATGCGTCGCAGTAATCGCCTGCAATTGCAGTGAGCGTAGTCACTTTCCCTTTGTAACGGTATTCAATGTTGCGGGTGTCATATTTAAGTCCCGCAGCGCCGCAAACAGGGCATTTCATTTATCTCTCCTTAAACGACACGATCAGTACATCACCAGAGACGATTAACTTCAGATAGAGTTTCTGCCTCTTCCAGACTGGTCGGTAAACATCGTGCCACACCGTATGATCGGCATATGCCGTCATGCTTTTAAAAAAATCTTCTGAAGTGAGCGCCAGAATCACCGCGCACATCTCGTCAAATGGCGGTGGATTAAAGCCCAATTCAATCGCTCCCGCGATAGCGCTGGCCGTGGTTCTAACCTTTCCCTCAAGCACCATCCGTTTAACGATATGTAAGCGGACATGGGGAGTTCCTTTCTCCATATTTTTAACCTAAAAGCTAAATTATGCAAATAGGGTAAAAAGCTACCGCATGCAATGTCCTGGTCAAAGCGGGAAAGTAGGGAAATGCGGGTGATGGACGGGTTGGCCTGCAAGAGAATGCAACAAATAAGAAGCCCGGTGAACCGGGCTTTCATTTTTAGATAAAGGTGAAGATCTCGTCGCGCGGCAGGCGCGATTTTGGCAGCGCGGCGTTAAAATCCTGCTCGCTGCGCACGCCGAGCGATACCAGTACAACGCTGGTCAGCCCTTTTTCGCGCAGGCCCAGCGCCAGGTCGAGTTCGCGTGCGTCAAAACCTTCCATCGGCGTGGCATCAATGCCGAGCATTGCTGCGCTGAGCAGAAGGCCGCCGAGCGCCAGATAGACCTGTTTCTCCATCCACTGCGGCAGATCGCGCTGCTCATAGCGGTGAAGATCAACATAGGAGCGGCGGCCCTTATCCTGGCCCGCTTTCGCGCCGTCAGCCACAAAGCGGCCATCCTTCTCCTCCTGTGCCAGCACCTTTTGCAGGTGGGCTTCATCGAGATCGCTGCGCATGCAGAGCGCAATCACGTGTGAGGCATCGGCAATTTTCGCTTTGTTATAGACAAAGTTGCTGGTGGCGGATGTCGCCATCGCCGCGCGTCCTTCCTCACTTGAGGCGACAACAAAGTGCCACGGCTGCGAGTTAACGGAAGAGGGGCTGTTGTGCAGCACGTTAAGCAGGGTGTCGATCTTCTCCTGCGGCACGCGCTGAGCGGGGTCGAAGGCTTTAACGGTATGGCGGGAAATCACGGCTTCATCAAGGGTCATTTTTCTCTCCTGGCGAACATTCAAATAACGCGGGGCGCACCGTCCCGTAGAGTCGCCGAGGATAAACGCAGCGCCAGCGAAGATAAATCGGTGAAAAACGGCAACACTTTCACTCGTAAAGTGAAAATGCGGTTTGCCTGCGCCCGTTTTTCTGGCACAACAGAAGCGCTTGTTATTTGCCGTTCGGAGAGATGATGATTCGGCTGGAAGATGTCACGCTGTTTGTTCGCTCGGCGCTGCTGGGCAGTTTTTCTAACGCCGCGCGCGAAGCCGGGCTGCTTCCCGGCCAGGTCAGCGCAGCGGTGCACCGGCTGGAACGCGATCTCGATAAACGCCTGTTTGTGCGCTCGACCCGCAGCCTGCGCTTAACCGCCGAAGGTGAAAAGTACCTCCCCTTCGCCCAGGAGATGCTGGAAGTGGTGCGCGCCGGGGCTGAAAGCCTGCACAGCGGCGATAACGAACCGCAGGGCGAGCTGCGCATGGCGGTGCCATCCGATCTGGGGCGCAACGTGCTGCTGCCGATCATCACCCGTTTTTGCGCCCAGTACCCGAAGGTCTCTTTGCGCCTCTCCCTTTCCGATCAGCTTAGCGATGTGTTTCGCGATCCGGTGGATGTCGCTATCCGCTACGGCGTGCTGGATAACAGCAGCTATGTGGCGCTGCCAATTGCCGAAGATAACCGCCGGGTGCTCGCCGCGTCGCCTGCTTATCTGGCGCAGCACGGCAGGCCGCAAACCCTTGATGAGGTGGTTAACCATCACTGCCTGCTCTTCACCATGAACAACCAGGTGTATGACAAATGGAGCTTTCCGGAAAATGGCCTGCGCCGACAGCTGATCGTCAAAAGCCGGATGTTGTGCGACGACGCGGATGTCGCGCGCCGCTGGGCGGTAGAGGGGATGGGCATTGTCTATAAATCGTGGATCGACGTCAGCGCCGATGTACTGGCCGGGCGGCTGGAGATGTTGCTGCCGCAGCATCCCGGCGAGGCCGCGCCGCTTAACCTTATCTGCCCGCACCGCAAACAGTTCTCCCCGGCGATTCGCCATCTGCACGCGGTTTTACGGGAAACATTAAGACCAGTCACCGCACAGCTGCGCAGCCTGGCGGCGGAAAAACCGCACGGATAACCAAAAGCGATCGTCATTACACGCCAGGCTTAAAGTTTGACCTTCACAGGAGGAAGTGGCGATGGCATTACGTTCATTAGGTACCACGGGGTTACAGATCCCGGCATTAGTTTTTGGCGGCAATGTGTTCGGCTGGACCGTCGATGAGCAGCAGAGCTTCAGTTTGCTGGACGCGTTACTGGAAAAGGGCTTTACGGCGATCGATACGGCAGACGTTTACTCTGCATGGGCACCGGGCAATAAGGGTGGCGAATCGGAAACCATTATTGGTAAGTGGCTGGCGGCGCACCCAGGTCATCGCGACAAGATCACCCTGTTTACTAAAGTGGGCGCCGATATGGGCGAACCCGGTAAAAAAGGACTCTCGGCACGCTGGATTGAGCAGGCAGTTGATGACTCGCTCCGTCGCCTGCAAACGGACTATATCGACCTCTACTTCTCCCACTGGCCGGATAGCGAAACGCCCTACGATGAAACGTTAGGCGCTTATGAAAAGCTGTTGAAAGCCGGAAAAATCCGCGCGATTGGCGCGTCCAACCTCGACGCCCAACAGCTGGCAGAATCGCTGAAAGTAGCTGATGAGAAAGGGCTGCCGCGCTACCAGGTACTGCAACCGGAATATAACCTCTACGATCGCGAGAGCTTTGAAGGCGCGTTGCAGGATTTAACGGTGCGGGAAAATATTGGCGTCGTGACCTACTACAGCCTCGCTTCCGGTTTCCTGTCAGGAAAATATCGCAGCGAAAGCGATCTCAGCCAGAGCCAGCGCGGGCAGGGCATCGCCAAATACCTGAATCCGCGCGGCTTCGCCATTCTCGATGCGCTCGACAAGGTGGCGGCGAATCATAATGTGAAACCCGCCGAAGTAGCGCTCGCCTGGCTTATTAACCAACCGGGCGTTACCGCGCCGATTGCCAGCGCAACCAAAACTGCGCACGTCGAGAGCTTCGCTACCGCCGTGGCGCTGAACCTCTCTACCGACGAGATCGCCGCACTGAATAAAGCCGGCGCGTAAACCACTAAATGCCCGGTGGCGCGCTGCTTACCGGGCCTACGAACTTCTCTACTTCACAAAATAAGGCTTTATAATCGCGCCACCTTCACTGTCGGCTGAAATAAAGATTATGAAAGCTTACGCCCTGTTTTCCCTGTTCCTTCTGTTTAGCCATCATGCTTATTCCGCGCAAAAAAGCATTTCCCACTGCATCGAACAATATGGCGAAAACAATGATGAGTGCCTGGCGGATGTAAACGATGCCTCTGAGGCAGCGCTAAATAAGGCTTATGAAGCGAAGCTGAAAGAGATCGCCTCTTTTGACTACATGCGCTGGTGGCTCGGCTCTCAGGAGCAGAAAGACCGCATGCTGGCAACCTATAAGCAGAATCAGAAAGAGTGGCTTCAGTACAGAAACAGCTACTGCGAACTGGTGGGCACACAAGCGATGGGCACCCATGTATTTGGTGAAGCTATGTTAGGTTGCGTTCTCAATATGAATACGTTGCGTATCGATCAGATTAATAAAATCCGGCTTTAAATCCGCCATACCGCGATGTTTATCCGGCCCACAAACCCCGTAGGCCGGATAAGGCGTGAGCCGCCATCCGGCATCGCCCTTTATTGCGGGGAGCCGACCCGCCAGGCCATTGCGGCGCTGGCGACGGCGAACAGCGCCATGATCCACGCCATTGTCCACGGCGTGCCGTCGCGAAACGCGGCCAGCAGCAGGGAAGAGATAATGCCGCTGCCATATTGCAGGGAGCCAATCAGCGCCGAGGCCGAGCCGGCAAAGGCCGGGACGGTATCCAGCGCGGCGGCGGTCGAGGCGGCGGCGATAATGCCGTTCATCGAAAAGAAGACAAACACCGTAATCAGCACCGCAACCAGGCCACCGAATTGCAGCTTTACCAGCAGCGCCAGCACAACGCCTGCAAGTGCGGCCAGCGTGACGGCGATCTTCAGCAGCTTATCGAGCGGATGGCGCTGCACCAGCCGTCGGTTAACGGCACTCATCCCCATCAGGCCAACAATATTGAGCGCAAACAGCCAGCCAAAATGCTGCGGCGCGACGTCGTAATAGCCGATATAGACAAACGGCGAGCCGGTGACAAAGGCGTAAGCAGAGACATAGAAAAAGGTGACGCACAGCGTGTAACGCATAAACGCGCGATTGCGCAGCAGCGTGAAGTAGTTGCGAAATACGCCCGCCAGCGACGCATGAATGCGCTTCTCGGCGGGCAGGGTTTCCGGCAGCGCGAAGAGCGAGACAAACATCAGCGCGCCAATCACCACCAGCACCCAGAAAGCCGCATGCCAGGTGGTGAACTTAATAATCTGCCCGCCCGCCAGCGGCCCAATAATTGGGGCGATCGCCATAATAATGGTCAGAGTGGAGAGCATCTGCGCCGCGCGGGTGCGCACAAAGAGATCGCGGATCATCGCCCGCGCCAGCATCGGCCCGGTACAGGCACCGAATGCCTGGAACACGCGCCAGAACACCATCTGATGGATCTCCGTCGATAACGCACACCCCGCCGAGCCGATGATAAACAGCACCATGCCGATAAACAGCGGCTTGCGGCGTCCGATGGCATCGCTCACCGGCCCCCACACCAGCTGCGCCAGTGCGAAGCCCATCAGAAAGCCAGTGATGGTCAGTTCAACATCGCCTTGCAACTCGCGCGCCATCAGCGGCATCGCGGGCAGGTAGATATCCGTCGACAGGGAAGTGAAGGCCATCAGCGCGCTGAGGATCGCGAGAAACAGCGACCCGTGTAGCTTGGTTTGCATAAGATCCTGATTAAGTCACAAAGAGGGAGCCGACAGCGCGGCGCGTTAACTTAAGCAGGGCGACACAAAGCGTAACGCCATTAAATCGCACTGCAACGCGCCCTGTTTTTCCGACCTGCAGAGCGCGAAATGTGGTTTATTCTTGAGAGTCTGCTGACGCTTTTTGTGAGGCAAACAACGAACCTGTCGGCGGATTAAACCGTATGATGCCGGGTTGCCACACTAAAAAAATGCCTAATGAGGGAACAAGAATGGACTTCACAGGATTAAGCGCTTTTGCGCTGACGCCGCTTCTCGATGACCGCCTGGATGAGGCGGCCTATATCAGCATTATTGAAAAACTGCGCGCCGCAGGCGTCGACTCCATCGGCGCGCTCGGCTCTACGGGGTGCTACCCCTACTTTAGCCGCAGCGAGCGCGCGAGCGTCCTGCGTCTGGCAACGGAGTACTCCGGCGCGGTGCCGGTGATCGCCGGGATTGGCGCACTGCGCACGCGCGATGTGCTCTGGCTGGCGGAGGATGCGCAGAAAGCGGGCGTCAGCGCCGTGCTGCTGGCGCCGGTCTCCTATCATCCGTTAACGGAAGATGAAGTCTTCGATCTGTTTGCCACCGTCACCCGCGAACTGTCGGTACCGCTCTGCATCTATAACAACCCCACCGCCACGCACTTTAGCTTCAGCGACGAGCTGCTTGCCCGTATTGCCGAACTGCCAAATATTGGCTCGATCAAAATCCCGCCACTTGCCGCAGAGCTTGCCCCGGAGCGGGTGAGTGCGCTGCGCGCGCAAATCCCGGCGGATGTCAGGCTGGGCATCAGCGGCGACGGCACGGCGGTGGAAGCGCTGAATGCCGGGTGCAGCGTCTGGTATTCAGTATTCGGTGGGCTCTTCCCGCAGGCGGCATTAGCGATTTCCCGCGCAGCGATGGCGGGCGATATCGCACAGGCGCGCCAGCATACCGCCGCGCTCCAGCCACTGTGGGATCTGTTTAAGCGTTACGGCGGCAGCCTGCGCGTTATCGCCACTGCGGCAGAGCTGCTTGGCGTGGTGAAAGCGCCGTGTTTACCCGCGCCTTTGCAGACGCTGCAAGGCGACGCACGGCGCGAGGTTGCCCAGGTTATTGAGCAACTGCGATTAACCGTATGAGAGGGATGCCGGATGGCGGCTGCGCCTTATCCGGCAAAAATCGCTTTTGTATATCCCGTTGACATATCCCTCTGCTGGTTTAAGCTGTTGCAGTATGAAATTTCACCAATGGAGGAGCTAATGGAAAAAACAACACTCTTCAAAAGTAATCGCAGCCAGGCCGTACGCTTGCCCAAAGCGGTGGCGATGCCCGAGGATGTGAAACAGGTCGATATTATTGCCGTAGGCCGTACGCGCATCATCACACCTGCGGGGGAAAGCTGGGATAGCTGGTTTGACGGTGAAAGCGCCTCACCAGATTTTATGGCTTCACGCGAACAGCCGGATGAACAGAGCAGGGAAGCGTTTTGATGCTTAAATTCATGCTTGATACAAACATCTGTATTTTCACCATAAAAAATAAACCCGATATCGTGCGGCAGGCTTTCAATCAGCATAATGGGCAAATGTGCATCAGTTCCGTCACATTGATGGAACTGATTTACGGCGCAGAAAAATCTGCGATGCCGGAAAAAAATTTACGAGTCGTCGAAGGATTTACCGCACGTCTTGAAGTACTGCCATACGGTAACGAGGCTGCCGTCCATACCGGACAGTTACGCGCCGAGCTTGCAACAGCCGGAACGCCCATTGGGCCCTATGATGCGATGATTGGCGCCCATGCGCGTTCACTTGGATTGATACTTGTCACTAACAACACCCGTGAATTTATGCGTATCCCAGGCTTAAGGCTGCAGGACTGGACAACACACTAGCGAATTATTTCCCCAGCCGCTTCGCCACAAACCGTGAGATCGCCGGGCCGGTAATCAGCACCACAATAAAGCGCCCTGTCTGCATCGCCATCACAAAGGCGATATCAACATGGCTTGATGAGGCGATAATCGCCACCGTATCGGCCCCGCCGGGGCTGGTGGCGAGATAAGCGGTGAGCGGATCAATGCCGGCAAATTTCACCAGCAGGAAGGCGAAACCGCAGCAGATCGCCACAAGCGTCAATACCGACAGCAGCACGCGCGGCAGGGCGCGTGCTGCGTAGAGCACAATCTCGCGCGTAAAGCGCAGGCCAATACTCCAGCCGATAAGCGCGTAAGAGAGCGCCAGCAGCCACGGCGGCAACTCAAGCGTCATAAGGCCGCTATCCTCGACGATAATCCCCAGCGCGAGCGTAATCAGTAATGGCCCGGAGGGCATCTTCACGCGTCTGGCAATCAGAAAGCCAACGGCAATCAGCATTAACGTCGCGATAAATGGCCCCGCGCGCAGCGGGCCAAACAGCGTAAAGGTTGCCACCGCATGCTCGGCGCTCTCCGCTCCCATGCCGAGGCGGGTGACCAGCACCGCGACCAGCGCCACCACCATCACCCGCAGATACTGCATAAATGCCACGAGGCGCACATCGGCACCAAAACTTTCCGCCATAAGTGTCATCGCCGCCGCCGCGCCGGGCGATGAGCCCCAGATAGCGGTCGAGCCGGGAAAAACCTGCAGTTTCGCCATTATCCAGCCGAGAATGGCGCTGGCGAAAATCACGGAGAAAATACAGACCACAAACAGCGGCCAGTCGGCGGCGATACGACCAAATACCGACGGCGGAATTGCGTGCGCAATCATCGCGCCAACCACCGCCTGCGCGGCGCTAAACCCCTGTTTATTAATGGTGACCGGGCGGCCGTTGATGGCGAGAAAAATGCCCGCGAACATCGGGCCAAGCAGCAGGGCGGCGGGAAGATGGAGCCACTCCATCACCACCACCAGCAACAATGAGAGGGTAATAAGTTGCAACCAGTTTCGCCATGTGGGCGTTAACGCGGTCATTAACGCCAATCCTTTTGTGCCGCTGCAGTATGACTAAAGAGGTTGGATGACATACGCTTCCCGAAATCAACAAATTAAAAAGCAAATCAGGTTATTGGACTGTAAGCGCTCTCTCTGTGGACTGCAAACCTGAGACTCTTTTTAAATAAAAAGGGTGTAAATCAAACATTATTTACACCCTGCGTCACTAATACCGGAAAAATAAAGAGATCTTTTATTGCTGTAATTCCTGCCCTACTACCTCGTCCCGTGCCGCCATAATGCAATCCAGCACGTGCTTCATCAGCTCCGGTGTCAGATGCATATTCATAATGTAGATTTTAAGGGCGAACACTTTGGCCTCCGGATCGGCCGCATCGCGGTTGTACTCGGTGACGCAGAAACCGGTGGTAAAGCTCATATAGGGCGTACACATCCCGTTGATCTGCTTGCCCTCGCGGAACCACGCATAGAGTTTATTACCAATATCCAGCGTTAACTGATTATGCGCCGACAGCTGTGGTTTATACGCGGGATCGGTCAGTTCACGTTGATACTGCTCCTGCGCATCCACTCCCTGCGGATAGATGCGCAGCAGGGTGACCATGCCATTGTCCTGCGGATTGACGCATACCGTAGACGGCTCTGCTTGCAGCAGATGACGCATCACAAGATGATTTTCCAGGATCGAGCCCAGGCACGCCTGGAAGCCCTCATAACCAAAGTATTTCATCGTCGCCCAGCCCGCTACCGCGCCGGTTGCCGCGCGCGAGACTTCAAGCGTGTAGTGGTAAGGATTGTAATTCGTGCGCGACTGCAGATAAGCCGAGCCCGGGCGCTGCAACAGCGCTTCAAACTCGGCGGCATCGCGGTAAGCAAAGAAGCTGCTGGTGTAAGGTGAAAAGCCCGCTTTATGGAAATCAATGCCAATAGCGTCCGCGTATTTCATCTTCTCAAGTTCACGAGCGTTGCTCTTCATCATCGGCAGTAGCGCTTCGGTGAACTGCAGCGGGTTAGTGGCAAAGTCATATTTCTGGAAGGCCAGCCAGGACCAGCTGGTCACCGCATCGCAGTAGAGCAGCGCCTTGCCATATGGCGCTGCGTTGCGATAGCGATCCAGTAACCGGCGCACGTCCGCCACCGGATCGAAGGCGTTGGCATCGGTTGTCCCCATCGTACATACCACTGACGCAACCGGGATATTTTGCATCCGCAGCGCAATCAGCACCGCTTCCAGATCTTTTAGATCCATGGCGTTAGTCTTCGGATCGGTTTTGATGCAGATAATGTTATCCGTCCCGAGACCGGTCCAGTCTGTGCTGTTCAGCATGGTGAAGTGCGCCTGCTGGGAACAGAGGACTTTCGCGTTAGTGCGTACGCCTTCGCGTCTGGAGTCAGGCAGAGCGCGCGACAGGGCATATTTGAGATGATAGGTCCAGCAGCCGGAGCCGCCGTAGGTATAAAGACCGCCAGCCCGTTGCGCATCCCAGCCAATTAAATTTGCTAACATCCCGCCGCTTTCCAGCTCAGCGCGTTGAACGTTCCAGGAGTACTCCCCCGACACAATATTGGGGGAGAATACCTGTGTGATCATGCCTGCAATAACCGATGCTGTATTGCCCTGCGGGATGGTATTACACATCGCTAATGGATGGCCCCAGTTCGGCATACCGTGAAAAAGCGATGCTGTCTCGTTAATAACATCCTCGCACTGGCGTAAATTATCGGCCATTTCAGCAACTCTGACGCTTTTATAATCAACGTTAAGCTCACCGCTATTACCTAACCACGCCGGGCCATTATCTTCCGGACGCAATCTATTTATATGATCTGAAATACGCGTAATGTTTTCAGAAAGAGCGTCATGGTTATCAGAAAATGCTGAAGGGAACAGTGAGCTTGCTAATTCCTGATATTTCTTTGCTCTTCTTAGTTGATTTTTATTAATAGTATTCATCACAATCCTTTGCGCGTGGAGTGGTATTAAACGAGCGGTTTTTGCGGTTCTCTTAAAATAGGGTAAAGCTCAGGAAAACCGTCGACACAGAGTTTGAAATCTGCGGGTTTAAAGCCAAGCCGCCCGGCAAGACGCTGTACACGCGCAGCTGTACATTCGGCATAGCAAGGCACGCCTGCTTGATCCTGTAAATGGATTAACCGGTACATCAACGCGTTAATAACGTCCATGCCGCGATCCTGGCCAGGAATAGCAAGCACGAAAATATAGAAATGTGGATTTTTTGGATGATAAGCACTCAGTTTGTGCATTAAATAGGCCATAGTAGCGTAATCGGCGCTATATTCATCCCGTAACTGTTTGAACAAGATTTCATCGGTAATATTTTCTGAGTCATAATGAAAATACATTAATGCACCGACATTATTTTCATCAATAATAACGCCGCCTTTGCGTAGCGCGACTTCGGCATAGATCCTGAAGAAGCTGCGCAGCGCCTCCCTTCGTCTTTCCGGCGCCGGAAAGGCAGATTCAATAAGCACATCATCATAAAATGCTTCGGCAAGCAGATCGCATATCAGCTCAATATCAGAAAAGGTAGCATCCCTTACATTCATTATTTTTCCTCGATTAGTTGGATTGATATAAATGTTCTATTAATGCGTCGTTATTAATTACAGGGGTTGTATGGCGAAAAAAGATATCATGATTAATAAATGTGAGGGAAGCGAAACATCCGAAAATAAAATGACATATCGCATGTTGCTAAAGAGGAGAATAATTATTGTAGAGATGTTGTTTTATTTACATAAAAGCCATGGGCTCTTTTATTAAAGAAATAAAATTAAGTCATGTTGAGTGCTGCGTTTATCGATTTTTAGCTTTCTGCTTCTTTTAAAAAGCGCGGTAGCCTGGTAAATCGACAATATTCAGCAAGCGCTTTTCATCCGCTATTTTTAACCAATCTTGCCTGCGTCGTGTAAAGCCTGCCGATGGTTAAATCGCAGAAATTGATCCAGATTATTTTGCCAGTCCCGAAGGAATATATACTTACAACGGCGAGCCTGATCTTCAGCAAATTCCAGCCACATATTTACTATACGGTTGAGTTCTCCAGCTTCATGTTGGCTGAGGAAATTTTTGGCGCCTGCTCGCTGATAGTCAGCGGCCAGCGCATACATGGCGCTTAATTGATTTAAGGCGCGCGCAGGCTGCTAATAGCGTGGTGTAAATCAGAAGTGATATTTAAAGATGTGCCAGACAGAGACTTAATTTTGGCGGAAGATCACAGGAGTCGAACCTGCCCGGGACCGCTGGCGGCCCCAACTGGATTTGAAGTCCAGCCACCTCACCGGAGATGACGATCTTCCGCGCCTGCATTGCTACATGGAGGCGGGGCGCATTATACCTACTTTCAGTGATTTACCACATCCCTCACCGTAATTTTTCACGTTCTGCTTTCCCTTTCTCTGACCGTTTAAGATAAATCTCTATCTTTTCCATTGGTTAGCTTTTTTCATACGTTAAGGAATCGCGATCACAGAAAAGAATAAACGTAATTTAATAACCAGAAATCGCAATTTCCGCCCGTAAAGCGATCGATTAAAACCCTTAACACCGCAATCGGCATGGTTTTGCTGCGTTAAGGAAACAAAAATGGACAGTCAGGCTATTTCTGTAAAAGAAAAGATTGGCTACGGGATGGGCGATGCCGCCAGTCACATCATCTTTGATAACGTCATGCTCTACATGATGTTCTTCTATACCGATATCTTCGGCATTCCCGCCGGTTTTGTCGGCACCATGTTTCTGCTGGCGCGTGCGCTGGACGCCGTTTCCGACCCCTGCATGGGGCTGCTCGCCGACCGTACGCGCAGCCGCTGGGGCAAATTCCGGCCATGGATTATCTTTGGCGCGCTCCCTTTCGGTATCGTCTGCGTGCTCGCTTACAGCACGCCGGATCTCAGCCTTAACGGCAAGATGCTCTATGCCGCTGTCACCTATACGTTACTCACCCTGCTTTATACCGTCGTCAATATTCCCTACTGCGCGCTGGGTGGGGTCATCACCAACGATCCGCAGCAGCGCATCTCTCTGCAATCCTGGCGCTTCGTGCTGGCTACCGCAGGCGGCATGCTTTCCACGGTATTAATGATGCCGCTGGTGAAGCTGATTGGCGGAGGGGATAAGGTTGTCGGTTTCCAGGGCGGGATCGCCGTGCTTTCAGTGCTGGCGTTTATGATGCTGGCATTCTGCTTTTTCACCACCAAAGAGCGCATCCAGGCCCCGCCAGCCACCACTTCCATGCGTGAAGATCTGCGCGATATCTGGCAAAACGATCAGTGGCGCATTGTGGGGATGCTGACCATCCTGAACATTCTTGCGGTGTGCGTGCGCGGTGGCGCGATGATGTATTACGTCACGTGGATTATGGGCGATGCCGCCATCTTTACCGCGTTTCTTACGACCTACTGCGTCGGCAACCTGATTGGCAGCGCGCTGGCGAAACCGCTCACCGACTGGAAGTGTAAAGTCACCATCTTCTGGTGGACCAACGCCGCGCTCACCCTGCTCAGCATTGCCATGTTCTTTATTCCCATCCAGGCCAGCTTCACCATGTTCGCCTTTATCTTTGTTATTGGCGTGCTGCACCAGCTGGTCACCCCGATCCAGTGGGTGATGATGTCCGACACCGTCGATTACGGCGAATGGTGCAACGGCAAGCGTCTGACCGGCATCAGCTTTGCGGGCACGCTGTTTGTGCTGAAGCTCGGCCTCGCGCTTGGCGGAGCGCTGATTGGCTGGGCGCTGGCGGGCAGCGGCTATGAGGCCGCCGCATCGCGACAGAACGGTATGACACTCACCATCATCGTCTCGCTATTCACGCTGGTGCCGGCAGCCTGCTATCTGTTCAGCGCGATTATCGCCAGGCGCTACTACACCCTGAAAACACCCCTGCTGAAGTCGATTGTGGCGCAGCTGGCGCGCGGCGAACACCGTAGCCAGAAGCGGTTCGGCAATATTTCACCCCGGGAAGAGTTACTGTAAGGAGCAACGCATGAAGATCAGTGATGGCAACTGGCTTATCCAGCCCGGCCTGACATTAATCAACCCAATTCAGGTATTTGATGTTGATCAGCAGGGGAGT
Source organism: Kosakonia sp. HypNH10 (assembly GCF_029850615.1). Lineage (NCBI taxonomy): Bacteria > Pseudomonadati > Pseudomonadota > Gammaproteobacteria > Enterobacterales > Enterobacteriaceae > Kosakonia > Kosakonia sp. HypNH10. The sequence goes on from NZ_JAOTIU010000005.1 coordinate 112,022, forward strand.
GAGATGGTGGTGTATGCCGCCCCGCGCGACGTGCGCGAGCGCACCTGGCAACTGGATACGCCGCTCTTTACGCTGCGCTTCTTCTCGCCGCAGGAGGGCATTATCGGTGTACGTATCGCGCACTTTGAGGGCGGTACAGAGAGAGGGCCACATTTCCCGCTCAACATTGCGCAAGATGTGGCGGTCGCGATAGATAACACCGAGACGTATGCCGAGCTACACAGCGGCGCGCTGACCGTTCGGGTGGCGAAAGGCGAAGCGTGGGCCATTGATTTTCTGCGTAACGGCGAGCGCATCACCGGCAGTCAGCTTAAAAACAGCGGCTACGTACAGGATGGCAACAGCGGGCGCAATTACGTTTTCGAACGGCTGGATTTGAGCGTCGGCGAAACGGTTTATGGTCTGGGCGAGCGCTTCACGTCGCTGGTGCGGAACGGGCAATCTGTAGAGACCTGGAACCGCGATGGCGGCACCAGCACCGAACAAGCCTATAAAAATATTCCCTTCTATCTCACCAACCGAGGCTACGGCGTGCTGGTCAACCACCCGCAGGCAGTAGAGTTTGAGATCGGTTCGGAGAAAGTCTCCAAAGTGCAGTTCAGCATTGAGGGGGAGTCGCTTGAGTACTTCGTTATTGACGGCCCGACACCGCAAGCGGTGCTAAACCGCTACACCCGCTTTACCGGCCGCCCGGCGTTGCCACCGGCGTGGTCGTTCGGCCTGTGGCTGACCACCTCTTTTACCACCAATTACGATGAAGCGACCGTGAACAGCTTTATCGACGGCATGGCTGAGCGCCAGCTGCCGCTGCATGTTTTTCACTTCGACTGCTTCTGGATGAAGGCCTTCCAGTGGTGCGATTTTGAGTGGGACCCGGTGACCTTCCCGGATCCGGCGGGAATGATAAAACGGCTGAAGGAGCGTGGGCTAAAAATCTGCGTCTGGATAAACCCCTACATCGGACAGAAATCCCCGCTGTTCCGCGAACTGAAAGAGAAGGGCTATCTGCTGAAACGGGCGGACGGCTCGATATGGCAGTGGGATAAATGGCAGCCGGGGCTGGCGATTTATGACTTTACCAATCCGCAAGCTTGCCAGTGGTATGCCGATAAGCTCAACGCGCTGGTGGCGATGGGTGTCGACTGTTTTAAAACCGATTTCGGCGAGCGCATCCCAACGGATGTGGTGTGGCACAACGGTGCCTGTCCGCAAAAAATGCATAACCACTACGCCTATATTTACAACGAACTGGTGTGGAACGTGCTGAAAGAGAGCGTGGATGAGAAGGAAGCGGTGCTGTTTGCCCGCTCGGCCTCAGTCGGTGCGCAACAGTTCCCGGTGCACTGGGGCGGCGACTGCTACGCCACCTATGAATCGATGGCGGAAAGCCTGCGCGGCGGGTTATCCATTGGTCTTTCTGGCTTCGGTTTCTGGAGCCACGATATCGGTGGCTTCGAGAATACCGCGCCTGCGCATATCTATAAGCGCTGGTGCGCGTTTGGCTTACTCTCCAGCCACAGCCGCCTGCATGGCAGCAAATCCTATCGGGTGCCGTGGGCTTACGATGATGAGTCCTGCGATGTGGTGCGCTTTTTCACGCAGCTGAAATGCCGCCTGATGCCCTATCTCTACCGACAGGCGGTAGCGGCAAGCGAATCGGGTGTGCCGATGATGCGCGCAATGATGCTGGCTTTCCCGGACGATCCGGCCTGCGATTACCTTGACCGCCAGTATATGCTCGGCGACGCCCTGCTGGTCGCACCGGTGTTCAGCGAAGCGGGTGAGGTGCAGTTTTACCTGCCGGAAGGGCGCTGGACACACCTGTGGCATAACGACCTCCTCGAAGGTAACCGTTGGCGCAAACAGCGACACGGCTTTATGAGCCTGCCGGTCTACGTTCGCGACAATACGCTGCTGGCGCTGGGCGATAACGATCGGCGACCCGATTACGCCTGGCATCAGGGCACTGCATTCCAGCTCTTTCAACTCGACGATGGGCGCGAAGCCGTGTGTGAGGTACCGGATAGCCGCGGCGAGAGCATTTTTCGCGTATCCGCCAAACGTGAAAGCGGCGTGATCACCGTGCGTGCTTATGGCGAAGGCCAAAACTGGACGCTGTGCCTGCGCAATATTATGCAGATAACCCATCTGCAGGGAGCGACGGCGAGCAAGAGTGAAACCGGTTTGGTCATTACCCCGCATGGCACCGCAGTTTCTATCACCCTCTAAACGCAGATTGCCCGGTGGCGCTAACGCTTACCGGGCCTACAAAGGGAAAGTCAACGTAGGCCGGATAAGCGTAGCGCCATCCGGCAAAGGCGCAGGAGCTGCCCGGTGGCGCTAACGCTTACCGGGCCTACAAAGGGAAAGTCAACGTAGGCCGGATAAGCGCAGCGCCATCCGGCAATGGTGCAGGAGCTTGCCCGGTGGCGCTAACGCTTACCGGGCCTATAAAGGGAAGGTCAAACGTAGGCCGGATAAGCGCAGCGCCATCCGGCAATGGTGCAGGAGCTGCCCGGTGGCGCTAACACTTACCGGGCCTACAAAGGGAAGGTCAAAAGTAGGCCGGATAAGCGCAGCGCCATCCGGCAATGGTGCAGGAGCTGCCCGGTGGCGCTAACACTTACCGGACCTACAAGGGGAAGGTCAAAAGTAGGCCGGATAAGCGTAGCGCCATCCGGCAAAGATGCAGGAGCTGCCCGGTGGCGCTAACACTTACCGGGCCTACAAAGGGAAGGTCAAAAGTAGGCCGGATAAGCGTAGCGCCATCCGGCACGGGGTTACGGAGTTGCCTGCGACGGCGCTGCGGCTGGCGCAACGGCACTCGCGCTGCTCACCGTACCGCCGTGCATGCTCTGTTTAATCTGCTGTTTTTGCGCGTTGACTGCCTGTAACTCGCCGTTGACGGAGGGCTTTAACGGCGCTTCGGCGCGCACCTGGCCGCTGGCGGTTAACTGCAAATTGCCTTCGCCATCAATCGGCAATGCGGGCCAGCCCCACGCCTGCAATACATTGACCGGCACGCCGCGCCCGTTGAGGCTGACATTGACGCTGCGATCCGGTGTTTGCGCAACCACCGCTCTCGCTTCCAGCAGCCCCTGGCCGGTAAAGGCACTAAGCTCGGTGATATTGACCGTGTTGCTATTGGCATTGAGCGCCAGCGACGGGCGGCGGACATCGACGCGGTTAAAGGTGCCTGCGGCGGCGTTCAGCTTCGCATTTCCGCTCCAGATCCCCCATTTGCGCTCGCGCACCAGCTGCAAATTGTTGCCATAGCCATCCAGCGCGGTGAGCTGCCACGGAAACGTCGGATCGATATCAATCACCAGGTTGCGGCTGGCGCTGAATTTTTTCAACACCAGGCTGTTCAGCCATGGGGGCAGATCGTCCATCCACAGCTGTTTCCAGTTTGCCGGCAGCGTGTATTCCAGCCCGGCAAATGCTGCATCATCCAGCACTAGCGCCTTGCCTGTGCGGTACCAGTTACCGGAGGTGCGCACCATGCCGTTTTCCCAGCGGGAGGTGAACTGCTGCAGCGCGATGCCCTGCGGGGAGAAGCTGGCATTCAGAATCGGGTCGAAGAAGTGCAGCGAACCGTAGATAAACTCGCTGGCATTCATCGACAGTTTGCCCTCTTCGCTCTCCCAGTCGCCCTTCCTGAAGGTCAGGTTGCGCAGGCTAAGATCGAGGTCAGTCACCGCCCACTCTGGCCCCTGCAAGGTGGCGTCGGTCACTTCCACACGGCCGATTTTCAGCGAAGGCAGGGTGGTAAGCGGGGCAAAGAAATCCTGCAGTGACTTATCGCTTTGCAGACGAATATCGTTAAGGCGCAGATTATTGACCACCCAACTGCCATCGGCGCTGCGCTTTGCATCACCCGTGAGCGAGCCGCGCGCCATATCGGCACCGATGGTGGTTAAGGTCACCACATCCTTATCGATGCTGCCCTGAATCAGCACATTACTGGCGGGAACGCCATTTAACGTCAGCGAACCGGCGCTCATCTGCAACTGCGCTTTACTGCCGATCACATTACCTGCGGCTGGCTGCCAGGGTGAAATACCGCCGGTAACGCGCTGGGCGCTTAACTCCCAGCCGGTTGCCGGGCTGTTGAAGGCCATGTTGCGCAGTTGCAGGCGATCGGCCTGGAAAGGCAGCGGCGCGGCGGTTGGGGAGAGGTTAAGCGTACCGTCCTGTAACAGAATGGTGTCGGCATGCAGCGGGTCGGTGAGTTGTCGGCTGCTGAGGCCAATATCGACCATTTTAGCCACCAGCGTTGCTGGCTGACCTTTGCGACCGAAGCTCACGCCTTTTAATACCAGATGAGAAGGGGAAGAGAAGCGGTGGTCAACGGCGTCGAATGTGAGGCGATAATCGCTGTTATCGCTGATCCACTGGCTCGCTTGCGTCGCGCCCCAGCGGGTTTGCAGCAGGAAGTAGGCCGCCAGCAGCAGCACAAACAGGATAATAACGACCGCTAACAGCAGCTTCCCAAGAAATTTCATCATCTTCCTCCCTCACGTGACCGTAAGGGAGTTATGCACGAATTGCGCGCGATGCTCAAGGGAGGAATGATGAAAGGAAATTGCTGCGGCAACAGAGGATGCTCTGTTGCCGCGCGAGGCAATTTACTCTTTTTCCGGGGGGAAGATCAGGTTCAGGACGATAGCGGTGATCCCGCCTGCCGCGATACCGGAGGAGAGCAGGTTTTTCAGCCAGTCCGGCGCAAATTGCAGGATCTGCGGCTGCTGCGACACGCCTAAACCCACCGCCAGCGACAGCGCGATAATCAGGATCGCGCGGCGGTTGAGCGGTTCGCGGGAGACGATGCGCACGCCGGAGGCGGCGATGGTGCCGAACATTACCAGCGTGGCTCCGCCGAGCACCGGCTCCGGTAACTGCTGCACAAACGCGCTTACCGCCGGGAAGAGGCCGAGCACCATCAACATCACCGCGATAAAGAAGCCGATATAACGACTGGCGACGCCGGTCAGCTGGATCACGCCGTTATTCTGGCCAAAGCAGGAGTTGGGAAAGGTATTGAACACGGCAGAGACAAAGGAGTTAAGACCATTCGCCAGCACGCCACCCTTCAGCCGCTTCATGTAGAGCGGGCCGGTAACAGGCTGTTCAGAGACATCGGAAGTGGCAGTGATATCGCCGATGGTCTCCAGGGAGGTGATCATAAAGACCAGCATCAGCGGCAGTAACAGGCTCCAGTCGATGCTCAGGCCGTAATAGAGCGGCGTCGGCACCATAAAGGTACTCTCCGGCGCGTTGTACGCCGGCAGCATGCCCATAAACATCGCCAGCACATAACCGACCGCCATCGCGATCACCAGTGAGGCAATGCGCAGATAGGGGTTGCGCTGGCGGTTAAGCAGGATAATCAGCCCGAGCACTACGCCTGCCAGCAGCAGGTTTTTCGGCGCGCCAAAGGTATGGTTGCCCATGGCCGCGAAGCCGCCACCGACGGAGGTCAACCCAACCTGAATCAGTGACAGGCCGATAATCATCACCACCACGCCGGAAACCAGCGGGGTGATAATGCGGCGCGCCAGCGGCAGAATACGCGAGATAACCATCTCGGTGCAGCTTGCCAGCATCAAGGTGCCAAACAGCGCCGCCATCATCGTCGGCACATCGGCACCGCCGGTTTTCAGCGCCGTGCCGCCCATAATCAGCGGTGCTACAAAGTTAAAGCTGGTGCCCTGGATTGAGAGCAGCCCGGAGCCGACCGGGCCCCAGGCTTTAATTTGAATCAGCGACGCGACGCCGGAAGCGAAGAGCGACATGCTGAGAATATGTTGAGTGTCCTGAGCCGGTAAACCCAGTGCCTGGCAGATCAGCAGCGCGGGCGTGATCACGCCAACGAACATGGCCAGCAGGTGTTGCAGCGCAGCAAACAGCGTTTGCGGCAGCGGGGGACGATCCTCAAGGCGGTAGATCAATTCGCTGGGTTGAGTCTGCGCAACCGGTTGCGCATTTTCCGACTCGATGGTATTTACGGACATCTCAAGCTATCCCCTGATGGAAAAGCGCTGATTTTATCGGACTGAATGGTAAAAGCAAACGGTTGCTTAGGCTGGAAGCATACTTTTCTAACGGAGGTTGATCTCGCACCATCAGGTTCTAAAAATCAGGCGTTGGAGTAGCGTTCCGTTTCCGGCATCCAGCGGTCAATCAGCGCTTCTGCCAGCTGTGGGTAACGTTCGTGAATGTGGCGCGCAACGCGCTGCACTTCGGGGATCATTGCCTGGTCCCGCAGCAGATCGGCGACTTTGAATTCGGCATTGCCGGTCTGGCGGGTACCCAGCAGTTCGCCCGGGCCGCGGATCTCGAGATCTTTTTGCGCAATCACAAAGCCGTCGTTGCTGTCGCGCAGCACCTGCAGGCGCTTTTGCGCCGTTTTCGACAGCGGGGATTTGTAGAGCAGCACACAGTGTGAGGCCACTGCGCCACGTCCGACGCGCCCGCGTAGCTGGTGGAGTTGCGCAAGACCGAGACGTTCGGGGTTTTCAATAATCATCAGGCTGGAGTTCGGCACATCCACGCCAACTTCAATCACCGTAGTGGCGACCAGCAGGTGTAGCTCGCCCTGTTTAAAGGCCTGCATCACTGCCTGTTTCTCGGTCGGCTTCATGCGGCCATGCACCAGCCCAATGTTTAGCTCCGGCAGGGCCAGCTTTAACTCTTCCCAGGTCGCTTCTGCGGCCTGGGCTTCCAGCAGATCCGACTCTTCAATCAGCGTGCAGACCCAGTAGGCCTGGCGGCCTTCGCCGGTGCAGGCGCTGCGGACGCGATCGATAATCTCGCTGCGACGCGTATCGGGAATGGCGACCGTGGTCACCGGCGTACGGCCCGGCGGCAGTTCATCAATCACCGAGGTATCGAGATCGGCATACGCCGTCATCGCCAGCGTTCGCGGGATCGGCGTGGCGGTCATAATCAATTGATGGGGGTGAAAGCCCTGCTGCTGCCCCTTTTCCCACAGCGCCAGCCGCTGGTGGACACCAAAGCGGTGCTGCTCATCAATGATCACCAGTGCCAGGCCGTTAAACTGCACCTGCTCCTGGAAAATAGCGTGGGTGCCGACGACCATCTGTACCTGACCACTGGCAATCGCCTCTTGCTGCGCCAGGCGGGCTTTGCCTTTCTGCTTGCCCGCCAGCCAGCCGACTTCGATACCAAGCGGCGCAAACCACGCGCGGAAATTATTGGCGTGCTGCTCTGCCAGCAGTTCTGTGGGTGCCATCATCGCCACCTGTTTACCATTGGCGATGGCGCGTAGCGCCGCGAGCGCGGCCACCAGCGTTTTACCGGAGCCGACGTCGCCCTGGACCAGGCGCATCATCGGCATATCCAGCGCCATGTCGCGTTCAATTTCCGCCACCACCCGCGCCTGTGCGCCGGTTGGTTTAAAGGGCAGGGAGGCGAGCAGTTGCTCTTTCAACGTATCGTTAGCGGCGAGCGACTGCGCATGGTAACGCTGGGCACCGGCGCGCAGCGCCAGCATACTCAGGTTATGGGCCAGTAGCTCTTCGAGAATGAGTCGGCGCTGAGCGGGATGCTGCCCGCTCTCCAGTTCGCTTAATTGCAGCGAAGGCGGCGGGCGATGCAGCGTATGCAGCGCCTCCGGCAGGCTCATCAAACCCTGCGCCAGCTCGGGCGGCAGCAGTTCGCTGATGGCACAGGTTGCCAGCAACTCCAGCGCCTGGTCGGTTAATTTGCGCAGCGTGGCCTGCTTAACGCCTTCGGTTGTCGGGTAGACCGGCGTCAACGTTTCCTGAAGCTCCGGCGTGCTGAGGTCGCCCTGCACCTTGTACTCCGGGTGGATCATCTCCGCGCCATACTTTCCGCGTTTCGCTTCGCCATAAGCCAGCACGCGGCGGCCAACCGCAAGGCTGTTTTTCATCGCCGCGTTGAAGTTGAAAAAGCGCATGGTCAGCATGCCGGAGCCGTCGCTAATCTGGCAGGTCATCATCCGGCGACCGCCGAACGTGACGTTACAGTTCAGCACTTCGCCCTCCACCGTGGCGTAAATGCCCGGCAGCAGGTCAGCAATGGGGTAGAGTTGAGTGCGATCTTCGTAGCGCAGGGGAAGGTGTAACAGCAGATCCTGAACGGTATGCAGGCCAATTTTCGCCAGCTTGCTGCTCTGCGCCGCGCCAACGCCGGTCAATGAACTCAGTGGCACCGCATCGAGCAGCTTCCCTTTCATCGGTTACCTCGAAGCCTGCATGGTAGCCCACCACATTGGGTCGGCTTCAATCTGCCCCTCATTATTCACATGAGGATAAGGCAGGCCTTTTTGTTTCGCGACCCGCGCGAGCACAGGGTAGCCGCCTTCGAACAGCAGGCGCTGCTGCTCGGCGTCCGGCAACATGCTGTTTTCACGCTTATACATACCGGCGTTTTGCCGCTGGCGCTGCGCTTCGTAGAGAATGAGCGCCGAGGCTACGGAGACATTGAGCGACTGCACCATGCCCGTCATCGGAATGATGATATCCCGATCCGCGAGATCCAGCGCTTGCTGAGTGATCCCGGTTTTCTCCTGCCCCATCAAAATACAGGTCGGGCGGGTATAGTCGATTTCACGGAAGTCGACGGCTTTGTCCGACAGATGGGTAGCCAGGATCTGCATGCCGCGCTGCTTGAGCACGCCGACGGCGTCTTCAATAGTACGGTGAGTTTTAACATCCACCCAGCTGTTGCTGCCCGCGGCGGAAGAGGCCATGGTGCGCATGCGGTTCCCCGGCCAGACAGCGTGCACTTCATGCACGCCGACGGCATCCGCAGTACGGATAATGGCAGAGACGTTATGAGGTTTATGGACCTGCTCCATGCAGACCGTCAGATCCGGCTGACGCCTGGCGAGCATCTCGCGGATTCGCGCATAACGCTGAGCATTCATACAATCAGTTTCGGTTACGGGTGACTTTAATCACATCCGGCATCACGCGGATTTTACGCATGATATTCGCCAGATGAACGCGATCGCGCGCCGTCAGGCGGATGAACGCGCTATAAACGCGGCCATCTTTCTCTTCCGTATTCAGGCTCTGAATATTGGAAGTGGCGGTGTTAATGGCCGCCGTCAGGTTCGCCAGCGCGCCCTGGTGGTTAAACATATCCACCTTGATCTCGGTGATAAACTCTTGCGCCGTCTCTTTATCCCACTCCACGGCCATAAACTTCTCTGGCTCTTTCTGGTAGCCACGAATATTACGGCAGGATTCATGGTGGATAACCAGCCCTTTACCGGGGCTGACGTGGGCGACAATTGGGTCGCCGGGGATCGGACGGCAGCATTTGGCGAAGGTGATCAGCACGCCGTCTGCGCCTTTGATCGGCAGGTGCGCGGTATTTGCGCCAGTCGGTGCGGCGGTGCCCGGCGTGGCTTCCCCTTGCTGCAGATTTTTCGCCACCACAACGCTCATCGCGTTGCCAAGGCCGATTTCCGCCAGCAGATCGTCAAGCGATGCCAGCCGCATACGCTCCAGCTCGCGCTGAATATGCTCCTGCGGAATTTCCGCCAGCTTGCGGCTTCCGCCCAGCGCGTGATTCAGCAGTCGACGTCCGAGGCTTACGGAGTCGTCGCGCTTGAGGTTTTTCAGCATCTGGCGGATCTTCGCGCGCGCTTTCGAGCTGACGACAAAGTTCAGCCAGGCGGCATTCGGGCGGGCGCCCGGCGCGGTGATAATCTCCACCGTCTGGCCGCTGGAGAGCGACTGTGACAGCGGGTAAGGCTGACGATCGACGCGCGCGCCAACGCAGGCGTGACCGATATCCGTATGCACTGCATAGGCGAAATCCACCGGCGTGGCGCCAGCAGGCAGTTCGACAATACGGCCTTCGGGGGTGAAAACATAAATCTCATCGGGGAAGAGATCAGATTTAACGCTTTCGATAAATTCGAACGAGCTACCGGCGCTCTGTTGCAGCTCCAGCAGGCTCTGCATCCAGCGCTGGGCGCGGATTTGTGCGGTGGTGCTGCTTTCACCGTGCTCTTTATAAGCCCAGTGCGCGGCAACCCCCATCTCTGCCATTTGATCCATATCTTCAGTACGGATCTGCACCTCGACCGGTACGCCGTGCGGGCCAATCATTGAGGTATGGAGGGATTGATAGCCGTTCGCCTTGGGGATGGCGATGTAGTCTTTCACGCGGCCAGGACGCGGCTTGTAGAGACTATGCATCTGACCGAGTACGCGATAGCAGGTATCGAGATCGTGAACAATGACGCGGAAGGCGTAAATATCCATGATCGAGTGAAAACGCTGCTCTTTCAGCACCATCTTGCAATAGATGGAGTAAAGGTGCTTCTCCCGCCCGCTGACGCGGCAGGGAATACCCGCTTCCTGTAAACGCCCTTCGATTTCCGAGAGGATTTTTTGAATCATCTCTTTGCGGTTGCCGCGCGCGGCTTTTACCACTTCTTTGATCACGCGATAGCGGTTCGGGTAGAGCGCCTCAAAGCCCAGCTCTTCAAGCTCGGTTTTGATGTGATGGATACCTAAACGGTGCGCCAGCGGACTGTAGATTTCGAGGGTTTCACGGGCGATGCGGCGACGCTTGTCCGGGCGAAGAGAGCCCAGCGTGCGCATGTTGTGGGTGCGGTCTGCAAGCTTGATAAGGATGACGCGGATATCCTGCACCATCGCCATAATCATCTTGCGAAAGTTTTCCGCCTGCGCCTCTTTTTTATCCTGGAATTTGAGCTTATCCAGCTTGGAGACACCCTCCACCAGCTCGGCAACGCTTTTGCCAAAGAGCTGCTCCATATCCTGGTAGGTGGCGGGGGTATCTTCAATCACGTCATGCAGCAGCGCGGCCATTAGCGTTTCGTAGTCGAGTTTCATCTCGGCCAGAATACAGGCCACCGCTACCGGGTGCGTGATATAAGGTTCACCGCTTGAACGTGTCTGACCCTCGTGAGCGTCACGTGCAACGAGATACGCCTGCCTGAGACGTTTGATCTGGTCTTCAGGCAGATAGTTTTGAATCAGCTGATTCAGGCTTTCAAACAGATACAAGGGTGACCTGCAGGTTAATTAACGACGACCTTCAGCAATGGCGGTGACGGCCTGCAGTTCTGCGGCTTCCTGCTCTTGCTGTTCCTGGCGCTCACGTACATCAAGGATCTGGTTGTTAATCAGACCTTCTTCGATTTCGCGCAGCGCGATAACGGTGGTTTTATCGTTTTCTTCCGGTACTAACGGGTCTTTACCGCCAACCTGCATCTGACGAGCGCGACGCGCGGCGACCAGCACCAGGTCAAAACGGTTACCAACTTTCTCTACAGCGTCCTGAACAGTTACGCGTGCCATACTTAAAATGCTCCACAGGTGAAGAAATGACTGGGCATGATACTGAAACCAGGCTCAGTCTGCCAATAGTTTGCTGATTAAAGCGTCATGTCGCTGCTTTTGGCGGCCCATGCGCAGACGTTCAGCGCGAATAATGGTTTTCAGATCGCCCAGGGCGGTATCGAAATCATCATTCACAATCAGGTAATCATACTCGGCGTAATGGCTCATTTCGGCAACCGCCTGGGCCATACGTTTCGCGATCACCTCTTCGCTATCCTGGCCGCGGCCACGCAGGCGGCGATCCAGCTCCAGCTTCGACGGCGGCAGAATAAAGATGCTGCGCGCCTGCGGCATGCGGGTACGAATTTGCTGCGCGCCCTGCCAGTCGATATCAAGAAACACATCGACGCCCGTTGAGAGCACTTGCTCAATCGTCGCGCGCGAGGTGCCGTAATAGTTGCCGAACACTTCGGCATGCTCAAGAAACGCATCCTCACTAATCATCGCTTTGAACTCATCGTGATTAACGAAGAAATAGTGTTCACCGTGCACTTCACCCGGGCGCGGCGCGCGCGTGGTGTGCGAAACAGAAACTTGCGTGTCGTATAACGGTTGGGTTTTCAGCAAAGCCTGGATGAGGCTTGATTTACCCGCGCCGCTAGGGGCGGAAACAATATAGAGCGTGCCTTGAGCCATGAGAGTCTTTTGTATGTGAATGCGATAGGAACTTACATACGTGCCTATTATACACATCGCCGCTACGTGACGTAGCTTTTGTCACCCGTTTTCCCATCAATGATTCGATTTTGCGTACTGCTTTCCTGATTTTTATGCACGTTTTCATCGCCATGTAAGTTCCCCGGAAGCTCGCTCGCATCCTGCTTTTTTGCCACTCGAAAGCGCTCAACCGCAGCGCTATAACCACTCCGCAATCACAAGGGAGAAGGGATGATGTGGAGAAGAGTTGGGGTCACCATTTTTCTACTGCTATGGAGTGCGTTTAGCCTCGCGGCTTGCCCGGTCTGGTCGCCCTTACGGGCGCAGGAGGAGGTAAAGCGCCTGAAACAGCAGCTCAGTAGATGGAACGACGATTACTGGTCCAGAGGCGCAAGCGAGGTGAGCGATGATGTTTACGATCGGATGAGCGCGCGCCTGGCGAACTGGCAGCGCTGTTTCAACATAACATCCGCAGACCTTGCGCCTGCTTTGCCGGGCGGCAATCTAGCTCATCCGGTTGCTCATACCGGAGTGCGCAAGCTGGCGGATAAATGGGCGCTGCAGCAGTGGATGAGGGGAAAGCAGGAGCTCTGGGTACAGCCAAAAGTGGATGGCGTTGCCGTCACGCTGGTCTATCGCAACGGCAGGCTGGCACAAGCTATCAGCCGGGGTAATGGCCTTGCAGGCGAGGAGTGGACAGCAAAGGCGCAGGCCATTCCTGCAATCCCGAAAATCGTTACCGGTGCGCTGGCGAATAGCGTCTTGCAGGGTGAGCTCTATTTACGCCGCAAGGGGCATATCCAAAAACAGGCCGGAGGTCTTAATGCCAGAGCAAAAGTCGCCGGCGCGATGATGCGGCACGACAACCCGGAATTGCTTAATGAGCTTGGTTTCTTTGTCTGGGCCTGGCCCGATGGCCCTGCCACCTTAGCGCAGCGGTTGGTGGCACTGAAAAAGGCGGGTTTTGAAGAGGCGCACTACTACAGCGCGCCGGTCAACAATGTGCAGGACGTAGAGCGTCTGCGCCAGCACTGGTTCACTTCGCCGCTGCCTTTCGTCACGGATGGCGTGGTGGTGCGCACCAGTGCTGAGCCTGCGGGCAAAGAGTGGTTACCCGATCAAAGTGACTGGGTGGTAGCCTGGAAGTATGAGCCGGTAGAAGAGGTGGCAGCGGTACAGGATATTCAGTTTGCCATCGGGCGGACCGGGAAAATTTCCGTTGTCGCGCTGCTGGAGCCGGTAAAACTGGATGATAAGCGCGTGCAGCGCGTGAATATTGGGTCCATCCAGCGCTGGCAGGCATTAGATATCGCACCGGGCGACCATATTGCCGTTACCCTCGCCGGGCAAGGGATCCCTCGCGTGGAGCGCGTGGTCTGGCGCAACCTTGCTCGAAAGCTGCCTACGCCGCCGGAGGCTCGCTTTACGCCGCTGAGTTGCTTTTATGCCACGCCGGATTGCCAGCAACAGTTTATTGCCCGCCTCTCCTGGCTCAGTTCCGATAAGGCGCTGGAGATAGCCGGATTGAGCGAGAGCGGCTGGCGGACTCTGCATCAGGCTCACCATTTTGAGCATCTTTTCTCCTGGCTGGCGCTGACAAAAGAGCAGTTGCAGGCCACACCCGGTATGTCGCCCGCGCGCGGGCTGCAACTCTGGCACCGTTTTTCCTTAACGCGGGAGAGGCCGTTAAGCCGCTGGCTTCACGCGCTCGGTACGCCGTTGCCGCAATCGGCGATCAATGCCGCGGGCGATGTTTCATGGCGGCAGATGCGAAGCCGGGATGAACTGGCCTGGCAACAACTACCCGCCATCGGCGCACAGAAAGCGCGTCAGGTTGTCGCTTTTATCCGCGAGCCGGCGGTTGAGCAGCTCACGGCCTGGCTGGCGAAGCAGGGCGTAAAAGCTTTTCAGTGAGCATTATGCTTGTAGTGAAACACCGGCAGGCCCAGCTTCCAGCGAATCGCCAGCAGGCGGCTGGTAAAGCCAAACAGCAGGGTGGTAATCACCACGATGTCATGGTTGGTGACGACATGGCTTAGCGCGATATAGAACACGGCGGCAGCAAACGCAATCCCAGCATAGAGTTCTTTCTGGAACACGAGAGGGATGCGCTTACAGAACATATCGCGCAGCACGCCGCCAAAAACACCGGTGATGACGGCTGCAATCACGGCGATGATGGGACCTTCGCCCATATCGAGCGCGATTTGCGCCCCGATAATGGAAAATACCACCAGGCCGAGTGCGTCCAGCACCAGAAACAGGCGGCGCAGATGGGGCATCACCGGGGCAAAGATTGTTGTCAGTACCGCTGCGACAGCAACAATGATCACATACTCCGGGTGTTTCACCCAGCCGAGCGGATAGTGGCCAAGCAGGATATCGCGCACCGAACCGCCGCCGAGTGCGGTCGCGGTGGCAATAATAATGACGCCAAAGGTGTCCATTCGACGTCGCCCGGCGGCCAGCGCGCCGGTCATGGCTTCGGCAGTGATGCCGATCAGATAAAGAATGTGTAACAGCATGCCGCCCCCATAAATTCAGTGCGGGCAGGGTAATGATTAAGCAGGAAGAGGGCTATTGAGATTTTCTAAGGAGGGGCGCTTCGGATTAGTTGGGTTAATGCCTGATGTGATAGGTTTTATTATTTATCTTATTGATTTTAAATTTTTTTAATCGGGATTATCTGTAATGTGCGCCAGAATAATAAAGCAATTATCGATAAATAATATGTGGGTGAATGGATACAAAAAAAGGCCCTGGCGGACCTTTTAATGAGACGAGAGGTTTATTCGATATTCTGAATCTGCTCGCGCATCTGCTCGATAAGCACTTTCAATTCAATAGCCGAGTTGGTCACTTCCGCATTGATTGATTTAGAGGCCAGCGTGTTCGACTCGCGGTTGAACTCCTGCATCATAAAGTCGAGGCGGCGACCTACAGCTTCCTTCTTCTTCAGGATGTTGTAGGTCTCTTTAACATGTGCTTCGAGCCTGTCCAGCTCTTCGGCAACGTCGATTCGCTGCGCCATCATCACCAGCTCTTGCTCGAGGCGGTTGTTTTCGAGCTGCACCTGCGCCTCTTCCAGCTTGCTGACCAGGCGCTCACGCTGCCATTGCAGGATTTGCGGCATATGGGCGCGCACGTTATTGACTTCGGTGCTGACGCCTTGCAGACGCTGCTCGATCAGCGCTTTCAGCGCCTGGCCTTCGGTTTCACGGGCGACGATAAAGTCGTCCAGCGCGCCATCCAGCGTGGCAAGGATTTCAGCGGTAATCGCATCGAGATCCTGCTCCTGAGCCGCCATCACGCCAGGCCAGCGTAGAATATCGACCGGATTAATTTCACCCTCGTCGCTCTGCATTTTTACCCAGTTAGCGGCGGTGACCAGCTGCTTAGCCAGTTTTTCATTCAGAATCAGTTCGCCCTGCGCGCTGGCATCCGGCTCAAAGCGTAAGGTGCATTCCACTTTACCGCGGGTCAGACGGGTACGCAGACGCTCGCGGACAACCGGTTCAAGGCTGCGGAATTGTTCCGGCAGGCGGAAGTAAGTTTCCAGATAACGCTGGTTAACCGAGCGCAGTTCCCAGGAGGCGGAGCCCCATGCACCCTTGATTTCACGCCGGGCGTAGGCGGTCATACTGCGGATCATAGTCGTTCCCGTTTTGAAGGAGAGATGCGGGGGATTATAGCTTTGGTGGCCTTATCAGGATAGGAATAACCAGGGTTAGCCAGTATAATGCGCAGCCACATTCGTAACAGCCGGAGAAATCATCATGCGTCCAGCAGGCCGAAGCGCCACTCAAGTGCGCCCCGTCACCCTGACCCGTAACTACACAAAACACGCAGAAGGTTCCGTGCTGGTGGAATTTGGCGACACCAAAGTGCTCTGCACCGCCTCCATCGACGAAGGTGTTCCACGCTTCCTCAAAGGCCAGGGCCAGGGCTGGATCACTGCCGAATATGGCATGTTGCCGCGTTCGACCCACACTCGTAACGCCCGTGAAGCGGCGAAGGGCAAGCAGGGCGGACGCACTATGGAGATCCAGCGCCTGATCGCGCGTGCACTGCGCGCGGCGGTCGATCTGAAAGCGCTTGGCGAATTTACTATCACCCTCGATTGCGATGTTCTGCAGGCCGATGGTGGTACCCGTACCGCGTCGATCACCGGTGCGTGCGTGGCGCTGGCCGATGCGCTGAACAAACTCGTTGCCGCAGGCAAGCTGAAGGCCAACCCGATGAAAGGCATGGTCGCGGCCGTCTCTGTGGGCATCGTCAATGGCGAAGCGGTGTGCGATCTGGAGTATGTTGAAGACTCAGCGGCTGAGACCGACATGAACGTCGTGATGACCGAAGATGGCCGCATGATCGAAGTTCAGGGCACCGCAGAGGGCGAGCCCTTCACTCACGAGGAACTGCTCGCAATGCTGGCGCTAGCCCGAGGGGGCATTGAGTCCATTGTCGCGGCGCAAAAAGCGGCATTAGAAAATTGATTTTGAGGGCGACGATGAGTCGCCCTTTTTTTTGCGCAACATCCGGCCTTCAAGCCGGTTGTCTGCGCAACGCACTTTGCTAAATTTTTAAATCATCAAAACAGGAAGAGGAGCGGATCCATGAAAGCGTACCAGCGTCAGTTTATTGAATTTGCGCTTAACAAACAGGTACTGAAGTTCGGCGAGTTCACGCTGAAATCCGGGCGCAAAAGCCCCTATTTCTTTAATGCCGGGCTGTTTAATACCGGGCGCGATCTGGCGCTGTTAGGCCGTTTTTACGCTGAAGCGTTAATGGATTCCGGGATTGATTTCGATCTGCTGTTCGGCCCGGCCTATAAAGGTATCCCGATTGCGACCACCACTGCGGTAGCGCTGGCAGAGCATCACGAACGCGATGTGCCTTACTGCTTTAACCGTAAGGAAGCCAAAGATCATGGCGAAGGCGGTAACCTGGTCGGCAGCGCGCTGCAGGGCCGTGTGATGCTGGTAGATGATGTGATCACTGCCGGGACGGCGATCCGCGAGTCGATGGAGATTATTCAGGCTAACGGCGCGACGCTCGCCGGCGTGCTGATCTCGCTCGACCGTCAGGAGCGTGGCCGCGCAGATATCTCTGCGATTCAGGAAGTTGAGCGTGATTATGGCTGCAAGGTGATTTCCATCATTACGCTGAATGACCTGGTGGATTATCTGGAAGAGAAACCGGAGTTAGCCGATCTGGTCGCCTCCGTGCGTGCGTATCGCGAAGAGTACGGCGTCTGAGTAGCTACCCGGCAGCAAGCCTGCCGGGTTTCGCCTTACAGAAGCTGCGCGCCCTGCGTGTTGACATACAGGGCGTAAATCGAGGTGCTGGCTGCCATAAAAAGCCGGTTTCGCTGCTCACCGCCGAAGCAGAGATTGGCGCAGCGCTCGGGCAGGTGAATCATACCAATCGCTTTGCCCTGCGGGTTAAATACCCGGACACCATCCAGCTCGTCGCTGCCCATCCCCCAGCCGCACCATAAATTGCCATCAACATCACAGGCGATACCGTCCGCGGTGCCGTTGCCACAATCAATATGTACCCGCTTATTTTGTAACTGCCCATCGACTATGTCCCACGCCAGTATTAAACGATTAGGCGTAGCGCGGCTCTCCACCACATAAAGGATTTTCTCGTCCGGCGAGAAGCAGATGCCATTCGGCCCGCGCACATCGCCCAGCACCACTTCCAGCTTGCGGGTCTGCGGATCGAGACGATAAACATTCTGCGGCAGCTGCGGCTCGGCTTTATGCCCTTCATAAAAACCGGCAATGCCAAATGGCGGGTCGGTAAACCAGATTGAACCATCTGATTTGACCGCGATATCGTTCGGCGAGTTGAGCGGCTTACCGTCAAAGCTATCCGCCAGCACCGTGATGGTGCCATCGTACTCCGTGCGTGTAATGCGCCGCGTATCGTGCTCACAGCTGATTAGCCTCCCCTGGCGATCGCGGGCATGACCGTTGGCGTTATTCGCCGGTTTGCGAAAAACCGCGGTCTCGCCGGTCTGCTCATCCCAGCGCATCACCGCATTATTGGGAATGTCGCTCCAGAGCAGCATGCGCATATCACCAAACCATACCGGCCCTTCCGCCCAGCGGCAGCCGGTGGCGATCTGCTCCACTTTCGCGCTGGAGACCATATACCCGCGAAAAGCGTCATCAAGCGCGACCACGCGCGGATCCGGGTAGCGCTGCGCAGGTGTCCAGGCAGCAAAACTTTTTTGACTGAGTAACAGGGAAGCGGTAGCGATACCGCTCAGCTTTAACAGTTCCCGACGAGATGTTGCCATCCGGTCTCTCCTTCTTGCTTTTGTAGGGTATCGAAGCGGTAATTTGTTTCAGGAATAACCAGGTGCCTGAAGGAGCGTAGAGAATCGGGAAGGGTGCCACATCTGGCATTTTTACGAATTACGTTGGGCTTTTACACAGAATGACGGGAAATGCGAATGCAGCCACAGAGGCTGCATAAGGTGATTACTGTAACTGCAGAAGTAACAGCGGCCAGCGCGCGTCAAAATCTTCGGTTGGGCTATATTTGAACTCGCTGCGCACATAGCGCGACAGCATCCCTTCACAGAAGGCCAGCAGCTGGCTTGCCAGCAGCGTTTCGTCGGTCGTATACCCTTCGCCTTCACGCATTTTGCGTTCGCGCAGTACCTGGCGCAGCTGCGCTTCGATACGCTCAAACAGCTGGTTAATGCGCCCTTGCAGGCGATCCTGCTCAAACATCAGCGCATGACCAGTCATGATGCGGGTCAAGCCGGGATTACGTTCGCCGAAGCCCAAAATCAGTAAGACAATCAGACGCAAACGCGCAGTCGTGTCTTTTTCATCTTTTAAGATCAGGTTGATGCGGGTAATCAGGCTATCTTCGATAAACTCAATCAGGCTATCGAACATGCGCGTTTTGCTGGGAAAGTGACGATACAGCGCGGCTTCAGAGACGCCGACCGATGCCGCCAGTTTCGCCGTGGTAATACGTTGGCTTCCATCGCTGGATTCCAGCATTAACGCCAGAGATTGAAGTATTTCCTCACGGCGATTCTTTTTCGCAGTCTGTTTTTCTGCCATGTTCTAAAAAACCCCAGAAAATAATCACTTGTCAGGCGAGCAACCACACAACGGCCGCAAATGCCTGGCATTTGCGGTCATCTTATCGCGTTATAGTGTTGTGTAATGCGTTAAATAGCGCGGATTATTGACGCCCGGAGTGGCCAAAGCCGCCTTCGCCACGCACGGTGGCATCGAACTCTTCCACCAGGTTAAATTCAGCCTGCACCACCGGTACAAAGACCATCTGCGCGATACGCTCGCCAGGCACAATGGTGAAGCTCTCTTTCCCGCGGTTCCAGACGGAGACCATCAGTTGCCCCTGGTAATCGGAATCAATCAGCCCCACCAGGTTGCCGAGTACCACGCCATGTTTATGACCCAGGCCCGAGCGCGGCAGAATCACGGCTGCAAGCGTTGGGTCGGCAATGTGAATCGCCAGACCGGTTGGCAGCAGCGTGGTGTCGCCTGGCGCCAGCTCTACGGCGTCATCCAGACAGGCGCGCAGGTCAAGACCGGCGGAGCCGGAGGTGGCATAGGTCGGCAGCGGGAACTGCTCACCCACGCGCGGGTCCAGAATCTTAACGTCGATTTTTTTCATCATAACGGGTAACAATCTCGTCCAGTAATAGGTGTCCCAGCAGCGCTTTGCGCTCCAGCGGCAAGCGCTTATCGCCATCTTGCCAGAACAGATGTAATGCGTTGTTGTCGCTATTAAAGCCTTGATTAGATTGCGAAACATCGTTGGCGCAAATCAGGTCGAGGTTTTTGCGGGCGCGTTTCTGCCGGGCGTATTCTTCCACATTATTCGTTTCCGCGGCAAACCCAACAACATAAGGGCGATGGCTGGTGAGTGCCGCAACGCCGGCGACGATATCGGGGTTTTTCACCATTTTTATTGTGATTTCATCGCCTTGCTTTTTAATTTTCTCAGGGGCGATCTCGCTGGCGCGATAATCCGCGACCGCCGCGCAGCCGATAAAAATATGCTGCTGCTGGGCGCGCTGCTGTACCGCCGCCTCCATCTCAAGGGCGGTGGTGACATCCACGCGCTGAACAAAGGCGGGCGTAGGCAGCGATACCGGGCCTGAAACCAGCGTCACGTTCGCGCCGCGCTTCGCGGCCGCTTCAGCAATGGCGAAGCCCATTTTGCCGGAGCTGAGATTGGTGATGTAGCGCACCGGATCCAGCGGTTCGCGGGTCGGGCCGGCGGTAATCATAATGTTCAGATGTTGCAAATCCTTGACCGGGGAAAAGTGAGCCGCGGCCATATCAACAATAGTCAGCGGATCGAGCATGCGGCCCGGGCCGACATCACCGCAAGCCTGACTGCCGCTATCTGGCCCCCACAACAGCAGGCCGCGCGAAGCCAGCACCTGTAAATTGTGTTGGGTGGCGGCGTTGCGGTACATCTGCTGATTCATCGCCGGGACAACTGCAACCGGTGACGGGGTGGCCAGGCAGATGGTTGAGACCAGATCGTTCGCCATGCCCGCCGCGACACGGGCGATTAAATCAGCGGTGGCGGGTGCCAGAATCACCAGATCGGCCCATTTACCCAACTCGATATGCCCCATTGCCGCTTCCGCAGCGGGGTCGAGCAGGCTGTCAGAGACCGGGTAACCGGAAACGGCTTGCAGACTTAGCGGTGTGATAAAGGCTTTGGCGGCCTCGGTCAGCGCTACGCGGACTTCCGCGCCGCGATCGCGCAAGCGGCGCACCAGCTCAGGCGCTTTATAGGCCGCGATACCGCCGCTTACGCCGAGGACAATTTTTTTACCCGCCAGAGTTGTCATGATTCTTTCCTGTTGGATTCGCCAGAGGCTGGGGATTTTATCACAATCCTGATGTCGTCGTGCCTATGCCCGTAAACCACTTTGCGAGGCGTTACGCAATGTTGAAAAGTGCCATTCGATGAGCATTCCAGGATGTGGCAGCATGAGTTCCTGACAGGGAGGTGTGGATATGGCGATTGTGTTAATTCCTCAAAAGCCGCGTGAAAAGATGATGCAGTTGGGCGTTGAGTCCCTTACGGACGTTGAGTTACTGGCGCTGTTTTTACGCACCGGCGCGTGCGGGAAAAGCGTACTTACCGTTGCGCGCGAGATGTTAAACCACTTTAGCTCGCTCCACTCTTTGCTCTGTGCTGACTATGATGAGTTCCGGTTTATCTCGGGAATTGGCGTCGCCAAATATGCGCAGCTCAGGGGCATCGGTGAACTGGCGAGACGCTCCTACAACGCGCGTATTGCCGAGGAGAGCTCTCTGCTCAGCCCGGAGATGGTGCGGGAGTTTTTGCAGAGCCAGCTGGCGAACGAAGAGCGGGAGGTCTTTATGGTCATCCTGCTTGATAACCGCAATCGCATCATCAAACACGCCCGGCTATTTTCCGGCACGATTAACCACGTTGAGGTGCATCCGCGAGAAATTTTGCGCGAAGCGATAAAATTCAATGCGGTCGGCGTGATCCTCGCGCATAATCACCCCTCGGGTAATGCTGAGCCCAGCAGAGCAGATAAGGCCATCACCGAACGAGTGATAAAATGCTGCCAACTCATGGACATTCGCGTTCTTGATCATCTGGTCATTGGTCGCGGCGAGTGCGTTTCTTTTGCGGAACGCGGTTGGATTTAGACCACTTTGCGCGATCCATCGGGATCTTTGTCTGTTCGGGACTTGAGCACACCGCCGAGTCAGCGTATACTACGCCACCTTTGAGAATCTCGGGTTTGGCATTTGGGCCTGGCAATCGAGAGTTCACATAGAACTGCGATGACCGGGCTGTAAAGCCTGACGAGGCGCCAATACCCCATACGAAGCTCGAGCTAATTTGATTTTTGGAGAATAGACATGTCCCGAGTCTGCCAAGTTACTGGCAAGCGTCCGGTGACCGGTAATAACCGTTCCCACGCACTGAACGCGACTAAACGCCGTTTCCTGCCGAACCTGCACTCTCACCGTTTTTGGGTTGAGAGCGAAAAGCGTTTTGTCACCCTGCGTGTATCTGCTAAAGGTATGCGTGTAATTGATAAGAAAGGCATCGATACAGTTCTGTCTGAACTGCGTGCCCGTGGCGAAAAGTACTAAGTACTTAAAGGATATAAATCATGGCTAAAGGTATTCGTGAGAAAATCAAGCTGGTTTCTTCCGCTGGTACTGGTCACTTCTACACCACCACGAAGAACAAACGTACTAAGCCGGAAAAACTGGAACTGAAAAAGTTCGATCCAGTTGTCCGTCAGCACGTGCTGTACAAAGAAGCTAAAATTAAATAATTTTAGTTTTCTTGAACAAAAACCCCGCACTGTCGGGGTTTTTGCATTTCTGATAGCCCGCAAAAAGCCGGAGACGAGATGCCTGAATTACCTGAAGTTGAAACCAGCCGCAGAGGCATTGAGCCGCACCTGGTCGGTGAGACCATCCTGCATGCGGTGGTGCGTAACGGCCGCTTACGCTGGCCTGTTTCCGATGAGATCCACAGCCTGAGCGACAAGCCGGTGCTCAGCGTGCAGCGACGCGCTAAATACCTGCTGCTCGAACTGCCGGATGGCTGGATCATCATTCACCTCGGTATGTCCGGCAGTCTGCGCATTCTTCCCCATGAGCTTCCCGCACAAAAACATGACCATGTCGATCTGGTGATGAGCAACGGCAAAGTGCTGCGTTACACCGATCCGCGTCGTTTCGGTGCCTGGCTGTGGACCAAAGAGCTGGAAGGGCATAACGTGCTGGCGCATCTCGGCCCGGAGCCGCTGAGCGACGCCTTTAATGCCGACTATCTGCGGGAGAAGTGCGCGAAGAAGAAAACGGCGATCAAACCCTGGCTGATGGATAACAAGCTGGTGGTGGGCGTCGGGAATATTTATGCCAGCGAATCGCTGTTTGCCGCCGGGATCCATCCCGATCGGCTCGCTTCATCCCTCTCGCAGCAGGAGTATGAACTGCTGGTACGCGTGATCAAAGCGGTGCTGTTACGCTCCATTGAGCAGGGTGGAACGACGCTGAAAGACTTTCTGCAAAGCGACGGCAAACCGGGTTATTTCGCGCAGGAGTTGCAGGTTTACGGGCGAGAAGGGCAGCCGTGCCGCATCTGCGGTGCGCCAATCGTGGCGGCAAAACATGCGCAGCGCTCGACATTCTACTGCCGTCAGTGCCAGAAATAGGTGTGGAGTAAAGCCGGATAAGCTATCCGGCATCGAAGCTTATTTCAGCTTATCAAGCAGCGCCTGGTGAACCGGCTGCGGCAGGAAATGCGCGACGTCACCCTGATGGCGCGCCACCTCTTTGACCAGCGAAGAGGAGATAAACGACCACTCTTTCGACGGCATTAAATAGACGCTTTCCAGATCCGGCATCAGATGCCGGTTCATATGCGCCAGCTGCATCTCATACTCAAAATCCGCCACCGCGCGCAGACCGCGGATCAAGATCGTGGCCTGCTGGTCACGTGCGAAGTTGGCCATCAGATCGCTAAAACCGACTACCTTGACGTTTTGCAGATGCGCCGTTGCTTCTTGTGCCAGCGCAACGCGCTCATCAAGGCTAAACATCGGCTTCTTACTTGGGCTGGCGGCAATCGCCAGTATCAGCTCATCAAACATCGCGGCGGCACGGGTCACAATATCGATATGCCCGTTAGTGATGGGATCAAACGTACCAGGGTAGATTGCCCGCTTTTGCATAATCGACCTTATTGCGCTTTAGGTGGCAGATAGGGTTCCAGCAGTTGCAACAGAAGCTGCAGAGCGCCCTGGTTCTGGTAGAGCACTTCCACTGCGTGGCGACCGTAAAAACTCCGGTAATCTTCATCGGTCAACAAAGAGGTGATCTCTTTGATGAGCGCATCCACGTCGTTTACGGTGATCAACCCATCAGCCTGCGTCAACCGCGCGCAGATATCTTTGAAGTTGAACGTATGCGGCCCCATCAATACCGGGATCGCATGCGCGGCGGCTTCAAGAGGGTTATGCCCGCCTCTCTCTACCAGCGACCCGCCAACAAAGGCCAAATCGGCAATGCCGTAAAGCAGCATCAACTCGCCCATCGTGTCGCCAACCACCACCTGCGTGCTGGCAGAGGGGATCTCGCCGGAAGAGCGCGTGATGAAACTCAAACCCGCCTCCCGCACCATATTCACGGCGTCAGGGAAGCGTTCAGGATGACGTGGAACCAGAATCAAGAGTAAATCAGGAAACTGTTTTAGCAAGGCCTGATGCGCGAGCAGCATGATGCTCTCTTCGCCTTCGTGGGTGCTGGTAGCAATCCACACCGGGCGATGAGGTGCCCACTGACGACGCAGGGCGACAGCGCGGGAGGCAAGCTGCGGTGTGACAGAGATATCAAACTTCAGGCTACCGGTTACGGTAAGCTGATTGCGTTTGGCGCCAAGTGCGATAAAACGGTCGCCATCTTCGCTGTTTTGCGCGGCAATCAGCGTAATTTTGCGCAGCAGCTTCTGAATAAATTTACCCAGCTTCGCATAGCCAGCGGCGGAGCGCGCCGAGAGGCGGGCGTTGGCAATCACCAGCGGAATGTTTCGTTTATGCAGCGCGCTAATCAGGTTGGGCCACAGCTCGGTTTCCATGATCAACACTAGCTTGGGGTCGACCTTATCAAGGAAACGGTTTAGCGCGCCGGGCAGATCGTAAGGCAGATAGACATGCTGAACGTCGCCGCCAAATGCGGACATAACGCGTTCAGAGCCAGTTGGCGTCATGGTGGTAACGGTAATCGGCAAATCGGGATAGCGGTGACGTAAGGCGCGCACCAGCGGAATCGCCGCCAGAGTTTCGCCGACCGAGACGGAGTGCAGCATGATGCCGCCTGCTTTCAACGGCTTATTGTAGAAGCCATAGCGCTCGCCCCAGCGTTTGCGGTAAGCCGGAGCTTTTGCACCACGCACCCACAACCGCACCCAAATCAGCGGCTGAATGATGTACAGCAGTGTGGTGTAGAGCAATTGGAGCATAGTATGTTGCAGGCTTAGGAATGTGCTGGGGATTTTATGTATTTAGTACCGCCATTGCTATTACTTTTGCTGAAATCGGTCAAATTCACCTCTTATCACGTCATTAGTATCAATCTTATGAATTTTTTTTCATTTTTATATAATTTATTGAATGTTTCAGAACGTACCCATTATCACCATGCAGCATTGGTATGTTTTTATCTTGTTGATTTTTAGGATCATTATAAGGGCTTTGTTGAAAAGTGCTTCGAGTCGGATTGGTGATAAAGAAGTGGTACAATAAAAGATCTATAAGTGCGCAATATCAGTGTTCAGGTAGCTGTCGAGCCTGGGGCGGTAGCGTGCCTGTAATTTTTCACGGACATCACATCAAGAAGAGCCGATTGTGGAAAAGCCATTTCACCGAATTCTGGTTATTAAAATGCGTTTTCATGGAGACATGCTGCTGACCACGCCGGTCGTGAGCACGTTAAAACGCAACTATCCTGATGCGCGCATTGATATGCTGCTCTACAAAGACACAATGCCAATCCTATCCGAAAACCCGGAGATTCATGCTCTTTATGGCATGAGCAATAAAGGGGCGTCATCAAAGGAAAAGATACAGAATTTCTTCTCTCTTGTGAGCCAATTACGCAAGAATAATTACGATCTCATCGTCAACCTGACGGATCAACATATCGTGGCGCCGCTGGTACGTTGTCTGCCAGCAAAAGTGAAAATTTCACAGGATTACGCCCATCGTCAGTCCGCTTTCTGGAAAAAGAGTTTTACCCATCTCGCGCCGTTTGCCGGTGAGCACGCGGTAGAGCGTAACTTATCGACCCTTGCTCCGCTGGGCATCACTGACTTCTGTCGTGAAACCACCATGAGCTACGCGCCCGAACACTGGGAGCATATGCGCAGCGCGCTGAATAAAGCAGACGTTGGTGAACACTATGTTGTCGTGCAGCCGACTGCCCGACAGCTGTTTAAATGCTGGGACAATGAAAAATTCTCGCAGGTGATTGATGCCCTGCAAGCCCGGGGCTATGACGTTGTGCTGACCTCCGGTCCTGGCGCGGACGATCTCGCCTGCGTTGAGGAGATTGCCCGCGGATGCGCGCGCAGGCCCGTCACCTCTCTGGCGGGTAAAACACGTTTTCCTGAACTTGGCGCTTTAATTGCCCACGCCGCGCTGTTTATCGGCGTGGATTCCGCGCCAGGTCATATCGCCGCCGCGGTGAAAACGCCGATTATCTGTCTCTTTGGCGCGACCGACCACGTTTTCTGGCGCCCGTGGAGCGACAACATCATTCAGTTCTGGGCCGGCAATTATCAGCCGATGCCTGCGCGCAGCCAGCTGGACAGAAACAAGAAATATCTCTCCGTCATTCCGGCAGAAGATGTCATCGCGGCAACGGAGAAAATGTTGCCCTCTTTAGAAGGCGTCTCCTGATGATTGTCGCTTTCTGTTTATACAAATATTTTCCCTTCGGCGGTCTGCAGCGCGACTTTATGCGTATTGCGCAAACCGTTGCCGGGCGCGGGCATCATGTCAGGGTTTATGTCCAGTCCTGGGAAGGCGATGTGCCAGCCGGGTTTGAGCTGATCCGCGTCCCGGTCTCCTCGCGCACCAACCACGGTCGCAACGCCGAATATCACGCCTGGGTAGTGGCGCATCTGGCGCAGCATCCCGCCGATCGCGTGGTCGGCTTTAATAAAATGCCGGGCCTTGATGTCTATTATGCGGCCGATGTTTGTTACGCCGAAAAAGTGGCCCAGGAGAAGGGCTTTTTCTACCGCCTGACGTCTCGCTATCGCCATTATGCCGCCTTTGAGAAAGCGACCTTTGAACAAGGGAAAGCGACGCAGCTGCTGATGCTGACGGATAAACAGATCGGCGATTTTCAACGGCACTACCATACAGAAAGCGACAGGTTTCACATTCTGCCACCGGGGATCTATCCGGATCGTAAATACAGCCAGCAGATCGCCAATGCCCGCCAGATCTTCCGTGAAAAAAATGGCATCGCGGACGATCAGTTCTGGCTGTTACAGGTCGGATCCGATTTCAGCAGGAAAGGCGTTGATCGAACGCTTGCCGCTGTTGCCGCGCTGCCAGAAGCATTAAGAAAGAAAACGACGCTGTTTGTGGTCGGTCAGGACAAGCCCGGACGCTTTGCCGCACAGGCGGCGAAGGCAGGCATCAAAGAGAATGTGCACTTCTTTTCAGGGCGCAGCGATGTAGCTGAACTGATGGCGGGTGCCGATCTGCTGATGCATCCGGCTTACCAGGAAGCGGCGGGCATTGTGCTGCTCGAAGCGATAACCGCCGGCCTGCCGGTGATCGTCAGCGCCGTTTGTGGATATGCGCACTATATTTCTCGCGCGCAGTGCGGCGTGGTAATTGACGAACCATGGTCTCAGGCCACGTTAAACGAGGCGCTACAGCATGCGCTGCAAGAGCCAGCCTTGCGCGAAGCGTGGGCTGCGCGGGCGCGCCACTTCGCGGACACAGAAGATCTTTATAGCCTGCCGGAGAGAGCGGCGGACATCATTACGGGTGAAGTGAATGGTTGAATTGAAAGAGCCGCTGGCGACACTCTGGCGGGGTAAAGATGCGTTTACTGAAGTTGAAAAGTTACAGGGAGAGGTGTTTCGCCAGCTAGAAACGCGCCGCACCCTGCGTTTTGAACTTGCCGGTAAAAGCTATTTCCTGAAATGGCATCAGGGCACCGCGTTTAAAGAGGTAGTGAAAAACCTGCTTTCGCTGCGCCTGCCGGTGCTGGGTGCCGATCGCGAGTGGAAAGCCATTCATCGTCTGCATGATGCGGGTGTTGATACCATGCACGGCGTTGGGTTCGGCGAAAAGGGTGCCAACCCTATCAATAAAACCTCCTTTATTATCACTGAAGATCTGACGCCAACCATTAGTCTGGAAGATTATTGCGCCGACTGGCTGAAGAGGCCGCCGGAACCGCGCGTTAAACGGATGATTATTCGGCGCGTCGCGACCATGGTGCGCAAGATGCATCAGGCTGGCGTAAACCATCGCGACTGTTATATCTGCCATTTTCTGCTTCATCTGCCGTTTGACGGCGATGAGCAGCATCTGAAAATCTCGGTGATCGATCTTCATCGTGCGCAAATGCGCGCGCATGTGCCGACGCGCTGGCGCGATAAGGATCTGATTGGGCTCTACTTCTCTTCACTCAATATTGGTCTTACCCAGCGGGATATCTGGCGTTTTCTTACGGTTTACTTTGCCGCGTCGCCGCGAAAGATTGTTCAGCAAGAAGCGGGATTATTAGCGCAAGCGCAGGCCCGGGCTGAAAGGATCCGCGAACGAACGGAACGAAAGTCTCTCTAAAATGAGAAGTGGTCACTCAATGAAAATTGCATTTGTTGGCGAAGCCGTATCGGGCTTTGGTGGCATGGAAACGGTCATCAAAGCTGTCATTCATTCGTTTCAGCAAGACGCCTTTGCACAGTGTGAGATGTTCTTTTTTTGCCGTAACGACAAAATGGATAAAGGATGGCTGGCAGGGATTAACGCCGCTTACTCCTTCTCGAACAGTAAACTTAGCTTCCTCAGGCGCGCGATACATATCCGTAATTTCAAGCGCTGGGTAGATGAGCATAAGCCCGACCTCGTTATCTGTATTGATACACCTTCCTGCTTTCTGGCAAACAGAGCCAAGCGGAAATGCAAACATCGTTTTACCGTTTTGTCCTGGCCGCATTTCTCGCTGGATCATAAAAAGCACGGCGACTGTGTAGCCTGGGCTGATTACCACCTCGCGATAAGCAGCGGCATCAAAAGGCAGATGGAGGCGCGGGATATTGTGCCGGAGGTAATCCACGTCATCTATAACCCGGTCGAACCGCAGGCTGATACGATCCCCGCCCCGAATGCGGATGAGATCACGACCTTCTTATATGTCGGCAGGATGAAGTTTGAAGGGCAGAAACGGGTTAAAGATCTGCTTGATGGCCTCGCGCAGGTCAAGGGCGACTGGCATCTGCATGCGATTGGCGATGGCTCGGATTTTGAAAAGTGCAGGGCCTACGCGCGCAAGCTCAATATCGACCGCAACATCACCTGGCATGGCTGGCAGGCTCAGCCCTGGGACGTGGTCAGGGACAAGATAAAAAAAGTCTCCGCATTGCTGCTGACCTCATCTTTTGAAGGCTTCGGCATGGTGCTGCTGGAGGCGATGGCGTGGGGCATTCCCTGTATCAGTGCAAACTGTGTGGCCGGCCCGGAAGATATTATTCGCCAGGGCGTGAATGGTTACCTCTACCCGCCGGGCGAAATGGCTGAGTTTGTGACATTGCTACAGCAGGTCGTTGATCGTCGTACCTCGTTCCAGCCGGATACGATTAAGCAGTCAATCAACGGGTTTTACAGCGAAACATATAATCGAAATATGCGAGAGGCGATTCGCTCTGTCCTCGCTGCACTGACAACGAGCATTAAATGAGCCAAACTTATTTTGATGAGAAAGAAGTGATTCTTTCGATAAAGGATTATAACTATTTATCTGATGCTGGCATCAGTACGTTTAATATCGCTTACGGCATCGATAAAAACTTTCTTTATGGATGTGGGATCTCGATAGCGTCAATTCTTTTAAATAATAAAGATAAGCGTTTATCCTTCCATGTCTTTACGGATTATATAACCGAAGAGGATAACAAAAAATTCTCTTCACTCGCAGAGCAGTACCAGTCAAGAATTACGGTTTATCTGGTGAACTGCGATAAATTAAAATCGCTTCCCAGCACCAAAAACTGGACCTATGCGACCTATTTCCGCTTCATTATCGCTGATTACTTTACGGAAAAAGCCGACCGCGTGCTCTATCTTGATGCGGATATCGCCTGTCAGGGTAGCGTCCAGGAGCTGATTGATCTTGAGTTCAAGGATCATGAGATCGCCGCGGTTGTTGCTGAAGGTGATATCACCTGGTGGCAAAAGCGGGCGGTAAGCCTGGACTCGCCAGGATTAGTTAGCGGTTATTTTAATGCGGGTTTTTTGCTGATTAATATCCCGTGCTGGACAGCGAATGATATCTCGCGGAATGCGATTGAAATGTTACGCGATCCGATTGTCGCCAGCAAAATTACGCATCTCGATCAAGATGTATTGAATATGCTGCTGGTGAATAAAGCGAAGTTTATTGATAAAAAATTTAATACTCAGTACAGCATTAATTATGAATTGAAAACCGGTGTATTAAATCCGGTAAACGAAAAGACGGTATTTATTCATTATATTGGGCCAACAAAGCCGTGGCACGACTGGTCGGACTATCCTGTTTCACAGGGCTTTCTGCGGGCGAAAAGAGAGTCGCCGTGGAAAAATGATCGCTTACTGAAGCCAACCAATGCAAATCAGTATCGATACTGTGCCAAGCATATGCTGCATCAGAAGAAGTTCGTTAAAGGGTTGATTAGTTATTTGTTCTATTTTCAAAAGAAAATCGCAAACTAAAAAAATACATAGGTGATGCAGTGGACTCATTTCCAGGTATTAAAATTTCTGAATTCGAAGTTTTTGATCATAGCAAAGAGAAAACAACCAACGCTCTAAACATCGCCTATGGAATTGATCGCAACTATCTTGATTGGGTTGGCGTATCAATAACGTCGATTGTAATCAATAACAGCATCAGCATTAATTACCACATCATTTCAGATGAGTATGATGACTGTTTCCTGAAGCGAATAGCGGTTCTGGCTGAGAAGTATGCAATCAAAATCAGCTTATACTTGATTAATGCTGAATGCCTGAGCGATCTTCCGAGCACCAAAATATGGTCACGCGCCATGTATTTCAGGTTGTTCGCCTTTGAATACTTCAGCAACAGCTTCGATAAGTTGCTCTATCTCGACGCCGACGTCTTTTGTAAAGGTAAGCTTGACGAGCTGGCTGGGTGTAATCTTGAAAACGTTGCCGCCGCAGTGGTCAGGGATGTTGATTCGATGCAAAGTAAAGCCATCGAAAGATTAAAAGACCCTGACATCCGCAACAATTATTTCAACTCTGGCGTGGTGTTTGCCAATCTTAAAGAGTGGGTAAAAAACGATCTCACTAATCGTGCATTCTCCATTCTGCTTGATAAAAATAACTGTGGCATACAATTTAAGTATCCGGATCAGGATGTGCTTAATGTATTACTAAAAGATAAAGTCCATTTCCTGCCGGGAAAATTTAATACAATTTACACCATTAAGAGTGAGTTAAAAGATCGCACTCACCAGAATTTCAAGAATATTATTTCGGATGAAACAGTATTAATACACTATACAGGTGCAACAAAACCCTGGCATAAATGGGCGACGTATCCATCCACCATCTACTATCAAACTGCGTTAGCTGCGTCACCATGGAAAGATCAACCGCCGCGTGACGCAAGAACATTTATTGAGTTTAAGAAGAGATACAAACATCTTCTGGTGCAACATAAATATATGGCAGGTATCAAAGCAGGTTTTTTATATCTTCTGAGAAAATATTCTTTACATTCAAAATAAAATAATAGCTGGTTTAATTTATGAGTGACAAATATCAAGTTGGGGATTATGTTGTTTTCACCAAAACAGGGGGTGAAAAATACCTGAAAATCTTTAAAGATTTCATGGATTATAATCTCGATGTGATAAAAGTTTTTCGTAGTATTGATGACACAAAAGTTGTGTTAATCAATACGGAATATGGTAAGTACATTTTAAAAGTCTTCGCACCTAAGCAGAAAAAAACAGAGCGTTTTCTCAAGTCTATTTTCAAGGGCGATTACTATGAGGCCTTGTTTCATCAGACTGAACGCATCAGGAAAAATGGCGCTGGTGCAATCAATGATTTTTATCTGCTGGCGGCTAAAAAGACATTTCGCTTTGCCCACTCCTATATTATGTTAATTGAATATATTGATGGTATTGAGTTAGCAGACTTTACCTCTATTGATGATGAACTGAAACAAAAAATAAAATTATCGATAGATGAGTTGCATAAAAATGGTATGGTTTCAGGCGATCCGCATAAAGGCAATTTTATCATTCAAGGCGGTGAGGTTCGCATCATCGATTTGTCAGGTAAATCGCCATCCCGGATACGAAAAGCCAAAGACCGCATCGACCTCGAGCGACATTACGGTATTGTTAATAGCGTGAAGGATCTTGGCTACTACCAGTTCGTTTATAAGAAAAAGATACGTAATTTTATTCGTAGGGTTAAAGGCAAACCGGTTCGCTGAAAAAGTATAAAAATTTTTCAAGTTTGGCCCGCATTATTAAAGATAAGCATATTGTTAGTCTGAAACAGTAATATGTATTAATCCCAACAGGTTTATTATGAAAAATATTAAATATATTACACATGCATGTGTTGAACGGTTGAAAAGACACAAGTCTTCAGATGACATTGTTATCTTTCTGTCTGGGCCTACGTCAAAGAAGACACCTCTGTCGATTCTTCGAACTCGTGATGTGATCGCGGTCAACGGGTCAGCCGCATATTTAATCGAGAACGATATTACTCCGTTGATTTACGTTTTAACGGACGCCCGCTTTTTGCTGCAGCGACGCGATGATTTTTATCACTTCAGCCGCAGCAGCCGTTTTACCATCGTTAACGCAGATGTGTACGAGGCGGCATCGGAGGAGGATAAGCGTTATCTGCGCGAAAATTGCCTGGTCCTGCGCGCCTTCTACAAACGGGAAAAAGGTGGGGCGGTTAAAAAGGTAAAGTTTCTGATGAAAAGCCGCCTGCATAAAAATTTACTCATCAATATCCCATGGTCAAAGAAAGGGCGTCTGGTCGGCTTCAGTAAAGATATCGCTTTGGGCTACTGCTCATGCCATACGGTGGCTTACACCGCGATTCAAATTGCGTATTCGTTGCAGTACAGTGCCATTATTTGCTCAGGCCTCGACCTGACGAATACCTGCCGCCGCTTTTATGATGAAAGCAATAATCCGATGCCATCTGAATTAAGTAAAGATCTGCCCAAGATCTTACCTTTCTTTATCTTTATGCGGGCTAACATTCCCGATATTAATATCTTTAATCTTTCGGATGATACTGCAATTAGTTACGACATCATTCCTTTCATTCAACCCGATGAACTTGAAAATAATCATTATAAAAAAAGTCGCGAGTTGCATGAAAAAATTGATTTCGAACGCAAAGCAAATACCTTTGCTAACTAGTGACAGAAACCTTTTTGGTAAGAAAAATGCGCCTTGGAACTTTCCACAAGAAGAAAAAGCATTTAATCAATAAAATTAAAATCAACTTCCTCTCTGTGTTGTTTAAAAACAGAAGGGGAGCTGATATTGATGGCAAAAGCATAAAAAGCTGCTTGTTAATTCATGACAACAGTAAGATTGGCGACCTGATTGTTCTCAGCGCGCTTTACAGAATACTGGCCAGAAAAGGTATCACATTATCGATACTCTCTTGCGGCACGGGGCACGCTTTCCTCAAAGCGCACCCGCATATTGAACAGCTGTTTATAAAAAAATCAAACAGCCTGACGGAAACGCTTAAACTCCGACGCCAGTTACGAGAGCGGCAGTTCGATGTTGTTCTGGATCCCTTCGAAACGTTTCCCTGCTTTGGTCATGCGCTCCTGCTCTCCGGTTTTCGGGATTCGTACGTGCTGGGATTTGATAAATGGTACAAGCGCTACTATTCGCGCTATAACCCTCATGACGAGCAGTTGAATGAGCATATGTCTTCGCGCACAAACGTCATTGTGCGACAGCTTTTCGGCAGCGATGCAGACGATGATTATCGCTACGATATCGCTATTCCGGCCGAGGTCGAGGATGCGGTGAGTGCGTTGGTAGGATCGTCTGATGTTGTTGTTATCAATCCACTGGGCGCCAAGAAGATTTGCCGCCTTTCATCTGAACAGATGATGCATATCCACAGTTGGTTTGCACAGCATCATCCTGGCCTGAGAATTATCTATACTGGCCATCCGGATGACTTATCGACCATCCCTGTAAGCAATATTGAAACGCTGCCCTATCCTGATTTTATCTATACCGTAGCCTTAACGAAGCTCAGCAAATACGTTGTCTCCGTCGATACCGCACTGGTGCATATCGCTTCAGCCTTTAACCGGCCAATGCTGGCGCTCTACCCTCAGGCACGCACCGTCGAGTATCCGTCGCCGCTCATTTGGGCACCAAATAACGAGTGCGCGCAGCAAATTATCTCTCCCACGCATTTCGTTTCTGATATCGATGAGCGCACGTTAGTTCACGGGCTGGAAAGGCTGATGTCAGGCAGGATGAACGCAACGCAATAAAATGGCCACACGCGGTGGCCATTAATTCATCATGCTATTGCGTGCTGCGAATCTTATTGAAGAGTAAAAGTAGTGTCAGGCCGCAGATAATGATAATCGGCACGCTTCTCGCCCAAATAAGTACGTCGCTTAGCCCGGTGCCAATTATTGCAAGGCTGAAAGCAAATAGCCCCAGCGCACGATAGTACCAGGCGGAAAAGATCAGCGCGGCATAAAAACAGAGAACGGAAATTACGCCAATAATACCCTTGAGTGAGGCATTCTCGACAATTTCGTTATGCAGATGAACATTGATATATACCATCGCAGAGCTTAACGTCTTATCTTTGACGATTAGATTTTCAACTTCCTGCGAGCGTTCTTCAGCCGAACGCCATTTCAATGGCGCTTCTTTAAAGAGCGTCATACCGGACCTGTACATTGCAAACCGTGCACCGAGGGAGGAGTTACCATCCCCTTGCTGATATAAGTTTATATCGTTAACGGCGGCATCGTACCGACTGGAGATTGAATGGCTAAACACGAGTCCAAGAACAATCATCAATGCTAAGAAACCACACATTCCCAGAAGAAGTTTTTTCGTATTCTTAAGGTAATAAGTAGCGATGGTGACACAGCAGATGATTGGGAAAATCAAGATAGATGAGCGGGTCTGTGTCATCACCAGAGCAGCAAAGACCATCACCGTGTTCAGCACAAATAACAGCGGATGTCTTCTGGATGTATACAGGATGGATACCGCGCTGATCAACCCAACCAGCATGATGGAGTAAGCGGCGCCCGTTGACGTGCCGATACCAAAATCAATCCTGTCCATGCCGATAGAGAATTTCTGAAACAGCGCGTAGCCCAGAATAATAAAAGAGACTGAGTAGAGAAGATAAAGGAGCACGCTGCTCTTGTACTTAATTTTTGTCGTGGCGGCCAGCAATACGATAAAGAAACCAAAAATAAAGACCCGCACGGTATTGATGTAGTTATGGTACGTCGCCTGAAAGGGCGAGTTACTAACTTTAAAAAGCTTGTACCAGATAAGATCGATGATGCCAATAAACAGAATGGAAGCGGGCAATGCGAAAATCTTCCAGTTTATATTTGACGACCTTCCTTTAATTATTAGCGTTAATATTGCAAGGATCCCGCAGATATTAAACAGCTTCATGCTCAAGTTATTATTTATCATCGCGACGACCAGCGTAGCGGCGCTAATGATAAACGTACCATACTCCATAATAAAGGCGGCTTTCTCACTTCGCCCCTTCCAGGTTTGCGCATTCATCGAGACTGGCATTCACTTTCCTTTATGCTAAACAGGCTATCTCATTAAAAACGTTATCTGCGCTGAGATGGGCTAAGTCGCCATCAGTTGCGCGGCATATATGCTGGTTTTTTCCATACCCGCCAATAAGCCCGGGATCGGTTGGGCCATATAACGTGATATTTGGTCGATCCAGTGCCGCCGTCAAATGACTGAGGCCCGTATCCACCGACACCACGAACTTCGCGCCAGCAAGTGTCTGCGCGACCTTCTCAAGAGTCATCTTCGGCAACACTTCAACGTAATCAAACCCTTGCGCTAACCGCTTCGCACGCGCCTCTTCATGCGCGGCTCCCCAGGGGAGCTTTATCTGCAAGCCGCTGCCGTTAAGCAGGCCAATCAATGTGCGCCAGTGGCTCTCCGGCCAGTGTTTATCATCGCGCGTGGTGGCATGTAAAAAGACGGCATAGGAGGAAGCTGGCACAGCGCTGGAGGTGAAATGCTGCGCAATAGCGTAGTCGCCCTGCGCCTGCGGTTTGGCGTAGCCCAGACTCTTCGCAAAGAGCTCGCGCGTCCGTTCAACCGCGTGTTGCTGCTTCGCAATGGCGTGACGGCGATTATAGAACAGGCTCGCCAGCGGCTCGCGCGCGGATTGCCAGTCCATCCCATGTTTCACGCCATGCGCCAGCCGGGTGACCAGCGCGGCGCTCTTCACCAGCCCCTGCGCGTCAATGATGGCGTCATACTGCCTCTCCTTCACCGCGTTGCGAAACGCCTGGCGCTCTGCTGTAACAGGCGCGGAAAACCACGCTTTGCGCCAGCGGCGGATCGCCACCGGGATAACGCGATCGACCGCTGCATGCCAGGAAGGAATTTGCGCAAACCCCTCTTCCACCACCCAATCAAAACGAATGCCTGGAATGGCCTGCGCGGCATCGGTCAGCGCAGGCAGCGTGTGCAGCACATCGCCCATTGACGAGGTTTTCACAATCAAGACCCGCATCGCTTATCCTTCTGCTGCCAGCAACAAACCATTCAACTCATCCAGCACGCGCTGCGGCGTAATATCGATCAGGCTCTGGTGATACCCTTCCGCGGCATCGCCTTTGCGCACCTTATGGTAGCCAGAGATTAAGCGGATCACGCGCGCTTTGTGGGAGAGCGGCGGCGTGAAATCGGGGCTGCTTGGGCCATAGAGCGCAACCAGCGGGCGATCGAGCGCGGCGGCAACGTGCATCAAGCCTGAATCATTACTTACCACCGCTTTACAGGCGGCAATCAGTACCACGGCCTGCTCCAGCTGCGTTTCTCCCGCCAGGTTGCGGCACCACGCCTGTTGCTCAACGCTCAGCGCGGCCAAAATCTGATTACCCGCGTCGTGATCTTTTGCCGAGCCGAACAGCAGCACCTGATAGCCTTCATCAATCAGCTGTTTCGCCAGCTCAGCATAGTGATAGTGCGGCCAGCGTTTCGCCGGGCCAAACTCTGCCCCGGGACAAAAACCGATCATCGGGCGCTCAGACGAAAGATCGAAGGTGGCGCAAACCTGTAGCTTCTCACTCTCATTGACCTGCAACTGCGGCCATAACAGCGGCTGCGGCAGATCTTTCGCCGAGTGCATCACGCCTTTGTCATACGCCAGCGCAACATAGCGCTCGACCATCAGCGGCCAGACTTGCTTATCCAGCACGCGCGCATCGTTAAGTACGCCGTAGCGCATCTCGCCGCGCCAGCCGGTACGGTGCGGAATGCCGGCAAAGAAGGGAACCAGCGCAGATTTAAAGGAGTTAGGCAGCACGTAGGCGCGATCGTAACGCCGTTCGCGCAGGCTGTGTCCCAGCTTACGGCGCGCGCCAATCTCCAGCGCGCCGTGACCGAGCGGCATCGGGATCGCCTCGTTAACTTCCGGCATGCGCGATAAAAGCGGACGGCACCACGCGGGTGCCATCACATCGATTATCGCCTGGGGAAAGCGCGCCTTCAGCGTGCGGTAGAGACTTTGCGACATCATCATGTCGCCCACCCAGGAGGGTCCAATGACCAGAATTTTCATACTTACGCGTCGCGGTTCAGCCAGGCCATATATTCGCTCACGCCTTCAGCCACGGTTTTAAACGGCTTGTCGTAGCCCGCCGCGCGCAGGTTGGTGAGATCGGCCTGCGTAAACGCCTGATAGCGGCCTTTCAGCTTGTCCGGGAACGGGATGTACTCAATGCTGCCTTTTTTATGGAAAGCGAGCGTTGCATCCGCTACGGCCTGGAAGGACTCCGCGCGGCCGGTGCCGAGGTTAAAGATGCCGGAGACACCGTTTTCCCAGAACCAGAGATTGACCGCCGCCACATCGCCAACGTAGACGAAATCGCGCTTGAAGTTGTCGCTGCCTTCAAACAGTTTCGGGCTCTCGCCGTTGTTCAACTGCGTATTGAGATGGAAAGCGACGCTCGCCATGCTGCCTTTGTGCCCTTCGCGCGGGCCATAGACGTTGAAATAGCGGAAGCCGACAATCGGTGAGTTCGCTTCTGGCAGAATGCTACGTACATACTCGTCGAACAGCATTTTCGAGTAGCCGTAGACGTTAAGCGGCTTTTCATATTCGCGCGATTCAATAAAGTCAGAGGTGCGTCCGCCGTAAGTGGCTGCGGATGAGGCATACAGGAAGGGGATTTCGCGCTCCAGGCAGTAGTGCAGCAGCTCTTTGGAGTACTGATAGTTGTTCTCCATCATGTACTTGCCATCCCACTCGGTGGTAGAGGAGCACGCACCTTCATGGAACACCGCTTCAATCTCGCCGAACTCTTCGCCAGACATAATCTGGATCAGAAAATCCTCTTTATCCATATAGTCGGCGATATGCAAGTCGACCAGATTGACAAACTTAGTGCCGTCTTTCAGGTTGTCCACCACCAGGATATCGGTGATGCCTTTGTCATTCAGGGCTTTAACGATATTGCTGCCGATAAAACCCGCGCCGCCAGTGACGATGATCATAACTGTACCTTTGCAAAATGAAGCGTTGAGACAATCTCAGACACGAATAACTTTATCATACCATCACATTGCTGCCCCTTCAGCCATTCCCCGGGAAAGGGGAGGGCTATGCGTGATTTATGCTGCAAAACGGATAAGCAGTGAAGCGTCATCTCGTATCAACGTATAGCTTTGGGTAATATGTGCCGAAATTTGCCCAGTCTGGAGAATTGCGATGCGTGGGGATTTTTATCAACAGTTAACGAACGATCTGCAAACCGCACGTGCGGAAGGGTTGTTCAAAGAGGAACGCATTATCACGTCAGCGCAGCAGGCTGACATCACCGTGGCGAATGGTAGCCACGTCATCAACTTCTGCGCCAACAACTACCTTGGTCTCGCCAACCACCCGGAGCTGATTGCCGCCGCAAAAGCCGGTATGGATAGCCACGGTTTCGGCATGGCCTCGGTGCGCTTTATCTGCGGCACGCAGGATAGCCACAAAGTACTGGAGAAGAAGCTGGCCGACTTCCTCGGCATGGAAGACTCCATTCTTTACTCCTCCTGCTTCGATGCGAACGGCGGGCTGTTTGAGACGCTGCTCGGCGCGGAAGATGCCATCATTTCTGATGCCCTCAACCACGCATCGATCATTGACGGCGTGCGTCTGTGTAAAGCGAAGCGCTACCGTTACGCCAACAATGACATGCAGGAGCTGGAAGCCCGTCTGCAAGAAGCGCGTGCAGCAGGGGCCCGCCACGTGCTGATCGCCACCGACGGCGTCTTCTCAATGGATGGCGTGATCGCCAACCTGCAAGGAGTCTGCGACCTGGCAGATAAATATGATGCGCTGGTGATGGTCGATGACTCGCACGCAGTCGGTTTTGTCGGTGCCAACGGCCGCGGAACCCACGAATATTGCGACGTGATGGGCCGGGTCGACATCATTACCGGAACGCTTGGCAAAGCGCTCGGCGGCGCATCAGGCGGTTATACCGCTGCGCGTAAAGAGGTGGTGGAGTGGCTGCGTCAGCGTTCGCGCCCTTATCTCTTCTCCAACTCGCTGGCGCCTGCGATTGTCAGCGCCTCGATCAAAGTACTGGAGATGCTGGAGTCCGGCGGCGAACTGCGCGATCGCCTGTGGGCCAACGCCCGCCTGTTCCGCGAACAGATGAGCGCCGCGGGCTTTACGCTGGCGGGTGCCGATCACGCCATTATCCCGGTGATGCTGGGCGATGCCGTGGTGGCGCAAAACTTTGCCCGCGAACTGCAAAAAGAGGGCATTTACGTCACGGGCTTCTTCTTCCCGGTGGTGCCGAAAGGCCAGGCGCGTATTCGTACACAGATGTCGGCGGCCCATACGCCTGAACAAATTGAACGCGCGGTAGCAGCCTTTACCCGCATTGGTAAACAACTGGGTGTGATCTGAGGACGTGAAATGAAAGCGTTATCCAAACTGAAAGCGCAAGAAGGCATCTGGATGACCGATGTGCCGGAACCGGAAGTTGGGCACAACGATCTGCTGATTAAGATCCGCAAAACCGCGATTTGCGGCACCGATGTGCACATCTACAACTGGGATGAGTGGTCGCAAAAAACCATTCCGGTACCGATGGTGGTCGGTCATGAGTACGTAGGTGAAGTGGTTGGCATCGGCCAGGAAGTGAAAGGCTTCAAAATCGGCGATCGCGTCTCCGGCGAAGGGCATATCACCTGCGGACACTGCCGTAACTGCCGCGCCGGTCGTACCCATTTATGCCGTAATACCGTCGGCGTCGGCGTCAATCGCCCGGGCTGTTTTGCGGAGTACCTGGTGATCCCGGCCTTTAACGCCTTCAAAATCCCGGACAATATCCCTGACGAACTGGCATCCATTTTCGACCCGTTTGGTAACGCCGTGCATACGGCGCTCTCCTTCGATCTGGTGGGCGAAGATGTGCTGGTCTCTGGCGCAGGCCCCATCGGCATTATGGCGGCCGCGGTCGCCAAACACGTTGGCGCGCGCCATGTGGTGATCACCGATGTGAACGAATATCGCCTTGAGCTGGCACGCAAAATGGGCGTCACACGCGCGGTAAACGTCGCCAAAGAGAACCTTACTGAGGTGATGGCGGAGCTGGGGATGACGGAAGGGTTCGACGTAGGTCTGGAGATGTCCGGCGCGCCTGCGGCATTCCGTACCATGCTCGATACCATGAACCACGGCGGACGCATTGCCATGCTCGGTATTCCGCCTTCGGAGATGTCGATCGACTGGAACAAAGTCATCTTCAAGGGGCTGTTTATCAAAGGGATTTATGGCCGTGAGATGTTCGAAACCTGGTACAAAATGGCCGCGCTGATCCAGTCCGGTCTCGACCTCTCACCGATCATTACCCACCGCTTCGGGATCGATGAATTCCAGCAAGGATTTGACGCGATGCGTTCGGGTCAGTCCGGCAAAGTCGTGTTGAGTTGGGATTAAAAGAGTAAGGGCCAGATAATGGCCCTTTTTTCTGCGATAAATCTCAAAACACATTTATTAAATGTAAACTTTTGTCAGTGTCATAAATTCTTCGCAATTCCGCAATACTCTTATTACGCCCCTTAACTCCCCAGGCTACTCTGAATAATCTTAGTTTGCATCGGCGATGAAACTTAATCGTAACCGCTGTGTCTGAGAATTTACCTAATCAATCTGCCAGACCTTAATTTTTTCTTAATTAAAACAATTTAAAAATAGTCACTGTAATGACAATAAATCAGGTAATTAATGATGAATAGCCCTGGTAAGCTTAGCGTTATTATCCCCCTCTACAATGCGGGCGATGACTTTGTACCTTGCATGGAATCCCTGTTAGCGCAAACCTGGACGGCGCTTGAAATCATCATTGTCAATGATGGTTCGACCGATAATTCTGCTGAAATAGCAGAGCGTTATGCAAAGAAGTACCCGCATATCCAGCTTATTCACCAGTGTAATGCCGGTGCCTCGGTGGCGCGTAATCGTGGCTTAACGTATGCCACAGGTGAATACGTCGCGTTCGTCGATGCCGATGATATTGTCTATCCGCAAATGTATGAAACACTGATGAAAATGGCGCTGGAGGACAATCTGGACGTCGCGCAGTGTAACTCGGACTGGTGCGATCGGCAGAACGGCAGCACCTGGCAATCCATTCCGCTGGATCGTATTCGTTCTACCGGCGTACTCAGCGGGCCTGATTGGTTAAGAGTGGCGCTGGCAAGCCGTCGCTGGACGCACGTGGTCTGGATGGGCGTTTATCGCCACGATGTAATTAAGCAAAATCGTATTGAATTTATTCCCGGGCTGCATCACCAGGATATTATCTGGAGTACCGAATTTATGTATAACGCCAAACGCGTGCGTTATACCGAACAATCGTTATATAAATATTTTCTCCATGGCTGTTCGGTCAGCCGTTTGAAGCGCCAGGGATTAAAGAACCTTGCCTATCAGCGTCATTACATGAAAATTACGCGCCTGCTGGAGAAATTGAATCGCGATTACGCTGACCGCATTACAATATATCCCGAATTCCACCAACAAATTACGTATGAAGCACTCCGCGTATGCCACGCCGTGCGAAAAGAGCCGGATGAAATAATTCGCAAGCGCATGATTGCCGAAATATATGCATCAGGAATGTTTAAACGTCTGGTCACTAATGTCCGCAGCCCTAAGCTTGCTTATCAGGCGCTGCTGTGGTCACTTCGTCTGTATAAATGGCGGGACAAGACGACGTCACACCACCGTCTTGCCCGTAAAGCGGTGAAAATCTACTAGCAGCGCTGCTTACTTCCGGCCCCAGCCCTGCCACTGGTGCTGGAAGTACTGTACCAGCGTACTTTCGCTGATGCTCTCTCCCAACACGCTAAAGAAGCGGCTGGCATTCACCGGCTCTGGCTTCTG
This sequence comes from Kosakonia sp. HypNH10, assembly GCF_029850615.1. Taxonomy (NCBI): domain Bacteria; kingdom Pseudomonadati; phylum Pseudomonadota; class Gammaproteobacteria; order Enterobacterales; family Enterobacteriaceae; genus Kosakonia; species Kosakonia sp. HypNH10. Next base: position 154,529 of record NZ_JAOTIU010000005.1, read on the forward strand.
CTTCGCTTTACACACCTTCGCAACGCGGAACGGGTTACGTGGCGGCTGCGGCTGCGCGTCAGGTTTGGCTGGCGTTGAGTTGTCGACCTGCGGCTCATGAAGCAGATCGCTCGGTCGCACCAGCGTAATGTCAGAGGGTAAGTTTGCCAGCGCCTGCTGCAATACGCGTACGGTCGCCGGATGTGGGTGTCCAATAGCGATAGCCGAGCCGTTACGGCGCGCCAGCGCGACGGCACGCTCGAACTGACGGCGAATATCGCCCTCATTCTGCGTATCGTCGAGGAACACTTTGCGCTTAATCACTTTTACCCCAGTGCCGGAGGCTGCGCGCATCGACTGGCTATTGCCAATGGTCATGCTGTCGAGGAAGTAGAGGTTATAGCGCTCCAGCGCCTGCATCACTTTCTGCATGCCAAACAGGCTGGAGGTCATGGCGCTGCCCATATGGTTATTCAACCCGACGGCATAGGGCACTTTATTCACGGCGTCACTGATGATGCGCTCAATCTCTGCGCTGCCCATCTCCGGGCGCAGGGTATCTTTTTCCAGCGGCTGTTTGCTGAGCGGTGCCATCGGCAGATGGATCAGCACTTCGTGGCCGCTATTGTGCGCTTTGGTCGCCATGTCGCGGGCGTGCGTGGCATTGGGCAGCACCGCGACGGAGACCGCCTGCGGCATGGCCAGCACCTGGTTTTCTGTCTGGGGACGGTAGCCAAAATCGTCGATAACGATGGCCAGTTTGCCGGCAAACACCGGCGAGGAGAGCGCCAGCACGCTGGCAAGAGTGATCACGATGCGGCGAAGTTGAAGCAAACCTATCTTCCCAACCACGGCTGTGGATTGACCGCCTGGCCCTGACGGCGAATTTCAAAATAGAGTGAAGGCCGGCCCTGACCACCACTGCTCCCGACGAGAGCTATCGGCTGGCCTGCGCGCACCTGCGCACCGACGCTAACGAGGGCGCTTTGGTTATAACCATAAAGGCTCATATCACCTTTGCCGTGCTCTACGACAACCACCAGGCCATAGCCCTGTAGCCAGTCGGCGAGGATCACGCGCCCGTCGGCGATGGCTTTGACTTCGCTGCCTTCAGACGCACCGATAACAATCCCTTTCCACCGTAGCTCACCCTGCAGCTGTTCGCCATAACGATGGAGTAACGGACCGCGAACCGGCCATATCGCGCGGCCTGCCGGCGAGCCTAAGCCGCCGGTGCGGGACATCAGAGAGCGTTCGCTCTCGGTTGGCTTATAGGTAGTGCCTTTGCGGCTGGCCTCGTTCTGCCGCTCACGCACCGCCTGTGCTTCACGGGCTTCGCGCTCGGCGCGGGCTTTCGCTGCTGCTTCCGCGCGGGCAAGGCGATCGCGCAGACGTGATTCGTTAGCGCGCATCTCGCTGAGCTGCTGCTGACCTTCCTGAATCGAGGATTCAAGCCCGGCAAGGGTCTTTTTACGCTCGTTTCGCGCCTGCTCCAGCTTCGCCTGCTGCGCTTTCTGCTCATAAAGCAGGGTTTGCTGCTGGCTCTGCTTCTCTTCCAGTTCGGCCTTTTGCGAGGTGACCTCTTCACGCGTCTGTTTGAGCTGCGCGATGGTCTCCTGGCGCGCCTGGTTGAGATAGCCGAAGTAAGCCTGCAAACGCTGGCCGCGCTGGCTCTCTTCACCGCTCAACAGAAGCTGGATACCGCTGTGCTCGCCCTGGCGAAACGCGGCATCGAGCTGCGCGGCAAGATTGCGCTCCTGCGACGCGCGCTGACGCTCCAGTTTGGCGATGGAGGCGTTCATCTCATCAATCTGTTTATTGAGTTCAGAGAGTGTGCTTTCGGTTTCGTGCAGCTGGCGGGCAGCGGCGGAGATGGCCTCCTCCTGCGCCTTCAGCTGCGCAAGCAGGCCTGCGCGCTGCTGCTGTTGTTGGCGAACCGCGCGCTCTTTGGCGGCGATATCGGCCTGGATAGATTTGAGCTGATCGCGGTCATCCGCGTGGGCGGGAACGGCGCACAGCAAAACGCCAGCGCTGAGTGCGCTGGCGCAGAGCAGAGGTCGGAGCCCGACCCATGTAATTGAAAAAATCGCCTTTCCCCTCATGGGGAGCGATTATTCCACGATGAACAGCGGCTTACCAGTCATCTCTTGCGGGATTTCCTCGCCCATCAGCGACAGCATGGTCGGCGCGATGTCGGAAAGTTTGCCGCCGGAGAGTGCTTTCACCCTTTTGTCACCCACATAAATCAGCGGAACCGGCAGATTGGTGTGCGCGGTATGTGCCTGACCGGTTGAGGGATCGCGCATCTGCTCGGCGTTGCCGTGGTCGGCGGTAATCAGCAACTGCCCGCCAACGGACTCAACGGCGCGGGTGACCTGCGCAATGCAGTTATCCAGCGCTTCCACGGCGGCGACAGCTGCATCAAACACACCGGTATGACCAACCATATCGCCATTCGGGTAGTTACAGATGATGGTGTCATATTTGCCGCTGGTAATGGCGGCGACCAGTTTTTCCGTCAGTTCGGCGGAGCTCATCTCCGGTTGCAGATCGTAAGTGGCAACTTTCGGGGAGTTAATCAGGATGCGGTCTTCGCCCGGGAACGGCTCTTCAACGCCACCGTTAAAGAAGAAGGTGACATGGGCATACTTCTCCGTTTCGGAGATACGCAGCTGGGTGCGATTTTTCTTCGCCATCCACTCACCAAGGGTGTTGGCAAGAGAGGTCGGCGGGTAGGCCACGGCAGTTTTGATGTCGGCGGCGTATTCGGTCAGCATCACAAAATCGAGATTGACCACTTTCTTACGCGCGAAGCCGTCAAAATCGGCGTTAACAAAGGCACGGGTGATTTCGCGGGCGCGGTCGGCGCGGAAGTTCATGAAAATCAGCGCGTCGCCATCTTCCATTGCCGCATCGGGTTGGCCAGCGGCGCGAATGACCGTCGCTTTCACAAACTCGTCGTTTTCGTCGCGGGCGTAAGCGGCTTGCAGCCCGGCAACGGCGCTGTCGAAGGTGAACTCGCCTTTGGCCTGGGTCATCAGGTCGTACGCCTGCTCGACGCGATCCCAGCGGTTGTCGCGATCCATGGCGAAGTAACGACCAATAATTGACGCCACGCGGCCTTTACCGAGGGCGGCGAACTTCTCTTCAAATTTTTTCAGCGAGGATTCAGCGCTGCGCGGCGGCGTATCGCGGCCATCAAGGAAGGCGTGCAGGTAGATTTTCTCTGCGCCGCGTTCGGCGGCCAGTTCGACCATCGCCATAATGTGATCTTCATGGCTGTGCACGCCGCCTGCGGAGAGCAGGCCCATAATGTGCACCGCTTTGCCGGCGCTAACCGCGTTATCCACCGCGCCGCGCAGTACCGGGTTAGTGAAGAAGGTGCGCTCTTTAATCTCAACGTCCAGGCGGGTTAAGTCCTGGTAGACAATACGCCCGGCACCGAGGTTGACGTGGCCCACCTCGGAGTTGCCCATCTGGCGATCCGGCAGACCGACTTCCAGGCCGGAAGCATCAATCAACGTGTGCGGACGGTTGGCCCACAGGCTATCCATCACCGGAGTTTTAGCGTTGAAAATGGCGTTATCTTGCTGATCTTCGCGATAGCCGTAGCCATCGAGAATCACCAGTACCATAGGTTTTTTTGAAACCGACATTGCGACAACCTCATGCTCTGAAGATAAAAATTTGCGTAATTTTACTACAGCTGAATCGATCAAATAGCCGCAGAAGATCAAAGAAAGGGGCCACCTGGGGGGATGTTTTACATCGCTTTGTTTATTTTTTTCGTAACACGCCGCAGAAAATGCAATCCATCGTGCTCGCTGGCTGTATTTGCCCAACTGCGCAGGTATACTCCTTGCTGGTTTTTAATCACTTAGTCGGGAGCTGTTACCCCAGATGCAAGAAATTATGCAATTTATTGGACGCAACCCGATACTCTGTATCGGCTGGCTTGCGTTGTTCGCCGCGGTGTTATACACGACCTTCAAAGGCGTCGCGTCGAAAGTGAAAGTGATTTCCCGTGGCGAAGCCACGCGCCTCATCAACAAAGAAGATGCGGTGGTTGTGGACTTACGTCAGCGCGATGATTTCCGTAAAGGTCATATCGCCGGCGCTGTGAATTTGCTGCCAGGCGAGATCAAAGCCAATAATGTAGGTGAGCTTGAAAAACGTAAAAGCACGCCGATTATTGTTGTAGACGGTACCGGCCTGCAGGCGCAGACCCCGGCAAACGAGCTGGTAAAAGCCGGTTTCGAGAAAGTCTTTGTGCTCAAAGACGGTGTCTCCGGCTGGGTCGGCGAAAATCTGCCGTTAGTTCGCGGTAAATAAGTTATCCGGTGGGCTTCGGCTCACGGGGTAAAACCAGGAGAAGAGATATGGCCAATATTGAGATCTACACCAAAGCAACCTGCCCGTTTTGCCACCGCGCAAAAGCGCTGCTGAGCAGCAAAGGCGTTGATTTTGCCGAGCTGCCGATCGACGGCGACATGGTAAAACGTGAAGAGATGATTCAACGTAGTGGCCGTACCACGGTTCCGCAGATCTTTATTGATGCACAGCATATCGGCGGCTGCGACGATTTATTTGCGCTGGATGCGCGTGGCGGATTGGATCCGCTGTTAGGTTAATGCTTTCTAAGCACTACAACACTTAAGGGTTACTTATTCATGTCTGAGCTAAACAACACCGAAATGACTTTCCAGATTCAGCGTATCTACACGAAAGATATCTCTTTCGAAGCGCCGAATGCGCCGCACATCTTTCAGAAAGAGTGGCAGCCGGAAGTCAAACTGGACCTCGACACCGCGTCAACGCAGCTGGCGGACGGCGTGTATGAAGTGGTTCTGCGCGTAACCGTAACCGCCTCACTGGGCGAAGAGACCGGCTTCCTGTGCGAAGTACAGCAGGGTGGCATCTTCTCTATCGACGGTATCGAAGGCACCCAGATGGCGCACTGCCTGGGCGCATACTGCCCGAACATCCTGTTCCCGTATGCCCGTGAATGCATCACCAGCCTGGTTTCCCGCGGTACATTCCCGCAACTGAACCTTGCACCGGTCAACTTTGATGCGCTGTTCATGAACTACCTGCAACAGCAGACTGGCGAAGGTGCCGAACAACATCAGGATGCCTGATGAACGCACTTAATGCTGCAATGACTGTGATCGGTGCCGGCTCTTACGGCACCGCTCTTGCCATCACGCTGGCAAGAAATGGCCACCAGGTTGTGCTCTGGGGCCATGACCCAAAACATATCGCGACGCTGCAACGCGACCGTTGCAACGTGGCGTTCCTGCCCGATGTGCCTTTCCCCGATACCCTTGAGCTTGAGAGCGACCTTGCCCGCGCGCTGGCCGCCAGCCGCGACATTCTGGTCGTGGTGCCAAGCCATGTCTTTGGTGAGGTGCTGGCGCAGATCAAACCGCTGATGCGTAGCGATGCGCGCATTGTCTGGGCGACAAAAGGGCTGGAGGCGGAAACCGGGCGTCTGTTACAGGACGTGGCGCGTGAAGTCTTAGGCTCCTCTATTCCGCTGGCGGTGATCTCAGGTCCGACGTTCGCCAAAGAGCTGGCGGCGGGAATGCCGACGGCAATCTCTTTAGCCTCCACCGACCCGCAGTTTGCCGACGATCTTCAGCAGCTGCTGCACTGCGGCAAGAGCCTTCGCGTCTACAGCAACCCGGACTTCATTGGCGTGCAGCTTGGCGGCGCGGTGAAAAACGTGATTGCGATTGGCGCGGGCATGTCTGATGGCATCGGCTTTGGCGCGAATGCGCGCACGGCGCTTATCACGCGCGGTCTGACGGAGATGTCGCGGCTTGGCGCAGCGCTGGGTGCCGATCCTGCCACCTTTATGGGCATGGCGGGGCTGGGCGATCTGGTGCTGACCTGTACCGACAATCAGTCGCGTAACCGCCGTTTTGGCATGATGCTCGGTCAGGGCATGGATGTCGAAGGCGCGCAGGAGAAGATAGGCCAGGTGGTTGAGGGCTATCGCAATACCAAAGAAGTGCGCGCGCTGGCGCACCGGTTTGGCGTCGAAATGCCAATAACCGAGGAAATTTATCAGGTATTGTATTGCGGAAAAAATGCGCGCGAGGCAGCATTAACGCTGTTGGGCCGCGCCCGCAAGGATGAGCAATAAGCGGCTAATCGCAGGGATTCTCATCACTATCACGTCAAGGCTGGCTGAGTCCGGCCTTGCTTTTATTTCGTCTGGAGTAAGCAATGCCGTGTGAAGAACTGGATCTGGTCTGGAAAAATATCAAAGCCGAAGCGCGCGCGCTGGCGGACTGTGAACCGATGCTGGCCAGTTTTTATCACGCAACCTTACTCAAGCATGAAAACCTCGGCAGTGCCCTGAGCTATATGCTGGCGAACAAGCTGGCGTCGCCCATCATGCCCGCCATCGCCATTCGCGAAGTGGTCGAAGAGGCCTACGCCGCAGACCCGGAGATGATCGCCTCCGCCGCCTGTGATATTCAGGCCGTGCGCACCCGCGACCCGGCGGTGGATAAATACTCAACGCCGCTGCTCTATCTGAAAGGGTTCCACGCCCTGCAGGCGCACCGTATTGGTCACTGGCTGTGGACGCAGGGCCGACAGGCGCTGGCGATTTTCCTGCAAAACCAGGTCTCAGTCAGTTTTCAGGTTGATATTCACCCGGCGGCGACCATCGGTCGCGGCATTATGCTCGACCACGCCACCGGCATTGTGGTGGGTGAAACGGCGGTTATCGAAGATGACGTGTCGATTCTGCAGTCGGTTACCCTCGGCGGGACCGGCAAAACCAGCGGCGATCGCCATCCGAAGATCCGTGAAGGGGTGATGATTGGCGCGGGGGCGAAGATCCTCGGCAATATCGAAGTGGGGCGCGGCGCGAAAATCGGTGCCGGCTCCGTGGTGTTGCAACCCGTACCGCCGCACACCACCGCCGCAGGCGTTCCGGCGCGTATCGTTGGTAAGCCAGAGAGCGATAAGCCGGCGATGGATATGGATCAGCATTTTAATGGAGCCAATCACGGGTTTGAGTACGGCGACGGTATTTGAAAAATGCCGGATGGCGCTGCGCTTATCCGGCCTACAACTATTTTTGCCAATAACGCCAGAAGTGCGGTAGGTTGATGCTCGCTACCCGTACCCGCTACCCGTAGGCCGGATAAGGCGTAGCCGCCATCCGGCAATTCCACACCAACTACCTCATCAGCTGCGCAACACCGCGCCGGGATAACCGAGCTGGCGCCAGGCTTCATACACCACCACCGACACCGCATTGGAAAGGTTCATGCTGCGGCTGTCCGGCATCATCGGAATACGGATCTTCTGCTCCGGCGGCAGCGCGTCAAGAATGGTGGCGGGCAGGCCGCGGGTTTCCGGGCCAAACATTAAATAATCCCCATCGGCAAACGACACGGCGCTGTGCGCGGGCGTCCCTTTGGTGGTCAGCGCAAACAGGCGCTGAGGCTGAGCGGCGGCCATAAAGGCGTCGTAATCAGCATGACGCTGCACGGCGGTGAATTCGTGGTAATCCAGTCCTGCACGGCGCAGGCGCTTATCGTCCCAGGTAAAGCCCATCGGCTCGATGATATGCAGACGAAAGCCGGTGTTAGCGCACAGGCGGATAATATTCCCGGTATTGGGCGGGATCTCAGGTTCAAATAAGACAATGTTCAGCATGCAGCCCCCTTAATAGCGGGGGCAGGATAGCACTCTCCCCAGGGCGGGGAGAGCATTTTTTACTACGCCGCATCGCCGTGCGACAGCGGTGCCAGCGCGGCGGGGATCTCGCTCTGCGCCTGCACTAACGAGTCCTTGCTGATTTCGCGAATCGATTTCGCGCCGGTCAGCGTCATCGCCACGCGCATCTCTTTTTCAATCAGATCCAGCAGGTTAGCCACCCCCTGTCGGCCATGTGTCGCCAGCGCATAGAGATAGGCGCGGCCAAGCAGCACGGTGTCTGCGCCGAGCGCAATCATCCGCACCACATCAAGGCCGTTACGAATCCCGCTATCCGCAAGAATGGCAATATCGCCTTTCACCGCATCGGCAATGGCCGGAAGCGCGCGCGCCGAGGAGAGCACGCCATCAAGCTGGCGACCGCCGTGGTTAGAGACGACAATCCCATCCGCGCCAAAACGCACCGCGTCGCGGGCATCTTCCGGGTCGAGGATCCCTTTGATCACCATCGGGCCATCCCAGAATTCACGGATCCACTCCAGGTCTTTCCAGGAGATGGAAGGATCAAAGTTGTTCGCCAGCCAGCCAATATAATCCTCCAGCCCGGTAGGTTTACCAAGATAGGCAGAGATATTGCCCAGATCGTGAGGACGACCATTGACGCCCACATCCCACGCCCACTGCGGATGCATCACCGACTGCCAGTAGCGGCGCAGTGCGGCGTTTGGCCCGCTCATCCCGGAGTGCGCATCGCGATAACGCGCGCCGGGGGTCGGCATATCGACGGTAAAGACCAGCGTGGAACAGCCCGCTGCCTTTGCCCGCTCCAGCGCATTACGCATAAAGCCACGATCGCGCAGCACGTAGAGCTGGAACCACATCGGGCGCTTAATGGTTGGCGCAACCTCTTCAATCGGGCAGACGGAGACGGTCGACAGGGTAAAGGGGATGCCTTTGGCATCTGCCGCCCCGGCAGCCTGCACTTCGCCGCGACGGGCATACATACCGCACAGCCCGACGGGTGCCAGCGCGACCGGCATTGAGAGCTTTTCATTGAACAGCGTGGTCTCAAGGCTCAGGTCGGACATATTCTTCAGCACCCGCTGGCGGAGCGCGACCTGCGATAAATCCTCGACGTTGCGGCGCAGGGTATATTCGGCGTAAGCGCCACCGTCGATATAGTGAAACAGGAACGGCGGCAGAATGCGTTTTGCCGCGGCGCGATAGTCGCTGGCTGCGGAAATAATCATGCTTTTTTCTCCCTTAAATGAATCAGTTGCTCGTCGGGCAGGCGGGTAATGCGCGCCTGGCGGGCCCGGTCTTCGTCAAACTGGCGAATCGTGGTGTGGACGAAAGCGAGGTGCGCCATCATCGCCTGACGCGCTCCCTCGGCATCGCCCGCAAGAATGGCATTCATTACCGTGCGGTGTTGCTCCGTAAGCCGGGCGAAAACCGGCGGAACAAGGTACATCCGCTGGCGGCTCTGCTTGACCGAGGATTGCAATAGGTCGAAGAAACCGCGCATGGTTTGCAGCAGCACCACATTGTGCGAGGCTTCGGCGATCGCCAGATGGAAACGCACATCCGCCTGCGAGGCGAGATCCGGATCATCGGATTGCGACGCCTCAAAGCAGAGCACGATTTTCTCTTTATCCGCTTCGGTGGCGCGCATCGCCGCATGCCAGGCGGTGCTGGCCTCAATAGCGTGGCGGGCTTCGAGAATATCAAAGCTGTAATCGGGGTCGTCATTGAGCAGCGTTTTCAGCGGCTGGACGATGTTCTGCTCCGACCAGGCCTCATGCTGCCAGCGTACAAAGGTTCCGCCGCCGCGGCGGCTCAGCAGCACGCCTTCGCTGACCAGCATTGCCAGCGCTTCGCGTAAGGAGTTGCGTGATACGCCAAGCTGCACGGCAAGCTGGCGCTCGGCGGGCAACTTCATGCCCGCTTCCAGCTGTTGTTCTGCAATTAACGCCCGTACGCGGTCGGCGACCTCGTCTGCCAGGCGTCTGGGTAATAGGTTCATGGGATCATCCAGGTCAGCACATAAGCCTGCAAGGTGGTGATCACGCCGACCATGCAGGTGAATATCAGGCTGTGTTTGACGGTAAAGCGGAAGAGATCGGACTCTTTGCCCACCAGTCCCACCGCCGCACAGGCGATAGCAATGGACTGCGGCGAGATCATCTTGCCGGTGACGCCGCCGGTGGTGTTAGCCGCCACCATCAGCACATCCGAGACGCCAATCTGCTGTGCGGCGGTGGCTTGCAGCGCGGCAAACAGCGCGTTTGATGAGGTGTCGGAGCCGGTCAAAAAGACCCCCAGCCAGCCCAGGAACGGCGAGAAAAAGGTAAACGCACTGCCGGTGTGTGCCAGCGCTAATGCCAGCGTCGACGACAGGCCCGAGTAGTTGGAGATAAAGGCGAAAGCCAGCACCATGCCGATAGAGTAGATAGGCAGCGCCAGCTCTTTCAGCGTACCGGCAAAAGTGGTGATGGCATCCTTCGGTTTCATCTTCAGCCACACAATCGAGAGGATTGCCGCAAAGAGAATGGCGGTGCCGGTGGCAGAGAACCAGTCAAACTTATAGACCGCCGCATACGGCGTGGCGGCGTTCACCACCGGCGGCATGCGCGCCACCAGCTTATCAAGGTGCGGCACAGAGATATTAAACACCCAGTCGTAGAGCGCGCCGCCCGGCGCAAAGAGCGCTTTGAAGGGTGGAACGCTCCACAGCGTCACGGTCGCGGTCAGGAACAGGAACGGCGACCAGGCGCGCAGGATCTGCCCGGCGCTGTATTTCGTGCGGGATAGATCGAGATCGACCTGCGATGCGCCCATATCGCCAAAGCGGAAAATGCGCACCGGCTTCCAGCGTTTGAGGAACAGCGTCAGGCAGACCAGCGACACCAGCGAGGAGATGATGTCCGGCAGCTCCGGGCCGATAAAGTTAGAGCTGAGATACTGCGCAATGGCGAACGACCCACCGGCAACCATCACCGCAGGCCAGGTCTCTTTCACCCCGCGCCAGCCATCCATAATCGCCATGATCCAGAAGAGCACAATAATGGTCAGGAAGGGGAGCTGGCGCCCCACCATCTGGCCGATTTCGAAGCTGTCCAGCCCGGTCACCTGGCCGGCAACCAGAATCGGAATGCCCATCGCACCGAAGGCCACCGGCGCGGTGTTGACGATCAGGCACAGCCCGGCGGCATAGAGTGGGTTAAAGCCCAGCCCCACCAGCAGGGCGGCGGTGATCGCCACCGGCGCGCCAAACCCGGCGGCCCCTTCCAGAAACGCGCCAAACGAGAAGCCGACAATCAGCATCTGCAAACGCTGGTCTGGCGTAATGGAGAGAATCGACGAGCGAATAATGTCGAACTGACCGGTTTTGACGGAGATCTTATAGACAAAGACGGCGGCGATAATGATCCACGCAATGGGCCACAGACCGTAGAAAAAGCCGTACACCACCGACGCCAGCGCACGATCCACCGGCATTTTGTAGAACAGCAGCGCAACGGCAAGGGCGATGGCGACGGTCCAGCTTGCCGCAACATAGCCTTTGAGCTTCAGCTTTATCAGCGCGAAAAAGAAGAACAGGATCGGAAGCGATGCGATGAGGCTGGAAAGCCAGAGATTACCAGCCGGGTCATAGTTCTGTTGCCAGAGCGTCATGCAGGTCTCCTGAGAACCACAGCAAAACCGCGAGCGATAAGTCTCTGCTTAGCTCTGTCTCACAGGTTTTGTAAAAGTGGTCCTGCCAATGCGGTTGTGTAGGGTTTGTGATAACGAATGGTTATCCAAATGTTGCGGCGTGGCAATCAGGCTGTGAAGGCATTTAGTGGAACTGTGAAGCGCGGAGAAAAAGCAGAGGGAATTGGTAGGGCCAATTAAGGCCGCCCGCGCGCTCAAGGGAGGCGGGGCGGAGAGAAGCTGTCAGAACTCGGTGTTGGCGAAACCGGTCATCGCGTCGAGACCCATTTCACGGCCCAGCGCCGTCATCGGGTGAACCACGACAATCCCGCGCACGCTTTTTTTCAGCTTGCCGAGGTCAGCCTGCTCTTTCTTGGTAATCGGGCGGCTGAAACGCATTTGCGTCAGTTTCTGCGCCTCTTTACTCAGCTTCTGGCTGTATTGGTCGCGCAGGCGGGCGATTTCGGTCTCCAGCGTGGTCTTCTCTTTTTCCAGTTCGGCGTACTTCTCAGCCGCGTCAACCAGAGAGAGCTCCGCCTGCTGGTGGCGGATCGCGTCGAGACGGTCGCTCAGACGCTTAATTTCGTTTTTTTCGACTTCTTTCATGATAGGCATTTTCTTCAGGAACAAAGTGCAAGGATACAACACTTCAGGAGGGGATTACTTCTGGAATGCTTTTTTTAAGCTGATCCGTGAGATCAGCTCGGTGAGCGAAAGCACCATGGTGGAGCGCACCACCTGCTGATAACGCTGTTTTTGCATGGCGAAAAAATCTGCATCGCTGGTATCAAAGACGGGCTGCGGCGGCAGGGCGGCGACGCAGTGCAGTTCGCCAAACGGCCCGAGGATCTCATCATCGGTGAAGGCGTACTCCGTGCCATCGTGGTTCAGCTCTTCGCGCAATGCCATCAGCAGCTCGGCATCTTCATACTCGGCCCGCGAGATAACCCCGAGGCCGTAAATCAGCTTCAAACGCACAGACAAATTGCCCAGCGGACCGTCGCCGTCCAGCAGCGGCTCGACGGCATATTTCACCGCGTAGTCATCTTTGCGAAACACCTGTAGCACGAGGATATTGATCGCTTCATTGAGTAACTCAACGGCGGCAATCAAAAAACTGCGCACGGTTTTTCCCGCATTCAGACGCTCGAGTACACGGTTTTCGAAAGCCTGGGTGTGTTCCATTATTGCCTGCATATCTGACAACTTCGTTAGCTGGCGCGGGGTCTCCCGCGCCAATATCGGCATCATGCCTGGGTTTGATAAGCGTTAACGGCTTCGTGTACCACCGGGCTGTCGGCGTCGAGGCCGGAAACCTGCGCCAGTGCCGCCTGCGGGCCTTTCTCAGCAATAAGCTGAGCCAGCTCCTGCGCCTGCGGATCCTCTTCGCTGCGATAGTGCATCGCGGCGGCGATCCCTTGCACCAGGTTGGCGTGCGGCAGGTTGTACTCCAGCGTGCCGAGCAGCGGTTTAATCAGACGGTCGCCCGCGCTCAGTTTACGCAGCGGTTGACGCCCTACGCGCTCGACATCGTCTTTCAGATAGGGGTTCTCAAAACGACCCAGGATTTTCTGAATATAGGCCGCGTGCTTATCCGCATCGAAGCCATAACGCTTGATCAGCACCGCGCCGCTCTCTTCCATCGCGCCTTTCACCACGGCACGAATTTTCTCATCAAGGATTGCGTCGCGAATAGTTTGATGACCGGTCTGTTTTCCAAGGTAGGCGGTTATAGCATGCCCGGTATTCAGCGTGAAGAGCTTGCGCTCAACAAAGGCCATCAAATTGTCGGTCAGCTCCATCCCCGGAATGGTCGGCAGCGCGCCCTTAAACTGGGTTTTGTCGACAATCCACTCGCTGAAGGTCTCGACGGTCACTTCCAGCGGATCGTTGTTGGCAGACGCGGAAGGGGGAACAATGCGGTCAACGGCAGAGTCGACGAAGCCGACATGCGCTTCAACCCAGGCTTTATCCTCTTCTGCCAGCTGGGCGAAAACATGCCCTTTCAGCTGGCTGGTGCCGCGCACCATATTTTCACAGGCGATAATGTTCAGCGGCGTATCGATGCCCTGCGCCTTACGTTTTACCAGCCCTTTGGCAACTGCCGGGGCGATGCGCTCCAGCACGACCGGGCCAACGGCGGTGGTGACTAAATCCACCTGCGCAATCAGGTCGACAACCTCATCGCCGATGCTGCTCACCGCATTGACGCCAGAGACGGTATCCACCTGCTCTTGTTCACCCACTACGTGAACCTGATAGCTATGACGGGCGTTGAGGGCGTCCAGAACCACCTGATTAACATCGGCGAACGTCAGTTCAATCCCCGCGTCGGCCAACAACTTGCCGATAAAGCCACGTCCGATATTACCTGCGCCAAAATGTAATGCTTTCATAGAATGACCCTTTATCAATGTTTTTACCCGAGAGGGCTGGGGTGAGGAACGTCAGCGGCTTCTCCTCACCCAAGCCCTCTCCTCCGAAGAGGAGAGAACGTGGAGCGGATTACTGGTTCAGCAATGCCAGTACTTCCTCAACGCTTGTGGTGTGCGTGAGACGTTCGACAATCGTCTCATCATCCAGCGCAGTGGTCAGGCTGGTAATCACCTGAATGTGTTCGTTATTACGTGCGGCAATACCGATCACCAGATGCGCAATCTCATCCTCTTCTTCACCGAAGCGCACGCCCTGCGGATACTGACAGAAGACCACGCCGGTTTTCAGGACGCGATCTTTCGCTTCCACCGTGCCGTGCGGAACTGCAATAGACTGGCCCAGATAGGTTGGGGTCATTTTTTCACGTTCCAGCATCGCGTCAATATATTCAGGCTGCACATAGCCGCCTTTGACCAGCTGCTCACCGGCAAAGCGGATCGCCTCTTCTTTCTGCGTGGCGCTACAGCCGAGGAAGATATTCTCCGCGCCCAGCTTAAACAGATGGCTGTTGGAGGTATCAAAGCTGTCCTGCAGGCTGCTGTTAACCTTCGCTTCGTTAGTCGTGTGGCGTTGGGCGGCCGCAAGACGCTCGGTCAGGCCGGTGTACAGGCCGCTGTCGAGGAAGTTGGTCAGCGAGATATGCTGCGCTTGCGGTGCCTGGCGCATGGCGCGCTCGGTCAGGTCGCGGTGCGTAATCACCAGATCGACATCGGACGGCAGGCTGTTAATCGCACTGTTGGTAACAGAGATGTTGGTCAGGCCCGCATCCTGCACTTTCTTACGCAGCACGCCTGCGCCCATGGCGCTGGAGCCCATCCCGGCATCACATGCGACGATGATTTTGCGCACGTGGCTCAGATCGTTAGTGACATCTTTTGTCCCCTGCGCAGTAGCAGCGCCTTTGGACTCAGCTTTCATATCCTGCATACGGCGGGTTGCCGCTTCGATATCGTCCTCTTCCTCTTTCACTTTGCTGGTTTTCAGCAGGATTGCCGCGATAACGAAGGAGACAATCATGGCTGCGAAAATCGCCGCGAGGTTAGCGAAGTAGGCACCTTTTGGCGTCATCGCCAGCACCGCGAGGATAGAGCCAGGAGAAGCCGGAGAGACCAGGCCGCCGTTCAGCACGCTCAGCGTAAAGACGCCGGTCATACCGCCGAGGATCACCGCAATCAGCAGACGCGGGTTCATCAGCACGTACGGGAAGTAAATCTCATGGATCCCGCCGAGGAAGTGAATAATCGCCGCGCCGCCCGCAGACTGCTTCGCGCTGCCGCGACCGAAGAACATATACGCCAGCAGGATACCCATACCCGGGCCCGGGTTCGCTTCAATCAGGAAGAAGATGGACTTGCCGATCTCATGGGACTGCTGAATACCCAGCGGCGAGAAGATACCGTGGTTGATGGCGTTGTTAAGGAACAGGATTTTCGCCGGCTCAACGAAGATAGAGGCCAGCGGCAACATGTCGTGAATCACCATAAAGTGCACGCCTGCGGCGAGCGCTTTAGAGAGCACTTCCACCGCCGGGCCAATCGCCAGGAACGCCAGAATGGCGAGGATCATCCCGATGATGCCAGCGGAGAAGTTGTTCACCAGCATTTCGAAACCGGACTTGATCTTACCGTCGACGGCCGCGTCAAATTTCTTGATGCAGTAGCCGCCCAGCGGGCCTGCAATCATCGCGCCGAGGAACATCGGCATATCCGCGCCCACGATCACACCCATGGTAGTGATAGCACCCACCACGCCACCACGATCGCCACCCACCAGGCGACCGCCGGTAAAACCGATCAGCAGCGGCAGCAGGTAGGTAATCATCGGGCCGACGAGTTTCGCCAGCGTCTCGTTAGGTAACCATCCCGTCGGTATAAACAGCGCGGTGATAATCCCCCACGCGATAAAGGCGCCGATATTCGGCATCACCATATTGCTCAGGAAACGACCAAAGCTTTGCACCTTGATCTTGATATCGGATGACATAGAACACCCCTTCTTATGTTTGCTAGCGCACAGGCCGGAAGCCCGAGGTTTATTGTTAATGTGGCGGCAGAGGTAGCCGGACCTGAATTGTCTGTGATGCGGAATCTGGCACCGAATCGTTAACCTGTCCAGATGACACACTTTTATGTGATCTTGATCACGCTGAGGCCGGGGGTTATCCACCATTAACAGTGATTTTCGTCACAAAAAATGAGTGTAAAAAAAGAACAGCGCGCAGAATTTGTGCGGCATCGGGCATTAAATGTGAGTTGCGTCACATTTGTTTGCCGGATGTTTGTTATTAATTTGTGACATAAGTCACAAGATATTTTCCTCGGAAAATTCCGAACGTGATCGACCGCAAAGTGCGCCTTTTCATCAGCCCAAAGATGTAACTCCCTTTCATCATTCAGGCGGTAATGATGCTGGAGTAAGAAATTGACACGGTGATGAACGCAACGCGCGCCTTTTATGCTTTAAGAGAGGCTCTTTTTTTCTGGATGAGATTCCTGGTTTTAGCCGCTTGCCGTTCCAGCCTGGGTGAAAAGGACTATTTTGTTATTGACCTGCGATGTAAGGAGGTTCGCTGTACAACCCCGGCACGTGACGTACACTCTTTTTTATCCCTGCGGCAAATTTCAAAAGGACACGGCAATGAAACTGATCGGCAGCTATACCAGCCCGTTTGTACGCAAAATCTCCGTCATACTGCTGGAAAAAGGCATCACCTTTGAATTTATCAATGAGCAGCCCTACAGCGCCGAGAGCGGCGTCGGTCACTACAATCCGCTCGGCAAAGTACCGGCGCTGGTCACCGATGAGGGAGAAGTGTGGTACGACTCGCCGATCATTGCGCAATACATTGACCTGCTGGGTGCAGAGCCGCCGATGCTGCCGGACGATGCTAAGGCAGCGCTGAAAATCCGCCAGCTGGAAGCGCTGGCCGACGGCATTATGGACGCTGCGCTGGTCTCGGTGCGTGAATTAGCCCGCCCGGTAGAGCAGCAGTCGCAGGCGGAGCTACTGCGCCAGCGGGAAAAAGTCTCTCGCGGTCTGGATGCGCTGGAGAAGTGTCTGCAAGAGGGCGAACTCGCCGTCGATACGCTTAACCTTGCAACCATCGCGATTGCCTGCGCCATCAGCTACCTCAACTTCCGCCGCGTCTCGCCGGGCTGGAACGTCAATCGCCCGTTACTGGTGAAGCTGGTGGAAAATCTCTTCCAGCGTGAAAGCTTTGCCCGTACGGAACCGCCCAAGGCGTGATCCGTGTTATGCCCGCCTGAGAAAATCGCTGTACAATCCCCCTCACGTCAACACCCCTGACGGGAGGGGTAACTCCACAGCCGGGCCTTTTCATGACAACTCTTTACAGCCAGATTCCTTCGACCGATCGCCTGTTACGTGATGAGGCGTTCGCATCGCTGTTAACCACGTATGGCCATAGCCGCGTCACGCAAACCCTGCGTCATTTGCAGGATGAAGCGCGCGCAGAGATCCGTGACGCCCGGCGCTTGCCCGCCTGGTGTGAAAACTGGGCGCAGGCCGCGTTACAGCACCTGGAGCAGGAAAACAGTGGCGCGCTGCGTTCGGTGTTTAATCTCAGCGGCACGGTGCTGCATACCAATCTCGGGCGCGCGGTGCAGTCGCAGGCGGCCATTGATGCGGTGACCACGGCGATGGGCTCGGCGGTAACGCTGGAGTACGATCTCGACGGTGCCGGACGCGGCCATCGCGATCGCGCGATTGCGGCGCTGCTCTGCCAGTTAACGGGCGCGGAAGATGCCTGCATCGTCAACAACAATGCCGCAGCGGTGCTGCTGATGCTGGCGGCAACGTCAGCCGGTGGCGAAGTGGTGGTATCGCGCGGCGAGCTGGTGGAGATTGGCGGCGCGTTTCGTATTCCCGATGTGATGCGTCAGGCGGGCTGCATTTTGCATGAAGTGGGTACCACCAACCGCACCCACGCCAAAGATTACCGCCAGGCAATCAATGCCAATACCGCGTCGCTGATGAAAGTCCACACCAGTAACTACCATATTGCAGGCTTTACCAAAGCGGTGGAGGAAGCCGAGCTGGTGGAACTGGCGCAGGAAGCCGATCTGCCGGTAATTGTCGATCTCGGCAGCGGCTCGCTGGTCGATTTAAGCCTCTACGGTTTACCAAAAGAGCCGATGCCGCAGGCGCTGATCGCTGCGGGCGTCAGCCTGGTGAGTTTCTCCGGCGATAAGCTGCTCGGTGGGCCGCAGGCGGGGATTATCGTCGGTAAAAAAGCGTTGATTGAACAGCTTCAGCACCACCCGCTGAAACGCGCGCTACGGGCGGATAAAATGACCCTCGCGGCGCTGGAAGCGACGTTGCGCCTCTATCTGCACCCGGAAAAACTGACGCAAAACCTGCCGACGCTGCGCTATCTCACCCGCCCAGAGGCGGAGATCCGCGACCAGGCCCAGCGCTTATGCGACGCGCTTACCGCCCGCTACAGCGAGTTTGCGCTGCGCGTCGAGCCCTGTCTGTCGCAAATCGGCAGCGGATCGCTGCCCGTCGAGCGGCTGCCGGGCGCGGCGCTGACATTTACCCCGCATGACGGCAGCGGCCGTCGGCTGGAAGCGCTGGCAACGCAGTGGCGCGCGCTGCCGCAGCCGGTGATTGGCCGTATCTATGAGGGCCGTCTGTGGCTCGATTGCCGCTGTCTTGATGATGAATCCCGCTTGCTGGAGATATTGCTGAAATGATTATTGCCACTGCCGGGCATGTCGACCACGGCAAAACCACCCTGATCGAAGCCATTACCGGCGTCAATGCCGACCGCCTGCCGGAAGAGAAGCGGCGCGGCATGACCATCGATCTGGGCTACGCCTACTGGCCGCAGCCGGATGGCCGCGTGCCGGGCTTTATTGATGTGCCGGGGCATGAAAAATTCCTCAGTAATATGCTGGCGGGCGTCGGCGGTATCGATCACGCGCTGCTGGTGGTGGCCTGCGACGATGGCGTGATGGCGCAGACCCGTGAACACCTGGCCATTTTGCAACTGACCGGCAACCCGGCGCTCACCGTCGCGCTCACTAAAGCCGACCGCGTCGACGACACGCGCATCGCCGAGGTGCGCGAAGAGGTGGAGCAGACCTTACGGGCGTTTGGCTACCCGCAGGCGACGCTGTTTGTCACCGCTGCCGCCGAAATGCGCGGCATTGATGCGCTGCGCGCGCACCTGTTGCAGCTGCCGGAGCGGGCGCATCCGGAGCATCAGCGCTTCCGGCTGGCGCTGGATCGCGCCTTTACGGTGAAGGGAGTAGGGCTGGTGGTTACCGGCACGGCGCTCTCCGGCGATGTCCGTATCGGCGATACGCTGTGGCTCACCGGCGTTAATAAGCCGATGCGCGTGCGCGGTCTGCATGCGCAGAATCAACCCGTTGAACATGCTCACGCCGGGCAGCGCATTGCACTGAATATTGCCGGTGATGCGGAAAAAGAGGCGCTCAGTCGCGGCGACTGGCTGCTGTCGCAACAGCCGCCTGCGCCAACGGAGCGGGCGATCGTTGCCCTTCATAGCCATACGCCGCTCACCCAGTGGCAGCCGCTGCATATCCATCACGCCGCCAGCCATGTCACCGGGCGCGTCTCGCTGCTGGAGGATGGCTTAGCCGAGCTGGTGCTGGATACGCCGCTGTGGCTGGCAGATAACGACCGGCTGGTGCTGCGCGATATCTCCGCGCGCACTACGCTTGCGGGCGCTCGCGTGGTGACGCTGAACTCGCCGCGGCGCGGCAAGCGCAAAGCAGATTACCTGGCGTGGATAGCCGACCTTGCGCGTGCTGAAGATGATGCGCAGGCGCTCAGCGCGCACCTGTCGCGCGGCGCGGTGGATCTCACCGCCTTTGGCTGGGCGCGTCAGCTCAGCACCAGCGGCCTGAATGCACTGCTGGAGAACCCCTGTTTTATTCGGGCCGGTAATAACCTGCTCGATGCGCCGATAGCCGCCCGCTGGCAGCGCAAGCTGCTGGAGACGCTGGCGACCTACCATCAGCAGCACCATGACGAACCCGGCCCCGGCCGGGAACGTTTGCGTCGCATGGCGCTGCCGATGGAGGATGAAGCGCTGGTCTTAACGCTGATTGAGCGTATGCGCGAGAGCGGCGATATCCAGAGCCATCACGGCTGGCTGCATCTGCCGGAGCATAAAGCGGGCTTTAACAATGAGCAGGCGCAGCTGTGGCAGAAAGCCGCGCCGCTATTCGGTGATGAACCCTGGTGGGTGCGTGATTTGGCGCGTGAAACGGGGGTTGATGAGCAGGTGATGCGCGGCGTATTGCGCCAGGCGGCGCAGCAGGGGCTGATCACCGCCATCGTCAAAGACCGCTACTACCGCAACGATCGCATTGTCACCTTCGCCAGCATGATCCGCGATCTCGATCAGGGGCGCGGCTCCACCAGCGCGGCGGATTTTCGCGACCAGCTTAATGTCGGGCGCAAGCTGGCGATTCAGATCCTCGAGTACTTCGATCGCATTGGTTTTACCCGCCGCCGGGGCAACGACCATATTCTGCGCGACAAGGCGCTCTTTATTAACGAGAAGGGTTAAGGCACTTCGCCTGGGGATAAATGTGCCGATCTGCCGGGTGCGATCAAAGCGCGCAGGCGGTTTTTTCTGGCACTCTCGCTCTTTTCAGCCTCAGGCGGGAGGACGCGTGAACCGATTTATCATCGCCGATGCGGCAAAATGCATCGGCTGCCGCACCTGCGAAGTGGCCTGCGCGGTGTCGCACCAGCAGGATCAGGATTGTTCGGGCCTTAATCCCGCCCGTTTCTCTTCACGCATTCGCGTGGTCAAAACCGGCGATTTCTCCACGGCAGTTACCTGTCATCACTGTGAAGAGGTGCCCTGCGCCAGAGCCTGCCCGGTCGGTGCCATTTACCGCGCGCAGGGCGCAGTGGTGGTGGAGCAGTCGCGCTGTATTGGCTGCAAAAGCTGCATGATCGCCTGCCCGTTTGGCGCAATGGAGGTAACTTCAGCGCCGTTACAGGCGCTGAAATGCGATCTCTGTCAGCACCGCGACGGCGGGCCAGCCTGCGTTGAGGCCTGCCCGACGAGCGCGCTGAGTTGTGTCGATCCGGCGCGGTTACGCGAAGCGCGGCTAAAAAGCCTGCCCGCGTAAACCGTTGTCAGGCGCTGTGCTCCTGCCATGCGCGCTCCACCTCTTCGGCGAGGATTTTAACGCCCGCTTCGATAAGCTCTGGCTCCGGCACATAGTTCATGCGCATGCATTGATGGGTGTGCGGCCACGGCTTATCGAGGCCGGGGAAGAAGTAGTCTCCCGGCACCATCAACACGCCGCGTTTTTTCAGGCGCTGGTACAAAAGCTCGGTGCTGATCGGCAGATCTTTAAACCACAGCCAGAGGAAAATCGCCCCTTCCGGTTTATGGATCAGGCAGCGCTCCGGCGGCAGATAACGGCGCAGCGTGGCGATGGTCTCCTGCACGCGCTGGTAGTAAAAGGGCTTAATCACCTCATTTGAGAGGCGCAGCAGGTCTTTGCGCTTAATCATCTCGCACATCATCGCCGGGCCAATGCCGCCCGGTGAGAGGCTGATAATGCCGTTCATATTGCGAATGGCAGAGATCACTTTGTCATTGGCGATAATGATGCCGCAGCGGCTACCCGGCAGGCCCAGCTTCGACAGGCTCATGCAGAGAATGATATTCGGGTTCCACAGCGGGCGCGCTTCGCTGAAGATTATGCCGGGGAAGGGGACGCCGTAGGCGTTATCAATCACCAGCGGGATATTGTGCTGATTGGCCAGCACGTCCAGCTTCATCAGCTCCTCATCGGTGATGACGTTACCGGTCGGGTTGGTCGGGCGCGAGACGCAGATCATCCCCGTCTCTTCACCGATATGCAGGTGCTCGAAATCGACGTGGTACTTAAACTGCCCTTCCGGCAGCAGCTCAATATTGGGTCGCGTGGAGACGAAGAGATCCTCTTCCAGCCCGGCGTCGGCGTAGCCGATATACTCGGGCGCCAGCGGGAAGAGCACTTTGCGCGTGCTGCCGTCGGCGCGGCGGCCAGCAAAGAGGTTAAACAAATAGAAAAACGCGCTCTGGCTGCCGTTTGTCAGTGCAATGTTCTGCGGTTCAATATCCCAACCTAACTCTTCACGCAGCATCGCGGCCAGCGCCGTCAGAAGCTCGGTTTTTCCCTGCGGACCATCGTAATTACACAGGGCATCCGTGGCGCTGCCGCTCTCCAGCATCTGTGAAAGTAGCTGCTGGAAGTAGTCGGTCATCGCCGGGATTTTTGCCGGGTTGCCACCGCCGAGCATGATAGCGCCAGGGGTGCGTAAACCGTCGTTAAGATCCTCCATCAGACGCGTAATGCCTGAATGTCGGGTAAATTTGTCGCCGAAAAGTGAAAATGTCATCGCTACTGCTCTGTCGGGCTGCGGGTGAAAGTGGCTAACCATAACGCTCTCACCCGCGAGGTGCAAATCTCCCTTCGCCGCAGTTTATCGACGTTTGCTCTTAACAAGTGTGCTTTATCAGCACAATCTTCTGGTATTAATTCTGCTGCGCCCGCCCGGCCCAGACGACCATCACTTTATCCTCGCCCTGGGTGCGTACAAAGCCGTAACCCTGCGGCAACGCAAGCGATGTTTGCTTACCGCTGCCCAGCGCCGGATGGCGCGCGCGGAACTGCCCGAGCGTCTGCCAGTGGCGCAGGCTGGCGGCGGCTTTACCATCAAGATCCTGCCAGTTCATCTCCGATCGCGTGCCCTGTAGCGGATCCGAACCCGTCGGGCCAAAGGGGCGATCGGATTCGTCGCCGTAGAAGATCTGAACCGCACCGGGGGCGAGCAGCAACAGCTCTGCCGACTGCGCACCGCCTTCGCGGAACAGGCGGGTATCGTGGGAAGAGAGATAGCTCAGCACATTAAAGCTTTGCAGCTTCTCCGCCATCTCTTGCCAGACGCTGTCCATATTCGCCAGGCAACTGGCGGCATCTGCGGCCTGCTGCTGGTAGTCGAAGTTGATCATCGCATCGAAACCGTGCTGATAGTAAGCGCTCTGCATCACGCCGTGCCCCCAGGATTCGCCGGTCATCCAGAAGGGCGCATCGTCGATTTTCTTCTGCGGATTGGCCTGTTTCCACTCTGCCAGCGCCGCCGTAGCCTGGGTTTTTAATTGCTGCCAGGCCTCCAGCTCAACGTGTTTGGCTGTATCAACGCGAAAACCATCAATGCCGTAGTCGCGCACCCACTGGCTCAGCCAGTGGGTCAGGTAGTCGCGCGGCGTGTAACCGGCAATCTCGCGCGCGGCGGTGTCCGGTTTATGGCGATAAAAGAGCGGCAGCCCGGAAGGCTCTTTCGATTCGGTTTTCAGATCCGGCAGGAAGGCCAGCGACATCGTCAAATCGTCGAAACCGGGGTTGTCGTAATCGCCAATATCGGTGCGGATCCACTTTTTGCCCCACCAGTTTTGCCAGGCGGTTTTATCGCTGAAGTTGATGTAATCATTGAAGCTGTGCCAGGTTTGCCCGGCGGCGGGTTTCCAGTCGGTCCAGTGCTCGCCGAGGATTTTTTTGCGCTCCTCCTCTTTCAGGTAGAGCGCGCCGAACTGGTAGGTCTGCATATCCGCAAGCGTTGCGTAGCCGGTGTGGTTCATCACCACATCAAACAGCACGCGGATGCCGCGGCGGTGCGCTTCATCAACCAGCGTGCGCAGATCGTTTTCATCGCCCATATTGGCGTCGAGGCGCGTCCAGTCGAGCGTGTAGTAACCGTGGTAGGCATAGTGGGGGAAATCCCCTTTGGTGCCGCCGCCGACCCAGCCGTGGATCTGCTCTAGCGGTGAGCTGATCCACAGGGCGTTTACGCCAAGCTGCTGCAAATAGTCGAGCTTGCTGGTCAGCCCCTTCAGGTCGCCGCCGTGAAAGGTGCCAATCTCCTGCATGCCATCTTTGTGCCGCCCGTAACTGTTGTCATTGGCGGGATCGCCGTTGACATAGCGGTCGGTCAGCACGAAGTAGACCGTGGCGTTATGCCACTGAAACGGTGCCGCGCCGCGCGTCTGCGCTGGCTCAAGCAGCAGCAGGCCGTTGCTCTCTTTCGCTGGCAGCAGCGTGATTTTGCCCTCGCGCACCGTTGCGGTTTGCTGGCTGTAGAAATCCCGCACTTCGCTGCCTTCCGGGAAGGTGTCGCCAACCGGAATGGTCAGCGGTTTATCGCTGCGCACCGGGCACTGGCGCGCCACCACCGCTTGCTTCTCTGCCGGGGCTTTTACGCTGATTAACAGCGTCGGCGTGCCGGAGCGGGTATCAAGCTGCAACTGATAGTCGCCGTCGCGGAAGATACGCCACTGCGGCGCGCTGGCGCTGCACGGCACCAGCGACAGCATCTGATTGAGCTTGATGGCACCGGCAGGCTGCCAGCACGCGTCGCCTTGCTGCACGGTAACGGGCATCTCACCCTTTTTCAGCGTTGCCTGGCTGCGCCAGACGCCGGTGCCGTCGTCAGTTAACGCGGGAAAACCGGCCGCCGTCCAGTCGGCGCAGGCGACGCCAGGCAGTAACAGCAGAAGTAAGGCAGCGTGTTTCATCAATAAGCCCCGTGATAGCGATTTTCCCTAGTGTGCCCGTCTGCTGGCACGGGTGACTCCTCCCGATCGCCGGTTCGCCAGGGAGGAGAGCGAGGGTTGAGAAAATACGTAAAACGTGCGGTTTTCAATATTGCGATAATCACCGCAATTTTAAGAACTTGTGCGTTTTATATGCAGTTTACTGATGACATAGTTTCAGAATTGGATTATTTCTGTACGTGCCCGATAAGGTTAATTTTGGTATGATTTGCGATTCAGCCCGCAAAATCGTGCATAAAAGAAGGCGTTGGAATGCTTATATCCGACCAGGAGACCTAATGATATCGATACCCATGCGACGAAGTGGGGCGACGATACTCATGTTTTTCACCTTGATGTTTTCAGGTGGAGTGCTGGCAAAAACGCACACAGAAACAGCGAGTCACAAAGCCCACGTCACTAAGGCAAGCGTAAAAAAACAGGCAAGCAGTAAGAAAGAGTATTCTCGCAATAGTGTAAAAAGCCGTTCACTTCCTGATTTGCGAAAATACCCTTCCGGGACACCACGAAAGAGAGCGTTTCTCCGGACCGTAATGCCTTACATCACCAGCAAAAACGCTGCGATCACCGCGGAGCGTAACTGGCTGCTCAGAAAACAGTACGACAGCCAGTGGTCGCCCTCTGAGCGCACGCGCATGAAGGATATTGCCAAACGCTACAAGGTAAGCTGGTCCGGGAATACGCGCCGTATTCCGTGGAACACGTTGCTGGAGCGCGTTGACATTATTCCGGACAGCATGGTCGCCACCATGGCCGCAGCAGAGAGCGGCTGGGGCACCTCTAAGCTGGCGCGCAGTAACAACAACCTGTTCGGCATGAAGTGCGCGAAAGGCGCCTGTAAAAGCGGCTCGGGCCGAGTGAAAGGCTACTCGCAGTTTGGCTCGGTGCAGGAGTCGGTAGACGCCTACGTCACCAACCTGAACACGCACGCGGCCTATGCTTCATTCCGTAAATCCCGTGCGCAGCTGCGTAAAGCGGACCAGGAAGTAACGGCGACGGCGATGATCCACAAGCTGAAGGGCTACTCCACCCGCGGCGCGAGTTATAACAACTATCTGTTTGCCATGTATCAGGACAATCAGCAGTTAATTGCCGCCCACATGTAACCCCGCTTGCTGAAACGCCTTCCACCCGGAAGGCGTTTTTCTTTGCGTCTAAATGAGGATTTCGCTGTAGCGGTCGCGGTAATCCTTCGGCGTGCTGTCGTAGGCCTTGCGGAAGACCGAGTAGAAGTACTGCAATGACGGGTAGCCGCACATCTGCGAAATCTCATTGATAGAGAGCGAGGTGGAGATCAGCAGGCTGCGCGCTTTCTCCAGCTTCTCGGCGTGGATCACCGCGTGAATGGTTTCGCCCACCTCCTCCTTGAAACGCTTCTCCAGATTGGAGCGCGAAATACCGACCGCATCCAGCACCTGATCGACCTTAATGCCTTTGCAGGCGTGGTTGCGGATGTAGTGCATTGCCTGAATCACCGCCGGATCGTTCAGCGAGCGGTAGTCCGTTGAACGGCGGGCAACCACCCGCATCGGCGGCACCAGCAGACGCTGCAACGGCATCGCTTCGTTATCCAGCAGCCGGTGCAGCAGCTTCGCGGCCTGGTAACCCATCTGCCGCGTGCCCTGCGCCACCGAAGAGAGTGCGACGCGGGAGAGGTAGCGGGTCAGCTCTTCGTTATCAATGCCGATCACGCACAGCTTCTCCGGCACCGGGATATGCAGATGGTCGCAGACCTGCAAAACATGGCGCGCCCGCGCGTCGGTAACGGCGATAATCCCCGTTTGCGGCGGCAGCGTTTGCAGCCAGTCGGCAAGACGATTTTGCGCATGCTGCCAGTTTTCCGGCGCGGTGGTCAGCCCCTGGTAGACCACACCGCGATACTTCTCCTGCGCTACCAGCTGGCAGAAGGCATATTCCCGCTCGGCGGCCCAGCGCTTGCCGCTCGAGGCGGGCAGGCCGTAAAAGGCGAAGCGATGTACCCCTTTCTCTTTCAGGTGCAGAAACGCGCTCTCGACCAGCGCGTGGTTGTCGGTAGCGATATAGTGCACCGGCGGGTAGTGCTCCGGCGTGTGATAAGAGCCGCCGACGCCGACAATCGGCACATCGACATCCGCCAGCAGCCGTTCTATCTCGCGGTCATCGTAGTCGGCGATCACGCCGTCGCCGAGCCACTCCTTAATGTTCTCAATGCGCGCGCGGAAATCCTCCTCGATAAAGATATCCCACTCCGATTGCGACGCCTGAAGATACTCTCCAACCCCTTCGACCACCTGGCGGTCGTAGGCTTTATTCGCGTTAAATAACAGTGTGATGCGATGGCGCTTTTCAAACATAGTGGTTCGCTTCCTGACTATTCATCAGTTCTGATTACCATATTCAACACACTGCCGGACAAAAATAATCCGGCAGTGTGATCGCGCCTCGGTTCGCCCGGCTCAGGCGCGACGTTTGGTGGCGGAGTCCATCCACACCGCCAGCAGTAAAATGGCTCCTTTGACGATGTACTGCCAGAAGGTGGGGACATCCATCATGCTCATGCCGTTATCCAGCGAGGCCATAATAAACGCCCCCATTACCGCGCCCGCCACGCTGCCGATGCCGCCCGCGAGGCTGGTGCCGCCAATCACGCAGGCGGCAATCGCATCCAGCTCGGCAATGTTCCCGGCCGACGGCGAACCGGCACCGAGACGCGAGCTGAGGATAAGCCCGGCAATCGCCACCATCAGGCCGTTAATCGCAAAGACCGCCAGCTTGGTGCGCTCAACGTTAATACCGGAGAGCCGCGCCGCTTCAAGGTTGCCGCCGATGGCGTAAATGCGGCGGCCAAAAGCGGTGCGCGTTGCCATAAACAGGCCTGCCAGCAGCAGAAAGACCAGCAGCAGCACCGGTGTCGGCACGCCGCGGTAATCATTCAGCAGCCAGATGGCACCGAGCACAATTACCGCGATCAGCGCCTGGCGCCCTACCGCATGGCCGGAAGGGGAGGTGGCTAAGCCCAGCGACTGGTGGCGCATGCGCCCGCGCCACTGCCAGAGCACAAATGCCACCAGCCCGAGCGCGCCCACGCCGAAGCCCACGCCGTCCGGCAGATAGCTTTGACCGATTTGCGACATCGCCGCGCTGGTGGGGGAAACGGTGGTGCCGTTGGTAATGCCGATTAACACGCCGCGAAACGCCAGCATCCCGGCAAGGGTGACGATAAACGACGGCACTTTGCGATAGGCCACCCACCAGCCGTTCCATGCGCCGAGCAGCAGGCCAAGCAGCAGCGTCACCACCACCGTGAGCGGCAGCGGCCAGCCGAGCCAGACGTCGAAAATGGCTGCCGCACCGCCCAGCAGGCCCATCATCGAGCCTACCGAGAGGTCAATCTCCGCTGAGATAATGACAAACACCATCCCCACCGCGAGGATGCCGGTGATGGCGGTCTGGCGCAGCAGGTTAGAGATATTACGCGCGCTCAGGTAGGCACCGTCGGTCATGCCGGTGAAAAAGAGCATGATCACAACGATGGCCGCAAGCATCACAAACACCTGCAGGTTGAGTGATTTCAGCCCGGAGAAGGGGCCCGGCGACGCGGTGGATAACTGATTTTCAGACGGGTTGCTTTTCGACATGATGTTCGCTCCTCAGCGCCGCTTCCATAACCTGCTCCTGGGTCAAATGACGGTTGATAAGATCGGCTTTCAGCTTCCCTTCGTGCATCACCAGCACGCGGTCGCTCAGGCCCAGCACTTCGGGCAGCTCGGAGGAGATCACAATCACCGCGATCCCCTGCTGCACCAGTTGGTTAATCAGTTTGTAGATTTCATACTTCGCGCCGATATCGATGCCGCGCGTCGGCTCATCGAGGATCAAAATGCGCGGGTTGAGCAGCAGGCAGCGGGCGAGAATCGCTTTCTGCTGGTTGCCGCCGCTCAGCCGGCCAATCGCCAGCTCCGGCGACGAGGTTTTTACTTTCAGCCGCTGGATGGACTGCAAAATGCACGCCTGCTCGGCGGCGTCATCGAGGCTACTCAGGCTGCCGGTAAACTGGTTTAGCGCCGCCAGCGTGATGTTTTTGCCCACCGCCATCACCGGCACAATGCCGTCGCGCTTGCGATCCTCCGGCACCATGGCGATGCCGTGGCCAATCGCCTGCTGGCAGTTGCGGATCTCAACCGGTTCACCATCAAGGTAAATTTTCCCCTCCCAGCGCCCCGGCCAGACACCAAACAGGCACTGCACGGCTTCGGTGCGCCCGGCCCCGACCAGCCCGGCAATGCCGAGGATCTCGCCGCGCTTGAGGCTAAAGGAGACGTCGTTGACGCGTTTGATATGACGGTTAACCGGATGCCAGGCGGTAAGGTGCTCGACGCGCAGGATCTCCTCGCCATGGGTGTGCGGTTCATTGGGGTAGAGCGCCGTCAGCTCGCGGCCGACCATCATGGTGATGATGTCATCTTCACTCATCCCCGCCGCATCACGGGTGCCGATGTGCTTCCCGTCGCGGATAACGCAGATAACGTCGGAGATGGCTTTCACTTCATTAAGCTTATGGGAGATGTAAACGCAGGCGATATCGTGGTTGCGCAGGTCGCGGATGATATCGAGCAGCACCGCCGTCTCCTGTTCGGTCAGCGAGGCGGTCGGCTCATCTAAAATCAGCAACCGCACCTGCTTGTTCAGCGCTTTGGCGATCTCCACCAGCTGCTGCTGGCCCAGCCCTAAGTCACCGACGCGGGTATCGGGGGAGATGGCGAGGCTCACCTGTTTGAGCAGCTTCTCGCAGCGCAGGGTCATCTGATCGTAATCCATCACACCGTGGCGGGTGATCTCCGCGCCAAGGAAGATGTTCTCCAGCACCGTGAGATGCTTCACCAGCGCCAGCTCCTGGTGAATGATGGCGATCCCTTTGCGTTCGGTATCGCGGATATGGCTCGCTTGCAGAATCTCGCCGGAAAAGTAGATTTCGCCTTCATAGCTGCCGGTCGGGTAGATTCCGCACAGCACTTTCATCAGGGTCGATTTACCCGAACCGTTTTCGCCGCACAGGGAGAGCACTTCGCCCGCGTTAAGTTGCAGGCTGACGTTATCAATCGCCTTCACGACGCCGAAGGTTTTGGTGATGTTCTTCATTTCGAGTAAGTAAGGCATGGCTGCTCCACGTCGATCGCTTGTCAGACAGCGCCTGAAGTGAGGGCGGCGGCGCGTCTGATTCAGAGCTCAGGCGCGCCGTCGTTTTCAGAGCTGGTTCTTCTGGTGGAAGCCGTCTTTGATCACCGTGGCGTCAATATTCTCTTTGGTGACTTCAATCGGCGTCAGCAGGCGGGCAGGCACATCTTTCAGGCCATTATTGAGTGAGGCATCGGCCTTCGGCTGCTTACCGTTGCCAAGCTCGACGGCGATCTCCGCCGCGGTGTTGGCAAGCTGGGTGATAGGTTTATAGACGGTCATCGTCTGGCTGCCGTTCATCAGGCGTTTGACCCCGGCGAGATCCGCATCCTGGCCGGAGATGGCAACTTTGCCCGCCAGCCCTTGCGCACTCAATGCCTGAATAGCGCCGCCAGCGGTTGCGTCATTCGAGGCCACCACGGCATCGATTTTATTGTTATTGGCGGTCAGCGCGTTCTCCATTATTTTCAGCGCGTTTTCCGGCAGCCAGCCATCGACCCACTGATCGCCGACAATTTTAATTTTGCCGCTGTCGATATAGGGCTTCAATACCTTCATCTGCCCGGCGCGGAACAGCTTGGCGTTATTATCCACCGGCGAGCCGCCCATTAAGAAATAATTACCCTGCGGCACCTTATTGACCAGGCTTTGCGCCTGTAATTCCCCGACTTTTTCATTGTCGAAGGAGATATAGAAGTCGATATCCGCATTATTAATCATGCGGTCATAGGCCAGAACTTTAATTCCTTCCTGTTTGGCTTCTTTCACAACGTTACTTAATACCTGACCGTTGTAGGGAATAATAACCAGCACGTCGACGCCGCGGTTGATCATATTTTCGATTTGCGACATCTGGGTCTCTTCATTACCGTTCGCCGACTGGACAAAGACATCAGCACCGAGGGATTCGGCTTTCTTCACAAAAATGTCGCGATCTTTTTGCCAGCGTTCAAGACGGAGATCGTCAATCGCCATGCCGATTTTTATCGTTTTGGCATAGCTGAACGTGCTGGCAAGCAGCAGGGTGGCGCAGAGTGTAAGGCAGAGATTCTTTATCTTCATAATAGGAATACCTTTCGTAGGGTGGTGTGCGAGATAAAAGAAACGTGCACTGCTTAGAACGAGCAAATTCTTAACGCAGAATGGAATAGTGGCAATTACAGATTTTAATAGGCGGGTTACGTTTTTTGGTTTATTTGCTGATTTATGACCCCGATCTTATTTTAAAAAAAATAAAACTGGCGTTGCATAAAAAACAGGAAAGCACTTCGCAGCAACTTTTGCGGTTATTTTGCGAGCCAGCGCACGTTTGCGTATTCTCTCAATGGCAGTGTGAAATAACGTAATTGAGCAAGGCGCAGAGAGAATCCAGTATTAACTCAGATATGTTCACTCGCCAATGGAGCTCATTATGCACGCTTATTTTGACCAGCTGGATCGGGTTCGTTATGAAGGTTCAAAGAGTACGAATCCGCTCGCGTTTCGTCACTACAACCCGGATGAGCTGGTGCTCGGTAAACGCATGGAAGATCACCTGCGTTTCGCCGCCTGCTACTGGCACACCTTCTGCTGGAACGGCGCGGATATGTTTGGCGTCGGCTCCTTCGATCGTCCCTGGCAGCAGCCGGGCGAGGCGATGGCGCTGGCAAAACGCAAAGCCGATGTCGCCTTCGAATTCTTCCATAAGCTCAATGTGCCCTACTACTGCTTCCATGATGTCGATGTCTCCCCGGAAGGCGCCTCGCTGAAAGAGTACCTGAGCAACTTTGCCGAAATGGTCGATGTGCTGGGGGAAAAACAGCAGCAGAGCGGCGTCAAGCTGCTGTGGGGCACCGCAAACTGCTTCACTAACCCACGTTACGGCGCGGGCGCAGCCACTAACCCGGACCCGGAAGTCTTCAGCTGGGCGGCCACCCAGGTGGTAAGCGCGATGAACGCCACCCATAAACTCGGCGGCGAAAACTACGTGCTGTGGGGCGGACGCGAAGGGTACGAAACCCTGCTCAATACCGACCTGCGCCAGGAGCGCGAGCAGATTGGCCGCTTTATGAACATGGTGGTTGAGCATAAACACAAAATCGGTTTCCGCGGCACGCTGCTGATTGAGCCAAAACCGCAGGAGCCGACCAAGCACCAGTACGATTACGACGCCGCGACGGTCTATGGCTTCCTGAAACAGTTCGGGCTGGAAAAAGAGATCAAGCTCAATATCGAAGCCAACCACGCCACCCTCGCGGGCCACTCCTTCCATCATGAAATCGCCACCGCCATTGCGCTGGGGCTGTTTGGCTCCGTCGATGCCAACCGCGGCGATCCGCAGCTCGGCTGGGATACCGACCAGTTCCCGAACAGCGTCGAAGAGAATGCGCTGGTGATGTATGAAATTATCAAAGCGGGCGGCTTCACCACCGGCGGCCTCAACTTTGACGCCAAAGTGCGGCGCCAGAGCACCGATAAATACGATCTTTTCTACGGCCATATCGGCGCGATGGACACCATGGCGCTGGCGCTGAAAATCGCCGCGCGCATGGTGGAAGAGGGCGAGCTGGATAAACGCGTCGCCAAACGCTACGCGGGCTGGAATGGTGAGCTGGGCCAGCAAATTTTGCAGGGGCAGCTTAGCCTTGCGGAGCTGGCGAAGTACGCTGAAGAGCAGAACCTGGCACCGCGTCACCAGAGCGGTCACCAGGAGCAACTGGAGAACCTGGTCAACGCCTATCTCTTCGATAAGTAACCGGCTTCTGCGCGGCACACTCAAAAAGGAGTAGTCACTATGTATATCGGGATCGATCTCGGTACCTCGGGCGTGAAGGCGATTCTGCTCGGTGAGCAGGGCGAGGTGCTGGCCTCCCATACGGAGAAACTCAGCGTCTCTCGCCCACACCCGTTATGGTCGGAGCAGGATCCCGAAAGCTGGTGGCAGGCGACGGATCGCGCCATCCAGGCGCTCGGTGCGGCGCATTCGTTGCAGCAGGTAAAGGCCATCGGCCTTGCCGGGCAGATGCACGGCGCGACGCTGCTCGATAGCGAAAATCGTGTTCTGCGCCCGGCGATCCTCTGGAACGATGGTCGCTGTGGTGAGGAGTGCGGGCTGCTGGAAGCGCGGGTCGCTAACGCTCGTGCGATCACCGGTAACCTGATGATGCCGGGCTTTACCGCGCCGAAGCTGCTGTGGGTGCAGCGTCATGAACCGGAGATCTTCGCTAAGGTGGCGAAGGTGCTGCTGCCGAAAGATTACCTGCGGCTGAAGATGTCCGGCGTCTTTGCCAGCGATATGTCCGATGCCGCGGGCACCATGTGGCTTGATGTGGCGAAGCGCGACTGGAGCGACGAGATGCTCGCCGCCTGCTCGCTGTCGCGAAGCCATATGCCAACGCTGTTTGAAGGCAGCGAGATCACCGGCGAACTGCTGCCGGAAGTTGCCCGGCGCTGGGCGATGCCGGTAGTGCCGATTGTTGCAGGCGGCGGCGACAACGCCGCTGGCGCGGTCGGTGTCGGTATGGCGGATGCGGGGCAGGCGATGCTCTCGCTCGGTACATCCGGCGTCTACTTTGCCGTCAGCGAAGGGTTCCTCAGCAAGCCGGAAAGCGCGGTGCACAGCTTCTGTCACGCACTGCCGGGGCGCTGGCACCTGATGTCGGTAATGCTGAGTGCGGCCTCCTGTCTGGACTGGGCGGCGAAACTGACCGGCATGGCGTCGGTGCAGGCGTTGATTAACGCCGCGCAGCAGGCGGATGAGAACGCGGGCGATATCTGGTTTTTGCCCTATCTCTCCGGGGAGCGCACGCCGCACAACAACCCGCAGGCAAAAGGCGTCTTCTTTGGTCTGACTCATCAACACGGCCCGGCGGAGCTGGCGCGCGCGGTGCTGGAAGGGGTGGGGTATGCGCTGGCAGACGGGATGGATGTGGTGCACGCCTGCGGCGTAACGCCGCAAAGCATTACCCTTATCGGCGGCGGCGCGCGCAGCGACTGGTGGCGGCAGATGCTGGCGGATATCAGCGGCTTGCAGCTCGATTACCGCACCGGCGGGGATGTTGGCCCGGCGCTCGGCGCGGCGCGGCTGGCGCAAATCGCCGTTAATCCCGACGTACCGCTGGCAACGCTGTTGCCGCAACTGCCGGTGGAGCAGCAGCATCAGCCGGACGCGCAGCGCCATGCGCACTATGCCGCGAAGCGCGACACCTTCCGCCGCATCTATCAGCAGCTGTTGCCGCTGATGTCATAACCTTTTCGGCCCGCCGGTAAACGGTGGGCCGTAATCACCCTGATGTTGTCCTTTTTTGGTCTTAGCAGCAGCGTAAACCCTTGCCAGAATAGCGTTAACCCCACTGAGCAAGGAGTCCTGAAATGACCCGTACCGCCCTGATTAACATCGACACCCAGCAATCCTTTTTCCACCGTGACTTCTGGCAGGATAACGACTTTCCCGCCTTCCAGCAGGCGATGCTGACGCTGATTGCCGGTTGCCAGGCGCGCGGCATTCCGCTGGTGGATATCTTTCACGTCGCCGACAACGGCCCCTTCTCGCTGGAGAGCGGTTTCGTGAAACCGATGCCCTTTTTGCAGCACCAGGCGGATGTCACCTTCCATAAGCATGTCCACAATGCCTTTACCGATACTGGTCTCGATCGCTGGCTGCGTCAGCGCGATATCAATCATCTGATCATTTGTGGTATTCGTACGGAGCAGTGCTGTGAAACCACCGCCAGGGTGGCATCGGATCTGGGCTATCGCGTGACCTTTGTCAGCGAAGCAACGCTCACTTTCCCGATGACGCACAATGGCGTGACGCTGGATAGCCACACGCTGCGCCACCGTACGGAAACCGTGCTCGTCGGGCGCTTTGCCGCCATTAACACCGTCCAGGAGACGCTGGAACAATAAATGTGTGATGTCTGGTTTGTGATGCTGCCCGGCGTGCTGGCGCTCGATATGGCCGGTCCGGCGGAGACCTTTGCGCAGGCGCAGGAGACCTTTCGCCTGCACTACATCGGCCCGCAAGCGGAGGTGGCAACCTCTCTTGGGTTAACGATGGGCAACATCGCGCCGCTGCCGGAGACGTTGCCGGAGGGGAGCCTGCTGGTGCTGCCCGGCGTCAGCGATTCTTCGCAGTTATTTGATACGCCGCAGGCAACGCAGGTGCGCAACTGGTTGATGCGCCTGCAACCGCTGCTCCACCGCCGGGCGATTACGCTGATGTGCGTCTGTTCCGGCGCGATGCTGGCGGCGAAAGCCGGGCTGTTAAACGGGGTTCAGTGCACAACGCATCACAATGTGATTGCCCGCTTGCAGGCGCTCGAACCGGCGGCGCTGGTTAAAGAGAACCGAATTTTTATTGAGGATCGCGGCATCTGGACCAGCGCGGGCATCACCTCAGGCATCGATCTCGCCCTGCACATTATCAACCGCTTATGCGGGCCGGCGCGTGCGCTGGCGGTCGCGCGCGAAATGGTGGTCTGGTTTCGCCGCTCCGGCGACGATCCGCAGCTTTCACCGTGGCTGCGCTATCGCAACCATCTCCACCCGGCGGTGCACCGGGCGCAGGATGCGCTGACCGCTGAGCCGCAAAAAGCCTGGCAACTGGCGGAGATTGCCGCGCAGGCACACGTCAGCGCCCGGCATCTGACGCGTCTTTTTCAGCAGCATCTGGGGATCAGCGTGCGCGACTATCTGGAGCAGCTGCGGCTGGTGATTGCCGAGCAGGCGCTGTTGCAGGGCCAGGGCGCGGAGCAGGCGGCGCTGGCCGCCGGTTTCTCCTCCCCGCGCCAGCTGCACCGGGCACGGGCGCGAATTGCTAGCTGACAAACCGCCGCCGGTCGATGCGCTGCACCAGCATCGAGAGCGCCAGGCTCGCCGCCAGCGCCGCGCTGAAGACCCACAGAATGTCGAGCAGCGGCCAGTTTTGCACCTCAACGCCGCGCGTACGCAGCGCATGAATAATCAGCGCGTGAAAACCGTAAATACCCAGCGAGTGGCGCGAAATCAGCGCCAGCCCCGGCAGGGTACGGCTATTGAGGGTGTTTTTGACCAGCGTAAACAGCGCGATGGCGCAGAGAAAGACCATCGGGCCGCAGTAGAGATACCAGGTATCGGCGAAGTTGCCGCGCCATCTCAGCTCATGCAGCGTACCGCGTGAAATCGCCACCACCGCCAGCACCACTACCGCGGCGCTCAGCCAGTTCAGCGCCCGTTTTTGCGTCTCCATCATACCGATGGCGCGCCCGAGAATGGCGTAGAGCACATAGTAAAAGGTATCGCCGTTGATATAGAGATTGATCGGTAGCCACTCCACGCCATCGCTTTTCAGCGTCACCAGATTGGGGTTGGCGACGATGCCAATCACCGCAATCAGCGCCAGCAGCATCTTGCCGCTCAGGGCTTTGACCTGAATCAGGGGCGAGAGCAGGTAGATAACGATGACGGCGAAGAAGAACCACAGATGGTAAAAAATCGGCTTTTGCAGCACGTTCTTCAGCGACAAATCGCTGTTAATCGAAGTAAACAGCATGATGTAGAGCAGGGCGATGAGGCTATAAAACAACAGGCAGAGGCCGATACGCAAAAAGTGGCGCGGCTGGGCGCTGCGTTCGCCATAAAAGAGGTAGCCTGAAATCATAAAAAAGAGGGGAACGCTGACGCGCGAGGCGGAGTTGAGCAGATTGGCAACATTCCAGTCGAAGCTGGTAACGGCGGCTGGATTAGTAATGTACCAGGTGGTGGTGTGGATCATGACCACCATTAAACAGGCTATCCCGCGTAAATTATCTATCCAGTGAATTTTTGACGGCATCACTTCCTCAATTTCTTATTGTCGACAAATATCCTAAGACTGGTAATTTACCTGCGTATCTCTTTGGATAATTCTGAGTTTTCCCACGCGTGGTTGTGCACTAAGCGCAGTGCTGCACAATGGCGTTTTTGGCCGTTCACCCTATCAGCCCGCAAGGAAATGCGTAAGAAAATGATGAAGTTTACTCTGCCGATGCTGATGTTGCTGCTGACAAGTTGCAGTGCGCCCGAGAAAATGCCGGAGCAGAAGGCGCAAACGGCACGGCCTGGCCCGACACGCTCCCTCGATATGGAGCAGCTCTGCCGGCAAAATGCCGCACACCGCTACAACACCGGAGCGGAAAAAGTGAACGTTACCGGTTTCGAACAGTATCAGGGCAGTTACGAGATGCGTGGCGTTACGCCGCGTCATGAAGCGTTTGTCTGCACTTTTGACGCTGAAGGGCAGTTTTTGCATCTTTCGATGCGTTAAGCCCCATAATACGCGCCAATGCCGCCGCTATTTCCCAATTTTCCGTAAACAACCCCGTTTCGTACTGTATATCTTGCAGTCAGCGGGTATACTGGTCGCTTCCTTTAAATCCACACGTATCCAGCACGAAATAATATGCAAAAGTTTGATACCAGGACCTTTCAGGGTCTGATCCTGACCTTACAGGATTATTGGGCTCGTCAGGGCTGCACCATCGTTCAACCTCTGGACATGGAAGTGGGTGCCGGTACTTCGCACCCGATGACCAGCCTGCGCGCGCTGGGCCCGGAGCCGATGGCAACTGCCTACGTTCAGCCTTCCCGTCGCCCGACCGATGGTCGCTACGGCGAAAACCCGAACCGCTTACAGCACTACTACCAGTTCCAGGTGGTGATTAAACCCTCTCCGGACAACATTCAGGAACTGTACCTCGGGTCACTGAAAGAGCTGGGTATGGACCCGACCATTCACGATATTCGTTTCGTGGAAGATAACTGGGAGAACCCGACGCTGGGTGCCTGGGGTCTTGGCTGGGAAGTGTGGCTTAACGGCATGGAAGTGACACAGTTCACCTACTTCCAGCAGGTTGGCGGCCTTGAGTGCAAGCCGATCACCGGCGAGATCACCTACGGTCTGGAACGTCTGGCGATGTACATTCAGGGCGTAGACAGCGTCTACGATCTGGTCTGGAGCGACGGCCCGCTGGGTAAAACCACTTACGGCGACGTGTTCCATCAAAACGAAGTGGAGCAGTCCACTTACAACTTCGAATACGCCGATGTCGACTTCCTCTTCACCTGCTTTGAGCAGTATGAGAAAGAGGCTCAGCAGCTGCTGGCGCTGGAAAACCCGCTGCCGCTGCCGGCTTACGAACGCATTCTGAAAGCCGCCCACAGCTTCAACCTGCTTGATGCGCGTAAAGCCATCTCCGTCACCGAACGCCAGCGCTACATTCTGCGCATCCGTACGCTGACCAAAGCAGTCGCTGAAGCCTATTACGCTTCCCGTGAAGCCCTTGGCTTCCCGATGTGCAACAGAAATAAATAAGAGGCGGCCATGTCAGAGAAAACATTCCTGGTGGAAATCGGCACCGAAGAGCTGCCACCAAAAGCCCTGCGCAGCCTGGCGGAGTCCTTCGCTGCCAACTTTACCGCTGAGCTGGATGCGGCAGGCGTTGCCCACGGCGACGTTAAATGGTTCGCCGCGCCGCGCCGCCTGGCGCTGAAAGTGGCAAATCTTGCCGCCGCGCAGCCGGATCGCGAAGTTGAAAAACGCGGCCCGGCCATAGCCCAGGCGTTCGACGCGGAAGGCAAACCGAGCAAAGCGGCTGAAGGCTGGGCGCGCGGCTGCGGTATCACCGTCGATCAGGCCGAGCGTCTGACCACCGACAAAGGCGAATGGCTGCTCTATCGCGCCCATGTGAAAGGCGAAAGCATCGAAGCGCTGCTGCCGAACATGATCGCCACCTCGCTTAGCAAACTGCCGATCCCGAAACTGATGCGCTGGGGCGCGTCGGACGTGCACTTTGTACGTCCGGTTCACACCGTTACCCTGCTGCTGGGCGACCAGCTGGTTCCGGCAACGATCCTTGGCATTCAGTCCGATCGCGTCATCCGCGGCCACCGCTTTATGGGTGAGCCGGAGTTCACCATCGACAACGCCGATCAGTACCCGCAGATCCTGCTGGAGCGCGGCAAAGTGATGGCGGATTACGCCGAGCGTAAAGCCAAAATCAAAGCGGACGCCGAAGAAGCGGCGCGTAAGATTGGCGGTACCGCCGATCTGAGCGACAGCCTGCTGGAAGAGGTCACCTCTCTGGTCGAGTGGCCGGTGGTGCTGACCGCGAAGTTCGAAGAGAAATTCCTCGCCGTTCCGGCGGAAGCGCTGGTCTACACCATGAAGGGTGACCAGAAGTACTTCCCGGTATATGGCAACGACGGCAAACTGCTGCCAAATTTCATCTTCGTCGCCAATATCGAGTCGAAAGATCCGCAACAAATTATCTCCGGTAACGAAAAAGTGGTGCGCCCGCGTCTGGCGGATGCTGAGTTCTTCTTCAATACCGACCGTAAAAAACGCCTGGAAGATCACCTGCCGCGTCTGCAAACCGTGCTGTTCCAGCAGCAGCTCGGCACGCTGCGCGACAAGACCGATCGTATTCAGGCGCTGGCGGGCTGGATTGCCGGTCAGATTGGCGCAGATGTGAACCACGCAACGCGCGCGGGCCTGCTCTCCAAGTGCGACCTGATGACCAACATGGTGTTCGAGTTTACCGACACCCAGGGCGTGATGGGCATGCACTATGCGCGTCACGACGGCGAAGCGGAAGACGTTGCCGTTGCGCTGAACGAGCAGTATCAGCCGCGCTTTGCCGGTGATGAGCTGCCGTCTAATCCGGTGGCCTGCGCCGTAGCGATTGCCGATAAGATGGATACCCTCGCGGGGATCTTCGGTATCGGCCAGCATCCGAAAGGCGATAAAGACCCGTTCGCGCTGCGCCGTGCCGCGCTGGGTGTGCTGCGTATTATCGTCGAGAAGAACCTGGCACTGGATCTGCAAACTCTGACCGAAGAGGCGGTGCGTCTCTACGGTGATAAGCTGACGAATGCCAAAGTGGTCGACGATGTGATCGACTTTATGCTGGGCCGCTTCCGCGCCTGGTATCAGGACGAAGGTTACAGCGTTGATACCATCCAGGCGGTGCTGGCGCGCCGTCCGACCAAACCGGCAGATTTCGACGCGCGTATGAAGGCGGTTTCCCACTTCCGTACGCTGGAGGAAGCGGCGGCGCTGGCGGCAGCCAACAAGCGCGTCTCCAACATCCTGGCGAAATCTGACGAAACGCTGAATGAGAACGTGCAGGCGGCGGTGCTGAAAGAGGCCGCAGAGATTAAGCTGGCGGGCAACGTGGTGGTTCTGCGCGATACCCTGCAGCCGTTCTTTGCCGAAGGGCGCTATCAGGAAGCGTTAATCGAGCTGGCGCAGCTGCGCGAGCCGGTGGATGAGTTCTTTGAGAACGTGATGGTGAACGCCGACGATAAAGAGGTGCGCATCAACCGCCTGACGCTGCTGGCGAAACTGCGTGAACTCTTCCTGCAGGTTGCGGATATCTCGCTGCTGCAGTAATCGTTCAGTCGATAAAAAACCCGCTACGGCGGGTTTTTTTATGCCCCAATATTGCCGGAGCGTGTTGCCGGATGGCGGCTACGCCTTATCCGGCCTACGGTTACATGCCATCGCTCCACCCATGTAGGCCGGATAAGCGAAGCGCCATCCGGCAAAGCAGCCGGCTCGGTGCCGCCGCTCCGCCCACGTAGGCCGGATAAGCGAAGCGCCATCCGGCAAAGCAGCCGGCTCGGTGCCGCCGCTCCGCCCACGTAGGCCGGATAAGCGAAGCGCCATCCGGCAAAGCAGCCGGTTTCGTGCCGCCGCCCTGCGCCCACGTAGGCCGGATAAGCGAAGCGCCATCCGGCAACACCGCCCAACTCAGCGGCGTGGCGCGTGGGTGAATCGACGAAAGGCGGTACTGACGCGTACGGTGTTGCGCCCGGCGCGTTTCGCCTCGTAGAGCGCGTTATCCGCGCTCTGGATCAGCTGCCCATATTCGGTATGGTTCTGCTGACACAGGCTGGCGACGCCGATACTGACGCTGACGCAGCCATCCGGGGAACTGGCGTGGGGAAGCTCCAGGCGCTGCACGCTGGTGCGCAGCTTTTCTGCCAGCTCCACCGCCGCTGCCGAGCGCGTTTCCGGCAGCAGGGCGCAAAACTCCTCGCCGCCATAGCGAAACAGGATCTCATTCGGGTTACAGAGCGTGCCGCGCATCGCCGACGCAATCTGTTGCAGGCACTCGTCACCGTGCTGGTGGCCATAGCTGTCGTTGTAGGACTTGAAGTAGTCCACATCGATCAGCAGCAGCGACAGTGGTTTATTGTTGCGCTTGCTGGCGCGCCACTCGCGCTCAATGCAGAGATCGAAATAGCGGCGGTTGCCGACGCCCGTCAGGCCATCCGACAGGGATTGCGACAACAACTCATGGGCCTGATCGCGCAGCAGCGACTCACGGCGGACTGCCGCAGTGACATCGACAATCTGAATCAAGCAGTAACGCTCGGCATCGCCGAGTGGAACAATGGTCACCGCCTGGCTGAGACGGGCGGTTGGCCGCGCCGGTTCCGCATAGAGCGGAAAAGGCGAGCGGTGTAGCGATTGTGAAAGTAGGGAAGATAAATTGTGACCAATGGCCTGACGGATCGCATCGCCAACGCGGTGATAGGTCAGGTCCGGGAAGACGGAAAAAAAGTCTTCGCCAACGGTGTCGCTGGCCGCCCGCCCGGTATGCGTCTCTAACCACGCATTCCACAGCGCGATACGGTACTGCGCATCCACAAGGATGACACCGAGGCTGAGGGCTGAAAACGCATCCAATAACAACTTATCTTTCATGATTAATGCATTCCGCTGGGAACACTACCGGATTCTAAACGGCTGATATAAAGCCGAACCTGCTCGCGTAAGTCGCACAGAGCGGACATATCGAGGATAAACGCGAGATAGCCCTGGATCTGCTGGCGTTCGAGCGCAAAATCAATGCGCAGCATCATAACCAGCGGATCGTTCTCATCTTTTTCCGGGTTGAGGATCTCTTCGCTACTGCCAACCCGCACCACCGGCAGCGACCCTTGTAGCTCTTTCTGGAACATATTTGCCAGCGTACCGACGCAGGCGTTGAGCACGATATTGCCAATCTCGCTCATCGCTTCGCGCTCCATCTCGCCCAGTTCGTGCGCCGGGATCAGATCGCCAACCATCATGCGGACGATTTCGAAACTGGCGGCTTCCGGGAACATCAGAATCGCTTCGGTGGCATAGGCCCCTTCGTAATGCTGGCTAATGCCGAACAGCGATACGCCAGCCCCCATCTCGTCGGCCGCTTTCGAGCGCGGCGTAAAGCGGATGGTCGGCACCGACATGCGCACCTCTTCGTTGACGATGTTGCTCATCGCCGCCGCTGCGTGGCCGACGCCGATGTTGAAGATCTCCATCAGGCTGTCCGCTTCAATCTCGCTGATATCGGGCAACT
Organism: Kosakonia sp. HypNH10; assembly: GCF_029850615.1. Lineage (NCBI taxonomy): Bacteria > Pseudomonadati > Pseudomonadota > Gammaproteobacteria > Enterobacterales > Enterobacteriaceae > Kosakonia > Kosakonia sp. HypNH10. The sequence goes on from NZ_JAOTIU010000005.1 coordinate 196,430, forward strand.
CGGTCATGGCTGGCTCTCCAGGCTCTTCAGCATGGCGTGAAGCTGCGGCTCTTTCAGCGGTTTTGGCAGAAAACCGAGGCCCATCTCTTCGGCGGCAGCCTGCACAGAGTTCTGCACGTTAGCGGTGAGCAGCACAATGTGGGTCTGCGGGTGCGTCTGACGCAGGCGTGACGCCGCTTCAATACCGCCAATGCCGGGCATATTCACATCAAGCAGAATCAAATAGGGAGTGTTCGCCGCGGCGTGGGCAATCGCCTCTTCGCCCGTACCGGCCTCATCAATGCTCCAGTCGCTGTGCAAGTTAAGAACATACTGGCGGGAAATCATGCGTGACAGGCGGCTGTCATCGACAATCAGAATATATCTGGACATCATTCATTCTCATTTTAGGATTCAGGGCCTGAAACCAGAACAATGCTTTACTTCCGGATCTCCTCCCTGAGCACTACTGAACGATATGCCACCGTTATGCGTTTGGGGTAACGCGCGGTTTTATCGTCTCCTTTCTGAAATGGCGATCCTGGATTGCACGCATGGCCTGCTACTTTCAGTTAAGTCACCTTATTCATCGGCAATATTGCGCAAACAATTAGCCCTCAATTTTGCGCACCGCGACGTAAAGATGAAAATTTGACCTTGAACCTGGCCTGGCTCTCTGGCTATCCTGTGCGGCGACGAACTTCTCGTCTCACTGGAGCGCACCCGGAAAATGAACAAACACGACTGATGAATCCGCCACCTTGTTAAACGCTCGCGCGTTGGCAAGGCCGTTAACGATCTCATTCAGGAGTGCTTATGGCTCATTGTGCGCAGTCACCCGCCTTTATTTTGCATCAGGTCACCTGTCAGTTTGCGACGGGCGAGACCCTTTTCGGCCCGCTGAATTTAACCCTCGACGCCTCGCTGTGCGGGCTGGTCGGGCGTAACGGCGTCGGCAAAACAGAACTTTTACGCCTGCTTGCCGGGCAAAGTCAGCCCGCGTTCGGGCATATCGAATCCGCAGTGCGCTGGGCGTATGTCGCGCAGCAACACACCCTCTCTTCGCAGACTACCCTTGCGCAGCTGCTCGGCTATGGCGAGATCTTCGCTGCGCTTAAGCGCGTGACGGAGGGGAACTACCAGCCTGCCGACCTTGAGTTACTTGAAGGGCAGTGGGATCTGCATGAGCGGCTTGAGGCCGCCTTTTCGCAGGCCAACCTGCCACCGTTCGCGCCGGACAATCCCGCTGCGGCTTTAAGCGGCGGCGAGCGCGTTCGGGCACTGCTCTGCGGCGCGTTTATGACCGGCGCGGATTACCTGTTACTGGATGAACCGACTAATCACCTTGATGGAGAAGGGCGGGCATGGTTTAGCGACCAGCTCCGGCAGCATAAAGGCGGTGCCCTGATCGCCACTCACGACCGGCAGCTGCTCGGCGAGATGTCGCGCATTGTTGAACTGACGCCCGCCGGGCTTCGCAGCTACGGCGGCAATTACGCTGATTATGAGCAGCAGCGCGAGGCGCAGCAGCAGGCCGCCCGCGCGATGCTGGATCATGCCGCCGTTGAGCGTCGGCGAGCGCGCAGCCGAATGCAGAAGGAGCATGACGCCAGCCTGCGGCGTTCGGCGAAAACGCTGCGCACCGTCGATACGCTCAACATCGCCTCCTTTGAGCGGGTGAAATATAAAAACCTCGCCAAAGAGCGCCCGGCGAGCTGGCGCAAGCAGCATCAGCAGCAAAATGAGGCACTTAACGCTGCGGTCACCGAGGCGCGTGAGCGGGTCGAGGAGGAGATGCCGGTGCTGCTTACGCTGCCCGGCAGCCAGGTGCCGCCGGGCAAGCAAGTGCTGGTGCTCGACGACGTTGTGCTGCCGCACGTCGCGCTTCCTCCCCTGAGCCTGCGCATCGACGGCCCGTTGCGCGTTGCCATTCGTGGGCCAAATGGCTGCGGCAAATCGACGCTGTTAAAGGCGATCCTCGGCGAGTTATTGCCGCTGGCAGGCGAATGTCACCGTTCGGTCACCTGCGCGTGGCTGGATCAACATCTCTCACAGTTCGATCTCTCGTTATCGGTGCTTGAGCACCTTCAGCGGGGTGACTCATTGCTGGAGGAGGGGGTGCTGCGCAGCCGTCTGGCGCAGCTACAGCTGGGCGCGGAGAAAGTGATGTTGCCGCTGGCAGCCCTGAGCGGCGGCGAGCGGTTGAAAGCGGCGCTTGCCTGCGTGCTCTGGCAGCGTGATGCCACGCAGCTGTTACTGCTGGACGAGCCGACCAACCATCTCGATCTTGCCTCCACCCGTGCGATTGAGGCGGCACTGGCGGATTTTCCCGGCGCGATGCTGGTGGTTTCGCATGATGAAGCGTTTCTTGCCGGGCTTGGGTTGACGCACAGCCTGACGTGGTACGCCAGCGGATGGCGCTGGCAGCAAGCGTGAGCGGGCAACCAATTCTCGTAGTCAATCCTGCTCTAAACTTGAGTGATGAAAATAAACGCGATACGGTTGCCTGCTGTTAATAAGAAGTAACATAAGTGAAAGCGATAGATATGCTCACGCTGTTTAGCCCCGGCTGGACAGCTTCTGCTACGCCACCGCCACAAGGAAACGATGATGAATCTGCCAGGAATGAACCCCGAACGAAATCTGCCGGGGTATGAATTTGCCCGTATGACCGGTGCAGGAGCGAGTGATTTTGATTTTAAAGCCCTCGGCGCCGCAATGGATTGTACCCGTGAATTTGCCGACGCAGGCATCATCTATGCCGATGGCCCCGAGCGTTACCTGGTGCGTCCGAGTAAACGCCATCCCAACGGGCAGAGCGGCATCGTCACTCACGTTATCGTCACCAAAGCCGCCGCCCAGCCGACCAACTCCAGCAACGGTAAAGCGCTGACGGAAGCGGTCTCTGCAACCTCTATGGGCACCGAGATCGCCTCGACGGTGCTCTCCTGCGGCGCGATGCTTATCACCGCGGGCGTGATGGCCGCCGGTACCGTCGCCACACCGCTCACTGCGGGCGGCAGCACCGTGCTGGTGGCGATTGGCTATGCGGGCACGGCGGCGACCGGTTTGCAGTGCCTTAACGGTATCTATCGCGTGTACGATCTGGTGGAGAACGGCGGTGAAAATGTCGCCTGGCTGGATTCCCAGGAGTGGTATGTCGCCACCTCAACCTCGCTGGATCTTATCTCGCTGGCGAGCGCCGGCGGTGCGCTGAAAGAGGCGCTGGCGACCTGGAAAGCGATGAAGTCGGTCTCTTCGCTGAAAGCGACGCAGTGGCTGAAAGAGTATCCGCGCCAGGATCGCGCCCGTCTGACGGAGCTGATTATTCGCGCGCAGAACCCCGGTATCAGCAATAAAGGCATCAAGGCCGCCATCCGCGCCGGGCTCTATCCGAAACGCTTCCCCGTCGAGCCGGTACAGGTTGAGCTGACCCGCCAGTTGGGCCAGGTGGTGACCAGCGCGGCGGCACTGATCGGCAGCGGGGTGAGCGGCGTCATTGCCGCACCGGGCAACGTGCCGCGCACCGGGCGCTATATCGTCGGCACCATTCAGTCGCTGGCGGTGATCTGATGTCGTTGTTGAGCTGGCTGACAGGATCGGTGTTCTACGATTTATGGCAGCACGGGCGTGAAATCGAGCCGCTAATAGCGCGCAAAGATCAACGCGTCCTGTCGCGCTCCACGCCCGAGCTGGAGCGCCACTTTGCCAAACCCGCCGCCGAGCAGCCGCGCCAGAATGGCTTTCCGGTGGCGTTTGTGATCCTGCTGCTGCTGGTGGCGTTTGCGCTCAATTTGCTTTCTCTGCTGCGACTCTTGCCGGGGTTGACGCCGCCACTACACGCGCTCGCCTTTTTTGCCCCTGCACTGGTCGTGCTGGCGACAACCCTCAGCAGCATGTTTATGCTGGCGCGCGGATTTAGCGCCGGGCTTGCCGGTTTCGCGTATCTCTTTAGCGGCTTACTGCTGGTCACCGTGGCGCAGTTGGTGATTAATCTGCTGACGGGCGGCGGCGCGGCGATACCGTTGCTGATTGCATTGGCGGCATTAGTCGGGTGTCGGCGGTTGCTGAATGGCGAAGGGTTTGTGCTGTTTGCGCTTTACTGTCGAACAGCGCGTCTGACAAGAGTGGCGAGGGAGTTGCGGTTGAAGTCTCGTTAAGGCGGGAAAAACATAAACCCCCGGCGTGGCGGGGGCTCTGACCGTTGCAGCTTAGTCAATAAGCTGCTTGCTGAGCATCGGATTCGAATGAATCAGGCGCATCAGTTTCATCTCGGTGGCGGTGGGGGTTATACGTTGTGATTCCCACTCATGCACCATTGAGACTGACACTCCCATCGCACGAGCGAAGTCGTCAATCTTCAGACCGGTTCCACGTCGCAATTGTTCAAAGTCACTAAAGGAATTCGGCTTCTTGCTCAGGGTTCCCGTCTGCGCAACATCTTTCTTAAATACGATCTGTTCGAGACTGCTCATCAGTTCAAACATCGGGTCTTTGTACTCCATTGAGCACTCCTCATAAAATCACACAGCGGATATCGTGATACAGCCTGATAAGAGTAGTCGGAAAAAAACCTGGCGTATGATTTCGCCAGTGATTATTTACGTGGTAAGCGGGGTAGATGTGCTGAAAATGCACCTTCTGCCGCTTAAGTTTTGTTTAATTGATTGATTAATAAGAGAGCGATTTTGCTCGGTATAAATTTGTAAATCGTCAGCAAAAATTTGGATTAAGAATAATCTGACCGCGATCACGGAAAATATCGTGCCAAAACGGATCCGCACGCTTTTGTGTGTAATGAAGGGGTATCTTGCGAGGCTGACCTGGACTATCCTTGTAGGCCGTTGGGCACGCGTGTGCCGAGAAGCGGTTTTATGGGTGAAAGGAGTAATAAAATGGCGACAGGACAGTCCTGCTCTCGCTGGTTTGCGTCTCTTGCGGCGCTATTAATGGTGGTAAGCCTGAGTGGGTGTTTTGATAAAGAAGGCGATCAACGTAAAGCGTTTATCGATTTCCTGCAGAATACGGCAATGCGCAGCAGCGAACGTCTGCCGGCGCTGACGGCGGATCAGAAAAAACAGTTCGGCCCGTTTGTCTCTGATTATGCGGTTATCTATGGCTATTCCCAGCAGGTGAACCAGGCGATGGATTCCGGTCTGCGCCCGGTCGTTGATAGCGTTAATGCCATCCGCGTTCCGCAGGATTATATGACGCAGCGCGAGCCGCTTCGCCAGGCCAACGGTTCTCTCGGCGTGCTGAGCCAGCAGTTGCAGAACGCGAAAATGCAGGCCGATGCTTCTCATGCCGCGCTCAAGCAGGCAGACGATCTGAAACCGGTCTATGACCAGGTTTACACCAAAGTGGTGACCAACCCGGCTAACGCGCTGCAACCGCTGATCCCGGCGGCGCAGGTCTTTACCCAGCAGCTGGTGCAGGTTGGCGACTTTATCGCGCAGCAGGGCACGCAGGTGAGCTTTACGGCGAACGGCATTCAGTTCCCGACCTCCGAGCAGGCCAGCCAGTATAACGCGCTGATTGGGCCGCTGGCGGCGCAGCATCAGGCATTTACCCAGGCCTGGACGGCAACCGTCTCAGGAATGAAATAAGTAATAAGGTTACGGTGAAGCGCGGTTGCTAATGGCTGGCGCGACACCTGCTACATCCGAGCCTGAAAGGAACGGCCTGTTAATGGCCGTTCCGCTCCTCTTCAGGCAGACGAGGAAGCTATGTCAGCGCTTTTTCCTCTACATTCATCTGTCACAGTGAATCTTCGCAAACAAGTCGCCGTAAATGGCTGAGCCAGCCCATCGCCTTTACCCATGAACGCGGTTAGATTTCAACGTAGGGGTTATTTATCAGTGGAGATAACCAAATACTTACATTTTGTTCCATGGATATTGGTTGTAGTAATCATCTTTTCTTCACTTAAAGGAATAAAGGTGAATAAAGAAGAGAACACGCTAATCAGGCAGTGGAACAGCAGAGGAAAATGGCAAGGTGAAGTGACCGCTGCCTCCGTTGTTGAGTGGAAGCAGCTGAGCGTCATGCATAATTTTGACTACTTCTACCTGTTCACGCTGGAATGCATTATCAGCGGGGAAAAAACGGTACTGAAAGCCGCGGGCGTGATACCGGTATCGCAAGTGAAGCTCATTAAGAAGGGCGCGTCTGTAGTGCTCAAATACAGTCTTAACCCTCCAAAAACTGCCGTTGAAAACATTGTCGATCCCGAGGGGCAAGAGGCTGTCGATTTACCGTAGCAGTAAGCGGATGCAGGTATAAAAAAAGAGGCGATACGATCGCCTCTTTTTTATTGCTCAATTGATCTTAGCGAACGACCTGCGGGTTAACGCAGTTCTGCTCCACCTTGCCATTGAGCGCATCAATCAGGTTATCGACCGCGCAGGCCGCCATGTTGTAGCGCGTCTCATGGGTTGCAGAACCGATATGCGGCAGTGCCACAACGTTGGGCAGCGACAGCAGCGGTGAGTCCGCTGGCAGCGGCTCCTGCTCAAACACATCCAGCCCGGCGGCGTGGATTTCGCCGTTTTGCAGCGCCTCAATCAGCGCCGCTTCATCCACTACCGGACCGCGCCCGGCATTAATAAAGATGGCGGATTTTTTCATCATCGCGAACTGCGCTTTGCCGATCAGATGCTGCGTCTCTTCAGTGAGCGGCAGCACGACACAGACAAAATCGGACTCTTGCAAAACCGTTTCCAGATCGCAATGACGCGCCTGAAAGCGCTCTTCCGCTTCTGCGTGTTGGCGGCGGGCGTGGTAAAGGATCGGCATACCGAAGCCACAGTGCGCGCGCTGCGCCAGTGCCAGGCCAATGCGCCCCATACCGACAATGCCCATCGTTTTATGGTGTACATCAATGCCGAACCAGTCCGGCCCGATGCTTTTGGTCCATTCGCCCGCTTTGACCCGCTCAGCCACATCCACCACCCGGCGTGCGCTGCTTAGCACCAGCGCCATAATAGTGTCGGCCACGGTTTCGGTCAGCACGGTTGGGGTGTGCATCAGGGCAATCTTGCGCGCGTTCAGCGCATCCACATCAAAGTTGTCATAGCCTACCGAGATGGTCGAGGTGGCACGCAGCTGCGGCATCTTCTCCAGCAGCGCGCTGTCCACCGTCTGGCTGGAGCCTAACAGCCCCTGCGCGTTGGCAAATGCCTCGGCATGTTGCTGCACCGTTTCTGGTTTCAGGTTAGCAACCTGGGTCACGGTAAAGTGCGTCTCCAGTCGTGCGAGCAGATCATCGGGCAAGGCTTTGTACAGGATGATAGATGGCTTCATGCGGTTCTCCCTTGTGACGGTGCGCCTGCCGGAATCTGCTTATTGTTAGCAGGCTTAACAATTAAAGTAAGCCATACAGAGGCGAAAAGCGCCACCCCCATAAATATGTACGAAGCGGACGGGCTGCCGGTCGCGCCGTTAAGGTAGCCGACAAACCACGAGCCGCAGAACGAGCCGAGCGCGCCCATGCTATTGATTAATGCCATTGCGCCGCCCGCAACATTACGCGGCAGCATCTCCGGGATAATGGCGAAGAAGGGGCCATACGGTGCGTACATTGCCGCCCCGGCAATTACCAGCAGGGTGTAGGAGATCCAGAAGTGGTTTGCGCCCACTGCCCACGAGCCGATAAAGGCGAATGCGCCAATCAGCAGCAGCGGCCAGACAAAGAGTTTGCGGTTTTGCAGCTTATCGGAGGCCCAGGAGGCGAGGATCATCGCAATGGTCGCCGCCAGGTAAGGTACGGAAGAGAGCCAGCCCACTTCCACCATGCCAAGGTTGTCGCCGCCGCTGCGGATAATGGACGGCAGCCACAGCACAAAGCCATACACGCCGATGCTCCAGGCGAAATATTGCAGGCAGAGCAGCACCACATTGCGCGAGCGGAAGGCTTCGCTGTAGTTGCGAACCGCTTTAATGCCCTGCTGCTCTTTATCAAGCTGCGTTTGCAGCGCGCGTTTCTCATCTTCGCTCAGCCACTTCGCTTCGGTCGGTTTATCTTTTACCAGCACCCACCAGCAGAAGGCCCAGATCACCGCCGGTACGCCTTCAATGATAAACATCTCGCGCCAGCCGAAAGACTGGATCAGATAGCCGGAGACCACCGACATCCACAGCACCGTGACCGGGTTACCGAGTATTAAAAAGGTATTCGCCCGCGAGCGTTCCGATTTGGTAAACCAGTTACTGATGTAAATCAGCATCGCCGGCATCACTGCCGCTTCGACCACGCCGAGGATAAAGCGGATGGCGGCCAGCATTGGGATATTGCTCACCACGCCGGTCAGCGATGCGCAGGCACCCCACAAAATCAGGCAGATAAAGATCAGCTTACGCACGCTGCGCCGTTCGGCGTAGACCGCGCCGGGGATCTGGAAGAAGAAGTAGCCGAGGAAGAAGAGCGCGCCCAGCAGCGAAGAGACGCCTTTGGTGATGCCGAGATCTTCGTTAATCCCGGCCGCGGAGGCGAAGCTGAAGTTCGCGCGATCGAGGTAGGCCAGACTGTAGGTGATAAACACAATCGGCATGATATAGAGCCAGCGTTTGGCTGAGTTGGTGGCGTTGCTCATAAGGTTGCCTCTATGGTTGAGGTTATTTTCCACCTGTCATGTAGGGTACAGGCGGTTTGAGTATCGGCGAAACGGGCGCTTACAGCGCGTCCAGCTCCGCGCGGGTTGGCAATCCTTCGCTGTCGCCGGGCACCTGAATCGCCCGCGCGCCGATGGCATTGCCCCGGCGCACCGCATCGTGCAGCGTTTTTCCTTCCAGCAGGGCGCTGATCACCCCGACGGCAAAACCATCACCTGCACCAACGGTATCGACGACGTTCTCGACAATAACCGGCGCAACCGCCCCCTGTTCGCCATCGGCGGTTTTAAACCACGCGCCGTCAGGGCCGGTTTTGATAATTACCACCTTCACGCCGCGTTGCAGATAGAAATCAGCAATCCCTTCCGGCGTCTGCTGACCGGTGAGGATCACGCCCTCTTTCAGCCCCGGCAGCACCCAGTCCGCCTGGAAGGCGAGCGCGTTGAGCTTCTCGACCATCTCCGCTTCACTTTTCCACAGCACCGGGCGCAGGTTGGGATCAAACGACAGGGTTTTGCCCTGCGATTTCATCGCCTTCGCCGCGTGCTCCAGCAGGGCGTAAGAGGTGGTGGAGATCGCCGCCGCCACGCCGCTCATGTGCAGATGGCGCGCATCACTGAACAGCGCGGCGTTAAAATCCTCCGGCGAAAGGTGGCTGGCAGCGGAACCCTTGCGGAAATACTCCACAATGGGATCGGTTCCATCGTCGCATTTCGATTTCAGCTGAAAGCCGGTCGGGTAGCGGGTATCCAGCGTCACGCCGGAGGTATCAATCCCCTCTTTGCGCAGCGTGTTGAGGATAAAGCGGCCAAAGCTGTCATCGCCGACGCGGCTGACCCAGCTCACTTTCAACCCCAGCCGCGCAAGGCCGGTAGCGACATTTAACTCGGCACCGGCCGCTCGTTTAATAAAGTGCCCGGCCTCAGCGAGATCGCCGGTTTCGGTGGCGACAAACATCGCCATCGCTTCGCCAAGGGTGATGACATCCAGCGCGTTATGCATGGCTGAACTCCTTACGCAGCAGAGAGACATAATGGCGGGTGACGGCGGTCAAATCGTCGCCTTCAAGCGGGAATTCGATGCCGCGCGGTACATCGCCAGGCAGTGCGTCGAGCAGCGCCAGCCAGCGCGGGTTTTCGCCATTGGGAGGTATTGCGCGGTGTTTATCGCCTGCGCGCTCAACGGCTTTAACGTGCACATAACTGACGGCGGGCGCGAGCTGGCGCGCGGCCTCTTCCGGCTCATCGCCAACCCACAGCCAGTTGCCGGTATCAAAGGTAAGCGTGACGGGGAGTTGCGCGGTGTGGCAGGCGGCTTTAAAGCGCAGCATCGGCGCGAGCTTGCCGCACTCGGTTTGATCATTTTCCACTACCAGCGGCACATCGCTTGCCGCCAGCCAGCCGCGCAGGGTCTCCAGCACGGCGTTATCTTTGAAATGACCCAGCGAGACTTTCAGCCACAGCGCTTTCAGCGTGCGGGCTTCGTCCAGCAGGGAGGGCAGGCGCGGGTTTAAGCTGCCATCTTGCAGGCAGAGCGGCTCCGGCGCGGAGTAGCAGACCAGCAGGTTATGCATATCAATCGCGAAGGCGAGCGAGGGCAGATGCGACAACTCTTCGTCGTTCAGCAGTTCGCGGCGGATCTCCACGCCGTCGGCACCCGCATTGGCGATGATCGGCAGCGTGCCGACCTGGCCGCCCAGCGCCGTTACCTGGTCATGACCATAGGCGGCGGTAACAACAATAATTTTTCTTTCCATCTTCCGGTTCCCCGATAACGGCAGGGTGATTAGCTTCCATTAACGCTAGATGGAACCGGTTCCAAAGAAAAGTTCACTGTGTCGAATTTATGATCGGCATCACGAAGGGGAAAATTAACGCGACGTGGAGCCGCGCACGATCAGTTCGCCGGAGAAAACCCGCTCGTGAACCGTATCGCTGTGGCCCTCAATGCGGCGCACTACCTGCTCGACGGCGGCAAAACCGATCTGCCAGGTCGGCTGTTTGAGGGTGGTAATGCCCACACCCGCCAGCTCTGCCCACTCCAGTTCATCAAAGCCGAGCAGGCCGATATCGCTGCCCCAGTTCAGGCCAATACGCTTTAGCGAGCGCGCTACTTGCAGGGTCAACGCGCCGTTGGCGGAGATTACCGCTTTACGCATACCGCGATGGCGGGCGTGGAACTGGCGCAGCGTGTTATCCAGCTGCGCCGCTTCGTGCAGCACCACTTCCGCATCTTCCGCCACCACGCCGGGGTAGCGGGCAAGGGTGGAGTGAAAGGCGTGCAGCCGCTCGCGGCGGGTGTTGACGGTGCCCAGCGGCTCGCTGAGGAACAGCAGAGCTTCAAAACCCTGCTCGATCAGGTGTTCAGTAGCGGTGGTGGCGGCCTGGGTGTTATCCAGCCCGACCACATCGCAGGCGAAATCAGGGATTTTGCGGTCAATCAGCACCATCGGCAGGGAGGATTGTTGCAGGCGGTTTAGCCCCTCTTCGCGCATGCCCACGGCGTTCACCACAATCCCCTCCACCTGGTAGCTGCGCAGCAGGTCAAGGTAGTGCAGCTCCTGATCGACTTCGTTATTGGTGTTACAGACCAGCGGCGTAAACCCCTTTTCGCGGCAGGCGGCTTCGATGCCGCTCAGCACATGCACGGAGTAGGGATTGGTGATATCGGCGATAATCAGCCCGATAAGCCGGGTGCGTCCGCGCTTAAGACCACGCGCCATCAGGCTTGGGCGGTAATCGAGTGCGGCGATGGCCTGCTCAATGCGCGCCAGAAGGGCATCGGAAAGCAGATGTTTTTCACCGTTGAGATAGCGTGAAATACTGGTTTTGCCGGTGTTGGCCGCTTTCGCCACATCGCTGATGGTTGGGCGCGTCATTTTCGCCATTGTTGCTTCCCTCGCCGTAACTGGTTGCCCACACCTTAGCGCGAAATCGCGGGCAATCAAGCACTAACCTGCGCTTATCACCCGGCGCGCGGCGGTAATGACGTTTAATTCTTTGCCAAACGCGCTTCGCCGTGGATGATAGAGCGCAAACAACACATCCGACACCACCTGCAAGCTATTCAGGAGCGCGCTTTGGCAAACTCTGCTATCAAAACAGTTCTTACGGCGGCCCACTGGGGCCCGATGCTGGTCGACACCGATGGTGAAAAGGTGCTCGCCTCACGCGGCGCGCTGCCGACGCCTTTCCCCAACTCGCTGCAAAGCGTGGTGCAGGAGCAGGTGCACAGCGAAACGCGCGTGCGCTACCCGATGGTGCGCAAAGGCTTTCTCGCTTCGCCCGACAGCCCGCAGGGCGTGCGCGGGCAGGATGAGTTTGTGCGCGTCAGCTGGGATCAGGCACTGGATCTGATCCATCAGCAGCACAAACGTATTCGTGACAGCTATGGCCCGTCGTCAATCTTTGCGGGCTCCTATGGCTGGCGCTCCAACGGCGTGCTGCACAAAGCCGCCACGCTGTTACAGCGCTATATGAGCCTCGCGGGCGGCTATACCGGCCATCTCGGAGATTACTCCACCGGCGCTGCGCAGGCGATCATGCCGCACGTGGTGGGCGGCAACGAAGTTTACCAGCAGCAGACCAGCTGGCCGCTGATCCTCGAACACAGCGACGTGGTGGTGCTGTGGAGCGCCAACCCGCTTAACACGCTAAAAATTGCCTGGAACGCCTCGGATGAGCAGGGCATTCCTTACTTTGACGCGCTGCGCACCAGCGGCAAGCGGGTGATCTGTATCGATCCGATGCGATCGGAGACCGTTGATTTCCTCGGCGATCGCGCTGAGTGGATCGCGCCGCATATGGGCACCGACGTGGCGCTGATGCTCGGCATCGCCCATACGCTGGTGGAGAACGGCTGGCAGGATAATGATTTTCTCTCCCGTTGCACCGTGGGCTACGAGATTTTTGCCGCCTACCTCACCGGCGAAAGCGATGGCGTGGCGAAAACGGCGGAGTGGGCGGCAGGCATCTGCGGCGTTGAAGCGGTTAAAATCCGCGAACTGGCGGAACTTTTCCATAAAAATACCACCATGTTGATGGCAGGCTGGGGGATGCAGCGCCAGCAGTTTGGCGAGCAAAAACACTGGATGCTGGTGACGCTGGCGGCGATGCTCGGGCAGATCGGTACGCCGGGCGGTGGGTTTGGCCTCTCTTATCACTTTGCCAACGGCGGCAACCCGACGCGCCGCGCGGCGGTGCTCGCTTCAATGCAGGGGCTGGTCAAAGGCGGCACCGACGCAGTACATAAATTTCCCGTCGCGCGCATCGTTGAAGCGCTGGAGAACCCGGGCGCGCCTTATCAACATAACGGCATAAACGGACACTTCCCGGATATCCGCTTTGTCTGGTGGGCAGGCGGCGCAAACTTTACCCATCACCAGGATACCAACCGCCTGATCCGCGCCTGGCAGAAGCCGGAACTGGTAGTGATCTCCGAGTGTTTCTGGACGGCTGCGGCGAAACATGCCGATATCGTGCTGCCAGCGACTACCTCGTTTGAGCGTAACGACCTGACGATGACCGGCGATTACAGCAACCAGCACCTGGTGCCGATGCAGCGCGTGGTGCCGCCGCAGTTTGAGGCGCGCGATGACTTTGAGGTGTTTGCTGACTTAAGCGAGCGCTGGGAAGCGGGCGGGCGCGAGCGCTTTACCGAAGGAAAGAGCGATCTGCAATGGCTGGAGACCTTCTACACCATCGCTGGCGAGCGCGGGGCGAGCCAGCAGGTAACGCTGCCGCCGTTCGCTGAGTTCTGGCAGGCGAACCAGCTGATTGAGATGCCGCAGAGCGAGCAGAATGCGCGCTTTGTGCGTTACGCCGATTTCCGTCGCGATCCGCAGGGGCACCCGCTGAAAACGCCGAGCGGTAAAATCGAAATCTACTCTGAGCGCATCAACAGCTTTGGTTACGCTGACTGTCCGCCGCATCCGACATGGCTGGAGCCGGATGAGTGGCACGGCAATGCCGAGCCGGAGCAACTGCAGGTGCTCTCTGCGCATCCGGCGCACCGCCTGCACAGCCAGCTTAACTTTACCCGTCTGCGCGAGGAGTATGCGGTGGCCGGGCGCGAGCCAATTACGCTGCATCCGCTCGATGCGCAGGCGCGCGGGATTGCGCCGGGCGATGTGGTGCGGGTGTGGAACCAGCGCGGGCAGGTGCTGGCGGGCGCGGTGGTGAGCAGCGGCATTAAGCCTGGCGTGATCTGCATTCATGAAGGGGCATGGCCGGATCTTGAACCAACGGCGGACGGGCTGTGTAAAAACGGCGCGGTGAATGTGCTGACCAAAGATCTGCCCAGCTCGCGGCTGGGCAATGGCTGCGCGGGAAATACGGCGCTGGCGTGGGTTGAGAAGTATCGCGGCCCGGCGCTTACGCTGACGGCCTTTGATCCGCCTGCCAGCTCATGATCCACGTCGGATGACCGGTCTCCTCCTGCCATGCGCGTTCGGTAATAGTAAACCCCTGCGCATGGTAGAAGTTCACCGCCCGCTCATTCTGCTGGTAAACCTCAAGGCTTAAGCGGGGAAAGTGCTGTTTAACATGGTTAATCAGCGCTTTCCCGAACCCCTGGCCAAATGCCTGCGGGCGCACAAACAGCGCGCCGATAAACTGCTCATCCATCACGCTGACAAACCCCTGCAATTCGCCCTCCTGCTCAACGACCCAGGTTTTCGCCGACGGAAGGTAGGCATCGCGCACCAGCGCTTCGCTCTCCTGCCAGTAGCTGGCCTTAATAAAGGGGTGGGCGAGGGTGGTGCTCTCCAGCCACAGCGCCAGCAGCGGGGTTAAATCTTCACTGTTCCATGCGCGAATCATGCGTTCCTCCCGGGTAACAGATGCAGCCGACGACGTGGTCGTTAACCAGACCGCAGGCCTGCATAAAGGCATAACAGATAGTTGAACCAACAAATTTGAAGCCGCGTTTTTTTAGCGCTTTTGATAAGGCATCGGAAACGGGCGTTGAGGCGGGGATCTCGGCGAGCAGTGCGGCATGGGCGACCTGCGGCTGGTTATCGACGAACCCCCAGATAAAATCTGAAAATGACTCGCCGTTTTCTTCCATCGCCAGGTAGGCGCGGGCATTGCCAATAATCGCTTCAATCTTGCCGCGGTGGCGAATAATCCCGGCATTTTGCAGCAAGCTGTCGACATCCTGCGCCGTCATGGCAGCGACGCGCTGCGGGTCAAAGTTGTGGAAGGCGTGACGGTAATTCTCCCGTTTTTTCAATACCGTAATCCACGACAGGCCCGCTTGCTGCCCTTCGAGGCAGATCATCTCGAACAGCTTTTTGCCCTCTCTTTGCGGCACGCCCCACTCATTATCGTGATAATCGAGATAGAGCGGGTCCTGGGTAACCCAACCACAACGCTGCATATCCGTACTCCGTTTGTGAAGGAAAAATAAACGTCGTCCTGCCTTGACGTAAACCTCAGAAAGACAATATTTATTACAGGGCTTTTGCCCGTTCTAACAACGATAACAATTACGCCGAGTTCGGCTCTTCTCTGGAGTCGTAAAATAATGAAAACAACCCGCAGTGGCCTGATGATGTCGCTGCTGCCTGCCTGTCTGCTTTTTTCCCAGACGGCGGCAGCGTGGCAGCAAGAGTATGTCGGTGCTGATGACACCGATGGACGCTATCGCTGGGATAGCGAACGGCAACCCCGTTATAACGATATCCTTGAAGAGCGCATTCGTTCGACGCAAAACTCGCCGGGGCTGGCGATTAATCTCCCCGACACGTCGCCGCTCGATACGATTAGCACCATGAGCCTTGGCTGGAATATTCCGCTCTCAAGTCAAGTCACCACCGGCCCGGTGGCGGTGTGGCACTACGATGGCTCAACGACCTCAATGTATAACGAATTCGGTGACAGCGCGACCAACGTGCAGTACAGCGATCCGCTGTGGCACGCCAGCGTCAGTTCGCTGGGCTGGCGCGTCGATAGCCGCTTTGGCGATCTGCGTCCGTGGGCGCAAATTAGCGTCAACCAGCAGTTTGGCGAAAACGTCTGGAAGAGCCAGTCGGGTCTCTATCGCCTTACCGCCGCCAATCAGTATGGTAACTGGATGGATGTGACGCTGGGGGCCGATATGCTGCTCAACCCGCACCTCGCCGCCTACGCTTCGATGTCGCAATCGGAAAACGAGACCTGGGGGCAAAACTACCTCTACAGCATGGGGGTTAGCGCCCGTTTTTAGCTCGATTAAAACAATCTTTTTACACTCTGGAAACAATAACGGCGCGTTTTATATTGATAGTATGTACTAACTCACACTTAGTATTTGCCACAGTGATATTTCGCGCGGTCATTCATTCCCGCTCAGCGGCATTTCATTCCTCTCTCGCTGCATTTCATGCCTTTTTTACCCAGGCATGAAATGCGCTTCGTTATGGTTGTCGGCAGTGAATTCCTTTTTATTCTTCTGCGGGACAACTGCCATGAATAGTTCCTTTGCTCAACACACTCGCTGGCTGACGCTGGTCGGCACCATCATCACGCAGTTTGCGTTAGGGTCGGTTTATACCTGGAGTTTGTTCAATAGTTCGCTGGCGGAAAAACTGGGCGAGCCGGTAAGCCAGGTCGCATTTTCCTTTGGCCTGCTGAGCCTTGGCCTCGCGCTCTCCTCCTCGGTAGCCGGTAAATTGCAGGAGCGTTTTGGCGTGAAGCGCGTCACAATCGCCTCCGGCCTGCTGCTCGGGCTCGGCTTCTTCCTCACCGCGCATGCGACCAATTTGATGATGCTGTGGCTCAGCGCTGGCGTGCTGGTTGGCCTGGCAGATGGCGCAGGCTACCTGTTAACCCTCTCTAACTGCGTGAAGTGGTTCCCGGAGCGCAAAGGGCTGATCTCCGCCTTCTCTATCGGTTCTTACGGCCTTGGCAGCCTCGGTTTTAAATTTATCGACAGCCATCTGCTGGCGACCGTCGGCCTGGAAAGCACCTTTATGATCTGGGGCGCGATCACGCTGGTGATGATTGTCTTCGGTGCGATGCTGATGACCGATGCGCCGCTGCAGAAAGTCTCCACCGTTAACGGCGTAGTGGAAAATGACTTCACGCTGGCGCAGTCAATGCGTAAACCGCAGTACTGGATGCTGGCAGTGATGTTCCTGACCGCCTGCATGAGCGGCCTGTATGTGATTGGCGTGGCGAAAGATATCGCGCAGGGGATGGTGCATCTGGATATTGCCACTGCTGCCAATGCGGTAACAGTGATTGCGATTGCCAACCTCAGTGGCCGCCTGGTGCTCGGTATCCTCTCTGACAAGATTGCCCGCATCCGCGTGATTACCATTGGTCAGGTGATTTCATTAGTCGGCATGGCTGCGCTGCTCTTCGCACCGCTGAATGCCGTGAGCTTCTTTGCCGCCATCGCCTGCGTTGCTTTCAACTTCGGCGGCACCATCACCGTCTTCCCGTCGCTGGTGAGTGAGTTCTTCGGTCTCAACAACCTGGCGAAAAACTACGGCGTGATTTATCTCGGTTTCGGTATCGGCAGCATCTGTGGCTCGATTATCGCCTCACTGTTCGGCGGCTTTTATGTCACCTTCTGTGTCATCTTCGCCCTGCTGATCCTCTCGCTGGCGCTCTCCACTACCATCCGCCAGCCGCAGCGCGAGGTCTACCAGCAAGCGCACGCGTAATGGTTGTCTGATACGAAAAACCGCTGTCCTGTGACGGCGGTTTTTTTGTCTGCGCTCCACACTTTCCGCAAAGCGACTATCCTTATTAATCAGGTTCATCCAACAGAAGGAGTCACAAATGTCTTTAGAGAAAGTGGTTTACCGTGCTAAAGCGAAAGCAACCGGGGGACGCGATGGCCGTGCAACCTCCTCTGATGGCGTGCTGGATGTCAAGCTGGGCGTACCGAAAGAGATGGGCGGCCCTGGCGGTGAAGTAACCAACCCGGAACAGCTTTTCGCAGCGGGCTACTCGGCCTGTTTCCTTGGCGCGCTAAAACACGTGGCGTCGACCGAGAAGAAGAAAGTGCCGCAGGATGCTTACATTGAAGGTCAGGTAGGCATTGGGCCGTTGCCGACCGGTTTTGGTATCGAAGCGCAGCTGGATATCCACCTGCCGGGCATGGATCACAAAGAAGCGGAAGAGCTGGTGCAAAAGGCGCATATTGTTTGCCCTTACTCCAATGCCACCCGCGGTAACATTGATGTAAAACTCAATGTAATTACCTCCTGATAACCCATCGCGGTTAACATTTTTTGTCATCGGCCATCTATTTTTTGTAAATATATGGCCGAATCTCATCTCCCATTGACACTTTTCTCTGCCGCTATGGTCTACTTAGCGCGCTTCAGAAGTTTCACGTATTAACTTCCTTCGCATTTTTTTTAGCCTGGCGCGTGAATGACTCTCGCTTTCAGGAGCTTTTTCCTCTTTTTTGAGCTGCTTGCATGAACTATATCAAAACGATAACCCAGCAGAAGTTGAGCTTCCTGCTTGCGTTGTATATCGGCCTGTTTATGAATAGCGCTGTGTTTTACCGTCGGTTCGATGGTTACGCGCACGCATTCACCCCGCTGAAAGGGCTCTCCGCTGCCGTTGAGCTGGTCGCGACCGTGCTGGTCACCTTCTTCTTGCTACGTGTCCTGTCGCTGTTCGGCCGACGCGTCTGGCGTATTCTGACTTCGCTGATTGTGGTCTTCTCGGCCGCCGCCAGCTACTACATGACTTTCCTCAACGTGGTGATTGGCTACGGCATTATCGCCTCGGTGATGACCACGGATATTGACCTCTCCAAAGAGGTGGTGGGCTGGCAGCTGTTCGTCTGGATCGTGGCAGTAAGCGCGCTTCCACTGCTCTTTATCTGGCACAACCGCTGCCGCGACACCCTGCTGCGCCAGCTACGTCAGCCTGGCGCGCGCATCCGCAGCGCAGGGCTGGTGGTGTTAGCCGGGCTGCTGGTGTGGGGGCCGATTCGCCTGATGGATGTGCAGCAGAAGCAGACCGAACGCGCCTCAGGCGTTGATCTGCCAAGCTACGGCGGCGTGGTTGCTAACTCCTATCTGCCCTCTAACTGGCTCTCTGCGCTGGGGCTCTATGCCTGGGCGCGCGTTGATGAGTCTTCAGATAACAGTTCATTGATGAACCCAGCGACGAAGTTTACCTACGTCGCGCCGAAGGATATTGATGATACCTGGGTGGTGTTTATCATCGGCGAGACCACGCGCTGGGACCATATGGGCATGCTCGGCTATGAACGAAACACTACGCCGAAGCTGGCGCAGGAGAAGAACCTCGTCGCCTTCCGTGGTTACTCGTGCGATACCGCGACGAAGCTCTCGTTGCGCTGTATGTTTGTGCGCGAAGGCGGTGCGGAGACCAATCCGCAGCGTACCTTGAAAGAGCAGAATATTTTCGCGGTGCTCAAACAGCTTGGCTTCTCCAGCGATCTCTACGCCATGCAGAGCGAAATGTGGTTCTACAGCAACACCATGGCGGACAATATCGCCTACCGCGAGCAGATTGGTGCCGAGCCGCGCAACCGTGGCAAGCACGTTGACGACATGCTGCTGGTCGATGAGATGGACCGCTCGCTGGCGGATAACGCCAACGGTAAGCATATGATTATTCTCCACACCAAAGGGTCGCACTTTAACTATACCCAGCGTTACCCGCGCAGCTTTGCGCAGTGGAAACCGGAGTGCATGGGCGTCGATCGCAAGTGCAGTAAAGAGGAGATGATTAACTCTTTCGATAACTCGGTGACCTATGTCGATCACTTTATCGATAGCGTGATCGATAAGATGCGCGACCGCAAAGCGATTGTGTTTTACGCAGCGGATCACGGCGAATCGATCAATGAGCAGGAGCACCTGCACGGCACGCCGCGCCATATGGCACCGCCGGAGCAGTTCCGCGTGCCGATGATGGTGTGGATGTCTGATAAGTACCTTGAAGATCCGCAGAAGGCGCAGATGCTGGCGCAGCTTAAGCAGCAGGCGGCCTATAAAACGCCGCGCCGCCACGTTGAGCTGTACGACACCATTATGGGTTGCCTCGGTTATACCTCACCAGACGGTGGCATTAACGAGAACAACAACTGGTGCCGTTTGTCGTCGCAGGCCGCGAAGTAACGGCGCTGCTGGCTTTCTCGCCAGTCAGTTAGCTTTTTTCGATTAAAGGATTGACGGGGCATGTCGGCGGCAGTAAGATGCGCCCCGCATTCGGTGATTGGCGCAGCCTGGTAGCGCACTTCGTTCGGGACGAAGGGGTCGGAGGTTCGAATCCTCTATCACCGACCAAATTCAGAAAAACCCAACCGCAAGGTTGGGTTTTTTGCTTTTTGTGTCCGAAAGAGGATGAGAACCTCCGGGGGTGGAGGTTCGACTCGAGCGCAGCGAGAGAACGTTGCGCAGCAACGGCCCGCAGGGCGAGCCACGCTGTGGCGAGTCATCCTCTGGCACCGACCAAATTTAGAAAAACCCAACCGCAAGGTTGGGTTTTTTGCTTTGTGCGTCCGCACAATTGCCTGATGGCAGCTTCGCCTTATCAGGCCTACGCGATCCAGCAAAATAATCTATTCCGTAGGCCGGATAAGCGTTCACGCGCCATCCGGCAAAACCCACGATTCCGCAGCCAATACATCCCGCAAAAACCAAAACCCGCCGAAATTCCCCTTATCCCTGCTTCCCGCTGCCTGACGGCTATTTTTTGCGATATTCCATTGTATTTATTTATATATCTAACGATCTTTTTTCGCGTTGCTTATGGATAAAGTCAGCATTTTGCGCTGTGCGTTTTAGCGTTCGCGGGATATACCGCTCAGATAATCATCATTGTGATAGAAATTTTTCATAATCTGCATGAATGTTAATCACTGGGTAAGGGCGCTTTATAAGGGGAATATTCTGCCTCCGCGCCCTTAGCATAAATTTCCCTGCTGAATATGGTGGCTTGAACTTTTTTTTAACTTTGTTTGCCGATTCTCACCGTCGTTGTAAATCCCGGTTACCTGTATTGACGTTTTGACATTCTGTTGACAGATTGTAGGGCATGAGGGGCATTTCATGGAGAATCTGTACTGCAACTCAGTCAACCTTGTGAAAGGAATCCCCATCTCTCATAACGCCTGCGGGCACAACCGACCAGACCGGGTAAAAAACTAAAAAAGGCCTGTCGGACATACCCACTGCATGGGTAACAACACATATCACATTGGAGCAGAATCAATGAGTATTTCCTTGAAGAAGTCAGGGATGCTGAAGCTCGGTCTTAGCCTGGTGGCCATGACCGTCGCGGCAAGCGTGCAGGCTAAAACCCTGGTTTATTGTTCTGAAGGTTCGCCCGAAGGCTTTAACCCACAGCTTTTCACCTCTGGTACCACTTACGATGCCAGCTCTGTGCCAATTTATAACCGTCTGGTTGAGTTCAAAACCGGCACCACGGAAGTGATTCCGGGTCTGGCGGAGAAGTGGGACATCAGCGAAGACGGCAAAACCTACACCTTCCACCTGCGTAAGGGCGTGAAGTGGCAGGACAACAAAGAGTTCAAACCGACGCGTGAATTCAACGCCGATGACGTGGTGTTCTCTTTCGATCGCCAGAAAAACGCCCAGAACCCGTACCATAAAATCTCTGGCGGCAGCTACGAATACTTCGAAGGCATGGGTCTGCCGGATCTGATTAGCGAAGTGAAAAAAGTCGACGATCACACCGTGCAGTTCGTACTGACGCGCCCGGAATCGCCGTTCCTCGCTGACCTGGCAATGGACTTCGCCTCCATCCTCTCCAAAGAGTACGCGGACAACATGCTGAAAGCCGGCACGCCGGACAAAGTTGACCTCAACCCAATCGGTACCGGTCCGTTCCAGCTGCTGCAATACCAGAAAGACTCGCGCATTCTCTACAAAGCGTTTGAAGGCTTCTGGGGCACCAAGCCGAAGATCGATCGCCTGGTCTTCTCCATTACGCCGGATGCTTCCGTGCGTTACGCCAAATTGCAGAAAAACGAATGTCAGGTGATGCCGTACCCGAACCCGGCTGACATCGCGCGCATGAAGCAGGACAAAAACATTAACCTGATGGAGCAGGCTGGCCTGAACGTCGGTTACATGTCCTTCAACACCGAGAAAAAACCGTTTGATGATGTGAAAGTGCGTCAGGCGCTGACCTACGCGGTAAACAAAGAAGCGATCATCAAAGCGGTCTACCAGGGCGCGGGCGTGGCGGCGAAAAACCTGATCCCGCCGACCATGTGGGGCTATAACGACGACGTTAAAGACTACACTTACGATCCGGAGAAGGCGAAGCAGCTGCTGAAAGAAGCCGGTCATGAGAAGGGCTTCACCGTTGAGCTGTGGGCGATGCCGGTACAGCGTCCGTACAACCCGAACGCGCGCCGTATGGCTGAGATGATTCAGTCTGACTGGGCGAAAGTGGGCGTACAGGCCAAAATCGTCACCTACGAGTGGGGCGAATACCTCAAGCGTGCGAAAGCGGGCGAGCACCAGGCCGTCATGATGGGCTGGACCGGCGACAATGGGGATCCGGATAACTTCTTCGCCACCCTGTTCAGCTGCGCAGCGGCGAAAGATGGCTCCAACTACTCGCGCTGGTGCTACAAGCCGTTTGAAGATCTGATTCAGCCGGCGCGCGCCACTGACGATCACAACAAGCGTATTGAGCTCTACAAACAAGCGCAGGTAGTGATGCATGACCAGGCTCCGGCGCTGATCGTCGCGCACTCCACCGTCTATGAGCCAGTGCGTAAAGAAGTGAAAGGCTATGTGGTTGATCCATTAGGCAAACACCACTTCGAAAACGTCTCTGTCGAATAATAAGTAAAATGCCTGACTTCCCCCTCTTCGCTGGGAGAGGGGGAAAGGTCTGTTCCCTCTTGTAATAAGAGTGGAAATACATTTGTGAGCAATACAGACGTGCCGTCGCCAGGCGTCGCGTCACTACTGAGAATCCGGGTTATGTTGCAGTTCATCCTCCGACGTCTGGGGTTAGTTATCCCGACGTTTATCGGTATCACCCTTCTCACCTTTGCCTTTGTTCATATGATCCCCGGCGATCCGGTGATGATCATGGCGGGTGAGCGTGGTATCTCCCCTGAGCGTCACGCTCAGTTGCTGGCCGAGCTCGGTCTCGACAAGCCGCTGTGGGAACAGTATGTCCACTATGTGTGGGGCGTATTGCACGGCGATTTAGGTCTCTCATTGAAGAGCCGTCTTCCGGTGTGGGACGAATTCGTGCCGCGCTTTAAAGCCACGCTGGAGCTGGGCGTCTGCGCGATGATCTTCGCCGTTGCCGTCGGCATTCCGGTGGGCGTACTCGCTGCGGTCAAACGTGGCTCCATCTTCGATCACACCGCCGTGAGCATCGCGCTGACCGGCTACTCCATGCCGATCTTCTGGTGGGGCATGATGCTGATTATGCTGGTCTCGGTGCAGCTAAACCTGACGCCGGTCTCCGGGCGCGTCAGCGATATGGTGTTCCTTGATGACACCAATCCGCTAACCGGCTTTATGCTGATCGACACCGCCATCTGGGGCGAAGAGGGCAACTTTATTGATGCCGTCGCGCACATGATCCTGCCGGCCGTCGTGCTCGGCACTATTCCGCTGGCGGTGATTGTGCGTATGACGCGCTCCTCAATGCTGGAAGTGCTGGGCGAAGACTATATCCGCACCGCGCGCGCCAAAGGGCTGACCCGCATGCGGGTGATTATCGTCCACGCGCTGCGCAACGCGATGTTGCCGGTGGTAACGGTTATCGGTCTGCAAGTCGGCACCATGCTGGCGGGCGCGATCCTGACCGAAACCATCTTCTCCTGGCCGGGCCTTGGCCGCTGGCTGATTGATGCACTGCAACGCCGCGACTATCCGGTGGTGCAGGGCGGGGTGCTGCTGGTCGCGACGATGATTATCCTCGTCAACCTGCTGGTCGACCTGCTGTACGGCGTGGTGAACCCGCGTATTCGGCATAAGAAGTAAGGGGCCATCATGTCACAAGTTACTGAAAATAAAGTTGTCTCTGCACCGGTGCCAATGACGCCGCTGCAGGAGTTCTGGCACTACTTCAAACGCAATAAAGGCGCGGTTGTCGGCCTGGCCTACGTGGTGGTGATGTTGATTATCGCCATCTTCGCCAACTTCATCGCGCCGCATAACCCGGCGGATCAGTTCCGCGATGCGCTGCTGGCACCGCCGGTCTGGCAGGATGGCGGCACCTGGACGCATATCCTCGGCACCGACGATGTGGGCCGCGATACGCTGTCGCGCCTGATGTTTGGCGCGCGCCTCTCGCTGCTGGTTGGCTGCCTGGTGGTGGCACTGTCGCTGGTCGCCGGGATTATCCTCGGCCTGGTGGCGGGCTACTTCGGCGGCCTTATCGACAACATCATCATGCGCGTCGTCGATATCATGCTGGCACTGCCGAGCCTGCTGCTGGCGCTGGTGCTGGTGGCAATCTTCGGCCCGTCGATTGTGAACGCCTCGCTGGCATTAACCTTTGTCGCCCTGCCGCACTATGTGCGTCTGACGCGCGCCGCCGTGCTGGTGGAAGTGAACCGCGATTATGTGACTGCCTCCCGCGTGGCGGGTGCAGGCGCGATGCGTCAAATGTTCGTCAATATCTTCCCGAACTGCCTTGCGCCGCTGATCGTTCAGGCATCGCTCGGCTTCTCTAACGCCATTCTCGATATGGCCGCCCTTGGCTTCCTCGGCATGGGTGCGCAGCCGCCAACACCGGAGTGGGGCACCATGCTCTCCGACGTGTTGCAGTTCGCACAGAGTGCCTGGTGGGTCGTGACCTTCCCGGGTCTGGCGATCCTGCTGACGGTGCTGGCATTTAACCTGATGGGTGACGGACTGCGTGATGCGCTCGACCCCAAACTGAAGCAGTAAGAGGTTCGAGATGGCGTTATTAAATGTAGATAAATTATCGGTGCACTTCGGCGACGTTGGTGCCGAGTTCCGCGCCGTAGACCGCATTAGCTACAGCGTAAACCAGGGCGAAGTGATCGGTATCGTCGGCGAATCCGGCTCCGGTAAATCGGTCAGCTCGCTGGCGATCATGGGGCTGATTGATTTCCCCGGCCGCGTAATGGCAGAGAAGCTGGAGTTTAACGGTCAGGATTTAAAACGGATTTCCGAAAAAGAGCGCCGCAGCCTGGTCGGCTCGGAAGTGGCGATGATTTTCCAGGATCCGATGACCAGCCTCAACCCCTGCTACACCGTCGGTTTCCAGATTATGGAAGCGATTAAAGTGCATCAGGGCGGCAATAAGAAAACCCGCCGCCAGCGGGCGATCGACCTGCTCAACCAGGTCGGCATTCCCGACCCGGCTTCGCGGCTCGACGTGTACCCGCACCAGCTTTCGGGCGGTATGAGCCAGCGCGTGATGATCGCGATGGCGATTGCCTGCCAGCCGAAGCTGCTGATTGCCGATGAACCGACCACTGCGCTCGACGTTACCATTCAGGCGCAGATCATCGAACTGCTGCTGGAGTTGCAGCAGCAAAAGAACATGGCGCTGATCCTGATTACGCACGATCTGGCGCTGGTGGCGGAAGCGGCGCACAAAATCATCGTCATGTATGCAGGCCAGGTGGTGGAAGCGGGCGAATCGCGGGATATCTTCCGCGCGCCGCGTCACCCGTACACCCAGGCGCTGCTGCGCGCACTGCCGGAGTTTGCCCAGGACAAAGCGCGTCTGGCGTCGCTGCCGGGCGTGGTACCGGGGAAATATGACCGCCCGAGCGGCTGTCTGCTTAACCCGCGCTGCCCCTATGCGACGGACAAATGCCGCGTCGATGAGCCGGATCTGAACACCGTCGACGGCGGCCGCCAGTCCAAATGTCACTACCCACTCGATGATGCCGGGAGGCCGAATTATGAGTACGCATGAGGCCACTTCGCAGCAGCCACTGTTGCAGGCGATCGACCTGAAAAAACACTATCCGGTGAAGAAGGGCTTTTTTGCCCCGGAGCGCCTGGTTAAAGCGCTGGACGGCGTCTCGTTTTCGCTGGAGCGCGGCAAAACCCTGGCGGTGGTCGGCGAGTCCGGCTGCGGCAAATCAACGCTTGGCCGCCTGCTGACGATGATTGAAACACCGACCGGCGGTGAGCTTTACTACCAGGGCCAGGATCTGCTCAAGCACGATCCGCAGGCGCAGAAGCTGCGTCGGCAGAAAATCCAGATCGTCTTTCAGAACCCCTATGGCTCGCTGAACCCGCGTAAAAAAGTGGGGCAGATCCTTGAAGAGCCGCTGTTGATTAACAGCTCGCTCAGCAGGGAGGCGCGCCGCGAGAAAGCGCTGGCGATGATGGCGAAAGTGGGCCTGAAAACCGAGCACTACGACCGCTACCCGCATATGTTCTCCGGCGGTCAGCGGCAGCGTATTGCTATCGCCCGTGGCCTGATGCTTGACCCGGACGTGGTGATTGCCGATGAACCGGTCTCCGCGCTCGACGTCTCCGTGCGTGCGCAGGTGCTGAACCTGATGATGGATCTGCAGCAGGATTTGGGGTTGTCCTACGTCTTTATCTCGCACGACCTGTCGGTGGTGGAGCACATTGCCGATGAGGTGATGGTGATGTATCTCGGCCGCTGCGTGGAGAAGGGCAGCAAAGAGCAGATCTTTGCCAACCCGCGCCACCCTTACACCCAGGCGCTGCTCTCCGCGACGCCGCGGCTTAACCCGGACGATCGCCGCGAGCGCATCAAGCTCACCGGCGAGCTGCCGAGCCCGCTCAACCCACCGCCGGGCTGTGCCTTTAATGCCCGTTGTAGCCGTCGCTTCGGCCCCTGCACGCAGTTGCAGCCGCAGTTGAAGGATTACAACGGTCAGCTGGTGGCCTGTTTTGCGGTGGATAAGGATGAGAATCGCGAGATTCCGCAGGTGTAGGTTGCTCCGTAGGCCGGATAAGGCGAAGCCGTCATCCGGCAATGGGCCTGGTATGTGGCATTGGTGGAAGGGTTCCGATCCGTAGGCCGGATAAGCGTTTTACGCGCCATCCGGCATGTTTCGCGGCGCTAATGCCGGATGGGTGGGATTTTTCCGTTCACCACGGGGACGGGATCCTCATAAATCTTCTGTGCGGTGAACGGGACAAGGGAAGCGGCCGCGCTCCCCTTGTCAATCCCCGCGGCCCCGCAAGGAAATCGGTGCTGCGCACTGCGCTCACCTCCCGCGAGCCTGACTGCGGCCGGCTCGACTCGACTTACTCGTTCCATTCTGGAACTCGTCCATGTCTCGGTTCGCCTCTGTCCGCCATCCATGGCGTCCAGACCTTGTCATTCCCGCTTCGGTTCGCCGATTTCAGCGGGGACACAACCCCTCGCTGTCATATTGCAGATATAAGCAACGCTGGTATCGCTGAAACATTGCCGGATGGCGCGTACCGCTTATCCGGCCTACAAGGTCGGAGCGGTTTTGTAGGCCGGATAAGGCGTAGCCGCCATCCGGCAGTGGTGCCGCGGAAATAATGCCGGATGGCGCTAACGCTTATCCGGCCTACACGGTTTCAGTAGCTCGGATTACGTAGGCCGGATAAGGCGCAGCCGCCATCCGGCAATTGGTGCCGCGGAGAAAATGCCTGATGGCGCTTCGCTTATCCGGCCTACGCGGTTTCAGAAGCTCTTCGTGCTGCATTGTTCTGTTTATGCTCTTTTCTCGCCCCGGTTCGCTGTTTAAATAATCTGATTTAACTTTGGTATTCGTATAAATATCGCCCGTCTGTTTATTGGCAGCGATTAACGCTGTCACCCCTCTTCGTACCTAAAAAAAAAGATGCAAACAGCAGCATTGTTTATATATTTAGTGCCAGTTAAAGCGCGAATTAGTGCCACTAAAATTACTAGCGCAACCGCAGGCCGCAGGTCATCGCCGTTTCATTCACCTGTACCCTCATAAAAAGCACCGCCCATAAAAACATTCATCACCCTACGCGTGGCAGAAGAGCCTCTCCTGCTGGTGGGGAGTACTCGTTTATTGCGTAAATCACGGATTCAACCATGAAGCATTATGATGATTTGCAGAGATTCAGGGAGAAGAGCGGCAAACAGCATCACGCCTTCAAAGACCTCTCTACCCAATCCCTTGCCGCCGACCAGGGTAACTGGGCAATCCTCAACCAGCTCGCGCCCGCCGATGAAAATGCCGGGCTGGCGCTGGGCGGGCATGTCGCCTCTTCTGTTCCACAACCTGTTGATAGCGAACTCTTTGTCTCTGAGGCGCAAATAAGCGCCCCGCCAGTCCCGAACGCCAGCCAACCCGAGCACCCTCCCGCGCAGCGCCCGGCCGCACCGCCGCAGCGTGACGTCAGCATTCATTACGAGCAGCTGTTTGCCGCGAAACCCGCGCAGACCAAACCGCGCAGCCAGAAAAACCAGCCTCTACAACCGTTGCTAGAAAGGATTGCCGCATGCCGCTGATTTGTGTCTGCTCGCCGAAAGGTGGGACAGGGAAAACGACCCTCGCGGCGAACCTCGCCTATGCGCTGGCCCGCAACGGCAGCAAAGTGCTGGCGCTCGATTTCGACGTGCAAAACAGCCTGCGTCTGCACTTCGGCGTGCCGCTCTCCGACACGCGCGGCTATGTCGCCCGCGCTGCGGATGCCTCTGACTGGAGCCAGTTTGTCCTCACCGCCGGCGGCAATATTTTTGTCCTGCCCTATGGTGATGCCACCGACGCGCAGCGCCGCGACTTTGAAGAGCGCCTCACCCATGACGAACACTTCCTCACCCGCGGGCTGAACACGCTGCTTAACTATCCGGGGCTGATTATTGTCGCCGACTTCCCGACAGGCCCCTCGGCGGCGTTAAGCGCCCTGTCGCGCCAGGCGGATCTGCACCTTATTCCGTTGCTGGCCGATAGCGCCTCGCTCTCACTGCTGCCGCAGATTGAAAACCACCGCCTCACCGGAGAAGCGCTGAACCAGAAAGCGGGCCATTTTGTGGTGCTCAACCAGAGCGATAACCGCCGCCAGATCAGCCGTGATGTCACCGCGTTTATGGAGCAGCGCCTCGGCAACCAGTTGCTCGGCGTGCTGCACCGCGACGAAAGCGTGGTGGAAGCCAACGCTTCACAGCAGTCGGTGTTCGACTTCAGCCCGGCTTCGGCTGCGGCATTTGATATTGAGCTTATCGCCAAACGCGCCGCCGGCATGCTGGGCGTTAACATTGGCGACGGCACGCTGCACAGTTCGCCGCGCATGTCGGGGCTCTAAGCGTCAGGACAACTATGAAAAAGATCCTCTCTCTCCTGCTGGCGCTGGTTATGCTGCCGCTCGCCCTGCTGGTGATCATCACGCCGATGGACAGCCAAAAGCAGTACATTTTCGGGCTTATCAGCATCGGCGCGCTGTTTATCGCCGGGACGATCAGTAAAAAGCGCAGCGTCTCGCTGGTGATGGTGGCGATGTCGGTGCTGCTCTCCACCCGCTACATGTACTTTCGCCTGACCCAGACGCTGCACTTCAACTCGGAAATTGAAACGCTGCTCGGCATGGGGCTGTTTCTGGCCGAAGTCTATGTCTGGGTGATGTTGCTGCTCAGCTACCTGCAAACCGCCTGGCCGCTGAAGCGCGACATTGTGCCGCTGCCGGATGACACCAGCCTGTGGCCGACGGTCGATGTCTATATTCCCTCCTATAACGAGCCGCTGGAGGTGGTGCGCGACACGGTGCTAGCGGCGCAGTGCCTCGACTACCCGCGCGACAAACTGAAGATCTACCTGCTCGACGATGGTAAACGCAGCGAGTTCGCGGTGTTTGCCGCCGATGTCGGCGTCGGCTACATCACGCGTAATGACAATGCCCATGCGAAGGCGGGCAACCTCAACCATGCGATGAAGCTGACCCAGGGCGAGTTAATTTGTGTTTTTGACTGCGACCACGTGGCGACGCGCATCTTTTTACAGGCCACCGTCGGCGGTTTTCTGCAAGACCCGAAACTGGCGCTGGTGCAGACGCCGCACTACTTCTACTCGCCTGATCCGTTCGAGCGCAACCTCTCCGTCGGCCGCAATATTCCTAACGAAGGGGCACTTTTCTACGGCCCGATCCAGCAGGGGAATGACAACTGGAACGCCACCTTCTTCTGCGGCTCCTGCGCCGTGATTCGCCGCAGCGCGCTCGATCAGATTGGCGGCTTTGCGGTCGAAACCGTGACCGAAGATGCCCACACCGCGCTGAAGTTGCAGCGTCTCGGCTGGGGCTCGGCGTTTATTGATATCCCGCTGGCAGCGGGGCTGGCGACGGAGCGGCTGGTGCTGCATGTGATTCAGCGTACCCGCTGGGCGCGCGGCATGACGCAGATTTTCCGTCTTGATAACCCGCTACTCGGGCGCGGACTGACGCTGCAACAGCGGCTCTGTTACCTGAGTGCGATGCTCTATTACCAGTTTGCCCTGCCGCGCATTGCCTTCTTAACCGCGCCGCTGGCCTACTTGCTCTTTAACCTCAACATCATTCACTCCTCGGCGAGCCTGATTTTCGCCTACGCGCTGCCGCACCTCTTTCTCGCGGTGTATGTTAACTCGCGGCTCAATGGGCGCTTTCGCTACAGCTTTTGGGGTGAGATTTACGACCTGGTGCTCGCCTTCCACATTGTGCTGCCGACGGCGGTCACCATGCTGTTTCCGAAACGCGGCAAATTCAACGTCACCGACAAAGGCGGTCTGCTTAATGTCGGCTACTTCGACTTCAGCGTGGTGCGCCCGCACCTGATTATCGCCCTGCTGCTTGGCGCAGGGGTGATCGCCGGGATTGTCCGCGCCTGCGCCCACGATTACTTCGGCGTCGATCCGCGCGTCATTGCCCTCAACGTCGGCTGGGGGTTATACAGCCTCATCTTCCTGCTGGCGGCGATTGCGGTAGCGCGCGAAACGCGGCAAACCCGTAAAACCATCCGTATTGAGGTCGAAATCCCGGTGCTGATCCACTACGCCAGCGGCATTGTCTCCCGCAGCCAGACGGCGGATCTGTCGATGGGCGGCTGCCGCATTGTCGCGCCGGACGATCGTCATTTAAAGGATGAGATCGAGGAGATCGAACTGCTGCTGCACTCCGGGGCGATTGCCCTGCCGGTGCAGACCATTGCCAGCGATGAGAACGCCATCCGATTGAAGTTTAATGATATTCCGCTGGCGCGCCGCCGCGAGCTGGTGCGCGTGGTGCTGGCGCGAGCCGATGCGTGGATCCACCCGCCGAAACCGCAGGACAACCCGTTCCGCTCGATGTTGACCATTGTGCGCTGCGTTTTTGACCTCTTCTGGCTCACCTGGCGTTCGCGACGCGAAAATCGCCGCCTGCGCGGCGAAAAAGTGCAGGAGGAGAGCCGGGTATGAAACGTCTCACCTTACTTACCCTGCTGGCGAGCGCGCTGGTCACCGCGCCGCTGCACAGCGAGCCGACTTCCGTTGACGCGCTGCTGCCTGCGGTCTCCGCCTTTGCCCCCTCGCGCGTCGAAAACGTGTCGCTGGCGCAGATGGGCCAGCCGCAGGGCCTGACGCTCAGCGGCGGTCAGTTCCAGGGCGGCGTCGATTTCACGCTGCCAGTCGATCAGGTAGTCACTAACGCACGGCTGGCGCTGAACCTGAAAATATCCCCGGCGCTAGCGGCGGCGAACGCCACGCTGCAACTGATGCTGAACGGGCAACCGCTCGGCACCGTGCCGCTGAGCGCCGTCGAAGGTGATACCGCCCGCTACCAGCTTGATGTCCCGGCGGCGCTGATGGTCTCCAGCAATAACCTCAGCTTTAAAATCAACGGCGGCGATGCCGCGCAGTGCCAGCGTGATGCCGACTCCAAAAGGTATGTGACCATTCTGCCGGACTCGCGCTTTGAGCTGGAGGGGCAGCAGCTCGATATTGGTGCCGATCTCAGCCATTTCCCGCGCCCCTTTTTCGACAGCATGCAGATGACGCCCGCCGCCATCGCCATCGCTTTTTCGGCGAAACTGGGCCCTGATGCCCTTAGCGCCGGGGCGCTGATCGCCTCATGGTTAGGCATTCAGGCCGATTATCGCGGCGTCGCCTTTGCCGCGTACCACGACAGGCTGCCGGAGAAGAACGGCATTCTGATTGGTCACCCAGGCGAGCAGATCGGCGGCCTGATGCTGCCGCAGAGCCAACAGCCGCTGCTGAAGATCATCGATAACCCGGCTAATCCGGTCTATAAGCTGTTGCTGGTGGTAGGCAAAGATGATGAAGCGCTGCGGGCGGCGGCCTGGCGGCTGACGCGCGGCGAGTTCAATGCGCAGACGGCTGCCACAGAAGTCGCGGCGCAGACGCTGCCGCTAAGCCAGCCCTATGATGCGCCGCGCTGGATCGCCACCGATCGTCCGGTAATGCTCTCGGAACTGATCCGCAAGGATCAAAGCCTCACCGCCACCGGTATCTGGCACCCGTCCTTGCAGGTTGCGTTTCGCGCCGCGCCGGATCTCTTTTTGTGGGATGGCGAGACCATTCCGCTGCATATCGGTTACCGCTTCCCGACCGAGAACTGGATCGATGAAGAGCGCTCGTGGCTGAGCATGACGCT
The DNA here is from genome assembly GCF_029850615.1 of Kosakonia sp. HypNH10. Classification (NCBI taxonomy): domain Bacteria; kingdom Pseudomonadati; phylum Pseudomonadota; class Gammaproteobacteria; order Enterobacterales; family Enterobacteriaceae; genus Kosakonia; species Kosakonia sp. HypNH10. The sequence continues at coordinate 228,534 of NZ_JAOTIU010000005.1, forward strand.
TAACAACACCTTCCTGCACAACCTGCCGGTGAACAAACAGGGCGCGCTGGAGAAGCTGTGGCACAAGCTCGGTGGCGATGCCCGCCAGGAGCAGTTTGATATGCCGCTTGAGCCCTACATGATCTATGGCGACAACCAGCTCTCCCTCTACTTCAATATCGTGCCGAAGGCGGATGCGCCTTGCAGCACCTTGCTGAACAACAACATCAAGAGCCGCATTGACGAGCATTCGTGGATCGATCTCAGCCATACGCGCCACTTCGCGCTGCTGCCCAATCTCTCCTATTTCGTCGGCGCGTCATTCCCCTTTACCCGGCTGGCGGACTACGGCGAAACGGTGCTGATGCTGCCGCCCGCACCGAGCGAAACGCAACTGGCGACACTGCTGGATATGGCGGCGCGCGCTGGTAACGCCACCGGCACGGCACTAACCCACAACCGCGTGCTGCTCGGCATGCCCTCCGGCGACAAGGCGCGTGAGCTGCTGGAAAACCGCGATGTGCTGGCGATAAGCGGCATGGATCAGCATGCATTTAACCGCGCGCTGCTCGCTGACTCGCCCTTTACCGCCCATGACAGCACGCTCGGCGTGCGTAAACCCAGCGCGTGGCAGAAGGCGCAGCGCTGGATGACCGGCGACTGGGCTGCCGACGGGCTGGAGGCGGATCGCTATTTTTCCTCCAACGAAGCGTGGCGCGGTTTTGTCAGCTTCCGTTCGCCATGGAGCAGCAAACGGCTGGTGGTGCTGGCGCTCGGCAGCAGTGACGCCCAGCTGGCGCAGCTGCATGACGATCTCTCCTCGGCGACCATCAACGCCGGGATTCGCGGCGATGCGGCAATCATCACCGATGAGAATGGCGTGCGCAGTTTCCGCGTCGGCGAGCAGTTCCCGAGCGGCGAGATGCCGCCGCAGATGATGATTATCTGGTACGCCAACCAGCACTCAGCGCTGCTGGCGCTGCTTGGCCTGCTGTTGGGCGCGCTGGTGGGCGGGCTGCTCTACCGCACGCTGAAACAGCGCGAGCGTAAACGACTCAACCCGGAGAAGCAGAAATGAAAAAGATCACCGCGTTATTTTGCCTCTCCGGCGCGCTCAGCTTCGCGGCGCTCGGCCAGGCGCAGGCCGCGTCTAACCCGGCGGCGTTAAAAGCGCTGTTTGATCAGGCCAACTACTGGCATGAAAAATCCCATGACGATCTGGCGACGGCGTCGCTGCAAAAGGTGTTGATGGTCGAAGCTAACAACACCCAGGCGCTCTACCTACTGGCGCTGTGGGCGCAGCAAAATGGCGATCGGAAAAGCGCTGCGCAGTGGCGCGCGCGGCTGGCGCAAACCGCGCCGGCCGATGGCAGCCTGCAAGCACTCGATAACGCCAACGCGCTGGCGCAGGTGCCGCAGGGGCAGCTAACTCTGGCGCGGCAGCAGGCGCGCAGCGGCAATATTCCGGCGGCGCTGGAGACGTGGCACGGCCTGTTTAACGGCGATACGCCGCCGCAGAGCCTGGCGCCAGAGTATTACCTCACCATGGCGAGCGACAAAAGCCTCTATCCGCAGGCGCTGGCGCAGCTGCGTGCGCTGGTTGAGCAGCATCCGCAGGATAACGCCGCGCGCATTGCGCTCGGCAAACTGCTCACCTGGCAAGAGGCGACGCGCCGCGAAGGGATGCTGGCACTGGAGCCAATGGCGGGCGGCAGCAAAGAGGCCGACGAGGGGCTGCGCCAGGCGCTGTTGTGGCTTGCGCCGCAGGCGGGTGATGAACGCTTCTACGACACCTGGTTGCAGCGCCATCCGGACGACAGCGAAATGCAGGCCTGGTATCGCAAAAGCATCGGCGGCCGGGCGAAAGGCGCAGGCTTTGAGGCGCTCAACAGCGGCGACAGCAGCGCGGCGAAGCGCCAGTTTGCCCAGGTACTACAAACTAATCCGCAGGATGCCGACGCGCTGGCGGGCATGGGTTATATCGCCCAGCGCAACGGTGATTACCAGGCGGCGGCGCAGTATCTGAGCCGGGCGGCAAGCCAGGGCGGCGAGGCTTCTGACGAGCGGCGCGTGCAGGCGGAAGATGCCGCCTTTTATGGTCAACTGGCGCAGGCGCAGCAGGCGCTGAAAGAGGGGAACCTCAGCCAGGCGCTGGCGATCTCCGCGCCGCTGGCAGAGCAGAACGGCGATCGCGGCACGGCGGCGAAGCTGTTTCGTGCCGATGTCCTGCGCCAGAACAAAGATTACCCGCAGGCGGAGCAGGCGCTGCGCGGCGTGCTGAATAGCGAGCCGCAAAACGCTCCGGCGCGGGAAAATCTCTACTACGTGTTACGTGAGCAGAACAAAACCGCCGAGGCGCAAACTATTCTGCGCACCTTGCCCGCCGCGCTACAGGCGAAGCTGCAACCGCGCACGGTAAGCGGCACGCCTGGCGATCCGCTGCGCCGCGAAGCGCAACAGCTGGCGGCCAGCGGCAACCGCGAGCAGGCGATTGCCGTGCTGCGCCAGGGCGTGGCGCGTTTACCGGATGATGCCTGGCTGCGTCTCGATCTGGCACGTCTACTGGTGCAGGCCGGGCAGGAGAACGAGGCGGCGAATGTGATGCTGCCCGCGCAGCGTCAGGGGGCAGGGGCCAGCGCGCTCTATGCCGCTGCGCTGTTTGCCAGTGAGCAGGGCGGCTGGCAGCAGGCCAGTGCATTGCTGGGGCGCATTTCGCCAGCCAGCCAGACGACGCAGATGCGCGAGCTGGCGCAGCGGGCCAACTACAACTTACAGATGGTCACCGCCGAGCGCTATCTGGCGCAGGGCAATATGACCGCTGCCGCCAACACCCTGAAAGCGCTGGCGCAAACCTCACCCGCCAGCCCGGTCGATGCCGGAAAACTGGCACGCATGCTGGCGCGCAGCGGCGATCTCACCTCGGCGGTGGCGCTGGTGCGCGGCAATATGCGCCAGGGCGTGCAGGGCAACGCCGGGGATTATGCCGATCAGATTGCCGTGCTCAACCAGGCGGGACTGAACGCCGAAGCGCAAACGTTTGTTGAAAGCCCCGAGATGCAGGCGCGCAGCACACCAGCGCAGCTTGCCGGGGTACGCAACGGCTATGTCATCAACGAGGCCGACAGGCTGCGCGAGCAGGGGAACTACGCTGCCGCATACGACACGCTGATCCGCGCATTGCAAAACGACCCGCAGAATACCGATTTGATGTTCGCCATGGGGCGCCTGTACCAGTCCGGCAAGATGAACAAAGAGGCGGGCGTGCTCTATGACTACCTGATGACCCGCGACAGCGACGATCAGGCGGCGCGCGTCGGCGCGATTGATGTCGCACTGGCAGAGAATAACGTTGAGAAAGCGCAAACCCTCGCCAGCGGCCTGCGCAGCGATAGCTCGCCGGACCGCCTGCTGTTACTGGCGCGGCTGGAGGAGGCGAAAGGCAACCATCAGCAGGCGATGACCTATTTACGCAGCGCGCGCGGCAAGCTGGTCGGGCTTGAGGCCAGCAACGGCACCGGCACGCCAACCCTTGGCGGCGTGCTGCTGGCGGATAACCCCTTCACCACCACCAGTAAAACACCATCTCCTTACGGGCAAGCTATGCCGTGGCAGGTGGCGCAGACGGCGCGCGAGCCGGGGAGCCAGCTGCCAGGCACCGCGCGGACCGATCTGCCGATCGAGACGACGCAAAGCCGCACCCTGCGCCAGGTGGACGAGATGATGCAGCAGATGAACGAGAAAACCGGCATGTGGTTGCAGGGCGGGGTGGCGATCCGCGGGCGCGATGGCGAGACGGGCACCAGCAAGCTGACGGAGGCGAAAGCGCCGCTTACCTGGTCCAGCTCGCCGTTTGGCGAGTCGCGCTTTGAGTTGACCGCCACGCCGGTTTCCCTCAGTTCCGGCAGCGCATCGGGCGATGCCTGGCGGCGCTACGGCAGTAATCCGCTGGCGGATGCGGCGACCAATCTGGCGACCTCCATTAAAACGGCGAACAGTTCAACCGCTACCGACGGTAGCGATAAGTTCGCCGATCTGGCCCGCTACGCCGACGCCGGGAAACTATCGCCCTTTACCGCAGAGGGTTTCGACAACCTCAGCACGCTGCTCGGCTCAAGCCGTTTACAGAGCCTGAGCGAGTCGACCTACAAGAAAAATTATAACGATCCGATCCGCGCCTCGACCGATGCGCAGAACGGCAACGGCGTTGAGCTGAATATGGCGCTGAGCGGCGAGGGCTACAAGCTCGATATCGGCACCACGCCGCTGGGGGAAGATCTCAGCACGCTGGTGGGCGGCGTGAAGTGGTCGCCGAAGCTGACCAACTACCTGACGCTGATCCTTACCGGCGAGCGCCGCGCGGTGACCGACAGCCTGCTCTCCTACGTTGGCTTGCAGGATAAGTTCTCCGGCGAGCGCTGGGGACGGGTAACCAAAAACGGCGGCAGCGCGCAGCTGAGCTACGATGATGGCGATGCCGGGTTCTATGTTGGCGGCGGTGGCTACAGCTATCTCGGCGAAAACGTCGCCAGCAACAGCAGCCTTAACGCGAACGCCGGGGTCTATTTACGCCCGTGGCATGATGATTTCCGCCAGCTACAGACCGGGCTGAGCATTAGCTGGATGGATTACGCGAAAAACCTCAGCTACTTCACCTTCGGCCAGGGCGGTTACTTCAGCCCGCAGAACTACGTCAGCGTCTCGCTGCCGGTGGACTTCACGCAGAAGATCGATAACTGGAGAGTGCGCCTTGGCGGGGCGGTGGGGTATCAATCCTACACCCAGGATAAGAGCGACTACTTCCCGACCTCTCCGCAGGCGCAGGGGATGCTGGAGCAGCTGGCGGCGCTCGGCTTTATCAAAGAGGCGCAGTATCGTGGCTCGTCGCAAAACGGCATTGGCTACAACTTCCGCGCCGGGCTGGATTACAACGTGAATAAAAATATGTCGGTGGGTGGCAATGTCGGGTACGACACCTTCGGCAGTTATAACGAAAGCACCGCAGGCCTCTGGCTGCGGTATATGTTGGGAGAGAAATAATGACCACCAACCTGTCCCCTGAACTGGCCTGGCATCAGCAACAGCAGACGCCGCCGGGCTGGTTTGATCTGCTTAGCGTGATGGTCGATGGCATGGCGAGAAACGTCGGCGAAGCGCAGAGCCTGCCGTTTTTACGCCAGATGGGCGAGACGCTGGCCGCACAGATGCCGCTTATGGCATCAACCACCGTCGGCGAGCTGGAAGCGGCGATCAACACAAGGCTTGCCGCCTTCAACTGGGGCGTAATTGATATTGAGGCCAGCGACAGCGGCATGACCTTTCGCCACCGCGCGCTGCCCGTCGCCCGCGATGAGGCGCAGCAGACGCGCTGGTGTCACGCCTTTTGCGCCGTGCTTGAAGGGCTTTATGGCCGCTGGATGCAGGATCAGGGCGGCGATGCGCGCCTCGTGTTTAGCCGGGAAGCACTCTATTCTGTCTCGGATGTTCTCTTTCGCTACGCCAACCCAGAGTGAGACTCGCTATGTTTAAACCCCTATTTGCCGCGATGGTGATATTAACCAGCCTGCTCTTTTCCACCGTGTCGCAGGCCGCGACCGCCTGGGAGAGCTACAAAGCGCGCTTTTTAATGCCCGACGGGCGGATTGTCGATACCGGCAATAACAACGTCTCCCACACCGAAGGGCAGGGTTTCGCCATGCTGATGGCGGTCGGCAATAACGATAAAGCGGCGTTCGACAGCATGTGGCGCTGGACGCACACCACGCTGCAAAACAAGCAAAACGGCCTCTTTTACTGGCGCTATAACCCGGTGGAGGCCGATCCGATCGCCGATAAAAACGATGCCACCGATGGCGATATCCTTATTGCGTGGGCGCTGCTGAAAGCGGGCGAGCGCTGGAATCTGCCCGCCTACACCGCCGCGTCGGACGCTATTACCCAGGCGGTGCTGAAACATACTGTGATTAGTTTTGCTGGCTATCACGTGATGCTGCCGGGGGCGAAGGGCTTTAACCTCAACAGCCGCGTGACGCTGAATCCCTCCTACTTTATCTTCCCGGCGTGGCAGGATTTCGCCAACCGCAGCCACCGCGTTATCTGGCAGCAACTGATTGATGACGGGCAAAAAATGGTGGGCAAGATGGCCTTCGGTAAACCGCGCCTGCCGACCGACTGGGTGTCGCTCTCGGCGGACGGTACCTTTAGCCCGGCAACGGAGTGGCCGCCGCGTATGAGTTACGATGCCATTCGCGTGCCGCTCTACATCGCCTGGCACAATCCGCAGAGCACGTTGTTGACACCGTGGCGTAGCTGGTGGCAGGGGTTTGAGCGCAGCAAAACACCAGCGTGGGTCAATGTGACCAACAACGAGAATGCGCCTTACAACATGAATGAGGGGCTGCTGGCGGTGCGGGATTTAACCGTTGGCGAGCGGACGGGGGAGCCGCAGATTACCGCCCAGGATGATTATTATTCCGCCAGCCTGAAGATGCTGGTCTGGCTGGCGCAGCAGCGTTAACGCCTGATGCCGGGTGGCGGCTTTGCCTTACCCGGCCTACGGAGAGTGCGGTTTGGGTGGGCGGTGCCTTACCGGGCCTGCAAATACCACCGGAGCGGTTTTCGTAGGCCTGATAAGCGCAGCGCCATCAGGCAAGAGCGTTACTGCGGATAGGGCACCCAGTCGCCGCCGTTGAGCCGCACATACGGCTTGTTCTGGTACTGGATCACCACCGCATTGGCGTTCTCCGATACCGGCGCGGTTTGCGGCAGATTGCCAATCAACTTATCCCAGTCGACGCTATCCTGGGTGAAGATTTTGCCATCCAGCACGCGGGTAACAATCTCCGACACCGCCAGGAAGCTGCTCGGCTGGTTAATCACCAGTGGCGCGCCCTGATGCGGCGCTTTCATGCCGAAGAACTTAATCGCCGTCGGCACGTTGGTAATCGACGGGCTTGGAATATCGCGCAGGCCGGAAACCTGCATCTTATCCCCCTGCAACGCCGCGCCATGCTCCGGCACCAGCACCACCATCACTTTGCGCCCGGACTTATCAAGCTGCGTAAAGAAGGCATCCAGCTCATCAAACAGCTTCTGCGCGCGCAGTTTGTAATCCGCCGTTTTGCGATCGCCCGGATAGTGGTTGCCATCGTGCAGCGGCAGCAGGTTATAGAAGGTAGCGGTCGGTTTGCCCTGTTTGAAGCTATCTGACTCCATCCAGCGGTTAAGCACCGCGGTATCGTCAAAAATCGGCGAGCCGTCAAAGGAGAGCAGCGTCGGCGGCAGACCCGCCTGGTTCATCAGCGGCGCCTGCATGCCGCCATTGTCGCGCACCTCTTTCAGGAAGCCGCCGAACTCGCCGTTATGATCCATCATCAGCTGTTGGGTAAAGCCAAGTTTCGACAGATTATCAAAGAGATAACACTGGTTATTCGCCTGCTGATAGAGATTCTTGTGCGACGGCTGACCGCAGCTGGCGCGCAGCAGGCGAATCGCCGCCGGGCCGCTGTAGGCAGTCGCCGAGTTAAAGTTTTTAAACTCAATATCGAAGTGCGACCAGAGCGGGTGCGATGCCAGACCGGCGGCTTCAATATCGGCCCACGACAGGGAGCAGATATTAATAAACAGCAGATCGAATGGCTGCGCATCGGCGGGCAGCTGCGTCGGGAAGGTGGTTTGACGCTTCTCTTCCGCCGCGTAGAAGCTGGCGAGCCACGCGTTGAGGTTTTCCGAGGTTGGCGGTGCCGTTTGCGCCGGAATATCGCCAACCACCGGCGTATTGCCCGCAGCGGCAACCGTTGCTGCCTGCGAACCGCCGGTGGTGGTGACCGTGGTAGTCGGCTGGCCGCCGGGCCACAGATTAAAGGCCGGGCCGGTTAAGGTCAGCACGTTCAGCCAGATCATGATCGCCACCACGAACACCGTGACGCGAATCCACTGGGACAAGAAGAGCCACGCCACCAGCAGCACAAATACCGCGCCAATCATCTGCCAGTTGATAAAGCGCGTCACCAGATCGAGCAGATAATCGGCGCTAAAGCCCGCCACCTGCGTGCCCTGGCTCATCATACTTTCAAGCCCCGGCAGCCAGGTGTCGTGCCAGAAGAGCGCAAAACCAAGCGGGATCGCCACCCAGTGGCGCAGGCGATGCAGGCTCAGGCGCGGTAGCGGCACCAGCAGAAAGGCCATAAACACCAGGTTCAACATCGGGTGGAAGTTAAGATAGCCTGCCCATAGCAGGCCAAACTTCACCAGAAAGTAGAAGTTCCAGCCGGAAAGGCCGCGCCAGTATTGCCACAGCGGCGACGGCGCAGAAGAGGGGATCGTATTATTTGTCATGTTTACGGTCTGCCTTGGCGTGCGGATCCCTGCGTAAAACGCCAATCGGTTTTACATAGCGGGGTTTAGTAAAAGTTAAACGGAGCGCGGTACGTAACGGGCGCTGCCAGTGGCGCGCAAGGTAGCCCAGCGGAAAGAAGATCAGCGCGCAAAGCACGATAAGCTGAATAATATCGCTGATTGACATCATGAGGAGGGCTCCGTCACATCGCTTAATAACCGGTGCGGTTGGGGAATACGACGCCAGCTGGTGCCATCGTGTTCGGCATTAATCAACTTCTTCTCCTGACGGGTGGCGGGCAGCGGCTTCGACGCGCGCTCCGGCGGCAGGGCGCGCATCTGCACCACTTCGGCGGCAATCTGGTTATCTTCGAACCACACCATGCGGTTTGAGAAGATATCGCCCGTCGGCAGCGGGAAGATGTGGTTCAGCGCGGTATCGAGATCGTTAACCCGGCAGAAGGATAAGAAGAGCACCAGCCGGTTGTCGCTCATGCTGACAATATCGCCGACGCGGTTTGGCCGGCAGAGCGTCAGCGCCTGCTCAACGCGAATGCCCGGCACCGGACGCAGCGCGACCAGCACCCCTTTGCCATCCGGCGGCAGCAGCGTGTTGTTGACCATATTGCTCACCGCATCGCAAAACACTTCCCACGGCTGGAAGCCGCGCAGCTTCAGCGGCTGCGTCATCGACAGCAGGGTGGAGATATCTTCCGGCACCAGCCGCGTAAACTGTTGTCCCTGCACGCTCTCAATCAGCGTTAAGCAGCGCGACAGCGGGGCGTTCCACGGGATGACCATATTCGCACCGCAGCCGAGCAGCAGGCGCTCATCGGTGGCACGCAGGCTGGCGATGGTTTCACGCACGATAATTTTGAGGTTGTTACCGCGCTGGCGGCGCAGGGTGTGGATCTGGCGCGCAAGGCCATCGATTTGGCTATTCTGCGCGAGGACGAAAATCAGCGTCGCCGCCTGGCTGGCACGCGCCTCTTCAAATAGCGCTTCGTTGGTGGCGAACAGGTTCCAGTGTTCAGAGAGCGGCGGCGCGCCCTCCAGCACGGCGACATTACTTAAAATCCGTTTTTCATCGCTGCGTGGTTGAACGGAAGCCTCTTCCTGTTTGGCTAATTGCCATTGACCTTCAACTTCGGTGAGCAGTAATTGCTGACGGGCGCTGATCCCTTTTTCATTACACCACCACGCTACATCATATAGCGGGATACCATTCTGATAGCGCAGGCTCGCCAGACCAAAAAGTGAGCGATATTCACTCATCAGAATCGAGGATTGCTTGTCATTGTTGCTGCCGGGGTTAATTACCACCAGGGTGCAATTATTATATTTCGCCCAGGCTTGAGTTTTTTCTAACCATTTGCGTAATTTAGGCGCAGGAATATTCTGCCATGCATTATTAGCACAGAGCAGGAACACTAAATATTTGTCCGGGTCAATAGAGCTGAGTAAATCGCGGGTGAAAAAGTATAGACTATTTTCCTCTTTTGGCATGGAAAAGAGCTCGACTTTTTCCGGACCGTGATTTTTATCTAATTTAATGACATTTCGCAGGTCGTGACCCATGCCCGCTACCGCGACTTTCGCCGCTTTATCCTGCGCAGCAAGGGTTTGGTTGAGCAGGCTCAGTGCGTCCTGCTCACGGTCGGTATTTAACCACCAGACCCCGCCCACAGGCATGTGACGCAATTCGTCCCATAATGATTGGATGCCGATAGAAAATATGGGGTTCACGGTGTCCCTCTTGCAGCGAATTTATCTGTAACTCAGTTTACTAGCGAAAGCCGAGAAATAAACCTAACATTGAAATTAAAGAACATCAGATTTAGCATGTAAACGCACTTTCTTGGGCACGATGCCTTGTGTCTTCTTACATCATTTTATATGCAACTGGGATCGGGCCAACATGAAAAAAAATGAACCCGTTACGCAATCTGACCCGACTCTGGGTTACACATTCCAGAACGATTTTTTGGTGCTTAGCCGGGTATTTTCCCTGCCTGAAATCGACTATGCCGATATTTCCCAGCGCGAACAACTGGCCGCCGCGATTAAACGCTGGCCGCTGCTGGCTGAATTAGCCCGTCAACAATAAAGGACCCGTGGATGACCATCTTGGGACTACAGGGGATCCGTGGTGGCGTGGGGACGACCTCGATCACCGCGGCTCTGGCCTGGTCACTGCAACTCTTAGGTGAGTCGGTGCTGGTAATTGATGCCTGCCCGGATAACCTTCTGCGCCTCTCATTTAATGTCGAGTATGAGGATCCAACCGGCTGGGCGCGGTCGCTGCTTGACGGCAACGAGTGGCGCGATGCCGGTATGCGCTACACCACGCAGCTCGATCTGCTGCCGTTTGGCCGACTGGCAGCCAACGAGTGGGAGAATGCCGCGCAGCTTGACGCCGTGGCCGCGCAGCTGACCTCCGCGCTGAAAGAATTAAAAACGCAGCAGCACTATCAATGGGTGCTGATTGACCTGCCGCACGGCGTATCCCCGCTGGCGCGGTACTTTATCGATCTCTGCGACAATCTCTTTACCATTATCAAACCCGATACCAATTGCCACGTGCGCCTGCACCAGCAGCCGCTGCCCACCGGCGCGCATCTGTTAATTAACGATCTGCGCATTGGCAGCCAGTTGCAGGACGATCTCTGGCAGGTGTGGCTGCAAAGCCAGCCGCGCATGATGCCGATGGTGATCCACCGCGATGAGGCGATGGCAGAGTGCCTGGCTTCGAAGCAGCCGCTCGGCGAGTACCGCAGCGATGCGCTGGCGGCCGAGGAGATCCTGACGCTGGCTAACTGGTGTCTACTCCATTTCGCGCCTGCTGCACAGGGGAGTGAGGCATGATTCGCCTTGCCACCTGGCTGCTTATTCCGCCAGTGGGTGCGCGGTTGAACGCGCGCTATCAGCATTATCGCGACCATGGCGCACCGCGTTTTAGCGCCGCATTGGGCTGTTTCTGGGCGATCCTCGCCTGGATGTTTATCCCGCTTGAGCACCCGCGTTGGCAGCAGCTTCGTGCGCAGCAGAACCACTGGTTCCCGCATATCGATCCCGACCGCCCGCGCCCGCTCGACCCGGCACGCTACCTGATTCAAACTCTGTGGCTGATGGTGACGCTGCCGCTGGGCGAGCCGAGATCGCCGCGTCGCCAGCACTTTGCCCGTCTGCGCGTGCTGCGCGGGCGCTGGCACCACTTCCTTGAAACCCTGCCGGAGCGCATGACGCAGCGCACGGGCCATCTCGACAATAAAAAAGAGCTTGGACACATCAACCCGAAAGTGCGGCGCATTATTCTTGGCACCGTGGTGGTTTTCTCGTTCCTGCTCGCCATTGTTTGTATTACCCAGCCCTTTAACCCGCTGTCGCAATTCGTCTTTTTGATTCTGCTGTGGGGCGTGGCGCTACTGGTGCGGCGCATTCCGGGGCGCTTCTCGGTGCTGATGCTGGTGGTGCTCTCCCTGACGGTCTCCTGCCGCTACATCTGGTGGCGCTACACCTCGACCCTCAACTGGGATGACCCGGTCAGCCTGGTGTGCGGCCTGGTGCTGCTGTTTGCTGAAACCTACGCGTGGATTGTGCTGGTGCTCGGCTACTTCCAGGTGATCTGGCCCCTTAACCGCCAGCCGGTGCCGCTGCCGAAAGATATGTCGCTCTGGCCGTCGGTCGATATTTTCGTGCCAACCTACAACGAAGATCTTAACGTGGTGAAAAACACCATTTACGCCTCGCTGGGTATCGACTGGCCGAAAGATAAGCTCAAGGTCTGGATTCTGGATGATGGTGGGCGCGAAGAGTTTCGCCAGTTCGCCAAACAGGTCGGCGTCGAGTACATCGCCCGCACCACTCACGAGCATGCAAAAGCGGGCAACATCAACAACGCCCTGAAGTATGCGAAAGGGGAGTTCGTGTCGATTTTCGACTGCGACCACGTGCCAACGCGCTCCTTCCTGCAGATGACCATGGGCTGGTTCCTGAAAGAGAAGAAGCTGGCGATGATGCAGACGCCGCACCACTTCTTCTCGCCAGATCCGTTTGAACGTAACCTCGGGCGTTTTCGTAAAACGCCAAACGAAGGCACTCTCTTTTATGGCCTGGTGCAGGATGGCAACGATATGTGGGATGCCACCTTCTTCTGCGGCTCCTGTGCGGTGATCCGCCGCGGGCCGCTGGACCAGATTGGCGGCATTGCGGTTGAGACGGTAACGGAAGATGCGCACACTTCGCTGCGCCTGCACCGCCTTGGCAACACCTCTGCTTATATGCGTATTCCGCAGGCGGCGGGGCTGGCGACCGAGAGCCTCTCGGCGCATATCGGCCAGCGTATCCGCTGGGCGCGCGGCATGGTGCAGATTTTCCGCCTCGATAACCCATTGATGGGCAAAGGGCTGAAGTTTGCCCAGCGGCTCTGCTACGTCAACGCCATGTTCCACTTCCTGTCGGGCATTCCGCGGCTTATCTTCCTGACCGCGCCGCTGGCGTTTCTGCTGCTGCATGCCTACATCATCTATGCCCCGGCGATCATGATCGCGCTCTTCGTAATGCCGCATATGGTGCACGCCAGCCTGACCAACTCGAAAATCCAGGGCAAGTTCCGCCACTCCTTCTGGAGTGAGATCTACGAAACCGTGCTGGCGTGGTATATCGCACCGCCAACGCTGGTGGCGCTGATTAACCCGCACAAAGGGAAGTTCAACGTTACCGCCAAAGGCGGGCTGGTCGAAGAGGAGTATGTCGACTGGGTGATCTCGCGCCCCTATATCTTCCTGGTGCTGCTCAACCTGCTCGGCGTGGCGGTCGGTATCTGGCGCTACTTCTACGGCCCGGAAAACGAGATCCTCACCGTCTTCGTCAGTATCGCGTGGGTGTTCTATAACATGGTGATCCTCGGCGGCGCGGTGGCGGTGTCGGTGGAGAGCAAACAGGTGCGCCGCGCGCACCGCGTGGAAATGACCATGCCAGCGGCGATTGCCCGTGAAGATGGGCACCTCTTCTCCTGTACCGTACAGGACTTCTCTGACGGCGGGCTGGGCATCAAGATCAACGGCCAGGCACAGGTGCTGGAAGGGCAGAAGGTGAGCCTGCTGCTCAAACGCGGCCAGCAGGAGTACGCCTTCCCGGCGACCGTAGCGCGCGTCAACGGCAATGAGGTGGGTCTGCAACTGCTGCCGCTGACCACCAAACAGCATATCGATTTTGTGCAGTGTACCTTCGCCCGCGCCGATACCTGGGCGCTGTGGCAGGACAGCTTCCCGGAGGATAAACCTCTGGAGAGCCTGCTGGATATTTTAAAACTGGGTTTCCGCGGCTACCGCCATCTCGCGGAATTTGCTCCATCGTCCGTCAAAGTGATTTTCCGCTCGCTCACCGCGCTGGTGTCCTGGGTGGTGTCATTTATTCCGCGCCGCCCGGAACGGAATGTGGCCGTGCAGCAACCGATGACGTGATTGGCTTAACAATGATGAATACGCGATGAAAAGAAAATTATCCTGGATGTGTGCAGTGGCAGTGGGGATGAGCACGCTGGCCCCGATGATGACCCACGCAGCGCCTGCGCAACCCGCGCCGAGCGTGCCCGCCGTCGCGCCAGCGACTCAACCGGTGGTCACGCCTGCGCCGGGAGAGACCGAGAGCGTTACGCCAACCATGCCGACAGAGGGCCAGACCGTCATTGGTCAGGTGATGCCGGGCGTGCAGGGGGCAAATGCACCTGTAGTGGCAGCCAATGCGCCGTCGCGCGATGTGAAACTCACCTTCGCCGAGATCGCGCCGCCGCCGGGCAGCATGGTGCTGCGCGGTATCAACCCGAATGGCGGGATTGAGTTCGGTACGCGCAGCGATGAAGTGGTCTCGAATGCGGTGCTCAATCTTGAGTACACGCCGTCGCCGTCGCTGTTACCGGTGCAGTCGCAGCTGAAGGTCTACCTGAACGATGAACTGATGGGCGTGCTACCGGTGACCAAAGATCAACTGGGGAAGAAAACCCAGGCGCAGATGCCGATCAACCCGCTGTTTATCACCGACTTTAACCGCGTGCGGCTGGAGTTTGTCGGCCACTACCGCGACGTGTGTGAAAACCCTGCCAGCTCAACGCTGTGGCTCGATATCGGGCGCAGCAGTTCGCTCGATCTCACTTATCAGAAGCTGTCGGTGAAAAACGATCTCTCCCACTTCCCGATCCCGTTCTACGACCCGCGCGATAACCGCCCGCTGACGCTGCCGGTAGTTTTCGCCAGCGCGCCGGATATCGCGCAGCAGCAGGCGGCGGCGATTGTTGCTTCATGGTTCGGTTCACGCACCGGCTGGCGCGGGCAGACCTTCCCGGTTTCCTATAACGCGCTGCCGGAGAGCAACGCCATTATCTTTGCCACCAACGATAAGCGCCCTGATTTCCTTAAAGATCTGCCGCCAGCGAAGGGGCCGACCATCTCGATGGTCAACCACCCGAACAACCCTTACCTGAAGCTGCTGGTGATTAGCGGACGTGACGATAAGGATCTGCTGCAAGCGGCGAAGGGCATTGCCCAGGGCAATGTGCTGTTCCGCGGTGAGAGCGTGACGGTTGATGAGGTGAAACCGCTGCTGGCGCGCCAGCCTTACGATGCGCCAAACTGGGTGCGCACCGACCGCGCGGTGACCTTTGGTGAGCTGAAAAGCTACGAAGAGCAGTTGCAGGCGACCGGCCTCCAGCCGTCGTCCATCAACCTGTCGCTGAACCTGCCGCCGGATCTCTATCTGCTGCGCAGTACCGGCATCGACATGAACCTCAACTATCGCTATACCGCGCCGCCGACCAAAGATGGCTCGCGGATGGATATCAGCCTGAATAACCAGTTCCTGCAATACTTCAACCTGACCGGCACCCAGGAGAGCAACAACCTGCTGCTGCGTCTGCCGGTGCTGCAAGGGCTGCTCGACAGCAAAACGGATGTCTCCATTCCGGCGCTGAAACTCGGCGCGGTGAATCAGCTGCGCTTCGATTTCCAGTATATGAATCCGATGCCGGGCGGCACGATTGATAACTGCGTCACTTTCCAGCAGGTGCCGAACCGCGTGGTGATTGGCGATGATTCCACCATCGACTTCTCGAAGTATTACCACTTCCTCGCGATGCCGGATCTGCGTGCCTTTGCCAATGCCGGTTTCCCGTTCAGCCGCATGGCGGATCTGTCGCAAACTATCGTTGTGACGCCGCCGCAGCCGACGCCGGCACAGGTTGCCACGCTGCTCGACTCGTTAGGCACGGTGGGCGCACAGACCGGTTTCCCGGCGATTAACGTGCAGTTAACCAGCGATGGCAACCAGATCAAAGATAAAGACGCCGATATCATGATCATCGGTGCCATTCCTGCAGAGCTGAAAGATGATAAGCATATCGATCTGCTGGTGAATGCCGCGCAGAGCTGGGTGAAAACCCCGCTGCGCCAGACGGCGTTCCCATCGATTGTACCGGATGCCGCCGACCGCCAGGCCGATGCGCAAACCGGCGTGACCTCCGATGGCCCGATGGCGGCGATTATCGGCTTCCAGTCGCCCTATCACGAGCAGCGCAGCGTGGTAGCACTGCTTGCCGACAGCCCGCGTGGTTATGAGCTGCTGAACGGCGCGATTAATGACAGCGGCAAGCGCGCAGCAATCTACGGCTCGGTAACGGTGATCCGTGAATCGGGCGTGAATGGCCTGCGCGTTGGCGATATCTACTACGTTGGCCACCTGCCGTGGTTTGAGCGCATCTGGTATGCGCTGGCGAACCATCCGGTGCTGCTGGCGGTGCTGGCTGCGGTCTGCGTGGTGTTGATGGCGTGGGTGCTGTGGCGTCTGCTGCGTATCATCAGCCGCCGCCGTCTTGACCCTTCCGATCATGAGTAAACAGTAATGAAAAGCGTACGCTGGGTGGTGATGGCGATGCTGGTAATGGCGGCGGTGAATGTTCGCGCCGCCTGTAGCTGGCCGGCCTGGGACCACTTTAAACAGGCCTATATCAGCGACGGCGGGCGGGTTATCGACCCGAGCGATTCGCGCAAAATCACCACCTCGGAAGGGCAGAGTTATGCGCTCTTCTTCGCGCTGGCGGCTAACGATCGCGCCATGTTCGATAAAGTGCTGGGCTGGACCGAAGATAACCTCGCCGCAGGCTCGCTGAACAAGCAGCTTCCCGCCTGGCTGTGGGGCAAGAAGGCCGATAACGGCTGGGAGGTACTCGACACCAACTCTGCGTCTGACGCCGATATCTGGATTGCTTGGTCGCTGCTGGAGGCGGGCAGGCTGTGGAAAGAGGATCGCTACAGCCAGTTGGGCAAATCCCTGCTGACACGGATTGCGAAAGAGGAAGTGGTGACAGTGCCGGGGCTCGGTTCCATGCTGCTGCCGGGCAAGGTCAGCTTTGCTGAACCGACAACGTGGCGCTTTAATCCGAGCTATCTCCCGCCGCAGCTGGCGAGCTACTTCACCCGCTTTGGCGCGCCGTGGTCAACGCTGCGTGAAACTAACCTGCGCCTGCTGCTGGAGACCGCGCCGAAAGGCTTCTCGCCGGACTGGGTGCGCTATGACAAGGGTAAAGGGTGGCAGTTGCAGCCAGGTAAAACGCTGGTCAGCAGCTACGATGCCATCCGCGTTTATCTGTGGGTCGGGATGATGAATGATGCCGATCCGCAGAAAGCGCGCCTGCTCAACAAACTGAAGCCGATGGCGACCGCGACGATAAAAAATGGCGTGGTGCCGGAGAAGGTGGATGTCGCCAGCGGGCAGATCCGCGGCGATGGCCCGGTCGGTTTTTCCGCCTCGATGCTTCCCTTCTTGCAGGATCGTGACGCGCAGGCCGTGCAGCGCCAGCGCGTTGCTGACCACTATCCCGGCGACGATGCCTACTTCAGCGCGGTGCTGACGCTGTTCGGCCAGGGCTGGGATCAACACCGTTTTCGCTTCACCTCTCGCGGTGAGTTACAACCTGACTGGGGCCCGGAATGCACAAGTTCGCCGTAACTTTTCTTTGTGTTTCAATCGGCCTCTCGCTGGCACCTGCCGCCGGGGCGGCCGAGCCGACCAGCGCGCAGCAGCAGTTGCTGTCGCAGGTGCGTCTGGGTGAAAGCGCCCGCCGCGAAGATCTGGTACGCCAGTCGCTCTATCGCCTTGAACTGATCGACCCCGATAACCCTGAAGTGGTGGCGGCGCGTATGCGCTATCTGCTGCGCCAGGGCGACAGTGCCGGTGCGCAGAAACAGCTCGACCGCTTAAAGCAACTGGCACCGGACTCCAGCGCCTATAAAGCGTCGGTTACCACCATGGCGCTCTCCTCGGCTGAAGGCCGCCAGGCGCTGCAACAGGCGCGTTTACAGGCTACCACTGGCCACACGCAGGAGGCGATTGCCGCCTATGACGCGCTGTTTAAAGGCAACCCGCCGGAAGGTGATATCGCCGTTGAGTACTGGCTGCTGGTGGCAAAAGTGCCGGCGCGCCACAACGAGGCAGTAAGCCGGTTGCAGGCGCTGAATAGTCGTAACCCAGGAAATGCACAGTTGCAGGGCGGGCTGGCGCAGATGCTGTTTGCCGACAGGCGCGATGCCGAGGGCTACGCGCTGCTGGAGGAGATGGCGAAATCGAACGCCGGGCGCGACACCGCAGCCGGGCTCTGGTATCAGCAGATCCAGCGTATGCCGGTCAGCGATGCCAGCGTGAAAGCATTACAACATTTTCTGACTCTCTTCTCCGCTGGCGACACGGTCGATAACGCTCGTTCCCTGCTGGCGGCGCAGCAAAAACAGCTGGCTGACCCGGCGTTTCGCGCCCGTGCCACCGGCCTTGCGGCAGTGGATGCCGGGCAGGGGGCGAAAGCGATTGGTGAACTGCAACAGGCGGTTAATGCCAACAACGCCGACAGTGAAGCCGTCGGCGCGCTGGGCCAGGCTTATTCCCAACGCGGCGATCGCGCCCGCGCGGTGGTGCAGTTTGAAAAAGCGATCGCTATGGACCCGAACAGCGGGAGCCGCAGCAAGTGGGAGAGCCTGCTGCAAACTAACCGCTACTGGCTGCTGATCCAGCAGGGCGATGCGGCGTTAAAAGCCAATAATCCGGCGCAGGCCGAGCGCTACTACCAGCAGGCAAGGGCGACGGATAATAGCGACAGCTACGCGGTGCTCGGCCTCGGTGACGCGGCGGCAGCGCGCAAAGATAGCGCGGCGGCAGAGACCTTCTACCGCCAGGCGCTGCGTATGGACAGTGAAAACACCAATGCTGTGCGCGGGCTGGCCAATATTTACCGCGCCGAGTCGGCGGAAAAAGCCGAAAGCTTTATCCGCTCTCTCAACACCAGCCAGCGGCGCAGTATCGACGATATTGAACGCGGCCTGAACAATGACCGCTTAGCGCAGCAGGCCGAAGCGCTGGAGAGTAAAGGCGAGTGGGCGCAGGCCGCCACGCTGCAACGCCAGCGGCTCGCGCTCGATCCGGGCAGCGTCTGGATCACCTACCGGCTGGCGAGCGATCTGCGCCAGGCCGGACAGGCGAGCGAAGCGGACAGCCTGATGCGCCAACTGGCGACGCAGAAAGCGGGCGATGCGGAGCAGGTTTACGCCTACGGGCTCTATCTCTCCGGCACCGAGCGGGCGCAGGCGGCGCTGAATCACCTCAATACGCTGCCGAAGGCGCAGTGGAACAGCAATATTCAGGAGCTGGCCGACCGGCTGCAAAGCAATCAGCTGCTGGATCGGGCGAACCGCCTGCGCGACAGCGGCCACGAAGATGAGGCCATTGCGCTGTTAACCCGGCAACCGGCGAGCACGCGGCTCGATTTAACCTTTGCCGACTGGGCGCAGCAGCGCGGCGATGCCAGCGAGGCGCAGGATTACTATCAGCGCGTGCTCAAGCGCGAACCGGCTAATGAAGAGGCGCTGCTTGGGCTGGCTGAACTCTATGCTTTCAGCGGCAATCCGCTGGCGGCGCGGGCGCAGCTGGCAAAACTGCCTGCCGCCTCAGCGACCGGTGAGCCGCCCTCGATCAACACCCAGCGGCGGCTGGCGCTGGTAGAGAACCAGCTTGGTGACAGCGCCAGCGCAAAACGCATTTTCAGCGCTATTGTGCCGCAGGCCAAAGCACAGCCGCCGTCGATGGAGAGCGCGCTGGTGCTGCGCGATGCCGCACGGTTTGAGGCGCAGAACGGCGCGCCGCAGCAGGCGCTGGAGCACTATAAAGAGGCGATGGTCGCCGCAGGCATCACGCCGCAGCGCCCTGCCAATAACGACGCCTTTACGCGCCTGACGCGCAACGATGAGCGCGATGACTGGCTGAAGCGCGGCGTGCGCAGCGATGCGGCGGATCTCTATCGCCAGCAGGATCTCAACGTCACGCTGCAACATGAGTACTCCGGCTCTAGCGGCACCGGCGGCTACTCCGATTTGAAAGGCCACACCACCATGTTGCAGGCGGATACGCCGCTGGCGGACGGGCGGCTGTTGCTGCGCGCCGACATGGTGAATATGGATGTTGGTACCTTCAGCCAAAACGCCGATGGTTCCTATGACCCGAACTTTGGTACCTGCGGAGACATTGATTGTGTAAGCGGTAACCGCCATCAGTCCGATCGCGGCGTCAGCATTGGCGCAGGCTGGCGTAACGAACGCTGGGGGATGGATATCGGCACCACGCCGATGGGCTTTAACGTTGTTGATGTGGTCGGCGGCGTGAGCTACAGCGGAGATGCCGGGCCGCTCGGTTACACCGTTGATCTGCACCGTCGCGCTATCTCCAGTTCGCTGCTGGCCTTTGGCGGACAGAAAGATCCCAACACCGGAAAAACCTGGGGCGGGGTGCGCGCCAACGGCGCTACGCTGAGCCTCAGTTACGATAAGGGTGAAGCCAACGGCGTCTGGGCAAGCCTCGGCGCGGATACGTTGCAGGGGAAAAACGTCGACGATAACTGGCGCGTGCGCTGGATGACCGGCTACTACTACAAGCTGATTAACGAAAACAATCGGCGCGTTACCGTCGGCCTGAACAACATGATCTGGCACTACGACAAAGACCTGAGCAACTACACGCTGGGCCAGGGCGGTTACTACAGCCCGCAGGAGTACCTCTCGTTCGCGGTGCCGGTGTTATGGCGTCAACGCACGGAGAACTGGTCGTGGGAGCTGGGCGGTTCCGCGTCGTGGTCCCATTCGCGTAACAAAACCATGCCGCGCTATCCGCGTTTAGATCTCATTCCGTCAGAATTCCGCAATCGCGCACGTGATATCCCTGAGAACGGAAGCCACAGTAACGGCTTTGGTTATACGGCGCGCGCGCTGGTCGAACGGCGGGTGACAAATAACTGGTTTGTTGGCGCGGGCATTGATATTCAGCAGGCGAAAGATTACACCCCGAGCCACGGGATGATTTATGTGCGCTACTCCGGCGCGGGCTGGCAGGGCGACATGGATATGCCGCTACAACCGCTGGTACCGCAGGCCGACTGGTAAAAATAGACTATTCCTGGCGGAAGATTGCCGCGCATTGGCTGCATTGCGTGGCGGTTAACCGCCTAAGATTCAAAGCGTTATTACCTCTTTTTGCGTCACTCGCGGGCCAATGAGAATCTGCGTAGCCCCTTATCTTAATCGCCCTGCGATAGAGTATACTCTGGCGGCAGAGTCATCCTGACCCATCCTCTGCGCCGATTGTTTCTCTGGAGAGTGATTTTGCGTGTTAGCCGTTCTTTAACCATCAAACAAATGGCCATGGTTGCTGTTGTCTCCATGTTCTTTGTGCTTATTTTTTGCGTTATTTTGCTGTTCCATTTCCTGCAGCAGAATCGCTATAACACGGCTACGCAACTGGAAAGCATCGCCCGCTCGGTGCGCGAACCCCTCTCGGCGGCAATTTTAAAGGCGGATATTCCTGAAGCCGAAGCAATCATCAAACAGATAAAACCCGCCGGAGTGGTAAGCCGCGCCGACGTGATGCTGCCTAACCAGTTCCAGGCGCTGCGCATGCGCTTTATTCCCGAGCGCCCGGTGCCGGTGACCATTACCCGCATGTTTGAGCTGCCGATCCAGATTTCACTGCCGATCTACTCGCTGGAGCGCCCGGTCAACCCGCAGCCGCTGGCCTACCTTGTGCTACAGGCAGACTCTTACCGCGTTTATAAGTTTGTGATCAGTACCCTGTCGACGTTAGTAACGGCTTACTTACTGCTGACGTTAATGCTGACCGTGGCGCTCACCTGGTGTATCAACCGGCTGGTGATGCATCCGCTGCGTAAAATCGCCCGCGAACTGGATGAGATACCGCCGCAGGCGCTGCCCGGCCACCAACTGCCGCTGCCGCGCCATCATAAGGATGATGAAATTGGCCGTATTGTGCGCAGCTATAACCGCAACCAGCAGCAGCTACAGCATCAGCAGGAGGAGAGCCATGCGCAATCGGTGCGCTTCCCGGTCTCCGATCTGCCGAATAAAGCCGTCCTGCTGGCGCTGCTTGAGCAGGCCGTGACCGCCGATGCGCACTCGGCGCTGCTGGTTATCTCCAGCGACACCCTGCGCGACACCGCCGGGGTGCTGCATGAAGATCAGCGTGAAGTGCTGCTGCTGACGCTGGTGGAGAAGCTTAAATCAGTGCTGTCGCCGGGAATGATGCTGGCGCAGCTTAATATCAGTGATTTCGCCCTCTTCGCGCCCGCTGTTCAGCAGCCCTGGCAGGCGATGAGATTAAGTAAGCAAGTGCTCACTGTTATCAACGAGCGGGTACCGCTGAAGGGGATTCAGCTGCGCCCGCACGCTAACCTTGGAGTGGCGATGACGGGCAGCACGCACTCTGCTCAGGCGCTTATGCAGCAGGCCACTTCCGCGCTTGCCGCCGCCCAGCGAAATGGTAAAAACCAGATCCACTTCTTCGATGCGCAGCAGCGCGAAGCGGCTCATAACTGGCTGTCGCAGGAAGCTGACATTCTCTCTGCTCTTGAGCAGCAGCGTTTTGCGCTCTGGCTGCAACCGCTGCGCGCGCAGCCGGAGGGCGAGGTGGTCGGTGCCCGCGCGCTGCTGCGTTTACGCAAGCCCGATGATAACGAGGTCGCAGGCGCGGCGCTGTTCGCGCAGATCGAGGCATGCGGGCTGACGGGCAAAGTGTGCGACTGGATGCTGGAAGAGGCGTGTCACCTGCTGGCCGACTGGCAGTCGCGAGGCATTACGCTGCCGCTGGCGGTTGCACTTCCTGCCGGGGCGCTGTTGCAGCAGGCAGATGTTGCAGGCGTTGATGAGCGGCTGCGCCATTACGATCTTCCACCCCAGCGACTGCGTCTCGATATCTGCGAACGCCAGCTTTTTTCCGCTGCGGATGAGGTGATATCGCCAGATGCCTTTGAGAAGCGCTATCTGGCCGCTGCGGGCGTTGATTAAAATAGTTACTTTGTTACGAGATTGTGCGAGTCAGCTCAAAGTTTTTAACATTCTTGTTTCAGAAACGCCGTAAGCACATTTCTGTCATTCAGGACGGGTGTTATTTTTAATCCGCAGGCTAACCGAAAACCCTATAAAGCCTGAGGTTAATCTCAAGGACACCTTATGAAAACCTCCCTGTTTAAAAGTCTCTACTTTCAGGTCCTGACAGCGATCGCTATCGGTATTTTGCTTGGCCATTACTACCCTGAACTCGGCGCACAGATGAAACCCCTTGGTGATGGCTTCGTGAAGCTCATCAAGATGATCATTGCGCCGGTTATCTTCTGTACCGTTGTTACCGGTATTGCCGGTATGGAGAGCATGAAAGCGGTCGGGCGTACCGGCGCGGTGGCACTGCTCTACTTTGAAATTGTCAGTACGCTGGCGCTGATCATCGGCCTGATTATCGTCAACGTTGTGCAGCCCGGCGCGGGGATGAACGTCGACCCCTCCACCCTCGATGCGAAGGCGGTGGCGGTCTACGCCGAACAGGCGCAGTCGCAGGGAATTGTGGCGTTTATTATGGATGTCATCCCGGCGAGCGTGATTGGCGCTTTTGCCAGCGGCAACATCCTGCAAGTGCTGCTCTTCGCCGTGCTGTTTGGCTTTGCCCTGCATCGCCTGGGCCACAAAGGCCAGCTGATTTTTAACGTCATCGAAAGCTTCTCGCAGGTGATTTTCGGCATCATCAACATGATCATGCGCCTCGCACCCATCGGTGCGTTCGGGGCGATGGCCTTTACTATCGGCAAATATGGCGTCGGGTCACTGGTGCAACTGGGCCAGCTGATTATCTGCTTCTACGCTACCTGTATTCTGTTTGTGGTGATTGTGCTCGGGACTATTGCCCGCGTTACCGGCTTCAACATCTTCAAATTCATCCGCTATATCCGCGAAGAGCTGCTGATTGTGCTGGGGACCTCCTCCTCGGAATCGGCGCTGCCGCGCATGCTGGAGAAGATGGAGCGCCTGGGCTGCCGCAAATCGGTGGTAGGTCTGGTGATCCCGACCGGTTATTCGTTCAACCTGGATGGCACCTCTATCTACCTGACGATGGCGGCGGTGTTTATCGCCCAGGCGACCAACAGCCATATGGATATTTTCCATCAGATCACTCTGCTGGTGGTGCTGCTGCTCTCCTCCAAAGGGGCGGCCGGGGTTACGGGTAGCGGCTTTATCGTGCTGGCGGCGACGCTCTCTGCGGTCGGCCACCTGCCGGTTGCGGGCCTGGCGCTGATCCTCGGCATTGACCGCTTTATGTCCGAAGCGCGTGCGCTGACCAACCTGGTCGGTAACGGCGTGGCAACCATTGTGGTGGCGAAATGGGTTAAAGAGCTGGATGAAAAACAGCTTAACGATACGCTTAATAATCGAACCAGCGCCGCAAAAACGTCAGAAATCTCTTCATAATTTCAAGACTTACGCCCGTAGTCCTTGTCTGACTACGGGCAGCTAAGCATAATTACCCTCTTGCTTCCGTCACAATTCACGCTGAATTTTCGGGATTCTTCACTTCGCGCTGTGACGTTTTGCGTTTCCTGCGGTCTAAAAGCGGAGTGTTTTATGTCTGTCCATTGACCTATGGGCGGCATACTTTTTAACCAGGAATGTTGATTAGGGGTTCTCATGCAGGGCACAAAAATTCGATTGTTAACAGGCGGGTTGCTGATGTTGGCAGCGGCCGGTTATGTGCAGGCAGAGGCGCTCCAGCCCGATCCGGCATGGCAACAAGGCAAGCTGGCGAATGGTTTCCAGTGGCAGGTTCTCTCCACACCGCAGCGCCCCAGCGATCGTATTGAAATTCGTCTCTCGATTGATACCGGCTCGCTCACCGAAAATGCGCAGCAGAGCGGTTTCAGCCACGTTATTCCCCGCGTTGCCTTAACCCATAGCGGCCGCCTCGAACCGGCGCAGGTGCGATCTCTCTGGCAACAGGGTATTGACCCGAAACGCCCGCTGCCGCCGGCGCTGGTCTCCTACGAATACACGCTCTATAACCTCAGCCTGCCGAATAACCGCAGCGATCTGCTGAAAGAGGCGATGGTCTACCTGGCCGATGCCGCCGGGAAACTCACCATTACCCCGGAGACGCTCAACTACGCGCTAAGCAGCAATGATATGGTCGCGACCTGGCCTGCCGACACCAAAGAGAGCTGGTGGCGCTACCGCCTGAAAGGGTCGCCGCTGCTGAGCCACGATCCGGCGGCAGAGATAAAAGCGCCGGTCGATGCCGCGCAGCTAAAAGATTTCTACGAAAAATGGTACACGCCGGATGCGATGACGCTGATTGTGGTCGGCAACGTCGACAGCCGCGCAGTCGCCGAGCAGATCACCAAAACCTTTGGCGAGCTGAAAGGCAAGCGCCATACGCCGACCCCGGTCGCGACGCTTTCGCCGCTGCCGCATCAGCCGGTGAGCCTGGTGAGCGAAGCGGTCACCCAGGATCGCCTGTCGATCATGTGGGAGTCGGCCTGGCAGCCGATCCGCGAATCGGCGGAGCTGGAGCGCTACTGGCGCGCAGATTTAGCCCGTGAAGCGCTCTTCTGGCACGTTCAGCAGAGCCTCAACAAGAACAATGCCAAAGATCTGAGCCTCGGCTTCGACTGCCGCGTACTGTTCCAGCGCGCGCAGTGCGCCATTAACGTTGATTCGCCAAACGACAAGCTGAACGCCAATACCGGCGTGATTGCGCGTGAACTGGCGAAAGTGCGGGAAAAAGGGTTGCCGGAAGAGGAGCTGAAGGCGCTGATTGCGCAGAAGTCCCTCGAACTGCAAAAGCTGTTCGCCACTTATGCGCGCGCCGATACCGATATTCTTATCAGCCAGCGGATGCGCTCCCTGCAAAACCAGGTGGTGGATATCGCGCCGGAGCAGTACCAGAAACTGCGCCAGCGTTTTCTCGACAACCTGACGCCGCAGATGCTGAACCAGGATCTGCATCAGCAGCTGTCGCAGGAGATGACGCTGGTATTGATGCAGCCGAAAGGCGAGCCGGAGCATAACATGCAGGATCTGCAGGCAACGTGGGACGAGGTGATGAAACCGCAGACCGCCGCGCCCGCCGCCGCCAGCGAGGATGTGCGCCCGGATGTGTCGGATATCCCACCGCAGCAGTAAGTAAGCATAAAATGGGGCCGTAACTGCGGCCCCAATGAATATCCAGAGTAGTTCATCTAAAACAAGGCTGTTGTGGTGACGAAATACCTCTCTCTCCTTCTACCTCTCTTTCTCGCAGGTTGCCCGATGGGCGATCGCATCAATATGCGCATCGCGCAATCTACGGCGGTAAATAACCAGCTCTGTGTGTCGGTAGAAGAACCGGATGCGGGAGAGAAGGCGCTGGAAATATGGGTCTGGGATATCACCAGCGCCCGGCAAGTCTATGAAAAATCATATGCCACAGCGCCGCAGTTGCTTGAGCCTGGCAAATGCATTTCTGGCCTGGAAGCCTTTGCCTTCAAAGAGGGCAATAAATATAACGTCTCTGTGGGTACAGGGTTACGTTCATATGAGGCTCGATTCTCAGTATCGAAGCAGGGCAAGACGCTGGTGGTGAATGAGTTACAGAACTAAAACAGGTCGCCCCGCATAACGACGGGGCGACTTAACGCTGTTACTCCGGCATCGCCTCGCGCGGGATAATCGCGCCGCGATACTGGATAACGGTGCTGGCGGTAAGATGTCCGCGTTTCGCCGCTTCAGAAGCGTCGCCGCCGGTCAGGCGCACGGCAAGATAACCGGCGCTGAAGGAGTCGCCCGCTGCCGTGGTATCGATCACTTTCTCTTTCGGCAGTTTCACTGCCGGGACCTCAATCACCGCTTCGCCGGCAATTGCTACCAGGCAGGAGTCCGCGCCGCGCTTGATTACCACTTCGCTGACGCCCGCTTGCTGGGTGCGCTCAATTACCGTTTCCACCGGCTGCTCGCCCCAGAGCAGATCTTCATCATCCAGCGTCAGGAAGGCGATATCGGTGCAGGCGAGCATCTGCTGATAGACCTCGCGGGTCTCCTCTTTGCTCGCCCACAGGCGCGGGCGGTAGTTGTTATCGAAAATCACTTTGCCGCCGTTGGCGCGGCACTCTTTCAGCAGTGACAGGAGCTTCGCCCGGCTGCCGGGGCTTAAAATCGCCAGGCTAATGCCGCTCAGGTAGAGGTAGTCGAAGGTCGCCAGCTTTTCGCAAATTTCCGCCGACTGCTCGCTCTCCAGCCAGAATTTCGCCGCCGCTTCGTTACGCCAGTAGTAGAAGGTGCGCTCGCCGCTGCTGTCGGTTTCGATGTAGTAGAGACCCGGCAGACGGTTCTCCATACGCTGCGTCAGGCTGGTATCAACCGCCTCCTGCTGCCAGGCGTCGAGCATCTGCTGGCTGAAGTTGTCGGTACCGAGCGCGGTAACGTAATGCACCGCCAGCGCCGACGGATTGACCTGACGGGCGATATAAACAGAGGTGTTCAGCGTGTCGCCACCAAAGCCACGGTTAACTTCTGCGCCTTTTTGTGACAGCTCAATCATGCATTCGCCGATGACGGCAATTTTCCTGGACATAGTCGTAACCTGAATCAGATAAATTATCGCTAGTGTGCGATGGGGCTGTTTTGTGGTCAACTATATTAAAACAACGTTCCACTATTTTTTTGAGCTAAGACGTATTACCTGCAATTAGCACGCTACGCTTTTTCCCTTTTGCCGGGCAACCCGAGGTAAAGTTCTCAGCGCACCCGCCGATAACCTTTTGACGAGTTCTTCCAGGTCATCCCCATCGACAGGACAGCAGAAATGACGTTACAGCAGGTCAACACGCCGCCAGACATTCCCCACATGAATGTCGAAAGCTTGCACGAGCACCGCTACTGGCTGCAGTGCGAGCGCGCGTACACTTACCAGCCCATCTATAAAACCGATGGTCGTCTGATGGCGATTGAAGTACTGACCGTTGTAACCCACCCCTCGCAGCCGGAAAAACGTATCGCGCCCGATCGCTACTTCTCAGAAGTGCCGGTGCGCCAGCGTATTGATGTAGTGCATGAACAGCTTGCGCTACTGGCGAAACAGCGGGATTTCTTTGCGCAGCACGGCGTGCTGGCGTCGGTAAATGTCGATGGCCCAACGCTGCTGGCGATGCGGCAGTATGGTGACATCATGGCGCTGGTCGATTCGCTGCCGTGGATCCGCTTCGAACTGGTGGAGCATATCCGCTTACCGCAGGATTCGTCGTTTGCTTCCATCTGTGAGATTGGCCCGCTGTGGCTGGATGACTTTGGCACCGGCATGGCCAACTTCTCCGCGCTGAGCGAAGTGCGTTATGACTACATCAAAGTCGCGCGCGAGCTCTTTATGATGCTGCGCAAAACGCCGGAAGGGCAGAATCTCTTCACCCTGCTGCTGCAACTGATGAACCACTACTGCCAGGGCGTGATCGTCGAAGGCGTCGAAACGCTGGAGGAGTGGCGCGATGTGCAAAACTCACCCGCCTTTGCCGCGCAGGGCTATTTCCTCTCGCGTCCGGTTCCGCTGGCCAATCTTGAGAACGTAATACTCGATCTTTAACCGCTGCCCTTTCCGCCAGGTCTACTATCTTTATGAGAGGTAAGGCTTTAAAGGAAAAGGCATAACAATGACAAGAACGAGCAAAATACTGACTGCGGTGGTGTCGACGCTGCTGTTGGTGATTGTGGTGGCCATCGTCATCATTGCGACATTTGACTGGAACCGGCTTAAACCCACTATCAATGAAAAAGTCTCCACTGAGCTGAATCGCCCCTTTGCGATCCGCGGCGATCTCGGCGTTAACTGGGCGCGGCAAAAAGAGGAAGCGGGCTGGCGCAGCTGGATCCCGTGGCCGCATATTCACGCCGAAGATATTATTCTCGGCAACCCGCCGGGGATCGATGAGATCACCATGGTGCATCTGCCGCGCGTAGACGCGACGATTTCGCCGTTAGCACTGTTTACCAAAACCGTTTATCTGCCGTGGATCAAGCTGCAACAGCCCGATGCGCGGCTGATTCGTCGCTCGGAAAAGCTCAACAACTGGACCTTTACCCTCGCGGCGGATGAGAACGCTGATGCCAACGCTAAACCCTCCTCCTGGTCATTCCGTCTCGATAACATCCTGTTTGATAAAGGGCGAATCGTCATTGATGACGCAGTGAGCCGCGCCGACATGACCATTCAGGTCGATCCGCTGGGCAAACCGCTGCCGTTCAGCGAAGTGACCGGTAAAAAGGATGACAGCAACAAAGCGGGCGATTATGTCTTCGGCCTGAAGGCGAAAGGGCGCTACAACGACCAGCCGCTGAGCGGCGAGGGTAAAATTGGCGGCATGCTGTCGCTGCGCAGCGAAACGACGCCGTTCCCGGTGCAGGCGGATTTCCGCTCCGGTAACACCCGCGTGGCGTTTGTCGGCACGGTGAAAGATCCGATGAATATGGGCGGCGTCGATCTGAAGCTGAAGTTTGGCGGTGATTCGCTGGGCGATCTCTATGAGCTGACCGGCGTGCTGCTGCCCGATACGCCGCCGTTTGAGACGGATGGCCGTCTGGTGGCGAAACTCAACGATGAGAAGGGCGCGGTCTACGACTATCGCAACTTCAACGGCCATATCGGCGAGAGTGATATTCACGGCACGCTGACCTATACCAATGGCAAACCGCGTCCGAAACTGGAGGGCGATGTCGAGTCGCGCCAGCTGCGTCTGGCGGATCTCGGGCCGCTGATTGGCGTCGATTCCGGTAAAGGGGCCGAGCAGTCGAAAAAATCGGAGCAGAAAAAGGGCGAGAAACCGGTGCAACCTGCCGACAAAGTGCTGCCTTATGACCGCTTTGAAACCGATAAGTGGAACGTGATGGATGCCGACGTGCGCTTTAAAGGCCGCCGCATTGAGCACGGCTCCTCGCTGCCAATTAGCGATCTTACTACCCATATCCTGTTGAAAAACGCCGACCTGCGCCTGCAACCGCTGAAGTTTGGCCTTGCGGGCGGCATTATCTCCTCGAACATTCATCTCGAAGGGGATAAGAAACCGATGCAGGGCAGCGCCACTATTCAGGCGCGTAAGCTGAAGCTGAAACAGCTGATGCCCGATGTTGAGCTGATGCAGAAAACCCTCGGTGAGATGAATGGCGATGCGGAATTCCGCGGCGTCGGCAACTCGGTTGCCGCCCTGCTCGGCACCAGCAACGGCAACCTGAAGCTGCTGATGAACGACGGGCTGATAAGCCGTAACCTGATGGAGATTGTCGGCCTCAACGTCGGGAACTATGTGGTCGGCCAGCTGTTTGGCGATGATGAAGTGCGCGTCAACTGCGCGGCGGCTAACCTCGATCTGGTTAACGGCGTTGCCCGCCCACAAATCTTCGCCTTCGATACGGAAAACGCGCTGATTAACATTACCGGCACCGCCAGCATGGCTTCGGAACAGCTCGACCTGACCATCAACCCGGAGAGCAAAGGGGTGCGCATCGTGACGCTGCGTTCACCGCTCTATGTGCGCGGCAGCTTTAAAAACCCGCAGGCCGGTGTGAAACCGGGTCCGCTGATTGCCCGTGGCGCAGTGGCGGCGGCGCTGGCAACGCTGGTGACGCCAGCCGCCGCGCTGCTGGCGCTTATCTCCCCGTCGGAAGGCGAAGAGAACCAGTGCCAGGCGATTTTGTCACAGATGAAACGCTAAAAGGAAAACCCCTCTCTGGTGACAGAGAGGGGGAATCATCAGAGGGATTGATGCTTGGTTTCGTGGGTCAGCAGCAGGGCGATAAGGGTTAACCCCGCCATTGCCGCCAGGTAGAAGCCGACATACATCAGGCCGTAGTTCGCCTGCAACCAGGTGGCGATATAAGGGGCTACCGAAGCACCAAGAATCGACGAGACGTTATAGGAGAACGAGGCACCGGTGTAGCGCACTTCCGTCGGGAACAGCTCCGGCAGCAGCGCGCCCATCGGGCCGAAGGTCAATCCCATCAGGCTCAGGCCAATCAGCAGATAGGTCATCACCAGCGCCGGGCTACCGGAGCCCAGCAGCGGCGGGAAGACGAACAGCGCGAAGAGAATGATAAGCGTGGTGATGACAATCATGCTCTTACGACGCCCATACGCATCCGCCAGCAGACCGGCAATCGGCACCATCACGCCAAAACCAATTACCGCCATCATCAGCATCCACAACACTTCATTGCGCGGCATACCTAAGCCCTGCGGCGAGGTGCTGAAGGTCATCGAATAAACGGTCATGATATAGAACAGCGTATAGGTCGCCAGCATGATAAAGGTGCCCAGCACCGTCACGCGCACATGTTTTGTCAGCAGCGTGCCAAGTGGGATCTTCACCTGCTTCTTCGCGGCTGCGACCTTGGCGAACACCGGGGTTTCATGCAGCGAGACGCGAACATAGAGACCAATCAGCACCAGCACGGCGGAGAAGATAAACGGCACGCGCCAGCCCCACTGCATAAACTGCTCATCGGTCAGCAGCCAGGAGAGCAGCAGGAAGGTACCGTTGGCAAAGAAGAAGCCGATAGGCGCGCCCAGCTGCGGGAAGGAGCCATACAGCGCGCGTTTACGCGGCGGCGCGTTCTCGGTCGCCAACAGCGCTGCGCCGCCCCACTCACCGCCCAGACCTAAGCCCTGACCAAAACGGGCCAGCGCCAGCAGCAGCGGTGCCAGCACGCCAATGGTTTCATAACCCGGCAGCAGGCCGATGGCGACGGTAGAGATACCCATGGTCAGCAGCGAAGCGACGAGGGTGACTTTGCGCCCGACGCGATCGCCGAAGTGGCCGAAAACGGCGGAGCCGATAGGGCGGGCGATAAAGGCGATGGCGAAGGTTGCCAGTGATTGCAGCGTGGCTGCGGTGGTGTCGCCCTGGGGAAAGAAGATATGCGGGAAAACGATAACCGCCGCGGTGGCGTAAATATAGAAATCGAAGAACTCAATGGCGGTGCCAATCAGCGAGGCGACGACGACTTTTTTGCGCGAGTTTACCGGGGGATTTTCCTGCTCGTTGTCAAAGGTTGTAGCTGTAGCTTGCATAATGTTTTCTTATTTTTAGGCGAACGAACGAGCATATTAGCCACAGCAAAAGCGTTATTTCAATCTGTAACAAACCCGGCGGGCGGGCAAAAAAGCGGCAAAAAGCGAATAATTTTCAGACCTGTGATTTCACATCTATGAAATGCTTCACACATTTTAGAAGTTAGTGGATAAAACTGGTTTTCGGTTAAATAAAAGTTACGGACTGGATTTTCATGCTGGAATTATGGATCGGGCTGATATTTTCATTCTATCTATCAGCCCGATAGCTTATTTAACCGTGCGACGACGGCGACCTTCCGGCATCAGTGGGTCATCTTTATACTGTGCGGTGGCAATCCACGCCGCGCAGAAAAGCGTCAGGCGGGCGAAGAAGTAGAAGAAGGCCATCAGACCCAGCACCGAGCCAAATGCCGCGCCGGAGGGGGATTTCACCAGCGACGGCAGGGTCCAGGTCATAACGATTTTGATCACTTCAAAGCCAATGGCGGCGATAAACGTGCCGCGGATCAGCGCGCGCTTACGCGGACGATGGCGCGGCAGCCGCCAGAAGATCCAGAAGAAGAGCAGGTAGTTGGCGAGCACCGAAATCATCAGGCCAATCAGCCCCCAGGCCGGTTTCAGCCAATCGATGTAATCAAGGTGCAGCGTGGAGATGATCAGCTCCTGCGCCGCCCCGGCCACCGAGGTGATGGAGAGGGTGATGACCAGCGCCACCAGCAGGCCAATCAGCGAGATAAAGTCGCGGAAGTACTTTACCCAAATCTTCTCTTCATCCTGCGCGTTACGCTCCCAGACATCGCGCGACTGGGCGCGAATCGCTTCCCGCAGGTTGCCCATCCAGTTCACGCCTGAGTAGAGGGCAATAGCAAAGCCGACAATCCCGACGGTCGTGCGCTGCTCCACGGCGATATTGAGCGTATTTTTCAGCGTCGAGGCCATGGTCGGGTCGCTGACGCTTTGCAGGATCTTATTAAAGATGTCCTGCAACAGCGTCGGATGCGAGGCGAGGATAAACCCGGCGGTAGCAAACGAGACCATCATGATGGGGATCATCGACAGAAAGGAGAAGTAGGTGATCGCTGCACCAAACTGGTTGCCCATCCGATCGTTAAAGCGCTCTGCGGCGCGGATAAGGTGCGCCACCAACGGTTTACGCTGGATCTTTTTTGCCGTATCGGTCACGGCGGCAATTGCACCGCCATCTTTATCAGAGGTCTCTTGTTCCGGTTTTTCCGGGGTTTCTGCCATCTTCCTGACAGGCTCATACTCAAGGTCTTGCGTGGGACGTTTTTCGACATCTTCCGTTTTCATCAGGTTTTATTTCCTTCTCCTGAATGTGTGGTATGCAGAATTATAGTCGCTACTGGTCGACATAATCCTTCAGCACGGTTGAGAGCCACTCCATAAACAGATGTACGCGTCGCGAAAGGTTGCGTCGGTGCGGGTAGATCAGCGAAACCGGCATCGGTTCGGCGCGATATTGCGGCAAGATCTCTACCAGCTTTCCGTTGCGTAACGCCTCGCGCACGCCGACGCGCGGCACCTGAATAATGCCCAGCCCTGCCACGCAGGCAGCGTGATAGGTTTCGGTGCTATTGACGGTGAGAATACCGCCGGTTTTCACCCAGCGCGTCTGCTTATCCAGCCACACTTCAAAGCCCTGCGGGCGCGCACCGAGGTTGACGGTGTAGTGCACCAGCGCGTGGGAGGCGAGATCCTCCAGCGACTCCGGATAGCCAAAACGCGCCAGATAATCGGGACTGGCGCAGTTGATCATCGATAGCCTGCCAAGCTGGCGGGCAATCAGGCCGGAATCCTTCAGCGTGCCGACGCGCACCACGCAATCAAACCCTTCGCGGATCACATCCACCAGCCGATCGCTGCTGCTCAGCTCCAGCTCAATGCCGGGGTAGTGCTGCAAAAAATCGGGCAACCGCGGAATCACTAAATTTTTCGCCACCGCGACCGGCATATCCACCCGCAAACGCCCGCTGATACTTGAGGGATCGTGCAGGAACATCCCGTCCAGCGCCTCAATATTCGCCAACAGATCTTTCGCCCGCTCGTAATAGACCATGCCATCTTGCGTCAGCTGCACGCGGCGCGTGGTGCGGTGCAACAACTGCGTGCCAAGCTCCGTTTCCAGCGCCTGAATCTGGCGCGACACGCTTCCTTTCGGTAACCCCATCGACTCCGCCGCGTTAGAGAAGCTGGAAAGCTCCGCGACGCGGACAAAAAGCTGCATTGCGTAAATTTTATCCATCACTGTGCACTATTGTTGTTATTTATGAAACAGTAAAGCGTAATTTAGCACCTTTATTGTTCGCCGTGCAGCCAATAAGCTTTTTGTTGTGCAGGTTATCAACAACAAAGGGGTTTATATGACACAACCAATCGCAATCGTAACGGGTGGTAGTCGCGGGCTGGGTAAAAACGCGGTATTGAAGCTGGCGGCAAACGGAATTGGCATCATCCTGACTTACAACACCAACCATGTTGAAGCGCAAAAAGTGGTGGAAGAGATTGAGCAAAAAGGGGGTAAGGCGACAGCATTAGCGCTGAATGTCGGCGATATCAGCCAATTTGATGATTTTGTCTCGCAGGTGCAGGAACGGCTGCAAACTGTATGGCAGCGCGATAGCGTTGATTATTTAGTGAACAATGCCGGAACCGGCGTTCAGGCCGCTTTTGCCGAGACGCGTGAAGCGCAGTTTGACGAGATGGTCAACATCCACTTTAAAGGCCCCTTTTTCCTGACGCAGAAACTGCTACCGCTGATCAAAAACGGCGGGCGCATTCTGAATGTCTCTACCGGGCTAACGCGCTTTTGCCAGCCGGGACGCGCCAGCTATGCGGCGGTGAAAGGGGCAATGGAGGTGCTGACCCGCTACCAGGCAAAAGAGCTGGGCGAGCGCGGAATTGCGGTGAATATCATCGCGCCAGGCGCGATTGCGACCGATTTTAGCGGCGGCGTGGTGCGGGACAACGAGCAGGTTCACCACTATATCGCCTCGCAGACGGCGCTCGGGCGGGTGGGGCAGCCGGATGATATTGGCGATGCGATTGCCGCCCTGCTCAGCGATAAGCTGGCATGGATGACGGCGCAGCGGGTGGAGGTCTCAGGCGGGATGTTCCTGTAATGCGCATAACGCCCGGCAGCGTAAAGGCTACCGGGCGGCCACTTACTCCACCTGGAAGTGCGTGACTTTAACGCGCTCAGGCTTCTGTTTTTTATCCAGCGAGCCGCTGATGCCAACCAGATCGTCCGGCGAGAAGGATTTACCTTCAAAGACCGCCATCGGGATTTGCACCTGAATATGGCCCGTTTTATCGCGGAACTGATAGAGATCGTTCCCCTCTTTCTTCAATAGATTGCCGCGCATCGAAACTGAAGCACCGTCATGCAGGCTCTTCGCCTGTTTAACGGTCATGCTGCGCGCATCTTCAATGCCCCGGTAACCGTCGTCCATTTTATGTGGCGGCGGCGGGGCTTTATCCGCTTTCAGGCCGGGTGCCTCATCTGCAAATGCTGACATCGAAAAAAGAGCTGCTAAGCAGGCGGAAAGCACGATTTTTTTCATAACTTCTCCTGATTGTTACCAGTACACGACTTTAAGCCTGGCAGAGAGCGGGCAACTGTACAGGCGATTTATCTGTTTTCCTGGTCTTATAAAAAAACGACCGCGTGTAAAAAAATAAATATCGTGAATATTTGGGGCTGTTTTTATTATTCTGAAACAGGTATCACTGATAATCAGCCGCCGCTGAGCTATCTTTTAGCGACTAATAACTAAAGAAAAAATTACCCGCTGACTGGGTCAGCGCAATATGTCTTAAGTTGTGCTTAAGGGAAAATAATGACAACTCCTGCCCCTGTTAATACAGGTGAACAGTTTGAAAAATGCATCGCTATTATTCGCCAGGCTTCTGTCGAAATTTTGCTGCTGTTAAATGTGCATTTTGATGAAGGAAAAGATCCGCGCTGGTTTCTGGAACAGCTTGATGTTGCGCGCCTCAGTTTGGGTGGCTGGGGAGCGGTGGCGAAAAGACTCAAACTTAACGATGCGGAGTTAACGCAGTTCACGTTACAGCTTCGTCACCTGCAACAACTGGTGCCGCGCTATGAGAACGGGCAGAGCGTTACGGAAAACCAGCTTATTGCCGCGCTGCGCTTTATCGCCGCGCTGGAGAACCTGCGTAAAAAACAGAAGCTGCTGACCTACAGCACCGCGCTCGGCCCTAACGATCCGCTCCAGCAGCAGAGCGGGCTGCAACACCTGCGCGCGATGGAGATGATGATGAAAGGGTTGGTGATGCAGGCGTGGCCCGATGCGGAGCGCCTGCGCAATCACCTGAAAACGCAGTTCGGTGCCGATCGTGTGCGCCGCTGGTTGCGCCTTGGCGACCGCAATGATGTGTTAAGCGGCATGCTGTTTAGCGAGCTGGCGTTGCTGCTGGTGGATAAAAAAGAGTACGGCCAGCGCTACGCCAGTCTGTTTAACGATGCGTCTGGTCTGAGCCTGTTTGTCGAACCGCGTAAAACCCTGCAAACCCTGTTAGATGATGTGCGCGAGATCCGCACCAGCGTCATCGCCGGCAATGCGCTGAGTTCTAACCAGTTAGCGATGCTCGAGGGCTACTATCCGCAGATCGCCGGGCCAGTACAGCGCGCCTTTGATGAGGGGCGCGGCAAAATTAACCCCGCCGCGTTACTGAAAGAGGCTGCTGGTGAGCTGGATGCCTACTGGGAGCAGGCGCGCAAAAAGGATCGCGCCGCGGGCGGCGATACCCAGCCGATTCGCGACAGTATTGATAAACCGGCGACCCGCCAGGTGCGCAGCCGCGAAGAGCGCGAACAGATGGTCTCTGGCGTGCTGTGGGGCGCGGTGGGCGTCGTCGCTTTGGTGATTGTGATTGGTGCCTTCTGGCTCTTTATGGGCGGCGTTTCTGCGCCAGTGGCGCGTCAGACCAATATTACGGTGCCCATTGCTGAGGAGCGTCAGAAACCGTCGGCGAAAGAGGAGCTCAGCTCAATGGGGCTGCCGCGGGATGAGAACAACTTCCGCTCGGCTATCGACCGCAACGATACCCGCGTGGTGTCGCTCTTTTTGCGTACCGGCATGAACTGGAAACTCTCCTGGACCGAACATGCGGTGATTTCGGATTACAACGATGTGCTCGATCTGCTGCTGCGCTACCGTTTGCAGATGGATGAGAAGCGCCCGTGCCGACGTTTTATTACCACCCTGACCCATGAGATGGTGGCGAACAATAAGCCGCTCACCTCCATCACCAAAAATTACCTGCAGGCGTTTTGCACCACCAAACCGGTGGTCGATCGCCAGCGTTATGAGATGGAGCAGGCACAGTTGCGTTATGACGCCAGTCCGAGCGATGAGAACCGTAAATGGGCAGAGACACACACCGCCATTTATAACGCCATTGATTGAGTAATGCTCAAGTCCCGTAGGCCTGATAAGGCGTAAAGCCGCCATCAGGCATGGTTTGCCGGATGGCGCTGGCGCTTATCCGGCCTACAGGCCCGCAGGGAGAGATTTTGTAGGCCTGATAAGGCGTAAGCCGCCATCAGGTAGGGTTTGCCGGATGGCGCTGGCGCTTATCCGGCCTACAGGTTCACAGGGAGAGGTTTTGTAGGCCTGATAAGGCATAAGCCGTCATCAGGCATGGTTTGCCGGATGGCGCTGATGCTTATCCGGCCTACAGGTTCGCAGGGAGAGGTTTTTAGGCCTGATAAGGCGTAAGCCGCCATCAGGCGTTGAATGCCGGATGGCGGCCCACGGAATGTGCAGCATTATCACTCTTGCTGCTTGTCGTCCGGCTCGTCCACTTTTGGCTCGCCGTACAGCCCAATCAACCGGCGTACCACGCCGTTGGTCCAGCCGAAGCCATCCTGCAACGGGTACTCACCGCCGCCACCTTCGCGCGGCGTGCTGCTGGCGATGTGGTACTTCTCAATCAGCTTATGGTGCTGCTGATAGAAAACATTCACCGTCTTCAGCCAGCTGCGGGCAATCTGGTCGCCCAGCTCATCGTTGCCGTAGAGCTTAAAGCCCTGGATCGCCATCCACTGCAACGGTGCCCAGCCGTTGGGTTTATCCCACTGCTCGGCGGTTTCATACTCCGTCGTCAGGATCCCGCCCGGCGTCAGCAGACGGTTGGTGACCGCTTCCGCCAGCCGTTCAGCCTGCTCGTGCGTTGCCATGCCGACATAGAGCGGCACAATGCTCGCAGCAGAGAAGAGCGCCATCTCTTCACGACGCCAGTCGTAGTCGCGGAAGCAGCCGCTTTCGTCATCCCACAGATAGCGGTTGATGGCCGCACGGCGGTCGCTCGCTTTCTGGCGGAACAGCGCTTCACGCTCGCGGTCGCCTTTCAGCCCGGAGATGTTGGCAATGGCGCTCTCGAGCTTGAACATAAACGCGTTCAGATCGATCGGGATGAACTGCGTGGTGCGGATGCTCGCCAGACGGTGCGCATCACGCAGCCAGCGGGAAGAGTAATCCCAGCCGGAGGCCGCGCCAGCACGCAGATCGCGATACACCTCATTCGGCGGACGACCGGAGTGACGCGCGGTCTCGACGTCTTCAATCCAGGACTCATCACGCGGCGTATCGCGGTCATCCCAGTAACGGTTAAGCAGCGAGCCGTCCGGCATACGCACCACGTGGCGGTAAGCCTGGTTCAGCACCAGCGACTCCGCGCCATCCATCCAGAAGTCATACTCCATCAGCAGATGGTCAAGGTAGCGCCGCGCGCCGCGTACACCATCCTCCTCAAACAGTTCGACCATCAGCGCAAAAACTGGCGGCTGGGAACGGCTTAAGTAGTAAGTGCGGTTGCCGTTAGGGATATGCCCGTAACGCTCAATCATCCACGCGAAGTTATCGGCCATGCAGCGCAGCAGGTCGTCACGACCACTCTCTGCCAGCCCCAGCATGGTGAAGTAGGAGTCCCAGTAGTAGGTCTCACGGAAACGCCCGCCGGGCACAATATAGGATTGCGGCAGCGCCAGCAGGGAGGACCACGGAATATGGTCTCGCGGCTCACGGGTGAGGATCGGCCACAGCTGGTCGATATGCTCTTTCAGCGAGTTTTCCGGGTTAGAGACATACTCTTTGGCGTAGTTTTCCGGCATCCAGAAGTGCGCCTTCACGAACTGGCGTAAATTGAATTCCGGTTTACGTTTAATTTTGCGATAGCGAATCAGGATATCGAGCGGATCCATCTTCGGCGCACAGTCAGGGAAAGTCTTGCTGTCGGCGAAGATGCGGGAGGACTGCACGTGCTCAAACAGTTCCAGATAACGATCGGCAGGCGTGAGCGCATCAGATGCGGGCATCCCCTCAATCATCTCCGGTTCCGGTTCCGCCTCGATCATTTCATCCAGTTTTAACTCGCACGGATCGGTGTCGTAGGTTTCGTCTTCGAATACCCATTCCATTAATTCTGCGCTTTGTAGTTTCTGGTTGAACATAGTGACGTTGGCCTCCGGATGTCGTCGTAAAAAACTACGGGTGTTGCCCGGCTATCTATAAAGCTTAGACATTCGCTTCGATCTCTGGTGATCAAAGTGTGCGGATGATCACGTTTTAAAATCGGCCTTACAGCAGCTAAAAATCCACAACTGGCTGATAAAGCACGAATAAGTCACTTATTCCTGTGCTTTAAGTAGCGGTAAATTTCGGAGCATTCGTTTTGCAACGATTTGTGAATTAACCCGGTATTACGCAGTTGACCACCGCAGAACAGGGTCGTTCATTTTATCGCTGGGGAAAGAAATCAGAATACGCTCTTATTACGTTAGAGCAATGTTGCAATACCCGCCATACGGCGCGAGAGAAAGAGTAAAAACTCCCGGCGACACAGGCCGCCGGGAAGGGGATTAGCGGGGGATTTGCTGCGTGATGCAGTGGATGTTACCGCCGCCAAGCAGGATCTCGCGAGCCGGCACGCCAGTGATAATGAAATCCGGAAACATCTCAGTAAACAGCGCCTGCGCCGCGCCATCGGTCGCCGGGTCCAGCAGCGGGAAAATGATCTGCTGGTTGCTGACCAGATAGTTGACGTAAGAACCCGCCAGGCGGTTGCCTTCGTGACGCTCAATCGCCGTGCCTTTCTCGACGTCGCACGTCTCTTCCGCGCTGGCGTAAAGCGGCTGCGGAGAGGGCACTTTCCACACTTTCAGGCGACGACCCTGCGCATCTTCCACGCTTTGCAGCACGTCAAGCGCCGCCATGGAGCGGGCGTACTGCGGATCGTTTTCATCATCGGTCCAGTGCAGGGCAACTTCGCCCGGGCGCACAAAGCAACACATGTTATCGATATGACCGTCGGTCTCATCGTTAAACACGCCGTCCGGCAGCCAGATGATCTGCGTTACGCCAAGGTAGTCACGCAGCTGCTGTTCGATCTGCGCTTTGCTCAGGTTCGGGTTGCGGTTGGCGTTGAGCAGACACTCTGCGGTGGTCAGCAGGGTGCCTTCGCCATCAACGTGAATCGAGCCACCTTCCAGCACCAGGTCCGTGTGGTAGCACGGCATCTGATGGTAGTTTGCTACCTGCTCAGCCACTAACTGATCGCGATCCCAGCTGGCGTAGAGACCGCCGTTAAGGCCGCCCCATGCGTTAAATGTCCAGCTAATACCGCGTTTTTCGCCCGCAGCGTTAGTCACGACCGTCGGGCCGGTATCGCGCATCCAGGCGTCGTCGCTCTCCATCTCCACCAGCGTGACGTCGGCGGGCATTGCTGCCCGCGCTTTCGCCATTTCCGCTGCCGGCACGCCCATAATGACCGGCGTGGTACGGGAGATCGCTTTTGCCACCGCAGAGAAAGCCTGCTGCGCGGGCGCGGCGTCGGCACGCCAGTTATCCGTACGGTAGGGCCAAATCATCCACACGGCCTGATGTGGTGCCCACTCGGCGGGCATGCTGAATCCGTCTTTTACCGGCATGGTCAGCTGTGACATTACTTGCTCCTCACGCTGCCATCAGAGGTTGCCAGCGCGGTGTACATGTTCGGACGACGGTCGCGGAACAGGCCCCAGGAGGCGCGCTGTGCGGCAATCGCATCGAGATCGAACGTGTGAACCAGCACCGCTTCGCTGGTTTTGTTTGCCTGCTCAACCAGCGCACCGGTCTGATCGGCAATAAAAGAGGAGCCGTAGAAGGTCATTTCCAGGCCTTCAATATATTTGCTGGCTTCGGTACCGATACGGTTAGAGGCGATCACCGGTACAACGTTTGCGGCAGCGTGGCCCTGCTGGACGCGGGTCCAGTGCGGCTGGCTGTCGATATCCGGGTAAGCCGGTTCTGAACCGATAGCGGTCGGGTAGAAAATCAGTTCCGCGCCCTGCAGAGCCAGGCAGCGAGCCGTTTCCGGGAACCACTGATCCCAGCAGATGCCGACGCCGATTTTCGCATAGCGGGTGTTCCACACTTTGAAGCCGGTATCGCCCGGGATGAAGAACTGTTTTTCCTGGTACGCCGGGCCGTTCGGGATGTGCGTTTTACGGTAGGTGTCGAGCACGCTGCCGTCGGCATCAATCATCACCAGCGAGTTGTAGTAGGCATTGTTGCTCTTCTCGAACAGGCTCAGCGGCAGCACCACTTCCAGCTCTTTTGCCAGGGCAGAGAAATGTTTGATAAGCGGGCTGTTGTCCACTTCCTGCGCCAGCGCATAGTGCTCCGGGCTCTGATCGATGCAGAAGTAAGGCGCGGCGAACAGCTCCTGAATCAGGATAACCTGCGCGCCCTGGCGGTGAGCTTCACGTACCAGACGCTCGGCGTTCTGTACGTTTTTCTCCAGATCCCAGGTGCATGCCATTTGGGTGGCGGCGACAGTTACATTTCTCATAAACATCTCCCGTAGGTCTCGGTTCGGTTAGTGCAAAATTTCAGCACTTATTGTGGCGCAAACTATAGCAACGATCTGCGTTATGAATAAAATGTATTGTTATCATGAAAACATGAACAGGATGCATAATAGTGGTCGATTTAAATTTGCTGCGCCTTATCCCGATTCTGGCGAAAGAGAAAAACGTCACCCGCGCGGCGCAGAAGGCGAATTTGTCCCAGTCGGCCTTTAGCCACGCGCTGAACCGCCTGCGTGAACAACTGAAAGATGAGATGTTTATTCGCACCCATAGCGGCATGGAGCCGACGCCCTATGCGGCGCGGATGATCCCGGTGATTGAGAGCGCGCTGAGCAAGCTCGATACCGCAACGCGCGGGCCAAGCCACTTTGATCCGGCGCGTGATGCGCATACCTTCTATATCGGTGCGGTCGACTACTTCGAATTTATGTTTATGCCGGTGCTCACCGCGCGCTTTAAAACCATCGCGCCGAATGTGCGGCTCTCGGTGGATATTCTTTCGGAGACGATCAAGGTCGAACGTGTAGAGAACGGGCAGCTGGATGCATTTATCGGCGTCGAAAATGTGCAGCACATTCCGCACTACTTTAATAAGCACCGGCTTATCTCCGATCACTTTGTCGCCATCGCCTCGCTTGAGCGCAGCGATCTGCCGGAGCAGCTGACGATGCGCCATCTGGTCAGCGAGGCGCAAATCCACCTGCCCGCCGTCAGCTCCGGCGCAGACCATATCGACAACTGGCTCTTATCGCAGCACCTCTACCGCCCACTGGCAACGGTAGTGCAAAGCTACGCCGTCGGCGGCCGTGTCGCCGTGGCATCGGGGTATTTAATGTGCGTTCCGTTTCGTATCGCCCAGGAGCTGGCAAAGATGTTGCCGCTGCGCATCATGACGCTGCCGGAAGGCGCGCCGTCGTACGACTTACTGCTGCTCTCGCACCGCCTCTATGACTACCAGCCCGCCGTGCAGTGGCTGATCGATGAATTAAAAACGGTGCGGATATAGGAGGGCGGAATCTCAACGTAAGCCGCTTCCACATCACTTCTACCAAATAGTTACTCCGTGAATGTTTAGACTCTTTCTTTTTTGGTCCCAATTTTTGGGGCTTGATTCTAAATAAATTCCTGAATAAATATGCCTGCTGGAATGCATTCCGGCGTGGCGTTATATTGGGTCGCAGGAAGAAAATAATTAATACATGGAGTCACATATGAGCAACAAAGAGGGTACCCTTAGATTATTGACCTTAGGGGAGCTACGATTAGCCAGATCGGTTTTCGGTAATGCTATTCGTTATCATACTGTCTGGATACATCATGACAGCTATTTACCGTTCGGATTGCAGTTTGATAATTATGTCATGTCACCCAACGGCGAGATCTATTTTCGCGAATGGTATCGGGATGATTTTTCGACTAAAGAGGCTGATCTACAACATCTTTTTATCCATGAAATGATGCATGTGTGGCAGCGGGAACGGGGTATGCAAGTCTTCTTACGGGGACTTTACAGCTGGCGCGCAGATTATGGCTACAGATTAGACGGTCGCAAATTAGCGCAATATCCTCTTGAGCAGCAGGCTCAAATTGTCGCTGACCATTTCATACTTGAAACGCATGGGCTGCGGAAGTGGATTGAATTAAAAACCGCAGGAGTAGTAACGCTGAAAAATGTTGTGCAGTATGAAGAAGAATTAAAGAGCCTCTATAAAGTTGCATTAAGAAACTTTCCCACAGGGTTATAAAAAATGAAAAACTACTACGCCTTTCTCCCCTTATTATGCTTACCTCTACTTAGCGGCTGCCCGATGGGCGACCGTGTCGATCAGCGCTATAAGCCCGCCGAAACCGCCCCGGTAATGGTAAAAAACGCTCAGGTCTGTTTCACCATTAAAGACGCTGAAGATTATCAGCCCGCCTTTATTTCAATCGCGCCGCGCACCACCCCTTATAAAGAGCGTTGGTATCAACAAGCGCCGCGGTTAGCGGTAAAAGAGGGCAAAATGTGTATTCCACCTGGCCTCTATAAATTCCCTGACAGAGGGGAATTCATTACGACATTTGTGCTCTCCTCGAAAGCCAAAGCGCAGACCACGGCGTTTAATACGCGTCGCTTTAACGTTGCCTTCGCGATTGACGCAGGCCATGCGAAACCTATCGCCGTTAACGACAGCGAGTTTTAACGCGTTTCACTAAACGGTTGCTGTTTCCCACTCGTGCCGCGCCAGGCATTCGGCATCTGCTGCGCCAGCCACTCGGCTTGCGGGCCGGGCGTTGCGCTGGCCTGCTGCACAAAGAACCCTTGCGCCTCTTCGCGCAGCGCGTCCGGTGAGTG
The DNA here is from genome assembly GCF_029850615.1 of Kosakonia sp. HypNH10. Lineage (NCBI taxonomy): Bacteria > Pseudomonadati > Pseudomonadota > Gammaproteobacteria > Enterobacterales > Enterobacteriaceae > Kosakonia > Kosakonia sp. HypNH10. The sequence goes on from NZ_JAOTIU010000005.1 coordinate 272,525, forward strand.
AGTGGGCGACTGCATCACCACCAGCACACCCTGGCGATCCGCGCAGTAGTACCACTGGCACTGAGCCACATACCCGAGGCTGCGCTCCACACGCATCTGGTGGAAGAAGAGCGGCTGATAGCGCTGGATAAGCGCCTGCATCTCCTCAATATCTTCTTCAACTGGCAGGAACAGCAGCAGCGCGTTGTCCTCCTCATGCGTATCCAGCATGAAGTGTTTCCCGGCCGCGATAAGCGGCGGCGCATCGGTTTCGGTCTCAACAGGAAAGAGAAAGGCGCTTAACAGGCGGGAGAGCGCCTGATGCAGCGCCTCGTCGCCGCCCGTCAGATGGGCTTGCCAGACCTGCTGAGTTGGCTGTGCGACAGAAGTTATCAGTTCGCGCGGCAGCTGCGCCAGTAAGCGGCGCACGGCGCTGCCTTGCATCTCACGGGCGCTCTCCTGCGCCAGCGCAAGACGCGCCTGCACCCCGGCGTTAGCATCCTCGCGGTGTAAAATCTGGTTAATTTCCGCCAGCAGGGACTGCATCAGCAGCGCCTCTCCGCAGAGGTGAAGCTGCCAGATCCCTTGCTCACGCTGCACGGTCAACACGCCGCCCTGGCGCGCGGCCCATGCGCTAAGCGGCCGCAGGCGTGATGCCAGCCACCAGCCGGTTTCATCGCTAAATGCCGTGGCAGGTTGTGGTCGCAGCCGCAGCGAAGCGTCGCCCGCAGCCGGTTGCCACGCCAGCGGCGCAGTGGCTGAAGGGAGCGCAGGCGCATGCAGCGGCGCAGGTGTCGGAAAGGGGGTAAACGAGACCGGCTCATCAGGTGCCGCTTGCGGCATGAAAGGAGCCAGCGTCAGGGTAAAGCCCTGGCTCTCAACGGTTTCACCGCGCACCTCAGGCGAGGCCCATAACCGGCTGGCGTGCACCGGGTTGAGGGCTGCCAGCAAGGCAGGCCAGCCGTCGGGATCGGGCGGCAGCAGGCCAATGGCGCGCGCGCGCAGTGCTTCAAGCGGTGCGAGCTGCATAAAAGCGTGCAGCGTAAAGCGGCAGAGCGCCTGGCATTGCGTCTCACTCAGGGCGCTGACGGCGTCAAGCCAGCGGAAGAAGAGGGATTCAACCTGTGCGGGGCTGACGGTTTCATCGCGCAGCGTAAAAGTGAACCGCAACCAGAGGGTTTCGGCATTCAGGCAATCGGCCTGTAGGTTGATGGCCGTTACCAGGTTGCGCTGACGCCAGATATCCATCAACCCGCCCGCGGTTTCGTCCACCAGCAGGGTTTCCAGCAGACGCAGTGCACCGCTGGCGGCGGCGGGAGGGGTAAAGCTCAGCACCAGCATGGTTTCGCGCGGCTGATGCAGCGCGCAATCTCCCCGTTCGAGGGTGAGCGGCATTACCGCATCGGCCTCTCTGGCAGAGGGAGGCGGCGCGGCGCTACAGCGCGCCAGCGCTTCGAGATTCTCCAGCGTTTGCGGCCCCTGTAAAAAGAGGCGCAGGTTCCCGGCGTGATAGTGCTGCTGGTGGAAAGCCTGCAACGCCTGCTGAAGCGGGGCGGCTTCGTCGCCAAAGCTTGCGTGGTTGCCGATGCGAAAACGCGCCAGTTGACCATCGCCATCCAGCATCTTTAGCAGAGCGGCTTCACGGCGTTTTTCCGCATCGTGCTGTAACAGGCGATATTCTGCGTCGATCACCGAGGCTTCGGCGAGGATCTCGCTCTCATTAAGCTGCGGCGTCACCAGCATATCGGTAAGGCGTAACAGCCCCGGCTCCAGCAGATCGGCAGGCACTTCAAAAAAGTAGGCCGTCTGCGCCAGCCGGGTTGAGGCATTAAGCCGCCCGCCCTGCGACGGTACCCAGCTGATTAGGCGCTGCGCCTGCGGAAAACCGAGGCTGCCGCGAAACAGCATATGCTCCAGCAGATGCGCCAGCCCCGGCCAGCCCTGCGGCTCTTGCAGGCTGCCGGCGTCGACGCACCACAGCGCAGCCGCCTGGCGCGCGTCGGGTTGATGCACCAGTGTGACGTGCAAACCATTGTCGAGGTGGAGCTGTCGGGTCTGCATGGTTAGCCTTTGACGATCAGTTGCGAGTTAACGCGGTTGCGAAAACGCAGTTCATGCACGCCGATGCGGCTATGGTTGGCCTCTTCGCGTGCCGCGAGAATGGTGCCGTGATGCGGCGATTTGCTGCATACCGGGTCGGCATTCGCCGCATCGCCGGTCAGCATATAGGCCTGGCAGCGGCAGCCACCATAGTCCTGCTCCTTCTCGGGGCAGGAGCGGCATGGCTCCGGCATCCAGTCGTTGCCGCGATAGCGGTTAAAGCCGAAGGAGTCATACCAGATGTGCTCCAGCGAGTGCTCCAGCACCGAGGGGAATTTCACCGGCAGCTGGCGCGCGCTGTGGCACGGCAGTGCGGTGCCTTCCGGGGTCACGCTTAAGAAGATCGCCCCCCAGCCGCCCATGCAGCCCTTCGGACGCTCCTCGTAGTAGTCCGGGGTGACAAACAGTAAGTTGGTCAGATTGCCGCTTTCCGCCATCTTCGCCCGGTAGTCACTGACCACCGCTTCGGCGCGGGCAATCTGCTCGCGGCTCGGCAGCAGCCCTTCACGGTTAAGCTGTGCCCAGCCGTAAAACTGACAGGTCGCCAGCTCAACATCATCGGCTTCCAGTTGTAACGCCAGGGCGATAATCCGGTCGATCTGGTCGATATTGTGCCGGTGTAAAACGAAGTTCAGCACCATCGGGTAGCCGAGCGCTTTGACCGCTTTCGCCATCGCCAGCTTCTGATGAAAGGCTTTCTCATTGCCCGCCAGCGCGGCATTCAGTTCAGGATCGCTCGCCTGGAAGCTGATCTGGATATGATCGAGCCCGGCATCGGCAAAGGTGTGCAGCTTCTTCTCGCTCAGGCCAATGCCCGAGGTGATGAGGTTGGTGTAAAACCCCATCCCGCGCGCGGCGGCAATCAGCTCCGGCAAATCTTTGCGCAGCAGCGGTTCGCCGCCGGAAAAGCCAAGCTGCACGCTGCCCATCGCCCGCGCCTGGCGAAATACCTCAATCCACTGCGCCGTGGTCAACTCCTGCTCCTGGGTCGAGAAGTCGAGCGGGTTGGAGCAGTAGGGGCACTGTAGCGGGCAGCGATAGGTCAGCTCCGCCAGCAGCCAGAGCGGCGGATTGACGCTTTTGGCGGCCTCAATCACGGAAAATCACCCACTTCTGCGCATAGGCCTGCGCCAGGAAATCGAGCACGTCAGCGGCGAGCTCTTCGGCGTCGGGAAACCGCGCCTCCAGCGTAGCGATAATCTCGCCCACGCTTTTAATACCATCGACTTCCGAGAGGATCGCCGTTGCGCTGTCGTTCAGCTTCGCCATCCCTTCCGGGTAGAGGATCACATGGCAATCCTGCGCGGCTTCCCACTGCAAACGGTAGCCCCGGCGAAAGGCGGGAATGTGATGTGCCTGAATGTGCATTACACCAGTCTCCTTGTGTGCCACACCGCGTCCGCGGTGACGGTGTGATAGGGCGCGCGATGAAGGCTGTAAGCCATGGTCATCGCATCAAGCATGCTCCAGAGAATGTCGAGTTTAAATTGCAGGATGTCGAGCATCCGCTGCTGCTTCTCAGCGGTGTCGCACCACTCCAGCGCCAGCGATAAACCGTGCTCGACATCGCGTCGCGCCTGGCCGAGACGGCTGCGGAAGTAGTCATACCCCTGCGGTTCAATCCACGTGTAGTGCTGCGGCCAGCTGTCGAGGCGCGACTGGTGGATCTGCGGCGCGAAGAGTTCGGTCAGCGAACTGCATGCCGCCTCCTGCCAGCAGGCGCGGCGGGCAAAGTTAACGTAAGCATCCACCGCAAAACGCACGCCCGGCAGCACCCGCTCTTCCGAGAGCAGGCTTTCGCGGGTTAACCCCACCGCTTCGCCAAGGCGCAGCCACGCTTCGATACCGCCTTCGCTTTCCCCCTCGCCATCGTGATCGAGAATGCGTTGCACCCACTGGCGGCGCACTTCCGGATGTGGGCAGTTGGCCATGATCGCCGCGTCTTTCAGCGGAATGCTGGTCTGGTAGTAAAAGCGGTTCGCGACCCAGCCCTGGATCTGCTCCCGCGTGGCTTCACCGTTATGCATCGCGATGTGATAAGGGTGATGAATATGATAGTACTGACCCTTCGCTCGTAATGCGGCCTCAAACTCCTCGGGCGTCAGGCATATTGCTTCACTCATGAAACCTCTTATAGCGCGATAACCATCCCGTCCCAGCTCACTTCAATCCCCTGTTGCTCAAGGCTTTTTCGTTCCGGGGAGGCTTCATTCAGGATCGGGTTGGTATTGTTAATATGAATTAAAATCTTGCGACGGGCGGGCAGCGTCGCCAGCAGGGATGCGAGACCCTGCTCTTCAGCCAACGCCAGGTGACCCATCGCTTTGCCACTGTGACCGCCCACGCCGGTGGCGCTCAGCTCGTTATCACGCCACAGCGTGCCGTCGATCAGCAGGCAGTCGGCGCGCTGCAACCACGGCATAATCGTCTCATCTGGCTCGCCAAGACCCGGCGCGTAAAGCAGGCTCTGCCCGCTGTTGCTGTCTTCAATAAACAGCGCCACGTTGTGCCCGGGTAACGGGCGATCGCGGTAGGGCGAGTAGGGCGGTGCATTGCTCAGCAGCGGGATAGCGGTAAAGTGCAACTGCGGGCAAACCGCCACCTGGAAGCGCGCCAGCGGCTCAACAGGGTGATGTCGCAGCCCGCCATTCCAGTGGCTGAGCATCGGGAAGACGGGAAAGCCGGTGCTGAGATCTTCATGCACTTCCGGCGTGCACCACACCTGATGTGGGCACCCTTCGCGCAGGCTTAGCAGCCCCGCGCTGTGGTCAATCTGGCTGTCGGTCAGGATAATCGCGCCAATGGCGGTACCGCGCAGCTTTTCGGGTCTGTTCAGCACAGGCGTGGCGCGTAATTGCTGGCTGATATCGGGCGAGGCGTTGCACAACACCCAGTTTTTGCCGTCATCGCTTATCGCAATCGACGATTGCGTGCGCGCTGAGGTTTGCATTGTGCCGTTACGCACTCCCGCGCAGTTCGGGCAGTTGCAGTTCCATTGGGGAAAGCCGCCGCCCGCTGCGGAACCTAAAACAGTAATCAGCATCTGTGTAAACCGGTAAGCAAAAAAGAGGAAGCCCGCAGCAAGGCGGGCGGGCGCGTTTAGCGGTTGGAAATATAGAGAGTGACTTCCAGACCTAAGCGCAGATCCACAAACGTTGGTTTAGTCCACATAGCGTAACTCCTTGGGATGAGAGGAGGTAACCCGCGTGCTTCAGTTACCCCAGGTCATATTCAGAACTCGCAGCCAGTTGCGCCAGGCAAGCTTCTCTGCCAACGACTGGCTGATGCCAGACGACGTCAGCAGGGCCATGAGTCGCGGTAGCCCCGTGACATCGCCCAACTCTTCCGGCAGGTCGATGCCGTCAAAGTCGGAGCCGAATGCTACACGATCCTCACCAAGTTTAGTAAGCAGATAGTCGATGTGTTGGAAAATTTTGTGTAAAGGAGTGCGGGCGTCGCGCTTGCCATCTTCACGCAGGAAGGCGGTGCCGAAGTTAACGCCCACCAGCCCGTCGCTGGCGGCAATCGCCTCCAGCTGAGCATCGGTGAGATTGCGCGGCTGCGGGCAGAGGGCGTGAGCATTGGAGTGGCTGGCGACCAGCGGCGCAGTGCTGAGGGCAGCGGTGTCCCAGAACGCCCGTTCATTCATATGCGAGAGGTCGATCAAAATTCGCCGTTGGTTGCAGGCGTGGATAAGCCGTTTGCCCGCCTCGCTCAGGCCCGGCCCGGTATCCGGCGAACCGGGAAAGCGGCCGTTTACCCCTTCGCCAAACACATTCGGCAGGTTCCAGAACGGCCCAATACTGCGCACGCCGCGTGCGACCAGCGCATCAAGCGGATCTAACTCTGCGTTTATGGCATCGGCACCTTCAATATGCAGCACCAGCGCAATGGTGCCATCTTGCAGGCACTGCGCAATCTCCTGCGCGCTGTGGCAGACGCGCATTCTGCCCTCTGAGGCGTCGACCATGCGGTAGAAGAGATCGATCTGCTGGTGGGTGATCCGGAGCGGATCGTGCAGCGCCTGCGCTTCAGCGGGCGTGATGCCGCGCATCTCTGCGATATAGCGAGCGGGCGGCACAAAGACGGCGAACAGCCCACCGGCAAAACCGGCGCGCTGCATGCGGGGAAAATCGAGATGGCCGCCGTTAAGGCCGCTGAAAACCTGTTCGACAGAAGTGTTTGGCTGCTCCATCCACAGGCGCAGCAGCAGATCGTTATGACCATCAAACACCGGAAATTGCGCTGCCATCATTGAAACCTTGTGTAAAAACAAACTGGCCGCGGGGGCCAGTTTGCGTGGAGCATTAACGCATGGTGACGAACTCTTCCGCCGCCGTCGGGTGGATAGCAACAGTGTTGTCGAAGTCCTTCTTGGTCGCGCCCATCTTCAGCGCCACGGCGAAGCCCTGCAACATCTCATCCATCCCGGAGCCGATGCCGTGAATACCGACAATCTTCTCCTCTGGCCCGACGCAGACCAGCTTCATGCGGCACGGCTGGCGGTGAGAGGTGACGGCGGTATACATCGCGGTAAAGGAGGATTTATAGACCTTCACCTGGTCGTCGCCATACTGCTTGCGCGCCTGCGGTTCGGTTAAGCCGACGGTGCCGATTGGCGGGTGGCTGAAGACCACGGTCGGAATATTGCTGTAGTCCAGATGCTCGTCCGGCTTGTTGTTAAACAGCCGCTCGGAGAGGCGACGACCAGCGGCCACGGCCACCGGCGTCAGTTCAACCGCGCCGGTGTTATCGCCCACCGCGTAGATGCCGGGAACGCTGGTGTTCTGGAACTTATCCACTTCGATATAGCCCTTGTCGTTGGTTTTCACACCGGTGGCGGCAAGGTTGAAGTTATCGGTTTCCGGTTCGCGGCCAATCGCCCAGATCAGGCAGTCGACGGTCTGCGAACGGCCATCTTCCAGCGTAATCGTCAGGCTGCCGTCGCCGTTTTTCGCAACCGCAGTCGGCACGGCGTGGGTGTGCAGGCTCGGGCCTTCTGCCGCCATCACTTCCACCAGCGTCTCGGAGATCATCGGGTCGAAGCTGCGCAGCGGCGCATGTTTACGCACAAAGAGGTGCGTTTCAGCGCCGAGACCGTTGATCACGCCCGCCAGTTCAACGGCGATATAGCCTGCGCCCACTACCGCAACGCGTTTTGGCAGCGCGGGCAGGGCGAAGAAGCCATCGGAATCGATGCCATATTCCGCGCCGGGAATCGACGGGTGGCTCGGGCGACCGCCGGTGGCGATCAGAATATGATCGGCGGTAATCGTCTCGCCGTTCACTTCCACGGTTTTGGCATCGACAAAGCGCGCAAAGCCGCGGATCACATCCACATTATTTTTGCCCAGCACGTTGTCATAAGAGGTGTGAATACGGTCAATGTAGGCGCTGCGGCTGGCGACCAGTTTGCTCCAGTCGAAGTGATTCACCGTGGTGTCGAAACCGTAATCCGGGCCGTAAAGATGGATCGCTTCGGCGATCTGCGCCGCATGCCACATCACCTTTTTCGGCACGCAGCCGACGTTAACGCAGGTGCCGCCCAGCTCTTTAGCTTCGATCAGCGCGCATTTTTGACCATACATGGCGGCACGGTTGATCGAGGCGATACCGCCGCTGCCGCCACCGATGGCGAGGTAGTCATAATGTTTGCTCATGGTCGTTTCCTTAATCCTGAACGAAGTCGACAGTCGTGGCGCGATTGTAACGCGCCGGGCGTAATGCGCCACCGATGGCTGCGATTACTCTGCTACTACCTGGTTTACCAGCGTATGGCCTGTACCGGCCGGGACCAGTTTCTTGTGCAGCCACGGCAGCACGTTGTTCATTTGCGCTTCGAGTTTCCACGGCGGGTTAATCACGATCATGCCGGAGGCGGTCATGCCGCGTTGATCGCTGTCCGGGCGCACGCCCAGCTCGATTTGCAGGATGTTGCGAATGCCGGTCGCTTCCAGATCGCGCAGCATGCGTTTGATCTGCTGGCGCATTACAACCGGATACCAGAGGGCGTACACGCCGGTGGCGAAACGTTTGTGGCCTTCGCTGATACCGCTTACCACTGCCTGGTAGTCGGTTTTGATCTCATACGGCGGGTCGATCAGGATCAGACCGCGGCGGGAGACCGGCGGCAGTTTGGCTTTTAATTGCTGATAGCCGTCGGCGCGCGCCACGCGAGTGCGTTCATCTTTCTGGAACTCCTGGCGCAGCAGCGGGAAGTCGCTCGGATGCAGCTCGGTCAGCATCAATGTGTCCTGCTCGCGCAGCAGCTGGCGGGCAATCAGCGGTGAGCCTGGGTAGTAACGCAGCTGCTCGCCACGGTTAAAGTGACGCACCACATTCATATAGGGTTCCAGCTCGGCGGGCAGATCGTCCTGCTGCCAGATGCGCGCAATCCCTTCCATATATTCACCGGTGCGCTCCGCATGCTCGCCGGAGAGCTGATAACGCCCCGCGCCAGCGTGGGTATCGAGATAGAGGAACGGTTTCTCTTTTTCTTTCAGCGCTTCGATGATCAGGCTCTGAACGGTGTGTTTGAGGACGTCGGCGTGGTTGCCCGCGTGGAAGCTGTGGCGATAACTGAGCATAGCGTTGGAGATTCCAGAAATTAAACGAGATTTCGCACAGTCTATCGCAGATCGCGGCGGATTACCGCTCAACCCTCCGCTTATTGCAGCGATACCCGGCTTAAGCGCACCCTCCGGCATTGAAATCTCCATAAGTTAGCCCCATGCTAATCAAACACCCTTTTCAACAGGACTGCGCATATGACCAACCCCCTTTTGACGCCTTTCGAGTTACCGCCGTTTTCCCACATTCGTCCTGAACACGTTGTCCCTGCGGTAACGAAAGCGCTGGACGACTGCCGAAACGCGGTTGAGAGCGTTGTCGCGCAGGGTGGCCCCTATACCTGGGCCAATCTTTGCCAGCCGCTGGCGGAAGTCGATGACCGCCTGGGTCGTCTCTTCTCTCCCGTCAGCCACCTGAATTCCGTGAAAAACAGCCCGGAACTGCGTGAAGCTTACGAACAGACCCTGCCGCTGCTCTCTGAGTACAGCACCTGGGTCGGCCAGCATGAAGGGCTCTATAACGCCTATCGCGATCTGCGCGATGGCGACCACTACGCTGAACTGAGCGTTGCCGAGAAAAAATCGGTCGATAACGCCCTGCGCGACTTCAAACTGTCGGGTATTGGCCTGCCGAAAGAGACGCAGAAACGCTATGGCGAAATCGCCGCGCGCCTCTCTGAGCTGGGCAACCTCTACAGCAACAATGTGCTCGATGCCACCATGGGCTGGAGCAAGCTGGTTACTGACGAATCTGAACTCTCCGGTATGCCGGAAAGCGCCTTAGCGGCGGCGAAAGCGCAGGCGGAAGCCAAAGAGCAAGAGGGCTATCTGTTAACGCTCGATATTCCGAGCTATCTGCCGGTGATGACCTACTGCGACAACCAGGCGCTGCGCGAAGAGATGTATCGCGCGTACAGCACCCGCGCCTCCGATCAGGGGCCGAACGCCGGTAAATGGGATAACAGCCCGGTGATGGCAGAGATCCTCGCCCTGCGTCACGAACTGGCACAGCTGCTTGGCTTTGAGAGCTATGCGGATAAATCACTGGCGACCAAAATGGCGGAAAACCCGGCGCAGGTGCTGGAGTTCTTAACCGATCTGGCGAAACGCGCGCGTCCGCAGGGCGAGAAAGAGCTGGCACAGCTGCGTGCTTTTGCGAAAGCGGAGTTTGGCGTCGACGATCTGCAACCGTGGGATATCGCCTACTACAGCGAAAAACAGAAGCAGCACCTCTACAGCATCAGCGATGAGCAACTGCGCCCGTACTTCCCGGAAAACCGCGCCGTTAACGGCCTGTTCGAAGTGGTTAAACGCATTTACGGCATTACCGCCAAAGAGCGTACCGATGTTGATGTCTGGCATCCGGAAGTGCGCTTCTTCGAACTGTATGACGAAAACAACGAGCTGCGCGGCAGCTTCTACCTCGATCTCTATGCCCGCGAGCACAAACGCGGCGGGGCGTGGATGGATGATTGCGTCGGCCAGATGCGCCGCGCCGACGGCACGCTGCAAAAGCCGGTCGCCTATCTCACCTGTAACTTTAACCGCCCGGTGAGCGGCAAACCGGCGCTCTTTACCCATGATGAAGTGATCACCCTGTTCCATGAGTTTGGTCATGGCCTGCACCATATGCTGACGCGGGTTGAAACCGCAGGCGTTGCGGGCATCAGCGGTGTGCCGTGGGATGCGGTCGAGCTGCCGAGCCAGTTTATGGAGAACTGGTGCTGGGAGCCGGAGGCGCTGGCGTTTATCTCCGGTCACTTTGAGACCGGCGAGCCGCTGCCGCAGGAGTTGCTGGATAAAATGCTGGCGGCGAAAAACTACCAGGCGGCGATGTTTATCCTGCGCCAGCTGGAGTTCGGCCTGTTCGACTTCCGTCTGCATGCGGAATTTAACCCGCAAGAGGGGGCGAAAATCCTCGAAACTCTGGCCGAAATCAAACGCCAGGTAGCGGTGATGCCTGGGCCGTCGTGGGGTCGTTTCCCGCACGCCTTTAGCCACATCTTTGCGGGTGGTTACGCAGCGGGTTACTACAGCTACCTGTGGGCCGATGTGCTGGCAGCCGACGCTTACTCCCGCTTCGAGGAAGAGGGCATTTTCAACCGCGAAACCGGGCAGTCGTTCCTCGATAACATCCTCACGCGCGGCGGTTCAGAAGAGCCGATGGAGTTGTTCAAACGCTTCCGCGGGCGTGAGCCGCAGATTGACGCGATGCTTGAGCATTATGGTATCGAAGGCTAACACTTGAAGATCTGTTTAGTGGATGAAACAGGCACCGGAGACGGTGCCTTATCCGATCTTATCGCCCGCTTTGGGCTGGAGCCGGATAACGACAACCTGATGGCGCTGGTTCGCACCCCGACTCATCTTGAGCTGCGTAAACGCGATGAACCGAAACTCGGCGGCATATTTGTCGATTTTGTTGCAGGCGCGATGGCGCACCGGCGCAAGTTTGGCGGCGGTCGCGGGGAAGCGGTGGCGAAAGCGGTCGGCATCAAAGGCAGCTATCTGCCGGAAGTGGTGGATGCGACTGCCGGGCTCGGGCGCGACGCCTTTGTGCTCGCCTCCGTCGGTTGCCGGGTCCGCATGCTGGAGCGCAATCCGGTAGTTGCCGCCCTGCTGGAAGATGGGCTTCAGCGCGGCTATGCCGATGCGGAAGTCGGCCCGTGGCTACGCGACCGGTTAACGCTGATTCACGCTTCAAGCCTCTCGGGGCTTGCGGATATTACGCCGCGCCCGCAGGTGGTCTATCTCGATCCGATGTTTCCGCACAAGCAGAAGAGCGCGCTGGTGAAAAAGGAGATGCGGGTCTTTCAGTCGCTGGTTGGCCCGGATCTTGATGCCGATGGTTTACTGGAGCCTGCGCGTCAGTTAGCGATTAAACGCGTTGTGGTAAAGCGGCCCGACTATGCGCCGCCGCTGGCCGGCGTCGCCACGCAATCTGCGGTGGTGACTAAAAGCCACCGGTTCGATATCTACCCCGGCTCCGGGGAATAAAAAAGCCCGGTGGCGTTGCGCGCACCGGGCGGTATTCAGGCTACTGATGAAAGGTCAACGAACGATTATTCGTCCTCTTCATCGCGCAGCGGGACAATCAGCATATCCACATGAACGGTGTTAATCAGCTGGCGCGCGGAGGACATCAGTTTGCTCCAGAAGTCCTGATGATGGCCGCACACCACCAAATCCATATCATATTTTTTGATCGCGTCGACCAGCACCTGGCCCAGATCGCCGCTGCCGCTGAGGGTTTCGGTAATCGGATAGCCTGCGTTGGTGGAGAGCTCCGTCAGCGCATGGTGCGTTTCGTCGGAGATGCGCTTTTGCATATCGCCGAGGTTAACGTCGATAAGGCCGGTGTAGAGATCGGAGTAGTTCACATCGACATGAATCAGTGAAATCTTTGCGTTGTAAGGGCGCGCCATAGAGACGGCTTTATCAACCAGCAGCTTGCTTTCAGGGGAGAGATCGACGGCGATAAGGATGTGTTTGTAAGCCATAATGTTACTCCTTCCATAAGTTGTCGATGGCCATCCGGGGGAAACCCTGATGGGGTTGCGCTGCGCTCGCATCCTGCGTTGTACGTGAGCGTTGCGCCCGACTTTTCAGGTCGCATTCAAAATGATTCCTACCTTATAACGCTCTAACAGCACCGTCAATCAACCTGGATCACGATTCACTTACGTAATATTTACAGCGAGATGCAGGGATATGCGTTCGCTTGTGGCAAAAAAAGAGCGCTATCTCCTACACTATTAAGAAACCGTACGGAAGAGAGAGACGGTGTCCCGAAGTTGTCCTGTTTCTTTGCGCGAGGTCAACTACGGAACATCGCCTTCGTTGTGGTCCGTCCGGAGCCTTGGTTACACTCTTTGTTGTCTACCTTAGTGGGGTTTTCAGGAGCGTGAGCGCTGGAGTGAAACTCTGTGGGCTCTCGCCGGGGAGGGGATATGGTGATCAGCACTGTTGCGCTATTTTGGGCTTTGTGTGTGGTGTGTGTGGTGAACATGGCGCGTTATTACTCATCGCTGCGCGCCCTGTTGGTGGTACTTCGCGGATGCGATCCCTTGCTGTATCAATATGTCGATGGCGGCGGGTTTTTTACCGCCCACGGTCAGCCGAGCAAGCAGATGCGGCTGGTGTGGTACATCTATGCCCAACGTTACCGCGATCACCATGACGATGAGTTTATTCGCCGCTGCGAGCGGGTGCGCCACCTGTTTATTTTGACCAGTTCGTTATGCGGGCTGGTGGTGCTGAGCCTGATTGGGCTGATGATTTGGCACTGAGCGCTGTTTTGATAAATGCCTGATGGCGCTGCGCTTATCAGTCCTACGGGGACCGGGCTGAGCTTTCGCGTAGGCCGGATAAGGCGCGAGCCGCCATCCGGCAATCAGCACGGTTCCGGCAATAAAAAAACGGGTCAGTTTCCTGACCCGTTTTTTCGTCTCTCTGAAGCTTACGTTAAATCAGCTTCAGCGCAATCCAGTACAGACCGCCGGAGAGGATAATCGACGCCGGCAGCGTGAAGATCCAGGCCATCAGAATGTTGGTCACGGTTTTACGCTGCAGACCGCCGCCGTCGACAATCATCGTACCGGCTACGGACGATGAGAGCACGTGGGTGGTCGAGACCGGCATACCGGTATAGCTTGCCAGACCAATCGACACCGCTGCGGTCATCTGCGCGGACATCCCCTGAGCATAGGTCATGCCTTTCTTACCGATCTTCTCGCCGATGGTGGTGGCAACACGACGCCAGCCAATCATCGTCCCCAGACCCAGCGCCAGCGCGACTGCCATGATGATCCAGATTGGCGCGTACTCGATGGTGCTGAGCATATCGCCTTTCAGTTTCTTCAGCAGACGCTGATCGTCGGCACCGATCTCCGGCTGCTTCGCCACTTTATCCGTGATATCGGAGAGGCAGAGCATAATCCGGCGCAGCTGTCCGCGCTGTTCCAGCGGGATCTGATCGTAGTTTTCAATCCCGGTGAGCATCGCTTTCGCACGGTCCAGCGCAGTGATAGCGCGGCCCGCGTGGCAATGAAACTCGCCAGGCTTAGTGGCTACTTCTTCCGGCGTTGGGATCAGCGGATCGACACCGGTCGCTTTTTGCAGCAGCGCCGGATGTTGCTGGAAGTAGGTTTCCACGTTGTTGACGGCATCCCGCGTACGGGTGATGTCGTAACCGGAGGCGTTCATATTAACCACGAAGCCCGCCGGCGCAACGCCGATCAGCACCAGCATAATCAGGCCGATACCTTTCTGACCGTCGTTTGCCCCATGAGAGAAGCTGACGCCGATAGCAGAGAGGATCAGTGCGATACGCGTCCAGAAAGGCGGCTTTTTCTTGCCGTCGATCTTCTCACGTTCCGCAGGCGTCATATGGATACGCGCACGTTTCTTGGTGCTGCTCCAGTAGCGACGCAGCAGGAATACCAATCCACCGGCAAATACCAGGCCGACGATCGGTGAAACGATCAGCGAACCAAAGATATTCAGCACTTTCGGGATGTTCAGCGCGTCGACCACCGAGGTGCCGGTCATCAGTGCATTGGTTAAACCAATACCGATAATTGCGCCAATCAGGGTGTGAGAACTGGAAGCAGGCAGGCCCAGATACCAGGTGCCGAGGTTCCAGATAATGGCAGCCAGCAGCATGGAAAAGACCATCGCCAGGCCGTGTGCGGAGCTAACATTCAGCAACAGATCGGTTGGCAACATATGCACAATGGCATACGCAACGCTTAACCCGCCCAGCAAAACGCCGAAGAAGTTAAACACTGCCGCCATCACAACCGCCAGCTGAGAACGCATAGCGCGTGTATAAATCACGGTTGCAACGGCATTCGCTGTGTCGTGGAAGCCGTTAATGGCCTCGTAAAACAGAACAAAAACCAGTGCAAGCACGAGGAGTAGCCCGGTATGGAGATCCAGGCCGGCAAACAAATGTACCATAGGTCGTTAAGCCATTTTGGGGACACGAACGCCGCGCATTATCAGGGACATTGGCGGTATGGGCAAAGTGAAATATCGACTTTTTTTGACATCATCGCTTACATTCCGCTGAATTTCTAAAATTATCTTATAAATTTCAATGGCATGTTTCTTTTCTCACCACGCCGCGCTGGTGTGACCAGCCTGAACTCTTTACAATTCGCGACCAGGTAAGAGAGAGGGTGAAGATGTGGAAAGCTTTGATGCCATTATAGTCGGTGCTGGCGCGGCGGGGATGTTTTGTGCGGCGCTGGCGGGGCAAGCGGGCCAGCGCGTGCTGCTGCTGGATAACGGCAAAAAGCCGGGGCGTAAGATCCTGATGTCCGGCGGCGGGCGCTGCAACTTCACCAATCTTTATGTCGAACCGGCGGCTTACTTAAGCCAGAACCCCCATTTTTGTAAATCTGCTCTTGCACGCTACACCCAGTGGGATTTTATCGATCTGGTGGGTAAACACGGCATCGCCTGGCATGAGAAGACGCTCGGCCAGCTCTTTTGCGACGACTCCGCGCAGCAGATTGTCGATCTGCTGGTGGCGGAGTGCGAGAAGGGCAATGTCACCCAGCGCCTGCGCACGGAAATCCTCTCCGTCGAGCGTGATGACAACGGCTACACCTTACAGCTGAACGGCGGCACGGTGCAGGCGGCGAAACTGGTGATCGCCTCCGGCGGGCTGTCGATGCCGGGGCTGGGCGCTTCGCCTTTTGGCTACAAAATAGCCGAGCAGTTTGGGCTGAAGGTGCTGCCGACCCGCGCCGGTCTGGTGCCCTTTACTCTGCACAAACCTTTACTCGAGCAGGTGCAGACCCTCTCCGGCGTCTCTGTACCCTCTGTGATCACCGCTGAAAACGGGACGGTATTTCGCGAAAACCTGCTCTTTACCCATCGCGGTCTGTCGGGGCCTGCGGTGCTGCAAATCTCCAGCTACTGGCTGCCGGGCGAGTTCGTCACCATTAACTTAGTGCCGGAGTGCGATCTGGCAGAGTTCCTCAATCAGCAGCGCGATGCGCACCCTAATCAGAGCCTGAAAAACACCCTCGGCATGCAGTTGCCAAAACGGCTGGTGGAGTGTTTGCAGCAGCTCGGGCAGATCCCCGATGTGACGCTGAAGCAGCTCAATAGCCGTGACCAGGAGAAGCTGGTCGAGACCCTGACCGCATGGCGCGTCCAGCCCAATGGCACCGAAGGTTACCGCACCGCAGAGGTAACGCTCGGCGGCGTGGATACCCATGAACTCTCGTCGCGCACGATGGAAGCGCGAAACGTGCCGGGGCTCTATTTTATTGGCGAAGTGATGGATGTGACCGGTTGGCTGGGGGGCTACAACTTCCAGTGGGCATGGTCCAGCGCGTGGGCCTGCGCACAGGCGCTGGCGGAGCAAGAGGCATAAGCGTTTTTCGATCGCCCACGGTTTACCGCCAGCAACGTTCATTTTTCAGGCAATAAATTGCGAGAGCCCTCGCGAAACCGCAATGTGAGCATTTGACTCTGCGGCTGCGCACTCACACAATCCTTTTCACTTAAAGCAAATTACGCTGAAGGCCATTGATTTAAGCGTCTTTATTTTTGCGGGAGCTTCATTAACTCGCTAAAAACAGACGCTTTTTTTGGTAGGCTTGCTATGGATTAGGATAATTCCTGGCACTTATTTCGCCGAAAAATCAGACAATAGAGGCCTTTTCGCTTTCAGAAAGGGTGCGGTAGCTTTCTATCAAGCCCGCCACGTTAAACCGATGAACGCGCCTGGAGTGGTGCGTTTTATGTCAGGATCCGCTTTATGAGCAATCGCATCACTGTTCAGTTACCTGCCGAGGGGCTGCTCTTCTGGAAAATTTCTGGTCGTGAAGCCCTGTCCGAAGCATTCTCCTTTACCCTGCAATTGCTCGGGACTGACGCGCGCATGGATCGCAGCCAGCTGCTCGGTAAACCGGTCACCGTCACCCTGCCAACCCAGGGTTTGTCCGGCAGCCGCTACCTTAACGGTAAAATCACCCGCGTCGCCGTAAGCGCCGTCGAACTGAGCGGTACGCGTTATGCCGTTTACCAACTTACCGTAGAGTCGGATCTCTGGCCGATGAAGCGCGACCGCAACCTGCGTATTTTCCAGGGACAGACGGTGCCGCAAATCGTGAAAACCCTGCTGGGCGAATACCAGGCCAATATTGAAGATAAGCTGACAGGCAGCTACCGCACGTGGGAGTACTGCGTGCAGTACCAGGAGAGCAGCTTCGATTTCATCAGCCGTTTGATGGAGCTGGAAGGCATCGCCTACCATTTCAGGCATGAAGCGGACAAACACACGCTGGTGCTGACCGACGCGGCTACCCAACATCAGCCCTTTAGCGGCTATGAATTTATTCCCTATCACCAGACGCCATCGGGCGGCAGTACCGATGAAGAGGGGATCAGCCAGTGGGCGCTGGAAGATAGCGTGACGCCAGGGATTTATAGCCTGGATGATTACGATTTCCGCAAACCGAACGCCTGGCTTTTCCAGGCGCGGCAAAACCCGAACTCTCCGTCGCCCGGCGCTATTGATGTCTACGACTGGCCGGGCCGCTTCGTCGAGCATGGGCACGGTGAATTCTACGCCCGTATTCGCCAGGAGCGCTGGCAGGTTGAGCATCAGCAAATCGAAGGCACCGCAACGGCAATCGGAATTGCGCCGGGCTGCACTTTCCAGCTGACCAACGCCGCGTTCTTTAATGACAATGGCGAATATCTTGTCACCGCCGCCCACTACAATTTTGAAGAGAACCGCTACGCCAGTGGTGCCGACAGCCAGACGGTGCACCGCATCGACTTCAGCGTTATTCCCTCCTCGGTGGTGTTTCGCCCGCCGCAGCACACTCCCTGGCCGCGCACTTACGGCCCGCAGACCGCGCGCGTCGTTGGCCCGCAGGGAGAGAGCATCTGGACGGATAAATATGGCCGCATAAAAGTGAAGTTCCACTGGGACCGGCTGGCGAAAGGCGATGACACCAGCTCCTGCTGGGTGCGCGTCTCCAGCGCCTGGGCCGGACAGGGCTATGGCGGGGTACAGATCCCGCGCGTCGGCGACGAAGTCGTCATCGACTTTATCAACGGCGACCCGGACCGCCCGATAGTCACCGGCCGCGTATACAACGAAGCGAGCATGCCGCCCTGGGCGCTGCCTGCCGCCGCAACGCAGATGGGCTTCCTCAGCCGCTCGAAAGATGGCTCGGTAGATAACGCCAACGCCCTGCGCTTTGAAGATAAAGCGGGCGAAGAGCAGGTGTGGATCCAGGCCGAGCGTAACCTTGATACCCATGTGAAAAATGATGAGACGCGCAGCGTTGGCGGCTCACAGACCGTCAACATCACGCGCGATCACAGCGGCAAAGTGGCTGGAACCCACTTCCAGGCGACGCAGCTTTCCCACGACGAAGTGATCGGCGGCGATTTTACGCAGAAGGTTCAGGGCAATCTGACACTCGCCTCTGGCTCGAGCATCAAACTCGTTACCGGACAATCGGCCCTGATACTGGGTGCCAACGGCACGGTCACACTGCAGTGCAATGATTTTAAAATCGACGCGCTGGGCAGTGGGCAGATTAATACCAAGGGATTGCTGGATTTGAACTTATCAACACCGCAAAAACATGACGATGTTGCCCCCACCATCGACCAAATCCAGGCCGCGGTTACAAAAGCATTTGATCAAGGGAAAGATAAATAATGGCGACCGCACAGTTTGTTGTTTCGGAAGGCATCCTCAACCTGCCGGAAGCATGCCAGGATCGCAGCATTAACGTGCTGCGCTTTAACGAGAGCAACGCGACGCTGGTGATCACCCGTGCGTGGGACATCAAGGCAGGCGAGGAAGAGGCGTTTATCAGCCAGCAGCTGGCGAAAGTGAAGCGCAGCATGAAGAAGGTAGTAATGGGCGAAGTGGGAGATAGCCAGGTGGCGAACCAGCCTGCCCGTGAAGTTTCACTGCGCTTTGAAAACCAGGGCGTGCTGGTGCATGAGAAACTGGCCATCACCCGCGTGGAGGATCATCTTCTGGTGCTGACGTTCAGCCGCACCGCGCCGTTTGACGCGCCGGCTGATGCCTTCTGGGCGTCGATTAAATCGGGCTTACAGTTAGGGGCGTAACGATGACGGATTACATCGCGGCCCGTATTGATGACCCACTGATTCACAGCTCGGCGCTGGCAGATTTTGTTGGCGCTGTTGTGGAAGGGGCGATTATCGCCGGGATCATCTTTTCCGGTGTCGGTGCAATAGTAGGCGGTGTGGTGATTGCCGCACTGGTCCTGAGCGGCGATCTGGAAAAAATCGGCGATGCCGCCGGGAAGCTGGTCGACAGCCTGATAGACCCCGGGCCCCCCGACGCGCATATCGTCACCGGCTCTGAGAACGTGCATATCATGGGCAAAAAAGCCGCACGTGCCGCCGGAACCGTGGATCGTGATTATCTGCTCGCGCCTCCTGCTCCTGAAGAGAGTATCGACTGGGCAGCCGTTGGTATGCTGGCGCTGGCCACCGCGGCGGAGGCTGCAAAGCTCGCCCTGGTACCTGGTGCCATGGCAATGGCGATTGCCGAACGCGCTAAAGGTCTTACCCTTGATGATATGAAAAAGTGGGGCTCGAACCTGTGGGAATCGCTTTCGCAACCGCTGGTTGAAAGCGCCGATCCCCATGCGACTCCGATGCCACTCGATAACGTCGACTGCAAAAAAGGCCATGCGGTCACCAGCAGTAACTTTATCGCCCAGGGTTCCAAAAGCGTCTTAATTAATAATCAGCCCGCAGCGCGCAATGGTGAGAAGAGCACCTGCGAAGCGGAAATCAAAGTCAGTGAAAATCCCCGTGTACGCATCGGTGGCGACACGATCACCGTTCGTGATATTCGCAGCGGCAAGAACCAGCTGGCCTATATGCTGGGCGCGATTGTCGGCTCGCTGGGGGTGGGGGAACTGGCGAATCTGGCAAGAATGCTCTGCCGACGCATGCTAACCCGCAGCGTGCTGAAAAACATCGTCTGCGCTTTTGGCAGCGCGGTGGTTTCAGATACGATTTCCTCCGTTCTTGTCTCCGCGGCGAGCACCGCTTTCCCGGTCAATATTGCCAGCGGCGCAAAGATCCTCGCCAAAGAGGAGGATCTCGACTTTGTGCTGCCGGATCGTATGCCGCTCTACTGGCAGCGTATCTACAACAGCCGCAACCGCGCCTCCGGCATGTTTGGCCCCGGCTGGATGATGCCGTTTGAGACGCGTCTTTACCGTCTGGCGGACAATCAGCTGATTTTCAAGGATATGAGCGGGCGTGAGCTGGGGCTTGGTGAAGTACTCAGCGGCGATATGATCTCCTATCCGGACGAGGGGCTCAGGCTCTTCTCCAGCCCGAACGGCGCGATCGCGATCCAGACCGGCGAAGGCGATCATCAGGTTTATGAACCGGATCCTACCCGCCCCGGCGAGTGGCGCATGCACCGCATCTACGACCGCCATGAAAACGCCCACTACTTCAGCTGGAACGAACAGGGCCAGCTGGCGCGTATCTCCAGTGACAACGAAGCGCTGGATGTCGAACTTGAGTACGACGCCCATAGCGGGCGCTTACGCGCGGTTTACCAGATTGTCGACGGCGCACGCCAGCTGCTGGTGAGCTATCGCTACAACGACCAGGCGCAGCTGATTGCAGTCATCGATGCCGATGATGTGGTAACCCGTCAGTTTGGCTGGGATCGCGCCAGCGATATGCTGGCCTGGCACAGCTTCTCGACCGGCCTGAAAGTGCATTACCAGTGGCAGCCGGGCGCAGACGCCGAACACTGGCGCGTGAAGGCGTACCAGGTTCACGACGAGCAGGGCACGGTGCTGGAAAACTGGCGTATCGACGCCGATGAGAGCAAACGCTACGCCCGCGTCAGCAACGATGAAGGCGTGGTCAGCGAACACTACTGGGATGAGATCTACCGCATCACTGCGTACACCGATGTGCACGGCGGTAAGTGGCAGTTCAACTGGGCGGGACAGTCCGAACAGCTGCTGTCAGCCGTGCAGCCGGATGGTGGGCGCTGGGAGTATGCCTGGGACGATCGCGGCAATATGACACTGGAGCGCGACCCGCTCGAACGCGCAACGCTGAAAACCTGGCATCCGCTGTATGACTTCCCGTTAAAAGAGGTGCTGCCGGACGGCGGCGTCTGGCAGTACGAATACAGTCTGGCGGGCGATGTGGTGGCGCTGACCGATCCGGAAGGCAGCGTGACGCGCTTTGAGTGGAACGATCAGGGCGATTTAATCCGCCGCATTGATGGGCTGGAGAACAGCCACCGCTTCTGGTGGGATGCGCTGGGCCAGCTGATCCGCGAGGAGGACTGCTCCGGCAACCAAAGTCAGAATCAGTATGATGGCGCCGGGCGTCTTATCCGCAGCACCGACCCGCTCGGCAATACGGACCGCTACGTCTGGAGCCCCGCCGGTCGCCTGCAGACCTATATTCGTGCCGACGGGCGCGAGACGCAGTTCAGCTACACAAAATCCGGCCTGCTCTGCGGCCAGAGCGTCGACGGCGTCAGCACGCGCAGGGTGAAGCTCAACGCGCGCGGCCAGGTGACGGAAGCCACCGACCCGGCAGGGCATGTGACTCGTTTCCGCTTCAACCGGGCGGGCCGTCTGGTGACGCTGACCAACGCCAACAACCAGGAGTGGCGTTTCGACTACACCCCGACCGGGTTGCTGACCTGTCAGCAGGATTACGCCGGGCGGCAGACGGAGTATCACTACAACGCCGCGCAGCAGGTGGCTTCTCTGGTACGTCACCCGGAGCGTGGCAGCGACCTGCCGGCGCAGGTGCTGAATTATGAATATGACGCCCTCGGGCGCATGACGGCGCGGGAAACCCCGGAGCACCGCACCGAGTACCGCTACAGCGCGCTGACCACTGAAATCCGCCGTTATGCCTACACCGAGTGGCGTCAGGCCGCGGTGGAGATGCGCGAGCCGGCGCACAGCGACGTCATCATTCTGGCGCGCAATAAGCTTGGCGACCTGGTCCGCGAGGAGAACCACTCCGGCGTCTATCAGCATGAGTACGATGCCTTAAGCAACCTCAGCGCCACCACCTTCCCTGACGGGCGGGAACTGAAATTCCTGCGCTACGGCACCGGACATCTGCTGGAGATGCAGCTCTCCCTGAGCGGCAAAACGCTGCCGGTCACCGGCTACCAGCGTGACCGCCTGCACCGGGAGACGCACCGCACAATGGGCGCGCTGGAGCTGGAGACGCACTACGACATGGCCGGGCGCATCACGCACCGGCGCTGCACCGACAACCTGCGCGACCGTCTGGTCTCCGAGCGCCGCTACCAGTGGGACCGCGCGGACCAGATAATCCGCCGCATGTACACCGACGGCGCACCGTCCACCCCGGCGGAGAAGTACCGCCAGTCCCTGTGGGGTTACGATGCGGCCGGGCGCATGACGCAGAGCCTGCAGCCGGAAGGGGAAGAGCGTTTCTGGTATGACGCCGCGGACAACCGCACCACGCCGGAGATGCAGCCGGTATGGAACAACCTGCTGAAACGCCTGGACGGCGTGAGCCGTGAGTACGACGGTTTCGGGCGTATGACCGTGCGCCACGACACGCACCGGAGAGTGACGCAGCGCTTCAGCTACGATGACGAGCACCGCATCAGCCGGGTGGAAATTGACGGCGACGCGGAGTTCACAAAAGCAGAATACCGCTACGACGCGCTGGGCCGCCGTACGGAGAAACAGGTGTGGCGACGCCATGCCCGTAAACCGGAACGCACGCAGTACGCCTGGTCCGGTCTGCAGATGGTGGGGGAAACCAGCGACAGTCACCCGGACGCAGCGGTGCAGTATATCTACACCGAAAACAGCTATGAACCGCTGGCGCGCGTCGACAGCCACGGTGAGCATGCGGACATCTTCTGGTACCACACAGAACTGAACGGCCTGCCGGACAGCGTGACCGACAGCAACGGCGACACCGTCTGGCGCGGAGCCTCTACGGCCTGGGGTCGCAGCCTGCGGGAAAGCACACCGGTAACCTGGGACACCCCGCAGAACCTGCGTTTCCAGGGCCAGTACCTGGATCGTGAAACTGGCCTGCAATACAACACCTTCCGCTACTACGACCCGGCGGGCGGGTGCTATACGCAGATGGACCCGATAGGGCTGCTGGGCGGGCTGAATACCTATACCTATGTGGTTGATCCGCTGGTGTGGGTGGATCCGTTGGGGTTGAGTAGTTTTGACCCGTTTATTCATGGAGAAATAACAGACTTCCCGAAAGATTTGCACTTTGGGCAAAACCGAATTGCTCCAAAATTTAGTAATATTGGGAGTCAAGCCGCCGATTCCATTGCTGGTCGTCCAATATTAGATGTCGCTGCAGATATTAAATCCGGTAAGATTAGTCCAGATACGTTTGTCATTTCTTATACGAGAGATCCTGCCACAGGTAAGGCTGTAACTTTGAATAATAGAGGGTTAGCTGCTTTAGTTGAAGCTGGTAAACTTCCTCAAAACGCAATATATGTTCCTTATGAACATGTTCCGAAACACTTAGTGGAGGATATCAGATATAGAGCGCCATCAAGAAGCATAAATATTACAAGGAACAAAGACGGTACCGGTTTAGTTAAAGCGATTGGTAAATGTTTGTAAATTAGAGGGTATATATATGTTGTTAGTTCCTGAAAAATTAAATTTTAGAGTATCTACGACAGATCTTGAAGTAATTTATACTGAGTCAAGTGGTGTAAGGCTAAAAGTAGAAGTTCAAACTTTTAGCGATTTTAAGAATGATAAGTATAGTGAGGCGGAATTGCAGTTTAATAACGTAGCGGAATTAAAGTGTACATCTTTGAATTTTTTTGAGTTTCATCATAGTGAGTTTGTAATAGAGTCAATAACTAATGACGTAGTTAGTTACTGGGAAAAAAACGATATTCATTCTGATCCTGGTGTTTACATGGTATCTAACTCGGAAGTTTTAGAGTCCAAGGGGGCGATATATGATCCAAATAATAGGTTGAGCCTAAAACACTTTATAGTGGTAGGGTATGATAGCTACGTCGAAATAATATCATCAAATTATGAGGTGCGAGTATAATAACTGCTTGGTATAGGTTGGTATTTTTCGTAATGCAGCATACGTGTTTTTATGTTGAGATGAAAACAAAGGAAGTAATATTTACCCATAGGTTTTAATGTTTTTTATTAAAATAATAATTCCTCATTGTTCATCGTGGGTAATTGAATTGACTTAATAGTGAATATCAATATGTTGCCGGGCGTATCACGCACCGGCGCTGCGCCGACAACCTGCGTGACCGTCTGGTCTCGGAGCGCCGCTACCAGTGGGACCGCGCGGACCAGATAATCCGCCGCATGTACACCGACGGCGCGCCCTCCACCCCGGCGGGGAAGTACCGCCAGTCCCTGTGGGGCTACGACGCGGCCGGGCGCATGACGCAGAGCCTGCAGCCGGAAGGGGAAGAGCGTTTCTGGTATGACGCCGCGGACAACCGCACCACGCCGGAGATGCAGCCGGTATGGAACAACCTGCTGAAACGCCTGGACGGCGTGAGCCGTGAGTACGACGGTTTCGGGCGTATGACCGTGCGCCACGACACGCACCGGAGAGTGACGCAGCGCTTCAGCTACGATGACGAGCACCGCATCAGCCGGGTGGAAATTGACGGCGACGCGGAGTTCACAAAAGCAGAATACCGCTACGACGCGCTGGGCCGCCGTACGGAGAAACAGGTGTGGCGACGCCATGCCCGTAAACCGGAACGCACGCAGTACGCCTGGTCCGGTCTGCAGATGGTGGGGGAAACCAGCGACAGTCACCCGGACGCAGCGGTGCAGTATATCTACACCGAAAACAGCTATGAACCGCTGGCGCGCGTCGACAGCCACGGTGAGCATGCGGACATCTTCTGGTACCACACAGAACTGAACGGCCTGCCGGACAGCGTGACCGACAGCAACGGCGACACCGTCTGGCGCGGAGCCTCTACGGCCTGGGGTCGCAGCCTGCGGGAAAGCACACCGGTAACCTGGGACACCCCGCAGAACCTGCGCTTCCAGGGCCAGTACCTGGACCGCGAAACGGGCCTGCACTACAACACCTTCCGCTACTACGACCCGGCGGGCGGGTGTTACACCCAGATGGACCCGATAGGGCTGGCGGGCGGACTGAATACCTATACCTATGTGGTTGATCCGCTGGGGTGGGTGGATCCGTTGGGACTCTTGCCTTGCGCGAAAAAAATCCATGCACTGAGAACTGGTGGGAAAAATACTATTGTCGAAGTTAGGACAAAAGCGGAAGCGGATGAGTTGTTACACGCTGCATTTCCCGGTTATCAGAAGGTTAAAGGAGTTGGGCCGCAAGATGCCATTGGTGTGCGAAAGAAAAGAAAAATGGACCGTTTTAAAGAGGGCGGTGCTTATCATAAAGATTATGCAATTGATCCTAATACGGGAAGAGTAAGAGGCCATGCACCTAGTGATGATCATGGCACATATCCACACATAAACATTAAACGTACAGACGGTGTTAAAGTCGTAATTAATATTACAGGTGGTTTATGATTAATGATAAAAATTTAATGGAAAAAATCGAGAAAGGGCAGCAAGTAGGACAGCGCTTTTCATTTTCACACAATGGAAAGGTATTCTGGTCTTCAGTTGGAATTCAAAAGTGGGAAGGGAAATATAAGGTTTTTGTAGATGATATCCTAGACGAAAATATAGATGCGGAAGACTATGAACGAGAAGAGATAATTTCTTTCGAATCTATTGAGGCTGCTTTTGAATTCATACAAAACAGCATTCATGCAGATCTCAAAAAACTAGCACCATGTAAAGGTCAAAAAATATTCAATCCACGATTTAATTAAATAATTAAGCATTGCTTTAGTATATTTTACTGGCCTGTAATTTAAAAGAATTTAGAGCATATAAGATAAATAGGTTTGAGCGCCACAGCGAGAAACAGGTGTGGCGACGCCATGTCCGGAAACCGGAACGCACGCAGTACGCCTGGTCCGGCCTGCAGATGGTGGGGGAAACCAGCGACAGCCACCCGGACGCAGCGGTGCAGTATATCTACACCGAAAACAGCTATGAGCCGCTGGCGCGCGTCGACAGCCACAGTGAGCACGCGGATATCTTCTGGTACCACACGGAACTGAACGGCCTGCCGGACAGCGTGACCGACAGCAACGGCGACACCGTCTGGCGCGGAGCCTCTACGGCCTGGGGCCGCAGCCTGCGGGAAAGCACACCTGTCGAGTGGGACACCCTGCAGAACCTGCGCTTCCAGGGCCAGTACCTGGACCGTGAAACGGGCCTGCACTACAACACCTTCCGCTACTACGACCCGGCGGGCGGGGGTTACACGGAGATGGACCCGATTGGTCTGGCGGGCGGGCTGAACATCTATACCTATGTGGTTGATCCGTTGGAGCTGGCTAGAATGCCATGTGGTCCGTTGGTTAGAAAAATTAATGGTAGAAGGTCCATCAATAGTGCATCTGCAGGCAAAATGTATCCGATTGAAAAATTGCCTATTGATATCAGAAGCAAATATCAACATAGCGTCCCGTTCAACCATGCTGGGTTCCCGGATTTTTCTCAGTATTCTATTAAAAACGTGTTTATAACGCTTGGTAAGTCAAGATATGTTTATTTTGGCCGCGCAGATATCGCTGCAGGTTACAGCCCAAATAATCCTAGCCTCGAGGTTATACATGGCATCATCATCAGGATTCTGGTTACTTGCAACTTGTTCCTACTGAAATACATGATGATGTAAGGCACTCTAGTGGCATTCTCACAAACAGGAGATAATAATGGTTAATATCGTGAGCTATAATATTCCAGCTAGTACAGAAGAAATCACAACTTTTGAAAAAAGAGTTGGCGGTTCCTTTCCTGAGGATTACAAAGATTTTTTAAAGAAATATAACGGAGGCCAACCAGTCCCGAGTGCTTTCAGCTTTTATTCTGATAGAGATGATGGTTCTGCAGTTGATTGGTTTCTTAGTTTAGGGAAGGAAAAATATAGTAATTTACAAAAGTATTATGATCAGTATAAAGATAGGGTACCTCAGGGATTAATGCCAATCGCGCATGATGCTGGTGGTAACCTTGTGTTGATTGGTGTAAATGGACATCAAGGAATTTATTTCTGGGATCATGAGTTTGAGGCTGATGAGGGTGATTCGCCTGATATGTCTAATGTTTATAAAGTGAGTGAGACTTTTACTGAATTCCTGGGTAACCTTCATGAAATAGAGTTGTGATTTTGCAGTGGCCAATATGTTTTAACCTGCCTTTATTTTTTGATAAACGAAATTGCTTTCAACGAGCTTCTGTTACTAGCAGAGCAAACTACAACATTCTTGAAAGAAGATGACTTGGTGAAGTTAACGACGTATGGGCCAAAATTTTCAGTAAGGGAGGGGGGTAATGAATACAAGTTACGTATTTGAACCGATAGATTTTATTTTTACAAATTCTTTTTTTAAAGGTTTATCTGCAGAAGATGTTAAAAGTTATATAATCACAGATTCTTTGAGTGACGCCTATGAATTTGCTTTTGAGCAAAATCTACCCTCACCATATAAAGTCTGGAAGGATGTTTTTGAAAATTATAGAAAAGATTTAAGGGTTCATGATAAGTTTGATGATGCGGAAGAGGTTGTTAATGAATATTTAGCAAACTTACAAATCCAACATGCTGGTGTTTTATTGGAATACAGGAAGAAAAAAGTAAAAAAACTCAACACCGATTATGATGATTTTTTATTTTCTGATGCTCGCGAAGATGCTTTTTTTGTTCTCTCCACAGTGGCAATAAAGAGATTCTTAGATAATCCTCTACGTAATAGCCTTCTTGAGGAAATATTTGATTGCTATAAAAAAGGCGGCTGGCCTTGTGGTCTAAAAGGCCATGATCTAATCGTATTTGATCCCAGTGCTTTAAAGAAATAAGTGTTCTAACAGCCCCGTCGGACCCCGCCATTCTGCATTCGTACCGACGGGCGCGAAACACGGTTTGCCTACACCGAGTGGCGTCAGGCCGCGGTGGAGATGCGCGAGCCCGCGCACAGCGAAGCCATCATCCTCGCGCGCAATAAGCTTGGCGACCTGGTCCGCGAGGAGAACCATTCCGGTGTTTATCAGCATGAATACGATGCCTTAAGCAACCTCAGCGCCACCACCTTCCCGGACGGTCGGGAACTGAAATTCCTGCGCTACGGCACCGGGCACCTGCTGGAGATGCAGCTCTCCCTGAGCGGCAAAACGCTGCCGGTCACCGGCTACCAGCGTGACCGCCTGCACCGTGAAACGCACCGCACGATGGGCGCGCTGGAGCTGGAGACGCACTACGACATGGCCGGGCGTATCACGCACCGGCGCTGCACGGACAACCTGCGCGACCGTCTGGTCTCCGAGCGCCGCTACCAGTGGGACCGCGCGGACCAGATAATCCGCCGCATGTACACCGACGGCGCCCCCTCCACCCCGGCGGAGAAGTACCGCCAGTCCCTGTGGGGCTACGACGCGGCCGGGCGCATGACGCAGAGCCTGCAGCCGGAAGGCGAGGAGCGTTTCTGGTATGACGCCGCGGACAACCGCACCACGCCGGAACTGCAGCCGGTGTGGAACAACCTGCTGAAACGCCTGGACGGCGTGAGCCGTGAGTACGACGGTTTCGGGCGCATGGCCGTGCGCCACGACACGCACCGGAGAGTGACGCAGCGCTTCAGCTATGACGACGAGCACCGCATCAGCCGGGTGGAAATAGACGGCGACGCGGAGTTCACAAAAGCAGAATACCGCTACGACGCGCTGGGCCGCCGCACGGAGAAACAGGTGTGGCGACGCCATGCCCGGAAACCGGAACGCACGCAGTACGCCTGGTCCGGCCTGCAGATGGTGGGTGAAACCAGCGACCGGGACCCGGACGCGGCGGTGCAGTATATCTACACCGAAAACAGCTATGAGCCGCTGGCGCGCGTCGACAGCCACGGTGATCACGCAGACATCTTCTGGTATCAAACGGAACTGAATGGCCTGCCGGACAGCGTGACCGACAGCAACGGCGACACCGTCTGGCGCGGCGCTTCCACTGCCTGGGGCCGCAGCCTGCGCGAGAGCACACCGGTAAACTGGGACACCCCGCAGAACCTGCGCTTCCAGGGCCAGTACCTGGACCGCGAAACGGGCCTGCACTACAACACCTTCCGCTACTACGACCCGGCGGGCGGGTGTTACACGCAGATGGATCCGATTGGTCTGCTGGGCGGGCTTAATGTGTATACTTACGTTAGTAACCCGCTTTCTAGCATAGACTTCCTAGGACTCGCTCCCTGCTCGGTTAATATACTTAAGAGCGCAAGGAAAAATAATTATGCTATTTCCCCTTCTCAAAGGCAGCAGATTATTGATTCTATTGATAATAATAGGTTGAAAAGTATGTTCTCAGAATTATATCGTCCTGGAGCGAATATCCCCGATGGAGGAACTGCTGCATCTATATTACATACAAAAAATACAGGGCAATTAGTTGGCGGCTCAGATCATATTGCTAAAGGGTCAAGTTATCTGGAGGCGTTAAGGAAACTCACATCAGGAAGCGGGAGATATAGAAATGAAATCCTGAGTGATTCGGATAGAAGCTTGGCCAGTTATATGATGCACGATCTCAAACATGCTTTAGGATTAATCCCATGATAATAGATGATTCAATTGATGAACTAAAAGAACGCTTCCCTACTTTCGAGGAAACGTATGACGGTGAAGATGATCCTTACTTAATATATGGAGCTTTTGGCTCATATGCTCTTGACATAATAAATATTTTTATGTTGGATGAAGATACTCCGCAAAATTATTTTTATTCGAATTTAAGAGGGGGGGTATTCAATGAAGACTCCATTCGTACAGAGGTAGTGAAAATATTTAACTATATAGATGAGCTTTTTTTGAAAAAAAATAGCGATCTTCAAGACATACTGAATACTTGCCTTTTTGAAGCGCTAATGGGAAATGATTATAGTTATAATCTAGCGCGGAAGTATTTTAGTAAAGATACTTACAATCACTACCTTGAAGTTACAAAAAGAGTTATTTAGTCTCATTAGAATTGAAGAATAAATATTCTGTAATAGTAAGGCATTATGCAAATGCATCATTTGCTAGTGCTTCAGCCGGAGTGTGGCATCAACCTAACAGCGATAATATTTTATTTTTGAATCGCAGCGAGGCGTGACGCAACGCTTCAGCTACGACGACGAGCACCGCATAAGCCGGGTGGAAATCGACGGCGATGCGGAATACACCGGAGCTGAATACCGCTACGACGTGCTGCGCCACTGCACGGAAAAACTGGTGTGGCGACGCCATGCCCGCAAACCGTAACGCACGCAGTACGCCTGGTCCGGCCTGCAGATGGTGGGCGAAACCAGCGACAGTCACCCGGACGCGGCGGTGCATTATATCTACACCGAAAACAGCTATGAACCGCTGGCGCGCGTCGACAGCCACGGTGAGCACGCGGACATCTTCTGGTACCACACGGAACTGAACGGCCTGCCGGACAGTGTGACCGACAGCAACGGCGACACCGTCTGGCGCGGCGCTTCCACCGCCTGGGGCCGCAGCCTGCGCGAGAGCACACCGGTAAACTGGGACACCCCGCAGAACCTGCGCTTCCAGGGCCAGTACCTGGACCGCGAAACGGGTCTGCACTACAACACCTTCCGCTACTACGACCCGGCGGGCGGGTGTTACACGCAGATGGATCCGATTGGTCTGGCGGGCGGGCTGAACACCTATACCTATGTGGTTGATCCGCTGGTGTGGGTAGATCCGCTTGGATTAGTAAGAGAACCTATAATATTTTTACCGGAAGGTGGGGACGTTTTACATCCCGGAACAGTAGATCCTGTGAATAACCCTGAAGGTCTTTTCAAAATAAAAGCTACAGGTAGTTATTTTGATGATAAAGACGAACTGTATAAAGCAGCAGGCTTGAATGAAAGAAAGTCTAATAAATGGATATCTCATCATGTCAGTTATGATCCTAAAACAAATGAGATGTTAATGCAGCTTGTAAATGCTGAATATCATGCTTACCCTCACGTAGGGGGAGCGCATGAGTTTGAAAAAATCACTGGGTTTAAATATGGCACACCTCAAGCAATCGAAGAGGCAGCCAGTAGAAGCCTAAAACTTCCGCGGTGTTAAAATTGGAGATGATATGTCAAACGATAATTTTTTTTCAAGCAAAGGTATTGTCTTTGATGATTCACTACAAGGCCTTACAAAAGAAGATATAAATAACTTAATTCCCTCTGAGTTTAATGGGAAAGATTTTTTTGTTGATTTTTATCTTTCTAATAATGGAGGGTATTTTAGTAACGGAGCTTTCTTTTATAGGGATAAAATCCTGAATATAACTCCTGATGATTATAGTCTATTAGAAATAGAAGGGTTCTATTTTATTGAGGGAGAGTCATGTTTTGAATCGGAATATCTACTTTCAATTAATGAGGTTTTGTCAAGACGTGTGCGTTATTCACAATTTATAAAGGATTTCGCTAAGGAGCATATCCCTTTTGCAGTTGATGCAGGTGATAACGACTATTGGATTAATACAAATACTGGTGAAATTAAATATATCCGAAGGGATCTTGAAGATCAGGTGATAGAGGTGGCGCCGACTTTTTATGATTTTTGTATAAATATAGAACCAAGCCGCAGAGTGTAATAAACATGGTCAGCAGCATCCGCCGCTGCTTTTAGCGGCGGCAACTCTCCCTTTCTCTTATTTAATAACCTTATAGCGCGCTGACCACCGAAATCCGCGGTTATGCCTACACCGAGTGGCGTCAGGCCGCGGTGGAGATGCGCGAGCCGGCGCACAGCGAAACCATCATCCTCGCGCGTAACAAGCCTGGCGACCTGGTCCGCGAGGAGAACCACTCCGGCATTTATCAGCATGAATACGATGCCTTAAGCAACCTCAGTGCCACCACCTTCCCGGACGGGCGGGAGCTGAAGTTCCTGCGCTACGGCACCGGGCACCTGCTGGAGATGCAGCTCTCCCTGAGCGGCAAAACGCTGCCGGTCACCGGCTACCAGCGTGACCGCCTGCACCGGGAGACGCACCGCACGATGGGCGCGCTGGAGCTGGAGACGCACTACGACATGGCCGGGCGCATCACGCACCGGCGCTGCACGGACAACCTGCGCGACCGTCTGGTCCCGGAGTGCCGCTACCAGTTGGACCGCGCGGACCAGATAATCCGCCGCATGTACACCGACGGCGCACCGTCCACCCCGGCGGAGAAGTACCGCCAGTCCCTGTGGGGTTACGATGCGGCCGGGCGCATGACGCAGAGCCTGCAGCCGGAAGGGGAAGAGCGTTTCTGGTATGACGCGGCGGACAACCGCACCACGCCGGAGATGCAGCCGGTGTGGAACAACCTGCTGAAACGACTGGACGGCGTGAGCCGCGAGTACGACGGTTTCGGACGCATGACCGTGCGCCACGACACGCACCGGAGAGTGACGCAGCGCTTCAGCTACGACGACGAGCACCGCATCAGCCGGGTGGAAATCGACGGCGACGCGGAGTTCACAAAAGCAGAATACCGCTACGACGCCCTTGGCCGACGTACTGAGAAACAGGTGTGGCGACGCCATGCCCGGAAACCGGAGCGTACGCAGTACGCCTGGTCCGGCCTGCAGATGGTGGGCGAAACCAGCGACGGTCACCCGGACGCGGCGGTGCAGTATATCTACACCGAAAACAGCTATGAGCCGCTGGCGCGCGTCGACAGCCACGGTGAGCACGCAGACATCTTCTGGTACCACACGGAACTGAACGGCCTGCCGGACAGCGTGACCGACAGCAACGGCGACACCGTCTGGCGCGGCGCATCAAGCGCCTGGGGTCGCAGCCTGCGTGAAAGCACACCGGTAAACTGGGACACCCCGCAGAACCTGCGCTTCCAGGGCCAGTACCTGGACCGCGAAACGGGTCTGCACTACAACACCTTCCGCTACTACGACCCGGCGGGCGGGTGTTACACGCAGATGGATCCGATTGGTTTACTGGGCGGGCTGAATACCTATACCTATGTGGTTGATCCGCTGGGTTGGGTGGATCCGTTGGGGTTAAGAAAATCATGCTCTGGTTTTTCAAGCGCAGATGCTGCGGCCAAAGCAGCACTAAATAAATATAACCCAATGTCTATATTTAAAAACAGAGAGTACGGCGGAATTATATATAGAACCAAAGAAGGTTATTATGGGTATATGCGAGCTCGCTTAGGCAAAGGTAGAACAGCGCCTTCTATGAAAGCATCTTTAAATAGAATGCCTAAAGATTCGACTGTTGTTGGTCAATATCATACCCATGGTGATTATTCAGATGTTAATTTTAACCGTACTACTCAAGCATATGATCATTGGGATAGTGATTCGTTTTCGTTGCAAGATATTAATATCCATACAGGATTAGGAAGGCAGCATCCAACGTATGATAGTAGTTATCTTGGTACACCGAGCGGCAAATATAAAGTTATGGGAAATAAATCCATATCAGTAAGTGAGTTACCTTAATAATTTAACAAGGGGGACATATGCGTATTCAGATTGAAAAAGTCGATTGCCTATGTGAATTAGAGGCACCTGTTTTTGAATATCTTCTAATTGCTGTTGATGAAGCAAGAGCCAAGGGCTTTAACATAGCTGACTGTAATGTTTCTATATTCATGAAAGAACATTTAAAGACAGATAAAAAAGAATACATGATTCATTTTTCTCCCATAAGAGTCACCCCAGAAAATGCAACTGAATATGAGTTGGTTCAGGATGATTTTGGTGTATACATTGATGTTATTACAAAAAAAGTAATTCGTTCGTGTTCAAGTATATAAAGTATAGCCTCCCGTATACTTTCTTTTCGCACGCCGCAAGATGGGCGCGCTGGGGCTGGAGACGCACTACGACATGGCCGGGCGCATCACGCACCGGCGCTGCACCGACAACCTGCGCGACCGTCTGGTCTCGGAGTGCCGCTACCAGTGGGACCGCGCGGACCAGATAATCCGCCGCATGTACACCGACGGCGCACCGCCCACCCTGGCGGAGAACCGGAAGGCGAGGAGCGTTTCTGGTATGACGCCTCGGATAACCGCACCACGCCAGAGCTGCAGCCGGCGTGGAAAGCTCGCCGGTTTCATGAGACACCCTACAGAAACTGCGTTTCCAGGGCCAGTACAAAGCCACTACTTGTTATACGTCAGTGACGTTCCCGGGCATCCTGTAGTTTTTAAAGTCTTTCTTACGTACCTGGACCATCAGTAACTCATTGAAAAATTAGTGAAATTTCATGTTCCTAATATTCATACTAATGTGAAAGTAGACTTTGAAATGCTTCATGTTGTAGCTGAAGGCTATAAGATAGTGGGATGAATATTTTAGGAACAGTAAAATTTGTGCAGGATATAATAGGAAAACAGGCAAGATATATAGTGTTTTTGGAACCGCAGAATAAATATGAAAAAAATCAACAATAGCTATATCTCGATGCTTTGGCAGGCACTTTCTGAAGATCCAAATATGGATGCTTCCCTTATTGGTTTAAACTTATCCAATGAAAAAAGCTTATCATTAGCCTTCCGGGAGTTAATAAAGCCGTCTTATGATAATTTCCCTTATTTTATAAAAGACAGATGCAAAAATAGTCTTGCATATGCGATTGATTTCTATGATGAAAAACTACTTTCGCGTCTTTATGAGTCTGCCATTCCGATTTTTGAACCACCTAAGAATATGAGTATGAAACAGTTTTATGTAACCGTTTGGGAATGTCTCTTTCCGGGGGAGAGTTGTTTGATAAATAATCCAGAGGAATACGTAGAAATTCCCTTTAATGAGTTATACAAAAAATAGCATAATTTAGGTGTGGTTTAAATATAGCTCTGTCTTTCTCATCTCCCCAGTTATGCCCTAAAATCATCAGAGTATTTCTCTTAATGTTTAGTTTACCCTGAATTTATCAATAACATCCAGGAGGAAGAAAATTGAAACTGTTAAAAGAAAATGAAGAGGTCTCTTTGTCAGGAGATGAGGCCATTAAAATATTAACAGATGTTGAATATATTCTTATTTCATTGCGATATATTGCCAGGCATTATTACGATAACGTCGACGGTGAGATTACATCTGAGAATAGAACTGCATATTGTGAAGAAACCACAAGATTTATAGATGAAAATAAGATTACTAAAAAATTAGCAAATATAAGAAGAGTGATTAGCGAGAAATTTAACCTTGAGCCAGGTGATGATGAGATGGATGATATTGAAAGAGAATTAGAAAATATTCGTTATTGGAGGCCACGTTCGGAGTAGGGTACTGATAAATAAGAATTTTTGGAGTTGTTTATCGGCGCTGCTTTTTTATGAATAGTAATACTATATTGGATTTTTATCGTGGTCATTAAAAATAGCACTCTTAAAGATGGTTTGGTTTTTATAAATGACGATAACCCAGGTGAGTGCGTTATCGTTAATTTTTATACTTTTGTTAGCCTTGTCAAAGGCATAATGATCGCTTATGGTAAGAAATCTGAAGGCGAGGCTGAGTCTATAATTAATAACTCACCTATGCTAACCGCGCCACCCCAAAATTATCTGGAAGCTTGCTTGCTGGGGCACGAGGAAGAATATCATTGGGCTATGGTTATTTCGCATAGTGATCGATATTTTGAAAAGGGATTTAGTTATGCTGCACCCGATAACTACGATGAGTGGGAGAGCAAATATATAAAAGATAACAATCTCAAAACTAATACTTTGATATATAAAGATGGGGAGTGATGGAATTGCTGGCAAATAAAAAAGATCTGATTCTAAAGCTAATGATGAAGCAAATTAATCTCTCTGAGTTTCTATGCCAGTTTGGTGATGGTTCCGGAGAGTTAGATCTCTGTAAAGAGTTAACCATTGCTCGGGAAGCCAAAGACGCTGAGCTTGTTGACCTTCTTCTTTATCTCAGTGCGGTAGTAAAATTTGATTACTACGATGTCGACATATTAAACCAGCTTGTGACAGATACCTGGCATCAGAAACATGAAGAGATCGTAAGATTGTTAGATCATTATCGGCAGCCTTCCAGCGTGAATCCTCTTTATGAAGCCGCGCTGCTCAATCTTGATTACAGGGATTACGATGAGGATCTCATACTGGCAAATAAATGCATACGGGTGCTGGAGAAAATACAGGACCAGAATGCTATTGAGAAAATGGAATTATTAGCCAGCGCTGATGATGAATTAATCCGTCAATATGCACAAAAACACTTAAACAGAGTCCGGCGCTAAAGCAGAGCAAGGTCATTGGATTAGCTCACCTTAAAGGCGTAAAGGCGCGCTCTCTGCAACAAGTCGCGCTTCTTAAGACCTTACTGAACGGCCTGCTGGACAGCGTGACCGACAGCAACGGCGACACCGTCTGGCGCGGCGCTTCCACCGCCTGGGGCCGAAGCCTGCGGGAAAGCACACCGGTAACCTGGGACACCCCGCAGAACCTGCGCTTCCAGGGCCAGTACCTGGACCGCGAAACTGGCCTGCACTACAACACCTTCCGCTACTACGACCCGGCGGGCGGATGTTACACCCAGATGGATCCGATTGGTCTGCTGGGCGGGCTGAATACGTATACGTATGTGGTTGATCCGCTGGGGTGGGTGGATCCGTTGGGTTTAAGTTGTATAAAATGGAATGATAAAGCTCAACGGTTCCAGGGGGTAAATGGTCGATTTATTTCTAGGGCTGAAGCGGCTAAGACGATAAGAATTAACCCGCAAAAACAAGCGGGTCATATTCAGGATACTCCTCAATATAAAAATAGATTAAAGCAGGGGAAACCAACGTCAGCATTTGACAGTCAAGCCGATGTTGATAAATTAGTTCGTGACACATTAGAACGCGGGAATCCAGTCCCCAATCAACCGGGTAAGTTTGATTTGGAAACAGGTAGCCCTATTGGAACTGGTCCTAATGGAGGTTCACAAACTAAAGTCAGGGTTCATGTTGATTCCAAAGGCGAAGCTCATGGGCATCCTGCCGGAAGGGAGCTTTGATTTTCATGACTATACAAGGAGAAAAGATTTTATCTGATATTTATAAAGCATATGGTGACTTAAGCAGTCCGAATTTCAGTTTTGTGATGAAATCATATAACTCTTTGAAGTATAAAAAAATATTGAGTGATATTTATTCTTTATTCAAAGTTAAAGATCATACTGATTTAAACTATGATGTGTGTGTTTCATTAGAGCTTGAGTATTTAAAAAGACCAATTTATTTATATTTATCTTTAGTGTCAACATATGCTTTCGTATTCTACGAAGGAAAAGTTATTGATTGTAATGATGATGTTTATCAGGCACTTTCTGGTCTGGCAAATATATTGAATTCTCATGGTTTTGTTTTGATGGATAAAGAAAATCTTTTGTGCGAATTTGATATGGATGTAACCCACTTTGATGCCGAAGGTAAAAAGGCATCGATTCTTGGACTATTGTTCTCATTTGGTTTGTCAGTCAATTAAGATTAAAATCCGGAAAATATTCCCGGCTTTTTCATTATTTAACCATTCAGGTCCCGCCTTGGGTTCTGTCTCGCTTAATAACCGGGATATCCCTAGTATGATTCAGCGCGCCTGGAAATTTTTTCAGCCACGCGTCCACCTTCTGCTTATTAATGCTCGTAACGCTCATCCCTTTAATACAGCTAAAGAGTTCATGGGTGAGCTGCGGTGTGATAATAATAAGGTCCCGCATAACCCGGATCTTGACGGGCATCCCGTCAACAAATCCGACCCGTGCCATCCATGCGCCGTGTAAACGGAGCGAACGACAGTCAACGTAAGAATAGAACTCACAATGAGCAGATCCGGCAGTGTGTTAGAAGCGTGTTCAGCCATGATTAACTCCCTGCGATAGTGGATTGTGATAAGCGGGTTGACGTGCTGCAGGCGTATCCATTTCGTATTAAGGATGCCACTATGCCACTATGCCAGTGCCTGTAACTACTTCCTGGTGAAAAAGTCATCTGAGACCTGCTGAATCACTTCCACTCTCTACCGAACAACCGCTCCATTTGCTGCAACGTCTCGACGGGATGAGCCGGGAGTATAAATATTTCGGGCGTGGCCGTGCGCCACGACACGCACCGGAGAGTGACGCAGCGTTTCAGCTATGACGACGAGCACCGCATCAGCCAGGTCACTATTGAGGGCGACGCGGAATACACCCTGGCAGAATACCGCTACGACGCGCTGGGCCGCCGCACGGAGAAACAGGTGTGGCGACGCCATGCCCGGAAACCGGAACGCACGCAGTACGCCTGGTCCGGCCTGCAGATGGTGGGCGAAACCAGCGACAGTCACCCGGACGCGGCGGTGCAGTATATCTACTCCGAAAACAGCTATGAGCCGCTGGCGCGCGTCGACAGCCACGGTGAGCATGCGGACATCTTCTGGTACCACACGGAACTGAACGGCCTGTCGGACAGCGTGACCGACAGCAACGGCGACACCGTCTGGCGCGGCGCTTCCACCACCTGGGGCCGCAGCCTGCGCGATAGCACACCGGTAAACTGGGACACCCCGCAGAACCTGCGCTTCCAGGGCCAGTATCTGGACCGTGAAACGGGCCTGCACTACAACACCTTCCGCTACTACGACCCGGCGGGCGCGTGTTACACGCAGATGGATCCGATTGGTCTAAGAGGTGGGTTAAACCTGTATGCTTATGCGTCTAATCCGTTAAACTGGATCGATCCGCTGGGTTTAACCTGTAAGTTAACAAATCAACAGTTTAAGAATAAGCTTAAAAGAATTAAAAATCAGACTGCCGCAGGTGGTAATCGGGGAATAACCGGCGTTGTATCACAAAATGATGCGTTTAGATTAGGTGAAGTATTTGTAGGTCCTAATTATAGAGTTATGTCCAACTTTAAAGGGTTTGTGTCAGAAGATGGTTTGAGAACTTTCAGATTCCCTGCTGATAAGAGGGGATTTGATCGTGTTAACGGCCGCCCATGGTCGAAGACAGGAAAACAAGTGAATTTTGAAACCAAAAATGGGGATGGTGATGTTATTGCCAATGTTCATTTAGATGTAGAGAATTTTCGGATATGAAAAAAAATAAACCACAACTTATTTTATACGATATGTCTTCAACAATGTTCGATCCGCTTAGTGAGTGGGAACCTTCTTCTCTTGAAGATACATATGTAGCTATTGATTTATGCATTGGTATGAATGATGGTGAAAAAGGAAGCAATTATTTTTATGTAAAAATTGCCACCCCAGAAGCCTTGAGGAAGCGATCAAAGGATTTCCTCATCTCTGACAATAGAGTTATTGTAATTGATTATTTTGATTATTATTTAATTAGGAAAGTAATCGAAGATATTCTAAAGAAATGTTCAAGAGAAAACTGGGACGAATCTTGTCTTGTATTACAACGCTATTTCTCATGGGAATATGAAGAATATAACTATGAAAAGTAGATGGCTAATTCTTTGAAGGTTTAAATTTTATATATTTCTGGAATATCAGTAAAATAACTGCCAAAATTGACTGAATAAAGAGTCGGGAGATTGATTTAATCTTTCCGTCTTTTTATTATTTGATCCCCGTTAAATTCCGCCTTAGATCCTTTCGCGCTTAATCACAGTAATATCCCGACATAATTCAGCGCTCCTGGAAACTACGACCCGGCGGGCGGGTGTTACAACCAGATGAACCCGATACGGCTCCTGGGCGGGCTGAATACGTATACCTATGTGGTTGATCCGCTGGGGTGGGTGGATCCGTTGGGACTCTTGCCTTGCGCGAAAAAAATCCATGCACTGAGAACTGGTGGGAAAAATACTATTGTCGAAGTTAGGACAAAAGCGGAAGCGGAAGCGGATGAGTTGTTACACGCTGCATTTCCCGGTTATCAGAAGGTTAAGGGAGTTGGGCCGCAAGATGCCATTGGTGTGTGAAAGAGAAGAAAAATGGATCGTTTTAAAGAGGGCGGTGCTTACCATAAAGATTATGCAATTGATCCTCATACGGGAAGAGTAAGAGGCCATGCAGCTAGTGATGATCATGGCACATATCCCCACATAAACATTAAACGTACAGACGGTGTTAAAGTCGTAATTAATATTACAGGTGGTTTATGAGTAATGATAAAAACATAATTGAAAAAATCGAGAAAGGGCAGCAAGTAGGACAGCGCTTTTCATTTTCACACAATGGAAAGATATTCTGGTCTTCAGTTGGAATTCAAAAGTGGGAAGGGAAATATAAGGTTTTTGTAGATGAGATCCTAGATGAAAATATGGATGCGGAAGACTATGAACGAGAAGAGATAATTGCTTTCGAATCTATTGAGGCTGCTTTTGAATTCATACAAAACAGCACTCATGCAGATCTCAAAAAACTAGCACCATGTAAAGGTCAAAAAATATTCAATCCACGATTTAATTAAATAATTAAGAATTGTTTTAGTATATTTTACTGGCGTGAAATTTAAAAGAATTTAGAGAACATAAGATAAATAGGTTTGAGCGCCACACCGAGAAACAGGTGTGGCGACGCCATGCCCGTAAACCGGAACGCACGCAGTACGCCTGGTCCGGCCTGCAGATGGTCGGAGAAACCAGCGACAGTTACCCGGACGCGGCGGTGCAGTATATCCACACCGAAAACAGCTATGAGCCGCTGGCACGCGTCGACAGCCACGGTGAGCACGCGGACATCTTCTGGTACCACACGGAACTGAACGGCCTGCCGGACAGCGTGACCGACAGCAGCGGCGACACCGTCTGGCGCGGCGCTTCCACCGCCTGGGGCCGCAGCCTGCGCGAGAGCACACCGGTCGACCAGGACACCCCGCAGAACCTGCGCTTCCAGGGCCAGTACCTGGACCGCGAAACGGGCCTGCACTACAACACCTTCCGCTACTACGACCCGGCGGGCGGGTGTTACACGCAGATGGACCCGATTGGTCTGGCGGGCGGGCTGAATACCTATACCTATGTGGTTGATCCGCTGGGATGGGTGGATCCGTTGGGACTAGCAGAGATTTGTGGTAAGCCAAAATCAATACACAAATTATCATCACCAAATCCTGTTCCAAGGAGCGTTTCTCACGAATATGACAACATAATCACAGGAACAGGTACGCCAAGATTAGATAAGAATGGCAAACAGAAAGTTTTTGAGAATAGTTCTGGTAAAGCTAACCGAGTATGGAATGGAGCTAAAGAATGGCAAGTTGTACATAGAGGCCAAGGATTAGATCCACATCACAGGATATTAGAGCAAACCTTGCCTGATGGCCGCAAAATTTATGGTTATGTACTTAACCATGATTACGATAAGGTCTATAAATTCCCAAGCCCTTGGTACCCTGATGGGGGAAGTTATCCGGGGCATAAAGCAATGAAGTAGGTTATTAATGATGAATGACAAATATAAAGTTTACATTAAAGATGAGCTGTCATTACAGAGCTCATCTGTAATAGTCTCTTGCTTAGAAGGGAACAGTGATAATTTTATTTTGATAAACGCAAAAGGTGTTTCTCATTTTGAATGTGGATACTTTAGTGCGAAAAAAGAAGATTCCATTTCCATATGCTATTTTATTAATGAAGTATGTGTATATGAATTTGAAGGTAATTTGGTGAGTGCGATTTCTCAAGATGATAAGTCGCAAAATGTTAACTTTGTTATCAGAACGTTTGAGATGCCAGATTTACCTCTTATCATGGTTTTAAATAGTTGGGTTCATGGTCATGATTTTCTTAACTGGAAAAGAAATAAGGCAAAAGAAATAAAAGAATTATGGCTTAATGCATGTCTTTATTGGAAAGGCGCTTTCCCGCCTCCAAACAATGGTGCAATACAGGCCTCTTTATTCTTGAAAGATCTCTATAGTTATGAGGATTTTTTCTGTATGCTTGGTGAGGCTTTTTTTGGCTTTAGAGGGTATATGGGGAAGGGTTTTGATAGTTTTTATGATTGCTTATCTGATTTGAGGGCTAATGATGTCAAAGTAACTTTAAATGGTGTTCAGCAATCAGAGCATTTCTTGAAGAGAATCAGCCCTGCAGATATAAACTATTATAATATTTTTATAAATATACTGACTGAAAATGACTGCATAATTAATAATTAATAATTAATAATTAATAATTAATAATTAATAATTAATAATTAATTTTTTTGATTTTTTTCTAAAAAATTGACGGCGACGCGGAGTTCAC
>NZ_JAOTIU010000006.1:0-310805 GCF_029850615.1 Kosakonia sp. HypNH10
CTCTTCGGGTTTTATGTAGGCCGGATAAGGCGTAAGCCGCCATCCGGCATGTTGTGCGCAACCTGGCCCGGCAATCAGCTATAACTCTTCGGGTTTTATGTAGGCCGGATAAGGCGTAAGCCGCCATCCGGCACGCTGTGCAGCTTATCTGAAGCGGGTGGCAGTGTAGATATCATCGTTCTCGCGTTTGCCCACACCAATCACCGTCACGGTAATGATCTCATCCTCGACCTTATAGACCAGCCGGTATCCCGCACCGCGTAGCTTAATTTTGTACTGATCTTTGCGCCCATGGAGTTGTGCTGCGGGGACGCGCGGGTTTTCGAGGCGCTCCTGAAGCTTCTTTTTGAACTGCTCGCGAACGGTGCTTCCCAGCTTCTTCCACTCCTTTAGTGCCGATACGTTGAACGCCAGCTTATAGGTCATCCAGCTTGACCTCGATAGTGGGTTCATCAGCACGCTCGTCCGCAATGCGCCCCAGCTCTTCGTCTTCAAGCATCTCCATCAGACGCGCATAGAGCGCGGGCGGGACGCAGTAGAACGCGGGTTCATTGCGATTAAGAATGGCAACCGGCGCGCCTTCACCGGCATTAAATGTCCCCATCGGGTCGCGTTTCAGTTCGGTGATGCTGGCTGCGGTGGTCGTCAGAATCTGGAATGGCATAGTCGTTCTCCTGTCAAAGAGGGGCCATTATGGTGCATTAAAAAGCGCTTTTAAAGGTGCTTTTTAAGGGCTTGTTCGTTGCGATGATTCTTCCTGTACTGCAACGGCGTTTCGCCGATGCCGCGCTTAAAGGCGCTAATAAAGTAGGTGACATCGGAAAACCCGACATCAAGGGCGATCTCGCGGATGCTGAGCGGCGTATGAAGCAGCGAGTCGCACGCTTTGCGCAGACGCAGGGTGTTTAAATATTGATGGATCGGCTCGCCGGTCTCGAAATGAAAGCGGCGCGAGACATAGCTACGCGACTTACCAAGATCCGCGGCGAGCCGTTGCAGGCTAAACTTCTGCCGATAATTCTCCTGTAGCCAGAACATTACCGGCGTGGCGATCCCGCTCTGCTCTTCCGGTAATTTCTCAATATCCTCCGGTAACATACTTAGCAGATTCAGCAGCAGGCAGGCGACCTGCTCGACATTCAGGCTGCGGTTCTCCGCCAGCTTCCCATAACAGCTAAACAGATGATCGATATGGGGATGGATATCGGCCGCGTCCATCACCACCGCCGCGCCGCCGCGCAGGGAGAGGCGTTGCAGACGCTGATGATTGTGCGGAAAATCGCGCAGGTGTTTGAGCACCACATGGTGATCGACATGGATAATGGTGCGGCGATAACAATCCTGCGCCTGTTCATCCACCATCACCCGGTGCAGCGTAAAGGGCGGGAAGAAAAAGAGCCTGCCGGGCCGCATGGTGTAGTGGCGA
Source organism: Kosakonia sp. HypNH10 (assembly GCF_029850615.1). Classification (NCBI taxonomy): domain Bacteria; kingdom Pseudomonadati; phylum Pseudomonadota; class Gammaproteobacteria; order Enterobacterales; family Enterobacteriaceae; genus Kosakonia; species Kosakonia sp. HypNH10. The sequence goes on from NZ_JAOTIU010000006.1 coordinate 1,427, forward strand.
TTATCAACAATCACCACGCCAAACCCCTCTTCGACGTAGAGCACTTCCAGGCACTGATGCCAGTGGTGGTAACGCACGGTGTTGGCGTAAAGGCGGCTAAATGACACGATCGCGTCGTTGAGGGTAATCAGTTCCAGCCGCTCTGCCTGCAAGCCTGAAGTCATGGTGCAATCAATCTCAATTTTTACTTCCCTGTAGCCATTTATAAACCACGGTTTTAAATTTTCTCAATAACGGGTTCAGAGAAGTTACGGCGGTGTGACAGAGGTAACATTTCCCCGCGCTGTTCATTAACTATTCTTCTGCCACACATCAGGGGAGGGAAGGTTATGCAGGCGGCGCACGAGAAAAAATCAAATCCATTGTCATCCCGCGACGAGGTGGTCAGCGCGCTGACTACTATGCTCGACGCGCTGGATAAACAGTTTCCGGCCGGTGCGGCGCAATTCTCCCTTGGTGCTACCAGCGCCCACTACAGCGATGAGATTGCTGAAATGGAGGGGCTCTCCCGCGCGCTGTGGGGGCTGTTCCCGTTGATGGCGGGCGGCGATGCACAAACCTTCAGCGAGAAATATCTGGCAGCGATCAAGCGCGGTACCGATCCGCAGGATAGCGGCTACTGGGGCGACACCGTGGCATACGACCAGCGGCTGGTGGAGATGGCGGCCTACGGTCTCGGGCTGGCACTGCTGGGTGATAAATTCACGCTCAACTTCAGTGCGCAGGAAACGGACAACCTCTACCGCTGGCTTAACCAGATCACCGAAGCGGAAATGCCCGACAGCAACTGGAACTTCTTCGCCATCATGGTGCAGCTGGGCTTCAAACGCGCCGGTTTGCCGTGGGATGCGCAGGCGATTAAACGCCGCTTTGCGATGATGGATGCCTACTATCTTGGCGACGGCTGGTACTCCGACGGCCCCGGTCGGCCAAAAGATTACTACATCTCGATGGCGTTTCATTTTTACGGCCTGATCTACGCCACGCTGAATGGCGATGAGGACGCACCGCGCGCGGCAACCATTCGCGAGCGCGCCAGCCTGTTTGCTGAGGACTTTATCTATATGTCAGCGGCAGAAGGGGAGTCAGTGCCGTTTGGCCGCAGCCTCACCTACCGTTTTGCGATGGTCGCCTTCTGGAGCGCCGTCGCCTTTGCTGACCTGCCGGTCTTTACGCCGGGCGTGGTAAAAGGCGTGATCCTGCGCCATCTGCGCTGGTGGCTTAAACAGCCCATCTTCGATCGCGACGGCATTCTGACGCTCGGTTTTGCCTACCCGAACCTGGCGATGTGTGAGGATTACAACTCGCCCGGCTCGCCCTACTGGGCGCTGAAGGTCTTCTTGATCCTCGCGCTGCCCGCCTCTCACCCCTTCTGGTGCGCCGAAGAGCAGCCGTTACCGCGGCTCGACGCGCAGCGCGTGGTTGCCCCTGCCGGTCAGCTTATCGTGCACAGCGAAGAGTCAAAGCATGTCTGGATGCTGACCGCCGGACAGCTGGAGCTGAACAACTACGTCAATACCGAAGCGAAATACACCAAGTTTGCCTACTCCAGCCGCTTTGGTTTCACCATTGAGCGCGGGCGCTATGGCATCAAGCATGCCGCCTGCGACTCAATGCTGCTGCTGAGCGAAGGGGATAACTACTTTCGCGGCCGCCGCGAGTGCGACGAAGTGGTGATAAGCGAGCAGGCGATCTTCTCCCGCTGGTCGCCGTGGCATGACGTGCAGATCGCCACCTGGCTGATCCCCTGCGGTGAGTGGCATCTTCGCGTTCACCGCATCGATACCGCCCGCGCGCTGACCAGTGTGGAAGGGGGCTTTGCGGTGCTGAAAGCGCCCCATCGCGCTGAGCAGGGCGGCAGCCTGGTGGTCGCCGACAATGGTGTGAGCGGCATTTTCAACCTGCTTGCTGATGTTCCCCGCGAGGCGGACAGCGTCATCACGCCGCCCAACAGCAGCATCATGTTTTCGCCCTGCGCGTCCATTCCCGTGCTACGCACAGAGATTGCTGCAGGCCAGCAGTGGCTGGCGTGTGCCGTGCAGGCGGCAACCTGCGAACTGGCCTTCAACCCGCTCTTACCGGAATTACTTATCAACAATAACGCGCTGGTGATCCATCAACCGGGGCAGAAAAACCGTATCGAGATTGCACTTTGATGCCCGGCGCTGGCCGGGAAATAACGCTGAACCCTACATGCTTTCGTCGAGGATAGTATGGAAAAAATCACCATAAATAATAAAACTGAGTATTACAAAATCAGCACTTTTATCTTTCTCTACTTTTTTACCTGGTCGGCAAGCATTGGTTTACTGGCGATCTGGCTGGGGCAAAAAGCCAATTTAAGCGGGACGGTGATCGGCACGGTCTTTGCCGTTAACGGTATCTTCTCCGTTATTCTGAAACCGATTTATGGCTATATCCTGGATAAAATCGGCATGAGCAAATACCTGCTCTATTTTGTCGTGCTGATGTCAGCCTTAATGGCACCGTTCTTTATCTATGTCTATCAGCCGCTATTAATGTCCAGCACCCTGGTCGGCATTATTGTTGGCGCTATCTATTTAAGCTTCGCGTGGTATGCGGGCGTGGCGGCGTGCGAATCCTATACCGACCGTTACAGCCGCTTAAACGGCATGGAGTTTGGGCAGATCCGCATGTGGGGATCGCTGGGCTGGGCAGTGGCTTCCTCTTTCTCTGGCCTGCTGTTCAACCTCTCGCCAGCCTATAACTTCATCATGGGTTCCGTGGCGTCGCTGATCATGCTGGCGGTGCTGCTGAGCCTGAAAGTGAATGTCCACTCCGCTCACGCGGGCGAGGTGCTGACTAAAGAGAAGATCGCCCCTGCCGATGTCTATGCGCTGCTGCGCAACCGCAAATTCTGGGCCTTCTGCCTCTATGTCGCCGGTGTCGCGTGGATGATGTTTATCGCCGAACAGCAGTTCTCGCGCTACTTCGTTACCTTCTTTGACGACGTGCATGAAGGCAATGCGGTGTTTGGTTATCTGGGCACGGTGCAGTCGGGCATGGAATTTGTCATGTATATGGTCATCCCGCTGTTTGTGAACTTTATTGGCGCCAAGCGCGGGTTATTAATTGTCGGCCTGATTGTCGGCGCGCGGTTAATTATCTCCGGGCTGTGCGAATCGCATCTGCTTATTTCAATCCTCAAACCGCTCTACGGTCTCGAAATCTGTTTGCTGCTGGTGTCGGTATTTAAATATATCGCCGAGCATTTCGATAAACGCGTTAATGCCACCATGTATCTGCTGGGCTATCAGGCGATGCTGTATGTCGGCAATGTGGTGGTCTCGTCGCCTGCCGGGATTTTGTATGACCGCATCGGCTTTGAACACACCTACATCATCATGGGCGCAATTGCGCTGACCTTTACCTTTATCTCCCTGTTTACCCTGTCCGCCTGCCAGAGCAAATGGCGGCAAGCCCGCACGCTGGATGCGAAAACGGCAGGGTAATGGCTATGTGATTATCGACCAGAGAAGGAACCGAACAATGTTAAGTAAAATCAACGAGGAAACGTTACGTGCATGCCCGGATGCGCCCGATGCGCAGGCCTTTAAAGATGAGCTGGACTCTGCACGTAGCCACACCCTTGAGCTGATTCGCCGTCATTTAACCGAGTTCGGCGAGCAATTCCCGGCGGAGACCTGCGTCGACGGCTTTTACCCGCTGACCGGCAACGTTGAGTGGACCACCAGCTTCTGGACCGGACAGCTGTGGCTGGCGTGGGAGATGAGCGGCGACGAGGCGTTTCGCGCGCTGGCCGAGCGCCACGTGCGCTCCTTCGGCCTGCGCATCGCCGGGCGTGAAGATACCAACACGCACGATCTTGGCTTTTTATATACGCTCTCCTGCGTGGCGGCCTGGCGCTTAACCGGCAATCGCGATGCGCGCGGCTTTGGGCTACTGGCGGCCGAGGCACTGCTGGAGCGCTTTCATGAAAAAGCGCAGATCATCCAGGCGTGGGGCGATCTTACCGATTCTGCCCAGGCCGGGCGGATGATCATCGACTGCAATATGAACCTGCCGCTGCTCTACTGGGCGACGGAGCAAACCGGCGACCGGCGCTTTGCCGATGCCGCCGAAGCCCACGTGCGCCAGGCGGCGAAATACCTTATCCGCGAAGATGCTTCCACCTTTCACACCTACTATATGGATGTGCAGACCGGCGCGCCGCGTTATGGCAATACCCAGCAGGGCTACGCCGATGATTCCTGCTGGTCGCGCGGCCAGGCGTGGGGCATTTACGGCTTCCTGCTGAGCTATATCTACACCGGCGATAAAGAGATGGTGGCGCTGTCAAAACGGCTGGCGAACTACTTCCTCAACCGCCTGCCGGAAGATGCGGTCTGCCACTGGGATTTGGCGCTGGTGGGTACCGACGCGCTGCGCGACTCCTCGTCGGCGGCGATTGCGGTCTGCGGCTTGCTGGAGCTGGTTAAGCAGTTACCGGTGACCGACCCGGATCGCGCCCATTACCAGCAGTGGGCAATGCGCATTATGTCATCGCTGAGTAAGCACTATCTGGCGGGCAAGCAGGAGGCGACCAACGGCCTGCTTAAGCACTCGGTCTACCATCTGTCGAGCAATAAAGGGGTGGATGAGTGTGCAAGCTGGGGGGATTACTTCTATGTCGAAGCGCTGGCGCGTTTCTCGCTGAGCTGGAAGTTGTACTGGTAAACAAAGGGCCGGCAAGCGCCGGCCTGAGTATTCTCCCCCCGCCTGGCGGTGAGGGGAAGGCTGTTACAGACCCGATTCGAGAATACGGATATGGGTCTCGAGGACATCGCCTTTTACTGCTTCGCTCCACGCTTTCATGTGGGGCGTTTGCAGGTGCGCTTCAAGATGCGCCACGCTTTCCCAACGCTCAACCATCGTGATGGAATCCGGCGCGGTTGTCTGGAAGCTGACGCCAGCGGCGTGGTCGATCAGCGGCTCATAGCCGTGGCAGCCTGCTTCTTGCAGTACAACCGGTACAATTTTCGCGAACTCATCAAGCACGGCCTGGCGATGGTGCTGCCCCGGGCGAGTGCGGATCTCTGCTACTACTGTCAACATGGTTTACTCCTTTTAAGTCCAGCTACAGTTAAGCAAAAATCTCCGCCAGATGCTTGCGATATTCTGCAATATAACGCGGGACATCCGGCATTTTGATCACGTCATTGGCGATAAATGTCGGCAATGCGTCCATACCGAGGAACTGGTTCGCTTTATGGAACGGCAGGTAAACGCCGTCAACGCCAACGCCGTGGAAGAACTGCTCTTTATCGGTAAAGGCGTCGATTGGTGCATTCCAGGTGAGCGACAGCATGTAGGTTTTGCCCTGGATTAACCCGCCGGAGCCATACTTTTTCGCTGCGTCAGAGCGGGTACGGCCATCGCTGGCATAGAGTGAACCGTGGCCTTCGGTAAAGACATCATCCATATACTTCTTCACCGTCCACGGCGCGCCCATCCACCAGCCCGGCATCTGCCAGATCACCGTGTCGGCCCACAGGAAGTTCTCTACTTCCGCCTTAACGTCGTAATCGCCGTCGGTGCGCACGGTTTTCACTTCGTGCCCGGCATCACGCAGGAAGCTTGCCGCAACGTCGGTCAGGGTATCGTTCAGTTCGCCATTGGAGTGGGCGAATTTCTTCGCACCGTTGATAATCAGAATATTGCTCATTTTTTGTTCCCGGATAAATACGTTTGTCGGCGATTCTATCCGCATCAACGGGGCGATTAAATTGGCAATAATGGCAAAGACTTTTGCGCAATAAGCAATAATCCCGCTACCAGCGCAGAGTAACGATAAAACCGCCCTCCGGATGATTAGCAAAGGTGACCTGCATCTGATGCAGGGCGGCGATGCGTTGCACAATCGATAACCCCAGCCCGCTGCCGGTCTCAATCTGTCCCGGCGGGCGATAGAAGCGCTCGCCAATCCGCCCCAGCGCCTCGTCGCTGACGCCCGGGCCATTATCCCGCACGCTCAGGCTATCGGCTTCAAGGGTGATATCCACCACGCTGCCCGGCGGGCTGTAGCGGATGGCGTTATCCAGCAGGTTACGCACCAGCAGGCTAAGCAGTAGCGGCTGGCCCTGGCGGCGCACGCCGTGGGCATTCAGATGCAGGCGGAGATCAATTCCCGCCTGCTGCGCGTTGTGGTAGGTCTCCATCACCGCCGATTGCAGCAGCGCATCCAGCTCCAGCGTCTCGACATCCTCCATATGCTCCAGCGAATCGAGGCGCGAAAGGGTTAGCAACTGATCGACCAGCCGGGTTGCGCGATCGATCCCGAGGTGTAACTGGCTCAGCGCTCTGGCGCGCGCGGTGGGATCGTCATCGGAGAGCTGTGCGACTTCCGTCTGCACTTTCAGCGCCGCCAGCGGGCTGCGCAGTTCGTGGGCGGCGTCAGAGGTAAAGCGCCGCTCGCGCAGCATCATGGTGTGCGTGCGGGCAAAGAGTTGGTTGAGGGCATCCAGCAGCGGGCGCACTTCGCCGGGCACGCCGCGGGTCTCCAGCGCATCGGCGCGATCCGGCGCGCGCGAACGCAGCGCCAGCGCAACCTTGTTTAATGGCCGCAGCTCAAGGGTCAGCAGGGCGATTAACAGCAGCAGCATTAACGGCAGCGCCACCAGCCACGGCGTCAGCTGTGAGGTGATGATCTCCAGCGCCATCTCCTGGCGATACTCCCACTCCTGGCCGACCACAATGCGGTACTCACCGCCGGGCGCGGTCAGCCACAGAAAGCGCCACTTATCGTCATCATCGCGCAGTTGCCCATCGTCAAAGCCATCGCGACGCCAGGAGTAGGGGATATCGCGCCCGTTATCGCCATCGTGCAGCAGCAGTTTGCCGTCGGTCGAGTAGATGGCGAAAGCCAGCACGTCATCATCAAGATGGCCATGCTTAATCTTCTTTTTAGTCACCTGCGGCGCGGCGCTTTGCAGCTGATCGAGCTTCATCACGCTCAGGCGTTTGGCAAACAGCATCTGCTGGGTATCAAACAGCTTGTCGAGTTTGTCGCGCGTCTGCTGCCAGGCAACGACGCTGGCGCAGAGCCATGCCGCCAGCGAAAGCAGCAAAAAGAGCAGCGTCAGACGCAGCCGCAGGCTATGGGGAAACGTAAATTTCATGCCTCTCCTAAGGTGTAGCCGATGCCGTGAACGGTGCGGATAAAGTCGCTGCCGAGCTTGCGGCGCAGATGGTGCACATGCACCTCCACCGCGTTGCTGGAGACATCCCCATCCCAGCTGTAGAGCTTCTCTTCAATCGCTTTGCGCGGCAGCACGCGCCCGACGTTGCGCAGCAGGAGCTCCAGCAGGGCGAACTCTTTCGGTTTCAGCACCAGCGTCTCGTTATGAAAGGTGGCGACCAGGCTTACCGGGTCGAGGGTGACCTGGCCGTGGCGCAGCAGGCTTTGCGCCTGGCCGTGGGTGCGGCGAATCAGCGCCTCCAGCCGGGCGGCCACTTCCACCAGCGCAAAGGGTTTGCAGAGATAGTCATCAGCGCCGAGCCGCAGCCCTTCGACCCGCTGCTCAATGGCGTCACGGGCGGTAAGGATCAGCACCGGCTCGCTGCGCTTCTGCTCACGCCAGTCGCGCAGGATGGTTAACCCATCAAGTCCCGGCAGCGTTAAGTCGAGGATCACCGCGTCATAAGGAGCGGCAAACAGCGCCGCTTTGCCGAGCTTACCGTCGGTAAACCAGTCGACGGTGAAGCCTTTTTTGCCAAGGCCAGCCTTCAGACCATCACCAATCAGCGCATCATCTTCTATCAGCAGAACTCGCATACTCTCTCCGTGTACTCAGGCCTCGAGGCAGTTAACCCGCTTGCAGCGGGCGTTGTACAGCGAAAAATAATCTTTTTACGCCTTAAGAAGTTGTTAAGAAGTGGCTGGCTTAATGGAGCCTTACCAACAAAAAGGGAGAGATAAGATGAAAAAGTTTGCTGCTATCACCGCTGTTCTCGCACTCTGCGCCGCGCCGGCATTTGCTGCTAATCAGGGCGGTTTTACCGGCCCGGGGGCGGCACAACAACAAACCACCACCCAGCAGGGCGGCGGCTTTACCGGGCCAAACGGCAGTAAAGCGACCGTTGAGAGCGCAAAATCTCTGCGCGATGATGCCTGGGTGACGCTGAGCGGGAACATCGTTGAGCGCATCTCGGATGATACCTACTCCTTCAAAGATGCTACTGGCACCATCAATGTCGATATTGACCAGAAACGCTGGAAAGGGCTGAGCGTCGGACCGCAGGATAAGGTCGAAATCCAGGGTGAAGTGGACAAAGACTGGAACTCCGTTGAGATCGACGTAAAAGAGATCCGCAAAGTCGGTCCGTAAGCGCTAACCGCTCGTGAAAAAATCGCGCATCGCTATGACTCCTCGCCGCAGATAGGGTAGTATCTGCGGCAATATTGCCGCCGAAAAGGTGGGCGCATACGTTGAGGAATCACGATTAATGAGCGATATGGCAGAGCGCCTTGCGCTGCATGAATTTACGGAAAACGCATACCTGAACTACTCCATGTACGTCATCATGGATCGTGCGTTGCCGTTTATCGGTGATGGCCTGAAACCCGTTCAGCGTCGCATCGTCTACGCAATGTCTGAACTGGGGCTGAGCGCCAGCGCGAAGTTCAAGAAATCCGCCCGTACCGTGGGCGACGTTCTGGGTAAATACCACCCGCACGGCGACAGCGCCTGCTATGAAGCGATGGTGCTGATGGCGCAGCCCTTCTCCTATCGCTACCCGCTGGTCGACGGCCAGGGGAACTGGGGGGCACCGGACGATCCGAAGTCCTTTGCCGCCATGCGTTATACCGAATCCCGTCTGTCGAAATATGCCGAGCTGCTGCTGAGCGAGCTGGGGCAGGGCACCGTTGAGTGGGTGCCGAACTTCGATGGTACGTTGCAGGAGCCGAAAATGCTGCCTGCCCGCCTGCCGAACATTTTGCTGAACGGCACCACCGGGATTGCCGTCGGTATGGCGACGGACATTCCGCCGCACAACCTGCGCGAAGTCGCCAACGCGGCGATGGCGCTGATTGACCAGCCAAAAACCACCCTCGATGAGCTGCTGGATATTGTCCAGGGGCCGGACTACCCGACCGAAGCAGAGATCATCACTTCACGGGCTGAAATCCGCAAAATCTACCAGAACGGTCGCGGCTCCGTGCGTATGCGCGCGGTGTGGAAAAAAGAGGATGGCGCCGTGGTGATCACCGCGCTGCCGCACCAGGTCTCCGGTGCGCGTGTGCTGGAGCAGATCGCCAGCCAGATGCGCAATAAAAAATTGCCGATGGTCGATGACCTGCGCGATGAGTCGGACCACGAAAACCCGACCCGCCTGGTGGTGGTGCCGCGCTCCAACCGCGTCGATATGGATCAGGTGATGAACCACCTCTTCGCCACCACCGATCTGGAGAAGAGCTACCGCATCAACCTCAATATGATTGGTCTTGATGGTCGCCCGGCGGTGAAAAACCTGCTGGAGATCCTCACCGAATGGCTGACCTTCCGTCGCGATACGGTGCGCCGCCGCCTTAATCACCGCCTGGAGAAAGTGCTCAAGCGCCTGCATATCCTTGAAGGTTTGCTGGTGGCGTTCCTCAATATCGACGAAGTGATTGAGATTATCCGCGGCGAAGATGAGCCGAAGCCGGTGCTGATGTCGCGTTTCGGCATCAGTGAAACCCAGGCTGAAGCCATTCTTGAGTTAAAACTGCGCCACCTTGCCAAGCTGGAAGAGATGAAGATCCGCGGCGAGCAGAGCGAGCTGGAAAAAGAGCGCGATCAGCTGCAAGCCATCCTCGCTTCCGAGCGCAAAATGAACACCCTGCTGAAAAAAGAGCTGCAGGCGGATGCCACCGCTTTCGGCGACGATCGCCGCTCACCGCTGCACGAGCGCGAAGAGGCCAAAGCGATGAGCGAGCACGATATGCTGCCGTCAGAGCCGGTGACAATCGTGCTGTCGCAGATGGGCTGGGTGCGCAGCGCCAAAGGGCATGATATTGACGCGCAGGGTCTGAGCTACAAAGCGGGCGACAGCTGGAAGGCGTCGGCGAAGGGCAAGAGTAACCAGCCGGTGGTATTTATCGATACCACCGGGCGCAGCTATGCCGTCGATCCGATTTCGCTGCCGTCGGCGCGCGGGCAGGGCGAGCCGATCACCGGCAAGCTGACGCTGCCGCCGGGCGCGACGGTTGAGCATATGATGATGAGCAATGAAGATCAGAAGCTGCTGATGGCCTCCGATGCCGGTTATGGTTTCGTCTGTACCTTCAATGACTTAATTGCCCGTAACCGTGCCGGTAAAGCGCTGATCAACCTGCCGGAGAACGCGCGCGTGATGGCACCGATTGCCATTGAGCACGACGACGATATGCTGCTGGCGATCACCGCCGCCGGGCGCATGCTGATGTTCCCGGTCAGCGATCTGCCGCAGCTTTCCAAAGGCAAAGGCAACAAGATCATCGGCATTCCGTCCGCCGATGCGGCGAAAGGGAGCGACGCGCTGGCGCATCTCTACCTGCTGCCGCCGCAAAGCACGCTGACGCTCCACGTCGGCAAACGCAAGATCAAACTGCGTCCGGAAGAGCTGCAAAAAGTGCACGGCGAGCGCGGACGTCGCGGTACGCTGATGCGCGGTTTGCAGAAAATTGACCGTGTAGAGATCGACTCGCCGACCCGTCCGGGTGCGGGCGATAGCGAAGAGTAATCTTCATCATCCTCTCCCCGCCGTGCGCGGGGAGATATTTCTTAGAAATTTCCCGTAAAGACGTTGTTTATTCGCAGATTGCGATTAACAATACGTTCTTTTTAAAGGCCGCATAACACAAGCCCGAACCGCATCGCGGTCAGCGAGGCGCAGCCAGCATCAGCGGATTTACGCTGGCGTGTATATAATGCTCAGGGTATGGGCTTCAGAGGTCGCTATGTTATTTATTTTTCGTGTCATCATCATCGTTATCTACTCCATTCTGGTCTCGTTATTCGGCTCGATTTACTGCCTGTTCAGTCCAAGAAACCCAAAACATGTCGCCACCTTCGGCCATCTTTTTGGTCGCCTCGCACCAGTGTGCGGGCTGAAAGTGGAAAGACGCTTGCCGCCGGGCGCGGATAAGTTCGGCAACGCTATCTATATTGCTAACCACCAGAACAACTACGATATGGTCACCGCCTCCAGCATCGTGCTGCCGCCGACGGTTACCGTGGGTAAAAAGAGCCTGCTGTGGATCCCGTTTTTTGGTCAACTCTACTGGCTGACCGGCAACCTTCTGATTGACCGCGACAACCGCGCCAAAGCGCACGGCACCATCGCGCAGGTGGTGAAGCAGATCCAGAAACGCAACATCTCGGTCTGGATGTTCCCGGAGGGAACCCGCAGCCGCGGTCGCGGCCTGCTGCCGTTTAAAACCGGTGCGTTCCACGCCGCGATTGCCGCCGGGGTGCCGATTATTCCGGTCTGCGTCTCCACTACCTCGAATAAAGTGAATCTTAACCGCCTGAAGAATGGGCTGGTGATTGTCGAAATGCTGCCGCCGGTGGATGTTACGCAGTTCGGTAAAGATCAGGTTCGCCAGTTAGCGACCCACTGCCGCGAACTGATGGCGGCAAAAATCGAAGAGCTCGATAAAGAAGTGGCAGAACGCGAAGCCGCCGGTCGGGTATAAACGTCAGTTGTGAGCAAACCCGGAGGCGCACACCCTCTGGCGTATTAAGTCAGTATTACTCGGAGCAAATATGTCACTCAGTCGGCGTCAGTTTCTTCAGGCTTCCGGCCTTGCGCTATGTACCAGCGCAGTGCCGCTGAGGGCGAATGCTGCCGGGCAGCAACCGCCGCTGCCCGTTCCGCCGCTGCTGGAATCGCGGCGCGGACAGCCGCTTTTTATGACGCTCCAGCGCGCGCACTGGTCTTTTGTTAAAGGCACCCGCGCGCCGGTTTCCGGCATCAATGGTCGCTATCTCGGGCCAACCATCCGCGTGTGGAATGGCGATGACGTAAAGCTGATTTACAGCAACCGGCTGACGGAAAACGTGGCGATGACCGTGAGCGGCCTGCAAGTGCCAGGCCCGCTGATGGGCGGCGCAGCGCGCATGATGAGCGCCAGCAATGACTGGGCGCCAGTGCTGCCGATTCGCCAGAGCGCTGCGACATTGTGGTACCACGCCAATACGCCGAACCGCACCGCTGAGCAGGTCTATAGCGGGCTGGCGGGGATGTGGCTGGTGGAAGATGAGATCAGCAAAGCGCTGCCGATCCCCAACCACTACGGCGTGGATGACTTTCCGGTCATCATTCAGGATAAGCGGCTGGATAACTTCGGTACGCCGGAGTACAGCGAGCCGGGCAGCGGCGGTTTTGTCGGCGATACCCTGATGGTCAACGGCGCTCAAAGCCCGTTTGTCGAAGTCTCCCGCGGCTGGGTGCGCCTGCGTCTGCTTAATGCCTCCAACTCCCGACGCTATCTGTTGCAGATGAGCGATGGCCGTGCGCTGCATGTAATCGCGGGCGATCAGGGCTTCCTGCCCGCGCCGGTGTCGGTCAAACAGCTCTCGCTGGCGCCCGGTGAGCGGCGCGAAGTGCTGGTCGATATGACCAACGGTGATGAAGTTTCGATTACCTGCGGCGAAGCGGCGGGGATCATGGATCGGCTGCGCGGCCTGTTTGAGCCGTCGAGCATCCTTATCTCTACGCTGGTGCTGACGTTGCGTCCTACCGGTCTGCTGCCGCTGGTGACGGATACCCTGCCGATGCGCCTGCTGCCTGCGGATCTGATGGCCGGTTCGCCTTCGCGCAGCCGGGACATGACCCTCGGTAGCGATCCGGGCATCAATGGTCAGCTGTGGGATCCACAGCGCATCGATGTGACCGCCCAGCAGGGCACCTGGGAGCGCTGGACGGTGCGCGCAGAGATGCCGCAGTCGTTCCATATTGAAGGCGCAATGTTTATGCTGCGCAGCGTCAACGGCGCGCTGCCGTTCCCGGAAGATCGCGGCTGGAAAGACACCGTCTGGATCGACGGCCAGGTGGAGCTGCTGGTGTGGTTTGGCCAACCTTCGTGGCCGCACTTCCCGTTCCAGTTCCAGAGCCAGACGCTGGAGATGGCCGATCGCGGCTCAGTCGGCCAGCTGCTGGTCAACCCCGCGCCGTAATTTCCTCCAACCCGGCGGCGCTCTGCCTGCCGGGTGCTGAAAAAACCTCCTTCTATTCCCCTACAAAGAGGGCGTATAATCGCCGCCCTTTGACTCCCTTTTTACCTTTTCTGGAAGCACGATGAGCGCACTCTCCCTGATCCAGCCGGATCGCGATCTTTTCTCCTGGCCGCAGTACTGGGCGGCCTGCTTCGGCCCCGCGCCTTTTCTGCCGATGTCGCGCGAAGAGATGGATGAACTCGGCTGGGACAGCTGCGACATCATCCTCGTGACCGGCGACGCCTATGTCGATCACCCGAGCTTCGGCATGGCGATCTGCGGAAGAATGCTGGAAGCGCAGGGCTTTCGTGTCGGCATCATCGCCCAGCCGGACTGGAGCAGCAAAACGGACTTTATGCGCCTCGGCAAACCGAACCTCTTTTTCGGCGTCACCGCCGGCAATATGGATTCGATGATCAACCGCTACACCGCCGATCGTAAGCTGCGCCATGACGATGCCTATACCCCGGATAACGTGGCCGGCAAACGCCCGGATCGCGCAACGCTGGTTTATACCCAGCGTTGCAAAGAGGCGTGGCGAGAGGTGCCGGTGATCCTCGGCGGGATTGAGGCCAGCCTGCGCCGCACCGCCCATTATGATTACTGGTCTGATACCGTGCGCCGCTCGGTGCTGGTCGATTCGAAGGCGGATATGCTGATGTTCGGCAACGGCGAGCGCCCGCTGGTGGAAGTGGCGCACCGCCTTGCCGCCGGTGAGCCGATCGGTGAGATCCGCGATGTGCGCAATACGGCGATTATGGTAAAAGAGGCGCTGCCAGGCTGGAGCGGGGTGGATTCCACCCGCCTCGACACGCCGGGGAAGATCGATCCGATCCCCCATCCGTACGGCGAGGATCTGCCCTGCGCTGATAATAAACCCGTTGAGCCGCAGGCCGCGAAACGCGTGACCGTGCAGCCGCCGCGCCCGAAGCCGTGGGAAAAAACCTATGTGCTGCTCCCCTCTTACGAGAAGGTGAAAGCGGACAAAGTGCTCTATGCCCATGCCTCGCGCATTCTGCACCACGAAACCAATCCCGGCTGCGCCCGCGCGCTGCTGCAAAAGCATGGCGATCGCTATATCTGGATCAACCCGCCAGCCATTCCGCTCTCCACCGAAGAGATGGACAGCGTCTTTGCGCTGCCTTACCAGCGCGTGCCGCATCCGGCCTATGGCGAGAGCCGTATTCCGGCCTACGACATGATCCGCTTCTCGATTAATATCATGCGCGGCTGTTTCGGCGGCTGCTCCTTTACTCTTGTTTTTATGTATTTAGAATTGAACTCTACTTTTCTATTTTTAGAATTCAAGTTATTGATCGTAGTTGAGGGATATCCTTTTAATGTTCAGCAAGTATGTTAAAAGCACTGTATCTGAACAGCGTTTTGCCTAAATCCTGCTCGAGATATACTCTCCCTGAGTTCTGAAATCCTCAAACTCCCCAATCTTAAAGCATTGATACATTGATGATGTCAGATAATGCGCAATCATCTCACCGCCAATATGGATCCGTTCAGAGGGAGGATATGCTGCCTGTATAACCCTTTGCTCATTCATCATTACAGGAATTATCTGCAACAAATCCCCATCCAAGATTTGGCACTCAGGTTTTACTCCTGTTCCGTATTGTAATTGCTCTGATTCGAAGCCATGGACTGAGCGATAGGCGAACGAAACGATATTCCCTGTTTCCTCGCAAATTGCGAACTGATAAACACTGGTTGTCACCGTTGAAGAAGAGGGAATTGCATGGTCATGCTTGTATTTTTTCCACAGCCTCCTCAGACAGTCCGGTGTATGATAATTGAGACTTTGTATACCTGAGGCGACCATTCTGGTCGATGCTTCAAGCAACCAGGTGTTAGAAAATCCACCTGCACCCGTACCTGCTATGATGGTTCTTAGTTGGGGGATGTAACCAGCTTTGGAAACAAAAGATAACGGCTCTCCATTATCGGTAACTGCAAGGGTATCTGTTACAATCAGTGCTTGTGCTTCATCTGTGTAAAATATAAGTGATGACATATTTTCCTCATATAGAAAAGACATTACATAATCACGGCACAGGTCACTAAAACCACTTGAAAGGGAGTTAGCTCATTTTCCAGATGAAAAAATATATTCTTGTGTTTGGACGCTTTGCGGTTCTCTGTAAAAATATATAGCACAAAAGAAAATGCCTGCAGGGATATATATAGACTGGTCCCCTGAATCTCCAGCAATTGGTATCACTTAAGTTAGTGATAGTCTTAATACTAGTTTTTATACTAGTCGTTGGAGTCCGGATGATTGATGTTTTAGGCCAAGAGAAGCGCAGATGGCGCAGCGTGCAGGAAAAATCGCCATTGTTTAGCAGAGCTTTGAGCCAGGAATGACCGTGTCGCTGGTCGCCCGTCAGCATGGCGTTGCGCCAGTCAGCTGTTCCTGTGGCGTAAGCAGTATCAGGAAGGCAGCCTGACAGCTGTGCCGCAGGAGAACAGGTTGTGCCCGCGTCGGAGCTGGCATCTGCGATGAAGCAAATTAAAGAGCTGCAGCGCCTGTTGGGCAAACAAGCATGGAAAACGAGCTTCCGAAAGAAGCCGTTGAATATGGCCGACAAAAAAGTTGATAGCATAAGTGCCTTTGTTGCCGGTGGATGGCGAATAAGACTTGTCAGTCGTTGCCTCAGGTGTCACGTGCGCAACTACATGCCATGGCTCGTCGGTGCAAGCGCACATCTGATGATACTGAAGCGCTGACCCGTATCCATACCGTTGCCCACCTATGGTTATCGTCGCGTATGGGCATTGGCTGCGCAGACAATCAGAAACCAACGACATGGCGGTGATCAATGCCAAACGCTTATACCGAATCATGCATCAGGATATGCTGTTGCATGAGCGTAAAAAAGCAATACCGTCCTCGAAGCGGGTGCATACATGGAAAGTAGCCGCTAGAGAAAGTAATCAGCGGTGGTGCTCTAACGGCTTCGGGTTCAGCTGTGATAATGGTGAAAAACCGCGGGTCACGTTCGCGCTGGACTGTTGCAATCGAGAGGCACTGCACTGGGCGGTTAGTACCGGTGGACATGACATTGAACCGTGCAGGATGTGGTGCTGGGTGCAGTGGAGCGTTGCTTCGGTAACAGTCTGCCGTCATCCCCCATTAAGTAGCTAACAGACAACGATTCAGCCCATCGTTCTCATCAGACGCGTCAGTTCGCCAGAATGGTAGGACTGGAGCCTAAACATACGGTGGTACGTAGCCCGTAAAGAAACGGGATGGCGGAGAGCTTCGTGAAAATGATGAAGCGCGATTACATCAGCATCATGCCGAAGCCCGACGGGTTAACAGCGGTAAAGAACCTTGCGGAGGCCTTCGAACATTACACGAATGGCATCCGCATAGTGCACTGGGATATCGTTCGCCAGGGGAATATCTGCGGCGGCGAACCAGTAGGGGTTAAGTGATAAAAAGCTTATGGAAATATAGGGGCCAATCCAATATATGGTTATATGCGCTTTTTCTTCTGTCCTTTTCAACTGAAGGTAATAAATAAACGAAATGTGTTACAGGTTCTTTTTGCGTGTTTGACCCTATGTGTACGAAATCATCCAGTGTATTCTGTTTGCGGTGGGCTCTGGCTGTATTCAATCAATTAAGTCTTACTTTTGACGTTAAGACGTATCCGGTGCCTGTTTTTTCAGAGCACAGTTTTGTGCCGGGAAATGGAAATCACATCTTAAGTTCTTCATTCACAGGAATTGTGATGTTTATCACGTATAGTCCGGGTAACGTTTTGGGGCAATGTATTGCAGCGTGACGGTGCCGTTACATCTTATACTTCCCTCCTGACTTGCATATTCATTCCCGGCAAACTGCTTGTTTGTTTTTTCTTCTTCCGGATTTATAGTGTGGGCATGAGGGGGCGTTTCAGGGCGACATACGGTGAGGATAATCACTAACATTCATGCGCGTTACGGACGTGTCAGCAAACTGGATGCAACAGAGCAGAAACTGAAATTTGAACCCGGATTTCTGCATGCAGAAATACCTTATATTAGTGGCATCCAGAATCGAAAACTGAGCCGATATGTACACTTTTATCTTATGGATAAGGCTATCCTGCAGGCAAGGGATTTAAAGCCTTTAGCCCGAGCATTTTTACGCTGGATAAGGTGGCTGGAAGATAACGGACTTGACCCTTTCACGCCGGGGATTCTGAAATACCAAAGCCCTACATATGGCTTCAGGGAATATCTTCTGGGGGCCGTAAGGCAGGGGCGTATCGCCTCATCCACCGCGGCCGTGTACATCAACGTCATCCGACGGTTTTACGTATTCCTGAACGGGTGTGGTGAGTTGACTGCCAGCTCATTTTTTACGCTGGTCGAAAAAGTCGTTGATGGGCGACGCAAGGTGATAAGTTCGGATCTTGCTATCAGGATAACCAGCACAACAAAAAGGACAATCAACCCACTGAATGATGCAGAGGTTTATATCTTGGATGAGGCTCTGAAATCTGAATCCGGGTTATTCCGTTTAATGATTGTGTTGATGAAAAATTGTGGGTTACGGCTGGATGAAATGCTGACGCTGCCGTCGTCAGTCTTTACTGAAGAGTACCTTGCCAGTGTTCCTGTATCTGAGTTAACCATCAGGGGGCTTCATATTGGTCCGGGATGCGGTGTTCATACGAAGTTTGGGATGACGCGAGAACTCTTCATCACCAGAAGATTGTACGAGCATGTTCTGGATTATCTGGCGGGTGAGGAGTATGAAAAGAAGATCCAAAAATGGCGGGCACAACATGGTGGGGAAGGGCGGCACGAGCCTTTATTTTTAATGGCAAATGGGAAACGGGTGTCTGAAAAAGCCTTTTACTCCCGCTGGTACAGCTTTCGCCATCGCCTGGCCCGGTCTGCACCGGGAAATGTGTTCAGACATAAACCCCATGATTTGCGGGCAACGTTTGCGACCCATTTTTTACGCTCGGCACTGAGTTGCTATCCTGATCAGGCCGCAAATGCGCTGGGTACAGTAAAATACTGGATGGGTCATAAAAGCGAAAATACGACGATGAAATACATCGTCTTTCTTCAGCAAAACCAGATTTCGGATGCAGTCGCCGGAGTCATGGACGCGATGATAGATGGCGCTGCAGGGAGCGATGGAGCCATATATGAGCCGGAGTGAAACGCAGATAACGTGGATGGCCGAAAATGTGCTGTCATGGGAAACAAGTAGCGGACACATCACTCAGCGCGATCTGAACCGATATTATTTACTTGACGTTTATCTTAAGGCTCATCTTTCAGATTATGTGTTGCTCCCCGGATGGTTTAGTGAACATTCGCATCTTGCCCGCCCTGAAAAACGCGATTTTATTGCCTCCCTGAAACGATTTCTTCTGTCTTACCGTCCCGCCGGAAGGTTAACCATTTTCCGTTATCTCAATATGTTTTTTATATGGCAGTCAGTCAATCAGTATGACTATGGCACGGCTGAAGGCGTGGACATATATATTAAACATCTTATGAATGATGTTCGTCGGCGAAAAATTTCAGTCAGGATGGCAAGACACTATTTGTCCGTGGTCAACCGGTTTTTGATTACGGATGGGCAGATTCAAAGACGGTATGAGTATGAATTCTTACCAAAAGGAACGTATCTGCGGCAGGGAAGGGATAGCTATACTAGGAATGAGCTGTCCGAGATCCTGAGGCTGTTGTCATCCATGAATGAGTTCCTTGCGGAATCTATCCGGGAGCATATTACCAAATCGGAAAAAGGGTTGAGACATTTCTCACCGTCTTTGCTGGCGCCTGTTTATGAAGCGCATTTCCGGTATCCGGGAGAGAACGGGGTCAGCAGGGCAGAGATCATTATCAGGGGCGTTCTGGAAAATTACTTTCTTTCTTCTTTTTTTCTGTTCTGTTACCACACATGGGGAAATACCACTCAGGTTCTGGGTCTGACACGGGATGAGATACATCTGGATGAGAAGGGTATCAGTACTGATTATGTTTATAAGGGGAGAGCGAATAAGTATATACGTCTGACGATAGGTAAATCTGAGTATGTGACCAAACGTGCTGGCTATTACTGGTTTCTGTCTTTTATTAGGCTCAGGGACGACATCGTTAACTATCTGGTTTCCGCAGATAACTTCCTTCCTGTACAGGCGCTGTTTCTGAGTGAGCCGCAGGTGAAATACCGTAAGCTTTATTCTCTTAATCCCAGTCATCTGACTAAATTTTGTAACTCTGAGGGGGCATGGGCCACGATGCGGCAGCTTAATCCCTCTCTTCCATCAATTACCGTTTCCGGCTTACGCAAAACATCTGAGCAGTATACGGACAGAATATTAAAGAATGGTCTGGTTACGGCGGAAAAAGCGCAGCATAACTGGGGCACTTATAGGCGGAATTATGCTGCAGGTAACCCACAGGTGGCGAAGAAAAACTTCAGTGCTGCACTTGATACGCTTATGAATCAGGGCATTGCTACACGTGCGTTATCCGAGCGGGTAAAAGTTGCCGATGAGCTGGGGATTGATCTGCGTGAAAGCGATGAGGGTGTGGATCTTTTATTTAATGGCCTCGGATGTCGATCGCAGGAGCCGCCTACAGATATTGAATTGCGCTTTATAAAAAAGCAAAAACGATTTGGTCGGACACCAAAGGCATGTGCGGATTTTTCTAATTGTGTCGAATGTTCAAAAAGTTGTGTTGTGGAAACGCTGGAGTCTGTATGGCTCCTGCTGTCATTCAGGCATGCAATCGAGTATGGAAAACCGTTGTACATCGGTTCGGCCAATGCTGTGGAACGTTATGAAACGTTACTCCTTAAGATTGATTTACGGCTTGGGCTGTTAGATGAGGCGATCCTGAAAAAAGCACGCGTTAAGCTTCAGCGCGAAGGTGTGGCTCCAGTATGGCAGATTTGAAGAAAAAAGAGGTAAGCCGTTGTCGAATGGCGGAGTTTCCTGCCGGAACGCCGCTTCGCTCTGGTGATGAATTTCCGACTGAGGATATCATCTGTGAGGCACTGGAAAACAATAGCTTTGAACGTCTGAATAACTGTCTGGTTATCGCCAGTTCAGATGAACATGATATGCGTTTTATCAATGAGGAGACGCTGAATATTTATTTCAGGGATGATGTCTGGACCAACCGCTATGTCAGAACCCGTATTGGTGAAACGTTAAGAACTGTTAATTTTTCAGGCATACGGGATCCTGAACTGCGTCTTGAAGCCAAAATCATCTCAGCCAGCCTGCTCTGGATTGTCGGGAGAACCGCGAAGACGCAGTCTCTGCTACGGAAATGTGCAAACATTGTGGCGGGAGCCCGTATTATTGAGTCTATGGGGTATCGCAGTCTGTTTCAGCTTCGTTTTCCGCTTGTCCGGAATGCTTTCATTGTAAAAATGAAGGAGCAGGATGAGCATGGTAGGAAGCGTTCAGAAAGAACATTACGTAATTACTTTATGGACTTGGCGGATATATCTCTGACAGGCCATACCCGCCTTCGAAAATACGGTTACTTCCCTGATGTGAGCTTCGACAGTTACAACTGTGTGGATGATTCAAACCAGACATATTGTATGCCCTTCAGTCTTATGATGTCTGTCTGGGAAGGACTGATTGCTGAATTGGATGCTGAAATCAGTGATTTCGATTTTGACGGATTTTCTCGGCTGTGCGCTATCATAAACGGTTTTCATGATTCGCCTTACTATACGTCGATGCTGGAAGCCCGTAAAAGAGGGACAGCAAAAAGCATACCTGATTACCGGGCTGCGTATTACTACAATATCGCTTCCGGGGACATTCGGGCGCTTTTCGCTACACTTGGCCCCGGGATGCAGGGCTGGTTCTCGGTACACAAAAATAAGCGCTGGGCGTCTGATTTTATCTGCGTTGATCACATAAAGCTGAACGCTTGGCATTTTGAGCTGACGCTAAAAGTCATGAACGTGATACAGGCTATGTCGGGGATGAGACACAGTGAAGTGCTTGGCGTGATGCACGGTTCACTGATTTATGATGGTGATATTCTGGGGCTTCGTTCGGTATTGCAAAAGTTCGCGCCGGAGGGGGGAAGTCACGAAGACTGGGTTGTTTGTCGCTATGTGGAAAAACCTTTTCAGCATTTACGCAGAATTAATCAAATCATGACAGGCCTGGACGGGAAGACGCTGGACAATGTTCCATTGTCTTTAAATATCAGGTCGTGGTTCTCAGAGCAAAAACTCTCTTTTATGGGGACGCAGCGCCAGACTGAGTGGGCAAAGAAATTTGTGAAAAAACACCATCTGTTCATCCGACGTGACGATATTGATGAGTTCAGGCTTTTTAATCCAAACATACGTGATGATGAACGAGTTGCGATGGAGATATGGGAGGGGGCTCTCTGGCCATTGCGAACACATCAGTTTCGCCGTTCACTTGCTGTACACCTCAGGCGTCTTGATCTGATCTCTACCAATGACCTTATCCGGCAGTTTAAACACTTAATCAGAGGTATGACGGAGTGGTATATGTCCGGCGCACTCAACGCGTCGCATTTTAGCCGGGCGATACCGCAGGCATTCGCTGCCGAGATTGAGAGGGTCGAGACCGAACTATCAGCTTCCAGGGCTGTTTCTTATCAGCATGAAGGCCTGCTTTATGGCGAAGGCGGGAAGTTACTGATGTCCCAGAGAGGTGGGCACTTACATCAGATGACGTTTCCTACGCTGAAAAAAGCGATGAGTATGGCTAAAAGAGGTGGACAAAAACTGGTATCGCTTGGAAACGGTTTTTATTGCATGAATGGCCATGACTGCGAGTTTAAGGCGGTGGTTCAGTCAGCGTCCTGCAATCCGGGATGCGAGAACATGCTGGCCGGAGTGGATTCTGTTCCCGTGTGGAAACGCAGGATGGCTCATTATAACAGTCTTCTGGAGATTGCCGTGCGAAATAATGCCCCTCAGGCTGACAGGGATTTTTTAATGCTTGAAAGAGATTTTTATGCAGATGCTGTCCGCTTTTTTGAAAAGGATGAATAGAGCATGACGAATGAACTGTCGGGGGTTAAAAAAACACAAGCAAGAGCAGAGCAGGCTCTGAGGGAACTTATGTTATCAGGGGAGCGTATCAGCCAGTATGCTGTGGAAAAACGGGCGGGGCTGGCGAACGGCACCCTGAATTATAACTGTCCAGAGTACAGACTGGTCAGGGAGAGTATCCGCAGTCTGAAAAAGGTGCTCCAAGGTACCACGCCAGTTGATGAGCAGGGCATTGCGCAACAGATCAAACTGAAAGAAAAGTATCGCCGCCAGAGAAATGAACTAAGGGAAGAAATCAAAAAGTTGATGGCTGAAAATGTGGAGCTATTACATAACTTTATACTTTTGCAGCAGTATGTCAGGGAGCTTGAACGCAGCACCGGGAGGGAGAAAGGGGACGTCATTTCGTTCCCAGGTGGTGTCAGGGAGTGAGCGCTGTACTGAACGGAAGGACGCGTGGTATTGGTCCGTTGTCTGACGGTTCGGAAAACCCTTAATTATGTCTTAAATATTGTGCGTTATCTCGCTACACTCTGACCCGCCGGCGGGCTTGCGTAATTTATCCATTGAGGTGATTTGTGTTGCACTTGCTTTCCGGTGTCCCCGGTCGCGGTAAACGACCAGAGGGTCACCTTGAGCGTAGCCTGCGTCTAACCCGCGCCAGTGCTGAATGGCATGAACTGGAGAAACGAACCCTGGCGGAGGGCTGGGCTCCATCGCGTTATCTGCTGACGCTGTGCAATGAAGAACTCCAGTGGAGCGAGAGTGAAAAAATGCGTTGCTCAGAAAAGGAAGCCCAGTTACCGGTTAGCGCAGTTGAGCTGACGACCCGGTATACTGGGGAGCCGGAGGGGACCTTAGAGCTGATGAGTGCCATTTTCGGACGTTCGTCTCTAAATCACTTTTGCCCCCAAATGGGTTATACCTCGAAATTCGAACAAAGATGTTTATGTAACTTTGACATACAAAAATAATGAACTGTTGGTGGATGTCTGAATAGCCACCAAATAAGTAGATAGGCTCTTTAACTTGATTTCATACTCTACCGTTACAATTATTTATTTAATGATTCAAGATAAAGAGCACGTCTTTATGCTTGATTGATTCTTTTAAGCGACGTCTATGTATCTCATCGTCTTGAGGATATTTTGATTGCCATGAAAACTCAAGATCAGAGTCTCTATAGTTAGCCCCATCATCATTCCTTAAAAATATCTCTATCTGAAGGATCTTCTCAAGAAGAGAACTGTAATTTTCTATATTTATTCGGGGGTCTAAGATATTTCTTATATCGCATACCGTGTGCTTAACTTTTTGATAAAAAGAATCGTTTAAAGGACAAAAACTATACCTAACACTCGGGAGATCATTGTTAAGACGCCAGAACAACTGTTTACAAATCAAAGGGGCGAGCTCTGTTTTAGCTACTCGCTTGATGGCTTCAAATGAAAACTTTACTGTTGTTGCACTGTCTCGAAGCGCTTCTTCCTTGACGTATAACTTAACCGCTTCGCCTATATTCAATCTTTTTTGCTGTTTTGCTTTTTCTGAATAGAACCAATAGGAGAATTTCAATCCTCGCATCATCGACGAAATTGATAGCTTTCTCCCTTTGCTCAATTCGATGCTTAGTAGCGTTTCATTTTGGTTACTAGCCCAATAAGAGTATTCAGACAAATTTTCAAGATGATATCTTTCATCGACATAACTCCGAAAAGTAGATTGCTCATCCACGGTATCCCAAATACGCGTCAAAATAACTCTGTTCAGTAACATGACAGTTCCAGAGTCTTTAGCGTGGTTGAAAGCCTCTCGTGGTAGTTTTATGGTCACCACATCACAAACCTTAGGTTTACAAAGAGTGTGCTGATATTCTTCATTTTCAATTGTTACTTTAAGATCATAGTTTTCGTACGGGATGCTATCGATGGCAAAAAGTCTCTTGACAAACTTTACCAGTTGAAAAAAATGTTCGCCAAAATCGAGGCAAATTTTTTGGTTTATCTGGTGCCTAAAATGAAGAGAACGTTCTGATTTTTTAAAAATACTTGAGCGATCGAGTTGAATCTCACTTGCATATTTTTCAATCGCTTCTTCTACAATTTTGCTATCATCGATACTTTGGAGTTTCTCAATCACACCCAAAATCTTTGCAGTCTCTTTATAAGCGTAGACAATGCTCAAATGAGAATAACCCAGAGCATCATTTTGTAGGCTTCTAAAGTCATAACCATGTTCATTAATCAATTCTGGCGCGATGGTTAACCAAAATTCTTCTTGACGCTCCATAGCTTGCTTATCTAGTGGTTGGTTTGACATGCCTCTAAATTGATTTAAATACGAATTAGCTGCTATAAAAAAGTCTTTGAGACTAGGCTGCTGCTTTGTATCTAAAACTCGACAAACCGTCGAGAAAATTTCGTCAGCCTCAGCCTCCGGCATTCTCGACACATGCCAACTCCAAGAGAAATACCCTCGAATGCTTTCTTGGTCTCTAAGAAAGTTATGCAAACTCACAAGGCTCTCTAACGCATTCATTCCTACTTTCGATGCTTTAATTTTTTCGACAACAAGCAGTAATTGAATAAGTTCCAGACACACGTTGTTACTTGCATCTTGATAAGGGTTTTCAACAATAATTCCACTTTTCTCAAAATTCATATTTTCCATCCGCAACCATAATAGCGGTCTCTTTTAAGGTAAGACGCATTCATTATGATAATAATAAATAAAAAAACAATCATTAAAATTACATTTAGACTTCAAATAAGAAGGAAGATAAGATTTGAATATTAAACTATCAAAGGTTGTATTTAAAAAATTAATATTTATGATTTTGAATTCATTCTAATTAAAAATTAAGCAATATTGCATTCATTAAGAGGTGGTTGTAATCTAGCTCGGAGATAATCAAAACAATCATTCAGGAGCAGCTGACATGAATAAAGATCTACATTTCCCTTCCCTTCGTTCTGAAAGCAAAACTGCCACAGGCGAAGTGCTGAAACTACATGATGCCGAAATGAAAATTTTAGCTAGCGGACCTATGGGTATGCAACGACTCGCAACCATGAGAGCACTAGACCTACAAGAAAACATTCCAGATCTTTCTAATGAAGATGCTCAAAAAATGGGAGCTGGGTACGTGATTCTGAAAGTGCTTAGTGTAAACGGTAGCTTAACGGCTTCAACTCGAAGCGAAGTTCAACGGCTAGAGGCTAAGGAGTAACGCATGAAGAGTAAATTTTATTCTCAACGTCATAATGTTGGTCAACATATCCCTCGAGACAAACTCTACGTAGGTATGTTAATCCACCTTAGCTATACCAACTTTGGCTGTGTGTGGTGTATTGCAGCCATAGAAACACCAAATGCAAACGGTGAAATTTGGCTCAAGTTGGTAGCACCGCGTTCAGGAAAGGCAAAGCGTTCAAATTCGATTTATGCTACTTACATTCGCAATAACGAACCAATTCGGCGCTCATGATGATCCTACCAATGCAATGGGGAATATCTCCCCATTGTCCCCAACAAATATTACGTCAAACTAGCATAACCGCATGCATTGGTCTATGTAGTGGATGATTGAAACAGGCCATCACTTTGGAGATGATCTCGATGATTTCGATTAGCAGAAGTTATCCCAAACGCCTCTGACCCGACCACGCCAAGAAGTTGGTGGGGAGCATCAACTGACCTGCTCCCCGTTGATTAACACACCACGATGTTAGTAATGTCTTCATAAGCCACATGAGGACATCCCCACCAAGAAGCGTTTTTCCGACGAACAGATCATTAGTATTCTCCGCAAGGCCGAAGCCGGGGTTTCTGCCCGTGAGCTCTGCCGTAAGCGCGCCATTTCCGACACCACCTTTTACACCTGGCGTAAGAAGTATGGCGGTATGGAGGTGCCCGGGGTTAAGCGCCTGAAGTCGCCAGAGGAAGAGAACGCCAGGCTCAGGAAGCTGCTTGCCGAAGCCATGCTGGATAAGGAGGCGCTTAAGGTGGCTCTGGGACGAAAGTACTGACGACAGGCCAGAAGCGGGAAGCCGTGGTATTTATGTGTGATACGATCGGTCTGTCGCAACGCCTTGCCTGCCGGCTTACAGGTTTGCCCCTGTCGACCTGCCGTTATGATGCTCAGCGTCCGGCTGCTGATGCACATTTATCAGGGCGTATTACTGAGCTGGCGCTTGAACGCAGACGTTTTGGTTACCGGCGCATCTGGCAGTTGCTGCGTAGGGAGGGCCTTCACGTCAATCACAAGCGGGTATACCGTATTTACCACCTTAATGGACTGAGTGTAAAACTCAGACGACGCCGTAAAGGGCTGGCGACCGAACGGTTTCCGCTTCTGCGCCCGGATGCGCCGAACCTTACATGGTCGATGGATTTCGTTATGGACGCTCTGGCCAACGGTCGCTGTTGCCTTCGGTATTTCAGGCGTTCAGGTCATGCGTATTCTGGACAGCATCGCGTTTTTTCGGGGTTATCCGACGACAATAAGAACCGATCAGGGGCCGGAATTTACCTGCCGCGCGCTCGATTAATGGGCCTTTGAGCATGGTGTGGAACTACGGCTTATCCAGCCAGGTAAGCCAACGCAGAACGGATTTATTGAAATTTTTAACGGACTCTTTCGCGTTGAGTGTCTGAATGAACACCGGTTCAGCGATATTCTTCATGCCGGGAAAACGATTAATGACTGGCAGCAGGATTATAACGGGTGCCGTCCCCATTCATCGAGGATTACCAGACACCAGCTGAATTCGCAACGGACTGGCGAAACAGGAAATATGAAGAAAAACCAACCGACATTACTAACTGAAGGTTGTATCTAATCTTGGGGGCAGGTTGAATCGCCACGGGTTTAACAGACACCTCAGAGTCATTTAAGATGACTTTAAGAGAGGTGCCCATGAGCGGTAAGCGTTATCCTGAAGAGTTTAAAATTGAAGCAGTCAAACAGGTTGTTGATCGTGGTCATTCTGTTTCCAGTGTTGCAACACGTCTCGATATCACCACTCACAGTCTTTACGCCTGGATAAAGAAGTACGGCCCGGATTCTCCCACTCACAATGAACAGTCAGATGCTCAGGCCGAGATTCGCCGTCTTCAGAAAGAGTTGAAGCGGGTTACGGACGAACGGGACATATTAAAAAAAGCCGCGGCGTACTTCGCAAAGCTGTCCGACTGAGGTACGCCTTTATCCGCGACAATAGCCGTTGCTGGCCTGTTCGTTTGCTCTGTCGGATTCTGGATGTCCATCCGAGTGGATTTTATTTCTGGCTTCAGCAGCCACATTCGCAGCGTCACCAGACAGACCAGATGCTGACCGGGCCAATCAAACAGTTCTGGCTTGAGTCTGGCTGCGTCTATGGTTATCGCAAGCTCCATCTCGATCTGCGTGATACCGGACAGCAGTGCGGAGTGAACCGGGTTTGGCGGCTGATGAAGCGTGCCGGAATAAAAGCTCAGGTTGGGTACCGTAGCCCACGGGCACGTAAAGGCGAAGCCAACGCGGTTGCGGAAAGCTTTTTCCAGCTACTGAAACGCGACCGGATTAAGAAAAGGATCTACGGAACGAGAGACGAATCCAGAAGCGATATTTTTGATTATATCGAAATGTTTTATAACAGTAAGCGTCGGCATGGTTCGAGCAAGCAGATGCCACCGGCTGAATATGAAAACCTATATTATCAACCGCTCAGAAGTGTCTAGATTATCCGTGGCGATTCATAATGCATCGGTACGATTCCTTATAAAAAATGGAACCGTCCCAGAGGGAAAGTTTCCCCCAGAAGTGAGAATCAGGCACAGAATGCCAGACGAGTAAAACAGGTGTGTGGGAGTGCGATGCGAAGTAGAAAAGGACCTTAACCGCTGGGGTCTCTGTTTTCAAAGGTTAAACAGATTTGTTACCGCCCGAAAGCGTCATCTCTCAGGTAGTGATGACATTAGCATGTGATTACCCGAAGGCGTTCCTCTCAAATCCCCGGAACATTGGCAGTTGTCGTGATGACAACGGTTAGCAGAAGTATCGTACTGCAGGATTTTTAACCCGGCAAGTCCCTAGAAAAATTCTTCAGTTAAAAACCTCATCACATGCTGGATTTAGCGGAGAAACAAACTCTAAAACTCGAGTTGAATCATAAAATTTAATCATAGATCCCAATGTTATAGTTAGTAATAATACAGTAGCTGAGTTTACCTATAGACAGGTTCCTCATTAATAGATTTTTGCCAAAAAGGGAAATTAAAAATGAAAACCGATTTATTTATTTCTTACGCATGGACGTCAGCAGAGCATTGTAAGTGGGTTCACCTCTTTGCTTCTCATCTTCATATGGCAGGTTTCATCGTTAAAATTGACGAAAGAGTCGACTATGGAAGTAGCTTGAGCGGATTTATGCGTGAGATGACAGATTGTGCGCATGTTCTTATGATCGTTGACGCCAACTACGTTGAACGCGCGAATAACATGCCACTTTCAGGGGTAGCCATTGAAAACAGATGGATAAGCGATGTTTTGGAAACCAAGCCAGAGACGTGGCTGTCAGTTATGTTTGTTGACAATCCTAGTTGCGAATTGCCGGGCTGGCTTACTCCACATAATCCTAAAGGTTTTGATTTCAATTATCCTGAAGAGAGGATGGCTTACCCTGGGGCCAGCCAAATTGAAGCGATTTGGCGCTGGATCGCGGGTTTGCCAGCCGACAAAAGCAATGCGGTTTCAATTGCAACCCACAGAGAGCGCTGCGCAAGACTTGAGCATGCCGATACTCTGCTTGATCCGGCGAATTACACCAACCCAGCTCTTAACGGACGCGTTACATTCAATCATAGAGACCATAGCTACTATAGAGTCGGTTACGGTGAACATAAATTCGATATCATGTTCGACGAAGCGAACAGTAATATAGTCAGAATCTATAAAGATTATGACCTCAAAGCTGTATGGAAGCTTCAGGGAGAAAATTCAGACCCATTAGATTTCAGGGCTGAAATGAGGCCAACACGTACAGTATCTCTGATGGTTGGGCAGAAAGCAATGCTGTTAAACAATAGTGGAATGGTTTGCGAAGTAACCATTGAAGAAATACAACCTGAAGTTGAAGGTGAAAATTACGTGAAGGAACACGTAACATTCTCGTATAAGATACATCACGATAAGTAAAAAATGGTCATAATCAAAACATTGCCCCTTAAACTCATTTAGATTTTAAGGGGTTATTAAGGATTGCCCAATGATTATTCCTTCAGTTTGTTATAAACCCGTGCAACATAATGTCTTCTTCCATCACCATGGCCTAAATCCATCGAGGTGAGCGCCTCTGATTCTTTTTGACTAAAACCTTTGTCCTTATGGAGTTTAAGGGCATCATTAGTATAAGCATATCTCAAACTATGGGGGGCAAACTCGCCAACAAGTCCTGCCTCACGTACGATATTCCTGTATCGTTCTATCGCCAGATGAATGGAAGGTTTATCGTTAAGTTTTCCATTATTTTCAGCAGAATAAGTTATTGCTCTGTTAATGGCTTCAATAGTTTCAGTTCGGTTTATTATTGTGGTATCTCTCGGCCGTCCTCCTTACGTACCAAAAACAACGCGAACTTTTTCATCTCCATTCTGTAGTGCTTTTTTCCATGTCTGAAGTGATTTTACAGACTGAACGGTTTCTTCTGTTCGCAAACCTAAAAGCCGTGAAAGTTTCATTGCGCAGGCGACGCCCTCATCCTTTTCACTAACAGATGCAAAAACCTGCTTGGAATAGTCATTAGTTATTGCAACTGAATCGCCACGGGTTTAACCGACACCTCAGAGTCATTTAATATATCCGCGACAACAGCCGTTGCTGGCCTGTTCGTTTGCTCTGTCGGATTCTGGATGTCCATCCGAGTGGATTTTATTTCTGGCTTCAGCAGCCACATTCGCAGC
The DNA here is from genome assembly GCF_029850615.1 of Kosakonia sp. HypNH10. NCBI lineage: Bacteria > Pseudomonadati > Pseudomonadota > Gammaproteobacteria > Enterobacterales > Enterobacteriaceae > Kosakonia > Kosakonia sp. HypNH10. Next base: position 31,601 of record NZ_JAOTIU010000006.1, read on the forward strand.
GTCACCAGACAGACCAGATGCTGACCGGGCCAATCAAACAGTTCTGGCTTGAGTCTGGCTGCGTCTATGGTTATCGCAAGCTCCATCTCGATCTGCGTGATACCGGACAGCAGTGCGGAGTGAACCGGGTTTGGCGGCTGATGAAGCGTGCCGGAATAAAAGCTCAGGTTGGGTACCGTAGCACACGGGCACGTAAAGGCGAAGCCAGCATCGTGACACCCAACAGGCTCCAGCGGCAGTTCAATCCGGACTCACCGGATGAGCGTTGGGTGACGGACATAACCTACATCCGAACTCACGAAGGCTGGCTGTATCTGGCCGTGATGATTGACCTGTTCTCCCGAAAAGTTATCGGCTGGTCAATGCAACCCCGCATGACAAAAGATATTGTCCTGAACACATTACTTATGGCGGTGTGGAGGCGTAATCCTCAAAAGCAGGTACTGGTTCACTCTGATCAGGGCAGTCAGTACACGAGCCATGAGTGGGAGTCGTTCCTGAAATCACACGGTCTGGAAGGCAGCATGAGTCGTCGCGGTAACTGCCACGACAACGCGGTTGCGGAAAGCTTTTTCCAGCTACTGAAACGCGAACGGATTAAGAAAAGGATCTACGGAACGAGAGACGAAGCCAGAAGCGATATTTTTGATTATATCGAAATGTTTTATAACAGTAAGCGTCGGCATGGTTCGAGCGAGCAGATGCCACCGGCTGAATATGAAAACCTATATTATCAACGGCTCAGAAGTGTCTAGATTATCCGTGGCGATTCAGGCCAGTTAATCTATGCACCCGAATTTAAGATGAGCCTCAGGAGAATAATAGTGCAACCCATTCTCCAAATTATGGCTATGTACGGTATAGGTCAGTGCATCTAGTAAAGCTAGTTTTTTGAATGGAATATGGATAGCTCTAGCACTTCCGTTTTCTATACGATCTTTGAGTGCAAGAGGCCAGCGGTGACTCCACGCAGAAGGAGTCAACATTTGATTTAAATCTGTATAAGCGCAGATTAGTGGAAGTTTATAAATATCAACAGCCTTCTCGATTTCATATGAAAGCATACTTCCAGTCTTACGTGTTTTATCACTTAAGATGATTACAATATTTTTTGATGCAGCAAGACGCTCTTTTATACGCGCTTCGAGTGTTGCTCTCAGACTAGAATCTCGTACTGCGAAAGTTTTATCATGACTGTCTACATATTTAAAATCGTATCCCTTTCCCGCTGCCCATGCCTGAATTGAGGCATAATAGCGAAAATCCGATTTGGTTGGATCAGTTTCACCTAAGCCATCGAACGCTATATAATTTCCATTTCTGTAAGCCATATTCTCCTCCAATTACTGTAGATCACAGAGACTTTCTATTAATATTTTAATAACGTTTATGTAATTAAGCATTAAGGCTTTGACTTAGGTAATCCCTCACTTGAAACAAATTTAAAGTGAATTTTGATGCATCTTCAGGCCGGACTATAATAGATAACTTATTGGAAAACACTCGTTCTTGAGCCGCATCGGCAAACGACTGAGCAATGCGCTCTATTACTTTCTTTCTTGATATAGCCACCCGCCCTCTTCCTGTCCCCATTAGAGGCATAACAATATCACCTAATTCTCCTTTTCGTGCCATATTTGACCATAGACCTTCAAGAGCCTCGTCCAGCATTCTACTATTTGAAAATGCTGTTCCTTCAGGATTAATATCTGACATTGCGACAAAATAGAAATTCTTGCCATGAGCTGAAACGCGAGCAACAGTACCAAGAGGGTATTTTTTTAGTTTGCCGGGCTTGCCATCAATTTCTACATAGTTTTCTCGCGCAAGTGATTCTTCAATCTGTCGGTCTATTTCTGTTGTTTGCCCATTAAAAAACTGAGTTGCAAATTGACCCTGTAAACTAGCTGTAGATATTAGACCCGAACTCATATCAGTATCAAATGTGGTGTTTGAACTAATTATTATCTCTCCACTCTCCTTGAATAAATCACTTATTTTCACTTCAAATGAGTAATCTTTCTTAGGCACTTTGTAAGACACTCGTGACACTGGGCGCCTTGTAAATATCACAAAGACAATGGCCAAACCAATAAGAATGAAAATCCCATAATTGCTATACTGCCCTTTCTCGTAAATCTTGAAAGTATCGGCTAAATTAATCAACAAATATAACACGCCAAGGACAGAAAAAAACTTTGCTATTGCCTCGCCTGAAAATAGAGCATATCGCCAATATGCTGTAGTTCTTACCGACTCCCACCAATATTTCATCTCGCAATCCCATATTATATTAGTTTGATTTCTTTCCTATTATTTCTAGCATTTATACGCACTGGGGAATTTGGTTTATGATTATCCTATGCATTTTACTCACCTAGCAATAAATAGAAAAGCATTATGTTTTAGTTACTAAAATAGATATACACACGCGGGAAGTGCATCAACAGATTGAGATAGTCGATTACTCCCTGCTTTTCTCACACTTATGACGCTAAAGCAGCGTAAACCCTATTTGCATGCTCTCGACAGCTGACATCAGCCGTGTTTCATATGATTCAACAAGTTGCGATCCATAGTCAAGTTATTCAAAAGTTAAATCGTGAAAATCATCCTACCTTAACACCACCGTGTATTGGTGACGTATGTGAATAGACCCGTTTTAGTTCCGGGCATTTTTTGAGATTCAGGCCAAATTGATCTCATCCCTGTAAAAAGAGCCAGTCTAAACTGAAATCTACGGTCTTTCTTTCAACGAACAATGAGGCCTGTCCGTCATGAAACAGACCCACTATACAGAAGAGCAGATCGCGTTTGCGCTGAAATAGGCCGAGACTGGCACGCGGGTGGAGGAAGTGTTCAAAAAGATTGGCATTTCTGAAGCCACCTTTTATAACTGGAAGAAAAGTTTGGCGGGAGTGGCGTGACAGAACTGCGTCGTCTGCGGCAACTGGAGGATGAAAACCAGCAACTCTGTCGTCTGGTGGCAGACCTTAGTCTGGATAAGGAAATGCTCCAGGATATCATTCGAAAAAAGTTCTGAGGCCCGTCCATAAATGGGAGACGGAGGCTTACCTGCTGGACGCATATTGTATTGGTCTGCGCCGAGGTTGCCGTCAGATGACGCAGAGTCATACGGTGTATAACTATCGCAGCTGCTGAGATGAAAGGGCCCTGGCCCGGAGGATAAGTGAGATTGCTGCGGCGCGGGTTCGCTATGGTTGCCAACGTATCCATATTCTTTTACGGCGTGAAGGCTGGTTAGTAAACAACAAGAAACCTACAGGATTTATTGTACGTAAGGACTGAATCTGCGAACAAAACGTCCCCGTCGGCATGTCACGGCCAGACACCGGCACGTCTGCTCGGAGGTCGGTGCGGTGGATCAGTGCTGGAGCATGGATTTTGTTGCTGATGATCTATTCAACGAACGTCGAATCAGGGCGCTGACTGTAGTCGATAATTTTAGTCGGGAATGTCTGGCAATCCACGTTGGGCAAGGCTTGCATGACGAGGATGTGGTTGCCGTTATGGAGCGCCTGAAGCAAATAAAGCACCGTGTGCCACTCAGGTTGCAGACAGACAATGGCAGTGAATTTATCTCCAAATCGCTGGGCAGATGGGCGTATGAAAATAAGGTGACGATGGACTTCTCACTACCGGGAAAGCCCACAGATAATTCGCTAGTCGAGTCATTTAATGGCAGTCATCCGTGATGAATGTCTGAATGTGCACTGGTTCCTGTCACTGGAAGAGGCTCAGGAGAAGATCGAGTGCTGGCGGCAGGAATATAATCAGCAAAGTCCCCATTCATAATTAAATAACCAGACGCCGGAGGCGTTTATCCGGAGTCAGCAAAACGGTCCGAATCTGATTTAACTTGGCGTCGATATTGGGAAGGGATCATAAATTGCACGCTTAGCATTAACCGTGCTTAAATAACTTATCCAAATCAAGGTTGAATTTCTTATTTAATTTTTGCGCAAAAACAACAAGCCGTCTGTGGTTTTTCTCATCTACACTTTTTGTAAATGCCAACAATCCACCAACATGCGCATAATCTTCAGAGCGTCCTACAGAAAGATAATGTATCTTGCTTTTTATTTCTCTGAATTTTTGTCTCCCTATGCCAACATCATCAATTGACAATACTAATCCAGTGATTTTTTTCTGTTTTCTCGGGCCGCTAACAATTACTTTGTTAAAATTAACAACTAATTGTTCAGTAGGTATTATTGAAAATAAAAAAAACTTTGCTTTTTCAATCTTCTTTAATGACTGAGCTGAAAGAGTTATATCGTCAGCGTAACGAGTAAATATAATGCCTCGTCTTCCTGCATAACCATTAATCCTGTGATCAAGCCTCATGCAAACAAGGTTTGCCAACTTAGGGGATGCGGGGGATCCTTGCGGTAATTTTTTTTTAAAACAACAGATTTTTGTTAAAACCGAAGATATGTACTTATTATAGCCCAACGAATTAAAAACAGTATAAACTTTATTAGAAGAAATACTGGAAAAAAAATCCTCTAAATCAATATTTAATATAAAGTTCGAACCGACATGTGGGTTTGCATTGTCTTTTATGGACTGGCCTCGTTCAAAACCAGTTGAAAAAGGCGACGAATTGAGTTTGTCTAATATATTTCTTAAAACCCATGCTTGCAAAGCCTTGAGCCTTCGAGAGGGTTGACAAATAATCCTTTCACCTTTAGCTTTACCTGTTTTTGGCACACTATAAACTTTGTAAAAGTCATCCGCTCTTGTGATCAACAAGGTTAAAAGTTCAACAGATAGTCGCATCTCTCTTGACATATCCGTTACTGAAGACATCACAGGCAGACCAAAGTTACGTAAGCGAAAAACATCGGTCCTGGAGGAATTCTTCATGAATACGCGCACCCTTACGTCATAAATACCAGGTTTCCTCGCTCTCGGAGAACATCGGGAGATGTTCTCCTAGTTCGAGGGAAACTGCCAAAATAGTAGATTTAATGCAGGACAGCGAGACACTATCCAGTCACCTCTAGCAAGGGACTCGCTAAGGGTGCGCAGAGAAAATACTATCATAGTTCAATGATATATTTCTACGATTTTCGAAGTTCATCATTTCAAGTCGTAGCTTATCTAAAACCAGCCGATCAAATCGAAGTAGTACATATTCCATACCAGCGTCTGTAATGTGATAACCTTCTGATGTTCTAACAATAACCCGCTCTTTCATTAATTTTGACAATACAGATTTGACGATAATTTCGCACAATGTATTTGCCTTTCCTGTCGCCTTACTTAATAAATCATAAAGTAATACATTATTGATACCGTCCATAAGATATATACATGGCAAGATAAACCTGTCCGCCATCAATATATTATCTACGCTTTTCTTTACAGGTGATTTCTTTTGAATGATTTTAATGCTTTTCATCAAGGATTGATAAAACCCCTTATTTAATAAAACATCATCAAGGGCGTTAAAATCACATCTAATCACTGATGAGGAGCCATTTTTCTTAAGTAACCGAATAGGTCCATAATTTAAAAAACTTTTCTTAAATCTAAATCTATTATCTTGTACACATATCATTTTCGATGATAATTTTTCATTGTTTGCAAAAGCCCCAAGCTCAGAATAAGAGCCGGGGCTTTCCGGGATTATTATTATCGCATCAACAGATTCAGCTAGTATATTCTCCATGCTTAAAAGACTATATTGTCCCTGCCCAGCAAGAAGGTCATCAAACAAATCCTCTGGATAGAAAATCTCCAGCTTTTCATATCTAGATAAAACTTGAGAAATTTTATATCGCCCATATTTACTGTCGTTAACATCTCCTCCACATAAAAAAATTGTCACTTTATTACGCTTTTCGCTGAAGAGATTTTTTTTTATTACATTAGCGAATTCAATTTTTTGCTTTTCAGAGAAAATTATTGAATTCTTTAAAGATTTCATATTTATATCCAGAGGGTTATGTATAAATACTTTTAGCATTTTTCAGGCGTCAGCGCAATGGTCTCTCCGCCACGCCTGCTAGTTTACTTGACCTGCCCCCTATTATTTACACGCTAGAATTAAAGTAATGCCTTTATCAAACTGCGAACTTCCGCTTTTCAATCAGAGCAGCCCTTCATTCCCAGGAGCATGCCGGCTGTTTGCAGGATGTGGAAATTCGGTCAGGTTTGCCATGCAGCTGGTGGCCAGCATCAGCGAATGGTACGGAATACAGCTGCCGTATTTGAAGTTGCGTAACTCTTTTGATCAGATACAACTGACAGTATAGCGTCATGATTTTAACGCTGGCACAGCAACCTGAAAGGAGATGAAAATGACGCAAGAACAACTCCAACAAATTTGGCTGCAAACAACCAGATGATGCTGAATATCTTTAATAAAATGTTGGGTCAGCGGTTAGAGCGCATGCTGAGTCAAACAAAAACAGCTTTCTACGCCCAGGATTAAAAAGATGGCTCGGCTCACGGGTAGCCGTCTTGGTCGTAATACCCGATACCTGCCCAACATCATTCACGACCTGACTGGCAGGAGAGCATTCGCTTCCATAAAGAAGGGATCACCGTCGACGGCGAGAAGAACATGATGGGGAACTTGATGCTTACCTCCTGGACGTTATGGCCCAGATGGGAAGGGAAATGATGCTGCTGCGTCATAGCGAGGGGATTGCCGCTGCGCGTGCTGCCGGGCGAACCGTGGGGCAGGGGAACAGCGCCCGGATAGACCGGGAGGGGATCATTGCAGCCCCCGCCAACGGGCAAAGCCTGCGAACCGTGGCCAAAGAGTTCAGGGTGTCGTTGTCGACCATGGAGCGGGTGCTGAAAAGAGGTTGCGCAATAATCTGATTCTCTTTTATAGGTAATAAACCACTTTAAGGTCCACTGAGAGCGAAAAGTGAACATATAGTAAAGCTTGAAAAATCGCTTCAACTATTATTATAGTTTTCGAGGTTGTTAAATGCGATCTGAAATCACTAAGAAAACTCGCTATAACGGCGAACAAAGGTTACTTAACTGAAATTTTAATCTGTATTTTTAAATGGAGTTGGTATGTCAGGCACACAGAAAAATATTGATTTAATCAAAGATATTAATGAAATTGCAGAGAAAGGCATCCAGGCATTTGAATTATCATACGATGAGTCTGGGCACTCGAATCTTCATGATCCTCTACTGAGGTGGTGTGATTTTGTTTTACGATATATAGCCCCAGGGAGACGGGTAGTTCTTAAATCAGACCGATTCACGGCAAATGTTCCAGATGATGCAAAAGTGGGATTGCAGAGAATAGAGGAGTTATTTAATTCAGGTGAAAATGTTAATCCTTACCAGAGTAAAACATTGACATTATTTAATGACACAAGTGGTAAAAAAACGGCGAAACGAACGGATAACCTTTGGGCTGATTGGGGTATCCATCACCTTCATCTGCCATTGAATCCAGTAGATCCAGCTGAAAAATACTCAGACCGTTCAGAGTGGGTGTTATTCCTGAAGGTGTACAATAACGCAGTGTTTTTCATTGATATCAAAAGTCATGATAAAGCTATCGAGCCCGATCTATTTTCTCAAAAAGATTTGATTGAAACATTTATACGCAACTGGCCAGCTGAGGCAGAAGTGTATGAGATGAAAGGTGTTTCAGGACTGGCTACTAACCAACTAATTTCCGATACGGATATTGCAAATTTGAGAAAAAGTGGAATTAATCTTCCCCTCCAGATAGGAGGTAAAGTTTATGCACCATTAGGAATGGGAGTTACGACAGCTGTAACCGCTGCGAGAGTTTCAATTTATCGAGATAAAATCTGTGCTTGGGCTAAAAAAATAGAGGGAATTATCATGGATGAAAATGGCCAATACATGAAGGAAGTGAAATCTCAGAATATAAAAAATCCTAAATTCGATATGTATATGTATGATGGCGATGTGTTCGGCATTACTGAGAAACATATTGATAAAGGATGGATATTCACTAGAGGAAAACCCGACGACGTTTTCAGCCTTTTATTTGACTCATTGATGCCAGTGTGGGCCAGTCCTGTTGTAATACAGTATTGGAAACAGAACCCATAGAACCCATAATAAAACGGTTAGACGAACCGAGACCCTCATGGCGCCACACGTAATGATAGGTATGTTGCGCCATACGTTCATATAAACATAAGTACAAACATGTAGTCATACCGGTGCTTATATGATCAGACACATCATGGGATTAACCTTCTCCCTGTTACTTCTCACAGAATGCTTTTAGCAATGTCCTTTAATCGCTGTGAGTTCAACGGGTCAATGCAACGCTATCCTTGATCAAGGGGGACGTTGTCATGAAACGAAGAACTCGCATTTACTACACGCCAGAACAAAAGGCGATTACCTCAGAAGCGGAAAAGCGGTGCGTAGATCCCGAACGTCATCACTTAAAGGGAAAGGATTAGGGAAAATCCCGAATGCGATACCTATCAGCGAAAGGCCACCGGAAGCCGCAGACAGAGCCATACCTGGTCACTGGGAAGGTGATCTGATCCAAGGCTCGAAAAACTCCTATATCGTCACCCTCGTTGAACGCCATTCCCGCTTTGTTATTCTGACCAAAATCAGGGATAACAAAACCATAACTGTCATATCTGCACTCATCAAACAAGCGCGGGAGTTACCTGTTGAGCTTTATAAAACACTAACATGGGATCGAGGCGCTGAAATGACCAGCCACACTCGGTTTACTGTAGCGACAGACATACAGATTTATTTCTGTGATCCTCGATCTCCATGGCAACGTGGCTCAAATGAAAATACGAACAAGCTACTCAGACAATATTTTCCAAAAGGAACTGACTTATCGGTTCACAGCCAGCAAAGACTTAACTGTGTTGTCAGACAGCTAGATGAAAGACCGAGAAAAAAGCTAGACTATGAATCACCCGCAGAGCGGTTTAATAAGTGTGTTGCATCCATCGGTTGAACTCAAAGCTCAAAGCTGCCTGTCAACGTGGTCAATTTCCCTTATTGCAGCCAGGCAGTGCAAAAAATAACCTTAACCTACAATGATTTTCGAAATCCAAACTGACCCCTATATGTTCGAACTAAAAGGAGAGAGTTATCGTAAAAAGACAGCGAAGCCAGTAACCAGCGTGGCTTAAAACTACCACTCAATGGATACGGACAGAGTAATTGGCGCCAGTCGGCAAAACTAGTTGACTTCTAAAATTCACCATTTCTCCCGTCTGGCGGGAGTGCTGTCAAAAGTAACCCTCATTTCTGTGCGGGATGTGGCTAATGAAGGGGAAAGAGATGATAGCGTTATTTCTATGCCCAGAATACTGAATACTCTGAACAGGCGATCAATACTGGCGCTGGCAGGCTTTGCTTCCAAACGGGCATAGGTTTGCTGCGTTACACCAAGTCGCTCAGACACCTCTTTTTGCGTGAAGCCCTTCATTTTGCGAAACCCGATTAGCACAGGTCTGAGCTGGTTGAGCGTTTTTATCGGGAACTGATTATTCATAAGTGATCTGCCTCGCAGACTGAGTAGGGAGGACCGCACTGTAATACAGCAGGTGAGGTGTATTTTGTGTTTTACAGACTATAGGCTGTAAAACCTTTTTTGAAAAGATGCTGATGTTCCAGGGGCTACTGGGCATGACCGATCTTCTGCAGGGCGGTATTTCGCTATGGGGGGAGGTTGCGCACGGGCAATGTGCCGATGTAAAAAACGGCAGTTTTTCACAACCGCTGTCACCGAGATGAGCTAAAATATCCGATGGCAGACATAGTCATGAATAATGTCAGACTTCAGCTCTGTTGCTGTCTCCTTTTACCTGTGAATAACGTCTGGTTTGACCCTGATGAAGGCTGTTCCAGGCAGAGAACATGTTATTCCTGGGACCGGACGATAAAACTTGTTCAGCTGGCTGGTCAGGGTAATGGCGAAGGACGTTCCCTAAAATTCGATTCAGCTCAGCGTAAGGTGCGCTGCAGGTATGTATAATCCATTGCACTGATTCTGCATCCGTATTATTCGCAGGTTACACAGAAGAAGCTTAACAATGGCTGAATGAGTGAGACGGGATAAGTAACAGGAACGTGGGATTCAGGATGAACTAGAGAAAACCGGAGCAGAGCCAGCCCCGTTCCGGTTTGTCAGGCTCTGGAATTTCTTCCAGGCCCCTACAGCCAGTCACAACAAACACATTAATGTTTTCATTGCTTCAGTTCAATATTAATGTGTGAAAGGCGTTCCATCATAATCGGCTTGTGCATGCTTAAAACTAAACTGCCCCGGCTGCAGTCATTTGGTTGCTGCGGGCTCTGCACCGTGTTTGATACTGAAAAAATCTAACGTTATAACGAAGGGAATTGCTGAATGACTCTACGATTGCAGACGGAATCACCCGCTGACCAGGATATGTTCAGAGGCAGCAGTCATGAAAAAGTGGCAGAAAATATGGCTCAGGTCATCAGGACACCTGATGTTAATATTATTGGTCTGGAAGGAGAGCTGGGTTCAGGTAAGTCAACAATATTGAAGTTTCTGCAGAAAAAGCTTAAAGGTGAGTTTACGTTCATTAACTTTGATGCAGAACGTTACCATCATGGCTCAACCAAGAAAGCGCTTATCGATGTCATCCATCATGGGGTCAGCCTGCAATGTCCGGGTTCCCGTGATGTGCTGGATAAGTATAAAAATCAGGCTCTGGGTAACATCGTTGAATACGATAAAAGAGTCAGCAGCACGCTGAGCTGGCTGACCGTCGTTTTTATTTTTCTGTCATTGCTTTCCGTGCAGATGCTTCGTTATTTGCTGACAGACCTTAATCAGTATTTTGCTAACAAGGAGTCATTAATAGGGTGGCTTTTTTATGTTGAGGTTGCCGCGTTTCTTTCTCCTGCCATTATGGTCGCAGGACTGGCATGCCTGCAGAACATGGAATGGTACAGAAAGAAAGGATATTCGAGTATCGGTGATTTGTTCAAACGCAATAGTACTGACAGGATTGAAGAGACCTGGCTGGTTAATAAGGAGGTCGGAGCTATTGAGCTGGCTGAAGCTCTGCAGGGATTTACCTCAAAAGGGGTCATTTCACATGGAGATCGCTTCATCCTTATCATTGATAACCTGGACCGAATCAGTGCAGACAAAGTGAAAGAGCTCTGGAGTGATATGGAGCTTATTGCCGGTGCCACTCATGAACACTTCAGGATAGTGGTGCCCTATTCGGCAAGACAGGTTTCAGCCTCACTTTCTGTGGCGGGTTTCAGCGGGCGGGAGTTTATTGCAAAGCGGATTCCCGTAAGTTTTCAGGTACCTCCTCTTATTTCGGCAGGATGGCAGGAAGCGTTAAGGCAGTACTGGAAAGAAACAGTAAACGAGGATGCAGGGATAGCGTGCCAGGAAGCTACGGTGTTGCTTGAGCGCTGGAAACCCTCTGAGTATCCTCGTATCACACCGCGATTAATGAAGAAGTTTGTTAATGATATTTATATTCTGAACCTTACCGTTCCTGCAACAGAAGAGCATCGCTATATTCTTATTGCCCTCTACTTACTGGTGGTCAGATACGGAGAGCGGGATATTAAGGTATTACTGCGCGATCCCGAAGCTAGTCAGACCGAACCCGGCATTGCTCCGGATGATTTTGACGAGATGCTCTCGCTGACTTATCAACAAATATCCCGAATTTTTAATAATGATACGGAAAGGTGGAGCGAGTTTCTGATGAGCATCCACTATCAGTCCACAGTGGAGCTTGCCAGGAGCGAGTTGCTCGATACGCCTCTTAAAGACGCGATCGGCGCCATAAATATTCCACGGCTTGAAGAACAGACGGCTTTGTGGGGCTTCGCTGAAGCATGGCAGCGAGTGGCACCACATATTCAGATGCGTGACTGGCTGGTTTCTTTTAGCCGGATGGATGAGAAATGTCAGGCTCTGGCCGAACTGCAACTCAGAGTCGCAGTGCAAATGATGAATCAGAGTTATGCTGTTTCACTCAGAGAAAAGTATGATGAAGGTTTCGTGCTGAGTCTGCAGAGACTGATGGCTGACGGGCGGATAAGCATGGAGCCTTTCATCGAAAGGCAGATATCGTTTGTTGTCAGTAAACTTGATGAAATTCAAGATTCAGGAAAATGGGAGGCTGAATCCACGCAGGCATTGCTGCAGGAAGCTGATTCATACTCTGTTCTGGCCGGTGAATCACTACTGGATAAAATGGCGAACTTTGTTGATGGCGTATTTTATGTGGAATATCTTGTCAATAATGAAGATACCTTGCCAAACCTGAAAATTGGCACACTGGATATCGGAAATGACGGTCGGGAGCAGATGTTACGCTATGCAGCTGAGCAACCGCAGGTAGACCTTTTTAATCCGGGAATAATCCGGCATATCAATATTGTATCGAAGGCGGTACAAAACGTTATTGGAAGGAATGATGGTACAGGTGGGGTTCAAGTTAGCTCTGCAATAACGACGCTTAAAAATCGTCAGGTTGTTGAAGACGTTATCCATTTCAGAAAAATTGTTCTGAGCCCGGACTGGAACAATAATGTTTTAAATCAATATTATCTTAATAATACGGCGACGAGGAATCTCTTCCCTGCGGAATTTGCTGCACAGGCTGTTGCTCACATGGTGCTCCATGGTAACTATGCCGGTATCGAGTCGTACAGTGAATACACTGGTGAGGAGCAGTTTGACCGGGCTGTGGCTGCATATCTTCGTTATCTTCGTTCTGCCGAGAGTATCTTTAAAGCACTCAAGGATAAAAATGTACTGCCGTATATCAAAAATGCTGTTGGCAGGATTGTTAATGCAGGTTTTCTGGAGAATATACCTGCCCTGAGTTTTGTTAAAGGTCAGTATGACGTCATCAAAGAAGCAACAGATACAACCTCTCTTTTGGCATTTGTGCGGGAGCGTCAAAAAGCCCTGGCAGAGAAAATCGATGAATCTGATGTAAATGCTATGGGCCCAATATTCCTCCATGACATATATCAGTCAGGTGAGCATTTTGATATTTTTAAGGAAAAGCTGAACGCCCTGGCATGTGGAGTATTTAATTCTTCTGAAAGGCTTGTTGAGTGTTTTACGGTTCTTCCTGTAAACATTCGCTTTATCCTTGAACAAATGCAACTACAGGGACTGCGTATCCGGATGGGAGGCAGTGTGGGTGTCTTTGCATCATGGTTCCGTGATGCAGAGCCAGACGTTGTCACAAATGCCGGGAACATTCATTTTCTGTGGTCTTGCCTGGATGATACCCAGAGAGAGACTGTACTTGATGAGTTGCACGATGTCTTACTTGAAAGACATATTCGTACTGATAGCCGTATTGCTATTATTACCCGTTTTCATAATGAGTTGTCGTTTATTGAACCTGAGAAGGGTGTTGAACGCAGGGCTATCGCGGCGCTGTTTAGCGCTTCTGTTGATAATGAATCATTGTCTCAATGGCTTGACCGTCAGACATTTTCATTTTCATCGTGGTCTCCGGAGGATGCACGTACGGCAACGAGCTGTATAATTAATAACCCGGAGATTTTTCCTCTCATCTGCAGGAATTCACAATATATTAAAAACAGAATGTTACCAGAGAAAGCGGACGTTACAGAAAATAGTGGTACGCTCCCCGACTGAATCCGTTCTTTAAACGTATATCTGAAGGCCACAGCAGTGGTCTTTGGGTATTCCTCTCTTATTGCCTGGTATGCATTAAGCATGATATATAATGCGAAGAAATCATCATTCAGGGATTAATCATAACAACTGAAGTTATGCTGTGGTTTTTTCTTTTAAAAAATATTCAGTATTATTTTTGATTTATTTAATGCGGTAGGATATGCCAGGAAGTGCTTTTGTTTTGCGAGAGGCATTTAATGAGTCGGTGAATTATATGACATGGTTTTTTATTCACTGATAGCTGCTTAAGTTTCGATGGCTTTTTATAAAAGGGTTGAGGTTAAGACCCTAATAAATAGTTATCTGCATAAGTTACTTTTCGTGATTGCTATGTCTGTTATTACCCCAAATATGTACTATGTTTCAATGGTGTTCAGTCAGAAGTCAGGCACCGCTGCTGGCGTTATATCATTCATAATGGGGCTACTTTTCATGATGTTAAACTCGGCACCTGTAATCACTGGTATCATACAGCAGTGCAAAAATTGAGTTTTATGAGCAGAGCTAGGCTGGCTTTTCATCTGTTTTGTCATTTTTAGAAAAAATGGAATCTTTCATTCCATTGATTTTACACGCAAAAAAAATTCTAAATGATTAAGATTATAGGGTACTCGCTCTGCTCCATCACCGAGCATGAAGGGCGCATCATTCAGAGCCGCTCCGAGGATTCGATCATTAATGAGATCGAAGCGATTCGCGACACGGTGCCCGGTTTTACCGGAGTGATCTCCGATCTTGGCGGGCCGACGGCCAATATGTACATGCTGCGCTGCACCTCGCCGCGCGCCGAGCAGACCTGCCGACGCCTCTCCTGTGTCTACCCGGAGATCTGCCCGCATATGGACACTAACCATCAGCCGACCATCGATCTCTACCGGCGTGCCCGCGATCTGCGCGGCATCAAGAAGATCCTGATCGCCTCCGGCGTGCGGTACGATCTGGCGGTGGAAGATCCGCGCTATGTCAAAGAGTTGGCGACGCATCACGTTGGCGGCTATCTGAAAATAGCGCCGGAACATACTGAAGCGGGGCCGCTGTCGAAGATGATGAAGCCGGGCATGGGCAGCTATGACCGCTTTAAGCAGCTTTTCGACACCTACTCGAAGCAGGCGGGCAAAGAGCAGTATCTGATCCCCTACTTTATCTCTGCGCACCCCGGCACGCGTGATGAGGATATGGTGAACCTGGCGCTGTGGCTGAAGCGCCACCGTTTCCGTCTCGATCAGGTGCAGAACTTCTACCCGTCGCCGCTGGCGAACTCGACGACGATGTATTACACCGGCAAAAATCCGCTGTCGAAGATCGATTACAAGAGTGAAGAGGTGGTGGTGCCGAGAGGGGATAAGCAGCGTCGCCTGCATAAAGCGCTGCTGCGCTACCACGATCCGGCTAACTGGCCGCTGCTGCGCCAGGCGCTGGAAGCAATGGGGAAAAAGCACCTGATTGGTTCCCGCCGCGAATGCCTGGTACCTGCGCCAACGGTGGAAGAGATGCGCGAAGCGCGTCGCCAGAGCCGCAGCGCGCGACCGGCATTAACCAAACATACGCCGATTGCGCAGCAGAGGAAAAAAGCGACGCGATAAGGTAATTTGTAGGCCGGATAAGCGCCAGCGCCATCCGGCAAGGCATGGCGCTGGCATTATGCCGGATGGCGGCTTCGCCTTATCCGGCCTACTTAATTACCGTTTAACCGCCGAACTGATCCGGGTCCGGACCCAGGCGCTTGCCCTCATCCAGTTTGGCGATTTCGCTCAGTTCATCTTTATCGAGGCGGAAATCCCAGACGTCAAAGTTCTCAACGATGCGCGCAGGGGTGACCGATTTCGGGATCACCACCAGGCCGCTGTCGAGATGCCAGCGAATAACGATCTGCGCCGGGGTTTTGCCATATTTATCCGCCAGATCGCGAATGATTTTCTGATCGAACACCCCTTCGCCGCCCTGTGCCAGCGGGCTCCAGGACTCAGTCTGGATCTTGTGCGTCGCATTCCAGGCATGCAGCTGGCGCTGTTGCAGCAGCGGATGGAGTTCAATCTGGTTAATCACCGGAATGACGCTGGTTTCATCAATGAGCTTTTGCAGATGGTGGGTCTGGAAGTTACAGACGCCGATACTCTTAATCAGCCCCTGCTGTTGCAGTTCGATCATCCCTTTCCAGGCCTCGACATAGTGATCGATTGCCGGAACCGGCCAGTGCATCAGATAGAGATCGACATAGTCGAGCTGAAGCTTCTCCAGGCTCTCTTTAAAGGCCTCGGCCGGGCGTTTCTGATCGTCATTCCACAGCTTGGTGGTGATGAATAGCTCTTCACGCGGCACGCCCGCGCTGGCTAAGGCTTTACCAACACCCTCTTCGTTCTTGTAAGCCGCAGCGGTATCGATAGAGCGATAACCCACTTCCAGAGCTTTATGGATGGCGGTAACCACTTCCTCGTTGCTCGCTTTCCACACGCCAAGACCCAGTTGCGGCATCAGATTGCCGTCAGCGAGTTTAATCACCGTTGGATGTGTCATGCATTTCTCCTTTCGCTAGGCTTACCGGGACAGGCCCGGTAAGCTGGTTTGCATTAAGTGTGGTCGAAAAACCCAAAAACGAAAGCCGGGGTGGAGAAGCGCTTAGCGCGCGGCTTCGTAGATGCGGCGGCTCACATCCAGCGTAATATCCTGATGCTCGCCCAGCGCCGTCATGCCGTGCTCTTCCAGTTTAGCCAACAGCGCCGGAATGGAGCTGCCATCGAGGCCGTAGCCGGAAAGACGCGTCGGCACGCCCATACGCTCGAAGAAGTCGCGCGTGGCGGTAATTGCCGCGTCAATGCGCTCATCGTCGCTGCCTTCGGTGATATTCCATACGCGTGCGGCGTATTGCAGCAGTTTTTCGCGTTTGGTGTCGCGCTTCTCATTCCACAGCGCAGGCAGTACCACCGCCAGCGTTTGTGCGTGATCCAGCCCGTGCATCGCCGTCAACTCATGGCCCAGCATATGGGTGGCCCAATCCTGCGGCACGCCCGCGCCAATCAGGCCGTTCAGCGCCTGGGTCGCCGCCCACATAACGTTGGCGCGCACGTTGTAATTCTCCGGCTCCAGCAACGCTTTCGGGCCATCTTCGACGAGCGTCAGCAGAATGCCTTCAGCGAAGCGATCCTGAATTTTGGCATCCACTGGATAAGTGACGTACTGCTCTACAGTATGGACAAAGGCGTCAACAACGCCATTCGCCACCTGACGCGGGGGCAGGGTGTAGGTGTAAACCGGATCGAGCACCGCGAAGACCGGCTGTACGAAGCGGGAGTGGAACGCCTGCTTATCGCCGGTCGCTTTACGGGAAACTACCGCTCCGGCGTTGGATTCAGAACCGGTGGCTGGCAGCGTTAGCACGGAACCCATCGGAATGGCGCTTTTGATCTCGCTGCCGCGGGTTTGCAGAATGTGCCATGGATCGACGCCCTCGGCGTAGTGCGCAGCGGCAGCGATAAATTTGGTGCCATCCAGCACTGAACCGCCGCCGACCGCCAGCAGGAAGGTGATCTTCTCATCGCGCACTACCTGCACCGCTTTCATCAGCGTTTCGTAGGTCGGGTTCGGTTCGATACCGCTGAACTCGCGCACGTCCATTCCGTCCAGCGCGCTATAAACTTGATCAAGCACGCCGTTTTTCTTCACGCTGCCGCCGCCGTAGGTGATCAGCACGCGGGCGTTGTCAGGGATTTGCGCGCGCAGTTCGGTAATCGCGCCTTTGCCAAAAAGAATGTTCGTTGGGGTATGCAGATTAAAGTTATTCATTGCTCGTTCCCTTCTTATGAGGTGAAAAATCTGAAGCGGCAGGCCGCCCGATGCCGATCATTGTGGGCGCGCGGGTGTACAGGCTCAATGCACATTCCTGCCGATGTCTTGCCTGTTTCTCTATCCGGCTGGAGAAATGTCACAAAAGTTTGCACACTAGAGCGGTTAAAACTGGCCGCCGGGGTGGCAAACCATGAACCGTGAAGCGATCTGCCTGCATCTGACTGAAAAAGTTAAAAGACTGAAAAATAATGAAAATAGACTGAGCGCGCTGCTGCCGGATATTCGTCTGCTCTATGGTACGCAGCCCGGTACCCGGACGCCGGTGATGTATCAGCCGGGGATCGTGTTTCTCTTTTCCGGCCATAAAATCGGGTATATCAACGAGCGCGTCTTTCGCTATGACACCAACGAATATCTGCTGTTAACGGTGCCGCTGCCCTTCGAGTGTGAAACCTTTGCCACGCCGGAGGTGCCGCTGGCGGGCATTCGTCTTAATGTCGACATCCTGCAATTGCAGGAGCTGCTGATGGATATCGGTGAAGATGAGCATTTTCGCCCGGAGAACGCCGCCAGCGGCATTAACTCGGCGGTGTTATCAGAAGAGATCCTCTGCGCGGCGGAGCGCCTGCTGGATGTGATGGAGCGGCCGCTGGACGCGCGCATTCTGGGTAAACAGATTATCCGCGAGATGCTTTACCACGTGCTGACCGGGCCGCGCGGTGGTGCGCTGCTGGCGCTGGTGAGCCGCCAGACCCACTTCAGCCTGATTAGCCGCGTCTTAAAGCGCATTGAGAGCCAGTACACCGAAAACCTCAGCGTCGACCAGTTAGCGGCGGAAGCGAATATGAGCGTCTCGGCGTTTCACCATAACTTCAAATCGGTGACCAGCACCTCGCCGCTGCAATATCTGAAAACCTACCGTCTGCACAAAGCGCGGATGTTGATGGTACACGATGGCATGAAAGCGAGCGCGGCGGCGATGCGTGTCGGCTATGAGAGCCCGTCGCAGTTCAGCCGCGAATTTAAGCGTTATTTCGGCGTGACGCCGGGAGAGGATTTGGCGCGCATTCGCACCATGCAGGGGGCATAACGGACGCCCTCTTCGCGGGAAGAGGGCGGGGGATCAGGCGTTGCTGAACTTCTTCTTTAGCACCACGGTGACGGCACCAATCAGGCCGACCACCAGCAGGAACACCGGCAGCACCATTAAAAAGGTCATCACCTGATCTTCGTGGCGCTTCACAAATGGGATCATGCTAATGGCGTAGCCGAGCGAGATCACCACGCCGACCCACAGCAAGGCGCTCAGCCAGTTGAAGAGCTGAAAGCGGCGGTTCGACAGGCCAGAGATACCGGCCATCGTTGGCAACAGGGTGCGGATAAAGGCCAGAAAACGCCCGGCCAGCAGCGCCAGCAGGCCGTGACGGTCAAACATACAGGTGGCGCGCTCGTGATACTTCACCGGCAACTGCGACAGCCAGCTTTTGACGATACGCGTATTGCCCAGCCAGCGCCCCTGAACATAGCTCAGCCAGCAGCCGAGACTGGCGGCTGAGGTGAGGATCAGCAGCGTTGAGACAAAGTCCATGCAGCCGCGCGCAATCAGCGCCCCGGCGAGCAGCAGTAAGCTGTCGCCCGGTAAAAATGAGGCAGGAAGCAGGCCGTTCTCTAAAAAGAGCGTGGCAAACATCACGAGATAGACAACGCCGACAACGTGCGGATCGGCCAGCGCAGCAAAGTCGTGATGCCAGAGCGCAGCAATAATATCTTGAATAACAGCCATGGGCTTTCCTGTGGAACCGCGTAGAGGAGGCTATTGTACTCCACTTCGCCAAAAAGACCTCGATCCGGGGCGCAACAAAGGGAGAATATTCTTACTTTTTGCCCCGTTAATCCTGGTTTACATGATGCGCTGAAAGCCTGCCACTAAATCACCGATAAGATCATCAACGTTTTCTAAACCAATATGCAATCGGATCAGCGTGCCGTCGAAGTCGACACGCCCCTCCGGGCGAATAGCGGCGATATGCTCTGGCTGGTTGGCGAGGATCAGCGATTCAAAGCCGCCCCATGAATAGGCCATGCTGAAGAGCGAAAAGTTATCGAGGTAGTTAGCCAGCTCTGCATCATTTAAACGCTTGTTGAGCACAAAGGAGAAGAGGCCGCTGCTGCCGCTGAAATCCCGCTTCCAGTACTCATGCCCTTTACTGCCCGGCAACGCCGGATGATTGACCTGCGCCACCTGCGGATGCGCCGCCAGCCACTCGGCAATTTTCAGGCTGCTTTCGTGATGCTGGCGTAAACGCACCCCCAGCGTGCGCAGGCCGCGGCTGGTCATATAGGCGGTGTCCGCATCCAGCATCTGCCCCATCAAATAGGCGTTTTCCCGCAACTGCTCCCAACAGCGGGCGTTTGCTACGGCGGTGCCGACCATCGCATCGGAGTGACCAATCAGATATTTGGTGCCCGCCTGAATGGAGATATCGATATCAAAATCCAGCGCCTTAAACAGCACGCCCGCCGCCCAGGTGTTGTCGATCATAATGATGGCCTCCGGCGCGACGCTGCGCACCGCCTGCACGATGGCGGGAACATCATGCACTTCCATGGTGATGGAGCCGGGCGATTCGAGGAACACCACTTTGGTATTGGGTTGCACCAGTTGCACGATGCTTGAGCCAATCAGCGGATCAAACCAGCTGGTGGTAACGCCCAGTTTAGCGAGAATTTTGGTGCTGAAATCTTGCGTCGGTTCGTAGGCGGTATTGGTCATCAATACATGATCGCCCTGTTCAACAAAGGCCAGAATAGTGTTCGCCACTGCCGCCGCGCCGCAGGGGAAGAGCGCGCAACCGGCACCGCCTTCCAGTTCGCACATCGCCTCTTGCAGCGAGAAGTGGGTCAGCGTCCCGCGCCGTCCATAAAAAAGCTCGCCGTTAGCGCGGTTGCGTGTGGCGTGCTTTTTCGCTTCGACCGTTTCAAACACCAGGGAGGAGGCGCGCTGAATCACCGTATTCACCGAACCCTGAGTATACTTTTTGCTCCGCCCGGCGTTTACCAGCGCGGTATCAAGATGTTTCGCCGTCATGTCTGCTCAACCTGTTTTTATACGTCTGGATGTCCAGACTACCATGATTGCGAAATGATGCATCAGAGGCGGTGAATTTTTCTATAAAACCAGCAGACGCGCCGGTTTACTGCGTCAACGCAAGGAAATAGCCGGTTGTGTTGTGCACTATGTAAATACTAATGAGAACTACTATCAATTCGACGACTTTTTGCTATTATGGCGCAGTGTTTTTTGTGATTTGCGTCCCGGAGAAACAGAGTGGGTAATAATTTGATGCAGACGGATCTTTCCGTATGGGGTATGTATCAGCACGCCGATATCGTGGTGAAAATCGTGATGATCGGTCTGATTCTGGCGTCAGTCGTCACCTGGGCGCTTTTCTTCAGTAAAAGCGTTGAGATCCTCGGCCAAAAGCGCCGTCTCAAGCGTGAACAGCAGCAGCTGGCTGATGCCCGCTCACTGGATCAGGCGACCGAGATCGCCTCGACATTCCACGCCCGCAGCCTGAGCGCGATGTTGATCAACGAAGCGCAGAACGAGCTGGAACTCTCCGCAGGCAGCGAAGATAACGAAGGCATCAAAGAGCGCACCGGTTTCCGCCTTGAGCGGCGCGTGGCGGCAACGGGCCGTCATATGGGCCGCGGCAACGGTTTTCTCGCCACCATCGGAGCGATTTCGCCCTTTATCGGTCTGTTTGGTACCGTCTGGGGCATTATGAACAGCTTTATCGGCATCGCGCAGACGCAAACCACTAACCTCGCGGTTGTCGCGCCGGGCATCGCTGAAGCGCTGCTGGCAACGGCTATCGGCCTGGTCGCCGCTATCCCGGCGGTGGTGATCTACAACATCTTTGCGCGCATGATTGGTAACTATAAAGCCAACCTCGGCGATGTTGCCGCTCAGGTGCTGCTGCTGCAAAGCCGCGATCTGGATCTGGCCGCCAGCAACGCGCAGCCGGTTCGTACCACCCAGAAATTACGCGTAGGTTGATTGGCTATGGCAATGCGTCTTAATGAAAACCTCGACGATAACGGCGAAATGCACGAAATCAACGTCACGCCGTTTATTGACGTGATGCTGGTGCTGCTGATTATCTTTATGGTGGCGGCGCCGCTTGCTACCGTTGACGTTAAGGTCAATCTGCCTGCCTCTTCCAGCCAGCCGCAGCCGCGCCCGGAAAAACCGATCTATCTCTCCGTGAAGGCGGATAACAGCATGTTTATCGGCAACGATCCGGTGACGGAAGAGACGATGATCAACCAGCTGAATGCGGTGACCGAAGGCAAAAAAGATACCACCATCTTCTTCCGCGCAGATAAGACCGTTGATTATGAGACGATGATGAAAGTGATGGACAGCCTGCACCAGGCGGGCTATCTGAAGATCGGTCTGGTAGGGGAAGAGGTCGCGAAAGCGAAGTAACCCGCGAACGAGATAAAAAAAAGCTGGCCGGAGCCAGCTTTTTTTATGCCTGCTTAACTCAGGTGCTCACCACCCGTTACGCCATGCACCTCAGCGGTTACATAGCTCGACTCCTGGCTTGCCAGATAGACATAAACAGGTGCCAGCTCGGCTGGCTGACCGGCGCGTTTGAGCGGCGTCTGCTGGCCAAACTCCGGCAGTTTCTCCTGCGGCTGACCGCCGGAAATCTGCAGCGCGGTCCAGATTGGCCCTGGCGCGACGCTGTTCACGCGAATGCCTTTCTCGGCGACCTGTTTCGCCAGCCCACGGGTGTAGTTGAGAATAGCCGCTTTGGTCGAGGCGTAATCAAGCAGATGGGTGCTTGGCTGATAAGCCTGAATCGACGAGGTAGTAATAATGCTACCCCCGCGCGGCATCAGCGGAATCGCCTCCTGGGTGATCCAGAAGAGCGCGAAAACGTTGACCTTATAGGTATAGATAAACTGCTCGCTGCTGAGGTCTGCAATATCCTCAATCGCGGTTTGCGTACCCGCTACCAGCGTCAGCACATCCAGGCCGCCAAGCTGCTCTTTCGCTGTATGCGGCAGAGAACGGGCAAATTCTTCATCGCTCAAATCGCCCGGGATCAGCACGGCTTTGCGCCCGGCTGCTTCAATCTGCTCTTTCACCTGCTGCGCATCTTCCTCTTCGGCAGGAAGATAGTTGATAGCGACATCTGCGCCTTCGCGGGCATAGGCGATCGCTGCTGCGCGACCAATACCGGAGTCGCCGCCGGTCACTAACGCTTTACGACCTTTCAGCCGCCCGCTGCCGACATAGCTCTTTTCACCACAATCGGGAACCGGTTCCATTTTCGCCTGCACGCCGGGGAAGGGCTGCTTCTGCTTAGGATATTCACCGGTGTAGTACTGGGTGGTCGGATCCTGGATTTTTGTCTGGTCAGTTGCCATTAAGTATCCTCCATATCGGTTGCTTAGACCTTAAGGATAGAAGTTCACGCTGACTTCGCAGACAAATTCAGGATTTTCTTGATCCGGTGGGGTGGCTTCCCTTGCTGGTCACTTTGGCTGGCTTTTCGCTCACCGCCACCGTCTGCACTGTCGAGGTGCGGTATACGCCCTCGCTCAGTTTGCGGCTCCAGCGCAGTGTCGCGCTTTCGCGGCTGACCAGGTGCTGATAGTTAGCCTCCAGCCGGCCCATGATCTTTTCGCGCAGCTCAGGGTGCTGTTCGATAATGGCGGCAATCGCTGCGCCGTAAATCTCCTCTTTCACCTGCAAGGGGTAAATTTCACGGCGGTTTTGCCACTTCAAACGCACCAGCGCAGCAGGAATAGAGACTAAATCCTGGGCAATGCGTTGAATCGTCTCGTTTTTACTCTGTACCAGCGCATCGATATTTTGCTTTAAGATAAATTCGTCGCTTTTGCTTTCGCTGTAATTGATATAGACGTTATTATTTTCAATTTCAGCCACGTTATTCATCCCCAAGTTTATAAAAGATTGGCGCATCTTTTTCGCGGGTAATCAGATTAAGCCAAATCTCATTACCTGCCTCGTTAATAGTTTGCGTCTTATCGGAAATTATTTTGCTCAGAGTCTGAGCATCAATCTCACCTTCGGCTTGCAAATCATTAAGTAAACGCGCAAAGGTTTCAATTTTAACGACCCGGAATAAGCGCTCTTTAATATGGCGATCGTGCTCTTCAAGCAGCATATTACGTGATTGCCCGCTGCGGCTGGCGTTAGCTAATATATTTTGCGCATGCTCAGAAAGCGGGCCAATATCCTGAGGAAAATCAGGCTCTTTTCCCTCTGGTGCTGCCCCGGTTTCAACGGCAGAAAGATGAAAGCGCGCCGGGACAAGGTTCTCGGGAAGCATTTCTATTATCCTTTACTATTTAACAGGGGAGAGAATATTAAGGGGCGAGGTTCGTTGACAATATCATGAGGCAATTTTAAAATCAAAAAAAAGGAGTCTGCCGATGGACAGTATTTTGTATTTTGTTATTACTTTATTGCTGCTAACGGGCGGCGTTTTATTATTGATGCATGAGTACAATAAAAAGACTCCCCTTAGTGAAATTAATGAGCAAGCACCACAGTTAACGCCGCTGTCAAAAGAAGAGGGCGAAGATCATTTTTCGACGTTAATGAACGCGATTACCCCGGAGTGGTACTGGCGTGTTAACCATGAATATATCGATTTTTTGCAAGCGACGATTAAGCGTATGAAGATGGCGGAGATAAATAACACGCCAGGTTTATTTGAAGCCCAGCGCCGTTGCAGCGATCTCAGCTCCGCTGTGTATAAGTACTACGACAACATTAAAAAACGCTGCGTTAATGGTGAAAAAGTCTCGCCGAGCGATCTGGATGTGCTCAACCTGCGCCAGTGTTTCCAGGAGTTCAGCACCGAAGCTTATCCTGCGCTGGTGGTGCTGATTTGGCCGGAGAACCAGCGTCCGTGGGTTAACCCCGCCGAGGTGTAGTTAAGTCAGACGGAGTGTTGCAAAAGGCTGACGGTGTCAGGCTATACTGAGCGCCGGTTTAGCTATCTGACGAGACACTACGGAACATGGAACGCTTTCTGGAAAACGCAATGTACGCTTCGCGCTGGTTGCTCGCCCCGGTCTATTTTGGCCTCTCTCTTGCTCTCCTGGCGCTGGCCATCAAATTCTTCCAGGAGATTATTCACGTTATCCCCAACATCTTCTCGCTGGCAGAAGCGGATCTGATCCTCACGCTGCTCTCGCTGGTGGATATGACGCTGGTCGGCGGTCTGCTGGTGATGGTGATGTTCTCCGGCTATGAAAATTTTGTTTCGCAGCTGGATATTGGCCCGCACAAAGAGAAGCTGAGCTGGCTGGGGAAAATGGATGCCACCTCGTTAAAAAACAAAGTGGCGGCGTCGATTGTCGCCATTTCGTCGATTCACCTGCTGCGCGTCTTTATGGATGCGAAGAACGTCCCGGATAACAAGCTGATGTGGTACGTGATTATCCACCTGACGTTTGTGCTCTCCGCGTTTGTGATGGGCTATCTGGATCGTTTAACCCGCGGCAAGCATTAATTTTTGGTGGAGCCTGGGCCGGATAAGCGCAGCGCCCTCCGGCAAACTGCGCCCTCCGGCACGTCACTTTTATTTATCTGACGATGCCTGCCACAGGTTCAGTTCCCCGTCGGCCACATGCTTATCAATTTGCGCCAGTTCATCGGCGCTGAAGCTCAGGTTGTTTAACGCCTGCACATTCTCCTCCAGCTGCTCCGGGCGGCTGGCCCCAATCAAGACCGATGTCACACGGCTATCTTTTAACAGCCAGCTTAACGCCATCTGCGCCATCGACTGCCCACGGCGTTCAGCCATCTCATTCAGCAGGCGCAGGCTGGCGAGATTGCTTTCGGTGAGCATCTTCTCCGTCAGGCCACGCACCTTTTTGCCTTCACGCTGCATGCGCGACCCTTCGGGAATACCGTTGAGATATTTGCCTGTCAGCAATCCCTGTGCCAGCGGCGTAAAGGCGATACAGCCGACGCCGTTCTCCTCAAGCGCGTCTAAAAGCCCGGTGTTATCGACCCAGCGATTGAGGATGTTGTAGGAGGGTTGATGGATAAGCAGCGGCACTTTCCACTCGCGCAGTAGCGCGGCCATCTGCTGCGTACGCTCCGTCGAATAGGAGGAGATGCCAACGTAGAGCGCTTTGCCGCTCTGCACCGCCTGCGCGAGCGCGGCAGCGGTCTCCTCCATCGGTGTTTTCTCATCGACGCGGTGGGAATAGAAGATATCGACATAGTCGACGCCCAGACGCTTAAGGCTCTGATCGAGGCTGGCGAGCAGATACTTGCGCGATCCGCCGGAGCCATACGGGCCAGGCCACATATCGTAGCCCGCTTTGGTGGAGATAATCAGCTCATCGCGGTAGGGGGCAAAATCGTCGCGCAGCAGGCGGCCAAAGTTCTCCTCTGCGCTGCCGGCGGGTGGCCCATAGTTATTGGCTAAATCGAAGTGGGTGATTCCCAGATCGAACGCTTTACGCAGCAGCGCGCGCTGCGCATCGAGTGCGTTGACGTGACCAAAACTGTGCCATAAACCGAGCGACAGGGCGGGCAGTTGCAGACCGCTTTTGCCGCAGTACCGATACTGCATCTGTTCATAACGCTGAGGGTTGGCGAAGCCGGGCATGATCTCTCCTCTCGTATCTGGCGGTGCCTGATGGTTTTGAAACAACGTTTCTATCTTACGTGCGATCGCCTGTCAGCAAAAGCTTCGCTGAGCGGAAGGCAAACAGAGGCCACAAATAATGTTCTGTGTGAGCCTTACACTGCTGCTTAATTCTCTTCATGCGTGGCTTAAATCTGCGAAAATTCCTGGGGAGCGAGGGTAAAAAGCCGCAACCCTTTTTCCTGCCAGCATCGCAAAAGGCGGTGAAATATAAGAAGAAGCGATGGCATTACGCGTAATAAAAATGAGCTTAGTATCACGACGGTCAGCCGGCGTGACGGCAGGGCGCATGGTTATTGGGTTTTTGCGTTGATAACGGCGCGTAAAGTCTTGCGGGTAGTGCTCTCAGATAAGCGCCTTAAAACGCACTGTTATTAATTATTGAGTGCTTTGTGAGGCGGGTTAAATAAATTAAATTCGTCGAGAATTGTTGGTTTCTCGTTATTAATAATTTTATAAAATTCTGGTTTTTAATATTTTAAGCAAACAAGCTTTTATTTTTATACCGATAAATTCAAACTGTGTCAGCTATCCCCTTTATTCTTGTTTTTTATATTATCTGTTATTAATCAATAACTTAGATTTGTTGTGCAAGCTCGTTTGCGCAACAAAAAGTTAGCAGAATAACCATTTAATAGGTGACAAAATTTGTGATAGCCATAAAAAAAAGAGGCCTCTTTTTTACATAATTATTTTAAACCGACCATACAACTTCCCAAACGCGTGCCGATAAAAGTGATAACTCTCGCCCGCAGGCGAGGGTCTACCTTCACCGCAAGGATTAAAATTATGAATATGCTTCGTAACTTCACTATACGCGCTGTGTTGCTGGTGATCCTCGGGATCTTCAGCGTGCTGTGGTCTGGCGTCGGTCTGTATAGCGTTTCTTCTTTGTCAAAAGTTGCCGACGGTAATGAAATCGACCGCCAGCTGGTGACGCAAATGACGCTTCTGAGCCAGGGCAACGATCAATACTTTCGCTTTGTGACGCGCCTCAGCCGCGTGATGGAAGCCAAAGCAGCGGGGGGAACGCCGGACATGGCGCCCGCGCAACAGGCGCTGGATAACATGGCAAAACGCCTTGCCGACTTCAAAGCCGTTTCGCCAGGGCCGATGGATCCGAAAGTCTCCGAACAGGTGATCGCTGGCTGGCAGGCGCTGCTGGAGCAGGGCGTCAACCCGCAGATGCAACTGGCGCAGCAGGGCTCGCCGGAAGCCTATCGCGCGCAGGCCAATAATGTTACGCCTGGTTTGAGCCGCAATTTTGGCGTGGCGACCGAGAGTTTCAACAAAGCCGCTGGCGTGATGCTGGATGAAACCCGCGTGATGGTCGATCACCAGACCAGCACCACCCGCACGGCGATCATTATCGCGATAGTGCTGGGCCTGCTGATCCTGCTGTTTACGGATCGCTACCTGGTCACCATGCTGGTCAAACCGCTGACGCGTATTCGCGAGCACTTCAAACTGATGGCGCAGGGCGATCTCAGCCAGCCGCTGGAAGATATGGGACGTAACTGCGTCGGCCAGGTGATCCCGCTGCTGTTAGCGATGCAGGATAGCCTGCGTGAAGCGGTAAGCAGTATCCGCCACGGCAGCGAAAACATCTGGCGCGGCGCAACGGAGATATCCACCGGCAATAATGACCTCTCATCGCGTACCGAAGAGCAGGCCGCCGCGCTGGAAGAGACCGCCGCCAGCATGGAGGAGTTGACCGCTACGGTGAAACTGAACGCCGACAACGCCAGCCAGGCGAGCGAGCTGGCGGAAGTTGCCTCGGCCACTGCCAGCAAAGGCGGTGCGCTGGTGAAAGAGGTGATCAACACAATGGACGGTATCTCCGGCAGTTCGAAGAAGATTGCCGAAATTACCACCGTTATTAACAGCATCGCTTTCCAGACCAATATTCTCGCCCTTAACGCGGCGGTAGAAGCGGCGCGTGCCGGTGAGCAGGGGCGTGGTTTTGCGGTGGTTGCCGGGGAAGTACGTAACCTCGCCAGCCGCAGCGCGGGCGCGGCAAAAGAGATTGAAACCCTGATCGCCGACTCCGTCTCGCGCGTTGAGAAAGGGGCACAGCTGGTCAACGACACCGGCACCACGATGGACGGCATTCTGCGCGCCGTGCGTGAAGTGACCACCATTATGAAAGAGATTGCCGCCGCCTCTGCCGAGCAGAGCAAAGGGATCTCGCAGGTGGGCGTTGCCATCACGCAGATGGATAACGTTACCCAGCAGAACGCCTCGCTGGTTGAGCAGGTGTCGGCTGCCGCCGCTGCGCTGGAGCGTCAGACCGAAGAGCTGCAACGTTCTGTGCAGAAGTTCCGCCTGACCGGTGAAGAGGAGCATAAACCCACCGCTGCCAAACTGGTGAAACCTGACATGAGCCGTGGCAGCGCCCGCAAACCCGGCGCATCGTCCGATGAGTGGGTCGCGTTCTGATTCTGCAAATGTGCGCCTCAGGGATGGGGCGCGTCGGTGATCATCTGCGTTACCAGTGAAAGGTTGCCGATGCTGGCTTCGCTGGCCCGGTAAAATTTACTTTTATCAATCAGTAACAGCGACTGCTGCGCCCGGCGCAGCAGTGCCGCTTTAAACGCCGCGTTATGCCGTGTGGAATCCCACATCTCGCCATTGCCATCAATCCCCTCGCAGGAAAAGATAAACAGATCGATCTCCAGCGATTTAAGCAGGCTGGCAAGCGCCGGATTGACGTAGCAGCGCTCACCGCGCGCCAGCCGACCGCCGGAGCAGATAAGCTCGCTATGCTGGCGACGGGCCATCACTTCGCACACCGGCAAACTGTTGGTAAACACCGTCAGCGGAATATCCGGAAGTTGTCGCGCCAGGTGAAAGCAGGTTGAGCTGGCATCCAGCGCCAGTGTCATTCCGGCTTCTACCCAGTTGAGCGCATGACGGGCGATATCGGCTTTATCCGCATAGTGGCTTTTTAAGCGGGCGCGGAAGGGTTCGCTGCCGTCCGCCAGCGTGCGGGCGCGACCATGCCGACGAATGATTTTGCCCTGCATTTGCAGAGCGTTGAGATCGCGGCGAATGGTCTCCACGCTGACGGCAAGCTCAGCGGCGAGCGCGGCAGTGGTGATTGACTGCTGGCTCTTCAGAAGCTGCACAATCGCCTGCTGGCGCGCCGTCTTGATCATTTCCTTACGCGCCGCGTTTATCTTCGGTTTGCGTATCGAAATCGCTGGCGTCGTGGCGCTCATGCAGCTGCTCATTCGCCGGGCCGAAGGTGCGGTTAACCATGCGGCCACGTTTCACGGCCGGACGTTCAGCGATCGCTTTCGCCCAGCGCTGGACGTTTTTGTAGCTGCCCGCATCAAGGAACTCCGCCGCATCGTAGACATTGCCCAGCACCACGTTGCCGTACCACGGCCAGATCGCCATATCGGCAATGGTGTACTCATCGCCCGCGACAAATTGATGTTCCGCCAGCTGTTTATCCAGCACGTCGAGCTGGCGCTTGGCCTCCATGGTGAAGCGGTTGATGGCGTATTCAATCTTCACCGGCGCATAGCTATAGAAGTGACCAAAGCCGCCGCCGAGGAACGGCGCGGAGCCTTGCAGCCAGAAGAGCCAGTTCAGCGTTTCGGTGCGCGCGGCGAGATCGCGCGGCAGGAAGTGACCAAACTTCTCTGCCAGATAGAGCAGGATATTGCCCGATTCAAACACGCGGGTCGGCGGGGTGGTGCTGTGGTCGCGCAGCGCCGGGATTTTCGAGTTCGGGTTGACGTCAACGAAACCGCTGGAGAATTGATCCCCTTCACCGATGCGGATCAGCCACGCGTCATACTCCGCTTCAGAGACGCCTTTCGCCAGCAGCTCTTCCAGCATAATCGTCACTTTCTGGCCGTTCGGCGTACCGAGGGAGTAGAGCTGCAACGGATGTTTGCCCGTCGGCAGCGCTTTTTCATGGGTGGCACCGGAAACCGGGCGGTTGATATTGGCAAACGCGCCGCCGCCGGATTGATCCCACGTCCACACCTTCGGGGGTTGATAGTTGTCTGACATAGCGTTTCCCTCTCTGTGATGTTTGATGTTGTCGGGCTACATGCTTTGCAGTGTAGCAGTCGCCTTTGGCGAGGATACAACACATTCCGGGGGGAAAAGAGTGGCCATTGTTGTGGTTATCGGCCACGCTATCTTTCGCTGGTTGCCGACAAAAGTTTTATTTAAATGCACTGACTTAAAATGGATTCATTATTATTCCGTCTCTTTAAGTAAAATTCTTATTGTATTAAATAAGTCTTTTCTTATTTTTAAAAAGTCTATAATTAAGCTACTGTTACCATTATTTCTTATTAATTTGTTTTCTCAGGCTGACGATAAACGTTATAGGGATATTCTTTTCGACTCATCCTGGAAGAGTCATCAGCTCATTATCTGTTAACTACACGCGGAGAGAATTATGCAGGAAATTCAGGCTATTCAGGCAAGCCCTCCGCTTGCCAACACACACGAACACGCCACCCATAAAGCGGCGATGACAACCTCTACTGAGAACGTCAAAGAGGCTCACACCTATCAGGATGAGAGCATAAAAGTAACCCTTTCCAGCAAAGCGGAGAGCCATAAAGAGAGCAAAGAGGTAAAAGCCGAAGAGCCGGTACGCCAAAAGAAAAAGGTGGAAAATCAAGAAATTGATTATGCGCTCGAGATGTCCGGAATTCCGCAGTTTGGCGGTCGGCTGGTAAGCGTTGTGAAATATCCCGATGGGCGAACCGAAATGATTGATGCCTTTACCGGGAGAAAAGTAACGCAGGAGCAGTTAGCGCGTGCCCAGGAGCTTGAAGCACTCAACAAAACGGCTCAGCAGAGCAAAATAAAACAGGCGCAACAGATTGCACCCGGCGAATCTACCCCGACGGATATGCAATAACGCTTCGCCGTTTTAATTAATATATTTTATATTCTCAGTGAGTTAATTAAGAAATAACTCAAAAACAATTACTCTATTTGGCTTAAGGTAAGGCAAGCAAGATTGATTATAAGCAGGCATTCGGCTGAGAATTACTGCCGCCTGTGTACCAGGCGGCAGTAGATATCAAAAGAGAACCGAATAATTTACGCCAAATGTCCGACCACGTCCTTTGTAGGTATATAACCCCGGCGCGCCATAGGTTGGGCTATATAATCCCGGCGCACGCTGACCCCAGGCGGTGGTGTACTCCTCATCCAGCAAGTTTTCCACACTAAAACTCACTTTGCCCACCGGCAGGGCGTAACTGCCAAGCATATCAACCGTGTTATAGCCATCGATGCGCTTACCGGCGGCGTCAGAGAGGTCGAAGCTTTGCGTGCTCTGCAAACGCAGCGTCCAGTCGCCCGGTGCCCAGTTGATCCATGCGCTCACTTTCGACGGGCTGGCGCTGTCAACGGTCAGTTTCTCCCACTTCCCGCTGACTCGCGTCTCGGATTTGATGGCGTTAAAGTTAGCCCCGGTGCTCCACTCGCTGTCGGTAAAGAAGTAATCTACCTGGCCCTCGACGCCATAAATGCGGCGCTTATCATCATCAATATTGATAGTCATATCGCTTTTATTGATGTTGATGGTTTTATCGGAGAGGGAGTAGTAGCCCGCAATTTGCGTACGCAGGTTATCGCCGGTGTAGCGCCAGCCCAGTTCGTAGGCGTTAACTTTTACGCCATCCAGCTTCGAATCGTTCACATTGACGCTGTTCAGCAAACGGTAGTGACCATCGACCAGTTGATAGGTACCGGCACCGTAATATTTTGCCAGGTCGGGGATCTCAAAGCCCTGCGAGAAGTTGAACCACAATTGCTGGCGATCGGTCAGATGGCCGAGGATACCGGCGTTAAACAGCAGATTGTTATAATCCGTTTTCCCGCCCGGCACGGCGTCTGCCGAGGTAGCTCTGCCGTTGGCAATCGCCTGCTGCTGCGTGTAACCGACAAAATCGTCGACGCGGTTTTCGGTGTACTGGTAACGCACGCCGCCGCTCAGGGTGATGGCGTCAATGTCATAGCTGCTTTGCAGGAACGGCGCGATATTGGTGATGCTGTAGCCCGGATAGCGCTCAACTTTAAAGGCTTCATCGAGCTGCATTCCCCCGCTGGCGGCGGCGTTGTTCAGATTGAAAAACTGCTGATTGGCGTCGAATGCTTCATGTTCAGCATCGATCCCCCAGGTCAGCGTCAGGGCATCAACCGGTTTGCTGTTGATGGTCAGCTTGCCGCCATAAAAGTCGGTCTTCTGCTGCGAAGCACCGATGCTGGTGACCCGTCCGTTAGAGAGGGTCGGGAAGGGGTAAAACGCCAGGCTCTCGTCGCGGTAGTAGATCTGCGCCACCACATCCTGGCCCCAGAAATCGGTGTTTGAGTATTGCAGATTAATCAGGTGGCGCTCGGTGCCCGGAATCCGGTCGGCATCCAGGTTGCCTTTGTTGTAGGCCGTAGCGGAGCCGGTGACTGCCGAGAAGTTTTCGCCCAGAAAGAGGCCATGTTTCCCGTCAGACTCGCTCTTAAAGTACTGAGTGGTAAGTTGCAGCTGCTGGTGCTCATCGATATTGAGCGTGCCGGTGCCCATCACGTCCAGCCGGTCAGAGTATTGCAGGCCGGTCTGGGTGTTATCAATTAGTACCTCATCGCCTTTGCCATCATACCAGCCGCCGTAGCGCTGATAAGCAACCGACAGCCGCCCGGAGGCATTGTCATTGCCGCCGCTGACCGAAGCCGCAACATTGTCGTCGTGATCGTTATGGCTGTTAAAGCCGCTTTTGGTGCCGGTCTGGAACTCCACTTCCGTCTCCGGCTGCCCCTTTTTGGTAACGATATTGATCAGGCCGCCGGTGCTGCCGCCGCCATAGAGCGAGGTCGCGCCGGAGATAATCTCAATGCGCGCAATATTAAAGGGATCGATCGAATCAAGCTGGCGGCTGTCGGTGCGCGATGAGTTGAGGCGCACGCCGTCGACCATCACCATCATTGAGCGCCCGCGCATATTCATGCCGTAGTTGGTGCGCCCCTGGCTGCTGACATCCATCCCCGGAATAAGCTGCGCCAGCACCTCTTTTAACTCTTTACCACCCTGAACCTGCTGTTCAATTTCAGCCTGCTCAATGACCCAGGTGGTTTGCGCCATATCGGCGACGCTGTGATTAGCGCGGCTGGCGGCCACCACCAGCGTCTCCTCTTTTGCGTCTTGTGCTGCGGCCTGCGCGGATAACATCATCAACAAACAGGGGTTAATAGCCCAAAGGTAACGATTTTTCATTCTTATAACGTTCCTGATTATGCAGGTGAAGACGACCTTGACCGGTCGCGGTAAACACCGCTCTCAAGTTGAGAGTAATTATCAAGATGATATGAATTATCGTTACCATGTAAACAGCTTGTGTAAAAAAATTATTCCTAAGCTTGTGATTTGGCTGCCAATTTTAAGAGGTTGTTTCTTGTGAAAATTAATGAGGGGCGAGAAAAGACCGGCGCGAGCGGTAATGTCGCGCGGTATTATGTGTTCTCTAAGATTTAATTACAGGAGTAAACGCGGGGCAGAAAAGCGTATTTGCAGGTTTATCAGCGCCTGTTTTTGTTATTTTTTTCTTTAAAATCCGCAATCGCCTGGTTGATGTTTTCCGTGGCAAACGTGTCAACTTTTTCTCCGTCCAAAAAGACTTCGTAATGTCCGGAAACATATTTAAAGGTATACATCTTATCCTGGTAGCGAAGACGCTTTTCCTTTACTGATAAGCCCCTGATGCGCATAGCGACGCGGGCCATCGTGTCTATCTTTTTATTTTTCATGATTATTTTACTTACCGTTGCAGGTTGAGTCCGCGTTCAAATATTAAAACCACGTCGGGCAATGTTAATTTTTTACCCCCTCAAAGGGAAGCAAAGGTTGCCAGAAAAGCACTCCTGAGGCCAGGTAAAATATCTTCTTCTGATTTAAGGTCTTTTTAGCCAATTAATCAACCTGCTGTCATATATAACCGCATTCAGAAACAACCTGGTCGCGCAGGAATAAATTCTCTTTTTTATCGTGATAATAGTTTTGATTCTCGTTTGAGTAATGCGGTCGATAAGTTTGAGTTTGATCTCAAAACAGCGTTTTAAAATGCGCAATAGCTTTTTACTGACCTATGCTGGTGTAAAAAAATAACAGCATTACAGCCCGTTAAGCCGACTCTCCTTTCTGACTTTGGACAGAGGCCGCTATTTGCCAGTAGCAGATCCCGATTCAACCGGCGCGCAGCGCTGGCAAAGCGTCATATCTGGCAGATCTGCGCCCTGCTGCATGAACTGCCTTTGTCCAAAAACCAAGGAGAGAACAATGAAAACCCTGCACTGCTCCGCACTGCTGCTGGTCTGCCTGAGCGCCAGCGCGCAGGCGGCCGAGTGGAACGCTGTGGTATCGCCAACGCCGAAGGCCGGTGAGTTTTCCACGATCGGCCAGGCACTGGACGCCGCACCCCAGAGCAGCACGCCGTGGCGTATTCTGGTTAAAGAGGGGCGCTGGCAAGAGCGGCTGGTGATTGAGAAGCCCGTCACGCTGATAGGGGAATCGACGGCGGGGACGGTGATTGAGGCCAATACTCCCGCAGGTGCGCTCGATGAGCAGGGGCAGAAGCTCGGCACCGGGCGCACCAGCACGGTAGAGATCCGCGCCAGCGGCGTGACGCTGGAGAATCTGACTATCCGCAATACTTTTGATTTCCCTGCCAATGCCGCGCTACCGGAAGGCGATGCGAAGAAGCTGAAAGATACCCAGGCGGTGGCGCTGATGGTGGCAGAAGGGGCGGACAGAGCGCGTTTTCGCCACGTTCGCCTTGAGGGTTACCAGGACACCTTCTACAGCAAGCAGGGCAGCCGCAGCTACTTCACCGACTGCGCCATCAGCGGCCATGTCGATTTTATCTTCGGTCCCGGCATCGCCGTGTTCGATCGCTGCGAAATCATTGCCCGCAACCGTGATGACACCGCGCCGCCGTACGGTTATCTCACCGCGCCTGCCACCCAGGCCGGGGAGCGGTTTGGCCTGTTCATTATCAACAGTACGTTGAGCAAAGAGCCGGGCGTGCCGGCGAAAAGCTTTGCGCTGGGCCGCCCGTGGCACCCGACCACCCAGTTTAGCGACGGGCGCTATGCCGACCCCAACGCCATTGGCCTGGCGGCGATTATCAATAGCGAGATTGATGACCATATCTACGGCTGGGACAAGATGTCCGGCAAAGATAAGCACGGGGACAAAATTTGGTTTTACCCGCAGGACAGCCGTTTTTATGAGGCCAGTAACCGTGGGCCAGGCGCCGGGCAGGGCGGTGAGCGCTATCAGCTCAGCGAGGCGGACGCCGCGCAGTATAACGTGGCGGCGATCTTCGAGGGCTGGGAGAGCACCCTTCTGCAATAAGTGATTTTGCCCCCGTTTCGGGGGCTTTTATTTAGCCTTGCCGAATAAAAAATTTCATTTGCTAATGATGATTCCTTATCGCGTTTTTGTTTTTTATAAAAACTATCCTTTCGGAGTATAAAAAGTAGCACGAAATAGGTTTGTGGAGATTTATCTCATCAACTTTAAATAACATTTATAAAAAATAGTCGATATTTTTCATAACAGGTATATGCTATGCAACATATGCTTTTCCCCCTCCCGGCGACAACAGTTGCTGAGATAAAAAGAGGACGAAATATGCAACGCATTGCCATACCCGCGAATTATGTCCACACCCGCACCACCCCTTTCTGGACGAAAGAAACAGCACCGGCCTCCATCTGGAAACGCCATCTTGACGCCGGTACGCGTCAGGGCGTCTACCCGCGTTTAAGCGTGCAGCGCGGCGCGATCCGCTATTACGGTTATGCCGATGAGACCAGCCCGCAGCCGGTGGAAACCCTGACCATCCACGCCGGTGAGTTCGGCGTCTTCCCGCCTGAAAAATGGCACAACATTGAGGCGCTCAGTGACGACACAGTATTCAGCGTCGATTTCTATGTTGATCCCCAAATTCTGATTGAAGGTTGAGGTAGCAATTATGGATACAGAAAACAGAGGTTATTCACTCTCCGTTTCCCATCGGGAAAGCGGTAAAGCAGAGCAGGAAGTTTATTTAAAACCAATGTCGCTCTATCTTCCTGATATTGCGAACCAGGCCGTTTCTGAACTGGTCTCGAAATTAAATTTGCCTGCTGATAATAGCGGGGAATATACGCTGACCGTCACCAATAATAATAATGGCGTCTCGGTCGATAAAGATTTTACCCGCCTCAGTGAACTGACCGATCCCCTTATTGCCGCTGATGCGGTAAAAGATCTGATTAATATCGTCCGTGGCTACGAATCGGATGAAGAGACTAACGTGTGCGGCTGGTAACCGGAGGCTAACGATGACGCAGCTTATTCCACTCCATTTTCGCCATACCCGCTCGACGCCCTTCTGGACAAAAGAGACGGTGCCGCAGGCGCTTTTGACGCACCATAACACCAAGAAAGGAGTCTATGGCCGCCTGTCGGTGATGCAGGGCGCGGTGAAATACATCGGTTTTGCCAGCGAGCATGACACCACTCCTGAGCGAGAAGTGGTGATCGAAGCGGGGCAGTTTAGCATCAGCCCGCCGGAGTACTGGCACCGGGTTGAACTGTTGACCGATGACACTTACTTCAACCTCGATTTTTTCGCCGATCCTGATGCCGCCCTTGATGGTAAAGGCATCGGCCAGGTGGTCAATACCCACCGCCGTTAACTGCTTAGCGCCCGATCTCCTCGGGCGCTTAAAAGTGATCGATAAACCGCCTGACCGCCGGCGAGCGCTCGAACTTGCGCCACGCCAGCGCCACATCGGTTTTCAATGTATTTCCCGCCACCGAATGAAAGGTCACCATCGGATGCCCAAAGCAGGCCATCGACTGAGGAATGATGGCAAAGCCAAAACCGGCCGCCACCATGCTCAGGGATGAAGAGAACTGCGAGGCCTGATGGGCGTTATCCATCTCCACACCGGCACGCAGGCAGGCGTTGTAGATCAGCTCATACAGCCCCGGCGACACCGCTTGTGGAAAGATAATCAGCGGCGTGTTCTGCAACTCGCTGAGCGCGATATCCGCCTTCGCCGACAGCGGATGCGTGCGGTGCAGCGCAATCAGCATCGGCTCCTCATCCACCAGCTTCAGGCTAAAGGTTTTGCTGCTTTCGCACGGCAGGCGCACGAACGCCACGTCAATCAACCCCTCATCCAGGCCGTGGATCAGCGTCGCCATATTGTCCTCTTTCTGATAGAGCGCCACCTTCGGGTAGTCACGCTGAAACTGGCGCAGCACCGAGAAGAAGTGGGTATGGAAAGCGTTGGAGCTGGTCACGCCAAGGTTGAGCTTGCCGTTGATCCCCCGGGCGATCCCTTTCGCTTTTTCCAGCGCCGCATCGCTCATCGCAAGAATATGGCAGGCATCTTCATAGAAGGCCTCACCGGCCTCGGTGAGCGTGACGCCACGCGTCAGGCGATGGAACAGCGGGGTGCCCACTTCCTGCTCAAGGCGACGGATCTGTTGGCTTAATGGCGGCTGCGACATACCGAGCATTTCGGCTGCCCGCGTGAAGTGTTGCGTCTGGGCAACGGCGACAAAATAACGTAAATAACGAAGTTCCATATCTAAAACATCTTAAACCCTCATGTTTTCTATATTGGAATCCCCCGCTGAAACGAGTCAATATTTAATCAGCTTTTCTAATCGTCTCTACAGTGGGGGAAAAGATGATGGGTAACGCAACTGATTGTTCTTGCGAAGAAAATCTACGAAAAACAATTCGTGCTTTTTCTGAAAGCAAGCCAAACGGCGTGATATATCAAACATCGCTAATGAGTGCGCTACTTAGCGGAGTTTATGAAGGTAATACCACGATTAAGGATCTACTTAATCATGGTGATTTTGGTCTGGGTACATTTAATGAGCTTGATGGCGAATTAATTGCCTTCAACAGCGAAGTGTACCAATTACGTTCCGATGGCAGTGCCCGCGCCGCTAAGCCGGAGCAGAAAACCCCCTTTGCGGTGATGACCTGGTTCAAACCGCAATACCGGCACGTGTTTGAGGAGCCGATCAGCCGCCAGGCGCTGCATGAGGTAATTGACCGGCAGATCCCGTCCGACAACCTGTTTTGCGCCCTGCGCATCGACGGCCATTTCCGCCATGCGCACACCCGCACCGTGCCGCGCCAGACACCGCCCTATCGCGCCATGACCGATGTGCTCGACGATCAGCCGGTCTTCCGTTTTAACGGCCGCGACGGCGTGCTGGTCGGTTTCCGCACCCCGCAGCATATGCAGGGGATCAATGTGGCGGGCTACCACGAACATTTTATTACCGACGATCGCCACGGTGGCGGTCATCTCCTCGACTACCAGTTGGATCACGGCACGCTGACCTTTGGTGAAATCCATCAATTGATGATCGATCTCCCTGCCGATGAAGCCTTCCTGAAAGCGGATCTGCACCCGGATAACCTGGACGCCGCCATCCGTTCGGTTGAGAACTAAGTGATGTAAAGGAGTAGTGTATGAGCAACGAACGCCATACCCAGATGTGGGCCCACGGTGCCGACATGGTGGTGGGGCAACTGGAAGCGCAGGGTGTCAAACATGTTTTCGGCATCCCTGGCGCGAAAATCGATAAAGTGTTTGATTCTCTTCTCGATTCCTCGATTGAACTTATTCCGGTACGCCACGAAGCAAACGCCGCGTTTATGGCGGCAGCGGTCGGGCGTATCACCGGCAAAGCAGGCGTAGCGCTGGTGACCTCGGGTCCTGGCTGCTCCAACCTGATCACCGGCATGGCGACCGCTAACAGCGAAGGCGACCCGGTGGTTGCCCTCGGCGGGGCGGTGAAACGCGCCGATAAAGCCAAGCTGGTGCACCAGAGCATGGACACGGTCGCCATGTTCCAGCCGGTGACCAAATATTCCGTTGAGATCTCCTCTCCGGATGCCATCTCCGAAGTGGTTTCGAACGCCTTCCGCGCCGCCGAACAGGGCCGCCCGGGGAGCGCGTTTGTCAGCATTCCGCAGGATATCTCCGACCAGCCGGCCAGCGGCAATATTCTGCCCTCTAACGCCGTGCCGCAGCTCGGTTCCGCGCCCGACAAGATGATTGACGAAGTGGCGAAGCTGATTGCCGGGGCGAAAAACCCCGTCTTCCTGCTCGGCCTGATGGCCAGCCGGGAAGAGAATATCGCCGCGCTGCATCATCTGCTGGAGAAAACCCATATTCCGGTGACCAGCACCTACCAGGCGGCGGGCGCGGTTAATCAGGAGCACTTTACCCGCTTTGCCGGACGCGTAGGCCTGTTTAATAACCAGGCGGGCGACCGGCTGCTGCACCTGGCGGATCTGGTTATCTGTATCGGCTACAGCCCGGTGGAGTATGAGCCGGCAATGTGGAACACCGGCGATGCGAAGCTGGTACATATTGATGTGCTGCCCGCGTATGAAGAGCGTAACTACTCGCCGAGCGTTGAGCTGATTGGCGATATCGCCAGCACGCTCGATAAGCTGGCACACAAGATTGCCGAACCGCTGGTGCTCTCGCCGCGCGCGTCGGAGATCCTGATCGACCGTAGCAACCAGCGTGAACTGCTCAGCCGTAAAGGTGCGCAGCTTAATCAGTTTGCTATTCACCCGCTGCGCATTGTCCGCGCGATGCAGGATATCGTGAATAACGATGTCACCCTGACGGTGGATATGGGCAGTTTCCATATCTGGATTGCCCGCTATCTCTATAGCTTCCGCGCGCGCCAGGTGATGATCTCTAACGGTCAACAGACAATGGGCGTTGCCCTGCCGTGGGCAATTGGCGCATGGCTGGTCAATCCGGGGCGCAAAGTGGTCTCCGTCTCCGGCGACGGCGGTTTTTTACAATCCAGTATGGAGCTGGAAACCGCTGTGCGTCTGGGCGCCAATATCCTGCACATCATCTGGGTGGATAACGCCTACAACATGGTGGCGATTCAGGAAGAGAAAAAATATCAGCGCCTCTCCGGGGTCAACTTCGGCCCCGTCGACTTTAAAGCCTATGCCGAATCTTTCGGCGCGAAAGGGTTTGCCGTCGAAAGCACCGCCGCACTCGAGCCGACGCTGCGCGCAGCGATGGACACCCAAGGCCCGGCGGTGGTCGCCATTCCGGTGGACTACAGCGATAACCCGCTGTTGATGGGCCAGCTGCACCTCAGCCAGATTCTGTAAAAACTAAGGAGTCGTTATGAAAAAAGTCGCATTTGTTACCGGTGCCGGCCAGGGTATTGGCCGCGCAATCGCTCTGCGTCTGGCAAAAGATGGTTTTGCTATCGCCGTTGCCGACTACAACAGTGAGACTGCGAAAGCGGTTGCCGAGGAGATCAACGCCAGTAACGGCAGCGCGATTGCCGTCACCGTCGACGTTTCTAACCGCGAGCAGGTGTTTGCCGCCGTTGAAGAGACGCGCAAAAAACTGAACGGCTTTGACGTGATCGTCAACAACGCCGGGGTTGCGCCCTCCACGCCGATTGAGTCGATCACCGAAGAGGTGATCGATAAGGTCTATAACATCAACGTGAAAGGCGTGATTTGGGGCATGCAGGCGGCGATTCAGGCCTTCAAAGCGGAAAAACACGGCGGCAAAATCATCAACGCCTGTTCGCAGGCTGGCCACGTCGGCAACCCGGAACTGGCGGTCTACAGCTCAAGCAAATTCGCGGTACGCGGCTTAACCCAGACCGCCGCACGCGATCTGGCCCCGCTGGGCATTACCGTTAACGGCTTCTGCCCGGGGATTGTCAAAACCCCAATGTGGGCCGAGATTGACCGTCAGGTCTCTGAAGCAGCGGGTAAACCGATCGGTTACGGCACCGAAGAGTTTGCGAAACGCATTACGCTTGGTCGCCTGTCAGAGCCGGAAGATGTCGCCGCGTGCGTCTCTTACCTCGCAGGCCCGGATTCTGACTATATGACCGGGCAATCCCTGCTGATTGATGGCGGTATGGTCTTTAACTAAGTTTTACGGCTCGGACATGGCCTTGCCCCTGCCTTCGCGCAGGGGCTTTTTTTTGCCCGCGCCTTTTGCGTTTTTCGGCAAATGAGCGAAGAAATTGTCGTTTTGGTTGCTCAGCAAAGTGCGTTTTACTGACAGCATCAACCCTCTGCTGGAGAACGTGCTGATGAAACAACGGCTGCAACAATGGCTTTCACGCCTCGCCCCACCGCTGAATGTGCCGGTAGAGGAGGGGGAGTTTGATTCCGGGCGACATGTCGCGCTGCTGATCCCCTTTGGCCTGCTCTACGGTCTCGACTACCACCCCTCAATGTGGATTTACGATGAAAAGTGAGCGCTTCCACCTCGTCATGCGCTACAGCTACTGGAATGAACTGTGCGCGCTAGCATGCCGCCCGTCTGCAAGCCAGCGGGCTTTCTCCGTTTCTTCAATGATGAACAAATAAGTCCCTCCTTTTCCCGCTGCTAATGCACCTCAGGCGCAATAAACTTAGCGCTGCCTCGCATTTTTTTACTTTTTAATCCCTTCTACGCCTTATTTTGCACGGCTTATGGCGAAGCTCACAATTTCATTACCTCATCTTGTATGGTAGTAGACTTAAAATCGTCAGCAGAGATAACGTGGATGCTGTGAAGCATGCGTCACCACCTGGCTGTGTGAAAAAACGGCCAGCGTTCAACGCGATAATCCTTAAATGGGGTTTATATGTCTCTGAAAACTAAAAATAGTAAGCAAAATGCGGGAGGCGATGATGAGTCGTAAACAGCGTAAAGTCACGATCCCTGTCAGCATTGGTTACGGCATGACGGACATCATGGGCGGCGGCGCCTTTACGGTCATCGGTGCCTGGCTGCTCTTCTACTACACCACGTTTGTCGGCCTCTCTCCGCTGGAAGCCGCCTCAATTGTCGCCATTGCCCGCATTGTCGACGCCATCGTCAGCCTGTTTATGGGCAGCTTTACCGACCACTTCTATAAAAACGCGTTAGGCAAAAAGTTTGGTCGCCGCCGCTTCTTTCTGTTGATCGGCGCGCCGCTGATGCTGGTCTATATCCTGCTCTGGCTCAACGGCATGAATTTCTGGTTCTATCTCGCCGTCTACCTCGCCTTTGAAATCATCGCTGCAATGGTACTGATCCCCTGGGAGACGCTGCCGTCAGAGATGACGAAAGATTTTAACGATCGCACTAAGCTCTCGACCTGCCGCATGTTTCTTTCCGCGTCCGGCACCTTTCTCGCCACCTTTATTCCGGGCTTGCTGATCGGCTGGCTGGGCGAGAAGAATGCCGATGCGTATCTCATCAACGGTATTGTTTTCGCGGTGCTGTTTATGGTCTGCGTCTTTATCTCCTGGCGCGTCACCTGGGAGCGCGAATTAACACCCGAAATGCTGGCCGAGATGGAGAAAGCAGCGCAGACGCGCAGCATGGCGCAGAAGCTCTCCGGCATTGGCGCGCTGTTTAAAGATTATGCCTCTACGCTTAAGATCCGCGCCTTTCGTAAACATCTGGCAATCTACCTCTTCTCCTTTACCGCGAAAGATGTCTACAACACGGTGTTCGTCTTCTTCTGCGTTTACTGCCTGAATGTCTCGTCGTCGCTGGCGGGCACGCTGCTGTCGATGAGCATTGTCGGCCTGCCGGTGACGCTGGCGGCTGGGGTGGCGATCATCAAATTTGGCCCTTCGCGCCTCTACGTTTTCGCCTATAGCCTGATGATGATCTGCCTGGCGGGTTTCTTTCTGGTCTATCAATTCCCCACCGAGCACAAAGTGCTGATGCTGGTGATCCTCGCCGGGGTCTATCAGGTGGGGCGCTGCGTGCTGGAGTTCACGCCGTGGAACGTCTTCCCGTTTATTCCGGATATCGACGAGATGGTGACGCGCCAGCGCCGTGAAGGGCTGTTCGCTGCGGTAATGACCTTCTCACGCAAAACCACGGTCGCCATCGCCACCTTTGCGGTGGGGCTGCTGCTACAAAGCGGCGGTTTCGTCAAAGGCAGCCAGGTGCAGCCGCAGGAAGCGATAAATACCATCGTGATGCTGCTATTTGTCGGCACCGTTGGCCTGCTGCTGGTGGCGCTATGGCAGGCGTTGACCTTCCATCTGAATAAGCGCACGCACCGCATCTTTGTCGAAGAGCTCGATCGTCTGAAGGCGGGCGGCCTGAAACAGAGCGTGACGCCACAAGCGCGCCATATCGTTGAAGATCTCACCGGCCATGCGTATGACACCCTGTGGAGCGACGTGCCGCAACCCGCCTTAAAATCTGCTACACCCACCTCCTCGCTGAGCTAACGTTACTGCTCATAAAGGCCATGCTCTCCAGCGTGGCCTTTTTTATTTCTCGTTCCCGATGAAATTAAATAGTTTAATCCTAAAAGCACTAAGGAAAGAATATTATTGTTTCGTCTTCCATAACGAATAATTAATAACTTATTAATATTATTAGAGAGCGATCACATCAGGCGCTTTTTTTAAATGAAACTGCAAAGTCGTGGATTTATATTGGCTCTGCACACGCCGCTATTTAATTCTTTTACAGAGTTTTCTTGTTGATGACGTAATTAGGCGTGTCGATCTTTCTGCTTTCAGATAATTATTCCAGGGAGTCGCCATGATCAATATTAATAATGGTTCGCTGTTTTCACGTATGATGTTATGGGTAAATGAACGCTTTCCTTTAGCCAATACTCCGCTCTTTTTTATTCTTTGGTTTTTATCTTTCTCGGTCGCAATGCCCGCCCAAGAGAGTATTAGCCCGGTAAAAATTGCTCTCGGTTGCCTGCTTTCACTCTCCTTTTTTCTGCTGCTGCGCGTGCTCGATGAACATAAAGATTATGCCGATGACTGCCTTCACCATCCGCAGAGAGTATTGCAGCAGGGCATTATCAGCCTGACGCACCTGAAGGTCCTCGGCGCGCTCTGTCTGCTGATCCAACTGGGCGGCATCGCTCTGTTCGCAGAGGGCAGGCCGCAGATATGGCTAAGCTGGGGGCTGCTGCTCTGCTGGACGTTGCTGATGACGAAAGAGTTTTTTGTCGCCGAATGGCTTAAACGCCACTTCTCGATCTATGCGCTCTCCCACACGCTGGTAATGCCGTTTGTTATCGGCTGGCTGGCTACCCTGGCCTCACCTGCGGCGACGTTTAACCGGCCGGTTATTTTGCTGATGCTGCTCGCCTTCTTATGCGGTTTAAGTTTTGAAATCACGCGTAAATGTAAAGGACCGGATGAGGATCGCGAAGAGGTTACCACCTGGTCGCAATTATATGGTCGCCCCCTGTCGGTATTGATGATTATCGGTCTGCTTATATCGATGGTCATCGTGCAATATTTTCTTATTTTGTGCAAAACCGGCGCGGTTTCTGTCTGGTTTTATGCAGCAAGTGCTTTTATTAATTTCTTTACGGTAAGCCAGTTGCTGATTTTTCTGATTAATGCCAATCAGCAGAACAGAAAAAGAAATGAAGCCATGGTTGGCATGGCAATGCTGACAGGATAT
The DNA here is from genome assembly GCF_029850615.1 of Kosakonia sp. HypNH10. NCBI lineage: Bacteria > Pseudomonadati > Pseudomonadota > Gammaproteobacteria > Enterobacterales > Enterobacteriaceae > Kosakonia > Kosakonia sp. HypNH10. The sequence continues at coordinate 76,280 of NZ_JAOTIU010000006.1, forward strand.
TTGCTGTGTATCGTTGAAATATATTTGTAGCCCAGGGAAGGGAATAATGATGATGGAATCGTTAATTACGGCCACAATTGTCGATATACGCCCGGCCGAGTTTACACTCTTATTTGAAAGCGAAGAGCGCTGTAATGCCTTTATCACCGATCCGCGGCGCGCGTTATCTCTTTACGATCGGCCGGTTCAGCTCCCGGCGCTAAAACTCCTGCATAAAGAGCGCCAGCAGAGCGGGCAGTGGCTGGCGACATTAACCTGCCGCTCGGCGCAGGAGAATAAGCAGTGCTACTGGCAGCTCAAACTGTGCCACCCGCGCGAGGAAAGGGGGGAAAGCGCCGTCACCTTACCCCGCCGCCATCTCTACGACTGGAGTGAAAAGGCGCGGCAAAAGAGGCTGGCCTGGCTGCGTCAGCACACGGGTCACGACTTCAACCAGATCTCTGCCACCCGCCTGCAGGCGGAAAAGCTGCAAAGTCATCTTGAGGGGTTTATCGGCTCGGTTGAAGTCCCCGTTGGCATTGCCGGGCCGCTGCTGATCAACGGCTGGCGCGCGAAGGGGATCTTTTACGCGCCGCTGGCGACCAGCGAAGGGGCGCTTGTCGCCTCCGTTTCACGCGGTGCCAGCGCTATCACCCACAGCGGCGGGGCGACGGCGCGCGTCACCGGCCAACGGATGATGCGCTCACCACGCTTCGAATTTCTCTCGGTGCGCGACGCGCTCGCGTTCTGCGCCTGGGCCGAGGACTACTTCACCGACATCAGCGACATTGTGCGCCAGCATTCGCGTTTCGCGCGCCTCATCAGCCTGACGCCGCGCGTCATCGGCAATGCCGTGCATCTGACCTTCACCTATCACACCGCCGATGCCGCCGGGCAGAATATGACCACCACCTGCACCTGGCAGGCCTGCCGCTGGATCCTCGCGCATCTTCCGCTGGCGTTAACCCCCCAGCGCTACATTCTTGAAAGCAACCTCTCCAGCGATAAGAAAAGCTCGTGGAGCAGCTTTGCGCAGGGCAGGGGAACCCAGGTTATCGCTGAGGCAACGCTCACTGCCGCCGCCTGCCGCAGCCGTTTGCGCATTGAGCCTGCGCAACTGGTCGAGGCGTTTCAGGGCTTTTGTGAAGGCTCCGTCGCCGCCGGCATGACCGGGGTGAATATCAATACCGCCAACGTTATCGCGGCGATGTTTACCGCGCTCGGTCAGGACATCGCCTGTAGCCATGAATCTTCCCTCTCGCAGCTGCAAATGCGCCTGACCCCAGAGGGTGACGTCTATTGCAGCATGACGCTTCCGGCGCTGGTGATTGGCACCGTCGGCGGCGGGACCGCGCTTCCCGATCAGGCGGAGTGCCTGCAAATGCTGGGCTGTCAGGGGGCCAACGGCAGCGAAAGGCTGGCGGAGATCATCGCCTCATTTTGTCTGGCGCTCGATATCTCAACCCTCAGCGCGCTGGCGAGCGACGAATTCGCCAAATCCCATGAGCTGCTCGGTCGAAAGCAGCGTAACGCACCGCCGGGCAGGACAGGAGACGATCCGCTGCGCCACTGCTTTCAGCACGCCCGCTATACCGCCGCATGGGGCGAGCGACCACCCCAGCGCGTCAGTGCGATGCACTGGCAGGGAAACAAGGACAGTATTTTGACGGCGCTCAGTTCCCATAGCGCGACGCTGCCCGTCGGCCTGTTTGCCTACCGTCTTCAGCGTGAAGATGGTACGCAGGTGGCGGCGCTGCTGAAGCACAAGCCGCCAACCAATGCGATAACCCAACTGCTGCACTCTCTGGCGGCAGGCTGCGCGCCCGAACTTGTTGAACTGCTTGAGCGCCTGCTGCCTGCCAGCGAGTTCAGCCACGCGCGCGAAAGGGAGATGGCGCTCATTACGCAAAGAGATCCCGCCTTTACCCGCCATGTGCCGACGCTCTACGGCACTTACGAAGATGGCAAGCAGAGCGTCATCATTGAGGAACTGCTCGGGGAGGAAGTGCTGCTTAACAGCCTCTCCAGCGGCGTGCGCTGGCAGCAGCCGCAGATCAATGCCGCATTGCAGGGCATCGCCGATATCCACGCGATCTGGTATCGCCGCCATGATGCCTTGCAGGCCACCTTTCGCCATATCGACTCTCCCTCTGCCGACACCATCAACAGCATGGTGCCGCTCTGGCAGGCCATCGCCGCCTTCAGCCATCGCACCGCGCCACAGCTTTTCACCACGCCGCTGCTGCACCAATGGCTGGACTGCGCCGAGAACAGCGCGGCGCAGTGGCGCGAGCTGGCGACGCTGCCGAGAACGCTGGTGCATAACGACTTTAGCCCACGCAATATCGCGCTGCGCCGGGAGGATTCACGGCTCTGCTGCTGGGACTGGGAGCTGGCGACGCTGCATGTTCCGCAGCGCGATCTGGCTGAGCTATTAACGTGGACGCTCGATGAGCGCGCCACGCTGCAAACGCTGTTACATCACGTGGAGTTTCACCGCAGCCAGCTGGCGAAGCGGCTGGGCACCGCTATCGATGCCGGGGAGTGGTATCGCGGTTTCTGCCTCGCCCTGCGCGACTTCGGCCTGCGCCGATTGTCGTTTTACCTGATGCTTCATCACGTCAAGCCCCGGCCCTGGTTCCCCGCCATTTTGCGCACCTGGGATCATCTGGTCGGGCTTAGCCAACAACGGATCTAAAAGGAGTTACCGTGAACTATCTCTACTCTGCCGCCGATGCGGTTACCCTCGATGAGCAGCAACTGGGCGGCAAGGCAGCCAACCTGTTGTGGCTCACTTCCCACGGCTATCCGGTGCCGAACTGGTGGGTCATCCCCGCCAGCGCAATGGATGAGATGCTGCGCTGCGATGCAAAAGCCGCGCAGTTGATGGCGCAACTCTCACCCTTGATGCCTGCAGATCAGATTGAAACCCTTGCCGGGAAAATCAGCGCGCGCCTCGCCCGCCTTACGCTGCCGGAACCGCTGATGCAGGCGCTCGAAGCCCTTAGCGACGAGAGGCTCTGGGCGGTGCGATCCTCCTGCAGCGACGAGGATGCCCGCCAGGCCTCATTCGCTGGGCAGATGGACAGCTTTCTGTTTCAGCGCGGCCAGCAGCAGCTGGTTGATGCAGTAAAAGGGGTGATGATGTCGACATGGAGCGCGCGCGCCATGGCCTATCGCCTGCGCCAGGGGCTGGCGTTAAGCGCAATCCACTGTTCGGTCATTATTCAGGAGATGGTCGAAGGCGAGGCGTCAGGCGTCCTGTTTACCGCGCACCCGGTCAGCGGTTCGCGCCGCACGATGCTTATCTCCGCCGCCTGGGGCTGCGGGGAGGGCATTGTCTCCGGGCAGTGCAACACCGACGAGTTTAGCGTCCCGCTAGAGGGCAATGGCTTCACGCAGTCCCTCAGCCAGAAAACCAACGCCGTGGTTTTTGACCGCAAGCGCGGCACCGGCACCCGCGAGGTGGAGCTTGAGGCCGACCAGGCGGCGGCACCCGCGCTGACGGCGGCGCAGATCCTCGCCCTGCGTGATATGGGCGCCGCCATCGCCCGTGCGCTGCGCGCGCCGCAGGATATTGAGTGGACACTTAAAGATAATCATCTCTACCTGCTGCAAACCCGTCCCATCACCCATCTGCCGAAAGATAGCGGCTGCGCGAGCGAGACGCTGATCTGTGACAACGCCAATATTCAGGAGTCTTACTGCGGGGTGACGACGCCGCTCACCTTCTCCTTTGCCCGCGCCGCTTACGCCACGGTGTATGAGCAAACCCTGCAACTGGTGGGCTGCCCTGCCAACGATCGCGACCAGCGCCGGGACATCACTGACAATATGCTCAGCCTGGTGCGCGGGCGGGTCTATTACAACATCCAGAACTGGTATCGCGCCCTGCTGCTGCTGCCCTCGTTCAGGATGAATAAGAGTGATATGGAAGCGATGATGGGGCTGGAGGAGCCGGTCGACACCATCAAGGATAAGCAGCTTTCGACGCGTGAAAAGGTCGCCGCGCTGCCAGCAATGCTAAAAATGGGCGCGCGGCTCGCCTGGGCGCTCTTCTCCCTGCAACCGCGTATCCGCGACTTCTTGCGAAACTACTCCCTCGTGCACGCCTTCGTCGATCGCGATAATCTCCACACCCTTTCCCCGGCGGAGCTTATCGGTCGGCTCAAATACCTTGATCAACACCTGCTGACGCGCTGGACCGCGCCGATTGTGAATGACTTTTACGTTGCCCGTTACAACGGCAAAGTGCAGGCGGTGCTGCGCGAACTCTGGCCCGATGAGCATCAGCAAATGAGCGGCGATCTGCTGGCGGACGAGGGGCAACTTATCAGCACGGAGCCGACCCGGCATCTACTGGCGCTGAGCCAGTATGCCCGCCAACGCCCACAGCTGGCGGCGCTGATTCAGAGCGAGACCAGCGCCCATCTGCTTATCCGCCTGCAAGCGCTGGATGGGCATTTCTACCAGCAGTGTCTCGGCTACATCGAACGCTACGGCGATCGCACCATTGGCGAGCTGAAGCTGGAGACCATCACGCTACGCCAGGATCCCCGTTTTCTGTTTAACGTGCTGCGTAACTACCTGAACGCCGAAACCGTGAAAGAGAAGCCGACGGATACGCTGCGGGCCGAAGCGGAAGAGAGGGTCTTCTCCCGGTTGCAGCAAACGCGCGGCAAGCGCGCGCTGACACGTTTTAAACGCGATCTCGGCAGGCTGAAACGTGCGATCCACCACCGCGAAACGATGCGCTTCACCCGCACGAAAATGTTCGCCCTCTACCGCGACATCTATCTCCAGCTGGGGCACCAACTGGCGCTGGAAGGCGTGCTGGAGAGCGACAGGGATATCTTCTGGCTGACCCGGGAGGAGATCTACCAGGGACTGGAGGGAACGGCAGTGCAGACGGGCTTAACCACGCTTATCGCGCAGCGGCGCGCCGAATATGCGGGCTATCAGGAGGAAGAGGAGCCAGCGAACCGCCTCTCTCTGACCCAGACGCTGTACCAGCAGCAGACGCTGTACGCCACGCAGCAGCCGACGGCGGATATGGCACACCTGCAAGGCACCGGCTGCTACCCCGGTACGGTAGAAGCGCCGGTGAGCCTGGTACTCTCGCCTGAGAAGGCGGCCAGGCTGGCCGGCACCATCCTCTGCACCGTGCGCACCGATCCGGGCTGGGCACCGCTCTTTCCTGGTCTTAGCGGATTAATTGTCGAGCGCGGATCGACGCTGTCGCACTCCGCCATTGTCGCCCGCGAGATGGGCATTCCGGCCATTGTTGGCGTCCCCGGCGTGACCCGCCAGCTTCAGCAGGGCGAGGTGATCCGCATGGATGGCGCGAGCGGGCAGATTACGCGCGGCACAGAGAGAGGGGGAGTGGAAAATGAACCGACCGTTGATTGAACAGGAGTGGCAGGCGGGCGATACGCTGGATAAGGGCTTTCTGGCGATTGCACCCCACATCTATGCCCATGATCCTTTCTGGCCTGGCGAAGATGAGGCCGTGATGACGCGTCAGTTCAGCGCCGCCAACCCCTTTATGCAGCAGGGGCGCGTCTGGACCGGCTACATCCGCGACTGTGCGCGCCTGGCGGGCTTCGCCACCCTCAACGCCGCCGGGGAAACGGTGGTGAACTTTGGTTTCTGGGAAACCATCAATAACCGCATTCCCAACCATCGCCTGTTTCGCGCCCTGATGCGCTGGGCGAAAGCGCAGGGCGCATCGCGGCTTATCGGGCCGATTAATTTCAGCACCTTAGGCAAATTTCGCCTGCGGCTGGACACCCCGACCAGCGCGCCGTTTGCCGGTGAGCCCTATAACCCGCCCTGGTATCAACACCTGCTTGGACAGATGGGGTTTCAGCCGCTGGCGAGCTACTTCTCGATGTTTGATGAGGCTGACGTGGTGCGCCAGCTATCCCTTCCCGCAGAGGATATCGGGCGCTGGCACGCGGCGGATTTTTCGCTTCAGCCGCTGACCCCTACACTCTGGCAGACGCACCGGCATGAGCTTTATGCGCTCATCACCCGACACTTTGCGAACAATATCGGCTGGACGGCAGGGAGCGAGGCGCTCTTCGACTGGCACTTTAACGCCAATACGCTGCAACCCTATTGTCAGTCACCCGGCTCCTGTCTCGCCTTCAGCCCGCAGGGCGATGTCGCCGGGCTGCTGTTTACGCTGGCGGATAAGCGCCAGCGGACCGGGATCTTCAAAACCATCATGATTGTGCCGCGCTACCGCCGCTCTCTGCTCTACGCCACGCTGTTGCGCCGCTTTCTCTTTAGTTTCGATACCCAGTGGACGCGCCTCGGCGCGGCGCTGCTTAACTGGAAAGGGCCGACAACCGCCACCGCGCTGCGCGCCTGTTGCAGCCCGAACAAGGTTTTTCACCACTATGGACTTTACTACAGGGACGTGCGCCATGAACTTCTGTGACAATTTGCTGCAACAGCCTCCTTCGCTGCCCGCGCTCAGCGCCGGGCATGAAACTCTCACCTATGCCCAGCTTGTCTCCCGTGCGGCGGTGTATCAACGCAGGCTGGAGCGCAGCGGCTTGCATGCGGGCCAGCGCGTACTGCTGCTGATGAGCCCGGGGATGGAGTTTTACCTGCTGCTCTACGCGATGCTGGGGATCGGGCTGATTCCGGTGCTGGTACAGAGAGATATGCTGCGCCAGCAGCTGCGCAGCTGCCTGAAACAGGCGCGTCTGAACGCGATGATCGTGGCGCAGAACGCCGGGAAGGGCTGGTATCTGCTGCCGGAGCTGTGGATGATTCGCCGCTTCACGATCGATACGCCGCAGCTCTTTACCGCCCCTTTAGCGCAGGCGGAGGGTGTTAACACCGCTTTTCGCGTCGAGAATCTTGATGATGAGGCGACCGCGCTGCTGACCTTCACCAGCGGTTCGACGGGCACACCAAAAGGCGTGGTGCGCTCCCACCACTCGCTGCTGGCGCAGTGTCAGGCGATGAGCCACTTTTTTGCGCACCGTCAGCAGCGGGATGTGACCTCTTTTCCGATCCTGACGCTGTTCAGCCATTTTCATGCGGGCTGCTGCTATCTGCTGCCCGGTTTTGATGCGCAGGGCCGCCTGCCGGTGCAGATGATTGCCGGGGCGATTAACGCTCAACAGATAACGCGCCTGAGCGTCTCGCCCGCCTGGCTAAGAGAGCTTGTCGCCTATGCCGAACTCCAGCAGTGCAGCTTTCCGGCGGTAAGAGAGGTGATTATTGGCGGCGCGCCTGTTACCCGGTCGCTGTTGCTTGCTGCCCGCAGCTATTTTCCAAAGGCCGCCTGCGCGGTTAATTATGGCGCGTCAGAGGCCGATCCCATCAGCAATATTGACGTCGACGAGCTTCTCGACGCCTGGGATCTGCACCCTGGCTACCTTGTCGGGCGAGCGGGGCCGCAAACCGCGATTATGATTGCGCGCGAGCGGGTTCCTCAGCCCGCGGGGGAGGAGGGGGAGATTCTGGTCTGCGGGCCGCAGGTGCTGACCGGCTATCTCAATAACCCGCAGGCCGATCAGCGCACGAAAATCCGCGATCCGCAGGGGCGCATCTGGCATCGCACCGGAGACAGCGGTTTTCTCGACGCGCAGCAGCGTCTCTGGTTGACGGGCAGGATCGCCGACCAGCTGCGCACGCCGTCGGGCTTAACGCTCTCGCCCTATCCCGTGGAAAAGCAGCTTAATGGCCTGCCGGGGATCGCTGCCAGTGCGGTGGTGCAGGGGCCGCAGGGGGAGATTTGCGTGGTGTTGCAACAGGCGGCGCAGTGCCGCACCGCCGCACCATTGCTGGCAACCCTCTTTCCCGGTGAGACGGTCCGCTTCTGGCTCTGTGCGAAGCTGCCCGTCGATGCGCGCCACCATAGTCGTATCGACCGTGCGCGGCTGCGTTGCCTGGTAGCACAGCGAAAACTGAAAGCGTTTTTTCCGGAGGTGCAAGGATGAACTCCCCCTTTATCTGCCGTCTGTCGCTGCCGGATTGCCTGACGCTGACGGGCATGGTTACCGCCCTTGGCGGGATCTGCGCCGCGTTATCCGGCGCTGTCTGGCTCAGTATCAGCCTGCTTTACCTTGCGATGCTGGCCGATGCGCTGGATGGCAAGCTGGCGCGCTGGCTCGGCTGTGAACGCCCCTTTGGTCGCTACCTTGACGGCTTTGGCGATCTACTGCTCTACCTGGTGGCGCCCGCGCTGATTTTTTATCTCAGCGGCTATCGCGGCGGCAGCGCCTTTTTTCTTGCCCTGATGGTGGTGTGCGGCGCGCTTCGCCTCTCCCGATTTAACGAAAGCGGCAATATCACCCACAACGCCGCGCTGGCATATCTGGGCATGCCGGTCTTCTGGAGCCTGTTCATCCTTAGCGGCTGGGCGCTGCTGGCGCTCATTTTGCCGCCCCGGCTCTGCGCCTGGCTGCTGAGCGTGGCTTTAACGCTGTTTAGCCTGGCTATGCTCCTCGACCGCCCCTTCCCGAAGTTCTCCTCACTGATGACGCTGGTTACGCTCTGCTTTAGCGGCGCGGCGCTATTCGGCGCGCTGCATCTCGGAGGCGTGCATGGATAGCTCCTCCCTGTGGGCGCTCTGGCAACTGCTGCTGCCGGTGTTTATTGCCGGCTGCGTGCATATGGCGGTGGTGACCTGCAACGCGCTGCCCGGGCTTGCGGTGCCGCTCAATGCACGTCTGTTTGGTGGCAACAAAACCTGGCGAGGGATGGTAGTGGTGCCGCTTATCAGCATGCTGGTGGCACCACTCTGTCTGGCAAATGAGATGGAGAACCCGTGTCTGCTGGGCGCGGCGACGGGGCTTGGGTATATGCTGGGTGAACTGCCGAACTCGGCGCTGAAAAGGGCGCTGGGGATTGCGCCGGGCACGCTGCCCGCGCGCGGCCGGTGGCTGTTTCTCTTTCTCGACCAGGCGGACTCCGGCATCGGTGTGGCGCTGGCATGTGGCTGGCTGCTGGCACTGGATGCGCGCCAGGTTCTGCTTCTGCTGGCGCTTTTTATTCTCAGCGTGCCGGCCATCAAGTTAACGCTCTTTTCACTCGGCCTTAAAAAGAGCCGCTTCTGATGCAGAGATAAAAAAACCGCCCAGCAGGCGGTTTTTTATTTCACGGAAACTTACCTCTCTTTGGCTATCCAGTCGCGGATCAGCGGCCCGGCATGCTGCAACGCCTGCGGGCTGAACATACCGTCATGGCTACAGGGCAGGGTGTGGGTAGCGATCCTCCCCTCGACGAAGGGTGTCCACAGCTGCGCATCGAAATCCTCTTCGCCGTCGCGGCGCGTTGCCGCGCGCAGGAAGAGGATATCCCCCTGAAAGCGCGACGGCGTAAACGCGGCCAGCAGGCGCGGTGCCTCGCGAAACTCCGCAAGGATACGCTCAAACACCACCGGCTCCATCACCGCCAGCGGATGCTCCTGCGCCACTAAATGGCGGCGCAGCGCCTCGACGGTGAGCGCACTCTCCTCGGGAACGCTGCCGGTTAAGGCTTCAAACAGCGCTGAGAGGCTCTCGCTATCCTGCCGCTCCCTTTCGCGATAGCGCTCGCCGAGCGGGTAGCCATCAAGCAGGATCAGGGCGCTGACAACCTCCCCGGCCTGCTGCAACAAGGTGGCGATTTCATGGGCCAGATGGCAGCCAAACGACCAGCCGAGCAGGGCATAAGGGCCGTGTGGCTGCACCTTTATCATCTCCGCGAGATAGCTTTTTGCCAGCGCGTTAACCGAGGATAACGACTCTCCGCTGCTCAACCGGCGCGCCTGCAGGCCAAACAGCGGCTGCGCGTCGCCAAGCCAGGGAATAAGCCCAGCGTAGGACCAGCTCAACCCGCCGCCGGGCGGCAGGCAGAAGAGGGGCGTTTTCTCCCCGCGCGGTTGCAGAGGCAGCATCACATCCAGCACATTGCTGCGGTGGTTGCTCTCCAGTCGCTGCGCCAGCAGCGCTACCGTCGGGTACTCAAACAGATCGCGCAGCGTCAGTTTCACCTGCCACGTTTTGTCGATAGCGTTAATCAGCCGCGCCGCCAGTAACGAGTGGCCGCCAAGAGCAAAAAAGCCGCTATCGACGGTAATGGTTTCCAGATTGAGCAGTTCGCAAAAACGTTCAGCCAGCCAGCTTTCCCGCTCGTTTTGCGGTGCGCGCCCCGGCTCAATATGGAAATCGGGCTTCGGCAACCCGGCGAGTGCCAGCTTACCGTTGGCGTTAAGCGGCAGCGCCGCCAGCGGCGCAATTGCCGCGGGCACCATAAAGTCCGGCAGCCGCTCGCGCGCGAACTGTTGCAGCGCCGCGCTGAGATCCGCCTCCTGCGCGGAGGGTACGATATAGGCGACAAGCTGCTTATTGCCGCTGCGATCCTCAAGTGCCACTACCGCCGCTTGCTGAACCGCAGCGTGCTGTTTCAGCACCATCTCCACTTCGCCGGGTTCAATGCGGAAACCGCGAATTTTCACCTGCTGATCGCGGCGGCTGACAAAACAGAGCGCGCCATCACGCCGCCATTTGACGATATCGCCGGTGCGGTACATCCGGCTTCCTGCGGGGCCAAAGGGATCGGCGACAAAGTGTGCCGCGCTCAGCGCCGGGTGGTTGATATAGCCGCGCGCCACTCCGCGCCCGGCGATATAGAGTTCCGCCGCTACGCCCGGCGGCACCGGCTGAAGATGGCTATCAAGCACGTAGAGGCGGGTGTTATCGAACGCTCTGCCAATCGGCACGTCGAGGTAGGGCGCATCGGCCTGAGTGATGGGGTAGTCCGTTGCATAGGTGGTGATCTCCGTCGGGCCATAAATATTCAGCAGCTCAAGATGCGGCCAGCGCTCGCGCACGGCCTGAACCGCGCTGGCGGAGATCTTCTCCCCGCCGGTATAAACGCGGCGTAAGCCTGCGAGGCAGTCGCTCGCCTCCTCGGCGATCAGGCGGAACAGCCCGGAGGTTAAAAAGGCGGTCGTAACCTCTCCCGCAACAATAGTGTCGGCAAGCAGGGGCAGATCCAGCGTCTCGCCGGGAACGATCACAGCATGGTGACCATTGAGCAGCGTCCCCCAAAGCTCCCAGGTGGAAGCGTCAAAGGCATAGGCCGAGTGCAGCAGAATGCGCTGGCCGCTCTCCGCTTGCCAGCGGCGGTCGCGGGCCAACGCCAGCACGTTATCCTGGGTGGTGGCAATGCCTTTCGGTTTGCCGGTCGAGCCAGAGGTAAACATCACATAGGCAAGATGGTGCGGCGTTGCCGTTGTTGAAACCTCCGCCGCCGTGGCGTGGGTTGCTGAGTCATCGACGATAAGCCGCGCTATGCCCGGCGGCAGCGCAGCCTGGCTATGGCTCTCATCCAAAAGCACGCTGCGCAGATCCAGCTCATCAATACAATGTTGCCAGCGTTCAGCAGGATCGCTTGCCCGCAGCGGCACATAGAAACCGCCCGCTTTCACCACTGCGAGAAGGGCAATCACCAGCGAAAGGGAGCGCGTCATCAACACCGCCACGCCCTGCCCGGTGTTCACGCCCTGTTGTTGCAGACGCCGGGCGAGAGCGTTAGCGCAGGCATCCAACTGCTGGTAGCTCAGCTGCTCGTGCCCGCAGCTGGCGGCGATACGCTGCGGTGTGGCGGCGACCTGGCGGGCAAACTGTGCGGCGAGGGTAACCGGCGGCACATCGCAACGGGTTTCATTCCACACCTCAAGCATCTCGTTACGCTGCTGGTCGCTGAGCAGCGGCAGCGTCATCACCGCGCTATCTGGCGCGTCCACCATGCCCTGCAACAGGTGAATAAAGTAGTCCGCCAGCGCAGTGATGGTCTGCCCATCAAAGCGATCGACCGGGTAGTCGATTTGCACCTCCAGTGCGCTAACGTCGCCGCGCTCGTCGTGGATCTGCTCAACGTTGAAGGTCAAATCGAACCTGGTGGTCACCAGCCCGACCGGCTGCGGCAAAAGCGTCAGCCCGGCGAACTCCGGCGGCGTGGCGTCATTATTTTGCAGCACCATCATCACCTGGAAGAGCGGATGCCTGCCAGAGACGCGCTCGGGGTTAAGGCTTTTCACCACCCAGTCAAAGGGAACCTCCTGGTTAACCCATGCGGAGAGCATAAATTCGCGCACCTGGGCCAGCGCCTCAGCCACCGTAGGGTTCGCTGCCAGATCAACGCGCAGGACCAGGGTATTGACGAAGAAGCCGACCAGATCCCGCATCGCCTCATCTGAACGCCCGGCGATGGCGGTGCCGAGCGTAATATCTTCCCCGGCACCCATTCTGCCAAAGAGGATCGCGGCGGCGGTTTGCAGCACCATAAAGGGTGTCGCCCCCTCATGGCGCGCCAGCTGGGTAATCTGCTGATAGAGCTTCTCATCAATGCGTAACCTGACCTGCTCGCCAACATAACTGGTTGCGGCCGTCGGGTGGCAATCGGCGGGCAGCGCCATCGCTTCCGGCACGCCGGAGAGGGCTTCACGCCAGAATGCGAGCTGCCGGACGGCGGTTTCGCTCTGGCTCTCAATGTCGCCCAGCCTCTCGCGTTGCCAGAGGGCGTAATCGGCATACTGCACTGGCAGCGGCGTCCACTCCGGGGCTTGCATGGCGCAGCGCGCGGTGTAGGCGCAGGCGAGATCGCGAAACAGCGGTGCCAGCGAGCCGCCATCGCAGGCGATATGGTGGATAACCAGCAGCAACACATGCTCCCGGGTTTGCGAAAGATGGAACAGGCTGGCGCGCAAAGGGATCTCGCAGGCCAGATCAAACGGGTAGACGGCGGCGTGATTAAGGGCATCGGTCAGCGACGAGGCGGCGATATCGCTCACCTCGAACGGCACCTCGAGCGCATCGGCGGTGAGGATCTCTTGCCAGGGCTGCCCCTGATGGAGCGGGTAGCGCGTGCGCAGGATCTCATGGCGTGCAACCACATCCCGCACGGCTTCACGCAGCGCGGTCTCGTTCAGCGCCCCCTGTAAGCGGATGGCGAGCGGCATGTTATAGGCCGCATGGTTGTTATCGAGGTTTTTCAAAAGCCACATGCGCTGCTGGGCAAAAGAGAGCGGCAGCCTGGCGCTGCGCGGCTGTGGGCAGAGAGGTTCAGCGGGCCGGTTTCCCTGTTTCGCCAGTTGCCCGGCAAGCTGCGCGACCGTTGGATAGTCAAACAGCGTGCGGATCGGCACCTCGACCTCCAGCGCGCGGGTGATACGGCTCACCAGACGCATCGCCAGCAGCGAATGGCCGCCGAGGGCAAAGAAGTCGTCATCAATGCCGGGGGCGTCTGACTGCAACACCTCGGCAAACAGCCCCAGCAGAATCTCCTCCTGCAGGGTGCGCGGCGCGCGTCGTTCGCTTCTGTTTGCCAGGTCGGGGCGCGGCAGGGCGCGCTTATCCAGCTTGCCGTTGAGGGTCAGCGGGAACTGTTCGATCTGCATAATCGCCGTCGGCACCATATACCCCGGCAGTTTTGCCGCGGCCAGGCCGCGCAGCGCGGCAATGTCGAGCGACGCGTGCGAGTCGGCGGTGACGTAGGCTACCAGCTGCGGCTGAGTGTCGGCATCAAGCAGCACCACTTCTGCATGGGTAACCTGCGGCGCGCTTCGCAGAACGGCGGCAATTTCGCCCAGCTCAATACGAAAACCGCGCAGTTTCACCTGCTGATCCGCGCGCCCCAGGTAGTGCAGGTCTCCCTCTGCGCTCCTGATGGCGATATCGCCGGAGCGATACATGCGTGAGCCCGGCGCACCCCAGGGATCGGCAACAAAGCGTTGGCAGGAGAGTTCGACCCGGTGCAGATAGCCACGCGCCAGCCCGGCACCGCTGATATACATTTCGCCCTCAACGCCCGGCGGCACCGGACGCAGCGCATCATCCAGCAGATGGATATGCAGATCGGGGATCGCGATGCCAATAAGGCTGCCCGTGGCCTCGCGCGCCCGCGCCGCGGTTAACGGCTGATAGCTCACATGCACGGTAGTTTCCGTGATGCCGTACATATTGATAAGTTCCGGCGCACTTTCCGGGTGGCGCTGATACCAGCGCTCGAGTTGGCTGAGATCCAGCGCTTCGCCGCCAAAAATCACCTTGCGCAGCGCCAGCGGCAGTTCGTTGTGCCCGAGGGCGCGCTCGGCTTCAATCAGCTGATAAAAAGCCGACGGCGTCTGGTTGAGGATGGTCACTTTTTTATCGCTTAACAGGCGCAAAAAGGCCTGCGGATCGCGGCTGACCATAAACGGCACTACCACCAGCTCGCCGCCATAGAGCAGCGCGCCCCATATTTCCCAGACCGAGAAATCAAACGAACAGGAGTGAAACAGCGTCCAGATATCGTGGCGCGAGAAGTTAAACCACGCCTCTGTTGCGGCGAAAAGACGCAGCACATTGCTGTGCGGGATCATCACCCCCTTCGGGTTGCCGGTGGAGCCGGAGGTGTAAATGATATAGGCGAGATTGTGCGCGTGCACCGGGCGCAGCCGCTCGCCTGGCTTAAGATCCGCGCCACTCTGCTGCGCCAGCCGCTGCTGGCTTTCGGCGCTATCAAGGAGCAGCAGTTGCGATCCGTCAAACAGCTCCGCGTACTCCTGGAGTGACACGATCAGCGCTGGCCTGGCGTCGGAAAGAATGTAGGCCAGCCGCTCCGGCGGGTTATGCACATCCAGCGGCAGCCAGGCCGCACCCGCTTTCAGCACCGCAAGAATAGCCACCAGTGCGTCAAGCGTGCGCGGCAGCGCCAGCGCCACAATCTCTTCACTGCCGATGCCGCAGCTCACCAGATGACGGGCAAGTTGGTTGGCCCGCTGGTTCAGCTCGGCGTAGCGCAGCACGTTATCGCCAAGCGAGAGGGCAATGGCATCCGGATATTGCGCGGCACGTTGTTCAAACACCTCATGGAGCGTGGTTTGCGTCCTCTCATCGAACGATGTCGGCACGGGAAGCAGCGCCTGCGCCTCCTGCGGCAGTAACAGCGAAGCGTGGCCGATAAGGCTCTCAGGGCGGTCGATGATGGTGTAAAGCAGATGCAGGAAGCGGTCCGCCAGCCGCTCAACCTCCTCATCGGGAAAAATATCGGCCAGCGCGCTAAAGCGCAGCGCGAGCGATTCGCCGGGAACAGCGATAAGCCCCAGCGGGTAGTGGGAGGCATCGCCGCCGCGGTGCGAGGCGAGCGAAACCGTTAATTTTTCGCTCGCGTCGGCGCTTGCGCTGTGCGGATAGTTCTCAAAGACCATCAGCGTATCAAACAGCGGCTCGCCGCCGGCGTCAGCCTGGATGGTGGTGAGATCGAGATACTGGCTGTCGAGCAGGCGCGTCTGCTCCGCCTGTAGCCGTTGCAGCAGCGTGGCAAAACTCTCCTCCATGCGCCAGCTGAGGCGAAGCGGCAGCGTGTTAATCAGTAACCCGACCATCCTTTCGATACCGCTAAGCTCCGCCGGTCTGCCGGAAACGGTAATGCCGAATACAACGTCGCAGCGCCCGGTAAGCGCGCCAAGCAGTATGCCCCAGACGCACTGCAACAGCGTATTGACCGTCACGCCAAGCTCGCGGGCGCAGCGGTTAAGCTGCCGGGTACGGTCGGCATCCACCGTTCTGTAGAGCAGGTGCGGCTGCAAATTGTCGGTGGTGCGCCCTTTGGCGAGATGGGTGGGCGCTTGCAGGCCGCGCAATGCTTCGCGCCAGGCATCGCGCATCTTCCCGGTGTCACGCCCGGCAAGCCAATACAAATAGTCGCGGTAGGGCACGGCTGGCGGCAGCGGCTCCGCGAGGTATAAACGAAACAGCTCATCCAGCAGAACCGGAATCGACCAGCCATCCAACAACAGGTGGTGATTGGTAAAGATCAGCTTATGCTGCGTCGGCGAGCACTTCACGAGGGTAAAGCGCAGCAGCGGCGGCGTGTCGGCGGCGAAGCGGGTGTTGTAGTCCGTTTCCAGCAGCGCACCATAAGCCGACGCCTGCTGAGGCGTTGACAGGATACTTAAATCCACCTCCTGCCAGGGGAGCGGCAGGCCGGAGAGGATCAGCTGAACCGGCGTGTCGACCTCTTCATACTCAAACCCGGCGCAGAGATGGGGATGGCGCGCCAGCAACTGCCCGACGGCCCGTTTGAGCCTGGCGACATCAAGCTCCCCTTCAAGCTGATAAACCTGCTGTACCTGATAGGCATCGCTGCCGCGCGTATCAAGCAGCATATGGAACAGCAGACCTTTCTGTAACGGGGATAACGGCAGTATCTCTTTAATATCCATACTCATTTTTTCTTCTTCCATTTTGCCTGAAGTTTTGACAGCCCCGCTTGTTGCAGCGCGACCAGGGGCACATCTGAAGGGGTGAAACCGCCGATATCGTCGACCTGCGTAAGCTGCGACAGCGCTTTCAGCCAGCTAAACCACCCCGTAGCCAGACGGCTGACCCGATCTTCAGCGTAAAGCTCACTCGCCCAGCTCCAGTTCGCCACCAGCACCGGGCCGTTTGCCCGCGCTTCCACCACGGCATTGAGTGAGAGAGCATGGGGCAGCGCGAAGCTGGGGTGCGCGCGGGTATCAAGCTGGTGGGCTTCAGCCGCAAGCTGCCAGTCACGCGCCTCTTCGACGCTGAGGCGGCCCAGATAGTTAAAGCTGATTTGCGGCTGTGGCAGCGCGGCAAGCTGCGGGCGCGTTTGCGGGTTGAGGTAGCGCAGCAGGCCATAACCGAGCCCGTTGCCCGGCACCTGGCGCAACTGCTCTTTAACGCTCTTCAGGGCGCTACCGAGCGAGTGGGGATGGGTTAACTGCGCGCGACCCGGAGCAAGACGCACCGGATAGAGCGTGGTAAACCAGCCCACGGTGTGTGACAGCGCGGTGTCCGCTAACTCTTCACGCCCGTGCCCTTCGACATCCAGCAGCACATCCGTTTGCCCATCCTCGCGCCATGCCGTGATGGCGAGCGCAAAGGCGCAGAGCAGCACATCGTTGATACCGGCGTGAAAGCGCGCTGGCAGGGTGGCCAGCAGAGGCTGGGTAAATTCGCTGCCAAGCTCCATCTGCAAAGAGGCGCTGGTGGCGAGCGTGTCGCGCGCACCTGCCAGAGGTCGTGCGGTTAACAGAGTGTCCGGCTGGCTGAGCACGCTCTGCCAGTGCGCCAGCTCGTCGCCACGGCGTTGCGCCTCCTGCTCAAGGCGCATCGCCCAGGCGCGAAAGGAGGTGCCCGCATCCGTCAGCCGCGCGTTTTTCCCGGTAGCGCGGGCGCGCCAGAGGGCGAGCAGATCTGAAGCGAGTATCCGCCAGGAGACGCCATCCACCACCAGATGGTGTAACACCAGCATCAGCTGACCCGGTTCTCCACACGCGGCGCGGAACCAGACGGCCTGCACCATCTTGCCGCGTTCAGGGTCGAGCCGCTGTTTCGCCCGGCGACACGCTTCCTGAATCTGCTGCTGCCGCTGCTCAGGCGAGAGGGGCTGGTGATCGATAATCTCCAGCATCTCACTCTCGTCTGCGACAGGCGGTACAGAGAGATGGATTTCTCCGCTGGCCTCGCGGCAGACTGTTAAGCGCAGCGCATCGTGGTGCCTGATCAGTTCGGCAAGCATCTCGCGCAGCGCCTGCGCATCCAGTTCTGCGGGCGTTTGCAGCAGCGTCGCCTGACAGAAGGCGTTGATATCGCCGGGGTTCTCCATCAGCCAGTGCATAATTGGCGTCGCGGGCAGATCGCCGACGGCAGCAATCAGCGGGGCGGTATCCTGCTCTGCAACGGCGGTCATAATGCCAGCCAGCCCGGCGACCGATTTATGCTCAAACACATCGCGCGGGGTGAACAGCCAGCCCGCCTGACGGGCGCGCGCCACCAGCTGTATCGCCGTGATGCTGTCGCCGCCCAGCTCGAAGAAGCTTGTCGTGCGGTCGACCTCCCCCAGGTTGAGCAGCTCGGTGAACAGCGTGCTGAGCAACTGCTCCTGCGCGTTACTTGGTGGGGTGTGCTGCGCGCGGGCAAACTGCGGCGCAGGCAGCGCCCGGCGGTCGACTTTGCCGTTTGGCGTGACCGGTATCGCCGGTAGCAGGACAACGGCCACCGGCACCATATAATCCGGCAGAAAGTCGCGTAAAAAGTCGCGGAGCTCCCCGCCCTGCGCCTGCTCATCGCGGGCAACGGCGTAAGCCACCAGCTGGCGTAAACCGGGCTTATCTTCGCGGACAATCACCGTCGCCTGCGTAATCTGCGGATGTTTTCGCAACTGGGATTCAATCTCGCCCAGCTCAATACGAAAGCCGCGGATTTTGACCTGGTGATCGACGCGCCCGGCGAACATCAGCTCGCCCTCACGGCTCCAGCTTGCCATATCGCCGGTGCGGTACATCCGGCTGCCCGGCGCGCCAAAGGGGTTGGCGACGAAGCGTTCTGCCGTTAAATCGGGCCGTTTCAGGTAGCCCCGCGCCAGGCTTTCACCGGCAATATAGAGCTCGCCTTTTACCCCCGGCGGAACGGGTTGCAGATGCGCATCCAGCACATAAGCCTGCATATTGAAAATCGGCCTGCCAATCGGCGGCTGGCGATCGGCCTGCAATGGCTGGCTGATGGTGGCGCAGACGGTCGATTCGCTTGGTCCATAGGCGTTAATCATCCGCCGCCCGGTGCCCCAGAAGGCAATCAGTTCCGGCGGGCAGGCCTCGCCAGCGACGATGAGGGTTGCCAGTTCAGGCAGCGGTTCGCGCGGCATCACCGCCAGCCCAACTGGCGGCAGCGTGGCGTGTGTTACCGCGCGATCGCGCATCAGGGTATAGAGCGGTTTGCCGGGCGTCAGCGCCTCTTTTTCCGCTACAACCAGCGCCGCGCCGCTCAGCAGTGCCATGCTGATATCCCAGAACGAGGCGTCGAAGCTCGGCGAGGCGAACTGCAATACACGGCTTTGCGGTGTGACGTGCAGGCGCTCAACCATGCTGGCGACCAGATGACCAATCCCCCGATGGGTGACGACGACCCCTTTTGGCGCGCCGGTCGAGCCAGAGGTGTAGATAAGGTAGGCGGCGTTATCGCACTGCAGCCTGCGCGGCAGCGTAATCGCTTCGGTACTGTGGTTGGCAAGCAGCCCGCGCAGGGCCGGGTGGTCAAGGCGCAGCGCGGCATACTCCGGTGCCAGCCGGTCGGCGAATGCCGCCTGGCTTATCACCAGCCCCGGCTGTGCGTGGCTTAACATATACTCCACCCGCTCGGGAGGGTAATCAGGATCGAGAGGCAAATAGGCGGCACCCGTTTTCATCGTGGCAATGATGGTCACGATCAGCGCAACGGATCGCGGCAGCGCGATGGCGACAATCTGCTCTGCGCCAATGCCCCGCGCCAGCATCAGATTCGCCAGGCGGTTTGCCCGCCGATCCAGCTGCGCGTAGGTCAACGTCTCCTCGTCGGCAATCAGCGCCGTTGCCTGCGGCGTGGCGCGCACGATAGCTTCAAACTGTTCAGCAAAGGTTGCGGCGGGCACGTCGCGCTCGGTGTTGTTCCACGCCTGCATGATTTCATGCCGCTCAGCGTCGCTGAAGATCGGCAGTTTGCTCACGCGACGCGAGGCATCGGCCGCGATGCCCGCCAGCAGGTGGGTGAAGTACCCCGCCATGCGCCCGACGGTCGCCTCGTCAAACAGATCCACGGCGTACTCCACCATGCCGCGCAGCCCCTCCGGCGTCTCTTCGAGGTTAAAGGTGAGATCGAATTTCGCCACCGGTAACGACGGCGTGCCGACAACGGTTTCCAGCTTGTCGAACAGCGCGTCGCTGCGCGCGACGTTTTGCAGCACCAGCATCACCTGGAAGAGCGGATGCCGCGCCAGCGAACGGGCAGGATTTAACGCCTCGACCAGGCTCTCGAACGGGATATCCTGGTGCTCCCAGGCCGCCAGCGCGCGCTCGCGAACGCGCTCAAGCAGCGTTATGAAGGTCGGATCGCCGCTGAGATCGGTCCGCATCACCAGGGTATTGATAAAAAAGCCGACCAGCGGTTCGAGCGCCTCATCGCTACGCCCCTCGATCGCCGTGCCGAGCGGGATATCCTCGCCCGCGCCGCAGCGGCAAAGCAGCACCGCCAGCGCGGCCTGTAACACCATAAACAGGCTGGCGTTATGCTGGCGTGCCAGCGCCCCTAATGCTGCGGTTGTCGTGGCATCAATGGCGAAGTGGCACTGTTTACCCACATAGCTGGCGCGCAGCGGACGCGGCCGGTCAGTGGGCAACTGAAGCTCGTCAGGCAGGTCATGCAGCGTATCGCGCCACCAGGCCAGCTGACGGTTAAAGAGGCTGTCGCTCTCCTCCGGCGCGCCGAGCAGCGCCTGGTGCCACAGCGTGTAGTCGGCATATTGCACCGCAAGCGGTGTCCAGGCGGGCACCCGATCCTGCGTGCGGGCGTTATAGGCCTCTGCCAGATCGCGCAGCAGCGGGGCAATCGAGCCGCCATCGCTGGCGATATGGTGCATCAGGATAAGCAACAGATGGTGGTCGTCATCCACCTTAAACAGCCAGGCGCGACAGGGATCTTCCTGCGCCAGATCGAAGGTGTATTGTGCGGCGGTCTGCACGGCGTGGGAGAGATCGTCGGCGGAAACCGTGAGCAGAGTCAGCGGGCAACACGCCATCGACGCCGGGGTGATCTTCTGGCAAACCGTCCCATCGTCAAGCTGATGAAAGCGCGTGCGCAGGCTTTCATGGCGCAGCACGATATCGTCGAGCGCCGTCATCAGCGCGGAAACGACGATATCTCCCCGTAAGGTGAGCGTGACGGGCATGTTATAGGTGAATTTACCCTGTTCAATGCGGTCGATCATCCACAGGCGGCGCTGCGGTGAAGAGAGCGGCAGAAGCGGTGGCCGCTCGCCCTGGCACAGGCGCGGTCGCGTCGGCTGGCTGCTCTGCAACCGCCCGGCAAACAGCGCTACCGTCGGTGCTTCAAACAGGTCGCGGATCGCCGGGTTGAGATTGAGCGCCCGGCGAATTTTGCTCACCAGGCGGGAGGCCATCAGCGAGTGGCCGCCGAGGGCAAAGAAGTCATCGTCAATGCCCACCTCCGGTACACCTAATACCACGGCGAAGAGCGTACAGAGAGTGCGCTCAAGATCATTGCGCGGCGCACGGTGTGCGGCGCTGGCAAAGTGCGGCGTCGGCAGGGCGCGCTGATCGACTTTGCCATTCGCCGTCAGAGGGAAGTGCTCAAGCGGGATGATCATCGCCGGCACCATAAAGTCCGGCAGTTGCGCGCCCAGCGCCTGGCGCAGCGCATCGGCATCGCAGCTTTCGCCAGGTTTTGCCGTTACCCACGCAATAAGCTGCCTGCTTCCCGGGCTGCTCTCCCGGGTGCTCACCAGCGCCTGGGCCACCGTTGACTGCTTCTGCAAAGCCGCTTCCACTTCAGCCAGCTCAATGCGGAAGCCGCGAATTTTGACCTGCTGATCGCCACGGTTCAGGTACTCCAGCACGCCATCCTCGCGCCAGCGCACCTGGTCGCCGGAGCGATACATACGCGCGCCGTGGGCGGAGAAGGGGTTAGCAACAAAATGCGCCGCGGTCAGGCAGGGGTTGCGGTGATATCCGCGCGCCAGCCCAATCCCGGCAATATAGAGCTCACCGGGCATGCCGACCGGCACCGGGTTGAGGTAAGCATCAAGGACATAAAGCTGCATATTGTCGAGCGGTGTGCCGACAGGCACCGACACCCCCTCCGGGATCTGTGCCATGGGCCATGTGGTGGCGAAGGTGGTGGTTTCCGTCGGCCCGTAGCCGTTCATCATCACAAGCGTGGGGTTGCGCGTCATCACCTCGCGAATGGCGTGTGTGGAGAGCACATCGCCGCCCGCAATCAGTAAACGTACGCCCTTCATCGCCTCAGGATGCACCTCCGCCATCAGGTGAAACAGCCCGGCGGTGAGCCACAGCGCGGTGATCTTTTCATCGACGATACTCTGCGCCAGCGTATCGATATCCAGCTCGCCCGGCGGCGCGACGATAACGGTACCGCCGCCCAGCAACGGCACCCACAGCTCATACGTTGAGGCATCAAAGGCTGACGGAGAGTGCAGCAGCACCCGCTGGTGATCCTCTGCCCGCCAGCGGCGATCCAGCGCCAGCGCCGCCACGCTCAGCTGTTCGACCGCAATCCCTTTTGGCTTCCCGGTTGAGCCGGAGGTGAACATGATATAGGCCAGGCTGCCGGGCGCGGAGAGAAGCGGCGGGTTGCTTAGCGGCCAGTCGCCCTCAGGCTCCTCACTCATAAACACGACGTTGTCGACCGTGGGCAGCGGCAGGGTGGCATCGGCCAGCAGTAGCGTTGCGCCAGCCTCATCTACCATCAACTGCTGACGCTCCAGCGGATCGGTGATGCGCAGCGGCAGGTAAGCGCCGCCAGCCTTGATAACGGCGAGCACGGCGATAACTTCGTTAATCGAGTGCTGCATCAGTAGGCCCGCGCAGAACGGCGCGCCCCCGGTTTGCGCCATCAGGCGGTGCGCAAGCTGGTTTGCTGCCTCATTAAGATGGCGATAGCTCAGCGTTTTCTCACCCTCTTTCACCGCGATGGCGTCGGGCGAGCGCTGCACCTGCGTTTCAAACAGCCCGGCCAGCGACAGCGGCGGCAAGGTAACCTCCGTTGCGTTCCAGCGCTTTAGCACGGTTTCACGCTGCGCGGCGCTTAACAGCGAGATCTGCGCAAGGTGGGCTTCGGGACGCTGCGCAATAGCCTCAATAACCCGGATTAACTGCTCAGCAAAGCCCGCAACCGTGGAGCCATCATAGAGGGCGGTGGCATATTCAATATGCCCGCTCAGACGCTGCTGTGCGTCATCCACATCAAAATGAAACAGCAGATCGAATTTGGCAGTGGTGGTCGGAAGCTGACGTTGCGCCACGGCGACCTGCGGGAAGGCGATCGCCCGCGGCCACGGTGTATCGACCACCATCATCACCTGAAAGAGCGGGTGACGGGCTAAGGTGCGATCGGGTGCCAGCGCCTCGACGATCTGCTCAAAGGGGAGATCCTGATGCTGGTTGGCTTCCAGCACCGCCGATTTCGCCTGGGCAACAATAGTGTTTAGCGTCGGGTTGCTTCTCATATCTGTTCGCAGCACCGCCGTGTTGGCGAAATAACCGATCAGCGGGAGCAGGGCGGCGTCGCTGCGGGCGAAGAGCGGTGTGCCGATCACGATATCATCGCCCGCGCCGAGACGGTGCAGCAGTGTCGCCAGCGCCGCATGAAGCAGCATAAACAGGCTTACGCCCATCTCATCGCCCCGTTTTTTCAGGCGCGATAACAGCTCACTGGACAGCGCGAAGTCGACGCGATCGCCGCGGTAATCCGCTTGTGCGGGGCGAGGCCGGTCGGCAGGCAGCGTCACCTCTTCCGGCACGTCCGCCAGCTGTTGACACCAGTACTCCAGCTGCTGGCTATGGCGCGCGTTCGCGCCGGGGGCCTCGCTCAGCAACGCGCGCTGCCAGAGTGCATAATCGGCGTACTGGACGGTCAGCGGCGACAGCTGCGGGATTTGGCCTGCGGCACGCGCCTGCCAGCAAAGACGCAAATCCTCCAGCAGCGGCAGCAGGGAGCCGCCGTCCCCTGCGGTATGGTGAATAAGCAGCAGCAGAACATGTTGCTCCGCCGACAGTTGATAGAGCCAGGCTTTGACCGGCAGTTCGCTATCCAGCGCAAAGAGATGCTGGCACTCCATTACCAGCTGCTCTTCAAGACGCTCGGGCGAGATGGCGAGAATCGGCAGTGCAAAATCGACGTCGTGGGCAGGGATGATCTGCTGGCGGGGCATCTCTTCCTGCTGTGTTAACAGAGTGCGCAGGCTCTCATGGCGGGCGATAACGTCAGAGAGCGCCTGCTCCAGCACCGCCGCATCCAGCGGGCCGCTCAGGGTCAGCGCCAGCGGCATATTGTAGGCGCTGCTGGGGGCGATTTGCTGCTGCAACCACAAGCGCTGCTGGGCAAACGACATCGGTAGCTGCGCCGGGCGTGGTTGCGCGACCAGCGCAGGGCGTACTGCCTGGCTGTGCGTCATGGCTATCTGCTCGCTCAGTCCGGCAACGGTCGGGGCATCAAACAGGGTTTTCAGCGACAGCTCCACGCCGAAGCGCTGGCGCAGGCGGCTCAGTAATTGCAGCGCTAACAGCGAGTGCCCGCCGAGGCTAAAAAAGTTGTCATCAATACCGGGCGGATCGATAGCCAGGCACTCGGCAAATAGCTGGCATAGCTCCCGCTGCTGCGCCGTGGCTGGCGGCACCGGGGCGAGAGAGGTAAAGGTTGGTTGCGGCAGCGCCCGGCGGTCGATTTTGCCATTCGCTGTCAGGGGAAAATGCGCCAGCACCACTACCAACGCGGGCACCATATAGTCAGGCAGTTTTTGCGCGGATGCCGCACGCAGCGCTTCCGGCGTACAGGCTGCATCATCGTGCGCCACGACGTACGCCACCAGCCGTTTCTGCCCGCTCTCTTTCTCCTCATGGGCGACGACCAGCGCCTGTTTAACCTCGGGGAAGGCATTAAGCGCGTTTTCAATCTCCCCGAGTTCAATGCGATAGCCGCGGATCTTGACCTGATTGTCCACCCGGCCGAGAAAAACGATGGTCTGCTCTTCGCTCCAGCAGGCCATATCGCCGGTACGATACATCCGTTTACCCTCCTCATCAAAGGGGCTGGCAACAAAGCGCTCGCTGGTTAAATCTGCGCGGTTGAGGTAGCCGAGCGCCAGCCCGTCACCGGCGATATAGAGTTCGCCAGGCTGCCCAACCGGCACCGGTTTCAGGGCGGCATCAAGGATATGGATGCGGGTATTAAAGAGCGGTTTACCGATAACCGATGGTGAAGGTTGCGCGGCGGACAGCTCGCTCAGGGTCGACCAGATGGTGGTTTCGGTGGGGCCATAGAGCTGAATGACGCGCTCAGAGAGGGCGATCATATGCTCTGCGAGCGTTGTGGGTAGCGCATCGCCGCCGACCAGCGCCGTCAGGCCAGCGAGCGAATCGGGTTGATAGGCCACTAACCCATGCCACAGCGCGGGGGTGCCCTGCATATGGGTGATCTGATTTTCAGCGATCGCCTGCGCCAGCAGACGCGGGTCGCGCGCGCACTCCCGCGAGGCGATGATGACCGACGCGCCGGTTATTAGCGGCAATAAAAGCTCCAGCGCGGCGATATCAAAACTGAGGGTGGTCACGGCTAACAGCCGATGCTGCGCCGTCAGCTGCACCGTGTGCTGCATGGCGGTGAGGAAGTTGGTTAACGCGCCGTGGGAGACCAGTACCCCTTTCGGCGCGCCGGTGGAGCCGGAGGTAAAGAGCACATACGCCGGTTGCTGCGGCTGCGGCAACGTGGTTGGGTTATCGTCGTTCTGTGCCGCAATGGCCGCGAGCGCCGCGTCACTGTCGATCTGCTGCTGGCGGTAACCCGAAATTACCCCCGCGGTTTGCGTTGAGGAGAGGATCAGTTTTGGTTGAGCGGTGGCGAGAATATGTTGCAGGCGCGCCGCAGGATGATCGGCATCAAGCGGCAGATAAACGGCCTGCGTCTTGGCGACCGCCAGCATGGCAATGACCATATCCACCGTGCGCGGCAGGAGCAGCGCGACGCTGTCGCCAGGGCGCACGCCCTGATCCTGTAAATAGTGGCTAAGCCGGTTCGCCTGGCGATTAAGCTGGCTGTAGCTCAGTTGAGTGTGGCGATCATCAAGCGCAGGCGCGTGCGGCGTGCTTCTGGCCTGGCGTTCAAACAGCGCCGCAAAGGCGAGGGGCGGCACGGGCGCGCAGGTATCATTCGCCCGGGCAAAAAGCTGCTCCTCTTCTGCACTTAGCAGCGAGGGTGCGCCAATCGCGGCGTGCGGGTGGCCGATTAACGCGCTAAACAGCGCCAGCATGCGCTGGTGATGAACGGATAAGCTCTCCGGGCTGTAGAGGGCGCTATTGGCATCAAAGCCGACGACCAGCGTGTGTTCGTCGCCGTAACCAAAGAAGAAGATCGCCAGATCGTCAACCGGCCCGTTGCTGGTATTTACCGGGAAGGTTTTCGCGCCGTTGAAAGCCAGATCGTCGCCAAATAACTCGACGTTGATGGTGGTGTGGTAGAGCGGGCGGTCGAGTTTAAGATCGCGGGTCAACGCTTCATGGGGATACTGCTGATGGCGTAACGCGGACATCATCTCTTTTGCGACCAGGCCCAGCACATCATCAAGGGTCAGCGCAGGTGAAAGCGGCAGGCGTATCGGCATGATGTTGGACATCATCGCGGGCGTGGTGCGCTGCACACGGCCGACGCGCGCCGCCATCGGTAGCCCAATCACCACCTCCTTCTGGCCCGTCATGCGGTAGAGGTAAACAGCGGCTAACGCCGTAAGCAGCTGCGGGAGCGTGCAGCCTGCGGCTTCGGCATGGCGATTCAGGGCCTGATGCAGCGCTAAATCGATATTGTTGCGCTGGCGGATGATTGGCGCATCCGGCGCGCTGCGGCCAGCAAGGCTTGTTGGCGCTGGCGTATCCTGAAAGCGCGCCATCCAGTATTGGCGATCGCGGCTGAAGCGATTTGAGTTTCTGTAGGCGGTATCTTCGGCAATCAAGTCACGAAAGTTGCCGAACGACGCGGGCGCGACGGGTTTATCCAGCACCAGCGCGTTGTAGATATCGACCGTGCGACGAAGGATCAGAGAAGCGCCAAAACCGTCCAGCAGGATGTGGTGGCAGCAGTGGTAATAGAGATATTTTTCCGGGCTGAGCTTGATGAGAAAAAAGATAAACGCGTTTCCTTCTGTCAGGGAGAAGTGTTGATTTGTCTGCTCGCTCATAAAGGCCAGTGCGGCTTCCCAGGCATTCGGGCGCGCGCTGAAATCGTAAAAGGCAGCATCATAATTATCGATGGCGGGCAGTTGCTGCTTTACCATGTTGTCTGTTTGATAAAACCGGCCGTGCATGGTTTCGGCTTCAGCGATCATTTTTCTGACCGCCGCTTTAAATAATATTGGGCTTACTTCGCCATCAATAATTAAATATTCACTAATGGTATTGTTTCCCGGATTCAGGGCGACTTCATTCGCTAACCACATTCCCATTTGTGCGGATGTTAAAGCGACGTACTCCTTGTCAATTAGCGCGGACATAAGCAGAACCTCAATATTAGAAAGCGGCAGGGGGGTAAGAGTA
Source organism: Kosakonia sp. HypNH10 (assembly GCF_029850615.1). Lineage (NCBI taxonomy): Bacteria > Pseudomonadati > Pseudomonadota > Gammaproteobacteria > Enterobacterales > Enterobacteriaceae > Kosakonia > Kosakonia sp. HypNH10. Next base: position 103,368 of record NZ_JAOTIU010000006.1, read on the forward strand.
ATTGGCACAACTACATGTTTTGCAGGCTTTTTGGCTTAATATCCTGCCAGTTCTCCTCAATATAGTGCAGGCACTCAGCCCGGCTTGCTGGCCCAAATACTGGCTCCCAGCCATCCGGAACCGGAATAAACTCGGGCCATAATGAGTGTTGGTTTTCCTGATTTACTAACACGATGAATATAAGGTTCTCATTTTCGAAGGGATTGCTCATCTATTTTTCCTTTTTATAGGGAGAGGCTTTTTTTTCTATAGAAAACTCTCTTTTAAAGCAATCGAGATGGTTTTGCTTTTGCTTTTTTAAGAATTTGAACGCTCGAAATAACGGCGTAAAAATATTTTTATCTATGCGAAATTATAAATGGTGGGGGGTTGAAGTTGCTGGTGAATATTATTTTGTTAGTTGATATGTAATTGCCGTGAATTAATAGCAGTTAAAAAAGAAGAAATAAAAGAGGTAAGGCGTGGTATGAAAAAGGTTATTGCCAGCTTCACGTGATTTAACAGCATGCTGGCAAAATCATGGTTATCGCTGCCGATCCCTCAGGCAATAAGCGTGATGAGATGATCCTCTGCGAGGGAGTAGTAACCCGTCAGCCGACTCCCCGTCGTTCTCTCGACCGTCAGGGTTTGTGTCAGTTCAAGGGTGATGCGCTGCGTCGTGGTATCAATCTCACAAACCCGTGCGGCATCAAAGTCAAAAAAACGCCGCACTTCGGGGTAGAGGGCTTTAAACAGGCTCTCTTTGGCGGAGAAAGCGATCAGGAGAGCACTCTCATAAGGAAGCGGGCAGCCTGCGAGCAGCGCTTGCTCCTGCGTCGAGGTGAACATATCGGCGGTTTCGCGCATGGCTTCGGGTGCCAGCATTTCAATATCCACGCCCGGCGTCAGGCCTGCGCCGCTGGGCGCGATAACGGCTATCGCCCGGTCATGGGTATGGGAAAGGCTGCCGCACCAGCCCGCAGGCCAGATGGGCGCACGATCCGCCGCCGAGCCAACGCTGGCGTCGCAACCGTGCTGCGCAAGCAGCAGCTTTGCACCGTAGCGCGCCGCCAGATACTCCGCCCGGCGCTTTACGCCCGCCGCATGCAGGCGCGGGGGAAATGGGATGGCGTAGTGGGTAAATAGCTCGTCCTGCCAGGCGTGGCGATCAAAACAGAGCTGGCAGTAGGCGAGCCCCGGAATGGCCGCTATCGTGCCCATCTCAAGATGAGGGATAAAAGGCGGCAGTGCGTGATGGGTCAATGGAGTTAACATGTCGCTCACTATCAACAGGTAAAAAAAACCGCCATGACGGCGGTTTTATCAACATAACAATCGATCCGCTCAGTGGCTCTCAAGCCAGCGCTGAATCACCGGGCCGATGGTTTTCAACGCCTCCGGGCTGAACATACCATTATGGGTGCTCGGCACAGGGTGGACGATGATATTGCCATCAACATGGTTTGCCCAGAGCAGAGGATCGAAATCCTCGTCATCCGCATTGCGCTGCGTTGCTTTGAAGAAGAGCATATCACCGCGATAGCACGCTGGCGTCGAGGCGGCCAGCAGCAGCGGCGCGTCACGAAGCTCGGCAAAGATGCGCTCGAAAATCACCGGTTCCACGTCCGCGAGAGGGTGTTCCATCGCCTGCAACTTACGCTTTAGCCCCTCAACGGAGAACAATGCCTGGTCATCCGGAACGCCACCAACCAGCGCTTCGAACAGCACTTTCAGCCCCTCTTCGTCGCTCATTATCGTCTCGAGATAACGCTCCCCGAGCGGATAGCCATCCACCAGCACCAGCGTACTGACCTCATGCCCCTCTTTTTGTAACAGCGTGGCGACCTCATGGGCCAGATGGCAGCCAAAAGACCAGCCGAGGAGAGCATAAGGGCCTTCTGGCTGGACTTTGTAGATCTCCGCCAGATAGGTTTTCGCCAGTACCTCTACCGAGGCCGCGGGTTCACCGGTGCTGATCCTGCTCGCTTGCAGACCATAGATCGGCTGCCGATCGCCGAGGTAGCCAATAAGCCCGGAGTAGGACCAGCTCAGGCCGCCGCCGGGAGGCAGACAGAACAGCGCGGCTTTATCGCCCAGCGGTTGCAGCGGCAGCATCACATCCAGCATGCTGCTGTAGCGGTTGCTCTCCAGCCGCTGCGCCAGCATCGCAACCGTTGGCGATTCAAACAGATCGCGGATGGTCAGCTTCACTTGCAGTTCGCGGTCAATCTGCGTAATCAGGCGCGCCGCCAGCAGAGAGTGGCCGCCCATGGCGAAGAAGCTGCTGTCGATGCTGACGTTCTCAACCTTAAGCAGCGTACTGAATTTCTCCGCCAGCCAGATCTCCCGCTTGCTTTGCGGTTGCCGCCCGGCATGGGTGCTGAAATCCGGCTTCGGCAGCGACTTAATCGCCAGTTTACCGTTGGCATTGAGCGGCAGCGCCTCCAGCAGCACGACCGCCGCAGGCACCATAAAGTCCGGCAGACGTTCACGGGCAAACTGTTGCAAAGCCTCAGGTAGCGTCTCTTGCGGCTCGCTTGCCACCACATAGGCGACCAGCTGTTTATGGCCCGCCGCATCTTCAAGCGGAATAACCGCTACCTGCTGCACGGCGTCATGCTGCTTCAGCACGATCTCGATTTCACCCGGTTCGATCCTGAAGCCGCGAATTTTCACCTGCTGATCGCCGCGGCTGACAAAGCTGATTGCGCCATCGCGGCGGCGTTTGACCCTATCCCCGGTGCGGTACATACGGCTTCCCGCAGGCCCATAAGGATCGGCGACAAAGTGCGCCGCGCTGAGGCCCGGATGGCTCACATAGCCGCGCGCCAGCCCGCGCCCGGCGATGTAAAGCTCGCCTGCAACGCCCTCCGGCTGCGGTTGTAAGTACTCATCCAGCACATACAAGCGGGTGTTATCCAACGCATAGCCGATCGGCACATCCACATAGGGCGCATCCGCCTGCGTAATCGGGTAATCCGTGGTGTAGGTCGTCGCCTCTGTCGGGCCATAGATATTCATCAGCTCAAGATCCGGCAAGTGCTCGCGCACGGACTGTACTGCGCTTGCGGAGATCTTCTCGCCGCCGGTATAGACCTTGCTGACCCCAGCCAGGCACTGCCACGCCTCTTCGGCAATCAGGCGGAACAGCCCGGAGGTTAAAAACAGCGCCGTCACGTTGCGATCGGTAATCGTCGAGGTGATCAGCGGCAGATCCAGCGCTTCTCCCGGCACAATCACCGCCTGGTGCCCGTTAAGCAGCGCCGCCCAGATCTCATAGGTTGAGGCATCAAAGGCATACGGCGAGTGCAGCAGGATGCGCTGATGATGCTCCCCCTGCCAGCGGCGATCGCGCGCCAGCGCAACGACGTTATCCTGGGTAACGGCAATCCCTTTCGGTTGGCCGGTGGAGCCGGAGGTAAACATCACATAAGCGATATGGTCAGGCTTAAGCGGCGTCGCGATGGTCGGCGCTTCTTCCTGCGTATGCGCATTGTTGACCGTCAGCACCGTAATGCCCTCCGGCAGCGGCGTCGCGCTGTGCTGCTCATCCACAACCGCGATGCGCACATCCAGCGTATGGGTAATATGCTGCCAGCGCTCAAACGGATCGCTGGTGCGCAGCGGCACATAGAAGCCGCCCGCTTTCACCACGGCGAGCACGCCAATCACCAGCGAGAGTGAACGCTCCAGCAGTAACGCCACGCCCTGTTCCGCTTGCACGCCCTGCTGTTGCAGGCTGTGCGCTAAGGCATTGGCGCGCGCATCCAGCTCCTGGTAGGTCAACTGCTCGTCGCCACAGCTGATGGCGATGTGGTGCGGCGTTTTCGCCACCTGACAGGCAAACTCCTGCGCTAACGTTGTCGGCGGCAGATCCACAAAGGTGTCATTGCCGACATGAATAAGCGCGTCGCGCTGTTCGCTGCTCAGTAACGGCAGGTTTTTCACCGGCCGATCCGGCGCGTCGACCGCCGCCTGCAATAGCTGCACAAAGTAACCGGCCAGCGCGGTGACGGTTGAGCGATCAAACAGCTCCACAGGGAAGTCAATTTGTGCATCAAGCGCGCAAACTTCGCCATTTTCGCCGCTAATCTCATCAAAGTTAAATAGCAGATCAAACTTGGTTGTCACCAGACCTACCGGCTGGTGGGCTGCCTGCACACCCATCAGCTGCGGCGGCGTATTGGCGTTGTTTTGCAGCACCATCATCACCTGGAAGAGGGGATGTCTGGCAGAGGAGCGCCCCGGATTCAATGCTTTGACCACCCAGTCGAACGGTACATCCTGGTTGACGTAGGCAGAGAGCATATAGTCGCGAACGCTGGCAAGCGCTGCACGGAAGCTGGGGTTTGCTGCCAGATCGACGCGCAGTACCAGCGTATTGACGAAGAAGCCCACCAGATCGCCGATAGCTTCATCCGAGCGTCCCGCTGCGGCGGTACCAAGCGTAATATCGTCGCCTGCGCCCATGCGGCTAAAGAGGATAGCGGCGGTTGCTTGCAGCAGCATAAAGGGCGTTACCCCTTCCTGTTGCGTCAGGGTTTTAATCCGCTGATAGAGCGCCTCGTCGATATGGAAATGGACCCGCTCTCCCACATAGCTCGGTGATGCCGGGTGCGGACGGTCAACGGGCAGCAGCATCTCTTCAGGCGCGTCCGCCAGCGCGCTGCGCCAGAAGGCGATCTGCTGCGCGCAGAGCGGCGTGTTCTCCTCGATTTCGCCGAGCAGGTTGCGCTGCCACAGCGCATAGTCGGCATACTGCACCGCAAGCGGTGCCCACGTCGGCACCTGCTGCTGGCAGCGCGCGTTGTAAGCGCAGGAGATATCGTGGAACAGCGGTGCCAGCGAGCCGCCATCGCAGGCGATATGGTGAATGACAATCAGCAACACCTGTTCATGCATCTGCGGCAAACGGAACAGCGTACAGCGCAGCGGAATTTCCCGCGCCAAATTAAAGGCATAGGTTGATGCCTCATCCAGCGCGCTGGCGAGCGTTTCTTCAGTCACCGACTTCACCGCCAGCGTCATTTCGACCGAATCAGCGGCGAGAATATGCTGGTAAGGCTGCTCCTGATGGAGCGGATAGAGGGTACGCAACACTTCATGGCGCGCCACCACATCACGCAGCGCCTGGCCCAGCGCCTCTTCATTCAGCGGCCCGCTGAAGCGCACGGCGAGCGGCATGTTATAGGCCGCGTGGTTATCGTCGAGGTTCTTCAACAGCCACATGCGCTGCTGGGCAAAGGAGAGCGGTAAATATTCGCCGCCCTGCTGCGGGGTCAGCGCCACTTTCGGGGCGATCTCCGCCTGCGCCAGCTGGCTGGCGAGCTGTGCCACGGTGGGGTAGTCAAACAGCGTGCGGATGGGCACATTTTTGCCCAGCTCGCTGCTGATGCGGCTTATCAGGCGCATCGCTAACAGCGAATGGCCGCCGAGCATAAAGAAGTTGTCATCAATGCCCGGCGCTTCCAGCTGCAATACCTCCGCGAACAGGCGCGCTAACATCTCCTCCTGCGCGTTACGCGGCTGGCGACGGGTCGCACTTTGCATAATTTGCGGTTTCGGTAATGCGCGCTTATCCAGCTTGCCATTGATGGTCAGCGGGAATTTCTCCATCTGCACAATGGCGGCAGGCACCATATATTCCGGCAGTTTATCCGCCGCATGATGGCGCAGCGCCGCCATGTCGACAGGGCTACTGCTGTCACTAATGATATAGGCCACCAGCTGCGGGTTGCCGGGGTTATCGTTTTGCAGGATCACCTCGGCCTGGGTCACATGCGGATAGCTCGCCAGCGCGGCGGCAATCTCGCCCAGCTCGATGCGGAACCCGCGCAGTTTCACCTGCTGATCGGCGCGGCCTAAGTAGTTCAGCTCGCCTTTGCGAGTGCGGATCGCCACATCGCCGGAGCGGTACATGCGCGCACCGGGTTCGCCATACGGGTCGGCGACAAAGCGTTCGCTGCTCAGCGCCACGCGGTTCAGGTAGCCGCGTGCCAGGCCTGCGCCGCTGATATACATCTCGCCCTCCACGCCCACCGGAACAGGTTGCAGCGCATCGTCTAACAGATAGATATGCAGATCGGGGATCGCCACGCCAATCAGGCTACCGGAGGCGTTGCGCGCCCCCTCCGCCGTCAGCGGCTGATAGCTCACATGGACGGTGGTTTCGGTGATGCCGTACATGTTGATCAGCTCCGGCGCAGCGTCATCATGGCGCTGATACCAGCGCTCAAGCTGGCTCAGATCGAGCGCTTCACCGCCAAACACCACTTTGCGCAGCGTTAATGGACAGCTTGCTGGCGCAACCGCGTTTTCCGCTTCAATCAGCTGATAGAAGGCGGATGGCGTCTGGTTGAGGATGGTGACCCGTTTATCGCTCAGCAGTTGTAAAAAGGCTTGCGGATCGCGGCTGACGATAAATGGCACCACCACCAGCTCGCCGCCATAAAGCAGCGGGCCCCAGATCTCCCAGACGGAGAAGTCGAAGGAGCAGGAGTGGAACAGCGTCCAGATGTCGGTGCGGGCAAAGTTAAACCAGCCCTCCGTGGCGGCAAAGAGGCGCAGCACATTGCTGTGGTGGATCATCACCCCTTTCGGTTTACCGGTGGAGCCGGAGGTGTAGATGATGTACGCCAGGCTCTCCGGCGTGACGGGGCGGAGGCGCTCGTCGTCACTGAGATCGTCGGCGCTCAGCCCTGCAAACTGCTGCTGGCACTGCGGCGTATCGAGCAGCAGTTCGGGCAGCGTGCTGCTTAGCGTACCGGCATACTCCGCGAGGGTGATAATCAGCGCCGGTCTGGCGTCATCAACAATGTAGGCCAGACGATCCGCCGGGTTATGCACATCCAGCGGCAGGTAGGCCGCACCCGCTTTAACGATGGCGAGCAGCGCCACCAGCGTCTCCATGGTGCGCGGCAGCGCCAGCGCGACGCTATCTTCCGTGCCGATACCGCGGCTTACCAGATAGCGGGCCAGCTGGTTGGCGCGCTGGTTCAGCTCGCCGTAGCTCATCGTCTCATCGCCGAGGCTCAGCGCCGTCGCCTGCGGTGTTTCACGCACGCGCTGTTCGAAAACCTCATGCAGCGTGGCGTTAGCCCACTGGTTAAAAGCGGTGCAAGCCGGCACGGCGGCCTGGCGCTCCTCCGCCAGCAGCAGCGGAACGCTGCCAACGCGCCGTTGCGGCTCGCCCATTACGGCGTTCAGTACCATCACGAAACGCGCGGCCAGCGCTTCGGCGGTGGCATCGTCAAACAGATCGGTGGCGTATTCGAGAATGCCGTTAAGCGCCGTGGGTGTCTCTTCGATATTAAAGGTCAGATCGAACTTCGCCACCGGCAGCAGGGGTGTGGCAGCCCGGGTTTGCAGGTTGTCAAAGCGCGCTTCGCTGTAGGCCATATTTTGCAGCACCAGCATCACCTGGAAGAGGGGATGTCGCGCCAGTGAACGCTCAGGGTTTAGTGCCTCGACCAGGTTATCAAAGGGGAGATCCTGGTGCTCGTAGGCTTGCAGCGCATAGTCGCGAACCTTCTCCAGCAGGGCGCTGAAGGTGAGGTTGTCATCAATCGTGGCGCGCATTACCAGCGTGTTGATAAAGAAGCCAACCAGCGGTTCGAGCGCCTCATCGCTGCGCCCGGCAATGGCGGTTCCGACGGGAATGTCGTCACCTGCGCCCATGCGGTGCAGCAGCACGGCCAGCGCTGCCTGCAACACCATAAACAGGCTGGCATTGTGCCCTTTCGCCACCTCCAGCAGGCGTGCGTGCAGCGCTTCATCGATGATAAAGCGACACTGCTTGCCTCTGTAACTTGCGCGCGCCGGGCGCGGACGGTCGAGGGGCAGCTTCAGCTCGTCGGGAAGATCGGCGAGCGTGTTGCGCCACCAGGCGAGCTGGCGGCCCGCCAGAGTGTCGTCGGCGTTGAGTTCGCCCAGCCAGTCGTTCTGCCAGAGCGCATAATCGCCATAGTTCACCGCAAGCGGCGCAAAGGCCGGAGCCTCGCCCTGCGCGCGGGCATTATAGGCCGCAGCCAGATCCTGGAGTAGCGGAGAGAGCGAACTACCATCGCTGGCGATATGGTGCATTAAAAACAGCAGCAGATGGCGCTCTTCATTGACGGTAAAGAGCCACGCGCGGCAGGGATCTTCCCCGGCTAAATCGAAGGTATATTGCGCGGCGCTCAGCATACAGCTTTGCAGATCGTCAGACGCAACGTGTTCGGTAATCAGGGTGCAGGCTGCCTCCTCGTCCCCGGTAACGTATTGATAAACGCTGCCGTCGGGCTGCTGCAAAAAGCGCGTGCGCAGCGTTTCATGGCGCAGCTTCACATCGTTCAATGCCGCCGCCAGCGCCGCGACGTTTACCGCGCCCGTAAGCTCCAGCGTCAGCGGCATATTGTAGGTGGCGGTTTGCCCTTCGATACGATCGATCATCCATAGCCGACGCTGCGCAGCGGAAAGCGGCAGATGGGCCGGCTTTTTACGCGCCTGTAGCAGCAAACGCGAAGGCGCGGCGGTGCGTAAACGCTCGGCAAACTGCGCCACCGTCGGCGCTTCAAAGAGATCGCGGATCGCCGGATCGACACGCATTTCGCGCCGCACCTTGCTGACCAGACGGGAAGCCAGCAGCGAGTGGCCGCCGAGGGCAAAGAAGTTGTCGTCAATGCCGATATCGTCCAGGCCGAGCACCCCGGCGAAGAGTGCGCAGAGCATGCTCTCCCGCTCATTGCGCGCGCTGCGACGCTGCGCGGCGGTAAAGAGCGGCGTGGGCAGGGCGCGCATATCCACTTTGCCGTTGGCGTTTAGCGGGAAGGTCTCCAGCGGGATAATCATTGCCGGCACCATAAAGTCCGGCAGCTGCGCGCTCAGCGCCGCGCGCAGTTGTTCCGCATCGAACTCCACCTCTTTGCGTGGCATGACATAAGCGACAATCTGCTTATTGCCTGCGTTTGGCTCGACGATGCAGGCCAGCGCCTGCGCTACGGCAGGCTGCTGTTGCAACGCGGTTTCCACTTCCGCCAGCTCAATACGGAAGCCGCGAATTTTCACCTGCTGATCGCCGCGGCTGAGGTATTCGAGCACGCCATCTTCACGCCAGCGCGCCCAGTCCCCGGAGCGGTACATGCGCTCGCCGGGATGCGCGAAGGGGTTGGCGACAAAGTGCGTTGCCGTGAGCACCGGCTGGTTCTGATACCCGCGCGCCAGGCCGAGACCGGCGATATACAACTCGCCGGGAACGCCGACTGGCACCGGATTGAGATAGCCATCCAGCACGTAGGTCTGCATGTTATCGATGGGCGCGCCGATGGGCACCGTCATCTCCGTCGGGATGCACGGCATCAGGTGCGTGGTGGTAAAAGTCGTGGTTTCCGTCGGGCCGTAGCCATTCATCATCTTCAGTTCAGGGCACTGCGTCATGACCTTCCTGATCGCCGCCACCGGCAGCACATCGCCGCCGGCAATCAGCAGGCGCACCGCTTTCAGAGCGCTGGCATGCTCCTCGGCCATCAGGCGGAACAGACCGGCGGTGAGCCACAGCGCGGTCACTTTTTCCGCCATGACGATCTGCGCCAGCGCATCGATATCCAGCTCACCGGCCGGGGCGACAATCAGCTGACCGCCGCACAGCAGCGGCACCCACAGTTCATAGGTGGAGGCATCAAAGGCTGACGGGGAGTGCAGCAATACGCGCTTGTGATCCTCCGGCGACCAGCGGCGGTCGAGGGCAAGCGCCGCCACGCTCTGCTGGTTGACGGCAATTCCCTTCGGTTTCCCGGTCGAGCCGGAGGTGTACATGATGTAAGCGAGGCTCTGCGCCGCACCCGCCAGTGCAGGGTTGGTCTCTGTTCCCGCCCGTTGCGTCTCGTCAGCCAGGTGAATGATATGCGCGGCATCCGGAAGTGGCAGCCCCGCGTCGGCGATAAGCAGCGTGGCGCCTGCGTCATCCAGCATCATCTGCTGGCGCTCAAGGGGATCGCGCGGGCGCAGCGGCAGGTAAGCACCGCCCGCTTTGATCACCGCAAGCGTGGCAATCACTTCATCAATGGAGTGCTGCATCAGCAGCCCGGCGCAGAAGGTTTTCCCGCCGTTCAGCGCCATCAGCCGGTGCGCCAGACGGTTCGCCGCCTGATTTAGCTGGCTGTAGGTCACCGTTTTACTGCCTTGCTTAACGGCAATGGCGTCCGGCGTGCGCAGCACCTGCTGTTCAAACAGCGCGGCTAAACGCACTTCAGGCAGCGCGACACGGGTGTCATTCCAGCCGCTAAGCAGCGTTTCGCGCTGGGCAGAAGTTAACAGCGCCAGCTCGCCTACACGGGTGTCTGGCGCGCTCACCAGCGTTTCAATCACGTGGACTACGCGTTCGGCAACGCCCTCGATGGTGCGCGCGTTATAGAGATCGGTGGCGTATTCGATATGCCCGCTTACGCGCCCGTGCTGCTCATCAATGTTGAAATTAAACAGCAGATCAAATTTCGCGCTGCTGGTGGGCAGCTCCAGCTGTTCAAGCTGTAACCCTTCGAAGCTGACGGCCTGCGGCCACGGCGTATCGACTGCCAGCATCACCTGGAACAGCGGATGTTTTGCCAGCGAGCGGTCTGGTGCCAGGGCTTCGACAAGGCGTTCGAAAGGAATATCCTGGTGCTCATTGGCTTCCAGCACTGCGCTGCGCGCCAGCTCAATCAGCGTGCGTAATTCCGGGTTGCCGGACGCCTGGGTGCGCAGCACCGCGGTATTCGCAAAGTAACCAATCATCGGCAGCTGTGCGATATCGGTACGGCCATAGATCGGCGTACCGATCGCAATGTCGTCGCCCGCGCCCATGCGGTGCAGCAATGCTACCAGGCCTGCGTGCAGCAGCATAAACAGGCTGGCTCCCGTTTGCGCGCTCAACGCCGCAAGCCTGGTAAACACCCCATCCGGCAGCGTAAAGGCGACGCGATCGCCCGCAGAGGTGGCGCGCGCCGGACGCGGGCGATCGCCTGCCAGCGTGATCTCTTCCGCCAGCCCCTGAAGTTGATTGCGCCAGTAGGCCATCTGCCGGGCGAAGAGGGCATTCTCATCCTGCTCTTCACTGAGCAGCGCGCGTTGCCAGAGGGCGTAATCCGCATACTGCACCGCAAGCGGCGCAAGATCGGGAGCGTGACCCGCCAGGCGTGCCTGCCAGCAGAGGCTCAGATCCTGCAACAGCGGGAAGAGGGAGCCGCCATCGCCTGCGGTGTGGTGGATCACCAGCAGCAGAACATGTTGTTCGGGTGCGAGCTGATAGAGCCAGCCTTTGATCGGCAGTTCGCGATCGAGGGCAAAAACGTGCGCGCTATGTTGCATCAGTTGGGCGGTCAGATCGTCTGGCACAATGGTCTGTTGTTGCAGGGTAAATGCCGCCTCTTCCGGCGTCAGCACCTGCTGGCAAGGGGTATCGTCCTGCTGGGTTAAGCGCGTACGCAGGCTTTCATGGCGGGCGATAACATCCGCCAGCGCCTGCGTAAGCATTGCGGCATCCAGTTTGCCGTCAAGCCTGATGGCGAGCGGCATATTGTAAGCGCTGCCCGGCGCGATCTGCTCCTGTAGCCACAGGCGCTGCTGGGCAAACGACATCGGCAGAATGGCGGGGCGCGGTTGTGCCACCAGCGCAGGGCGCACGGTAGCGCCGCGTCCGGCCTCAATCAGCACGCTCAGCTCCGCCACGGTGGGCGCATCGAAGATCGCCTTCAGCGAGATCTCACTGTTGAACTCTTCGCGGATGCGGCTCAGTAGTTTTAGCGCCAGCAGTGAATGGCCGCCAAGGCTGAAGAAGTTGTCATCGATTCCCGGTAACGCGCTGTCCAGGCACTCGGCAAAGAGCTGACACAGTTTTTCCTGCTGCGGCGTGGAAGGGAGCACGCGGGCGGGCGCGGTGAAGGCCGGTACGGGCAGCGCGCGGCGGTCAATTTTGCCATTCGCCGTGAGGGGGAACTGCTCCAGCACCATCATTACTGACGGCACCATATAATCCGGCAGTTGTTTGCCTAAGTCGGCGCGCAGCGTTTCCGGCGAACAGTGCGCGCCATCGTGCGGCACCACGTAGGCCACCAGCCGTTTTTGCCCGGAGGCTTTTTCATCATGCGCGAGCACCAGCGCCTGCTTGATCGTCTTTGATCCAAGCAGCGCGTTTTCGATATCGCCGAGCTCAATGCGGTAACCGCGGATCTTCACCTGGTTGTCCGCGCGCCCGAGGAAGCCGATCTGCATATCGTGCTCCCAGAAGGCGATATCCCCGGTGCGGTACATGCGCGAACCCTCAGGGCCAAACGGGTTAGCGACAAAGCGCTCGCTGGTGAGATCGGCGCGTTTCAGGTAGCCAAACGCCAGACCGTCGCCAGCGATATAGAGCTCGCCTGGCTGGCCCACCGGCACTGGTTGCAGCGCGCTGTCGAGGATATAAACCTGGGTGTTGTTGATCGGCAGACCAATGATCGAAGGAGCCACGCGATCGGCAGTCAGCTCGCGCAGGGTTGACCAGATCGTCGTCTCCGTTGGCCCGTAAACCTGAATCACTCTCGACGCCAGCGCCACCATCTGTTCGGCCAGATTGGCCGCCAGCGCGTCGCCGCCCACCAGCGCGGTAAGCTCTGCCAGCGCCTGTGGCTGGTAGCTGACTAAGCCCTGCCACAAGGCTGGTGTACCCTGCAGATGGGTAATGTTCCAGCGATTAATCTCGTTCGCCAGCAGGTGCGGGTCGCGCGCCGCTTCGCGTGAAGCGATCACCACCGCTGCGCCGTTGAGCAGCGGCAGGAAAAGCTCCAGCGCGGCAATATCAAACCCGACCGTGGTGACGGCCATTAAACGGTGTTCCGCCGAGAGCTGAACATGTTCCTGCATCGCCACCATAAAATTGGTCAAAGCGTGATGGGGGATCAGCACCCCTTTCGGCGCACCGGTCGAGCCGGAGGTAAAGAGCACATATGCCGCCTGCTGCCGCTGGGCGGGCGATACGACAGGGTCTGTTTCTGGCTGCGAAATAATACCGGCAATAATGTCGTTATCATCAATTTGATATTGCGGGAATTGAGCAACCAGCGCTGACGTTTCGGAGGTGGTTAACAGGCAGGTCGGCGCGGCGGTGGCGAGGATATGTTTTATCCGCTCGCCGGGGTGATCGGGATCGAGTGGCATATAGACCGCACCGGCTTTCATAATCGCCAGCATGGCGATCACCAGGTTATCCGTGCGCGGCAGCAGCAGCCCGACAATGTCGCCCGGCCTTACCCCCTGCTGGCGCAGATAGTGGCTCATCTGGTTGACCAGACTATTTAGCTGGGCATAGCTCAGCACGCTCTCCTCGTAAAAGATAGCCGGGGCATCGGGTGTAAGGTGAACCTGTTTTTCAAAGCACTCCGCCAGCGTAAGTGAGGGTGTCGGCGCGGCGGTTTTCTCATTCAGCAGGGCAATCTGCTGCTGCTCACTGGCGCTCAGTAAAGCGGGAACGCCGATGGCCATTTCAGGGTTAGCAATCAGTTCACTGAATAGCGCCGTCATTCTTTCATAATGGGCAAGCAGCTCCTGTTCGCTATAGAGCGCGCTGTTGGCATCGAAGCCAAGCACCATTGTGCGTTCATTGCCATAGCCAAAGAAGAAGATGCTTAAGTCTTCCACCGGGCCATTGGAGAGATTAACGGATAAGGTTTTCGCCCCTGTCAGCGCCAGGTTTTCGCCGAAGAGTTCAACGTTAATTGCCGTGTTGAACAGCGGGCGCGTGACGTTAAGCTCGCGGAGCAGATCTTCATGGCGGTATTGCTGATGGCGCAACGAGGAGATCATCTCTTTCATCGCCTGCGCCATCACGTCGTTAAGGGTATGCGCCGGGGAGAGGTTTAAGCGCAGCGGCATGATATTGGACATTAAGCCAGGAATGCTGCGCTGTACTCGTCCAACGCGTGCCGCCATCGGAAAGCCAATCACTAAATCTTCATTACCGCTAATGCGGTAGAGGTAGATCGCGCTCAGGGCGGTGAGCAGCTGTGGCAGCGTAAAGCCGGAGTCGCTGGCCCGCTGCATGATGGCGTCGTGGAAAGGTTTTTCCAGCGAGATGCGCTGGCGGATAAGCTGGTTGCAGGGGGCGGCGCGCCCGGCGAGGCTCACCGGTTCTGGCAGATCGCTAAAGCGCGATACCCAGTATTCCCTGTCGCGCGCAAAACGCTTTGAGTGGCGATACTCGACATCATCTGCCATCAATGTTTTAAAGCTGCCTAAAGGGGAGGGGGAGACCGGCTCGCCGGCGATTAAACAGTTGTAGATCTCAATGGTGCGGCTGAGCAGCATCGCGGCACCAAAACCATCGGAAATAATGTGATGGCTGCACTGATAATAGAGATGTTTGTTTTCGGCGATCTTAATCAGGTAAAAGGTAAACAGATACTTTTCGGAGAGCGAGTATGCTCTGTTTGTCTGCGCCGTCATATATTCAATGGCGGTTGCCCACGGGTCGTCCATCATACTGAAATCACAAAAGCCTGTTTCATAATCATTAACAGGCGTCAATGATTGCCTGACAACGTTATTTACATGAAAAAAACGGCCATGTATGGCATCAGTTTCAGCAATCATTGTTTTTATAGCGTCTTTAAATAGTGATGGATCAATTGTGCCATCAATAATTAAATACTCACTAATATTATTATTTGCTTGATTCAGTGCGACTTCATTCGCTAACCACATGCCCATCTGAGCCGACGTTAAAGCGAAATATTCCATGTCTTCTGGTGCGGACATATAAAACCTCAATATTAAAGCGAAATAGGATAACGAGTGGGCAACAAGGGGTTATAGATTTTGTAAACTTTTCGGCTTGATATCCTTCCAGTTTTCCTCAATGTACTGAACGCACTCCTTGCGGCTGGCGGGCCCGCACACCACCTCCCAGCCATCGGGTACAACCATAAATTCCGGCCATAAAGAGTGCTGATTCTCTGCGTTTACTAATACTAAAAAAGTAATGTTTTCATTTTCGAATGGATTGCTCATTTACTTGCCCCTGTAATAATAAAAACGAGGGTAATATTTATAGAATAAAAATCTTTAAGGCAATCTGTAATAGAAGGCTGTAAAAGGGAGAACTCCTTGTTGTGATCTATCTCACGTTTTATTGTGAATTAATAATAGCGTGAATAAATAAGAATTTTATTCTCGCGTTAAGGTTTAAATACTATAGATAAAATAAATAGCATTTCCCTTTTTTGAATAATATTAATTTTTAAAATGCACACATAGGTATTAATTAATATGAAGCGCGGTGTGTGGCGAATAATCGAACGAAATTTGATGACGAGTCCATGCTCCAGAAATGAAAAACCCCCGCCGAAGGCGAGGATTAAGAATAAGTTGTGCCCGGACCCGGACTAACGCCGCAGGCGTTGAACAGCGCGCTTGTCGCGCTGGCCCCGAAGGGGTGAGCCGCTTGCGGCGAATAATCGAACGGAGTTCGATGGAGAGTCCGGTCGCAGAAACGAAAAACCCCCGCCGAAGGCGAGGGCTAAGAATAAGTGGTGCCCGGACCCGGACTAACGCCGAAGGCGTTGAACAGCGCGCTTGTCGCGCTGGCCCCGAAGGGGTGAGCCGCTTGCGGCGAATAATCGAACGAAGTTCGATGGAGAGTCCATACCCCAGAAAGCAAAAAACCAGCCCGTAGGCTGGTTTCTTTAAATTAGTGGTGCCCGGACCCGGACTAACGCCGAAGGCGTTGAACAGCGCGCTTGTCGCGCTGGCCCCGAAGGGGTGAGCCGCTTGCGGCGAATAATCGAACGAAGTTCGATGGAGAGTCCGTACGCCAGAAACGAAAAACCCCCGCCGAAGGCGAGGGTTAAGAATAAGTGGTGCCCGGACTCGGAATCGAACCAAGGACACGGGGATTTTCAATCCCCTGCTCTACCGACTGAGCTATCCGGGCAACGGGGCGCATTAAACCTGATTCACTGCGCTCCGTCAACGAAATTTCTTCATTTCGTCACAGAGTGCACAATCTATCACCACTTTCTGCCCATTGCACGCGCACTCAGGCAAAAAAGGCCGTCCAGAGGGCGGAAATCGGCATCGCCAGCACCAGCGCCGGCAGCATATTCGCCACGGCAAACATCTTTATCCCGCAGATGCGCAGCCCGGTCGCCAGCAGCAGAATTCCGCCGACGGCGGTAAAATCCCCCATCATCGCCGGGGTGGTGAGCGGCAGAATCAGCGTCGCGCAGGTGGCGAGCGTTAATTGAATAATCAGCATCGGAACCGAGATGATCGCCACGGCGAAACCGAGCGAGGTGGCAAAGATCAGCGCGGTAAAGAAATCGAGAAACGCTTTAGCAATCAGAATGCTGGGATCGCCGGTCATCCCTTCGCGCATGGCGCCGAAAATCCCGGTCCCGCTGGCGCAAAAAAGAATAATGATCGCCACCAGGCTCTGAATAAACGACTCATGGGCGCTGGACGCTGACTCAACCGCCTTGCGCTTCTGCGCCAGCTTGCGCAGGGCGTTAACGCCGCCGCCTATGCCGCGCTCAACATAACAGAGCTCGCCGATAAGCGTGCCGAGTAGCGTCGCCAGCACCATCACCGGCAGGTTGACGCATTTGACCACCAGTAAAATGCCGATGCCCAGCGAAGCGAGACCAAAAATGGAGGGCATTGATGAGCGCACGCGCTCCGGTAAACGGTGGCTCATCAGCGCACCGAGCGTGCCGCCGATCAGCACGGCAGCCGCGTTAATAAAAGGACCTGTCAGCACGTTCACACTCCTGAAGTGCCATAAAAATGAATAAGAAGGCGCATACCATAGCATTTTTATGCGCGGCGAAGTGCCACCCAGGTTGCGCCTGCGGGTTAAAAATGACATGATTGCGCGAATTTTCATCCATCTGACGGGGCCGCCTGATGCTGTACATTTCAGCCGCTGACACTGCGTTTCACGCCCGTGCCAAGGCCACTCGCCCCCGCTTATCGTCACTCTTTCTCACCATGCGGTGAGGGTAGCGCATGCTCACCGCAGGACAACAGTAAGATCAGCGGTTTTCTGCTTTTACTGATGTCTGGCGTCCGGAGCTGATCCCAGCCAGACATTTTCGTTGGGCGAAGCCACCGCTTCGTCCGGGGCTTTTTACTCCCCTGAAACGGGTATTCGTGCTTATGAACTCACTGAAAATTGCCGTCAGCCGCGAGCTGCTCTCCACACTCTCAACCCACCGCGAGGTGATCTCCCTTGAGAGTACCGATTTCACGGATGTGGCGGCAGTCGTCATGACGGTAGCGGAGAGCCGCAGCGGCATTCTCGCGCTGCTCAAACGCACTGGTTTTAATCTGCCGGTCTTTCTCTTCTCCCGCGAACCGGTCACCGCGCCCGAAGGCGTGACGGCGGTGATTAGCGGGCGCGATCAGGAGTGGCTGGAGCTGGAAGCCGCCGCCTGTGATTATGAAGCGACGCTGTTGCCGCCGTTCTTCGATACGCTGCGTCAATATGTTGAGATGAAGAACAGCACCTTCGCCTGCCCAGGCCACCAGCACGGCGCATTTTTCAAAAAGCACCCGGCAGGCCGCCAGTTTTATGACTTTTTCGGTGAGAACGTCTTTCGCGCCGATATGTGTAACGCCGACGTGAAACTTGGCGATTTGCTGATCCACGAAGGCTCCGCCAAGCACGCGCAGAAGTTTGCCGCCAAAGTGTTTAACGCTGACAAAACCTACTTTGTGCTTAACGGCACCTCCGCTGCTAATAAAGTGGTGACCAATGCGTTGCTGACGCGCGGCGATCTGGTGCTCTTCGATCGTAATAACCATAAATCCAACCACCACGGCGCGCTGATTCAGGCCGGAGCGACGCCGGTCTATCTGGAAGCGGCGCGCAATCCGTTTGGCTTTATCGGCGGCATTGACGATCACTGTTTTAATGAAACTTATCTGCGCACACTTATTAACGATGTCGCGCCCGATAAGGCCAAACAGCCGCGCCCGTTCCGCCTGGCGGTGATCCAGCTTGGTACTTATGACGGCACGATCTACAACGCCCGCCAGGTGATCGACAAGATCGGCCACCTGTGCGACTACATCCTGTTTGATTCGGCGTGGGTCGGTTACGAGCAGTTTATCCCGATGATGGCCGACTGCTCGCCGCTGCTGCTCGATCTGAATGAGAACGATCCGGGGATCTTCGTCACCCAGTCGGTGCATAAGCAGCAGGCGGGCTTCTCGCAAACCTCGCAGATCCACAAAAAAGATAACCACCTGCGCGGCCAGGCGCGCTTCTGCCCGCACAAGAGGCTGAATAACGCCTTTATGCTGCATGCTTCGACCAGCCCGTTTTATCCGCTGTTTGCCGCGCTGGATATCAACGCCAAAATTCACCAGGGCGAGAGCGGGCGCAGGCTGTGGGCGGAGTGCGTCGAGCTGGGCATTGAGGCGCGCAAAGCGATCATCGCCAACTGCAAAATGATCCAGCCCTTTGTGCCGCCGGTGATCGGCGGTCGCCCGTGGCAGGATCATCCGACCGAGCTTATCGCCCGCAAGCGGCGCTTCTTCAGTTTTGAGCCGGGTGACAAGTGGCACGGTTTTGCCGGTTACGCCCAAGATCAATACTTTGTCGATCCCTGCAAGCTGCTGCTGACCACCCCGGGCATTGATGCGGAAACGGGTGAATACACCGATTTCGGCATTCCGGCGACCATTCTGGCGCACTATCTGCGTGAAAACGGCATTGTGCCGGAGAAGTGCGATCTCAACTCGATCCTCTTCCTGCTGACCCCTGCTGAAAGCGCGGAGAAGATGGCGCAACTGGTGGCGATGATCGCCCAGTTTGAGCAGCATATTGAAGATGACACGCCGCTGGCCGACGTGCTGCCGACCATCTTTAACAAATACCCGGTGCGCTACCGCGATTACACCCTGCGCGAGCTATGCCAGGAGATGCACGATCTCTACGTCAGCTTTGACGTTAAAGATCTGCAAAAAGCGATGTTCCGCAAAGAGAGCTTCCCGGCGGTGGCGATGAATCCGCAAGATGCCAACAGCGAGTTTATTCGCGGCAACGTCGAGCTGGTGCGCATCAGCGAGGCGGAAGGGCGCATTGCGGCAGAGGGCGCGTTGCCCTATCCGCCGGGCGTGCTCTGTGTGGTGCCGGGTGAAGTGTGGGGTGGAGCGGTGCAGCGCTACTTCCTCGCGCTGGAGGAGGGGGTTAACCTGCTGCCCGGCTTTTCGCCGGAGCTACAGGGCGTCTACTCGGAAACCGATGCCGATGGCATCAAGCGCCTTTACGGCTACGTGCTGAAGTAATCACCGTGCCGCCTGGGATGCTTCTCAGGCGGCCGCGCGGCGGTAAATGCGCCGCGGATGACCAATCTTGCCATACTGCATCTCCACCGCCAGAAAGCCCGCTTCGACACAGTGTTCAAGGTAGCGGCGGGTGGTGGTTTTGCTTAGTCCCGTTTCGCTTACCACCTCATCAACGGAAAAACAGCGCGCCTCGTCGTCGGCGAATAGCTTCTGCACCAGCGCCAGCGTGCTCTCTTCAATCCCTTTGCTGCCGTTATCCTGGCGGTAATTTTTCGACTGTAGCTGATAGAGGGTGTCGACGTTCTGCTGGTCGACAATCTTCCACACCCGCTGCTGCTCGGTGAACTGCACAAAGCGCTCCAGCGACTGGCTTAAGCGCTTCCACGACACCGGTTTGAGAATGTAGTCGAAAGCACCGTTGCGGATCGCCTGGCTACAGGTGTCCATATCGCTGGCGGCGGTAATAAAGATCACCGAACAGTTAGCGTTGATAATCTCGGGGTCGCTAATCAGCGTGATGCCTTTGCCATCCGGCAGGTAGTTATCCAGCAGGATGAGCTGCGGCTGTCGCTGGCTAAGGAGTGTTTTCGCTTCCGCCAGCGATGACGCCATCCCCACCAGCCGCAGGCGCGGATGTTTACTCACTAATTCAGCATTGAGCTGCGCTAGCGTCTCTTCATCTTCGACGATCAGCACGTCTATCGGTTCATGTTGCATACATCTCATCCACGGTGGCGACGGGGCGCTGTGCGCTGCCCGTTTCAGGTATAAACAGAGAAAAGACCGTACCGCGCGGGGCGTTGGCCGAGACCTCGATCGAGCCGCCCGCCTGGGTGACATAGCTGGCGATCAGATAGAGGCCAATGCCGTGATCGCCGCGGCGTTTGGTGGTCACCCCGCGCTCAAAAATGCGATCGGCAATCGCCGGATCGATGCCAATCCCGCGATCCGCCACTTCAATGATCAGCTCACGCTCGTTAAGCAGGATCAGCACATCAACCGGATCGTGCGGCAGGGTGGCGCGCTGGGTCGCTTCAATGGCGTTATCCAGCAGGTTGCCGATGATGGAGATCAGCTCCGCTTCCGCCAGCCCCCGGCATGGGCGATCCATGTGGCTTAAAGGATCGAAGTTTAGCTCCACGCCCTTCTCCCGCGCGCGCGCCGCTTTGCCCAACAGCAGGCCGCAAATGGTCGGCGAGGTAAAACGCGAGGAGATAAAGTCCAGCAACTCCTGAGCATGTTCCGACTGGGCCTGAATATAGTTCACCGCCTCGTCGTAACGCTCCATATGTAGCAGGCCGGAGAGCGTGGTCATGCGGTTAAGCTGCTCGTGGCGCATAATGCGTAGGTTGTCGGCATAGCGCTTCACCTGGCTTAACTGCGCGCTCAGGCTGTCGATCTCATTGCGATCGCGAAAGGTGATCACCCACCCTTGCAGGCTATCTTCGAGCATAATGCGCACCCGGCTGGCGATCACCGTCAGGTGGTTGAAGCGACAAATCTCATCATGGGTGTCGCTCTCCAGCATCGTCCCGGCGGCAAAAAAGGGCACCGGTGCAATCACATCGCTAATCGCATGGCCCCGCAGGGCGCGGGTCGGCTGACTTAAACCGAGCAGCTTACGCGCCGCCTGGTTGATCACTTCAATGCGTGACTCGCTATCGATGGCAATCACCCCTTCGTAGATCGACTCCATCATTGCCTTCTGCTGGCGCACCAGCAGGCCAATCTCGCGCGGCTCAAGGGAGAAGATCTGCTTTTTAATGCTGCGGGTAAAAAACCAGGAGAAGACAAACAGCGCGACGAGCAGCAGCACGGCGGCGATAAAGATATTAATCACTTTGCCGAGGGTGATGGCATCCAGATAGCTGGTCAGATACCCAACGGAGACAATGCCAACCACCCGGCCATTATCATCAAAAATCGGCGCTTTACTGCGTAGCGAAATGCCCAGCCCGCCTTTGCGAATGGTCGTGGTGCTTTTGCCCTGTAATACTTCCGCGTTATCGCCGCCGACCAGCGTTTTTCCCACCACATCTTCATGTACGGAGTGAAATAGGTGCAGGCCTTTATTATCACCAATCACAATAAAGCTGGCGTCACTGTGGGAAACCACTTTATGCATAAACTGATTAATAGCGGGAATATTCTTATCGGCAACGGAACGACGTAAATTCGGAATAATCGCGATCTCTTCCGCCTGTATTTTCGCGCGTGCGCTCATCTCCTGATAGAGCTGGCGGCCGACGTCCTTGTAATAATAAACGCCCAGCAGGACGAACAGGCCGGAGAAGAAAAGCACCAGCGAGATAAACAGTTTGATTTGAAAGGAGACTTTCATAACGACACGCGCAGCAATAAGGAAAGGCTCAATGTATCACTTTTCCCACTATGCGTGAGCAGTTTGCGGGAAACTTGTGATCCCTTACACAGCGCATGTTGCTGTTGAAAAACAAGCCGTTACAACCTCCTGTTACGATTTGTTATTAAGTTGTATTTCCTTTTAAAAAAACCATAAAAACCACGGCAATAAATAAGAGCCGGCTCACGCAAAATAGAAGAAACCATAAAAACCATAGATGCCTTAAAAACTCTGGTTTTATTATGCTTGCCCTCACATAAAGTGCGTATTTAGCCCACTACGCTGTAAGCACAAAATAACGAAGGGGCTTAATTATGAGCACAACTGACGATTCATTCTCTGTACCCGGAAAGTCGCGAA
Organism: Kosakonia sp. HypNH10; assembly: GCF_029850615.1. Taxonomy (NCBI): domain Bacteria; kingdom Pseudomonadati; phylum Pseudomonadota; class Gammaproteobacteria; order Enterobacterales; family Enterobacteriaceae; genus Kosakonia; species Kosakonia sp. HypNH10. The sequence goes on from NZ_JAOTIU010000006.1 coordinate 125,347, forward strand.
CGCTTGATAAGACATCACTGAAAGATAAGTGGTGGCACATTATGGATAGCTGGAAAGTCGGGATTATTCCGCTGCCGCTGTTTCTGCTGGCGGGGGCATTAATTGCCGTCGACTGCCTGGGCGGTAAATTGCCGAGCGATATCGTAGTCATGGTCGCTACGCTGGCCTTCTTTGGCTTCGCCTGCGGCGAGTTTGGTAAGCGGCTACCGATTGTCGGCAAGCTGGGCGCGGCGGCGATTTGCGCCACCTTTATCCCCTCGGCGATGGTCTATTACGGCCTGCTGCCGGATGTGGTGGTTGAGTCCACCACCAAGTTCTACAAATCGACCAACATTCTCTATCTCTACATCTGCTGCATTATTGTCGGCAGCATTATGAGCATGAATCGCACCACGCTGATTCAGGGCTTCCTGCGCATCTTCTTCCCGATGCTGTGCGGTGAAATCGTCGGCATGCTGGTTGGCATGGGCGTTGGCATGGCGCTCGGCATGGAGCCGTTCCAGATCTTCTTCTTTATCATTCTGCCGATCATGGCGGGCGGTGTGGGCGAAGGCGCGATACCGTTGTCGATTGGTTACGCCACGCTGCTGCATATGGATCAGGGCGTTGCGCTGGGTCGCGTGCTGCCGATGGTGATGCTCGGCGGGCTGACGGCGATCATTATCTCCGGCTGCCTCAACCAGCTCGGTAAACGCTTCCCGCACCTGACTGGCGAAGGCCAGCTGATGCCAAACCGCAGTAACGGCGACGAACCGGCCTCTGCGACCCCGGCGTTCTCCGGTAAAACCGATGTCACGACCATTGCCGCAGGCGCGCTGCTCGCCGTGCTGCTCTATATGATCGGTATGCTCGGCCACAAACTGATTGGCCTGCCCGCACCGGTCGGCATGCTGTTTGTCGCGGTGCTGATTAAGCTTGCACACGGCGTCTCGCCGCGCCTGCTGGAAGGTTCGCAGGTGGTCTACAAATTCTTCCAGACCTCGGTCACTTACCCGATCCTCTTTGCCGTTGGCGTGGCTATTACGCCGTGGGAAGAGCTGGTTCACGCCTTCACCATCAACAACCTGCTGGTGATTGTCAGCACCGTCTCCGCGCTGGTCGCGACCGGCTTTTTCGTCGGTAAAAAGATCGGCATGCATCCGATTGATGTCGCCATCGTCTCCTGCTGCCAGAGCGGGCAGGGCGGCACCGGCGACGTCGCCATTCTTACCGCAGGTAACCGTATGAGCCTGATGCCGTTCGCACAGATCGCTACCCGCATCGGTGGAGCCATCAACGTCTCCATCTCGCTGCTGGTGCTCGGCAACTTCCTCGTCTGATTCAGGAATTACAGGAACTGATATGAAACTCGCAAGCTTTGTTCACCAGGGTATCCGCAGCTACGGCATCGTCAGCGCGGAGGGCGTCATCAACCTCGGCCAGCGCCTGGGTGACCGCTACGCCGATTTAAAAGCGCTGCTCGCCGCAGATGGGCTGGCGCAGGCCGCGCGCTACAGCGAAGAAGCCGCCGATCTGCGTTTTGATGAGATCGACTTTCTGCCGGTGATTGATAACCCGGGGAAAATCCTCTGTGTCGGGATGAACTACGCCGAAAAGCGCAAAGAGTTCGACCAGCATAATTCGGCACCGACGCTGTTGTGCGCTTTGCCGATTCGCAAACCGGCCATAACGCACCGGTGGTGAAACCGCGCCACTCCAGCGAGTTCGATTACGAAGGCGAACTGGCGGTGATTATCGGTAAAGGCGGGGAGAATATTGCCCGCGAAACGGCCTTAAGCCATGTGGCGGGTTACAGCTGCTATATGGATGGCTCAGCGCGGGACTGGCAGCACAGCTGGTTTACCGCCGGCAAAAACTGGCGCCAGACCGGGGCATTTGGCCCGTGGATGACCACCGCCGATGAGATCCCCGACCCGCACACGCTCGCCATCCGCACCTGGCTCAATGGCCGCATGGTGCAGGATGACACCACCGCCAGCATGATCCACAAGGTCGCTGAGCTTATTGAATACATCAGCACCTTCACCAGCCTGACGCCGGGTGATGTGATCATCACCGGCTCACCGGGCGGCGTGGGTAAAAAGCGCACCCCGCCGCTGTTTATGAAGGCGGGCGATCGCATCGAAGTGGAGATCGAGAAGATCGGGCATCTCAGCAATGTGATCGTGGAAGCGCCGGAGCAGGCGCTGGCGGCAGCGCACTAAGGACGAAGGCCAACAGATGCACACACGACCCTCCATCGACTTCCGCATTGCGGAAGTCAACGGTAACACGCCAAGGCTTGAGCGCATCCGCTCGCTATTAGCCGACAGCGGGTTAGGCATGGACAGCGACATCACGACCTTCGTTGAAGCCTGGTCGGGAGAGCAACTGGTGGGGTGTGCAGGCCTTGCCGCGAACGTCATCAAATGCGTGGCGGTTGATGCGCAGCTTCGCGGCGAAAACCTCAGCGCCCGGCTGTTGGCGGAAGTGGAGAACCTGGCGCTGGCGCGCGGCCACTTCCACCTCTTTCTCTGCACGCGCCCCTGCAACCGGGAGCGCTTTCAGCACAGCGGTTTCTGGCCCATCGTCCAGAGCGGCAATAACGCGGTGCTGATGGAGAACACACCCTCGGGCATTGAGCGCTACTGCCGATCGCTGCGGGCAAAACGGCTGGCGGGTAAACGCACTGGTGCCATCGTGATGAACGCCAACCCTTTTACCCTCGGCCACCGCCATCTGGTGGAGCAGGCGGCGAAAGCCTGCGATGCCCTGCATCTGTTTGTGGTGCGTGAAGATGCCTCGTTCTTCCCCTTCGCCGCGCGGCTGAAGATGGTGAAAGCGGGCGTGGCGCATCTGGCAAATGTCACGGTGCATGAAGGCTCGCAGTACATCATCTCCCGCGCCACCTTTCCGGCCTACTTTCTGAAAGAGACCGGCAAAGTGCAGCAGGCGTGGAGCGAAATCGACCTGCTTATCTTTCGTAACCATATCGCCCCCGCGCTTGGCATTACCCACCGCTTTATCGGCAGCGAACCCTTTTGCACCGTTACTCGCCAGTACAACAACACCATGCACCAGATGCTGGCGGGCGCGGTTGAGGTGGTGGAGATCCCACGCATTAAAGCCGCGGGCACGGCAATTTCGGCGTCCGAAGTGCGCCGTTTATTAAAAACACACCAGTTTTCCCGCATTCGGGAAATCGTACCAGATACCACTTTCGCGCATCTTGAAGCCCATTACGGCGTGGAAGTCGCTTAAAAAATCAGGACTTATAACTATGAAAATTGTACGGGAGGCGCTGGCGGGGACCCTCGAATCCAGCGACCTGATGGTGAAAATCGCCCCTACCGACGGTGAGCTGGAGGTGGTGGTGCGCAGTGAAGTGATCAAGCAGTTTGGCGATCAGATCCGCCGCGTGGTGAATGAGACGCTGCGCGCGATGGAGATTCGCCAGGGCTTAATCATTATTGAAGATAAAGGCGCGCTGGATTGCGTGATCCGCGCCCGTCTGCAAAGCGCCGTGCTGCGCGCTGCGGAAGAGAAGGAGATCGCGTGGGGGACACTGCTGTGAAAAAACTTCGTCGTAGCATGCTGTTTCTGCCGGGCGCTAACGCTGCCATGCTCTCCACCGCCTTTATCTACCGCCCCGATTCAATCATGTTTGACCTCGAAGATGCGGTTGCCCTGCGCGAAAAAGATACCGCGCGCCTGCTGGTCTTTCATGCTCTGCAACATCCCATGTATCAGGATATTGAAACCGTGGTACGCATCAACCCGCTGAATACCCCGTTTGGCCTGCCGGATCTCGAAGCGGTGGTGCGCGCGGGCGTTGATGTGGTGCGCCTGCCGAAAACCGACAGTCCGGAGGATATCTACGAACTCGAGCGCCACCTGGAGCGCATTGAGCTTGCCTGCGGGCGGGAAGTGGGATCGACCCGCGTGATGGCGGCGATTGAGTCGGCAATTGGCGTGATTAACGCCGTGGCGATTGCCCGCAGTTCGCAGCGGCTGATCGGCATTGCGCTGGCGGCCTTTGATTATGTGATGGATATGCAGACCGAGCGCGGCGACGGCACCGAACTCTTCTATGCCCGCTGCGCGGTGCTGCACGCCGCCCGCGCTGCCGGTATCGACGCCTTCGACGTGGTGTGGTCAGACGTCAATGATGAAGCCGGGTTCCTGCGTGAAGTGGAGCTGGTGCGCAAGATGGGCTTTAACGGTAAATCACTGATTAACCCGCGCCAGATCGACCTGTTGCATAACGCCTATGCGCCGACGCAGCAGGAAGTCGATCACGCCAAAGTGGTGATTGAAGCGGCAGAGGAGGGGGAGCGTAACGGCCTTGGCGTCGTCTCCCTGAATGGCAAAATGATCGACGCCCCCATTATTAACCATGCGCAGATGGTGCTGGAACGCGCGGCGGCGTCCGGCGTGCGTCGTTAAGGAGAAAACCATGAACCACCAAACTGAGCTGCTTCACGTCAACTTTCCCCATCTGCGTGAATTAAAACCCTTCGATACCGCCCACAGCGCCACACCGTGGCTGGCGGATGACGACGCCAGGCTAAACCGTAAACTCTGCGCCTCGCTGGAAGAGGCGATTAGGCGCAGCGGCCTGCGCGATGGCATGACCATCTCTTTCCATCACGCCTTTCGCGAAGGCGACCGGGTGATCAATACCGTGGTGGCAACCCTTGCGCGCCTCGGCTTCAAAAACCTGACCCTCGCCTCCAGTTCGCTGATGACCTGTAACGATGAGCTGATTGAGCATATTCAGAGCGGCGTGATCGGCAAAATTTACACCTCCGGCATGCGCGGCAAGCTGGCGGATGCCATCTCCCACGGGCTGATGGCGGAGCCGGTACAGATCCACTCCCACGGCGGACGGGTAAAACTTTTGCAGGATGGCGAGCTGAAGATCGATGTCGCCTTTCTCGGCGTGCCGTGCAGCGATGCCTTCGGTAACGCCAACGGTACGCAGGGGAGATCCTGCTGCGGCTCGCTCGGCTACGCGATGGTTGACGCTGAATTTGCCGATAAAGTGGTGCTGCTGACCGAAGAAGTGGTGCCGTTTCCCAATATGCCCGCCAGTTTGAGCCAGGATCGGGTGGATCTGATTGTCAAAGTGGAGAGCGTGGGCGATCCGGTGAAAATCAGCGTCGGCGCCGCGCGCGTCACCAGTAATCCACGAGAGTTGATGATTGCCCGCTATGCGGCGGATGTGATTGAGCACTCCGGCTATTTCCGCGACGGCTTCTCGATGCAGACCGGCTCCGGTGCGGCATCGACCGCGGCGACCCGCTTTATGGCCGAGAAGATGGAGCGCCACGGCGTAAAAGCCCGTTTCGCCCTCGGCGGCATTACCGGCAGCCTGGTAGAACTGCATGAGAAGGGGCTGATTGAGAAGCTGCTGGATACCCAGTGCTTTGACGGCGAAGCGGCGGCTTCGCTGCGCCGTAATCCCAACCATGTGGAGATCTCGACCAACGTTTACGCCAATCCCGGCGGTAAAGCGGCAAGCTGCGACCAGTTAGATGTGGTGATCCTCAGCGCGCTGGAGATCGATATCGATTTTAACGTCAACGTCATTACCGGTTCGGATGGCGTGATGCGCGGCGCGTCCGGCGGCCACTGCGATGTGGCAGCGGCGGCGAACCTGACCATTGTGGTAGCCCCATTGCTGCGCAGCCGCATTCCGACGGTGGTGAAGCGCGTGACCACCCGCCTGACGCCGGGGGAGAGTATTGATGTGCTGGTCACCGATCACGGCATTGCGGTCAACCCGGCGCGCCCGGAAGTCCGCGAACGTTTAGTGGCGGCAGGGCTGAAAGTGGTCGATATCGAGGCGCTCCATCAGCGGGCGATTTCGCTTACCGGCGAGCCAAAACCGATCGCCTTTACCGACCGCATTGTCGGGGTGATCCGCTATCGCGACGGCAGCGTGATTGACGTTGTGCGCCAGGTAAAAGAGGAGGAGCTATGACCACGATGACTCCCGAGCGTGCGGGTGTCAGCCTTGAGGCGCTGCTGGCGGCGAAAGAGAATCGCGCCGCGCGCCAGGCTGAGTGGCTTCGCCACTATCAACAACCGATTATCTCCCTGACGCTGGTTACCCCGGGCACGGTGAAAGATACGATGCGCTATCGCAACACTATGGGCGTGGCGTTACAGGCCTGCGACCAGATGCTGTGGCAGCGCGGCTGGCAGATGCTCGACCGCCAGGTGCTCTGGTTGCCGACCGGCGCAGAAGCAATGTGGTGCGTGGCCCATCCGGCGGCGGAGCTGAAAGCGCAGTGCATTGAGCTGGAGCAGACCCATCCGCTCGGCAGGCTGTGGGATTTTGATATCTTCTGCCCGCAAAACGGCCAGGTTGGCCGCCATTCACTGGATCGCAGCACCCGCCGCTGTCTGGTGTGCGATGAACCGGCGCACAGCTGCGCCCGCTCCCGCCGTCATCCGCTGGATGAGGTAGTGAGCCGCGTTGAGGAGCTGATCAATGGCTGGTTTACTCGCGACTAAACCCGTGGTGGCGTTTGTGCCTGCGCTGGCGGCGCGGGCGCTGCGCATGGAGCTGGATCTCACCCCGAAGCCGGGGCTGGTGGACAGGGCAAACAGCGGCGCGCACCGCGATATGGATTACGCGCTGTTTCTCGCCAGTATCGACGCCATTACGCCGTGGTTTGCCCGCTTCGAGCAGGCGGGTTTTGATAATGCCCATAAACCGGCGGCGGCGCAGTTACGGCTGATTCGACCGATGGGGATTGCTTGTGAGCAGGCGATGTTTGCCGCCACCCATGGGGTGAATACCCACAAGGGCGGCATCTTCTCACTCGGGTTGCTGTCGTTTGCCGCCGGGCGGTTGCGGGGGCTGGATTGGCAACTGAGCGCGGATGCGCTTTGTGATGAGGTGAGCGCGATTTGCTGCGGGCTGGTGGCGCGCGAGCTTGCCGGGCGGGCACAGGCGATCACGGCCGGGGAAAAGCAGTTTCGCGACTATGGTCTGACCGGCGCGCGCGGCGAGGCGGAGCAGGGGTTTATTACCGTGCGTCGTGCGGTGTTGCCCTTCTGGCAGCAGGAGCAGGGGGAGCGGCGCTTGCAGCACGCGCTGCTCAGGCTGATGGCGGTTAACCGCGACAGCAACCTGGTGTCGCGCGGCGGCCTGGCGGGGCTGCGTTATGTGCAGGCTTATGCGCAGCAGCTATTAGCCACCGGATGGGAGGCCGATGATTTACGCCAGATGGACCAGGCGTTGATCGCACGGCATTTAAGCCCCGGCGGCAGCGCCGATCTGCTGGCGGTGGCATATGTGCTGGCGATGATCCCGTAACCCGCCAAGGTATCCGATGGTTCCGTAGGCCGGATAAGGCAACGCCGCCATCCGGCAATGGGTGGCAATGCCTGATGGTGGTGTTACGTAGGCCGGATAAGGCATCGCCGCCATCCGGCAATGGGTGGCAATGCCTGATAGCGGTGTTATGTAGGCCGGATAAGGCATCGCCGCCATCCGGCGATGGGTACAAATGCCTGATGGCGCTGCGCTTATCAGGCCTACGGGTGGTGCAATGGCACCGTGCCGGAAGATGTGGTTTCGTAGGCCGGATAAGGCATCGCCGCCATCCGGCAATGGGTACAAATGCCGGATGGCGCTGCGCTTATCCGGCCTACAAAAACTACGTTTATCAGGCCCACAAAATGATACCCATAAAAAAACCCGGCGCTTGGCCGGGTTTTCTGTTTACGCTTTCTGCGTCACGCCAGATGGCTCGCGCACATGCTTGTACTTAAACAGCATCACGAAGGCGACGGCCAGCACCAGCGAGTAACCGGCGAAGATCAGCCACACGGTTTTCCAGTCGGTAAGACCGGCGGTGGTGTACATCTCCACCACTTTGCCGCTCACCATCCCGCCGAGGATACAGCCGAAACCGTTGGTCATCATCAGCAGCATACCCTGCGCGCTGGCGCGGATTTCCGGGTTAACCTCTTTCTCAACAAACACCGAGCCGGAGATGTTGAAGAAGTCGAAGGCGCAACCATACACGATCATCGACAGCACCAGCAGCACGGTGCCGAACGGCGTTGGGTCGCCATAAGCGAACAGACCAAAGCGCAGCACCCAGGCGAGGATACTGATCATCATCACGTTCTTAATGCCGTAACGGCTGAGGAAGAACGGAATGGCGAGGATAAAGACGGTTTCCGAAATCTGCGAAATCGACATCATTACCGACGCGTGGGTAACGATAAAGCTGTTAGCGAACAGCGGGTTCGAGTCGAAGCTGTGCAGGAAGGTGTTGCCGAACATATTGGTGATCTGCAACTCCGCGCCCAGCAGCATGGAGAAGATAAAGAAGATCGCCATACGTTTGTTTTTATACAGCGCAAAGGCATTCAGGCCGAGCATCTCCACCCAGGTCTGCTTCTGCTTGCTGTTAGCTACCGGAATGTGCGGCAGCGTCAGCGCAAACACGCTCAGCAGCAGCGACAGCGCCGCGCCAATGTAGAGCTGCATATGGCTTAACTCAAAGCCGGAGAAGCTCACCGCCCACATGGCGAGGATAAAGCCGATGGTGCCCCAGATACGAATCGGCGGGAAATCGGTGACGATATCGTGCCCGGCGGATTTAAGACGGAAATAGGAGATGGAGTTCACCAGGCTCAGCGTCGGCATATAGGCCAGCGAGTTGAGCAGAATAATGGCAAACATCGCGCCCGGCGTGGTGACGCCTGCGGCGATAAACAGCGTGATCGCACCGACCAGATGACAGAGGGCATAAACCCATTTCGCGCTGAGCCACTTATCGGCGACGATGCCTAAAAGCGTTGGCATAAACAGCGAGGCGATACCGAGGGAGCTGTAGACCGCGCCGACTTCCGCGCCCTGGAATTTCAGGGTCACGATCATGTAAGAGCCAAGTGTCGTCAGCCAACTGCCCCACAGGCAGAACTGCAGAAAGATGATTACTTTCAGCTGCAGCTTAAGATTCATGCTAATTTCCTCGCAAAGGAGACGGTTGTCGTTGTAATGGGCAGATATACTGCGAATTTCGGCGGCACTTTATCACTTTGCGGCGGCATTGTTTGTTACGTACGACAGAAAAATGCAATCTTCGTCTGATTGCATTCTTATTAAGTGATCTTGATCACGCTTTTACGCAACCGATTGCGAGGGCCAGAAGGCGGGCTTATGCCCTTTTACCCGCGAAGGTAAAAGGCATAAACCACAAGGGGCGTTAATTCCGGCGGTAGGTTTTCTGCGCGGCGTTCACTTTGTAGAGATAGCGGCGTGACTCAGCAGAAGGGTGACGGGTGGTAAGGGTTTCATACACGTCGCCCGGTGACATGGTGTTGATAATATTCGCCGCCTGCACTTTATCCGCCGAGAAGACGCGCAGTACGCTGCCCGCGCCGCCGTTATAGGCGGTGATCACCGCATAGCGCCGTGAGGTCGGGTTGCTGATACCGCCAAGATAGATATTGTTCAGCATCGCCAGATAAGCGGTGCCGGTATCAATATTGCTCTGCGGATCGAAGAGATAGCTGCGGTCCGGCGTGCCGGATTTACCCTGCGCGCGGAAGACATCTTTTCCGGCGCTGTGCTGCACCACCTGCATCAAACCGAGCGCATCGGAGCGGCTCACCGCATAGGGGTTGAAGGAGGATTCCGTCTGCATAATTGCCAGAATCAACGACTCTTCGACGCCATACTTATGCGACGCTTTGCGCACCATGCCCATATATTTATGCGCACGTTTATCGAGGTGGTTCGGCACCAGGTTTATGGTGATGCTGGAGATCACGCGGATGCCGCTGGTGCGGGTTTTCAGCCGCGTTTGCAGCAGATAATCAGCATATTTTTCCGCGCGCCACTGCCAGCGAATCGCTTCGCCGTTGTTATCCAGCACCTGGCCATAGAGGAAGGGCTGTTTGGAGATCGTGATGTCGTCGGTATCGGAGTAGAGGTCGATAGAGCCGGGATCGTCGCCCATCAGCAGCGTTTTAACGATCGCCGCGCGCAGGTGCGCCGCCGGATCGGTCGCCGAGATGGTCTCAACCGTAATCGTCCCTTCATCAAAGTTGATGTGGCTTCGCGTCTGGTACTGATCGGTATACTTAACGTAATCCTTTGGGCCTGCGATCAGTACTTCGTTAAAGCCCCATAAATTCTCAATATTGTGGGCGAACTGGCCCATCAAAATGTCAAAACCGTTGGTGTCTTTGATCCAGGCTTCGTTGTAGTCTTCGCCGGATTTATTAGAGCTGGAACAAGAGATCAGCAACGGCGCGATCATCGCTAGCGCTAAAAATTTTTTCATCATTCCGGATGCAGTTGTGTTTGATTACAGCGCCTGAGACGCTCGCGAACCGGCAATGCCTTCCCTGGATTTATGGCACTGCCGGCGGGTTTAAACCACGACGCCTATTTTTTTTCTTGTGGCGTGTAGCCTTCAATGTGCACGTCTTTGCCTTCAAACAGGAAATTGACCATCTCCTCTTCCAGCAATTTACGGTGCTCGACGTTCATCATGTTGAGTTTCTTCTCATTGATAAGCATCGTCTGCTTCTGCTGCCACTGCTTCCAGGCCTCTTTCGAGATCTCGTTATAAATGCGTTTACCCAGGTCGCCCGGATAGAGCTGGAAGTCTTGCCCTTCCGCTTCGCGTTGCAGGAAGGTACAAAAAATGGTTCTGCTCATAATCATTCCTCTTTTTGCGCGCCGTTAAGATGCCGCTTCGGCGCGTAATTGCTGTATCAGGCGTTCCACCGGAGCCGCCAGACCGACGGATGGCGGTTGCGCTAAGTTATACCAAAGACCTGCGCCTTCATCCATGCACGCGGCAAAGGAGGACACAGGAAGCCACATCGGCACAATATCGAGGTGGAAATGGCTAAAAGTGTGGCGGAACGCGACAAGTTGGCTGAGAGTATCCGCGCTAATCCCTCTTTGCGCCAGCCAGTCGCGCAGCGCCGCTTCATCACTAAACTGCGGGAAACAGAAGAGGCCGCCCCACAGCCCGCTCGGCGGGCGCTGTTCAAGATAAACCGTGCCTTCATGCTCCATCAGCAGCAGATAACCGGTGCGCTCGGGCAGGATCTGCTTCGGCTTTTTACCCGGATAGCTGCTCCAGCTGTGCGTGGCGTAAGCAATACAGCCGCTTTGCAGCGGACAGAGTTCGCACTTCGGTTTTGAGCGGGTGCAGACCATGGCACCAAGATCCATCATCGCCTGGTTAAAGCGCTCGACGCCTTTCGCCGGTGTCACCTGTTCGCTTATCTCCCACAGCCGTTTCTCCACCTCTTTCTTACCCGGCCAGCCAGCCACCGCATAGCAGCGGGCCAGCACGCGCTTCACGTTGCCATCGAGAATGGGAAAGTGCTTGCCGAGGGATAAAGAGAGGATCGCGCCCGCCGTCGAGCGGCCAACGCCTGGCAGCGCGGCAACTTCTTCGAAGGTTTCAGGAAAACGGCCATTGTGCTGCGTGGCGATCTGCTGCGCGGCTTTATGCAGATTGCGCGCGCGGGCGTAGTAACCGAGCCCGGTCCACAGATGCAGCACTTCATCCAGCGGCGCGTTGGCTAAATCAGTCACCGTCGGGAAGCGCGCCATAAAGCGCTCGAAATAGGGGATCACCGTTGCGACCTGGGTTTGTTGCAACATCACTTCTGACAGCCATACTTTGTAGGGCGTCTTTTCAATTTGCCAGGGCAGGGTTTTCCGCCCAAATTTGTCGTACCAGTCCAGAACCTGGGCTGAGAATTGAGACGCTTGCATGGTCACCAGAATCGCTTTATCAGGGGCGAAGATTGCAGCACAGCGGCGATGCACTGTAAACCGGAACTTTCCGGTGCTTGCATCATGCCATGAACTTTGGATAATGCCCGTTTCCTGAACACTCTCACGAGCAGAAAACTTTATGAATAACGACGTCATTTCACCGGAATTTGATGAAAATGGCCGCCCGCTGCGCCGCATTCGTAGCTTTGTCCGTCGCCAGGGGCGTCTGACGAAGGGTCAGCAGCACGCGCTGGACAATTACTGGCCGGTGATGGGCGTTGAGTTTACCGAACAGCCGCTCGATTTTACCGCGCTGTTTGGTCGTAGCGCGCCGGTAACGCTGGAGATCGGTTTCGGCATGGGCGCTTCGCTGGTCGAAATGGCGAAAACGCGCCCGGAGCAGGATTTCCTCGGCATTGAAGTGCATTCGCCGGGCGTCGGTGCCTGCCTCTCTTCCGCTCACGAAGAGGGCGTCGAGAACCTGCGCGTAATGTGTCACGACGCGGTAGAAGTGCTGCACACCATGATCCCGGATAACTCCTTAAACATGGTGCAACTCTTTTTCCCGGACCCGTGGCATAAAGCGCGTCATAATAAGCGCCGTATTGTGCAGGTACCCTTTGCCGAGCTGGTGAAGAGCAAGCTCAAGCTGGGCGGCGTGTTCCACATGGCGACCGACTGGGAAGCCTATGCAGAACATATGCTGGAGGTGATGAACTCCATCGACGGGTATAAGAACCTGTCGGCCAGCAACGACTATGTGCCGCGCCCGGAATCGCGCCCGGTAACGAAATTTGAACAGCGTGGCCATCGTCTTGGTCACGGTGTATGGGACTTAATGTTCGAGAGGGTGAAATAATGGCAAAGAACCGCAGCCGTCGCTTGCGTAAAAAGATGCATATCGACGAATTCCAGGAAGTGGGTTTCTCCGTCGCGTGGCGTTTCCCGGAAGGTACCACCGAAGAGCAGATCGACAGCACCGTTGATAACTTCATTAAGCAGGTGATTGCGCCGAATAAACTGGCGTTTGATGGCAGCGGCTATCTGGCGTGGGAAGGGTTAATCTGCCTGCAAGAGATTGGCAAATGCACCGAAGAGCATCAGGCCCTTGTGCGTAAGTGGCTGGAGGAGCAGAAGCTCGAAGCGGTACGCACCAGCGAACTTTTCGACGTCTGGTGGGACTAAACAAACATAAGGGCCAGCATCTGCTGGCCCATTTTGTCTCTACAGGAGTTAATAGAATGCGTAAAACGCTGCTGGCGGCAACGCTCACCCTTACAGCTTTCGCGGCGCAGGCAGATTATCAGTGCAGCGTCACGCCGCGTGACGATGTGATTATCAGCCCGCAAACCGTGCAGGTGAAGGGCGAAAACGGCAATCTGGTGATCACGCCAGAGGGCAATGTGATGTTTAACGGCAAACAGCCCTCCCTTAGCGCTGCCCAGCGCGAGCAGGCAAAAGATTATCAGGCCGAGTTACGCAGCGCCCTGCCGTGGATCGACAACGGCGCGCTGACTCGCGTAGAGAAAAACCGCATTGCGCTGGATAAGATCATCGTCAAAGAGGTGGGGGAGAGCAGCAGCATGCGTAACCGCCTCACCAAACTCGACGCGCAGCTCAAAGAGCAGATGAATCGCATTATCGAGCATCGCAGTGACGGCCTGACGTTCCACTACAAGGCGATTGAACAAGTGCGCGCCGATGGTCAGCAGTTAGTCAACCAGGCGATGGGCGGCATTCTGCAGGACAGCATTAACGAAATGGGCGCGAAAGCGGTGATGAAGAGCGGCGGCAACCCGTTGCAGAATGTGCTCGGCAATCTCGGCGGCTTACAAACCTCTATCCAGAACGAATGGAAAAATCAGGAAGCTGACTTCCAGCAGTTTGGCAAAGATGTCTGTCAGCGCGTGGTTTCGCTTGAAGAGAGCCGCAAAGCGTTAACCTCCTCCCTGAAGTAACTTTTCACGGCGGCTTTTTTCTGCATTCGCAAAAAGTCGCCGTTTCGCGAAATATATTCTTAGTTGTTTAACTTCTGTTTATTTTTATCTCTCGCGCTATCCCATTGCGCAATAATCTAATTACGCTGATGTTTTATACACGCCGCCGCTGCTAATAAATGCTTTAAGATAAAAGCAACTGCAAATGCTCTATTTTTACCTACCATATCTTGGGGTTTTACTTAAGATATAAATCTTTTTCGTGAGCAGCGTACCATTTTCATACTTTCAGAATGTTCTTGTTGATGCTAATATCGCCGCCTCAATTACGGATATCTCTCCTGCATAAGTAATCTATGTCATCAATAAACTTACAGCCGCGAAGCGACGCTTCGTTTTATGAAGACTCTGCTCTTAACCTTAAAAAGAATGAGGTTGATCTGCTTTATCTCTTCAGCCTTTTATGGCGAGGCAAAAAATTCATTATTGCGACCGTGATACTTTTCGCCGTCTGTGGCTTCTTTATTAGCGCGTTATTGCCGCAAAAATGGACCAGCCAGGCCGAGATTACGCCGGCAGAAAAGATTCAGTGGGCTGAACTGCAGCGAGCGTTAATGACCCTGCAAGTGCTTGATGTGAAGAGCTCCGTTTCGCCGGATGATGTCTATAACCTCTTCCTGAAGAAATTTGCTTCACAGTCGTTGAAAGAGGAGTTCCTGGCGACATCTCCGCTGGTGCTGGGCCAACTTGAGCAGAGCAATCTCGATCAGTATGATTTGCGGCGCGCACTGGCGCTGGTGGCTGGCAATCTCAAAATTACCAATAACGATAAATCGGGAAGTCCTACAGATACCCCGTACGCCTCATGGTCGCTCAGTTTCACGGCGCCAAAGGCCGATGAAGCGCAGCAGGTGCTGACAGATTACATCAACTTCATTACCGCCAAAGTGGTGAGCGAAACGCTTGAAACCGTGCGTAACGATATTGAGTTGAGGAAAAACGTCGAGAAAAATGTGCTGGAGATGGATCGCGCCCGCATTGCCAACGTTCACGAGGCAAAACTAAAGCGTCTGAATTACTCGCTTGAAGTGGCGAATGCTGCCGGCATCAAACGTCCGGTCTACAGCAATGGCCAGGCGGTACAGGACGATCCGGACTTCTCTATTGCGCTGGGTGCTGACGGTATCTCTGAAAAACTGCGCATTGAGCAGTCGATGAAAGATTTTACCGAGCTGAATGCAGACTTCCGTAACCGTGAGTATCATCTGGCGCAGCTTGAGAAAGTGAATATTAAAGATGTGGAGTTCTCTCCTTTTAAATATCAACTTTCACCGTCGTTCCCGATGAAAAAAGATGGCCCAGGTAAAGCCATTGTTATCGCGCTGGCGATCATTCTTGGTGGCATTATCTCCTCTGGCATCGTCTTATTGCGCCACGGTATGCAGCAGCGGAAATTGCTGTAATCTTGATCTGTAAATAATCACATCGCTAAAATAATTAAGGGGAAATAATATTTCCCCTTAATTTTGTCTCTCACTTCATGTTACTCATTAAGAAACAACTCAAGCAATGAATTGAGGAACAGCTTACCGTGCTCGGTAATCTGCCAGTGCGTTGCGCTCTCGGTCAGATAATTGAGCGCCACCGCCCGCTCAATTTGCGGACGAATGATCTCTTCATCCAGCCCGGTATATGCGGAAAACTCTGCCCGCGGGGCTGCCTCCAGCAGGCGGAAACGGTTCATAAAGAACTCGAACGGTTTATCCTGCTCTTCTACATCATGCTGCTTATCAAGGTAATTTCCCTGCATATAGCCGCGTGGATGACGCGTTTTCGCCGTACGCAAAATGCGCCCATCCGCGAAGGTCACTTTGCCGTGCGCACCGCAGCCGATACCGAGATAGTCGCCAAAGCGCCAGTAGTTCAGGTTGTGCTGGCACTGATAGCCCGGTTTGGCATAGGCCGAGGTTTCATACTGCTGATAACCGGCGGCCGTCAGGATTTGGTGCCCCTGCTCGAAGATATCCCACAGCGCGTCATCATCCGGCAGCACCGGCGGGCGCGAGCTGAAGAGCGTATTGGGTTCGATAGTAAGCTGATACCACGACAGATGCGGCGGGTTTAAGGCGATGGCCTGGCGCAGATCGTCGAGCGCTTCGTCAACGGATTGATCCGGCAAGCCGTGCATTAAATCGAGGTTGAAGCTGCGCAGCCCCAGCCCGCTTGCCAGATGTGCGGCACGTTTAGCTTCTTCGGGGCCGTGAATACGCCCGAGGCGCTGCAACTTGGTTTCGCTGAAACTCTGCACGCCAATCGAAATACGGTTAACGCCGGCGCGCTGGTAGTCGGCGAAGCGGTCAGCCTCAACGGTGCCGGGGTTCGCCTCCATGGTAATTTCCGCATCACTCGCCAGCGGCAGACGCGCGCGAACGCCGTCAAGCAGGGTCTGCATCGCCGGGCCGGAGAGCAGGCTTGGCGTACCGCCGCCGATAAAGATGGTCTTTATTTCCCGTCCCTGGGCGTATGCGGCATCACGATCCAGATCAGCAAGCAGATGCTGGACATAGTCGTCGTGCGGCACTTCACCCTTCAGCGCGTGGGAGTTGAAGTCGCAGTAGGGGCACTTCTGCACGCACCAGGGAATGTGGATATAGAGACTCAGAGGCGGCAAATCAGCCATTACGCATTGCTTCCAGTAACAGGGTTAACGCCTGACCGCGATGGGAGAGGGCGCGCTTCTCGTCGCGCGTCAGCTCCGCGGCGGTTTTGCCTTCGGAGGGGACGAAAAAGATAGGATCGTAACCAAAGCCGCCGCTGCCCGCAGGCGCGCGGGCAATGACGCCAGGCCAGCTACCGTGGCAAACCAGCGGCGTCGGATCGTCGGCGTGGCGCATATAGACCAGCACACAGTGGAACTGCGCCTGGCGCTCGCCGTCCGGCACGCTCTGCAGCGCGTCGAGCAGTTTTTCCAGGTTCTGTTGATCGCTGGCTTCAAGGCCAGCGTAGCGTGCGGAGTAGATCCCCGGCGCGCCGCCCAGCGCATCGACTGCCAGCCCCGAATCATCGGCAATGGCCGGTAAACCGGTCACTTTTGCCGCATGGCGGGCTTTCAGAATGGCATTTTCAATAAAGGTCAGCCCGGTCTCTTCAACGGATTCGACGCCCAGCTCGGTTTGTGCGACCACATCGAGGCCGAAATCATTGAGCAGCGAGGCAAGCTCGCGCACTTTACCGGCATTACCGGTGGCGAGGACAACTTTTTGCATAGCGGATCCTAATTTATCAGCGCCGCGACTTCCGTCGGGATCTGTTGCGGATGAACGATTTTAATCTGTTTATGGCGGCCCAGTTCGCCCTTTTCGATCAGCACCTGGCTTTTCGCAACGCGGAACTGTTTAGCGAGAAATTTCACCAGGTGCGCATTGGCCTGGCCATCCACTGGCGGGGCGGTGATGGCGACTTTTACTTCGTCGCCATGCAAACCGATAATCGCGTCGCGGCTGGCTTTCGGCTGTATATAAAGCCGTAAAACCAGCCCGTCCTGAGAGGATACAACGGCACTCATAGTGCCATCCACAGCCCCGGCAGCAGCATATCACCGGTAGATTGCAGCAGTTCGGCAATCCCCATATTGAGCACATAGAGCAGCAGCACGAGGATCATCGGCGAGAAGTCGATGCCGCCCATTGCTGGTAGCAGATTGCGGATCGGGCGCAGCAGCGGCTCGGTCAGCTGGATCAGCGCGTACTCAACCGGGCTGCGGCCCTGGCTGACCCAGCTCATGATTGCCATTACCAGCAGCACCCAGAAAATCATCAGGCCGATGGTTTTGACCAGAATCAGCAGGGCAGATATCCAGATAATCGGCTGCAAGGTGACCACCATAAACAGCACGATCGCCTTGATAAAACTCAGCACAAAAGCGACCAGCAGCGAGGCGCTGTCCAGCGGCCCCATCGCCGGGATAATGCGGCGCAGCGGCCCGACAATCGGCTGGGTGGCTTTAACGACAAATTGCGAAAAAGGGTTATAAAAATCACAGCGTGCCCACTGCATCCAGACGCGCAACAGCAGAACCATGGTGTAGAGTTCAAGCACTGTTGAGAGCAGGAAAGTCAACGTCTTCATGGCGTTCCTCAGTTTCTCTTACTTTTTTGTGTAATCGCGCGCACCAAAAATGGCGGTACCAATGCGCACCATCGTACTGCCCGCCGCGATGGCTGCGGACATATCATCCGTCATGCCCAACGACAGGGTATCGACCGTTGAATAGCGCGTTTTAAGCGCCTCAAATGCTACAGCCATTTGCCGTGCCACGGCAAACTGCCGTTCGTGCTCCGCTTCCGGTGCCGGGATCGCCATCAACCCGCGCAGGCAGATGCCCGGCAGTTCAACGAGTTGCGCGGCAAGCTCATCCAGTTCGCTCAGGGCGATACCGGACTTGCTCTGCTCATCGCTGATGTTGATTTGGATAAGAACATTTAGCGGCGCGCGCGTTGCCGGGCGCTGCTCGCTAAGGCGGCTGGCGATGCGCAGACGGTCGACAGTGTGGCACCAGTCGAAGTGCTCCGCTACCAGACGGCTTTTGTTGGACTGCAACGGGCCGATAAAGTGCCACTCCAGCCCGCTGATGCCCGCCTGCTGGAAGTGCTGGATCTTCTCCACCCCCTCCTGCACATAGTTTTCGCCAAACGCACGTTGTCCGGCATCGATCGCTTCTGCGACGTCGCTCGCAGGCTTGGTTTTACTCACTGCAAGTAACGCAACTTCTTCTGAAGCCCGGCCGCAGCGTGCCGCCGCAGCGGAGATTTTGTCCCGGACCTGTGCCAGGTTATGCGCGATATCGTTCATGATTCCAGGATGGCGTAATGGATATAGAAGAAATAGTGGCGCTTAGTGTAAAGCATAATGTCTCGGATCTACACCTGTGCAGTGGTTGTCCACCGCGCTGGCGACAGCACGGGCAGCTTACCGCTGCGCCTTTTGACCAGCCCGACATCAGCGCACTGCTCAGCGGGCAGCTGACCTCCCTGCAACAGCAGCAGTGGCGCGAAACGAGACAGGTGGATTTTGCGCTCACCACCGCTGGCGGCAGGCGGCTGCGCGCAGGCGCGTTTGCCCGCCACGGCGGCATATCATTAGCGCTGCGCCTGTTGCCACAGCGCTGCCCGCAGCTTAGCGATATCTCTGCTCCGGCGGCGCTGACTGAACTGCTGGCGCGGGAGAACGGTCTGATCCTCGTCACTGGCGCGACCGGTAGCGGTAAATCGACAACCCTTGCGGCGATGGTGCAACACCTCAATCATCAGGCCGGGGGGCATATTGTGACGCTGGAAGATCCCATTGAGTTCGTGCACCAGAGCGGCAACAGCCTGATCCAGCAGCGCGAGATAGGTCAACACTGCGCCTCGTTTGCCGACGGGCTGCGTGCAGCGCTGCGCCAGGATCCGGATGTGATCCTGCTTGGCGAGTTGCGCGATAGCGAGACGATCCGCCTGGCCCTGACCGCCGCCGAAACCGGGCATCTGGTGCTGGCGACCCTGCACACGCGCGGCGCGGCGCAGGCCGTCGAGCGGCTGGTGGATAGTTTCCCGGCACAAGAAAAGGAGCCGGTGCGCAGCCAGCTGGCGGGCAGCTTGCAGGCGGTGCTGGCGCAGAGGCTGGAGGCAGATAAGCAGGGCGGGCGCGTGGCGCTGTTTGAGTTGCTGATTAACACCCCGGCGGTGGCGAACCTTATTCGCGAAGGCAAAACCCATCAGCTGCCCGGCGTGATGCAAACCGGGCAGCAGCAGGGGATGCAGACCTTCGCGCAGAGCCAGCAGCAGCGGGTGCGCGAAGGGCGGCTTTAGTGAAGATGCAGTGCGTAAACTGCGGGCAGCGCGCCTGCGGTGGCGATGATCTCCAGCCTGACGCTGCTTGCCGTGATTGGGCGGGTGAAACGGTGCTGGCAGACGGAGTGGTGATTATCATCAACCTCTGCCAGCAGCCACTCGTCAGCCCACAGGCGATAGTGCGTAATGCAGTGCGGCGTGACGGCAAGCGGGTGTCCCATCTGCACGGACTCCATGGCGTTATCGAAATCGTTGTCCTGCACCAGCGTCAGTTGGTTAATCGCCTGCGGGCTATCCCAGCGCCAGACGATCTCCGGTGCGGCGTCATCCATCGCCGGGGACCAGGCGTTGATCTGCTGCTCGGGGCGCAGGCGGCCGTTGAGCACATTCTGCATGCCCCAGGCGGCAATCGGCGGATCGCAGCGCAGGGCGGGCATGATCTGCGCAGGGTGGCGGCGAGGCAGCCAGAAGTCGAATTCGTCGACGCCGTAATCGCCATCGGCGACCTGGCGGGTGTGTTTAGCAACGCGCGCATTAAGGCTGTTAAACACCGTCATGATGCCCGGCAGACGCGCATCGGTAAGCGCGATCTCAACCTCTTCATGGGCGGCGAAGGCGAGAAAAACGTACTGGTTGCGTTCGCTCTGCCACTGGAAGGTGATGGTCTGCTCGCCTTCGCCAGCCACGCTCAGCACCTGCTCCTCAAAGTGGCAATCGGGCGTGAAGTTACCGGCACGGACGCTGCCGAGCAGCGAGACCGTCAGCTCCGTCGGCCGCTTTGCCCGCAGCCGCAGGGTGATGGAGGGCACGGTATGGCCCGCCGGGACAGGCAGCAGCAGTGCCATCCTCTCCGCCAGCGGATGCCAGTTGCCGTTGGGCGCGAGCGCCGTCAGGCTGTACTCGCTGCTGGCCGTGACGCTGGCACCTGCCGCCGGGTCGTTGAGCCACTGGCGCGGGATATAGCAGCCGTTAAGCTGCAACTGCTGTTGCAGCGCGCCGATATGCTCACGCTGTGCCAGGGCCTGCGGTGTGAGGCCGCGCGCATGACAAAGCGCGGCGGCGCGGCCCACCACCTCGCCGAGCAGGCCGCAGGTACACATCACGCGGGCGCTGCCGAAGGCGACGTGGGATGCGGAGATAATCCGCCCGGTCAGCAGCAGGTTATCCAGCGAGCGGCTGTAGATGCTGCGAAACGGGATGGTGTAGGTGCCTTTGCTGTGAAACTGACGGCAGCCGTCATGGGTGCTGTAGACGCCGTCCGCCGGATGCAGATCGATCGACCAGCCGCCATAGCCCACAGCGTCATAGTGGTCGCGCTGCTCGATAATATCCTGCTGGCTCAGCAGATGGTCGCCCACGAAGCGGCGGCTTTCGCGCTTGCCGGGGATCGCGCCGACCCACTCGATGGTCATCTTCTCCGCTTCCGGGAAGTTGCCGGAGTTTTTGATGTGATCCCAAACGCCCCAGACGATCTTCCACAGCTCCCATTTGATCTCTTCGCTCTCATGCACGGTATCAAGACGCCCGCCCCACTCAAGCCACCAGAGATCGCAGCCGTTAAGGGTGGAGGTGAGGCGTTTATAACGTGGGATGGCGGTAATATCTTTCAGCGCGAAGGAGGGGGGAACAAAGTTAACCGGCCCGTCAGTCTGTTTGGTGTAGAAGTAGATGGAGTGGCCGAGCTTGTGGCCGAAGTTGTCGCCGGGTGCCATTTTCTCCCCGAGCTCCTCTGCCTCTTCTGCGCCCTCACGATATTCGGCACCCGCCAGATAGCCGAGCACGCCGTCGCCGGTGGCATCACAAAACTGTGCGGCGCTGACGCTATAAAAGGTCTCATTGATGGGGTTGAAGGCTTTCACCTGAGTGATGGTCTGCGCCTCTTTTTCCACCTCAAACACGGCGGTATTGAGCAGTAGCGTCAGGCCCAGCTGGCTTCTGGCAAGGTCGAGCAGCACCAGGTCAAACATCACCGGGTTGCCCTCTTTATTGCGCCAGAGGTTCTCCTCCATGATCTCGCCCATAATGCCGCCTTCGCGCGCCCAGCGGTTGTTGTTGCCCATATGCGATGTTGCGCCGTTTGCCCACAGGCGCACTTCGCTGGAAGCGTTGCCGCCGAGCACCGGTCTGTCCTGGATCAGCACCACATCCAAACCGTCGCGCGCTGCTGCCAGCGCGGCGCACAGCCCTGCCAGCCCGCCGCCCGCGACGACCAGATCGGCGTGCAGTTGCCGGGTCGGAAAAGCTCTGGCATCGGTGTGAGGAAAGATTTTCATTATCTTGTTTCCTTTTTGACTGACGGTAGAATCGTTTTTTCCAGCCAACTGAAAAGCGAACCCTGCAATGTCTTCTCAACCGAACCAAAGTCTGATTGATGGCATTCGCTGCCTGCAGTACCTCGTCTCCAGCGATCGCGCCATTGGCTGTCGTGAGCTGTCGCGTCTGATGGGCATTAACACCACCCGCGTAAACCGGTTATTGATGACCATGGCTTCCATTGGCCTGACCATGCAGGATGCGCAGCGTCGCTACCTTCCCGGCCCCGGCATTCATGCGCTGGCGGCGCAGGCCATTCGTGGTTCGGCGCTCTTCTCCCACGCGCTGCCGCTGCTGGAAAGCTACGCCCCGAAAGATATCGTCGTGGCGATGGGCGTGCTGTGGGAGGATCAGGTGATCTATATCTACCACTCTGAACCCGGCAGCCAGGTGAGCCAGGCGCTGGCCGGTTTCCATATGCTGCCTGCCTGGCAGTCGGTCATCGGCATGTCGTTGCTGGCGGCAGAGAGCGACGAGGCGCTGCAACAGCGCTTTACGCCGGAGCAGTGGCAGCAGCTTGGCCCGCATGTTGCCCAGCAGCGCGCGCAGGGGCACGTGGTGTGGCATCACGACGACGGTGAAGTGTCGATGGCGAAACCGCTTGGCGCCCACTCCGCAGCGCTCGCGTTTGCCGGTCTGTGGCAGGTTGACGATGCGGTTGTTGAGACGCGCTTAGACGCCCTGCACGAACTGGCTCAGCGCTTAACCGAGAAACCCTGATGGCCTTTATGTTTCTTTTATAGAAACATTGGCGGGAATGCAAAAAGCGGGACTGGAAAGTGTGAGAAGGATCGGCAGAAAGCCGCGAGGCGATCGCGGCTAAGAGAAAAGAGAGGGGAGAACGGGCAGGGTTACGGGTGCAGCTCGAAGTAGCTTTCGAGAATAATCACCGCCGACGCTGAGTCGACGCTGCCTTTATCAAGGGCGCGGAATCCGCCGCGTTCAAACAGCCCCGAACGCGCTTCAACGGTGCTTAACCGTTCATCATGCAGGATCACTTTTGCGCCAAAACGGCCGTGGATTTTATTGGCAAAGTTGCGGGCGCGGGCGGTGAGCAGCTGCTCGGTGCCATCCATATTAAGCGGCAAACCAACCACCACCGCTTCCGGCTGCCACTCTTTGAGCAGGTTTTCGATCCGCTTCCACTCCGGCGTGCCGTCCTGCGCTTTTAGCGCCGTCAGCGCGCGCGCCGTCCCGGTAATGCGCTGCCCGATGGCCACGCCAATGCTTTTGGTGCCAAAATCAAACGCCAGCAGTGTGCCGCTCATCAGGCGTGCCCCGCGACGCCCGGCATGGTCGAAATATCGATGCCGATAAGCTTTGCCGCTTCGCGCCAGCGATCGGCGATGGGGGTTTTAAACAGGATGTTGAGATCCGCCGGCGCGGTAAGCCACGCGTTATCAAGGATCTCCTCTTCGAGCTGCCCCTTATCCCACGACGAGTAACCCAGCGCGACCATCACCTCAGCAGGCTGTTCGCTGGTGCCGAGCGTCTCCAGCACGTCACGCGAGGTGGTGACCACGGTGTTGTCCGAGACGCGAATGCTGGAGGCAAAACCGCCTGGCGGGGTGTGCAGGATAAAGCCGCGATCTTCCGCCAGCGGGCCGCCAAGCAACACCGGTTTATCAAGACGGATCGCCGGGTCGCGATCGACGGCCTCGATTTTCAGTTTTTCAAGCACGCCCTCTACCGTCAGGTTTTCCAGCGGCTTATTGATGATAAGCCCCATCGCCCCTTCCTCGCTGTGCTCGCAGATATAGACAACGGAGCGCCGGAAGAGGGGATCCTGGAGAGCAGGCATGGCAATAAGAAAGTGATGCTGTAAATTCATTGTCAGAGGTTCTGTTCCTGGTTCAAAAAAGCGACAACGTAGTATGGGGGGAAAGCAGGGTGCTGTCACGAGATAAAGCGGGAAGGGCGCGGGCTCTCGCTCGCACCCTGTGTGGCACTTATTTAGCCAGACGTTTTTCGATAGCGTCCATCAGCATACCGGTGATGGAGACCGGGAATTCGGCTTCGATTTCACGGATGCAGGTCGGGCTGGTGACGTTAATTTCGGTCAGGCGATCGCCGATGATATCGAGACCGACGAAGATAAGCCCTTTGGCTTTCAGCACCGGCGCGACTTTACGCGCAATCTCCCAGTCGCTCTCGGTCAGCGGACGCGGTTCGCCGCGACCACCGGCCGCCAGATTGCCACGAGTTTCTCCGCCCTGCGGCACGCGCGCCAGGCAGTACGGCACCGGTTCGCCATCGACTACCAGCACACGTTTGTCACCCTCTTTAATGGCTGGCAGGTAGTTCTGCGCCATGCAGTAGCGAGTGCCCAGTTCGGTCAGAGTTTCGGTGATTACCGAGAGGTTCGGATCGCCCTCTTTGACGCGGAAAATCGAGGTGCCGCCCATGCCGTCCAGCGGCTTAAGGATAATGTCGGTGTGCTTCTGCCAGAAGGCTTTCAGCCGCGCTTTATCGCGGGTGACCAGCGTTTCCGGCGTCAGATCCGGGAACCAGGCGGTAAAGAGTTTTTCGTTACAGTCGCGCAGGCTCTGCGGTTTGTTAACGATCAGCGTGCCTTTCTCTTCCGCGCGCTCAAGGATATAGGTCGCGTAGATATACTCGGTGTCGAACGGCGGATCTTTACGCATCAGCACGGTGTCGAGATCCGCCAGCGCGATATCCTGCTCGCTGCCAAATTCATACCATTTGTCGTAGTTCTGCTCGACGGAGAGGGTACGCGTGCGGGCGCGGGCTTCACCGTTAATCAGGTAGAGATCGGCCATCTCCATATAGTGCAGCTCGTAGCCGCGGCGCTGTGCTTCCAGCAGCATGGCGAAGCTGGAGTCTTTCTTGATGTTAATGTCCGCGATGGGATCCATCACGATGCCGAGCTTAATCATTCTGCTTCTCCTTTCAACCCAGGTCGCCGAAGCGAACCTGAAGCGCGGTGATGGCGGTAAGCGCCGTTGTCTCGGTGCGTAGCACGCGGGGACCTAACAAAATATCCGTAAACTGGTAGCGCGCGGTCATGGCGATCTCATCGGCGGATAGACCGCCTTCCGGGCCAATCAGCAGACGCACGCGCTCGACGGGCAGAGGCAAGGTGTTAATGCTCTGGCTGGCGCGCGGATGGAGGTTGAGCTTCAGACCGCTCTCCTCTTCGGCGCACCAGGCTTCGAGATCCATGGCCGGGCGGATCTCCGGAACACGGTTGCGCCCGCACTGTTCACAGGCGGCAATGGCGATCTTTTGCCACTGCTGCAGCTTCTTGTTCAGGCGTTCGGCGTCCAGTTTAACGCCGCAGCGCTCAGAAAAAAGTGGCGTAATGAGGCTTACGCCCAGTTCGATCGATTTCTGGATGGTGAATTCCATCTTTTCACCGCGCGACATCACCTGGCCCAGGTGAATATGCAGTGGCGATTCACGATCGTCCACTTCGCCGCGCAGCACGCTGACGCGCACGCTTTTTTTATCGGCATGGGTGATTTCTGCCTCGAAAACCTGGTTGGAGCCGTCGAAAAGCTGCACCGCCTGGCCCGGGCCCATACGCAGCACGCGGCCGACGTGGTTGGCGGCATCCTCGCTAAGGGCAATTTCACTGCCCGGCTGAATACATTCTGGGTGATGGATGCGGGGAATGCGCATGTTTTAGATCCGTTCAGATTACCGCCCCGCACGGCAGGGCGGATGTTAACAATGGCGCTAGTGTAGGTTAGCTCTTTCGCGCCATGCAAGCGCGCTGCACATACGGGTTATGGTTGCCCTGAATGGCCGCGATACGCTCATCGCGCGTGCACTCCCACGCAGTGACCGGATAGAGCTTATCCCACGCGGTGAAAAGCTGGGTTTGCTGGCGTGAGAGCGGTAGCTGGTATTGATCGCGCATATAGAAGTAGGTGCGGGCAATCGAACCGCGTGCGCGCGCCGGTGGTTCAGCCAGCTTCGCTTTGAAATCGACCTTCATCTCGCACTGACCATACTGCCCTTCACCGCCGTTCCACTGGCTGTACATAAAGTTGCCGCGATCGCCATTCACCTCGCCCACGGCGGGTTGCAGGTTATGCATATCGCTCTCAATCTTGCGGTAGCCCGGATCTTTGGCGCACTGTTTGCGCCCGCCATCTTGCCAGCACTGACGTAGGTGGCCGAACTGCCAGGCGGGCATCACATGCTCCCACTCTATGCGGCTGGCGCGGTTCTCATTTTTTCGCACTTTATAGCCGCAGGAGGCGAGATCGACGACCCCTTTTTTGCCCTGCCAGTTGATTTTACAGCCGCAGTAAAAATCACCCGGCGCGTCAGCATTCACTTTCACACCGGCTGCTTTGGCCTGGGAAAAGTTGTTGATACCGTTGGCGGCCAGGGCAGGCACTGCCAGCAACGTGAAGAGAAAAGGTATAAAACGGAACATAGCGAACTCCCTGTCAAAACGAGCTCGCAACGTAGCGGAAGGTGCTTCCTGATGCAATCAGTTAGCGCATAAAACTTCTTAATGGAATCAGTTAGCCGCTTCAGCCATTAACGGCTCGCCGCAGCGCACGCAGCGGTAGATCGCCTCGCCGCGCACTACCCGATTATGGCGACGCAGGGTCAGCTGATGCTGCTGGCATTTACAGCGGTAGGGGAAGGTGTTGCGCCGCACCGATTCCAGCTCAAACTGATGCGTTCGCCGCGCAGGCACGCCGAGCACGCTCTCCATCATCCACTTCCACTCTTTGCCGTGCGGCGCAACGCGCCCGAAGTGTTTCCACACCAGCAGGTGCGCCAGCTCATGGGGAACCACTTCATCAATAAAGGCTTGCTGGTTTTCCAGCAACAGCACCGGGTTGAGGCGAATTTCGTAGTCGGCAAGCCACGCCGTACCGGCGGCAGTGCCGCGCTGTTGATAGACCAGTTTCGGTTCGGGGTAGTCACGCTCAAGCTTCTGGTTAGCGAGGGCGAGTTTATCCCGCAGGCTACGCATAACAGCTTGCTGGAGGGCGATGGGGAGGCGGGGTGTTTTCATAACTGCAGAGAATAGGATGGGCGGGACGGGAGTGCAATAAGCAAAAAAGGCTTCCTCCGCAGAGGAAGCCTGAAGGGCGTTAATCAGTCACGGGAACCAATTTCACGCAGCGGACGTCCACGCATCAGGTTGCGCTCGATATGCTCCAGCGAAACGTGTTTGGTTTCCGGCACCAGCCACAGGGTGAGGATAATGAACAGCACGTTCAGACCGCCGTACACCCAGAAGGTGTTGGCATTGCCCAGCGTGTTCAGCATCGTCAGGAAGGTCGCGCCGACAATCATGTTGGCGATCCAGTTAGTGGCGGTGGAGAGGGTGATACCAAAATCGCGGCCTTTCAGCGGCTGGATTTCGGAGCAGAGTACCCAAATCAGCGGACCGGCGCTCATGGCGAAGCCGATGATAAACATCAGCAGCATGGCGACAGCGAAGTACTGCGCAGACGGCGAGTGGATGCCCATATGCAGCATCGTGCCAAGAATACCCATACCGGCGGCCATCACCATAAAGCCCAGCACCAGCGTCGGTTTACGGCCCCAGCGGTCCACCAGACCGATAGCGATAAAGGTCGCCAGCACGTTGGTCAGACCGACGATTACCGTTCCCCACATCTGTTCGGTGGTGTTGGTGTAACCCGCCAGTTCAAAGATTTTCGGCGCGTAATACATGATGACGTTCATGCCGGTGAACTGTTGCATGATTTGCAGCAGCACGCCGAGGAAGACCGCGCGGCGGAAGTTGCTGTTCTCTTTAAACAGCGCCCAGCCGGTCTGCTTCACTTTCAGGCTTTCGCGGATCTCATCCAGTTCGTTTTTCGCTTCGGCGCTGGTATCGCGCAGGCGCAGCAGCACTCGTTCAGCATCGTTAAAGCGGCGTTTCGCGGCGAACCAGCGCGGGCTGTCCGGCAGGAAGAAGACGCCAATCAGCAGCAGCACCGCCGGAATGATGATCACGCCCAGCATCCAGCGCCATGCGCCGCTGTAGCTGAACGCAGTATCAGAAAGGTACGCGCCGAGAATACCGATGGTGATCATCAGCTGATACATCGAAATCATACTGCCGCGGATTTTTTCCGGTGCGATCTCAGAGAGGTAGAGCGGAGCGGTATAAGAGGCGATACCAACCGCCAGGCCGAGCAGCACGCGTGAAACGATCAGGAACTCGACGTTCGGTGCGGCGGCAGAGCAGAGAGAGCCGATAACAAACAGCACCGCGCCGATCATCAGGCTCTTTTTACGCCCGAGACGCCAGGAGAGCCAGCCGCTGCCGACTGCGCCGACGGCAGCACCAAACATCATTGAGCTCACCACCCACTCCTGAGTGTGCGAGCTGATTTGAAAATCTTCCGTGATGAAGGGCAGTGCGCCCGCAATCACGCCAATATCCAGGCCAAAAAGTAATCCTGCCAGTGCTGCGAGGAAGCAGACAAAAAAGGTCATGGCCTTGTTGGAATGCTTCTGTTTCTTATTGTCAGGCATTATGCCCTCCATTCATGTTATGAATTTTATCGTGATAAAAGTTAGGTCACTCATAAGCGAAAAGTCGTGATATGCATCACATGAGTGTAATCGGTTACATTTCGGGCAGGCCACGAATGTAAATAAAAGTGTTGAGGATTATAGGATTCTTGACAATGAATGGTTAATTGCAGGCCGTTATTTCAGACTAAACCGAAGCGTAATGTAACAATTATGACGCGTGACCGTTTCAGCCGGTGAGAGAAGGGGAGGATTTCGTTGAGCGTCTGATGTAATCGCTTTCAAATGAAATAGTTACGGGCAGAGTGAGTATAGCTGCACAAATGGGGGGGATGGTCGCAAAGCGCATAAAAATGAAAAAGGCCAGCGCAAGGCTGGCCTTTATAGCGGTGCGGTCAGTGGATTATTTCAGACCGGCAGCATCGCGCAGCAGCGCGGCTTTGTCGGTTTTTTCCCACGGGAAAGATTCGCGACCGAAGTGACCGTATGCAGCGGTCTCTTTGTAGATCGGGTGCAGCAGATCCAGCATCTGAATCAGGCCGTACGGACGCAGGTCGAAGAACTCACGCACCAGCAGCGTTAACTGCTCGGTGGAGACCTTCTCAGTGCCGAAGGTTTCAACCATGATCGAAGTCGGTTCTGCCACGCCAATGGCGTAGGAGACCTGGATTTCACAGCGGTCGGCAAGGCCAGCAGCAACGATGTTTTTCGCTACATAACGCGCCGCGTACGCTGCGGAACGGTCAACTTTCGACGGATCTTTACCGGAGAATGCGCCGCCGCCGTGACGGGCCATGCCGCCGTAGGTATCAACGATGATTTTACGGCCGGTCAGACCACAGTCGCCCATCGGGCCGCCGATAACAAAACGGCCGGTCGGGTTGATAAAGAATTTGGTAGAGGCGTTCAGCCACTCGGTCGGCAGGATCGGCTTGATGATCTCTTCCATCACCGCTTCCTGCAGCGATTTCTGGTCGATATCTTCTGAGTGCTGGGTAGAGAGCACTACAGCATCAATGCCGACGATTTTGCCATCGTCGTACTGGAAGGTGACCTGGCTCTTCGCATCCGGACGCAGCCACGGCAGGGTGCCGTTTTTACGCACTTCTGCCTGGCGTTCAACCAGACGGTGAGCGTAGGTGATCGGGGCTGGCATCAGCACGTCGGTTTCGTTGGTCGCATAGCCAAACATCAGGCCCTGGTCGCCCGCACCCTGCTCCAGCGGATCGGCACGGTCAACGCCCTGGTTGATATCCGGAGACTGCTTACCGATTGCGCTCAGTACGGCGCAAGAGTTGGCGTCAAAGCCCATGTCAGAGTGAACATAGCCGATATCACGCACGGTATTACGGGTGATCTCTTCGATATCCACCCATGCGCTGGTGGTGATTTCGCCACCGACCAGCACCATGCCGGTTTTCACGTACGTTTCACAAGCGACGCGCGCTTTAGGGTCCTGCTCGAGGATTGCATCCAGCACAGCGTCGGAAATTTGGTCAGCGATTTTGTCAGGATGCCCTTCAGAGACGGACTCGGACGTAAAAAGGTGTTTTGCCATAATAAATTTTCACCTGGTGTAATTCGGTTAGATCGAATTCTGTGTTCGGCTCTCTTCGCGGTGGCTACGCAAAGATGACACAAGAAGTCTGAGTGTTAATCGGTCTGGACGGATTAACATCTGGACGGCTATTTTAGGTTACTTATTCATCCCATTGCCAGCGTTTTTTGATGTATTCCATAACCTGAGGTCTATAGTGACGGAAAATTTTCCCGGCAAAGGGCTAATAACAGCTTTTTTATTTTGCTTTTTCACCCGGTTATCGGTATAAAACGCCGCGCGCGGCTCATCAAAAAAGCGCACGGCATCGCTGCTGTGTCGCCACTTCCAGCCGGGTTAAGCAGTGTATTTAATGGCTTTGGCTTGTCGCGGGTCGTCATGGCTTGCGTGGAGGTGATACGAAATAATGAACCGTCGTTTTCCGAATATTCTGCCGCGTCGTTCTGACGTGCATGCACTTCCCGTCATTCGCATCTCTAATCTGCAAACCAGCCGATGTTATCCCCATTTCGGCGCTTCTCAGGACTCCAGGGCCGGTAAGGCATTGTGATAACTGAACAAGGGCTCTCCTGAGTATCAGGAGTTTTCTCGTGGTTTCGCCGGGCTGTCATACTCGGGTCCGGACAGATGTTTTACTATCATATGAACCAGAAACCGGTCGCGCAGTCGGTGCTTTGGCATGTTATGCCGAAAATCATGGCTGTTTATGGGTTGTTATCGCTATGTGTCACTGCGATAGTAGTCAACTATTTCATCCCCGTGTCGCTTCGCCTTGCCAATGAGCAGCGTGACGTTCACAGGGTATACACTTTGCTTAAGTGAGGTTCGCAATGTCTGACGACATCTCTTCAGTTTCGCCTTCGTCAGCAGGCGAACACGGTGCACTACGTTCCATGCAGGAGGTAGCGATGAGCTCCCAGGAAGCCAGCAAGATGCTACGGACTTACAATATTGCCTGGTGGGGCAATAACTACTACGACGTCAACGAGCTGGGTCACATCAGCGTGTGCCCCGATCCAGATGTCCCCGAGGCGCGTGTCGATCTGGCACAGCTGGTGAAAGCGCGTGAAGCGCAGGGCCAGCGTTTACCGGCGCTCTTCTGCTTCCCGCAGATCCTGCAACACCGTTTGCGCTCGATTAACGCCGCCTTCAAACGCGCGCGTGAATCCTATGGCTATAACGGCGACTACTTCCTGGTTTACCCGATCAAGGTTAACCAGCACCGTCGCGTCATCGAATCCCTGATCCACTCCGGCGAACCGCTGGGGCTGGAAGCGGGTTCCAAAGCGGAACTGATGGCGGTACTCGCCCATGCGGGCATGACCCGTTCGGTGATCGTCTGTAACGGCTATAAAGACCGTGAATACATCCGCCTGGCGCTGATTGGCGAGAAGATGGGCCACAAGGTCTATCTGGTAATCGAGAAGATGAGCGAAATCGCCATCGTGCTGGAAGAAGCCGAGCGCCTGAACGTTATTCCGCGCCTTGGCGTGCGAGCGCGTCTGGCATCGCAAGGCTCCGGAAAATGGCAATCCTCCGGCGGTGAAAAGTCGAAGTTTGGCCTGGCGGCGACGCAGGTGCTGCAACTGGTTGAGATCCTGCGTGAGCGCGGTCGTCTGGACAGCATTCAGCTGCTGCACTTCCACCTCGGTTCGCAGATGGCCAATATTCGCGATATCGCCACCGGCGTGCGTGAATCAGCCCGTTTCTACGTTGAACTGCACAAGCTGGGCGTAAATATTCAGTGCTTCGATGTCGGCGGCGGTCTGGGCGTGGATTATGAAGGCACCCGTTCGCAATCCGACTGCTCCGTTAACTACGGCCTGAACGAGTACGCCAACAACATTATCTGGGCGATTGGCGATGCCTGCGAAGAGCACGGTTTGCCGCACCCGACGGTGATCACCGAATCGGGCCGCGCGGTCACCGCGCACCATACGGTGCTGGTCTCTAATATCATTGGCGTTGAGCGCAACGAATACACCCCGGCTATTCCGCCAGCGGAAGATGCGCCGCGCGCGCTGCAAAGCATGTGGGAAACCTGGCAGGAGATGCACGAGCCTGGGACGCGCCGTTCGCTGCGCGAGTGGCTGCATGACAGCCAGATGGATCTGCACGATATTCACGTTGGTTACTCTTCCGGCACCTTTAGCCTGCAAGAGCGCGCGTGGGCAGAGCAGCTCTACCTGAACATGTGCCATGAAGTGCAGAAGCAGCTCGATCCGAGCAATCGCGCGCACCGTCCGATTATCGACGAACTGCAGGAACGTATGGCGGACAAGATGTACGTCAACTTCTCCCTGTTCCAGTCGATGCCGGATGCGTGGGGTATCGATCAGCTCTTCCCGGTGCTGCCGCTGGAAGGGTTGAATCATGCGCCGGAGCGCCGCGCGGTGCTGCTGGATATTACCTGTGATTCCGACGGTGCTATCGATCACTATGTCGACGGCGACGGCATTGCCACAACGATGCCGATGCCGGAGTACGATCCGGAGAACCCGCCTATGCTGGGCTTCTTTATGGTCGGCGCCTATCAGGAGATCCTCGGCAACATGCACAACCTGTTCGGTGATACCGAAGCGGTTGACGTGTTTGTCTTCCCGGATGGCAGCGTGGAAGTGGAGCTTTCTGACGAAGGCGATACCGTGGCCGATATGCTGGAGTACGTGCAGCTCGATCCGGGCAAGCTGTTAACCCAGTTCCGCGATCAGGTTAAAGAGACCGGGCTGGACGATGCGCTGCAGCAGCAGTTCCTCGAAGAGTTCGAAGCGGGTCTTTACGGCTATACCTATCTGGAAGATGAGTAACCTCACCTCACGGCGTAAGCCGCAATGAAATTAATCCCCTCCCGGCCTTGCCCGGAGGGGATTTTTTTATCTCCGCTGACGGAGCGTAATAAAAAGGAGGCAAGCGCCTCCTTTATTCTTTACTTGATGCCGTCTGCGGCCATACGGTCGCGAATGTGCTGGGCACGGGCTGCTGAGGCCGGGTGATCGTCAAACATTGAGCTTTGACGGCCCTGGTCCATCTTCGCCAGTTTTTCGAAGCTGGTGGCTAAACCAACCGGGTTGATGCCGCGCTTGCGCAGCAGGTCGTAAGAGTAGTCATCCGCTTCCGACTCCTGACGCTGGGAGAATTGTGAGTTGACCAGTTTTTCCCCGAGCGCGCCAAGCTGCGACTGGGACAGGCTACCGACCACGCCGCCCGCCGAGGCTGCCGCTGCGCGCACCGCATTGGTACCGAGCGCGACCTGCATCCCTTTCTTCACGTGGCCGAGCGCAACGTGGCCCATTTCGTGGCCAACTACCGCTTCGACTTCATTGTCGGTCATCATATCCATCAGGCCGCTGTAAACGCGGATGCAGCCATTCGCCATGGCAAAGGCGTTAACGTCTTTAGTGACATACACCTTGTAGTTCACCGGCTGGCCGTTGATGTTGTCGCCAAGGGCGGCGGCAATTTTGTTCACACGCTGGCTGTATTCGCTGCTTGCTGGTGCGATGGTCGCTTTACTGTCCATCTGCTTACAGGCGTCGTCACTCAGGGCAATAACCTGCGCATCGCTCAGGGTGTAAGCCTGAAAGGCTTCTGCGCCGGAGCTGAGAAAACCGTTTGAATCCATGTTCTGACAACCGGCAAGCAGGGTTGTCATTCCCAGAGCAAGGAGGGCTGGGCGAATTTTCATTTATTATCTTCCGCAATGGTTGAGTCGTTTTTGCTCCGCCGTTCTTCTACACGAGAGGGCGGTGAGCGCCAGTATAAAGAAGAGAGTGTTGGACGGGCGAGGAGATTGCGCAACTTGCGAGCGGCTTCCAGAGATTTCTGAAGCGCAAAAGGATGCTCCATGTACATGATTACCCGCTTGGGTTACATTGTTGGCACTTTTTTCCGGCGTAGCCCAAAACGCGCTGTCGTCAAGTCGTTACGGGATTAGCCCTTAACAGTCCGATCTGGAGTCAAAATGTCCTCACGTAAAGAGCTTGCCAATGCTATTCGTGCGCTGAGCATGGACGCGGTACAGAAAGCCAAATCCGGTCATCCGGGAGCCCCGATGGGCATGGCAGACATCGCCGAAGTGTTATGGCGTGATTTCCTGAACCATAACCCGACGAATCCTGCATGGGCTGACCGCGACCGCTTTGTGCTGTCTAATGGTCACGGCTCGATGCTGATCTACAGCCTGCTGCACCTCACCGGCTACGATCTGCCGATTACCGAACTGCAGAACTTCCGCCAGCTGCACTCCAAAACTCCGGGTCACCCGGAAGTGGGTTACACCGCTGGCGTTGAAACCACCACCGGCCCGCTGGGGCAGGGGATTGCAAACGCAGTCGGTATGGCGATTGCCGAGAAGACGCTGGCCGCCCAGTTCAACCGTCCGGGTCATGACATTGTTGACCACTTCACCTACGCCTTTATGGGCGACGGCTGCATGATGGAAGGCATCTCCCACGAAGCCTGCTCGCTGGCCGGTACGCTGAAGTTGGGTAAACTGGTTGCGTTCTATGACGACAACGGCATCTCTATCGATGGCCACGTTGAAGGCTGGTTCACCGACGATACCGCAAAACGCTTTGAAGCCTACGGCTGGCACGTTGTTCGCGGCGTAGACGGCCACGACGCTGATGCCATCAAACGCGCCGTTGAAGAAGCACGCAGCGTCACCGACAAACCGTCGTTGCTGATGTGCAAAACCATTATCGGTTTCGGCTCGCCGAACAAAGCCGGTACCCACGACTCCCACGGCGCGCCGCTGGGTGACGCGGAAGTGGCACTGACCCGCGAACAGCTGGGCTGGAAACACGCACCGTTTGAGATCCCGTCTGAGATTTACGCGCAATGGGATGCGAAAGAAGTGGGTCAGGCGAAAGAGTCTGCGTGGAACGAGAAGTTCGCCGCTTACGCGAAAGCGTTCCCGGAGCTGGCCGCTGAGTTCACTCGTCGTATGAAAGGCGAGATGCCGGAAGATTTCGCGGCGAAAGCCAACGAGTTCATTGCCAAATTGCAGGCGAACCCGGCGAAAATCGCCAGCCGTAAAGCTTCCCAAAACGCTATCGAAGCGTTTGGCCCGCTGCTGCCGGAGTTCCTCGGCGGTTCCGCTGACCTCGCGCCTTCCAACCTGACCCTGTGGTCCGGCTCGAAAGCGATCAATGAAGATGCCGCAGGCAACTACATTCACTACGGTGTGCGCGAGTTCGGTATGACCGCGATTGCCAACGGTATCTCTCTGCACGGCGGTTTCGTGCCGTACACCTCCACCTTCCTGATGTTCGTCGAGTATGCGCGTAACGCGGTACGTATGGCGGCGCTGATGAAGCAGCGTCAGGTGCTGGTTTACACCCACGACTCCATCGGTCTGGGTGAAGATGGCCCGACGCACCAGCCGGTTGAGCAGGTTGCTTCTCTGCGCCTGACCCCGAACGTCAGCACCTGGCGTCCGTGTGACCAGGTAGAGTCTGCGGTTGCGTGGAAATATGCCGTTGAGCGTCACGACGGCCCGACGGCGCTGATCCTCTCTCGCCAGAACCTGGCGCAGCAGGAGCGTACCGAGCAGCAGCTGGCGGATATCGCTCGCGGCGGTTACGTGCTGAAAGATTGTGACGGTCAGCCGCAGCTGATCTTCATCGCCACCGGTTCTGAAGTGGAGCTGGCCGTTGCTGCATGGGAACGTCTGACGGCTGAAGGCGTGAAAGCGCGCGTGGTCTCCATGCCGTCTACCGACACCTTCGACAAGCAGGATGCTGCTTACCGTGAAGCGGTGCTGCCGAAAGCGGTCAGCGCGCGCGTGGCGGTGGAAGCCGGTATCGCCGACTTCTGGTGCAAATACACTGGCCTGAACGGCGCGGTTGTTGGCATGACCACCTTCGGTGAGTCTGCGCCGGCAGAGCTGCTGTTCGAAGAGTTTGGCTTCACCGTGGATAACGTGGTCGCCAAAGCGAAAGAGCTGCTGTAATCCCCATTACCCGGTAGCGTTTCGCTTACCGGGTCTGCACTATCCCGTGCCGGAGCTGGCGTCATCGCCCTCCGGCACGTCTACGTTATGCCCTCACCATGCTCTCCTTTTTTTACTGAACGCTCTTAAAGCACCCTTGATCTATGTGTAAAAAATATACTGGATATCTATCCAGTAAGTTGTATACTATTTCCTCACCTTAACTGATGTGAGTTTGAGTAAGGAGTGAACATGCTGATCTCTGGTGAACATCTCAATTCGCAGGCTGCCGCGTCGACCATCAGCAGCCGCGAAATCGCGAAGCTGACGGGCGTAACCCATGCCGAAGTCAAACGGATGGTTAAAAGCCTGGAAACTGCGCAACGTCTTTCCCAGCCGGTAAGTGCCAATGCTTACGAGCGCGAGGGCGAAATGCGGCAGGAGTTTTTGCTCAATAAGCGCGACTCACTGTTGACGGTTTCACGCCTTTCTCCGGCTTTTACCGCCGAAATGCTCGATCGCTGGCAGGAGCGCGAAAAAACCGTCGGCCTGCCGGATTTTACCAATCCTGCCGCAGCGGCACGCGCCTGGGCGGAGCAGTATGAAAAACGCCAGCGTGCGGAAGCGCAGCTTGCCATTACCGCGCCTAAAGCGGAGTTTTTCGACCAGTATGTGCGGGTTGAAGAGTCGCTCGGTTTCCGCCAGCTGTGCAAAATGCTGCGCGTGAAAGAGCCGCAGTTCCGCCGCTTTTTGCTGGAGCGCAATATCATGCAGCGGGTTAACGGCGCGCTGATGCCGCCGCAGTACCATATCGATGCGGGTTACTTCACCGTGCATGGCGGCGTGGGCGAAAATAGCCACAGCTGGTCGCAGGCGCGCTTCACCGCGAAGGGCGTGAAATGGGTAGCCGATCTGTGGGCGAAAGAGCTCTCTTCGCAGCCAGTTGAAATGCCGCGCGCGGATCGTACCGAACCGCAGGTGCCGGAGCGCAGCTGGTTTTAAGCCGCGTTTAGTGCACGGCGTTTTATCGCAGAAGTGGGGGAGTGAAACGGGTTCAGAGTAGCCCTTATCAGCCCGGCTTGTTTAATGCTTCACAACACACTCTCCCGTCTGATAAACCAGCATGGACGCTTTTCTCTCCCCTTGGTTCGCTTTTCTGGTCCTCAGCTAAACCCTGCCTTTTTCCGTCAATTATTCCAGCAAAAATGTGATGCAAGTCAGATTACTGGCGAATCCGTCTGGACAATCATTCCTTTTATTCCAGCTTTCGCTTATTCTAGCTGAAGCGTTTCAGTCGGCTAAATGTTCGACAAATAAGCAAACAGACGCAGTTCAGGCAGGCGAGGATTCCCCTCTGGTGGCGACTGGATTACTCTGTCATCCACTTCAGGCGGGCTGGCCTTGCAGGAGAGTTATGAGCCTACGCATAGCGATTAACGGTTTCGGTCGCATCGGGCGCAACGTGGTTCGGGCACTATACGAATCAGGGCGTCGCGCCGAGATCACCGTGGTGGCAATCAATGAACTGGCGGACGCCGCGGGGATCGCGCATCTGCTGAAATACGACACCAGCCACGGGCGTTTTGCCTGGGATGTGCGCCAGGAGCGGGAGCAGCTATTTATTGGCGACGATGCCATTCGCATCCTGCACGAAAGCGAGATTTCAGCGCTGCCGTGGCGCGAGCTGGGCGTTGATATCGTGCTTGATTGCACCGGCGTCTATGGCAGCCGTGAAGATGGCGAAGCCCACCTGGCGGCAGGCGCGAAAAAAGTGCTCTTCTCTCATCCCGGCAGCAGCGATCTCGACGCAACCATCGTTTTTGGCGTGAACCATATGACGCTGCGTCCGGAAGATCACCTTGTCTCCAACGCCTCCTGCACCACGAACTGTATTATTCCGGTGATCAAACTGCTCGACGAGGCTTACGGCATTGAGTGGGGAACGGTAACGACAATCCACTCGGCGATGCACGATCAGCAGGTGATTGAC
This sequence comes from Kosakonia sp. HypNH10, assembly GCF_029850615.1. Taxonomy (NCBI): domain Bacteria; kingdom Pseudomonadati; phylum Pseudomonadota; class Gammaproteobacteria; order Enterobacterales; family Enterobacteriaceae; genus Kosakonia; species Kosakonia sp. HypNH10. The sequence goes on from NZ_JAOTIU010000006.1 coordinate 163,146, forward strand.
GCCTATCATGCCGATCTGCGCCGTACACGCGCAGCCAGCCAGTCAATCATCCCGGTCGATACCAAACTGGCGGCGGGCATCTCGCGCATTTTCCCGCAGTTTAATGACAAATTCGAAGCGATTGCGGTGCGCGTACCGACCATTAACGTCACCGCGATTGATTTAAGCGTAACGGTGAAAAAGCCGGTAAAAGCGAGTGAAGTCAACCAGTTGCTGCAAAAAGCAGCGCAGGGAACATTTCATGGTATAGTTGACTATACGGAATTACCGTTGGTCTCAATTGATTTTAACCACGATCCGCACAGCGCCATTGTCGATGGCACGCAAACCCGGGTCAGTGGTTCGCACCTGATTAAAACCCTTGTGTGGTGCGACAACGAATGGGGCTTTGCTAACCGTATGCTCGACACAACGTTAGCAATAGCTGCAGTGAGTTTCAGGTAAGGCACGCGAGTGTCTACAAAACTTAAGAATCATCGAGAGGATTCACCATGTCTGTAATTAAGATGACCGATCTGGATCTGGCTGGTAAACGCGTTCTAATCCGTGCGGATTTGAACGTACCGGTTAAAGAAGGGAAAGTGACCAGCGATGCGCGTATCCGTGCTTCTCTGCCGACCATCGAACTGGCGCTGAAACAGGGCGCGAAAGTGATGGTAACGTCTCACCTGGGTCGCCCGACCGAAGGTGAATACAACGAAGAATTCTCTCTGCTTCCGGTAGTTAACTATCTGAAAGACAAACTCTCCAACCCGGTTCGCCTGGCAAAAGATTACCTGGATGGCGTTGAAATCGCTGCCGGTGAGCTGGTCGTGCTGGAAAACGTACGCTTCAACAAAGGCGAGAAGAAAGACGACGAAACGCTGGCGAAGAAATACGCCGCGCTGTGTGACGTCTTTGTGATGGACGCCTTTGGTACTGCGCACCGCGCGCAGGCTTCTACTCACGGTGTCGGTAAATTTGCTGATGTCGCGTGCGCAGGCCCGCTGCTGGCAGAAGAGCTGGACGCGCTGGGTAAAGCGCTGAAAGAGCCGGCTCGTCCGATGGTAGCTATCGTTGGTGGCTCTAAAGTCTCTACCAAACTGACCGTGCTGGATTCCCTGTCCAAAATCGCTGACCAGCTGATTGTTGGCGGCGGTATCGCTAACACCTTCGTTGCGGCTCAGGGCCATAACGTTGGTAAATCCCTGTACGAAGCGGATCTGGTTGATGAAGCCAAACGTCTGCTGAGCACCTGCGATATCCCGGTTCCGACCGATGTGCGCGTGGCAACCGAGTTCTCCGAAACCGCTAACGCGACGCTGAAATCCGTTAATGACATCAAAGATGATGAGCAAATTCTGGATTTGGGCGACGTTTCCGCACAGAAACTGGCTGAAATCCTGAAAAACGCCAAAACTATTCTGTGGAATGGTCCGGTTGGCGTCTTTGAGTTCCCGAACTTCCGTAAGGGTACTGAAATCGTGGCGAACGCCATCGCTGACAGCGACGCGTTCTCCATCGCAGGCGGCGGCGACACGCTGGCTGCTATCGATCTGTTCGGTATCGCTGACAAGATCTCCTACATCTCCACTGGCGGCGGCGCATTCCTCGAATTCGTGGAAGGCAAAGTTCTGCCGGCAGTAGCCATGCTCGAAGAGCGCGCTAAGCAGTAAGATCAGCAGGGCGGGGTAACCCGCCTTAATTTCAGCGCGCTAAAAGGCACGCATTTTTCCAGGCCAAAGATACAGGACTACGTAACATGTCTAAAATTTTTGATTTCGTAAAACCTGGCGTGATCACCGGTGATGACGTTCAGAAAGTGTTCCAGGTAGCTAAAGAAAACAACTTCGCTCTGCCGGCAGTTAACTGCGTGGGCACTGACTCCATCAACGCCGTTCTGGAAGCCGCTGCGAAAGTTCGCGCACCGGTAATCGTACAGTTCTCCAACGGCGGCGCGGCGTTCATCGCGGGCAAAGGCGTGAAAACTGACGTTCCTCAGGGCGCGGCTATTCTGGGTGCTATCTCTGGCGCGCATCACGTTCACCAGATGGCAGAACACTACGGTGTGCCGGTTATTCTGCACACTGACCACTGCGCGAAAAAACTGCTGCCGTGGATCGACGGCCTGCTGGAAGCGGGTGAAAAACACTTCGCTGCTACCGGCAAACCGCTGTTCTCTTCTCACATGATCGACCTGTCTGAAGAGTCTCTGGAAGAGAACATCGAGATCTGCTCCAAGTACCTGGAGCGCATGTCCAAAATGGGCATGACCCTCGAGATCGAACTGGGCTGCACCGGCGGTGAAGAAGATGGCGTCGACAACAGCCATATGGACGCATCTGCTCTCTACACCCAGCCGGAAGACGTGGACTACGCTTACACCAAGCTGAACGCCATCAGCCCGCGTTTCACCATCGCGGCTTCTTTCGGTAACGTTCACGGCGTTTACAAGCCGGGTAACGTTAAACTGACCCCGACTATCCTGCGCGACTCTCAGGAGTATGTTTCTAAGAAACATAACCTGCCGCACAACAGCCTGAACTTCGTGTTCCACGGCGGTTCCGGCTCTTCTGCTCAGGAAATCAAAGACTCCGTAAGCTACGGCGTTATCAAAATGAACATCGATACCGACACCCAATGGGCAACCTGGGAAGGTATTCTGAAGTACTACAAAGATAACGAAGGCTACCTGCAGAGCCAGCTGGGCAACCCGAAAGGCGAAGACCAGCCGAACAAGAAATACTACGATCCGCGCGTATGGCTGCGTGCAGCGCAGACCAGCATGGTGACGCGTCTGGAGCAGGCATTTAAAGAGCTGAACGCAGTAGACGTTCTGTAATTTACGCCGCTCTTTTCTGAAAAGGTCCGCACTTTGCGGGCCTTTTTTATTGCGAATTCAATAAGCTGCTATTCGCCTGCAAATGTTAACTATTTGGCGAAAGCGCCTCTTTTTGTTTACCCTTTAGGGGGCTGTCCTTTTGGCAAGGGGCGTTTTTTCCGTTTTGGAACAATAGAAGGAAGCACAATATGGAAGATCTTCACGTTGTCGATAGCATCAACAACGCGGGCTCCTGGCTGGTAAATAACCAGGCGCTGCTGTTGAGCTATGCCGTTAATATCGTGGCGGCGATCGCCATCATCATCGTCGGTATGATTGTGGCGCGCGTTATTTCAAACGCCATTAACCGGGTGATGCGTGCAAGACACATCGACGCCACCGTTGCGGACTTCCTCTCCGCGCTGGTGCGCTACGGTATTATCGCGTTTACCCTGATTGCCGCGCTGGGGCGCGTCGGCGTACAAACGGCGTCGGTGATCGCGGTGCTCGGTGCCGCCGGCCTGGCTATTGGTCTGGCATTGCAGGGGTCGCTCTCGAACCTCGCGGCTGGCGTGCTGCTGGTGACCTTCCGTCCGTTCCGCTCTGGTGAGTATGTCGATCTGGGCGGCGTTGCCGGCACGGTACTGCAGGTGCAGATTTTCTCGACCACCCTGCGCACGCCGGATGGCCGCATTATCGTCATCCCAAACGGTAAAATCATCGCGGGCAACATCATTAACTTCTCCCGCGAGCCGGTGCGCCGTAACGAGCTGATTATTGGCGTGGCCTATGATTCGGATATCGACCAGGTTAAAAGCCTCATCACCGAGATTATCCAGGCCGATGACCGTATCCTCAAAGACCGTGAGATGACGGTACGCCTCAACGAGCTGGGCGCGTCGTCGATTAACTTTGTGGTGCGTATCTGGAGTAAAAGTAGCGATTTGCAAAACGTCTACTGGGATGTACTGGAGACCATCAAGCGCCGTTTCGATGAGGAAAGGATTAGCTTCCCATTCCCGCAAATGGATGTGAATTTAAAACGGGTTAAAGAGCAACCTGACGAGTAAGCACAAGGCCGACGCTGTCGGCCTTTTTTATATCTGTCGCCATTAGCCTGGTTAATGACGGATTAAAATTATCAATTTCACCTAATAATCCCTGCGCGTTATAGTCAGCTTTCTGCAATAAACCGAATGGAAGTTGGACGTGTTATCTTATTATTTACAAGGGCTTATGTTGGGTGCTGCTCTGATTTTGCCGCTGGGGCCGCAAAACGCATTCGTGATGAATCAGGGGATCCGTCGGCAGTATCACATAATGACGGCGCTGCTCTGTACTCTGAGCGATGTTGCGCTGATTTGCGCTGGCGTCTTTGGCGGCAGTGCGTTACTGATGCAGTCGCCGTGGCTGCTGGCGCTGGTTACCTGGGGCGGCGTGCTTTTTCTGCTGTGGTACGGCTTTGGCGCGCTGAAAACCGCTTTTGCTCGTGATATCGAGCTGGAAAATGCGCAGGCGCTTCGCCAGGGGCGTGGGCAGATCATCGCCACCATGCTGGCCGTTACGTGGCTCAATCCCCATGTCTATCTCGATACCTTTGTGGTGCTCGGCAGCCTTGGCGGGCAGTTAGCGGAGATGCCGAAACGCTGGTTTGCCCTCGGCACCATCAGCGCCTCTTTTCTCTGGTTCTTCAGCCTTGCGCTACTGGCCGCCTGGCTCGCGCCGCGTTTGCGCACCGCCACGGCGCAGTGGGTTATCAATATTCTGGTCGGCCTGGTAATGTGGTTTATCGCGCTGAAACTGGCGGCGGAAGGTGTGAACCATTTGCAAGGATTATTCAGTTAAGGTAAGTCCGATGGACAATCAGGCGTAAGTGGCTAAGCTTGCTGCCAGGCGTCCGTGCACGGGACGTAATTGAGTAACATGGAGGAGTACCTGTGAAACGTAAAGTGATAGCCCTGGCGGCAATGGTAGGTTTCAGCGCAATGGCGGTACAGGCCAGTGAATTGCCGGATGGCCCGCACATTGTCACAACGGGTACGGCAAGCGTGGATGCGACCCCCGATATCGCCACCCTGGCGATTGAAGTGAACGTCGCCGCGAAAGATGCGGCCTCAGCCAAGAAGCAGGCGGACGATCGCGTTGCGCAATACCTGAGCTTCCTTGAGCAAAACGGCATCGCCCGTAAAGATATTAACTCTGCGAACTTACGCACCCAGCCCGATTACGACTACCAGAATGGCAAAAGCATTCTGAAAGGCTATCGCGCTGTGCGCACCGTGGAAGTGACGCTGCGCGAACTGGACAAGCTGAACTCGCTGCTTGATGGCGCGCTGAAAGCGGGTCTGAACGAGATCCGCTCCGTCTCGCTGGGCGTTGCGCAATCTGAATCCTTCAAGGATAAAGCCCGTAAAGCGGCGATTGATGACGCGACACGTCAGGCGCAGCAGCTGGCTGCCGGTTTCAATGCCAAACTCGGCCCGGTCTACAGCGTTCGTTACCATGTCTCTAACTATCAGCCGAGCCCGATGGTACGCATGATGAAGGCTGATGCACCAGCGGAGACTGCGGCTCAGGAGACCTACGAACAGCCGACCATTCAGTTTGACGATCAGGTGGATGTGGTTTTCCAGATTGAGCCTAATCAGGCGCAACAACAGCAGCAGCAACCGCAGTCCACGCCAGCCGCGAAGTAACGCTGGCCTCCCTCTCCTCGTTCGGGGAGAGGGTCTCTCTTAATCCTGTCGCAGTACCCGATGACCGAACGCCAGCAGCGCGTCGGTGACGTTGCGCATCATTCGGCTTTCCGGCGCAAAGCGGTGCCAGTAGAGCATACGGCGTTGCAGCAGACCCGGCGTCAGGTCGATAAGCTCACCGCTCGCCAGCTCTTTTTCGATTTGCAGATGTGGGATCATGCAGCAGGTGGTTCCCTGGCGCGCCAGCTGCACAAAGGCTTCCGATGAGTTAACGATATGGCAGGGGACGCTGCCGGGCGGCAGATCGAAATATTGCTGCAAAAAGGCCTGATGCATATCGTCGAGATGGTCAAACGCCACCGCAGGCGCTTTTAGCAGCGCGGAACGCGTTACGCCGTTGGGGAAGTAGCGTTCGGCAAACTCTTTCGAGCCAACAAACAGGTAATCGAGCGCGCCCAGTTTATCCACCAGGCAGCTTGGCAGCGCCTGAGGCTGGATACTCACCGCACCTACCACTTCACCGCGACGCAGGCGCTCCTGGGTGCGGGTTTCATCTTCCACCTGCAAATTGAGGCGAATCGGGGAGTCGACTAAAACCGGTGCCAGTGCGGGCAGCAGCCAGGTTGCCAGACTGTCGGCGTTAACCGCCAGCGACAGCAGCAGCGGCGTAGAACCGGTTTGCTCATCGCCCAGCCACTCCTCTTCGAGCAGCTCAACCTGGCGCAACAGCGCCAGAAGTTTTTGCCCCTGCTCGGTGGGACGCGGCGGTACGGTACGCACCAGCAATGGCTGCCCGAACATGTTCTCCAGTTGCTTGATACGCTGTGACACGGCGGATTGAGTAATACAGAGCTTTTGCGCAGCACGCTCAAACCCACGCTCACGAATAACTGCATCAAGTGCCTGTAGTGTTCTGTAATCCGGACGTTTCATTGCTCGGGCAATCTCCTGAAAAATAGTCTTTCGCACTATGACATAAATTTCCCGTCGTGGCAGACGAAAATGGTTGTCGCGTATTGTGACACAGGTCACAGGGACTTTTCGGCAGAGCCTATTTATAATGCGCCTGAAATTTCACACCACAGGCGAACGACCATGACGCAGGATGAACTCAAAAAAGCAGTGGGCTGGGCAGCACTTCACTATGTTGAACCCGGCACCATTGTCGGCGTAGGCACCGGCTCCACCGCGGCACACTTTATTGACGCGCTGGGTACCATGAAAGGGCAGATTGAAGGCGCGGTTTCCAGCTCGGACGCTTCAACCGAGAAGCTGAAAAGCTTAGGCATTACCGTTTTCGATCTTAACGCGGTCGATCGCCTGGGGATCTACGTCGACGGCGCGGATGAGATCAACGATCAGATGCAAATGATCAAAGGCGGCGGCGCGGCGCTGACCCGTGAGAAGATCATTGCTTCAGTCGCGGATAAGTTTATCTGTATCGCAGATGCCTCAAAGCAGGTGCCGATCCTCGGCAAATTCCCGCTGCCGGTTGAGGTGATCCCGATGGCGCGCAGCGCGGTCGCGCGAACGCTGGTCAAGCTGGGCGGTCGCCCGGAGTATCGCCAGAATGTGGTAACGGATAACGGCAACGTCATCCTCGATGTCTATGGTCTGGAAATTCTCGATCCCATCGCGATGGAGAACACCATCAACAATATTCCCGGTGTGGTCACGGTGGGTTTATTCGCGAATCGTGGGGCTGACGTGGCGCTGATTGGCACCCCGGATGGCGTCAAAACCATCGTGAAATGATCTGGCCGGGGGACGGCTGTCTCCCGGTAAAAATCTGATATCGTTAAATTCGGTGATATCTGTCACGTTTTTCCCCTTCGTCTCGCATCCCTGCCGCGAGCTTCTGCTTTTCCAGCATTTTTCTCTGCCATTTCCCGCTGGATGACATTTCTTCAGAGCGGTGACGCAAACGTTCATATTGCCGCGATAGTTTTTTTTGATATGTTGGCTAACGCGGTTTTCCTCCGCACAACATCACAGTCAGACATAAAACAGGGTCGGGTAAATGGCAAAGGTATCACTGGAGAAAGACAAGATTAAATTTCTGCTCGTCGAAGGGGTGCACCAGAAAGCGGTCGAAAGCCTCCGCGCGGCGGGTTATAACAACATCGAATTCCACAAGGGCGCACTGGACAGCGAGCAGTTGAAAGAGTCCATCCGCGACGCCCACTTCATTGGCCTGCGATCCCGTACTCAACTGACTGAAGATGTCATCGCCGCGGCGGAAAAACTGGTCGCCATCGGCTGTTTCTGTATCGGCACCAACCAGGTGAACCTGGAAGCAGCAGCCAAACGCGGTGTACCAGTCTTTAACGCCCCCTTCTCCAACACCCGTTCCGTTGCGGAGTTAGTGATCGGCGAACTGCTGCTGTTGATGCGCGGCATTCCGGAAGCGAACGCCAAAGCGCACCGGGGTATCTGGAACAAGCTGGCGGTTGGCTCCTATGAAGCGCGCGGCAAAAAGCTCGGCATCATTGGCTACGGCCACATTGGCACGCAGCTTGGTATTCTTGCTGAATCGCTGGGGATGAACGTCTTCTTCTACGATATCGAGAACAAACTGCCGCTCGGCAACGCCACCCAGGTGCAGCATCTCTCCGATCTGCTGAACATGAGCGACGTGGTTAGCCTGCACGTGCCGGAAAACGCCTCAACGAAAAATATGATTGGCGAAGAGGAACTGGCGCTGATGAAGCCGGGCGCACTGTTGATCAACGCGGCACGCGGCACGGTGGTTGATATTCCGGCGCTGTGCGATGCCCTGAAACGTAAGCACCTGGCGGGCGCAGCGATTGACGTCTTCCCGACCGAACCGGCGACCAACAGCGATCCGTTCGACTCGCCGCTCTGCGAGTTTGATAACGTTATCCTGACGCCGCACATCGGTGGTTCAACGCAGGAAGCGCAGGAGAATATCGGCCTGGAAGTTGCCGGTAAGCTGATTAAGTACTCCGATAACGGCTCCACGCTCTCGGCGGTAAACTTCCCTGAAGTTTCTCTGCCGCTGCACGGCGGTCGTCGTCTGCTGCATATCCATGAAAACCGCCCTGGCGTGCTGACGGCACTTAACCAGATTTTCGCCAGCCAGAACATCAACATTGCGGCGCAGTATCTGCAAACTACGCCGCATATGGGCTATGTAGTGGTTGATATCGAAGCGGAAGAAGAGGTTGCGCAGACCGCGCTACAGAGCATGAAAGCGATTCCGGGCACCATTCGTTCCCGTCTGCTGTTCTAAGTTGCGTTAGCTGTTCCTCTCCCGTCCGGGAGGGGAACAACCTACCACTCCCACACCGTTGATGGTGTGATCACCGCAGGCAGCGGAATATCCCACTCCTCCACCGGCAACTTCTCGACGCGCTGGCAATCATGGGCATAACCGACCGGCTGCACGCCATACGCGCGCCAGTTTTGCAGCGTTCTGTCGTAGAACCCGCCGCCCATGCCGAGGCGCTGCCCCTGTTCATCAAAGGCGACTAACGGCGTGATCAGCACGTCAAGCTGGCTCAGTGGAAGGACATCACGCACGTCCAGCTTCGGCTCCTGAATTTTCAGACGATTGGTCACCAGTTCGCTGTGCGGATGGTAGTGCAAAAAGAGCAGATTACCGGGACTGAAGGGGTGTAATACGGGAAGATAAACGCGTTTGCCGCTTCGCCAGAGCTGTTCGATCAGCGGTTGTGTATCGAGCTCGCCGTCAAAGGAGAGAAACAGGGCAACGGTGCGTGCCATGACAACAGGCGGCCAGGCCATCATGCGCAGTGCGGCTTGTTCAGCGAAATGGCGCTGCTGGGCGCTGGTGATTTCTCGTCGGCGTTGACGAATCTGTTTGCGTATTGCTTGTCGTGACGGAAGTGAATCGGGCAGTTGCGTCATGGTCGTTGTTGGTAGAAGAGGGGAATCTCCGAGATGCCGCCGCAGGCTGTAACCCTTGAACCCTTGGTTCAAGGTGAATGTGTCGTCATGATTTTAAGGCTTCTCGGACGGACCGAGCATGCTCACCAACCATGGATCGCCACACTCTGTTGGTATGAAATATCGGCTCAGGGGACTGGCCCGCTTGCAAACATCTCAGAGAATTTTTTAACTTCACTGTCAATCTACCATAGTTGACCTTGAAGTATTATTCAAACTTCGGCCCCGGTCTTTCCGTTATGCGACCTTGATCAAGTAAAGCCTGTTCAATGGTCTGCTGTAACATCTTAATACGCTGCTCCATGCTGGCGGCGTAATCACGGGTTTTTGCCTTTTCCTGAGCAAGCTCGTAGCTGATATTCAGCGCGGCGATAAACACCAACTGCTCAGTATTTGTGACTCTAGTGCGAACCTTCAGATCTTGCAACCGCTGATTCAGATCTTCCGCAGCCTGATTCAGCGCATCTATCTGCTCAGGCGGGCAGTTCACGCGGAGTGAACGGCCAAAAATTTGGATATCGACGGGTTGTGCAGACATGCCACCTTCCTGCTGTTTGACTGCGCTCTGCCTTCGCATTCGAGCCCTGGGCTGCGAAGGGGCGACACTATAAGCGACCCTGGTCCGTACTTTCAACTATTTTACGTCTATACCTTAAGTAATCCGCGTACATGCAATGGCATGTAACGTGAACCATCACGGGTATATCACCAGGGTCCAAAGTGGTAGCATACCATGAATATTTCCCCCAACGACGACGAATGCGCATGTCTATACAGAACGAAATACCTGGTTACAAGGAAGTAGGCCAGTTACTCAACCAACAAGGCGTGGGATTGCATCCTGCTGAAATGCATGGGCTGATCGCGGGGATGCTCTGCGGCGGCAACAAAGACACCTCATGGCAGCCGCTGCTGCATGATTTGACCAACGAAGGGCTGGCCTTCGGTCACGAACTGGCCCAGGCGCTGCGTGCAATGCATGCCGCCACCAGCGATTCGCTGGAAGATGACGGCTTTCTCTTTCAGCTCTACCTGCCGGAAGGCGACGACGTCAGCGTCTTTGACCGCGCCGATGCGCTGGCAGGCTGGGTGAATCACTTCCTGCTGGGTCTTGGCGTCTCACAGCCGAAGCTCGACAAAGTGACCGGCGAAACCGGTGAAGCGATTGACGACCTGCGCAACATAGCGCAGCTGGGCTACGACGAAGATGAAGATCAGGAAGAGCTGGAGATGTCTCTGGAAGAGATTATCGAGTATGTCCGCGTTGCGGCGCTGCTCTGCCACGATACCTTCACGCGCCAGCAGCCGACCGCACCGGAAGTGCGCAAGCCCACACTACACTAATTAGTTTTTTTACATGGAGGAGGTGTCATGACACAGCTTGAGTTTCTCCGTCGTCGCCAGGCTTTACTGGCGCAGATGGTTCCGGGTAGCGCGGCGTTGATCTTCGCCGCGCCGGAAGCGACCCGCAGCGCAGACAGTGAATACCCCTATCGCCAGAGCAGCGATTTCTGGTATTTCACCGGTTTCAACGAGCCGGAAGCGGTGCTGGTGCTGATCAAAAGCGATGACACCCACAACCACAGCGTGCTGTTCAACCGCGTGCGCGACAAGACCGCTGAAATCTGGTTTGGTCGCCGTCTTGGCCAGGAGGCCGCGCCGGAGAAGCTCGGCGTCGATCGCGCGCTGGCGTTCCCGGAGATTAACGAGCATCTCTATCAGCTGCTCAACGGCCTCGATGCGGTCTACCACGCGCAGGGCGAGTACGCTTATGCGGACACCATCCTCTTTGCCGCGCTCGACAAGCTGCGCAAAGGTTCGCGTCAGAATCTGAAAGCGCCCGCCACGCTGACCGACTGGCGACCCATCGTGCATGAGATGCGCCTGTTTAAATCCGCTGAAGAGATCGACGTGCTGCGCCGTGCGGGTGAAATTTCCGCGCTGGCCCATACCCGCGCGATGCAGGTGTGCCGCCCGGGTATGTTTGAGTATCAGCTGGAAGGCGAAATTCAGCATGAGTTCAACCGCCACGGCGCGCGCTTTCCCTCCTACAACACCATTGTTGGCGCGGGCGAAAACGGCTGCATCCTGCACTACACCGAGAACGAAAGCGAAATGCGCGCGGGCGATCTGGTGCTGATTGACGCGGGCTGCGAATACCAAGGCTATGCCGGCGATATCACCCGCACCTTCCCGGTCAGCGGCAAATTCACCCCGGCACAGCGCGAGATTTATGACATCGTGCTCGCCTCGCTGGAACGCGCGCTTGAGCTGTTCCGCCCCGGCACTTCAATTCAGGAAGTGACCGGCGAAGTGGTGCGCATCATGGTGAGCGGTCTGGTGAAGCTCGGCATTTTGCAGGGCGACGTTGACGAGCTGATTGCGAAAAGCGCTCACCGCGCCTTCTTTATGCATGGCTTGAGCCACTGGCTGGGGCTGGATGTGCATGACGTCGGTGTTTACGGTCAGGATCGCTCCCGCGAACTTGCGCCAGGCATGGTGCTTACCGTCGAGCCGGGGCTCTACATCGCACCGGACGCCGATGTACCGGAGCAGTATCGCGGCATCGGCATTCGCATCGAAGATGACATTGTCATCACCGATAGCGGCAATGAGAACCTGACTGCCAGCGTGGTCAAAAAAGCCGATGAGATTGAAGCGCTGATGGCGAAGGCGCGCGCATGAGCGTGATCATCGTTGGCGGCGGCATGGCTGGCGCAACCCTTGCGCTGGCGATTTCACATCTGACACAGGGCAAGCTTGCCGTTCATCTTGTGGAAGCGAACGCGCCCGGCGCGCAGGATCACCCCGGTTTTGACGCGCGTGCTATCGCGCTGGCGGCAGGCACCTGCCAGCAGCTGGAGCATATCGGCGTCTGGCAGGCGCTCGCCTCCTGCGCGACGCCTATCTCAACCGTACATGTCAGCGATCGCGGCCATGCCGGTTTCGTCACGCTGACGGCGGAAGATTACCGGCTTGATGCATTAGGCCATGTGGTTGAGCTGCATGATGTCGGGCAGCGGCTCTTTAAGCGGCTGCAAAACGCGCCGGGCGTTATGCTTCACTGCCCGGATCGCGTCGATCGCTTTACCCGCAGCCAGGAGCAGGTGACGGTGACGCTGCAAAGCGGCAAGCAACTCACCGGAGAACTGCTGGTGGCGGCAGACGGCTCGCGCTCATCGATTGCCGGGCAGCTCAATATCGACTGGCAGCAGTCGCCTTATGACCAGGCGGCGGTGATTGCCAATGTCACCACTTCAGTTGCCCATCATGGGCGCGCCTTTGAGCGCTTTACTGAACATGGCCCGCTGGCGATGCTGCCGATGTCGCAGGGGCGCTCTTCGCTGGTGTGGTGTCACCCGCGTGAGAAACAGCAGCAGGTGGCGAGCTGGTCAGACGAACAGTTTTGCGATGAGTTGCAAAAAGCTTTCGGCTGGCGTCTTGGCCGCATCCTGCATGCCGGAAAGCGCAGCGTCTACCCGCTGGCGCTCTCCACTGCCAGCTCATCCGTCTCCCATCGCGCCGTGCTGGTGGGGAATGCCGCGCAGACGCTGCATCCCATTGCCGGACAGGGCTTCAACCTTGGCATGCGCGATGTGATGACGCTGGCGGAAACCCTTTCGCAGGCCTTTATCGAACAGACTGATGTAGGAAGCTATCCGCTTTTGCTGCGTTATAACCAGCGTCGGCAGGCAGATAAAGCTGCCACCATCGGCGTGACGGATGGGCTGGTGCATCTCTTCGCCAACCGCTGGGCGCCGCTCGTTGTCGGGCGCAACCTCGGGTTGATGGCGATGGAACTATTTACCCCGGCGCGTGATGCGCTGGCGCAACGAACCCTCGGTTGGGTCGCCCGTTAAGGAGCTAAGAGTGCAGAGTGTTGATGTTGCGATTGTCGGCGGCGGCATGGTGGGTCTGGCATTAGCCTGCGGCCTGCAAGGGAGCGGGCTGCGCGTGGCGGTGCTGGAACAAACGGTTCCCGAGCCGCAGGCCGCGGATGCCCCTCCGGCGCTACGCGTCTCGGCGATTAACGCCGCCAGTGAAAAATTGCTGACCCATCTCGGCGTCTGGTCAAACATCGTTGCCGGGCCGGTCGGCTGCTATCACGGCATGGAAGTGTGGGAGAAAGACAGCTTCGGGCGCATCTCCTTTGATGATCTGAGTATGGGTTACAGCCATCTGGGCTACATCATTGAGAACACGCGCATTCACCACGCGCTGTGGGAGCAGGCGCAGCAGTGCAAAGATGTCACGCTGATTGCGCCAGCGGAGTTGCAGCAGGTCGCCTGGGGGGAGAACGAAGCGTTCCTGACCCTGAAAGAGGGCACTATGCTGACGGCGCGTCTGGTAGTGGGTGCTGACGGCGCTAACTCGTGGCTGCGCAACCGCGCGGACATTCCTCTCACCTACTGGGATTATCACCACCACGCGCTGGTGGCGACGATCCGCACCGCCGAGCCGCACCAGGCGGTGGCGCGCCAGGTTTTCCATAATGATGGCATCCTCGCGTTTTTGCCGCTGAACGATCCGCATTTATGTTCGATCGTCTGGTCGCTTCCGCCAGAGCAGGCGAAGGCGATGCAGGAGAGCAGCGCTGAGGCGTTCAACCAGGCATTGACCGTGGCCTTTGATAACCGGCTCGGGCTGTGCGAGCTTGAGAGCGAACGCCAGACTTACCCGTTAACCGGGCGCTACGCACGGCAGTTTGCCGGGCATCGGTTAGCGCTGGTGGGCGATGCGGCGCACACCATCCATCCTTTAGCTGGCCAGGGCGTTAACCTCGGCTTTATGGATGTGGCTGAGCTGATTGCTGAGCTGCGTCGTTTAAGCCGCGACGGCAAAGATATCGGTCAGCATCTCTACCTGCGCCGCTACGAGCGCAGCCGTAAACATAGCGCAGCGATGATGCTGGCAAGCATGCAGGGTTTCCGCGAACTGTTTGCCGGTGCGCATCCGGCGAAAAAGCTGCTGCGTGATATCGGCCTTAAGCTGGCTGATACGCTTCCCGGCGTTAAACCGCAGTTATTGCGTCAGGCTTTAGGGCTGAACGATCTGCCGGAGTGGTTACGTTAACTGCGTCACACTTTCCCTTCCCGGCCCCGGGAAGGGAAGCTCCCCTCTCATTTGAAATATTCTAATTTCACCCCCATTCTCAGATTAGTTTTTCTCATGTCGTTAATTTTGGCTCACGCGCTTTTTTGCTTTTAACTGGCAGTAAATGCTAATTACCCGCCCGATAAGCGCGCATAACCGACCTCTTATCCTCGGTTTGTGGGGATTTTTCGCTATATTCCACTGCGGTTATCTCAGCGCGTTTTGGTCATAAGCTAATGTGATGACCGGTTTTTCCTTATGGTTAAGCGCACCTTTCGGTGATAAGTTCAGGCCAAAGAGAACGTTTGCGTCACCGCCTGTAACAGGGCATCAACACGCTTTTTTGCCGCCTGAAACGCGTTGCGAAAAACGTGATAGCTCAGCGTATTCGATGAGGAAAAGATGGCTCAGCAGACCCCTTTATTTGAACAACATACTCAATGCGGCGCCCGCATGGTCGACTTCCACGGCTGGATGATGCCGCTGCATTACGGCTCGCAGCTTGATGAGCACCACGCAGTGCGCTCCGATGCCGGCATGTTTGATGTTTCACACATGACCATCGTTGACCTGAAAGGCAGCCGGACGCGCGAATTTCTGCGCTATTTGCTGGCAAACGATGTCGCGAAGTTGACTAAGCCTGGCAAAGCGCTCTACAGCGGTATGCTTAATGCCTCGGGCGGCGTGATTGATGATTTGATCGTCTACTACTTCACCGAAGATTTCTTCCGCCTCGTTGTTAACTCCGCCACCCGCGAAAAAGACCTCTCCTGGATTTCCCAACACGCCGAACCTTATGCCATCGACATCACCGTGCGCGACGATCTCTCGCTTATCGCGGTGCAGGGCCCGCATGCGCAGGAGAAAGCCGCCAGTCTGTTTACCGACGCGCAGCGCGAAGCGGTCTCTGGCATGAAACCCTTCTTCGGCGTGGAAGCGGACGACCTATTTATTGCCACCACCGGTTACACCGGTGAAGCCGGGTATGAAATTGCCCTGCCGAATGAAAAAGCCGCTGACTTCTGGCAAGGCTTGCTGAATGCGGGCGTAAAACCCTGCGGGCTCGGCGCGCGCGATACGCTGCGCCTGGAAGCGGGCATGAACCTCTACGGCCAGGAGATGGATGAAGGCGTCTCGCCGCTGGCGGCGAACATGGGCTGGACCATCGCCTGGGAGCCGCAGGATCGCGACTTTATCGGACGTGATGCCCTTGAGCAGCAGCGTGAAAAAGGCACCGAACAGCTGGTTGGCCTGGTGATGACCGAAAAAGGCGTACTGCGTAATGAACTGCCGGTGCACTTCACCGATGCGCAGGGCAATGTGCAGAAAGGGGTGATCACCAGCGGCACCTTCTCACCGACGCTTGGCTACAGCATTGCGCTGGCCCGCGTTCCGGCAGGGATCGGCGAAACGGCCGTGGTGCAGATCCGCAACCGCGAAATGCCGGTCAAAGTGACCAAACCTGTTTTTGTGCGCGCCGGCAAAGCGGTCGCGTAACGTTATTTTTCTGGAGAGAAAGCAATGAGCAATGTACCTGGCGATCTGAAATACAGCAAAGAACACGAGTGGCTGCGTAAAGAAGCGGACGGTAGCTACACCGTTGGTATCACCGAGCATGCGCAAGAGCTGCTGGGCGATATGGTGTTTGTAGACCTGCCGGACGTCGGCACCACCGTTAGCGCTGGCGACGACTGCGCCGTGGCGGAGTCGGTAAAAGCGGCATCCGATATTTATGCCCCCATCGGCGGTGAAATCGTTGCGGTCAACGACAGCCTGAATGATTCGCCGGAGCTGGTGAACAGCGCGCCGTATGGCGAAGGCTGGATCTTCAAAATCAAGGCCAACGATGAGGCGGAAGTCGAAGCGCTGTTAGACGCAACCGGCTATAGCGCCCTGTTAGAAGACGAATAATGGTGTGCCGGATGGCGCGATGCGTCTCCGGCCAACCTTTACGTCCATCAACAGGCCGGTGAAGCGTCGCGCTTTCCGGCAAGCCAGATCTTCGTTTTATCTATTACCGCACGTTTCAGGAATCCTCGCTCATGACTCAGACTTTAAGCCAGCTTGAACACCACGCCGCGTTTATCGGCAGGCATATTGGCCCGGACACCACGCAACAGCAGGAGATGCTGAACAGCGTCGGTGCAGAATCGCTCGACGCGCTGATCGGGCAGATCGTGCCGAAAGATATTCAGCTCGCTGCACCGCCGCAGGTGGGGGAGTCCACCACCGAATATGCCGCGCTTGCTGAACTGAAAACCCTGGCCCGCCGTAACAAGCGCTTTAAGTCTTACATTGGCATGGGTTACACCGCCGTGCAGCTACCGCCGGTGATCCTGCGTAATATGCTGGAGAACCCGGGCTGGTACACCGCTTACACTCCTTATCAGCCGGAAGTATCGCAGGGGCGTCTTGAATCCTTGCTCAATTTCCAGCAGGTAACCCTCGATCTGACCGGCCTCGATATCGCCTCCGCTTCGCTGCTGGATGAAGCGACCGCCGCCGCTGAAGCGATGGCGATGGCAAAACGCGTCAGCAAACTGAAAGGCGCGAACCGCTTCTTCGTCGCGGCCGATATTCACCCGCAAACGCTGGATGTGGTGCGCACCCGTGCCGAAACCTTCGGCTTTGAGGTGATTGTCGATGAGGCAGAGAAAGCCCTCGATCACCAGGATCTCTTTGGCGTGCTGCTCCAGCAGGTGGGGACTACCGGCGAAGTGCATAACTACAGCGCGCTGATTGCCGAGTTAAAATCGCGCAAAATCGTGGTCAGCGTTGCCGCCGACCTGATGGCGCTGGTGCACCTGACCGCGCCGGGCAAACAGGGCGCCGATATTGTTTTCGGCTCCGCGCAGCGCTTCGGCGTGCCGATGGGCTACGGTGGCCCGCATGCCGCCTTCTTTGCCGCGAAAGATGAATTCAAACGCTCCATGCCGGGGCGCATTATCGGCGTCTCCAAAGACGCGGCCGGTAACACGGCGCTGCGCATGGCGATGCAGACCCGCGAGCAACATATTCGCCGCGAGAAAGCTAACTCCAATATTTGTACTTCGCAGGTGCTGCTGGCCAATATCGCCAGCCTCTATGCGGTGTTCCACGGCCCGCAGGGGTTGAAACGTATTGCCGGGCGCATCCATCGCCTGACCGATATTCTCGCCGCTGGCCTGCAGCGCGGCGGTCTGAAGCTGCGTCACGCGCACTACTTTGACACGCTCTGCGTTGAAGTCGCGGATAAAGCCGCAGTGCTGGCGCGCGCCGAAGCCCATGAAATTAACCTGCGCAGCGACATTCTCAACGCCGTCGGCATTACGCTGGATGAAACTACCACCCGCGAAGATGTGCTGGCGCTGTTCAGCGTTCTGCTCGGCGATGCACATGGCCTTGAGATCGACGCGCTGGATAAAGAAGTTGCCCTCGACAGCCGCTCTCTGCCGGCTGAAATGGTGCGTGACGATGCGATCCTTACCCACCCGGTCTTTAATCGCTACCACAGCGAAACCGAGATGATGCGCTATATGCACTCGCTGGAGCGCAAAGATCTGGCGCTCAACCAGGCGATGATCCCGCTCGGCTCCTGCACCATGAAGCTCAACGCCGCGGCAGAGATGATCCCGATCACCTGGCCGGAATTTGCGGAACTGCACCCGTTCTGCCCGCCGGAGCAGGCGGAAGGTTATCACCAGATGATCGCGCAGCTCTCCGACTGGCTGGTGAAACTGACCGGTTACGATGCGCTCTGTATGCAGCCGAACTCCGGCGCGCAGGGTGAATACGCTGGTCTGCTGGCGATCCGCCACTATCACGAAAGCCACAATGAAGGGCATCGCGATATCTGCCTGATCCCAAGCTCTGCCCACGGCACCAACCCGGCTTCGGCGCAGATGGCGGGCATGCAGGTGGTGGTTGTAGCCTGCGATAAGAATGGCAACATCGATCTGGCCGATCTGCGCGCGAAAGCGGAGCAGGCGGGCGAAAACCTCTCCTGCATCATGGTGACCTACCCGTCAACGCACGGCGTCTATGAAGAGACAATCCGCGAAGTGTGCGAAGTGGTGCATCAGTTTGGCGGCCAGGTTTACCTCGATGGCGCGAACATGAACGCGCAGGTCGGCATCACCTCGCCGGGCTTTATTGGTGCGGATGTGTCGCACCTCAACCTGCATAAAACCTTCTGTATCCCGCACGGCGGTGGCGGCCCGGGCATGGGGCCGATTGGCGTGAAAGCGCATCTGGCACCGTTTGTTCCGGGTCACAGCGTGGTGCAAATTGAAGGCATGCTGACGCGTCAGGGCGCGGTTTCCGCTGCACCGTTTGGCAGTGCGTCGATCCTGCCGATCAGCTGGATGTATATCCGCATGATGGGTGCCGAAGGGCTGAAAAAGGCGAGCCAGGTGGCGATCCTCAACGCCAACTATATCGCCAGCCGCCTGAAAGAGGCCTTCCCGGTGCTCTACACCGGCCGTGATGGACGCGTGGCGCATGAGTGCATTCTCGATATTCGCCCGCTGAAAGAGGAGACCGGCATCAGCGAGCTGGATATCGCCAAGCGCCTGATTGACTACGGATTCCATGCGCCGACCATGTCCTTCCCGGTTGCCGGTACGCTGATGGTTGAACCAACAGAGTCTGAAAGCAAAGTCGAACTGGATCGCTTTATCGACGCGATGCTGGCGATCCGCGCTGAAATCGAACGTGTGAAACAGGGCGAGTGGACGCTGGAAGATAACCCGCTGGTCAACGCGCCACACACCCAGCATGAGCTGGTGAGTGAGTGGAACCACGGCTACAGTCGCGAGCTGGCGGTCTTCCCGGCGGGCGCAGTAAACAAATACTGGCCGACCGTGAAACGTCTGGATGATGTTTATGGCGACCGCAATCTCTTCTGCTCCTGCGTGCCGATGAGCGAATATCAATAATCGATTGATTCAACTATCTTTTAAGGGCGCTTCGGCGCCCTTTCTATTTGGGAGAAGATGATGGCAATTGCCTTAGTGAGCGGCGCAAGCCGGGGAATTGGTCGAGCCACCGCGCTGTTACTGGCGCAAGAGGGCTATACCGTGGCAGTGAATTACCATCGTCAGCGCGACGCCGCTGATGAAGTGGTAACAGCGATCCAGGCGCTGGGTGGCAAAGCGTTTGTAGTGCAGGCGGATATCAGTGATGAAAGTCAGGTTGAAGCGATGTTTGCGCGCATTGACGAAGAGGGGCTACCGCTGACCGCGCTGGTCAATAACGCCGGCATTCTGTTTCAGCAGAGCCGGGTGGAAGCGTTGAGCGCGGCGCGCATCAACCAGGTGCTGGCGACGAATGTGACGGGCTATTTCCTCTGCTGTCGCGAAGCGGTAAAGCGCATGTCGAAACAGCATGGCGGGCAGGGCGGCGCGATTGTGAATGTCTCGTCAGCCGCGGCAAGGCTTGGCTCGCCGGGGGAGTATGTTGATTATGCGGCGTCAAAAGGGGCGGTAGATAGTTTAACCACCGGTCTGTCGCTGGAGGTCGCGGCAAGCGGCATCCGCGTAAACGGCGTGCGTCCAGGGTTTATTTATACGGAGATGCATGCCAGCGGCGGCGAACCGGGACGCGTCGATCGCGTCAGCAGTGCCATTCCGATGCAGCGCGGCGGGCAGCCGGAAGAGGTGGCGCAGGCGATTGCCTGGCTGTTAAGCGATAAAGCCTCCTATGTGACAGGAAGCTTTATCGATCTGGCCGGGGGAAAGTAGCGTTTTTATGCCTGATGGCGCTTCGCTTATCAGGCCTACAAATTGAATGCAGCGCAATGCTCTTGTAGGCCGGATAAGGCGCAGCTGCCGTCCGGCAACGTTCAAACGTGGTGCAAATCTGTCGTAGGCCGGATAAGGCGCAGCCGCCATCCGGCAACGCCTCAATAGATCACAAGTTCTCGCCGTTGCTGGCGATCACTTCCTTGTACCAGTTAAAGCTCTTCTTGCGTGAGCGCGACATATCGCCGGTGCCGTCGTCGTGCTTGTTCACGTAGATAAAGCCGTAGCGTTTGCTGTACTGACCTGTGGTAAAGGAGACGCAGTCAATGCAGCCCCACGGGGTGTAACCCATCAGGTCCACACCATCATAGGTGACGGCTTCGACCATCTCTTTCACATGCGCGCGCAGATAATCGATGCGGTAATCATCGTTAATGCTGCCATCCTCTTCGACTTTGTCGTACGCGCCGAAGCCGTTTTCAACGATAAACAGCGGCTTCTGGTAGCGCTCATACAGCTCGCAAAGGGCGTAGCGCAGGCCAACCGGGTCAATCTGCCAGCCCCAGTCGGAGGCTTTCACGTGCGGGTTCGGCACGCTGCCCTGGAAACCGGAGAGCGCATCGCCCGAACCGCCTTCGGCTTTCACCGCGTTGGTCATGTAATAGCTGAAGCCCAGATAGTCGCAGCACCCTTCGCGCAGGATCGCTTCATCTCCGGCTTCCATTTTGATGTTAAAGCCGCGACGCTCCCACTCGTTAAGCACATAGGAGGGGTAGTAACCGCGCAGCTGAACATCGGTAAAGACATAACGCTCACGCATTGATTCCTGCGCGTACATCACATCTTCAGGCTTACAGGAGAAGGGATAGAGCGGCACCATCGCCAGCATGCAGCCGATCTGCATCGACGGGTTGATGCGGTGACCAATCTTCACCGCCATCGCGCTGGCGACAAACTGGTGATGCAGCACCTGGTACATCGTCTCTTCCGGGTTTTCGTGCTCGGTATAGACCACGCCGGAGCAGCAGTAGCCGAACAGCGGGGCGCGCCAGTTGCGCTGGTTGTTGATCTCGTTGAAGGTCATCCAGTATTTGACCTTGTTCTTGTAGCGCTCAAACACCACTTCGGCGAAACGCACAAAGAAATCAACCACTTTACGGTTGGTCCAGCCGCCGTACTCCTGCACCAGGTGCAGCGGCATCTCAAAGTGAGAGAGGGTAATGACCGGCTCGATGTTGTACTTCAGCAGCTCATCGAACACATCGTCGTAGAACTTCAGACCCTCTTCATTGGGCTGCAACTCATCGCCCTGCGGGAAGATGCGGGTCCAGGCAATTGAAGTTCGGAAACATTTGAAGCCCATTTCGGCAAAGAGTTTGATGTCCTCTTTGTAGTGACCATGAAAATCGACGGCCTCGTGGTTCGGGTAGTATTTTCCCGCTTCCACCTGCTGGGTGATTTCGCGCGGGACGCCGTGCGCGCCGCCGGTCAGCACGTCGCAGATGCTCGGGCCTTTGCCGCCTTTATTCCAGCCGCCTTCTACCTGATGCGCGGCAACGGCGCCGCCCCATAAGAAATCTTTCGGTAAGGTCAATTTTTTCATCGTTGCTCTTCTCGTCATATTGGCTGTCAACGAGTCTAGCAAAGGCGAAATGAATGTCACGATATAACAAATTGCCGCTGCGGTAATTTGTTACACCGGAAAAACACCCTGTTTTTTTATGCTATTTTCTTCGCCAGTTTACGCCCCAGCGACTCGAGAATATAAACCACCGGAATTTGCGTCGTAATATCGTACCCGCCGGAAATACGCATTTGCGGCACGTGCCAGGAGATATTGTAATCCGCGAGTTTCGCCAGGCGTGAATGTTCATGGCTGGTAATCGAGAGGACTTTGCAGTGATGCAGGCTGAACTGGCTGGCAAAACGCAGGATCTCTTCGGTTTCTCCAGAGACAGAGAGCACAATTGCCAGCGCATTTTTCGCCATATCATTAGTCACCGGGAAATAGGGGTCGTCGATATGGTTACTGAATTTGCCAATATTTGAGAAAAATCGTGCGCCATATTTCGCCAGCGCTCCCGAGGTGCCCGCTCCAACGAAGATAATACGCTCGGAGGATAATATGATGTCGACGGTGCTATCGAGTAACTTATCGAATTCGTCGTTATTAACGCTTTTAAAAAAGCTTATTACTTCGCTGGCACCGAAATTTGCCTGCGGCGGCTCGTTCTGTTCCAGATACAATTTAAAGCGCACGCGAAACTCGGAATACCCCTCGCAGTTAAGCTTGCGGCAAAAGCGCAGAACCGTGGTGGTCGAGACGCCCGCCGCGTCGGCCAGCTCGCGGATCGTCATGTACATCACTTTGTCGCGATTTTTGACCACAAAGTTGTAGACCATCATCTCCAGGGTGTTGAGGCTGGCGATGGCAGAGTGGGTAAACATCGTCACGGCGGTGTCCTTTGCTGCTGATAATGTAGCCAGCCCTTGTCGGGCCTGCCTGCAAATGTGCCTCATGCTGCCACAACTGCGGCTCGCGCGCCCCGACTTTTAGCCGATCCTCAGGCAGTGGCATATTCATATGCGAAATATTTTAGCGTACAGGTGTGCACTGGAATTATTCTCAGTTACTCTAGTAGTGCAACGTTTTTTGAGTTCTCCTGGAGTTACCTATGGTGAAAAAACCATTAATCGCACAGGGATATACACTGGCAGAGGAGATTGCCAACAGCATCAGTCACGGTATCGGTCTGGTGTTCGGGATTGTCGGGCTGGTGCTGCTGCTGGGACAGGCAGTCGACACCCATGCCAGTACGCTTGCCATCACCAGCTACGCGCTTTATGGCGGCAGCATGATACTGCTGTTTCTGGCCTCAACGCTCTACCACGCCGTTCCGCATCCCCGCGCCAAAATATGGCTGAAGAAATTTGACCACTGCGCCATCTATCTGCTGATTGCGGGCACCTACACGCCGTTCCTGCTGGTCGGCCTGGATTCACCGCTGGCGCGCGGGCTGATGGTGGTTATCTGGAGCCTCGCACTGCTGGGCATCCTGTTTAAACTGACGATCGCGCACCGCTTTAAGGTGCTGTCGCTGGTAACCTACCTGGCGATGGGCTGGCTCTCACTGGTGGTGATTTACCAGCTTGCCACGCGTCTTTCTCCGGGCGGCGTCACGCTGCTTGCCGTGGGCGGCCTGATCTACTCGCTTGGCGTCATCTTTTACGTCTGTAAACGCATTCCCTACAACCACGCCATCTGGCACGGTTTTGTTCTTGGCGGCAGCGTCTGCCACTTCCTCGCGATCTATCTTTACGTCGGCCAGATTTAAACCTTGCGTCGTAGCCGGGCGGGCTGATGCCTTGCCCGGCTCAGAACCGCTTACTCTTCGAGCGAGTAGGGCAGCGGCTCAATGCTCAACGTGTTGGCATCCTCGCGCACGCGGAATACGCTGTCCGGCTCCATGTCATTATTCATCACCACCTGAACAATCACGCGGCCGTCATCCAGCTGCGCGGCAGCCAGTACGGTGCCGGTACGACGCCAGTTGTCGCCCATTTTACGTTCGAGATCTTCACCCGCTTCCGGAACGCGGCTGGCGGTTCCTGCCAGGTACCACAGCGCGCGTTTATTGGCCCCGCGGAATTTCGCCCGTGCCACCATCTCCTGGCCGGTATAGCACCCTTTTTTAAAGCTGATGCCGCCCAGCGCCTGCAGGTTGGTTGCCTGCGGGATAAACTGCGCGACGTTGGCTTCGTCAATGACCGGCAGACCCGCTTCGATATTCAACGCCAGCCACTGCTGGCTGTTATTGAACTGGGCTTCGCCGCGCAGCTTCTCGGTGACCATTTCGGCCGTGGCGGCATCGGTCACTAACAGGAAGCGTTCGGCAGGGTGCGCAAACCACAGCAGCGTAGTTTCACCCTCCTGCACGACCTGATTTTCGCTCTCCGGCAGAGTGGTGAAGAGATTCGCCAGCGCGGCACGCGCCTGGAAACCGGCCACGCCGAGCAGAACGCGCTTGTCGTCCGCAGCGATAGTCACTTTGGAAAAGACGGCATATTTTTTCAGTTCGCGCAGCTGGGTTTCACGCACGCTGCGGCGCAACAGCCACGCGAACCCCTCTTTATCGTGGAACAACCGCATATTGCTCCACATTTTGCCTTTAGAATCACAGTGCGCCGCCAGCAGATGCTGATTGGCCGCCAGTGTCGAGACATCTGCCGTCACCTGGCCTTGCAGATACTTCTCGCTATCGGCCCCGGTAATGGTTGCCAGCGCCCAGTCATCGAGCGTCATAAGCGTCAGCGGCAGACGTGAAGAGGCGGTCGGCTGGCGCGGAGGAAAAGGAGTAAAAGCCATATTAATGTCCTGATTAGCTTAACGCTGTGTTGGGTGTTAATGGTAAAAGAGCCGGTGTCCATTGCAAGCGATAAAGCATGCGATTTGTGCCATTGTGATGGCATTGCGAGATATTCCGCAGCGGAATGAAATCGTTGCAGAGAAGTGGAATTATTCTGGAAGCCGGCTCGAGCAGCGAAATATTCCGCAAAAGATATATTAAAAACACGTTACAATGTGCCCATCATGCCGAACAGGGAGATACACATGGATATTACTAACAAGGCCCGTATTCACTGGGCTTGCCGTCGCGGAATGCGCGAACTCGATATTTCCATCATGCCTTTTTTCGAACATGAGTACGATTCGCTAAGCGATGATGACAAACGTCTCTTTGTCCGCCTGCTGGAAAATGACGATCCCGATTTATTTAACTGGCTTATGAACCACGGCAAGCCACAGGATGCGGAGTTGCAAAGAATGGTGCAGTTAATCCAGACACGGAATCGGGATCGTGGTCCTGTGGCAATCTGAGTTACGCGTCTCCTGGCGCGCACAGTGGCTCTCCTTACTGCTTCACGGATTCGTAGCCGCGCTCATCTTGCTGATGCCCTGGCCGCTGAGCTACACGCCGGTATGGCTGCTGCTGCTTTCGCTGGTGGTGTTTGACTCCGTACGGAGCCAACGGCGCATCAACGCCTGTCATGGCGAGATTAAACTGCTGATGGATTCGCGCCTGCGCTGGCAGGGTGAGGAGTGGGATATTGTCGGTACGCCCTGGATGCTGCGTAGCGGAATGATGCTGCGATTGCGTCGCGAGGAAGATGGGCGTCGCCAGCATCTCTGGCTGGCGGCAGACAGTATGGATGCGCAGGAGTGGCGCGATCTGCGCCGGATGATTTTACAAAAACCGGCGCAGGGGCTGCACTAAAGGCAACGTCGCAGAGGTCAGGCGAAGCGCTCTGCCATCTCCGTCAGGATCTGCTCGCACCATGCTTCGAGGCGCGCGTCGCTCAGGTCATACTGGTTGGTCTCATCCAGCGCCAGGCCGACAAATAGCTGCCCGTCGGCAATAATCGGTTTGTTGCTGGTAAACTCGTAGCCTTCGGTCGGCCAGTAGCCGACGAAGCTAACGCCTTTCGGTGCCAGCTTGTCATGCAGCATGCCCAGTGCGTCGAGGAACCATTCGCCGTAGCCGAGCTGGTCGCCCATGCCGTAGAGCGCCACAATTTTGCCATCAAGGTTGAGCGTGTCGAGCGTCTCCCAGACGGCCTCCCAGTCTTCCTGCAGTTCGCCAAAATCCCAGGTCGGAATGCCGAGGATCAGCGCATCATACTGCTCCATCAGGGTGGGAGCATCGTCTTTCAGATTGTGTAGCGTGACCAGTTCCGGCCCGATAATGTCGCGAATCTTCTCCGCCGCCATTTCGGTGTAGCAGGTGCTGGAACCATAAAACAGACCAATATTCATAACGTAAACATCTCGGTTCTTGATGTGTCTTTGCACGCAGTGTACCAGAATCAGGTCTCAATCAGGCATAATGCAGCGATTGAGAGAAGGAGAGGGCGGATGGAAGAAGATCTCGCACGTATCGAACAATTTCTTGATGCGCTCTGGCTGGAGAACAACCTGGCGGAAAATACTCTCAGCGCCTATCGTCGCGATCTGAAGGGTGTTGTGGAGTGGCTTCATCATCGGGGCAGCAGCCTGGAGCGCGCGCAGAGCGACGAGTTGCAGGCACTGCTCGCCGAACGCGTTGAAGGGGGCTATAAAGCCACAAGTTCGGCGCGTCTGCTGAGCGCCGTGCGGCGTTTTTTCCAGTATCTCTATCGCGAAAAGCTGCGCCAGGATGACCCGAGCGCCCAGTTGGCCTCTCCTAAGCTGCCGCAGCGCCTGCCGAAAGATTTAAGCGAAACGCAGGTCGGGCGGTTGTTACAGGCACCGGTGGTTGACCAACCGCTGGAGTTACGCGATAAAGCCATGCTTGAGGTGTTGTATGCGACCGGCCTTCGCGTGACGGAGCTGGTGGGGCTAACGATGAGTGATATCAGCCTGCGCCAGGGCGTGCTGCGGGTTATCGGTAAAGGCAACAAAGAGCGCCTGGTGCCGCTGGGCGAAGAGGCGATCTATTGGGTTGAGCACTATCTTGAATATGGGCGTCCGTGGCTGCTTAACGGTGCTTCGATTGATGTGCTGTTCCCGAGCCAGCGTGGGCAACAGATGACGCGCCAGACTTTCTGGCATCGCATCAAGCACTATGCGGTGCTTGCAGGGATCGACAGCGAAAAGCTCTCGCCCCACGTTCTGCGCCATGCTTTTGCCACGCATTTGCTCAACCACGGCGCGGATCTGCGCGTAGTGCAGATGCTGCTGGGGCATCAGGATCTCTCGACAACGCAAATTTATACGCATGTCGCCACCGAGCGGCTGCGCAAGCTTCATCAACAGCACCACCCGCGGGCGTGAGTGCTGACAATCTAAGGATGTGTTATGAAAAAAGGTTTAATCATGTTCACCCTGCTGGCTGCGTTCACCGGCGCGGCCCATGCCGATGATGCGGCGATCAAGCAGTCGCTGGCGAAGCTGGGTGTACAGAGTTCAGACATCATGCCCGCTCCCGTTGCCGGAATGAAAGCCGTGATGACCAACAGCGGCGTGCTCTATGTCACCGAAGATGGCAAACATATTATTCAGGGGCCGATGTATGACGTCAGCGGCGCGCAGCCGGTCAACGTCACCAGCAAAATGCTGCTGCCGCATCTTAACGCGCTGGAAAAAGAGATGATTGTCTACAAAGCGCCGCAAGAGAAGCATGTCATTACCGTCTTTACCGATATCACCTGTGGCTATTGCCAGAAGCTGCACAGCGAAATGGCCGACTACAACGCGCTGGGTATTACCGTGCGTTACCTCGCCTTCCCGCGCCAGGGCGTGCCGAGCGATGTAGAAAAAGAGATGAAGGCGATTTGGTGCGCGAAAGATCCGAAGAAAGCCTTTGATGATGCAATGGCAGGCAAAGGCGTTAAGCCTGCCAGCTGTGATATCAGCATCGCTAACCACTACGCGCTGGGCGTGCAGTTTGGCGTAAACGGTACGCCAGCCATTGTGCTGAACGATGGCTACGTTGTGCCGGGCTACCAGGCACCCGCCGAGATGAAAGCCTTCCTCGACCAGCACCAGAAAGCGACGGGCGGTAAGTAATTCCCGTGAAAGCTGAGATACAACTTCGCCGCCGTGAGGTGGATGACGCGGCAGTACTGGCGGATTCACTCCCGCCGCTGCTGCGTCGCTTATATGCCAGCCGCGGCGTGAAGAGTGACCGCGATCTGGAACGCAGCGTAAAAGGGATGCTTCCCTGGCAACAGCTGACCGGCATCGATGATGCGGTTACGCACCTCTACAACGCCATGCGCGAAGGGCTGCGCATTATCGTGGTCGGGGATTTTGACGCCGACGGCGCAACCAGCACCGCGCTGAGCGTGCTGGCGCTGCGCTCGTTGGGCTGTGACAACGTCAGCTACCTGGTGCCTAACCGCTTTGATGATGGCTACGGCCTCAGCCCGGAAGTGGTCGATCAGGCCCATGCCCGCGGTGCGCAGCTGATCCTGACCGTGGATAACGGCATCTCCTCCCATGCGGGTGTTGCGCGTGCGCATGAGCTTGGCATTCCGGTTGTGGTCACCGATCACCATCTGCCCGGCGACACGCTGCCCGAGGCCGAGGCAATTGTGAACCCCAACCTGCGCGACTGCGACTTCCCGTCGAAATCGCTGGCAGGCGTTGGCGTTGCCTTCTATCTGATGCTGGCACTGCGCGCCTTTCTGCGCGACAACGGCTGGTTTGAGGCGCGCGGCATTGCGATGCCAAACCTGGCTGAGCTGCTCGATTTGGTGGCGCTGGGCACGGTGGCGGATGTCGTGCCGCTGGATGCCAATAACCGTATTTTGACCTGGCAGGGGTTGAGCCGTATTCGCGCCGGTCGCTGTCGCCCGGGTATTAAAGCGCTGCTTGAGATTGCCAACCGCGAGGCGCACAAGCTGGCGGCAAGCGATCTCGGTTTCGCGCTCGGCCCGCGCCTCAATGCTGCCGGGCGTCTGGATGATATGTCTGTCGGCGTAGCGCTGCTGCTGTGCGACAACCTCGGTGAAGCGCGCCAGCTGGCAAGCGATCTCGACGCGCTCAACCAGACGCGCAAAGAGATTGAGCAGGGCATGCAGGCGGAAGCGCTGACGCTGTGCGAGCAGCTTGAGCGCAGCAGCGAGACGCTGCCCGGCGGGCTGGCGATGTACCATCCCGAGTGGCATCAGGGCGTGGTCGGCATTCTGGCGTCGCGCATTAAAGAGCGCTTCCATCGCCCGGTTATCGCCTTTGCGCCTGCCGGTGAAGGCGTGCTGAAAGGCTCCGGGCGCTCCATTCAGGGGCTGCATATGCGCGATGCGCTGGAGCGGCTCGACACGCTCTACCCCGGCATGATGCTGAAGTTCGGCGGCCACGCGATGGCGGCCGGATTAACGCTTGAAGAGGCCAATTTTGACGCCTTCCAGCAGCGCTTTGGCGATCTGGTCACCGAGTGGCTCGACCCGGCGCTATTACAGGGCGAAATTCTCTCCGACGGGCCGCTGAGCGCCCAGGAGATGACGCTTGAAGTGGCAGAGATGCTGCGCGAGGCGGGCCCGTGGGGGCAGATGTTCCCGGAGCCGATGTTTGACGGCGAGTTTCGCCTGTTGCAGCAGCGGCTGGTGGGCGAGCGTCATTTAAAAGTGATGCTGGAGCCGGTTGGCGGCGGTCCGCTGCTCGACGGGATCGCCTTTAACGTCGATACCGCCATCTGGCCGGATAACGGCGTACGGCAGGTGAAAATCGCTTATAAACTCGATGTTAACGAGTTTCGCGGCAACCGTAGCGTGCAGCTGATCATCGAAAACCTCTGGCCACTTTAGCGCCACTATTCGCTACAAATAAGGGCATAGATCCGGTAGAATCTCGCCCTTATCACCGCTTTTTGACAAGTCCAATAAAAGAAAACAGACCATGTTTGAAATTAATCCGGTAAAAAATCGCATTCAGGACCTCACGGAGCGCTCCGACGTTCTTAGGGGGTATCTTTGACTATGACGCCAAGAAAGAGCGTCTGGAAGAAGTAAACGCCGAGCTGGAACAGCCGGACGTATGGAATGAGCCAGAGCGCGCACAGGCGCTCGGCAAAGAGCGCTCCTCCCTCGAAGCTATCGTTGAGACGCTGGATCAGATGCGCCAGGGGCTGGAAGATGTCGCGGGCCTGCTGGAGCTGGCCGTTGAAGCCGACGATGAAGAGACCTTCAACGAGGCCGTCGCCGAGCTGGACGGGCTGGAAGAGAAGCTGGCGCAGCTTGAGTTCCGCCGCATGTTCTCCGGCGAGTATGACAGCGCCGACTGCTACCTCGACATTCAGGCTGGCTCCGGCGGTACCGAAGCGCAGGACTGGGCCAGCATGCTGACGCGCATGTATCTGCGCTGGGCAGAAGCGCGCGGCTTCAAAACCGAAATCATCGAAGAGTCCGAAGGTGAAGTGGCGGGGATCAAATCCGTTACCATCAAGATCATTGGTGATTACGCCTACGGCTGGCTGCGTACCGAAACCGGCGTGCACCGTCTGGTGCGTAAAAGCCCGTTCGACTCCGGCGGCCGTCGCCACACCTCGTTCAGTTCCGCGTTTGTCTACCCGGAAGTGGATGACGATATCGATATCGAAATCAACCCGGCTGACCTGCGCATCGACGTTTACCGTGCCTCCGGCGCGGGCGGTCAGCACGTTAACCGTACTGAATCCGCGGTGCGTATTACCCATATTCCGACCGGGTTGGTCACGCAGTGCCAGAATGACCGCTCTCAGCATAAAAACAAAGACCAGGCCATGAAGCAGATGAAAGCGAAGCTTTATGAGCTGGAGATGCAGAAGAAAAATGCCGAGAAGCAGGCGATGGAAGATACCAAGTCCGACATCGGCTGGGGCAGCCAGATCCGTTCTTATGTCCTGGATGACTCCCGCATCAAAGATCTGCGCACCGGGGTTGAAACCCGCAACACGCAGGCGGTGCTGGACGGCAGCCTGGATCAATTTATTGAAGCAAGTTTGAAAGCAGGGCTATGAGGAACCAACATGTCTGAACAACAAGCACAGGGCGCTGACGCGGCAGTCGATCTTAATAATGAACTGAAAACCCGCCGTGAGAAGCTGGCGCTGTTGCGCGAGCAGGGCGTTCCGTTCCCGAACGACTTCCGTCGTGACCAGACCTCTGACAAGCTGCACGCCGAATTCGACGGCAAAGAGAATGAAGAGCTGGAAGCGCTCGGCATCGAAGTTGCCGTTGCGGGTCGTATGATGACGCGCCGCATTATGGGTAAAGCCTCCTTTGTCACGTTGCAGGATGTGGGCGGTCGTATTCAGCTCTATGTTTCCCGCGACGATCTGGCGGAAGGCATCTACAACGAGCAGTTCAAAAAGTGGGATCTCGGCGATATCCTCGGCGCGCGCGGCAAGCTGTTCAAGACCAAGACCGGCGAGCTGTCGATCCACTGCACCGAGCTGCGTCTGCTGACCAAAGCCCTGCGCCCGTTGCCGGACAAGTTCCACGGCCTGCAGGATCAGGAAGCGCGCTATCGTCAGCGCTACCTCGACCTGATCGCTAACGAAGAGTCGCGCAACACCTTCAAAATTCGCTCCCGCATCATGGCCGGCATCCGCCAGTTCATGGTCAACCGCGACTTTATGGAAGTGGAAACGCCGATGATGCAGGTGATCCCGGGCGGTGCCTCTGCGCGTCCGTTTATCACCCATCACAACGCGCTCGATCTCGACATGTACCTGCGTATCGCGCCGGAGCTCTATCTCAAGCGTCTGGTGGTCGGCGGCTTCGATCGTGTGTTCGAAATCAACCGTAACTTCCGTAACGAAGGCATCTCCGTACGCCATAACCCAGAGTTCACCATGATGGAACTCTATATGGCGTATGCGGATTACAAAGATCTGATCGAGCTGACCGAATCCCTGTTCCGCACGCTGGCGCAGGATATTCTCGGCACCACCGAAGTGCCTTACGGCGAGCAGGTGTTCGACTTCGGCAAGCCGTTTGAGAAGCTGACCATGCGCGAAGCGATCAAGAAGTACCGTCCGGAAACCGAGATGGGCGATCTGGATAACTTCGACAGCGCGAAAGCGATTGCTGAAAACATCGGTATCAAAGTTGAGAAGAGCTGGGGTCTGGGCCGTATCGTGACCGAGATCTTTGAAGAAGTGGCGGAAGCGCACCTGATTCAGCCGACCTTCATCACCGAATACCCGGCAGAGGTTTCTCCGCTGGCGCGCCGTAACGATGACAACCCGGAAATCACCGACCGCTTTGAGTTCTTTATCGGTGGCCGTGAAATCGGTAACGGCTTTAGCGAGCTGAACGATGCTGAAGATCAGGCCAAGCGTTTCGCCGACCAGGTGGCAGCGAAAGACGCGGGCGATGACGAAGCGATGTTCTATGACGAAGACTATGTCACCGCGCTGGAGCATGGTCTGCCGCCGACGGCGGGTCTGGGCATCGGTATCGACCGTATGGTGATGCTGTTTACCAACAGCCACACCATCCGCGACGTGATCCTCTTCCCGGCGATGCGTCCGGTTAAATAACCGCTAATCGCCACAAGCCCCGACGTTCACGCGCCGGGGCTTTTTTATTGCCCTGTGAAAGGGTTGGCATCCCACGTATGGCTGCTATGATATGTCGCCAGTTAATTTATTCGAGGAATGGTTTTGCGCGCAGGACGCCTGATGAAAAACCCATTTTGCATGGTCATATGCCTGGCATTTACGCTGCTGCTGGCGGGCTGTGCGGGGAATAATTCGACCGGAAGCTACGCAGGCGCGACCTACACGGTCAAGCGCGGCGATACCCTGTACCGCATTTCGCGCATTACCGGTACCAGCGTAAAAGAGCTGGCGAGCATGAACGGTATTTCGCCGCCCTACACCATCGAAGTGGGGCAGCGGCTGAAGGTGAAAGGGGCGTCGAAAGGCTCCTCCTCCGGCAAGCTGGCGAAAGCGCGGCCTTCTTCGTCGGTGCCGCAAGCCTCCTGGCCGCCCGTTGGGCAGCGCTGCTGGCGCTGGCCGACCAGCGGGAAAGTGATCCTTACCTATTCCAACTCTGATGGCGGTAATAAAGGCATTGATATCGCCGGGTCGCGCGGGCAGCCGATCTACGCCGCCGGTGCCGGGAAAGTGGTCTATGTCGGCAGCCAGCTGCGCGGCTATGGCAACCTGATCATGATTAAGCACAGCGAAGATTACATCACCGCCTATGCGCACAATGAGACGCTGCTGGTGAATAACGGCCAGAGCGTGAAGTCCGGGCAGAAGATTGCCACCATGGGCAGCAGCGATGCCGACTCCGTGCGTCTGCACTTCCAGCTGCGCTATCGCGCGACGGCCATCGATCCGCTGCGCTATTTACCGCCGCAGGGCAGCGTACCGAAGTGTTAATCTGCGCGCTAACAGGCGAGAAATTAACCTGTTAGCGCATCGGTGGGTTGTCAGACGCGATGTAAGGTCTATAATGCCTGAGCACTTTGAAAGCGGGCGTAGTTCAATGGTAGAACGAGAGCTTCCCAAGCTCTATACGAGGGTTCGATTCCCTTCGCCCGCTCCAGATCTCTCCTCTTGTGGAGAAGCTTAAAAGCTTTCTCTATCAGCAATTTAAATAGTTACCTATTTTAGTCGCCTATGGGTTCTACCATGGTGATCCGCCCTTGGTAACTGTCACGCTAAGTTACATAGTGAGATGACAGTATAACTCAGCGTCGGCGGCAGTTGCATCCTCACACCGCGATAGCAAAACGTGAAGAGAAAGCCCATCCAGGCATCGCTATGTCATCGACAGATTGCTCACACGCATTAAAGCCCGATTTGCGGCCTCATGAGCCACGTTAAGAGGTTTATGGTGATAAGTTCCTACAAACGACATGTAAGCTCCATCAGTGTTTCAGCCACGCTCCCGCAAGGGTACACGGTTATCCTGATAAGATGTGATCTCTCTGACAGTCTGATGAAGTCGCTTCGCTCCGCTTGTGTCTGTATCACCAATGGGGCTTTAAGGATTCTATTGTCAAAAATCAGAGAGTTGCACAACTTATTTCCGATAGCTAATCTAAGATAAAACTTAAGTTGCAAGAGATCTCTTGATGCCTTCAAAATTAAATCGTACATACAAGTATGGCGACGAACCGATAAGAATCACTACTGTGCAAGTGGTTGAAGAACAGTTCGGAGGGGCGGCAACTGCTAAGCAAGTGGATGATTATCTTAGAAAGCGATTTCCGCATTATAAAGACGATACTTGGCTTAATCTCGTAGTTAACACTGTCAACTGCAACCGCAGCTACTGGAGTTTCAACAAAACAGCCAGGCGAACTGATGATGTAACCCATCGGCATCATGAGTATGACCGATTGTTTAAGCGCGGGAATATCTTTGAAATCTATCAACCCTCTATTCATGGTATTTGGGAGTTGTATCAGGATCAGCAAGGGAAATGGTGTTACCGCCAAGTGAAGTCCGAGTTTGAAAAGGCTGTTGATGCTGCTTTAGAACTTTCCCCACCAGAACGCAAAGAGCTTTTAAAAAACGAGAATAAAACTCCTGAGCTAATCGCAGTAACAACACGAGTTTATAAGCGAAGCCCGTATGTAGTAGCCGAGGTGCTTTCAAGGGCTAATGGTAAGTGCCAAAACTGTAAGAGTGACGCTCCTTTTCTCAAATTAGACGGCACACCATTTCTTGAGGTTCATCACATTGAGTGGCTTTCGAATGGTGGGGAGGATTCTGTTAAAAATGCGATTGCATTGTGCCCGAACTGTCACAGACAGGCACATTATGGCGTTTTAGATTTAGTACCAGTTAACAAATAAACTGAACATGCTTGTGATAGTATGAATAGGGTACGTATCTTGGGGATTCTATGAGACCTTATTTAATATCTTGCTTAGCAGGAAATGTAAACATCGACATTTTTACATTATGGGAAACTTATGAAAGGTATCTGTAAGTTATGTCTCGAAGAGAAAGAACTACTGGAATCTCACAGCATACCAAGAAGCTATTTCAAACGATTGAAGAAGAATGATTCCCAGTTGATTATATTCCAGAAAGGTACTAAACCAAAACGAGAAAATGTTGATCCTAAAGAGCCACTTCTATGCTTCGAATGTGAGCAGCTTATCAGCCATGAGTACGAATCGTATGGAACAAGATTGTTGAGAAACCATCATAATATACGTAAAAACGCTGACCATATTATCATCAACTCTTTCAATTATAAGCGATTTTATCTTTTCTTACTAAGTATACTATGGAGAGCCTCTATCTCTAAAAGTGTGCATTACTCAACTGTGAATGGAGTTCCTGAGTTGGATGACTTGATGAGACATTGCATTAAAAACAAACAGGTGAGAATAAATAAACTTAGTCATTTGAAGGTAGATAACTTCATCCGTATTTGTGTGTTTAGGTTGATTGATACAACGAATAATATCCCTGATCACGTTATTAAATCTATTATTAGCAACTTTGCTTTTATAAAAAGTGATGAGACTGACAGTGTGCTATGGTATTTCGTTGTGGAGGGGTTTGCTATATTCTATGTTTTCTCTGCTTCAAAAGATTATCATGATGTCATTAGCATGAGATTAAAATCACAGTTGACTTCTGGTAGTCATCAAAAGATCTTTAAGATTGATATTTTTAAAGATGCCCTCTTTTCCAAAATTTTTATTGATTTGCTTACTGCTGCGAATGAACATAAATAATTATTTAATAGCTTAAGCGTATTTAATCCTCTACAAACATCTGGGTGTATTTGCATTGTTCAGATGGCCTGATCGCCACTGTTTCTGTATAGATAGCATTGCTATAGATGCAAATCTTCGCGTTGTCTGCCTCCTGTTCGCACTAAGAATCAGGGCTATTTGTCCGGCGTGAGTCACCAAGGCTGGAATTACTGCCAGCGTCAGCACAAGCAAGCGTTTCATGTGTATCTCCTTATAAGTCCATCTCATTGATCACACGGCTAACAGCTTGCTTGCCTAAATCCAGATAGCGCGTGGTGTCTGTGATGTTGCTGTGATTAAGCACAGTCATAGCTAATGCGATGTTATTTGCACAACGCTTTTAGATGGCATTCCCGCCAGCTTTGCGGAAGCTATGAGCCGATCCAGAGCCATGTATACCGATAGCTTTAGCGGCTTCTGCGATCTGCTTGCTCAATTCCTCGCGTCGTACAGGCGCTTTGACATGTTCCCCGTTGATTATTCCCTTCGCCCGCTCCAGCATTTCCTCTCTCTTCATTTCCCTGATTTCTGCAACGCATCCTTCACGTTTATACAATGACGCTTATCGCGGCCAGATTTTATTGCCGTTACAGCGGGCGGGGAAAGCGAAGCGTCGCGGCATTAGCACCGCCAGGCAGCACATCGCCCGACAGCGCTGATGCCGGAAAGAGATTAATTATTTATGGTGTCTTCACTGTCGAAGATATTGGCGCGGCTGCTGGAGTGCCTGCCATCACTGTACTGCGTCTCCTGACCGTCGAAGATATTGGCGCGGCTGCTGGAGGAGCTACCATCACTGTAGCGCGTATCCTGGCCGTCAAAGATATTGGCGCGGCTGCTGGAAGAGCTGCCGTCACTGTTTTTCGTATCCTGGCCGCCAAAGATATTGGCTCTGCTGCTTGAGGTTCTTCCGTCGCTATATTTCGTGTCCTGCCCACCGAAAATATTGGAGCGGCTGCTGGATGTTGTGCCATCGTCATAACGGCAATCCTCTCCGCCAAAAATATTGGCGCGGCAGCTGTCCGCCATCGCGCTATTCAGCGAGCCAGCAAACAGAAAAAAACCTAAAAACAGTGCTCTGGTATTCATAGCGTCTCTCTGAAAAGTGATGTTATCGGCGGATACAGGAAATCTGAATCCACACGAATTATGCCTGACACCGCGCGGGTGTCATCCCCTGGCTCTGGTAGTTATCGCAACCCTTCCACACCTTCGGGCGAGAGTGTCATAACCGTTTTCAGGCTGCTTTCAATGTTGTTCACAATCGATTCTCGCGGGCCAGCGCGCCACGCATCGCTGGCGTAAAAGGCCTCCAGCACCGCAGCCATACTCTCCGGGCTGTCAAAAGCGCGAATCAGACAGTAGCAATCGGGATCGTGCAATGAGTTGCCAAACCTCACAACATCAATGCCGTGGCGCTGATGCAGGGGAACGCTGATCTCCTGCATGATGGCGTGAAACGCCGCGCCGCTTCCCTGGCGCAAGGTGTATTGCAGTATCTCGACGGTTTTCATTTGCTTCATCTCCATTGTGCACCGCTATGCCTGTATCACTTTCCATGCCAGCACGATGAAATAGATCGCGCAGGCGATCTGCATAAGGCGAAAAACTCTTCTGACGTGGCGCCATTGGTAGCGCTCGCGGGCGTTAGCCTCTGCAATATCAGGGGGAAGGTGCGTTGTTTTTTTCTTTTTGATAAATATTTGCGCCACCGATGTGGCAAGAAGAACGACAGCAATCACTTTGAGAAAGAGTGGGTTATCCATACTTAGCCGCCTCTGTCGACGATACGTCCCAACAGACTAACTGAAAGACGGCACATTCACTATGGATATGTTTCACGGCAACCACAGTAGTGCTGCTTATAAGATCCTGTCTCACATTGCATTCGCATAACTATTCTCTGCAAGGCATAACTATTCATTCCAGGTATGGATTACTGCCTCATCCCGATGTTAACTTATGCTTCTGAATATGGAGGGAGTGATGCTGGATATTACACATTTTGGGCTGTTTGCCCTGTCAGTTTTTCTGTTGTCGGTAACGCCAGGCCCGGATATGGCTTATGTTATCGGGCAAAGCGTGGCTAACGGGCGTCATGCCGGGGTGATCTCCGCGGCGGGCGTGGCGTTGGGCAGTTGTACGCATGCCGTGGCGAGCGCCATCGGTCTAACGGCGCTGATCACCGCCTCACCGCTGATGTTTACGGTAATTAAATACCTCGGCGCAGCCTACCTGCTCTACCTCGGCAGTAAGATGATCCTCGGCACATTCGCCAAATCGCGCGTTGAGGGCGAGGAGAGTGCGCCCATCAAAGCGAAAGTGACCACCCGCACGCTGCTCTCGCGTGGGTTTATCACCACGCTCACCAACCCGAAGGTGCTGCTCTTCTTTATCTCATTCTTCCCGCAGTTCGTGGTGGCGGATGGCGATCAGCATGCTGCCTCATTTCTGATTCTTGGCTTCGCGTACGCACTGATCGCCTTCCTGACCGATATTACTTTCGCCCTGCTGGCGGGCAGCGCGGCGGGCGCGGTTTCGCAAAACAGAGGGCTGCAAAAGCTGCTCGACCGCATTGTCGGCACCACGTTTATTGCCTTGGGGATCCGCCTGGCGCTCACGAAGCGCTAAGCGAGGTTAAGCATAAAGAGGCAGTCAGATAACGGTTTCGATCTGCTTAAGCCAGTCGGGCAAATAACAGCGATACCAGTGCTGAAAACGCGGAAAATCCGCTTTCTGTCGCTGGTGAAGGAGCGTAATCACTTCGCTGACAATCCACGCTTTCGCTAAGGCAATA
Source organism: Kosakonia sp. HypNH10 (assembly GCF_029850615.1). Classification (NCBI taxonomy): domain Bacteria; kingdom Pseudomonadati; phylum Pseudomonadota; class Gammaproteobacteria; order Enterobacterales; family Enterobacteriaceae; genus Kosakonia; species Kosakonia sp. HypNH10. The sequence goes on from NZ_JAOTIU010000006.1 coordinate 201,376, forward strand.
TCGCGAGCGAGATCGTTTTCTGACCGCGGATTAAAGCGGCAGTAGCGCGCCGCGAGGTGTCGATACTCTTCAGGCGTGCCCATACCTTTAATCAGCGGGGCTAAATCAATGGCCGGGTGACCGGTGCTGAACCGCTCCCAGTCAAACAGCACAAACTCGCCGTTCTCGCGCTGCCCCCAGTTGCCGGCGTTACTGTCGCCGGAAATCAGGCCCGCTTCGGCAAACAGTCTGTCGCTGTCGCGCTGGCAGCGGCGCAGCGCTCTGGCGGCTGCTTCCGGCAAAGCGAGCAGGTGCAGGCTCAGCTCCAGCTGCGCGTCGGGCCAGCGATGGGTGTGGTAGTGCCAGTTGCTATCCGGCGAAAAGCGGTGTAACCGTGCCAGCATCGACACGATGGCGTCGTTCGCGACATTTTGCTGGCTAACAGGGTAGGGAATCGCTTCAAGGGTGAGGGCGCGCGAACTGGCATCGGATCCCACCAAGGCTGGGGTAAGGATTTCCGCGCGGTTTAGCTCAGGCGCAACCTGGTGGTAGAAGGCGTACTCGACCTCGCTGACCGGTGCTTTCTCAATCACGATTATTCCGGCGGTGTTCACTCGTTTCACCACCCGGGCGGCGCCCATTTGCGCCAGATTCTCTGCTGTCATCGATGCTCCAGGGTAAGGACATTGCGATAACAGGCAGAGTAAAGGTTACAACCGCACCTGTCACGATGCGGCGTTTTCACCCACCGTTACAGCTTCCACGCGCGCATTTTTACCGACCACTTTGCCCTGCTGGTCTTCAATCCAGTAGGCGATCCTGGCTTCGCCGGGTGCGGTGGGTGTTACCGAAACCTCTTTCACCATCTGGCCGGAATCCGCATCAAGGGTCAGCGGCAGCTCACCGCTCTCCAGGCTGCTGTCGTTTTGCGTGATGCGCCACTTCAGCGTGCACTTTTCGCAGGCCGACCAGCTATCGTTAATTGCCCACAGTCGCAGGATATTCGCTCTGTTAGCCTGCCAGTTTGCCGTGACCGGCTCGATGGAGGGCAGCAGCGGTTGATAGGCGGTTTGCAGCGCGTAATAGCCCGCTTTCGGCTGACGCAGATAGTCAACGACGCCCCAGTTGATCGACGGCCAGGTCTCGACAAACATAAAGTGGAACAGGGCGGTAACCGGTTGATAACGCTGGCGGCGATAGCTCTCTGCCGCCATGGCCACCAGCTCCGCCTGGTAGCGCTGGGTGTTGTCGATAGTTTGCTGAATATTCTCGCCGCGCGGCACTTTGGCAAAGCCAAAAGTCTGGAACGGCTGGAAGTTGTGATACTTCCAGCGATCCCAGCCGGGATCTTTCGCATCGGTGCTCTTCGGCCACATCTCGCTGGCAGGAATAATGGTTTTGAGGGTCGAGAGGCGCGGCAGCGCCTGCGCGCCAAACTCGGTGATGATGCCAGTTTTCGCCGGAGCCAGCACATCGCGCAGGGTGCCGAAATACCACCCCTGCCAGTAGTGCTCCTCCACGGCGGAGAAGCGGTGCACAATGCGCGAAGTATCCTCAGCCAGCGCATCCGCCACCTTCTGCGTCAGCTCGCGATTAAGATCTTTATTCCAGTCCTTGAAACGCTTTTCCATCCACGGCGAGTTCCACGGCGGCTCGTTGTGCCCACCCCAGGCAACAATCGCCGGTGAGTTGCCGAACTGCGCCACCATCTCCCGCGTCTGGCGGGCGGCGTTATCGGCAAACTCACTGCTGTTGTTATAGCCCCACTGCAACGGCACATCCTGCCAGATCATCAGCCCCATCTCATCGGCGACATCATACAGCGCGCGCCCGGCAACATGACCATGCACGCGTATCGCATTGGCGTTCATCCCCGTTACCAGCTCGAAATCCTGGCGATACTTTGCGCGCGTCATGGTGCCGAGCCACGGCGAGCCGATATAGTTGCTGCCCTTCACAAACAGGCGCTTATCGTTGATGCGCCAGCCTTTGTTATCCGGCGCTTCCTCCATTTTGCGCAGGCCGGTGCGGGTGACGGCGGTATCCATCACCCCTTGCCGATCGATCAGCGAGGCGCGAACGCGATAGAGGTTGGGTTTACCGTGACCGACCGGCCACCAGAGCCTGGCGGCCTCCATCGGCAGCGTTACCGTCAGCACCTTGCTGTCGCCTGCCTCAAGTGTGACCGGGAACTCCTGACGGTAATCACGACCATAAAAATTATCCGGCTTCGCCGCCAGGCGCAGCGTCACCGGCCCGGCCTGTTTCGCCCGGTAGCGGATCTCGGCGCGCAGCATCGGCTTCGCCAGCCCCTCCTGCCACAGCGGGCGCAGGATAATCTCGTCGATTGCCGCCCCGCGGCTAAGGTGCAGCCGGACCGGGGCCCAGATGCCGCCGGAGTTGGCATCCTGTCCCTGCGCCGACCAGGCACCGCCAGGGCGGGTGTCATGCTGATTCAGCACCCCTTTGACCATCGTTTTATGCAGCGGCCAGATAGTTTTTGGATCTTCAAACGGGCTATCGACGCGCACCGCCAGCTGGTTATGGCGGCGTAGCGCCTGGCTGATATCCACCGGGAAGCGCTGATAGTAGCCCTCATGGTGCGCCAGCCGCTGGCCGTTCAGCGTCACGTCAGCCAGGTAGTCGACGCCGTCAAACACCAGCGTTGCCAGCGTATCGGCAGATTGCTCAGGCAGGGTAAAGCTGTGCCGGTACCAGAGCGCGCCCTGGTGATCCAGCCCGTCGCTGTACCAGTTAGCGGGCACGCGCAGGGTACGCCAGTCGGCGGTGGAGGCGCTGACGCCATCGAAAGCGGGATCGTTGGCATCGTGCACGCGCCACTGCCCGGCAAGGGACCAGGTGACGGGCAGCGCAGTGGCGAAAGCCTGGGTTGAGAGTAAGAGCGACAGCAGCAGCGCGTTACGCTTCATGGTTTGCCTCCCGGCGTTGCAGCCACGCCTCAACGCGCACAAACTCCTCGCGAAGCGTCGTGTGCAGGTTATCCAGTGCCTGCTGATCGAGGCTGATGGCCTGGCTCTCAAGCTGTTGCAGCAACTGGCTCAGGCGGGTGAAATCGAGGGCGATCGCCTCGCCGCGCAGTTTATGCGCTGCGCGCCGCAGGCCGTCGCGATCGTTGGTGTGAATGGCATCGGCAATCCTGGCCTGCATTGTCCCGACGCTTTCGCTAAACAGGGCCAGCAGCTCGTTAACCAGTTCAGCATCGTCGGCACACTGCGTCAGCAGGGCGCTCTGCGTGGGCAACCCTTCATCGTCACGTTGCGTGATGCGGGTCAGCTCATCGTGCAGCGCCTGCTGGCTTACCGGCTTTGCGATATAGCCATCAAACCCCATTGCCAGACAGCGCTCTTTATCGCCCTGCATGGCGTGCGCGGTCATGGCGATCACCGGCTGGTGGCTGAGCGTGTGCATCTGTTCCTCTTCGCGCAGCAGGCGGATCGCCGTTTCGCCATCCATGCCGGGCATTTGCAGATCCATCAGGAGCAGATCCCAGCCCCCTTCATGCCAGCGATCGAGCGCCGCGCGCCCGTCATCCACCACCTCAGCGTGGTGGCCGAGCCGCTCCAGCAGTCGCAGCGCCAGCTTCTGGTTCACCAGATTATCTTCCGCCAGCAGAATCCGCAGCGCGCTGGCTGCGGCTTGCGGCGCGACAGGCTGTTCGACGGGAGCGGGCTCCGGCAGGCGACCCGGTGCCAGCACGCTGGCGATCGCCTGGTTCAACTCGCTTTGCGCCACCGGTTTATGCAGGTAGTGGGCGATGCCGATGCGTTTAAGCATTCGCGCATCGAAGTGGCGGTTCATGGAACTGAGCATAATGATGCGGCTCTGGCTCGCCTGCGGCAGCACCGAAAGTTCCAGCGCCAGCGAAATGCCGTCCATCTCCGGCATCTGCGCATCAAGCAGGATCAGCGGAAAGGGTTCGCTCTCTGCCGTCAGGCGCAGCGCCTGGTGGGCGTTATCGACGCAGAGCGGCACCAGCCCCATCTGCGTCAGCATCGTCTCCAGCAGACGCAGGTTGGTGCTGTTATCGTCCACCACCAGCACCCGCTCGCCGCTAAAGCGCGCCATTGCCATCGCCGCCAGCGCGGCAGGCTGGCTTACCAGCGTTAAGCTGAACGCGAACTCACTGCCAACGCCCGGTTCACTGGTTACAGCCAGTTCGCCGCCCATCATTTTCACCAGCCGCGCGGAGATGGTCAGCCCCAGCCCGGTGCCGCCATAGCGGCGGGTAGTGGAGCTGTCTGCCTGGCTGAAGGCTTCGAAGATCGCCTGCTGCTTTTCGGCAGGAATGCCGATGCCGCTGTCGCGCACCGCAAAACGCCAGCTACCGGATTCCTCGCCCGGCGAGATGGCGAGCACCACTTCTCCCTGATGGGTAAATTTCAGCGCGTTGCCGAGCAGATTGGTGAGGATCTGCCGCAGCCGGGGGCCATCGATGGAGACGACCTCCGGCACGGCGGGGTCGATATCAACCAGCAGTTCAATGCCTTTTTCGCTGGCGGCGGGCATATGCGGGCGGATCAGCGCCTGGATAAAGGGGCGGATCTCCAGCGGCTCCTCATCGAGAATGATTTTGCCCGCCTCGATTTTCGAAAAGTCGAGAATGTCATTGATGATATGCAGCAGCGACTGCGCCGAACTCATCACCAGCGAGAGGTACTCGCGCTGCTCGCTGGTGAGCTGCGTGTCGAGGCAGAGTTGCGTCATGCCGAGAATACCGTTCATCGGCGTGCGAATTTCATGGCTCATATTCGCCAGAAAGGCGCTCTTCGCCTCGTTGGCGTCACGCGCCACCTTCGCCGCCTCAATCGCCAGCAGCTCCGCCTCTTTACGGCGGGTGATATCCTGCAACGTGCCAATCACCCGCTCCGCGTCGCCCTGCATGGTCAGCGTTACCACCTGGCCGGAAAGCAGCATCCAGCGCCACTCCTCACTTTGATGGCGAACGCGGATTTCACACTCAAACACCGGAACGTGGTGGCGGGTTGACCCCTGCATCGCCTGGCGCAGGCGGGCGCGATCCTCCTCATGCACCAGATTGAGCAGAAAGCGTGCCGGATGGTGCCACTGGCTGCGCGGAAGGCCAATCATCGTCAGCAGCGTGTCGTTGACCTGCAAATTGTCGGCCGAAATCTGCCAGTCCCAGATGCCGATATGAATAGAGTCGGCGGTGAGCAGAAAATCATCGTGCAGCTGCTGGCGCGAGCGCTGGGCTTCATCCAGCTGTGTGATGTCACTGTGCAGGCTGACGATGCTGCCATCCGCCAGGCGCTGGTGGTGAACAAACAGGCGGCGCGGCCCGGCCTGGCGCACTTCGCGGTGGTTATCCTGGCGGCAGTTGCGAATGATCGCCTCGCGCAGCGTCTGGCGGCGGCTCGGGTCGGTGTTATAGGCCGCGTCGATAAACTTCTCTGCCAGGCTTTGCAGCGTCGCCCCCGTCTTTAGCCCGCCGGCAAGCGCCGGGTAAAACGCCTCTACCTGCGTATTCCACGCCAGTAGCTGCTCGTGGCGATCGTAGATCAGCACCGCCGCGGGCAGGGCGTTGAGGTCGAAATGGCAGGCTGTTGTCATGACGCCTCCCCGGCCTGGTAGTGCAGTTCCGCCTGGCGGCGCAGGTACTCCAGCCCCGGCGCAATCGCCATCGCCCACGCGGTCAGCGTCTCTTCATCGCACTGCGGGTCGCGCTGGCGCACGGTAATCAACATCGCTTCACGCCAGAGGGCAAAAAAGCGCGGCGGCAAGCGCAGGCCGTCGGTGTTCTGTTCGCGCGCCAGTCGCTCCAGAAAATCGGGCACAAACAGCGCGCCGTCGACCGCCAGCATGGCAAAGAAGCTCTTATAAACCAGCTGTTGCCCCTCTTCGCTCCCGAAGCGGGCGAAGTGCTGCTCCGTCTCCGGCGACATATGCATAAAGGTGGTGTAGAAGGCGTTAAAGAAGGCGCGTTTCTCATCATCGGGGAAGACGCGGCTCAGACTCGCTTCAAAGAGATCGCGGTAGAATTTCATGGCGCGGCCCTCGGGGTGCGTTCACCCGGCAGGCAGAGGCCGGGTTTGTTAAATTCATCTGTCGTGCGGCGCACGAAATAGCTCTCATCGTCGATTAAACCGTCGCGAAAGAGCGGCCCGCCGTTGGCTTTGTAGAGCAGCGCTTCCAGCACCATCGCATTGGTGGAGAGCGTCACCATTTTGTTGATATCGCCCGTCGCTTCGACGCGCCCTTCAAACCAGCCGCGTTCGGGGTCGTTAAGATGTTCCGTCACCGCCATCAGGGCGTTGGTGTAGGCGGTGTCCCACAACACCCATAGAGCAAACACCGCTTTAGTCGTTACCTGCGACAGCCGCGGGTAATATTTCCCGTCATCGCCGAGGGTATTCCACGCATAGCCATTGCCCCAGACGCTGTCCTCCACATGCCACGGTGCTTGCGCGAGAGTGAAGTCAGCGCGGGCGGTGAGGGTCTTCTCTTTTTCCCAGCGCGTTTTCTGTGTCAGCCAGACACCCTGCGCCCGATCGCGCAGCAGGGTTTGCACCTCGTCGCTCAATCCCGGCGGCTGCCAGCCAAATTCCAGCCCTGGCAGCATCGCTGGCACCGTCGAGAGGATCGACGGCTGCCAGGTGGTGCGCGGATCGCGGGCATCCACCGGCAGGCTGCGCTGGTAGATGATGACGTTTTTCGACGGCGGCGTGAGCGCTTTCCCGGCCGGGAAACCCCACAGGCGGAAGGCGCTGGCGGCATATTCGCTTTCGCCGAGGCGCAGCTCTTCGCGCACCACCGGCTGGCCGTTTTGCAGCGAGGCGGACCACAGCTCGCCTTCGCCATCCATGACCGGGCAGAAATTCCAGCGCAGGATCACTTTGTCGAGATACTCGCGGTACTGCGGCGCGCGTTCGGCAGTCAGGCGAAGCGCCAGCATCAGCCGCGCCATATCTTTCGCCGACCAGCCGCTCTTCACCGGCTTGCCGCTAAAGTCGACGATGGTCGCCGTCTGGCTGGAGTAGAGCCTGCCTGGCGTGCGGGTATCGGTGAGCATCAGCCGGTTGAGGGTGCCGAGCAGGCGGGTGAGGCGCGCGTCAAACTCCTTATCGTCAACCAGATCGAGATCTTTTGCCGCCAACAGGGCGATAAGCGTGTCCCCCATCTGCCACAGCGTAACGCGCGGCTGCTTGTCGCTGCCGTTGACCAGCCCGGTTTGCGGTTGGGTGTTATTAACGAAGTAGCGCCAGGCGATGGTGGCCCACTCGCGCTCCTGCGGCGTCAGGCTGCTGACGCGCGCGGTGGTGTTCCATGCCCCTTTTGTCAGCCAGCGCCAGCCTGCGCCGCCCTCGCTAAATAGCGCAAAGGCGGCGGCGAGCAGCAACAGAGGGATCGCCAGCCAGCGAACTACGGTTTTAGACATTGCGCGGTCACCGGCGGCAGCTTCACAGGCTCATCCGCGTTACAGGAGGCGCACTGGCACGCCTGGCAGGCAGGTTTCGTGCGCTGGGTAGTGCCGGTCTGCTGACACCAGTTTTTCACCGACGGCGTGCTTTCAAGGAACGGTCGGTTGCGGCGGGCGTTGTTCTCCTCAAACAGATCGACCAGCTTCTTCTCCCACAGCGACGGGGCGAAGTTGCGGTTTTTCGGGTTATCGGTGTTGAACTGCAGCAGCTTGCCCTCTTTTTTGAACAGCAGCGCCTCGAGCATGATGCCGTTGTTGTTGGCGGTGAACTCTTTGATCGGGCCGTCGCCATTCTCATACAGCCCTTCGTAATACCCTTTGCCCTCTTCGTTGGCGTTCTCAATGGCGCTCATCAGGCGATCGGTGTAGGGAGAATCCCACAGCACCCACATGCCGAGCGCCGCTTTCAGGGAGACGGCGGCGGCGCTGGGCATAAACTGCCCTTTGTCGGTGATGGTGTTCCAGTCATAACCGTCGGTGTAGACCGTGTCGTAGACGAAGTAGGGGGCTTTATCGAGCTGGTGCTCGGAGCGGGCGGTCAGCACGCCGGTAATGGTGTAGCGGTTCTCCTGCGCCTGGTAGACACGGTCGGCGAAGTTTTTCATCCACGGATGGGAGTAGTTGCGCGGGCTGTTGTTGCGATCGTTCGGGTTATCAAAGCCGAACTCAAGACCGTAAAGCAGATAGGATTCAGTCACCACATAGTTGTGCTGCGAGGTGGCACGCGGATCGCGCGTGTCATACGGCACCAGCACGCAGTAAATTTCGGCCAGCTCATAGGGCTGCGGTCGGCTCGCCTGGCAGGTGTTGAAGCCCCACAGCTGGAAACCGGCGGCGCCATACTCCTCATACCCGAGGCGACCCTCCTGCACATACTTCGGCTGACCGTTTTCCAGATAGGCACCGTAGAGGGTGCCGCACGGATCGACGGCATGGCTAAAATCCCAGCCCAGCACGATGTTATCAATACTGTTGCCATACTCCGGGTAGCGCTCTTTGATCACCTTCAGCCAGATCAGCATGCGGCCGATATCCAGCGCCGAGAAGCCAATCTCGCCCGGTTTGTTGGTGTAGTTCACCTTCTGCGCGGTGAGGGTGTTGTAGGCTTTGTTGGGCAGTTCGTTGCGAAACAGATCCAGCTTGTTGATGGTGGCGAGGATCTTCAGCATCCGCCGGTCAAACTCCGCTTTGTCGATAATTCCCAGTTCGCGTGCCGCCGTTAGCGCAGCGAGGTAAGAGGCGCTGTCCCACATGGTGGTGGAGGGGTATTTATTTACCGCGTTAACCAGTCCGGTGGTGGGCTGGTAGTTGGCGACAAAATATTGCCAGGCGTTTCTCGCCATTGTCATCTCTTGCGCCGTCAGCTTGCCGCTGCGCGGTGCGTAGTCCGAAGCCGGAAGATCGCCGGCGCGCGCCTGGCTCAGCGTCATCCAGAGCGCCATCAGCCCTGCCAACAGGGGAAAAAAGAGAAGTGCTTTCAGCTTCATGGCGTAGCTCCTGCTGACGAAGGGGAACGGGGCGCGGGATTAAAACAGGCCAGGCACAGCATCTGGCCGTGGGCGATATAGGCCAGGCTTTCCAGCACGATGGCATTGGTGTCGGCATCAATCACACTGTTCACGCTGTTATTGAGGTTATGCCCGCGCTGCCACCCTTTGCCCGGCACTTGCAGCACCTGCGCTTGCTGGCGCAGGGCCTCGCTCCAGCTGTTGCGAAACAGGGCATACCAGGCGAAGGCCGAGCGGGTGGAGGTGATCGCCGTCAGCTCCGGCGGCGCATCGCGCAGCGCCTCGTTGTCGACAGGCTGGCGGTTGGGCAGGTCATTGATAAAGTCCGGCGCGGGTTCGGCATAGTCGGTGCTGATCGGCGGTTTGCGTACCCGCAGGCTGTGGCGGCGCTGCTGGATCTGCATGATGCGAAAGGCGATTTCGGCGCTCTGCGCATCGAAGCCCAGCTCGAGGCCGGTCAACAAATAGGGGAGGCTAATCAGCGAAGGCTGGCGTCCCCACGGTGTGCGCAGCCCCTCATCGGGCACCATAATGCCGTCGATATCGATCATCTGCTGCCCCTCAGGCGGGTTGGTGACCGCCAGCCCGGCGGCGCTGTCGATCAGCCGCAGCGTATGGCTGGCATAAAGTCGATAGCCAAAGCTGTTGCGCGGCTCATCGGTGGCCAGCGCCCAGTGATGCAGCGGCGCGGCGGCCTGCGTTGCGCCGCTGGTGGCGATAAGCGCACCCACCTGCCAGCGGTTAAAGAGATCGCGCACCGCCTCCGCGTGCTGCGGCGAGCGCCAGAGCAGGGTTTGCAGCGCCACCAGCAGGCGACCCATACCGATGGCGGAGCTCTCCGGCTTGCCGAGAATTTTTAGCGTATCGGAGTGATAGTAGGCCGCCGGCACGCCCTGCGGCGTAAGCGGCAGCCCGCCAAGGGTTGCCAGCGCATTGTTGATGCGCGCATCGCTCTCTGCTTCGCTGAGGATGTGCAACTGTTGTGCGGCAATCACCGCCAGCAGATAGCTGCCCGCGCTCCATAAGCTGAACCATGCCTGCCCATCCTGGGCATTCGGCAGCCCGTTGGGTTGCGTATTGTTGACGTAATATTGCCAGGCCACGCGCGCCCAGATTGCCTCCTCAAAGGTGAGCGCGCGCGAGGTGGGCAGCGGCGGGAAATCTTTGCTCAGCGCCATGCCGCCGCTGCTCTCAACGCGGGTCGGCATCTGTTTTTCCACCCACACCACGATGGCGAAGCCGAGCAGAAAACCGAGCAGGATAGTGATGTAACTGCGTGCGGAAAGCAGTGCGTCGCGCGTTCTCATGTTCGCGCCTCCTCTTCGTCCGGCGTCCAGACGGCGGCGAGGATCAGCGGCAACATCGCGGCGATGTTGACGGCACCCCAAAAGATATTGATTACATAGCCGGAAGGGTCATCCACCTGGCCGCGCGCCACCTGAATGCCGCCCCAAATCAGCCCGGTTAGGGTGAGCAGCACGATGGCGATTTGCGGTTTCACCAGGTAGAGGAAGCGCCCGGTCTGGCGCTCCTTCGGCGTAACGTGAAACTTGATCTGCTCGCCGCGCAGCACTGTGTTCAGCGCCCGCAGATTCATTGAGAAGAACGACAGATAGGATGCGCGCCCATCCCAGGCGGAAATACCCCATGTGCCAAACATAAATGCCAGCTCCGAGAGGATAAAAAAGGGCAGAAAGTGGAGATAAAAGGGCGTCGACCAGGCCGACACCGGCGGAATGCCGGTGAAGAGGTAGATAATCGGCGAAATCAGGAAAATGGCGTTCCAGACGCAGGCCATATAGGACCAGAAAGTGGTGGCGTACATCAGAGTTTGCGGCAGCGAGAGCTTAAAGCGGCGGCGGCTGAAGATATTGTCGTGGAACAGAATATCGAGCGATCCGGCGGCATACTTAAAGCGCTGGATCATCCACGTCAGCATATCCTGCGGCGATAACATTTTTGATTCGATACGCGGATGCATTACCGAGCGCCAGTTTCGCGCCGCATCGCCATGCAGCAGGATCGAGGTGTAGATATCTTCCGAGACGTGGAATTTATAGGGCGTCAGTTCGGTATCGAAAGCGACGTGGGGACGCATTGCATCCTGGAGCGCTTCGCGGGTGGCGGGATCGCGGATATCGCGCGTATGGCGGTCGATCTCCTCTTCCACCGTCCAGACATAGCTGCGCAGCGCCGCCTGCATCACCGCTTCGCGCCGGTGCACCGACGCCGCGCCGCAGCAGAAGGCGGCGTTGGCCCAGTTACGGCGGCGCAGGATCACATCGTAAAACATGCGCGGATCGTTAAAAAAGGGATCGCGGCCCATCGTTACCGGGCCGACAATTTTCTGCGCCAGCCAGCCAAAGGCGTAACCCACTTTGCCGGTTTTTCGCTCCAGCCAGCGCGAGAGGTTCTCCCCGGCGGGCAGGTCGTAAAACCACTGCGGCGTCTGCACCCACGCGACATCCGGGTTGCGAAAGTAGCCGAGGGTATGGGCGAGCAGGGTCGGGAAGACGCGGGTGTCGGCATCGCAAATCACCAGAAAATCGCCGTCGGTCTGCTCGAGACCATTACGCAGGTTACCCGCTTTGTAACCGATGTTGGTCTGCCGGGTAATGTAATTGACTCCCTCTTCGTCGCAGACGGCTTTCATCTCCGGGCGTCGTCCGTCATCCAGCACGTGCACGCGGTAATCGAGGGGAAAGGGGTACGCCATTTTCATCGCATCGCGGATCGAGAGCCTGACCAGCTCAACATCTTCGGAGTAGGTGGCGATAAAGAGGTCCACTTTCACCGGGCGCGGTTCGACCGCTTCGTCAGCGCCCAGGCAGTCATTGATCTCCTGCGGCGGCGGCGCTTGCGGCGGATCCTCCTCTTTCCACAGGTTGATGGTAAATAACACCGTGCCGATCCACGCCAGCGTTTCTGCTAATACCAGCGGGATGGCATACCACAGGGCATCCATATTCAGCGACGCCGTCCAGCGCCAGTAGATATAATTCGCACCCAGAATCAGCGCCGCAACCGCTAATATCTGCCAGGTAATCATCGCCCAGCGCGGCGTTTTCAGCGGCTCGGGCGGTTTGCGATCTTCAAATCGGGAAAAGTAGAAGCCCATAGCGGTTGTTATCTTTATTCCGTGATAATAAGAAATCAGATAATACCCAGGCGGACCTGTTTCGCGGCCTGGCGTAATAACTTCCCGGTAAAACAAAAAGTAATGTAAGTGTAGATGGCTGATTAAAAGTTTCCAGCAAAGCGCAGCGCGGAATAATTCGTTGCAGTTAATTTAATATCAATTTGAATGATTTTACCGGTGCGCTTTTCGCTTCGCTAACATTGCCAGTCTCGTTTATTTAAGCTATCTAAATAATTTCCCTGTTGTTTTATTGCCGCACTTAACAGGTTACTTTTATGAGCCAGATGGCACCCGCGCTAACGCAAAAAGATAACGTAGAATCAAGGGCATGGCGCTATTCTGTTGCCGGTAGCCGCGATTTGCGTATCGATTTAATGCGCGGTATTGCGCTGGTGATGATGGTGGTGGCGCATACGGAAGTGATGTCGATATTTAATATATTTTCATGGGAGCGTTTTGGCTTAACGACCGGTGCCGAAGGCTTTGTTATTCTCTCCGGGTTTATGCTGGGGATGCTTAATCGGGCGCGGTTGCAAAAGGCAGCGCTATTAACGATTTGCTGGGGATTATATCTGCGAGCGTGGAAAATATATCGCGTTAATATCATCATCATATTGTCGATGCTGCTGCTCGGTTTTTTGCCTTTTATAAATGTGTTTGAAGTGACCCACTTTACCGACAGATTTTCCGGAACATCGTGGTCGCTTTATCCGGTGACGCCGCAAATAAAAGAGACATGGTTTAACATCGTGCTCTATTTGCAAATCGGGCCGCACCAGACGCAGATCCTCGGGCTCTATATTTTCCTGCTGCTATTAAGCCCGCTCTTTTTGGCGCTGCTTAAACAGGGCAGGGTGTGGTGGTTATTAAGTCTTTCGCTACTGGTGTATGGCTGCTGGCAGCGCTGGCCGGTGCGGGTGACGGTGTCCGAGTTTGAGTTCGCCTTTCCGCTGCTCGCCTGGCAATTCATTTTTGTCCTCGGTATGAGCTGCGGCTGGTACAAGGCAGAGCTGCTCTCGCTGGCACGCACGCCGCCGGGAAAAGTGGTGATTGTGGCGCTGGTGATCGTTGCATTGATTCTGGGGTTCGTTGCCCAGAACCACACTAACCCCTTTATGCCGCCGGAACTGCTGATGCATGTGATTCCGCCTGCCGATTTCAACGCGTTTTACCACACCTGGGCGGCGAAAAATGGTCTTGGCCCGGTGCGGGTGCTGAATGATATCAGCCTGATGGTGACGGTCTATCTGCTGTTGACCTGGTGCTGGCGGCCTATCTATCGCCTGACCGGCTGGTTTCTCATCCCGCTGGGCCAGCACTCGCTGTATGTCTTTATTCTGCATGTCTATGTGGTGCTGGCGGTGAGCCAGTTCGTCACCTTCGATCTCTGGCGGCAGGCATGGATCGTCAACACGCTGGTACATGCGGCAGCGCTCGGCGTGCTGTGGCTGCTGGCGAAATATAATGTCGGCGCGCGCTGGATACCTAACTGAGGAAAGGCGGAATGCGGGAGAGATATTTACTGGCCTGCGCGCTACTCGCCGCCTTACCGGCAGCGAATGCGGCGCAAAAGAGTGAAGCACAAAAGAGCGAAGCGGAGAGCGAGTCGTTGCGTGACAGCAACGGCGACCCGGTGCAGGTCGGTGTCTTTACCAGCCGCTGGGGGCGTCTTTTTTCCGGTAATAATAAGCCATTTTCCGGCGCGCTCAGCTTTGGTACTGGCCTGAAAGAGCAGTGGGTAACGATCCCGAACAGTTCCAGCAGCGCCGGGCAGAAAAGAAAAGTGAATCAGACCGTTAACCTGAGCCTGCAATACTCGCCCTACAGCTTCTGGTTTGCCAATATCACCACCCGCGTGCCGGTGACGGACACCAGCCGCTACACCACCGATTTTCGCTACAGCTTTGGCTATGACGACTGGCATGCCAACACCGTCAGCCTGGTCTACAGCAACTATGGCGATAACCACTTCTGGACGTCGGGCAGCAAGCGCAAAACCTATTTCGAACAGGGGGCGGTGACACTGGCCTATAAATTCTCACTGCCGAAACCCGTTGAAAATAAGCTGCTGATTAACAAAGGCGATTCACTGATTTGTCAGGTCGGCTACAGCTGGGTGCCGCGTTACTACGATTTGAAAAGTAACGATATTGAGCAGAACAAAAACGTGGTGCTTGGCGGCTGCGGTTACACCTTTAAACAGCACTTCTTTGTGCGCGCTACCGCTTTCTGGTTCCCGGATCGCAGCCAGCAGCAGCCGTGGAACGGCGATTACAGCTACAGCTTTGGTTATGCAGGCTACACGCCGGGTTCCTTCTCGTTGCAGTACGCCAACTTTGCCGGCACGCGCTATCCCGGCCATAAGAGCGGCAATGGCAAATTCCGCGAAGGGACCGTCAGCCTGATCTGGTTTTTACCGTTATAAGGAGCCGTCGTGGCCCAACAGCATGTGCTTGTGGTGGAGGATTCGCCCATTTATCGCCGCCTGCTCTCACGCATGCTGGCGCAGTGGGGCTATGTTGTCAGCGAAGCGGAAAACGGCGTCAGCGCGCTGGAGATGCTGGCGAACTCTCCCGTCAGCATGGTGATAAGCGACTGGGAGATGCCGGAGATGGATGGCTTAACCCTGTGCCGCGAAATCCGCGAGCGGCAGTTTGGTCACTATATCTATTTGATTTTGCTTACCGCGCGGGAAAACCCCGGCGATCTGGCGCAGGGGTTTGACGCAGGCGCAGATGACTTTCTCAGCAAGCCGGTGGAGCAGAGCGAGCTGCGCGCGCGGCTGCATGCCGGCTCGCGCATTCTGGCGCTGGAGGCGACTCTCGCGGCACGCAACGCGCGGCTCAGCGAGGCGCTACAGCAGATTGAGCAGGATCTGCAAGCCGCGGCGCGCATTCAGCACTCGATTCTGCCCGCCCATCAATTGCGCTATCACGACTACTTTTCCGACTGGCTGTTTCTGCCCTCCGCGTGGGTCTCCGGCGATGTGTTTAACCTCTTTCAGCTAGACGACCATCTGGGGTTTTACTGTGTCGATGTCTCGGGCCACGGCGTCGGTGCCGCGATGATGTCCCTTGCGGTGGCGCGGCAGTTTTTGCAGGGCCGCGTGGTGGAGCGTTTCCTCTTTTCTGCTGATGGCAGCGTCGCTTCGCCCGCAGACGTGGTGCGCATGCTTAATACCCGCTTTTGCAGCGAAGAGGCGGAGATCATGAGCTATTTCACGATGATCTACGGCGTTATTCACATGCCGAGCGGCAAAGGCAGGCTCTGCCAGGCCGGTCATCCCACTCCTTTTATTGTCACCCCCGCAGGCGAGGTCACGCCGATTGGCAGCGGCGGCGCACCGGTTGGGCTGATGCCCGATCTCAGCTGGGATGATGTTGAATTTGAGCTGTGCCCCGGCGAGCGGCTCTGCCTCTTTAGCGACGGTATTACCGAATGTGAAAACCCCGCAGGCGAGCAGTTTGGCCCGCAACGCTTGCAGCAGTGGCTGCAACAGCATGTTAATGAGGCTATCGGCGCGCTTCTGCCGCAGTTCGGCCAGCACTTAACCGGCTGGCGCAATGGCGAGCAGATGGCAGATGATGTTTCCCTGTTAATTATTGAGCGAAATGGAGAGAAGTGATGAATATCGATAGCGAACATCAGCCGCAGGTGACGATCCTGACACCGGCGATTCGACGGCTGGATGCCTCCGTTTCCGCGGCTTTTAAAGAGGCGATCGCCCGCGAGATGGGTGATGAGCCGCGCGCGCTGATTGTCGATTTCAGCAAGGTGGACTTTATTGACAGTAGCGGCCTCGGCACGCTGGTTTCATTAATGAAGATGATGAACGGCAAAGGTGAAATGGTGCTCTGCGCCCTCAACCCCGGTATCAAAAACATGTTTACCCTGACGCGCATGGACCGCATTTTTCGCATCAGCGCGGACAGAGCCGCCGCCCTGCAACTGCTTGGGCTGTGAATTATGGCTCGCGAGATAACCTTTCCCGCCTCGCTCACCGCGCTCTCGCCGCTTGCTGAGTGGCTTAACGCGCAGATGGCCGCGTTGCCGGTGGATGAGGGCTGGCGCTTCGCCCTCGATTTGGCGGTGTGCGAAGTGGCGACCAATATTATTCGCCATAGCCTGCATGAGCAGGCCGCAGCCACTTTTAGCATCGCGTTTGCCGCCAGCGCGCAGGAGGTGCAACTGACGTTTCGCGATAACGGCGAGCCGTTCCCCGCTGAGCGCTTACTGGCGGTACAGCAGGAAAATGGTCTTGAGATGGAGCCGGATCTGGAAAGCGGGCGCGGGCTGAAGCTGATCCTGCTCAGCGTTGACAGCTTTACCGTACAGCGCCAGGCCGACGTTAATATCGCCACGCTGTGCAAAAAATGGGGAGTTGAAGAGGCGAGCGGCTAACTTTTATGCTCGGGGCTCGGGTTAAGCGCTTACGGGAGCCATAGCATGCGCATTGATGAGACAAGCCAAAACGGGCCAACGCTGCATATTCTCTGCGGCAAAATCGCTTCCGGTAAATCGACCCTGGCGGCAACGCTTACGCAAACGCCGGGCAGCGTGGTGCTCAGCGAAGATAGCTGGCTGGCACTGCTGTTTAAAGAGTCGATGCAGAGCGTGGAGGATTACGTGCACTACTCCGCAGTGCTTAAGCGGGCGATTAAGCCCCACGTCATCGCCCTGTTACAGGCCGGGGTTAATGTGATCCTCGATTTTCCCGCCAATACTGTCGCCAGCCGTCAGTGGATGATGTCGATTATTCAGGAGTCCGGCGCGCAGCATCTGCTGCACTATCTCGCGGTAAGCGATGAGACGTGCAAGGCGCGCCTGCGCCAGCGCAATGCGGCGGGCAACCACGATTTCACCGCCACCGACGCGCAGTTTGAGCTGATTACCCGCTACTTTGTGCCGCCCGCCGATGAAGAGGGCTTTAATGTGCGGCGCTATGAGGAAGAGCACCGGTAAATACCGGTGCCGTTGGTCAGGGCTAGTGGCGCTTTTCGAGCGCTTCCCATAAGCCGTGCAGATAGGTGACGCCGAGCGCGCGGTCGTAAAGGCCATAGCCCGGACGCCCGGTTTCGCCCCAGATAAAGCGGCCGTGATCCGGTCGGATATAGCCATCAAAGCCGTTGTCATGCAGGGCTTTCATCACCTCATACATATCGAGCGAGCCGTAGCGCGAAAGGTGCGCCGATTCGTAGAAATCCTTATCCTGAATCAGCTTGATATTGCGCACGTGGGCGAAGTGGATGCGCCTGCGGCGGGTAAACTCGGCGAGAATTTCGTAAACGTTATTATCCGGGTCTTCGGCGATGGAGCCGGTGCATAAGGTGATGCCGTTGGCCTCGGAGTTAACGGCATTACAGATCCAGTCGAGATCGTCACGGTTTTTCACAATGCGCGGCAGGCCGAAGATAGAGTAGGGTGGATCGTCCGGGTGGATGGCCATTTTGATGCCGACCTCTTCGCAGACCGGGATCACGCGCTCAAGAAAATAGACCAGGTTCTGGCGCAGTTTGTTCTCGTCGACATCTTTATATTTGGCAAACAGCTCCTGTACTTTCGCCAGCCTTTCTGGCTCCCAGCCCGGCAGCGCGAAACCGTTTGAATTCTCCAGCACCTCTTTCACCACTTCATCCAGCGTCTTATCGATGCCTTTCTTCTCAAACGCCATGGTTATCGAACCGTCCGGCAGAACATAGTTCATCTCGGTCTTCATCCAGTCGAACACCGGCATAAAGTTGTAGCAGATGACTTTGATGCCGATCTCCGCTAAATGGCGGATGGTTTGCTGGTAGTTGGCGATAAAGCGATCGCGGCTCGGCAGGCCGATTTTGATGTCATCGTGAATGTTGACGCTCTCAATCACCTCCATTTTTAACCCGGCCTGCTGAACCTGATCGGCCAGCGCGCGCACTTTATCCTGCGGCCACACTTCACCGACCGGCACGTCATACAGTGCGCCCACGACGCCTTCAACGCCTGGAACCTGGCGAATATGCGCCAGCGGAATTTTATCTTCGACTGGCCCAAACCAGCGCATCGTCATTTGCATGCTTGTTACCACCTTTATCAGTCCATAGCTCTAACTGCCATACTAGTATTGATATTAGCGCGTGACCCGGCATCTTTTTGCGATCCTCTTCACACAACGCATTTTCGCGTTACGCTGCTTATCTAACGTTTACGTAATGCTGACAAAAGTTTCTAAATTAAGCCTTGCGCCCTGAGCCATAACCGTGCGTTAATGACTCGTCGGTTTGATAAATCATTATCTCCAGCCAGTAGTCCACTAAAGTCTCTCTCATCTCTAAGTACCTCGATAGTTACTTCTTTTTGGGTCTCTTTACACGCTGATAAATAATGCTTCAGACCATTGCCGCCTAAAAAGGCCTATAAAACAAAAGGGTAACAAACATGTCTAATAAAATGACTGGTATCGTAAAATGGTTCAACGCTGAGAAAGGCTTTGGCTTCATCACTCCTAAAGATGGCAGCAAAGATGTATTCGTACACTTCTCTGCAATCCAGAGCGATAACTACCGCACTCTTGATGAAAATCAGGAAGTTGAATTCACCATTGAAAATGGTGCGAAAGGCCCAGCCGCTGCTAACGTAGTGCCGCGCTAAGGACGATTTTATTACGAACCATATCCATTTCCGCTGCCCGTGCTGTCACGGGTCGCAATACAGAGTCTCCAATTTTGACGTGACTGAGAAAAACCCGGCCGGTGCCAAATGTATTTTTTGCAAATCAGCAATGATGACATTTGATAATATCGCCGCGATTATGCAGTCAAACCACGTTACGATGGGATTCCGTAAATAATAAAAAGGCCAGTTTACTGGCCTTTTTTTATGCCTCTTTTTTACTCCCCGACTAACATAATCATTTTTACCGAGCGGTTGCTGGTTAATTGCCAGGTCATCTGCCGGTAGTGCAGCTCTCCGCGCTGTGCATGCATAAACACCCGCTCGCCGCCTTCGCGCACCACCACTTGCTGGCGCGACCAGAAGGTGCGAAACAGCTCGCTTTCACTACGCAAACTCTCAACAAAACTATTCAGGGCCTGATCGTGCGGATAGTGCATCGCATCGGCGCGCAGCTCCGCCACAATGCGGCTGGCGCGCGGATCCCAGTCGACCACCAGCGTGCGCGCCAGCGGATGACGGAACATAAAACTCATCATATTCGGCTGCGGATCGCTGTCCAGCCAGCCGCTGAAAAGCGCTTCGGCTGCCTTATTCCACGCCAGCATCGTCCAGGTTAAATCGAGCAGATAGCAGGGGCACGCCATCTGCTGCACCGAGGCCAGCACCTCTTTTTCCACCGTCACCACGTGCTCTTCCTGCGGATCGTTCTGCCGCGCCAGATGGAAGAGGTAATTTCGCTCGGTTGGCTTCATTCTCAACACGTTGGCGATATTCGACAGGGTTTGCGGCGAGACAACGATATCGCGCCCCTGCTCAATCCAGGTATACCAGGTCGTGCTGATGCCGCTGAGCTGCGCCACTTCTTCCCGCCGTAAACCTCGCGTGCGCCGCCGCCCCTGCGCGGGCAGGCCAATATCCGCAGGCAGGGTGTTTTCCCGCTGGGATCGTAAGAACTCGCCCAGCGCTTTTGGCCCGGCAAACAGAGTATTTTCCATGCGTGGTACCCGTTAATACCAGTATAAGTAGCCATATTGTACCCCTATAAAAAGGGTCGTACAGTCGCAACTGAGCCGGTTTGTCGTCACCCATCACGAAAAGGAAAAAGAGCATGGCCGTAAATCATCATCAGTTAACGCAGCAGCAGTTTGGCGATCGGGCGCAGGCCTATTTAAGCAGCCAGGTACATTCGCAGGGGGAGGATTTAGAGCGCCTGGCGCAGTGGCTGGGTGAAAACCCGGCGGCGTCGGTGCTGGATTTAGGCTGCGGCGCAGGGCATGCCAGTTTTGTTGCCGCAGGCGTGGTGCGCGATGTCACCGCGTATGACTTATCAGAGAAGATGCTGACCGTTGTGCGCCAGGCCGCCAGCGATCGGCAGTTGAGCAACCTGCGCACCGTTCACGGCGCGGCAGAAGCGCTGCCCTTTGCTGAAGGCGAATTTGATGTGGTGATAAGCCGCTACTCGGCGCACCACTGGCACGATGTGCCGCAGGCGTTACGTGAAGTGCAGCGCGTGCTGAAACCCGGTGGCAAATTTATCCTGATGGATATCACCTCGCCGGGCCGTCCGGTGCTGGATATCTGGCTGCAAACCATAGAAGTGCTGCGCGATCCCTCCCATGTTCGCAACTACTCGCCGGGGGAGTGGTTGCAGATGACGCAGCAAAACGGCCTGCTGGTGGAGAAGCTGGTCACCGGCCGCCTGGCGCTGGAGTACACCTCCTGGGTTGAGCGTATGCAAACCCCGGAGGTGCTGCGCGCGGCGATCCGTTATCTGCAACAGACCACCTCGGATGAGGTGAAAAGCCATTTCGCTCTCGACGAGCAGGGCAGTTTCACCTCCGATACCCTGATGTTTCAGGCGCAAAACATTAACGCGGGATAATCTTTTCCTGCTTCAGGCGGTCAAACAGTGCAAAGAAGGAGTCCGGCGTTGAGCGGTAGCCGGTGAAGCCTGCTTTGCGGCTTTTGCTCATATCCGTGAAGGCTTCCATCGGGCGACCGAGGTCGGCATCCGTGTGCCACCAGGAAGCCAGTTTGCTGATATCCGCCTCGCGAAGCTGATACTTTTCGGCGATCTCCGTCCAGGCTGCCTGCGCCTCCTGCATGCGGTTTTCCAGCGGCATCATGCTTGCCGGGTAGGCCGCCGCTTCAATACCGAAATAGGCTGCCAGCTTCGGCCACAGCCAGTTCCAGCGGAACACGTCGCCATTCACCGCGTTGAAATCTTCGTTCGCCGCCTGCTCGCTCTGTGCCGCCCAGCTCAGCTGCTCGGCCAGCAAACCGGCATCGGTAACATCCGCCAGCCCGTTCCACTGCTCGGGTGAGCCGGGGAAGATAAACGGCCAGCCTTTTTCACGGCACAGCGTGGCGTAGACGGCGAGCGTCTGGCCCATATTCATCGCATTGCCGAGGGCATAGCCGATGATGGTGTGCGGGCGATGGACGCTCCAGCGGTAACCATATTTTTCTGCGCCAGCAAAGAGTTCATCTTCCTGCGCGTAATAGAAGTTCTCCACTGGCTGGCGACCCTGCTCCTCGCGGAACGGCGTGACCGGCACCGCGCCTTTACCGTAAGCTTCGAAGGGGCCAAGGTAGTGTTTCAGGCCGGTAACCAGCGCCACGTGGCTGCCGTTAAGCCGCTCGCCGAGCGCCTCAATCACGTTTTTGACGATGGCGCCGTTAACGCGGATATTGGCCTGCTCATTCTCCTGGCGCGACCAGACGCTGAAGAAAAGCGCATCAACCTGCACCTCTTTCAGCGCCTCGTTAACCGCCGCCGCATCTGTCAGATCGGCGGTCAGGCTTTCGCACCCGTCCGGGATTGCACCTCGGCCGCGCGACAGGCCGCTGACCTGCCACCCTTCGCCTTTAAGTTGTTCTGCCAGCGCGCGACCAATCACGCCACTAATACCGACTATCAATGCACGTTTTTGCATAGGGGGCTCCTTTTCTTTATCAGCTTTAAAGCCTAATAGAGAATTTAATTCTTATCTCTGCTATTAATTCACATCATTCATAACCTCAATTCAGTAATGTCATGAGCGATCAACGCCTGAAAGATATCGTCCCCTTTGTCGCCAGCGTCGAAGAGGGAAGTTTTGCCGCGGCCGCAGAGCGCCTGCATCTGACCGGCTCGGCAATCAGCAAAAGCATCAGCCGGCTGGAAGCGCGCCTCGGCTCGCGTTTGCTGGAGCGCACCACCCGCCGCCTGACGCTGACGGATGCCGGGCAGGCCTATTTTCAGACCTGCATTCGCATCCTTGAAGAGCTGGCGGAAGCCGAATCGGTGCTGGCGGCGCACCGCTCTATTCCCTCTGGCCGCCTGCGGCTGGCGGTGCCGACCACCTACGGGCGGCTCGGCGTGATGCCCGTGCTGATCCCCTTTTGCCAGCAGCACCCGGAGATTGATCTCAGCATCACCTTCTCCGACCGCTTTGTGGATCTCTTTGATGAGGGGATTGATGTGGCGGTGCGCATTGGCCTGGGCGGCGATCTGCCTGTGTCGATTGGTCACCGGCAGCTTGGGCGGGAAAAGATGGTCTTTTGCGCTTCGCCGGACTATCTGCGCCGGGAAGGCACGCCGCAAAACGAGGCGCAGTTGCTCCGCCACCGGGCGATCCTCTATGAACGCGTCGATGGCAGCAGCAAACCCTGGCTATTGCTGACGGAAGATGGGCACCCGGAGTGGCGCAACGTGCCTTACCGCATGACGCTGGGCGATGTGGATGCGCAGCGCCACGCGCTCTGCGCCGGGCTGGGCGTCGGGCAGATGCCTACCTGGCTGGTGCATCAGCAGTTAGCGCGCGGTGAGCTGGTCATCCTGCTGCCGCACCAGCAGCCGGATGGGTTGCCGCTCAGCCTGGTCTGGCCGCGGCGTAAACAGCTGCTGCCAAAAGTCGATGCTCTGTTAAGCGCGCTTGAACAATTAGTTATCGCGCCGCCGCTTGCTCTTGACCCATGACAAGGCGGAGGAGGGCGCTCTCTTTTTATAATCAGCGCCGTTTCCCTTCTCACTGGTGTGGATCTATGGCTTACCAACTCAACCTCAACTGGCCGGAATTTCTTGAGAAGTACTGGCAGAAGCAACCTGTGGTGCTGAAAGGCGCATTTACCAATTTTGTCGACCCGATTTCGCCCGATGAACTGGCAGGCCTGGCGATGGAGCCGGAGATCGACAGCCGCATTGTCAGCCACGTCAACGGCCAGTGGCAGGCGTGGAATGGCCCCTTCGAGACGTTCGATCATTTAGGCGAACGCGACTGGTCCCTGCTGGCACAGGCGGTTAACCACTGGCATGCGCCCTCCGCCGAGCTGGTGGAGCCGTTTCGCGTGCTGCCCGCCTGGCGCTTTGATGATCTGATGATCTCCTACTCCGTGCCGGGCGGCGGCGTTGGCCCGCATATCGACCAGTACGACGTCTTTATTATTCAGGGGATGGGCAGCCGCCGCTGGCGCGTGGGCGATAAGCTGCCGATGCGCCAGTTCTGCCCGCATCCGGCGCTGCTGCATGTCGATCCTTTCCAGCCCATCATTGATGAAGAGCTTGCCCCGGGCGATATCCTCTACATCCCACCCGGTTTTCCGCACGATGGCTTTACGCATGAGACTGCTTTCAACTACTCGATTGGTTTTCGTGGGCCGAACGGCCGCGATCTGATCAGCAGCTTTGCGGATTACGCGCTGGAAAACGATCTTGGCGGCGAACACTACAGCGATCCGGATCTCACCTGCCGTGAACATACTGGCCGGGTTGAGGAGTACGAGCTGGAGCGCGTGCGCAATATGATGGTCTCGATGATCAACGATCCTGAGCACTTCACCCGCTGGTTTGGCAGCTTTATTACCACGCCGCGTCATGAACTGGATGTTGCACCGGAGCCGGATGATTACCCGGTCGATGAGGTGATCGGCGCACTGAAAGAGGGGCAGAGGTTAACGCGTCTCAGCGGGCTGCGCGCCCTGCGCGTCGGTGATCGTTTCTTTATCAATAGCGAATGTCTGGAGACCGCCGAGCCGCAAGCCGCCGATGCATTGTGTCGTTACACCACCATTGGCGTGCAGGAGTTGGGCAGCGCGCTGGATAACCCGGCCTTTGCCGACGAGCTGACCTGGCTGGTCAATCAGGGTTACTGGTATTTCGAGGATTAATCACGCAGTTACGCGTAGGCCGGATAAGCGCAGCGCCATCCGGCATTTTGCCCGTGTGCAGTTGCCGGATGGCGGCTTTCAGCCTTATCCGGCCTACATTCCAGACAGTTACGCGTAGGTCAGATAAGCACATTTCACGCAGCCACGCCCAGGCCGGATAAGCGCAGCGCCATCCGGCAATTTACCGTTGTGCAGGTGCCGGATGGCGGCTTACAGCCTTATCCGGCCTACATTCCAGACAGTTACGCGTAGGTCAGATAAGCACATTTCACGCAGCCACGCCCAGGCCGGATAAGCGCAGCGCCATCCGGCAATTTACCGTTGTGCAGGTGCCGGATGGCGGCTTTCAGCCTTATCCGGCCTACATTCCAGGCGGTTACGCGTAGGTCAGATAAGCACATTTCACGCAGTTACGCGTAGGCCGGATAAGCGCAGCGCCATCCGGCATTTTGCCGTTGTGCAGGTGCCGGATGTCGGTTTACAGCCTTATCCGGCCTACACTTATCTGGCGACAATAAAACGCTTCTCATCGTCGATAAACGTCTTCTCCTCCGCAGGCGCGAGGATGGCACCAAAATTCATCTCGGCGCGTAACGTCCAGCTCTCGGGAATATTCCACGTTGCGCGCACATCGGCATCAATCAACAGGTGATAATGCTGCAAATTCGCGCCAATCTTTTTCTCCGCCAGCGCCAGCCAAACCGCGTATTGCGCAATGCCGCTGCTCTGCTCTGACCAAACGGGAAAATGCTCGGCATAGGCAATGTACTGGCGCTGCAGGTGGCTTACCTCCTCCTGATCCTCAAAAAAGAGCACCGTGCCGGCCGCCGCGCTGAAGCCATCGAGCTTATCGGCGGTGGCGTGAAAACTCTCCGCCGGGATCACATTGCGCATCTGCGCGCGCACCAGTTCCCAGAAGCGTTCATGCTCATGATCGAGCAGGATCAGCGCGCGTGAGGTTTGCGAATGAAACGCCGAAGGTGCCTGGCGGATCGCCTCCTTGATCGTGGCGATCGCCTCTTCGTGCGATACCGGCAGATCTTTCCCCAGCGCGTAGATCGAGCGGCGCGCCTTCGCCAGCGCGAGGAACATCTCCACGGGCGGAACGAGGGTCTGTACGTTGAATACCGTTTCCAGCAACGCTTGCGGCGCTACGGCGGGCGGAACCACCTCTGTACGGGCGATAGTCGACTTCAATATTTGCTGAAACGGATCCATAAACAGCGCTCCTGTTCTGAGCAGTAACGGGGAAAGTAGCAAAGTTATCTCAACACATGCCGATAAGATTCCATTCAGCAAACAGATGAAAGAAAGCGCGGCATTTTACGCCGCCCTCCGTGCGCGCTCAGTGAAAAGTTTAACGGAGTCATTTGCCGTCAGCTATTATTATCCGTCGCGGCGAACGGAGCCGTTTGCCCGGCAAAAAAGCCGCCTCTGACGCTTTTTTTTACGCAAATCTGTGGCGAGCCATCTTCTCTTTCATCCTGCATTTGTGCAGTGTAGAGCGATGGCAAGTATTTATGAAGTCAATGATTCACCCCTTCATCACCTTCTCCAGCTGTTATTGAGCGCATAGTGGGTCATGCGGAACCAATGAAATGAATAATGATAAAAAAGAGCACGATCACAGGGATGAAGAGATCAGGCATCTGTTTGAATTATTAAATAATAATTCGGACTGGGTCTGGGAAGTGGATGCACAAGGGCGTTACACCTGGTCGTCAGACGTGGTGACGGATCTCCTGGGTGTTTCCCCGGAAGAGGTGATTGGCAAAACGCCTTTCGATTTTATGCCGCCTGGCGAAGCCGAGCGCGTCGCCGGGGCATTTGGTGCCATCGTGGCGGAAAAGCGCGCCTTTTCCGGGCTGGTCAACCGCAACCAGCGCGCCGATGGCGGCATTGTGGTGCTGGAGACCAGCGGCGTTCCGCTTTTTGATGAGCAGGGCGAGCTGCGCGGTTATCGCGGTATCGACAGAAATATCTCCAACCTCGGCGAACGTGTGCTGCAACTGGAGACCATTTACGACACCACCGCCGTGGCGCTCTGCATGATCGACAGCCGCGGGCATCTGGTGATGTTCAATAAAGCGATGGCGAAACTGCTCGGCGACAGTGCGCCAAAAGATACCCATTGCCATTTTCAGCAGCTGATGCCGGCGTTCTGGCCCTTCTTCGTTGCCGATTTTGCCTTAGCCAAAGCGGGTGGCGTGCCGCCATCGCGTGAGCTGAGCTGGCATGAGCGCAGTTACGATATCCAGGCAGTACCGGTGCGCGACGCGATGGACATTGTGGTCGGATTGTCGGTTACCTGGGTCGATATTACCGAGCGTCGCCTGGCGGAGCAGAAGCTGGCAAACGCCAATAAGGTGTTGCAGCAGTATGCCCAGCACGATCACCTGACCGGGCTGTTTAACCGCCGCTATATGGATGAGCGCCTGTTGCAGGAGATTAACCGCGCGCTGCAGGAGGGGTTCCCGCTCTCGGTCTGCCTGGCAGATATCGACTATTTCAAATACTACAACGACTCGCAGGGCCACCAGGCGGGGGATGACTGCCTGCGGCTGGTGGCCACTACGCTGACCTCGGCGCGGCTGCGCAGCAACAACAATGTCAGCCGCTACGGCGGGGAGGAGTTTTTGATTATCCTGCCCGGCACCAGCCTCGCGCAGGCGATGCGCGTCGCCGAAGGGGTGCGGCATGATATTAGCGCCCTCAGGCGTCCGCACGCCGCCAGCCCGACCGGCTTTTTGACCATCAGCATCGGCGTTGCGACCCTGCAAGGCGATCTCCTGCCTGTTGATGAAAAACCGCTGCATATGATTGCCAGCGGGTTAATTCACCGGGCGGATACCGCGCTCTACGCTGCGAAAAAGCAGGGCCGCAATCAGGTGGTCTCTGCCAGAGATATGCCGACCACTTCTCAGGGCGCTTGACGGCGCTCTGTTACGACAGAGCCTGCTGCCAGTCGGCAATCAGATCCGCTTCATCCTCAATTCCCACCGATAGACGGATCAATTGTGGAGTGATGCCGTTCGCCAGCCGCTGTTCGAGCGGAATGGAGGCGTGAGTCATGCTGAAAGGCTGGCTCACTAGGCTCTCTACGCCGCCGAGGCTCTCTGCCAGCGTAAACAGCTTCAGCTTCTGGATGATCTGCGTCGCGCGCGGGTCATCCCCTTTCACCACCACCGAGATCATGCCGCCCGGCAGCGCCATCTGTTTGCGCGCCAGCTGATAGTGTGGGTGCGACTCCAGCCACGGAAACCACACCTTTTCAACCTGTGGATGCTGCTCCAGCCAGCGGGCCAGCGCCAGCGCGTTACTGCTGTGGCGCTCAACGCGCAGGGACAAGGTGCGGATACCGCGCAGGGTCAGGAAACTGCTGAAGGGATCAAGCACGCCGCCGACCGCGTTCTGCAAATAGCCCAGCTTCTCCGCAAGCGCCGGGTTATCGCCCACTACCGCGAGGCCTGCGACCACATCGGAGTGCCCGTTAAGATATTTGGTGGCGGAGTGCACCACAATGTCGAACCCTAGTTCCAGCGGGCGATGGATCACCGGCGAGGCAAAGGTGTTATCCGCCACGCTCAGCACGTTATGGCGTCTGGCGATGGCCGCAACCTGTTGCAGATCGACCAGCTTCAGCAGCGGGTTGGTCGGCGTCTCGACCCAAATCATCCGCGTTTGTGGGCGGATTGCCGCTTCCAGCCCGGCCAGATCGTCCGGCTTCACCCAGCTCACCTCAAGCCCGGCGCTACGCCGCCGCACGTTTTCGATCAGGCGATAAGTACCACCGTAAACATCATCAATCGCCACGATATGGCTGCCGCTATCCAGCAGCTCCAGCACCGTGGAGATCGCCGCCAGCCCGGAAGCAAAAGCGTAGCCGCGCGTTCCGCCCTCCAGCTCGGCAATCGCCGTTTCCAGCGTGTGGCGGGTGGGGTTGCCGCTGCGCGAGTACTCATAGCCGGTATGCTGCCCCGGCGCGGGTTGCGCGAAGGTGGAGGTGGCGTAAATCGGCGGCATCACCGCGCCGTGTTGGTCGTGAAAAACGCCGCTGTGGACGCTCTGCGTAGCCAGTAATTTCATCTCGTGTTCCTTATTGTTCCAGTCGATTACGCCAGGTTGTTAAGACATCGCTGCGGGTTATCAGGCCGACAAAGCGGCCGTTATCGGTGATCACCACCACCAGACCGCGGTCGAAAATGTCACGCATGGCGCTTTCCGGGGCGTGTTTATCCAGCACTTCCAGATTGCGGGTCATCGCCGCCTTCACCGGCAGGGCGAAACGCTCGCTGTCGCCCTGCACATGGCTTATCAAATCCCACTCATCAACCAGCCCGACAAGCTGGCCGTTTTCCAGCACCGGGAGCTGCGAAATGTCATACAGCCGCATGCGCGCCAGCACCGTTGCAAGGCTGTCGTCGGGCGAGGCGGTCACCGTTGCCCCTTCGTCATGGCGAAGCGCAATAAAGTCCGTCAGATCGCCCTGCGACGGGCGCGTCAGCAAACCCTGCTGGCGCATCCAGTCATCGTTAAACATTTTTGAGAGGTATTTATTGCCGCTGTCGCAGGCAAAGGTGACGACCCGCTTCGGCGAAGTTTGCGCCTGGCAGTAGCGCAGCGCCGCGCTCAGCAGCGTGCCGGTAGAAGAGCCAGCGAGAATGCCTTCCTGTTGCAGCAGCAGGCGCGCGGTGGCAAAGGCCTCTTTATCGCTAATGCGAAACGCCTGGCGCACGCCGTCGAGCTGCGCCAGCGGCGGGATAAAGTCTTCGCCGATCCCCTCAACCAGCCACGCGCCGGGTTCGCCGTAGCGCCCCGTTTCCACCTGGTCGGCGAGGATCGAGCCTGCCGGATCGGCGAGCACAAATTCGGTGTCGGGAGAGTGTTCGGCAAACCATGCCTGCAACCCGCCGAGCGTCCCGCCGGAGCCGACGCCCACCACAATGGCATCGATTTTCCCCTCCAGCTGCGCGAAGAGTTCCGGCGCGGTAGAGGTGGCGTGCGCCAGCGGGTTAGCAGCGTTATTAAACTGGTCGATATAGAACGCACCGGGGGTCTCGTCGGCGAGACGGCGTGCATAATCCTGGTAATAGGCCGGATGGCCTTTATTCACATCGGAGCGGGTGATCACCACCTTCGCCCCCAGCGCGCGCAGGTGGAAAATCTTCTCGCGGCTCATTTTGTCGGGCACCACCAGCACCAGCGAGTAGCCCTTTTGCGCGGCGATCAGCGCCAGCCCCAGGCCGGTATTGCCCGCCGTGGCTTCGATAATCGTTCCGCCCGGTGCCAGTACGCCTTGCCGCTCGGCTTCGTTGACCATTGATAGCGCGACGCGGTCTTTTATTGAGCCGCCGGGGTTCTGGTTTTCCAGTTTTAAAAACAGTTCGCACGGCCCGGTCGGTAATTTGTGCAGTTGCAGCAGCGGTGTATTACCAATTAATTCAGTTACTGAATGAAAAAGTGACATAACCCATTTGCTCGCTAATCAGGGAAGTGAGCGGATGATAGGTCTCTCTTTTTACGCGTTTAAAGAATCTTTGTTTGGTATTTAGAACGAATGGAAATATAAAGCACTGTTTAGCCATCGGGGCGGCAAGCCGTGCAGTCGTCTGGATGGATGTATCGCTAAAACTGCGCTTTTTAAACGCTTTTTCTCCCTTTTTCTTCACTCTTTCGCCGCTGTTATGCGTTTTTCGGCAATCTTATACTGAATAAATTCTTAGTTTGCGACGCCGCGTTATAACGCTTTTAGCGCTTTCTGCTATATCTAATGTCTATTTGGTTATTTGTATTATAACGCTGGCTGATTATTATCATCTGGACATCCATACTGCTAAACCGCCAAACGGAAAATACCAACGCATGATCGTCCTCAGGAATATCTCCAAGATCTTCGACCAGGGAAAGGCATCGATTACCGCCGTCGACAACGTCAATCTGACGGTTGAGCAGGGGCAAATTTATGGAATTATCGGTTACAGCGGTGCGGGAAAAAGTACGCTGATCCGCTTACTCAACGGGCTGGAAAAGCCGACCAACGGCAGCGTGGTGATTAACGGCCAGGATATTGCTGCCGCACGCGGCGAAGCCCTGCGCCAGGCGCGTCTGAAGATCAGCATGGTCTTTCAGCACTTCAACCTTTTATGGTCGCGCACGGTGAGCGAGAACATCGCCTTTTCCATGCAGATCGCCGGTGCGCCGAAGAAAGCGATCAACGCGCGCGTTGCCGAGTTGATTGAGCTGGTGGGGCTGAAAGGGCGTGAAAATGCCTATCCGTCGCAGCTGAGCGGCGGGCAGAAACAGCGTGTCGGCATTGCCCGCGCGCTGGCAAACAACCCCGATGTATTACTCTGCGATGAAGCCACCTCGGCGCTCGACCCGCAAACCACCGATCAGATCCTCGACCTGCTGCTTGATATCAATCGCCGCTTTAAGCTGACGATTGTGCTGATCACCCATGAAATGCACGTGGTGCGCAAGATTTGCGACCGCGTCGCGGTGATGGAAGAGGGCAGAGTGGTGGAAGAGGGCGATGTATTGCAGGTCTTTACCCATCCGCAGCAGCCGATCACTAAGCAGTTTGTGCGCCAGGTGAGCCAGTATAAAGAAGAGGAAACCTTCAACCCGGATCTGAACAGCGATCTCGACGGCACGGTGATTAAGCTCACCTTTACCGGCCACAGCACCCATCAGCCGATTGTCGGCGAACTGACGCTGCGCTACGGCCTGCCGTTTAACATTCTGCACGGCAAGATGTCGCAAACCGCGCATGGCGTATTTGGGCAATTATGGGTGCACGTGGTGGCAACTCCGGAACAACTGAACAACATTCTTACCGATCTCGGCAAGAGCAACATTGAGAGCGAGGTCGTGACCCATGGCTGAATCACTTTTTCCGCACCTGAAATGGGAGCAACTCTGGGCGGCAACGCAGGAGACGCTCTATATGACGGCGCTCTCGGGCGCGGCAACCTTCGTGCTGGGCATTCTGCTTGGGCTGGCGCTGTTTCTCACCGCGCGCGGCGGGCTGTTCCAGAACCGCGCGCTCTATAGCGTCATCTCGATTCTGGTAAACGTCTTCCGCTCGATTCCGTTCATCATTTTGATTGTGCTGTTAATCCCCTTTACCAAGGCGATTGTCGGCTCGATTCTCGGTGCTAACGCGGCGCTACCGGCGCTGATTGTCGGCGCGGCACCGTTCTATGCGCGGCTGGTGGAGATTGCGCTGCGCGAAGTGGATAAAGGGGTCATTGAGGCGACGCGCTCAATGGGCGCGCGTCTCAGCACCTTAGTCTTTCGGGTGCTGCTTCCCGAATCATCGCCTGCGCTGGTCTCCGGTATTACCGTGACGCTGATTGCGCTGGTGAGCTACAGCGCCATGGCCGGGGTGATCGGCGCAGGTGGCCTGGGCAATCTTGCTTATCTGGAAGGATTCCAGCGGAACCATAACGACGTCACGCTGGTGGCGACGGTGACCATTCTTATCATCGTCTTCATCATCCAGTTCTGCGGCGACGTGATTACCTCTCTGTTAGATAAACGATAACTATTGGAAACCAACAACATGAAAAAGACACTGACACTGATTGCCGCAGCCACCCTCAGCGTGCTGAGTTTCTCCTCCTGGGCCGATACGCTGACCGTTGGTGCGTCTAACGTACCGCACGCGGAAATCCTTGAGCAGGCGAAGCCGATTCTGGCGAAGCAGGGCATCGATCTGGAGATCAAACCGTTCCAGGATTACATCCTGCCGAACACCGCGCTGGCGGGTCGTGAAATCGATGCCAACTACTTCCAGCACATCCC
The DNA here is from genome assembly GCF_029850615.1 of Kosakonia sp. HypNH10. Taxonomy (NCBI): domain Bacteria; kingdom Pseudomonadati; phylum Pseudomonadota; class Gammaproteobacteria; order Enterobacterales; family Enterobacteriaceae; genus Kosakonia; species Kosakonia sp. HypNH10. The sequence goes on from NZ_JAOTIU010000006.1 coordinate 233,063, forward strand.
GTACCTGAACAGCGTGCTGAAAGATCACGCTGGCGATAAAACCTATGATTTCGTTAGCGCCGGTGCGATTCATATTGAGCCGATTGGTATCTATTCCAAAAAATACAAGTCGCTGAAAGATCTGCCGGAAGGCGGCAAAATCATCATGCGTGACGCGGTCTCTGAAGAGGGGCGTATTCTCTCTATCTTTGAAAAAGAGGGCGTCATCAAGCTGAAGCCGGGCATCGATAAAGTGACGGCGCGCATTGACGATATCGTTGAGAACCCGAAAAAACTGAAGTTCCTGCCGAACGTTGAAGCGGCGCTGCTGCCGCAGATGTACAACAACGATGAAGGCGACGCGGTGGTGATCAACGCCAACTACGCGATTGATGCCGGTCTCGACCCGGTTCACGATCCGATTGCCGTCGAGAGCGGTGAAAATAACCCGTATGCCAACATCATTACCGTGCATCGCGGCGACGAGAAGAAGAAAGATATCGTGGCGCTGGTGAACGTGCTGCACTCAAAAGAGATTCAGGATTGGATCCGTACCAAATACAAAGGCGCGGTTATTCCGGTAAACAACTAATCTCCCTGATGCGCGGTCGCCCTGGCCGCGCATCTCTGCCTCCTCGATCGCCCCGTACAATTCCCTGTGATTAATCTCACCAATTTTAAACATCCCTGATAAACCTTTTTAACAATGCTCTACTATTGCCCGGTTCAGCCATCGTGGGGGTAGAGATGAAAGATGTGGTGATTGTCGGCGCTGTGCGCACGCCAATCGGCTGTTTTCAGGGGGCGCTGTCGCGTCACTCTGCCGTTGAGCTGGGCAGCGCGGTGGTGCAGGCGTTACTGACGCGCAGCGGCGTGCAGCCGCAGGATATCGATGAAGTGATTCTGGGCCAGGTGCTGACCGCCGGGGCCGGGCAGAACCCGGCGCGCCAGTCGGCGATCAAAGGCGGGCTGCCGAATACCGTTTCTGCGATCACCATCAACGACGTGTGCGGCTCCGGGCTGAAAGCACTGCATCTCGCCTCGCAGGCGATCCAGTGCGGCGAAGCCGACGTGGTGATTGCCGGTGGCCAGGAGAACATGAGCCGCGCGCCGCATGTGTTAACCGATAGCCGCACCGGCGCGCAGCTTGGCAACAGCCAGCTTATCGACAGCCTGGTGCATGATGGGCTATGGGATGCATTCAATGATTACCATATGGGCGTCACGGCGGAGAACCTGGCGCGGGAATATGGCATCAGCCGCGAGCGCCAGGATGAGTGGGCGCTCAGTTCGCAACATAAAGCGCGGATGGCTATCGACTCTGGCCGTTTTCGCGACGAGATCGTCCCTGTGCAGACGCAGAGCGCCGACGGCAAGCGCGTGCTGGTCGATACCGATGAGCAGCCGCGCACCGATGCCAGTGCTGAAGCGCTGGCGCAGCTCAGCCCGGCTTTTGAAACCAGCGGCTCGGTGACGGCCGGTAACGCATCGCCGATTAACGATGGCGCAGCGGCGGTGCTGATGATGAGCGCGGAACGCGCAGAGGCGCTCAACTTACCGGTGCTGGCGCGCATTCGCGCCTTTGCAAGCGTGGGCGTTGACCCGGCGCTGATGGGCATTGCGCCGGTTTACGCCATGCGCCGTTGCCTTGAGCGCGCGGGCTGGCAGCTGGATGATGTCGACCTGATTGAAGCCAACGAGGCTTATGCCGCGCAGGCGCTGTCGGTGGGCAAAATCCTTGAGTGGGATGAGAAGCGCGTTAACGTCAACGGCGGCGCGATTGCGCTCGGTCATCCGATTGGGGCTTCCGGCTGCCGCATTTTGGTGTCGCTGGTGCATGAGATGCAAAAGCGCAAGGCGCGCAAAGGGCTGGCAACACTCTGTATTGGCGGTGGCCAGGGCGTCGCGCTGGCGATCGAGCGTGACTAATCCTGGTTGCTGATAATAACGTCCTCGTCCTGAGGACGTTATTATTTGTGATCCCTCTCGCAGCTTCCGTTTCAATAAAAATAAAACCTTCTCTTTCCTGCCTTAAGAATCAAAGTAATCGCTAAAAATAGCATTATCCCCTGCGTGACCATTTTATTTTCAACTGATAAGCCTGCTTATTAATTTTGCGTGCATTGTCTTGTCGCCCTCTGCGCGTTATTTAATTGGGTTTATGTAAAGCTCGATAATAAGCGTGCGGTGTGATCTTAAACGCTTTTTTTACCCCTAAAGGGCAACTTTTATTGATGCTCGTCACGCGCTTTTACTTCGCTATTTTCTAGAGAAATATTTACGATCCAGATCACTAAAATAAAGTTACTATAAAAATAAAATGCAATTCCATAAAAATGAAACGTAATTTTAATTGTTGAGGTTGCTCATGTTTAAGAAAACTCTGGCCCTTGCTACTCTCCTTGGCGCATCCTTCGCTTCGTACGCTGTTACCGTCGATCTGCGTCATGAATACATTGACAGCGGCTCCAACGCCGATCGCGTAGCCGTGTCGCATCGCTTTGATAATGGACTGGGTTTTGGCGTTGAAGCGAAATGGAAATCAGGTGGTGATGATGCTGATAAACCGTTAACGGAGATTGTCGGCAACGGTCATGAAGAGTCGATCAACTGGCGCTGGGCTGCCACCAAGAATATTGCGTTAACACCAGGCTTTAATATTGAAAGTAAAGATACCTTCTCGATCTATAAACCCTATATTCATGCGCAATACAGTTTTGATAACGGCGTCTATATTGCCGGCCGTTACCGCTATGAATATACCCGTAACCCGGATTCCAACGTGGTCGATAACAAAGTCAATAAATTCGATGCGTGGGTGGGCTGGGCAATGGGCGACTTCCGCACCGAGCTGAACTACGTATATGCCAAGAGCACGGAAGATGTGGTGCGTGAAAATAATAAAAACTACTCCAACGAATATAATGCCAAGCTGGCGTACAAACTTGATAAAAACTGGTCACCGTATGTCGAAATCGGCAACGTGGGCGTGAAAAATACCGACGAACGCCAGACCCGTTTCCGTTTGGGTGTCGCTTACTCTTTCTGAGTCTCTGAATATTTTCAAACACCCGGTGCCTGGCGCCGGGTTTTTTATGCCCATCATTCTTCGCGCCGCGCGTGATTTACGCGTTACGGGATCAATGCCGGAGAACGGAATCATGTAGGCCGGATAAGGCATCGCCGCCATCCGGCATGATTGCCGCACAGTTTATTGCCGGATGGCGCTGGCGCTTATCCGGCCTACGGGATCGATGCCGGAGAACGGAATCATGTAGGCCGGATAAGGCATCGCCGCCATCCGGCATGATTGCCGCCGAGTTTGTTGCCGGATGCGCTGGCGCTTATCCGGCCTACGGGATCAATGCCGGAGAATGGAATCATGTAGGCCGGATAAGGCGTAGCCGCCATCCGGCATGATTACCGCCGAGTTTATTGCCGGATGGCGCTTCCGCTTATCCGGCCTACGGGTTCGATGCCGGAGAACGGAATCATGTAGGCCGGATAAGGCATCGCCGCCATCCGGCATGATTACCGCAGAGTTTATTGCCGGATGGCGCTCACGCTTATCCGGCCTACGGGATCAGTGCCGGAGAATAGAATCATGTAGGCCGGATAAGGCATCGCCGCCATCCGGCGTGATTACCGCAGAGTTTATTGCCGGATGGCGCTTACGCTTATCCGGCCTACGGGTTCGATGCCGAAGTGTGGAATCATGTAGGCCGGATAAGGCATCGCCGCTATCCGGCATGATTGCCGCAGAGTTTGTTGCCGGATGGCGCTTACGCTTATCCGGCCTACGGGATCAGTGCCGGAGAATGGAATCATGTAGGCCGGATAAGGCATCGCCGCCATCCGGCATGATTACCGCAGAGTTTATTGCTGGATGGCGCTCACGCTTATCCGGCCTACGGGTTCGATGCCGGAAAATAGCACGCAAAAAAAGGCCCTCCATAGGAGGGCAAGGCCAGTTACAGAAACACTCACTCAAATTCAGGGTTGCAGCAGGGTGCGCTGCTCGGGCAGTTTGGCGATATAGAGCGCCGGTTTGCCGTCTTTATCGGAACTGAACAGCACTGCGCTGTCATCCGGGGTAAAAGAGGGATGCGGATGCGTGACCTGGCGGCTGTTGGCAAAGGTCGCCCAGGAGGTGTCATGGCGTGCGACGCGGTAATACCCTTTCTGCGCCACATCGAACACATAGAGATAGGGGTCGTTATCAATGGTGTAGCCGCCGGTATCCTTCACATCTACCGGCGTGCCGGAGCCGTCACCAACCAGCAGCGTACCGTCAAAGTTGCTCATCAAATGCGAGCAGGCCGGCATCGGCATAATCTCTTCATTGACGCCACTCTCCGGGTTGTAGCGCGAAATGGTGCGCCCCTGTTCGCCTTTCAGATAGGAGACATAGACCAGCGCCGAACCGTTCGGCACCCAGAACTCATGGGTGCAGCTCTCACCTTCGGCATGATCCTTAACTTTGCGCACGTTGCTGCCATCTTCATTCACCAGCCACATCCGTGCATCGACCAAATCGTGCGGGCCTTCATGGCAAAACGCCACGGTATTGTCATCAAACGGGCGGTAAATCGGGTGACCAAGCCAGATCTTCTCTTCATGGATCACCTTGCTTTCGCCTGTCTGTAAATCAACGCGCAGCAGGCGGCAGTGTGGCCCTTTATGGAAGAAGTCATGGAACAGCTGCCAGTCGTTGAGCGGTGTCCAGTCGCTGGCGGCAATCTCAATCCCCACCAGTTTGGTGCAGTCGCTGTTGGCGACCCAGGTACCGTAACCTACCCACTCTTCGGGCACGCGGTAGATCTCGCGTTCAGCCAGCGTGTGCAGGTTAACTTCGCGCAGGGTGCGATCGTTTTTCACGTAGTAGAGCGCGCTGTCGTCCGGTGAGAGAAAGCCGCCAAAGGTGTTATCGCCCGCGCCTTCGGTTAACTGCACCGCTTCGGCATTCTCAATGTCCAGCAGATAGTAGTTCCAGTTGCCGTCAAACTCGCCGGCAAACAGCAGGTGGCTGCCATCGTTAAAGAAGCACTTTTGGTAGAAGTAGTTGCGGTGACACGTCACCTCCGGAGGGGTTAAGCGGGTCACTTCCGCGCCGGTATCCGGATCGCGGCTCACTGCATAGTTGAGTTTTACCCGCATGCCTTTCGCCATTTTTCTCTCCTGTAGAGGGGCCGGCCGCCATGTTGCGTCCCCGCATGACCCCATATCTGCTTAAGTTTAAAAATAGGATTTCAATTTATCAAAACGACGTTTCAATATGTGTGATTGCGGGCGCAATTTATAAGAAAATTATTACGAAAGGGCATAAAAGCGATTGTGATATCACAGCCGTGAATAATGGGCTTTGATTTTAAACGAGAAAGTTTGCTGCGGCTGTCAAATCTCAAAGCTGGATTTAACTAATTGATTATTAGCAACTAATTATCATAGACCGGAATGCTTCTAAGCCCCGTAGCCCTTGTCAACGCTCAACAATCGTGATCCTACTTCCAGAACGGAAAATAACTAACATAAAAATTGAAACGTTGTTTTATATAAGATTGAAAACGTGTTTTAGCCGGGATAAGATGCAGCAAAAGTTGAAACGGAACACTGTTTCTCTGTTTCGTCTCAGGCCATTTTGCTGAACATTGATGTCGGAGGTAAGTGTGGAAGTCAGACAAAGCATCCACAGCGCGCACGCTAAAACGCTGGATACCCAGGGGCTGCGCAACGAGTTTTTAATCGAAAAAGTGTTCGTCGATGATGAATACACTATGGTTTACAGCCATATCGATCGCATCATCGTCGGCGGTATCAAGCCGGTGGCGAAAAGCGTGTCGGTTGGCGGTGAAGTGGGTAAACAGCTGGGCGTCACCTATTTCCTCGAACGCCGCGAGCTGGGCGTAATCAATATCGGCGGTGCGGGCACCATTACCGTTGATGGCGAGATCTATGAAATCGGCCATCGCGATGCGCTCTATGTCGGCAAAGGGGCGAAAGAGGTGGTGTTCGCCAGCGTTGATGCGGCGAAACCGGCAAAGTTTTACTACAACTGCGCCCCGGCTCATACCACCTATCCAACCAAAAAAGTGACGCCTGCGGAGGTTTCTCCGGTCACCCTCGGCGATCCGTTAACCAGCAACCGCCGCACCATCAATAAGTACTTTGTGCCGGACGTGCTGGAGACCTGCCAGTTAAGCATGGGGCTGACCGAGCTTGCGCCAGGCAACCTGTGGAACACCATGCCGTGCCACACCCACGAACGCCGCATGGAAGTCTATTTCTACTTCAATATGGAAGAGGATGCCTGCGTATTCCATATGATGGGCCAGCCGCAGGAGACGCGTCATATCGTGATGCAGAACGAACAAGCGGTGATTTCACCAAGCTGGTCAATCCATTCAGGTGTCGGTACGCGCGCGTACACCTTCATCTGGGGGATGGTGGGCGAAAACCAGGTCTTTGATGACATGGACCACGTCGCCGTAAAAGATCTGCGCTAATTGCGGGCAGCAAACACACTGCCTGTCCGTGACAGGCGCTGATAGATTAAGGAACTCACATGATTCTGGATGCATTTTCTCTTCAAGGTAAAGTTGCGGTAGTGAGCGGTTGCGATACCGGTCTGGGGCAGGGGATGGCGCTGGGCCTCGCGGAAGCGGGCTGCGACATCGTCGGCATCAACATTGTTGAACCGACTGAAACCATTGAGCGCGTCACCGCGCTGGGCCGCCGTTTTCTGAGCCTGACCGCCGATCTGCGTAAGATCGACGGCATTCCGGCACTGCTTGAGCGCGCGGTCGCCGAGTTTGGCAAAATCGATATCCTGGTGAATAACGCCGGTCTGATCCGCCGCGAAGATGCGATCAACTTCAGCGAGCAGGACTGGGATGACGTGATGAACCTGAACATCAAGAGCGTCTTCTTCATGTCCCAGGCGGCGGCGAAACACTTTATCGCCCAGGGCAACGGCGGCAAAATCATCAACATCGCCTCGATGCTCTCCTTCCAGGGCGGCATTCGTGTACCGTCTTACACCGCCTCTAAGAGCGGCGTGATGGGCGTGACTCGTCTGCTGGCGAACGAGTGGGCGAAGCACAACATCAACGTCAACGCGATTGCGCCGGGTTATATGGCGACCAACAACACCCAGCAGCTGCGTGCCGACGAACAGCGCAGCGCTGAGATCCTCGATCGCATCCCGGCTGGCCGCTGGGGTCTGCCGAGCGATCTGATGGGGCCGGTGGTGTTCCTCTCCTCTAAAGCCTCTGATTACATCAATGGCTACACCATCGCTGTTGATGGTGGCTGGCTGGCGCGTTAATCCCTGCGCGATAAATAAAAGAACCTGCTGCGGCAGGTTTTTTTATATCTGCATATTGTTTGTCCATACGCAACAAATTGAAATATCCATATCATTTACTCTTAATTATTTCGCTAGCGTTAAAATATGCTTAAAAATAAGATAATTAAAAATAGTTTAGCGCTTAAACACTATTTTCAAAATTGTAAACTCCATCACAAAACAGTAGCTGACAGCTATTTTATCCATATCTTCGCGTTTTCCTCACTGACGCTTTTCCCGTCGCTGCCTTACTTTCATATAACGTCTTATTCTGTGCAGGCAGGAAATAATAATGGCTTTTCTCAGTAATGATTCTGTCGCTTTACCCCGTGCGCTGCGTGATACCCGACGCATGAATATGTTTGTCTCTGTTTCCGCCGCGGTCGCCGGGCTGCTGTTTGGCCTTGATATCGGCGTGATTGCCGGCGCGTTGCCGTTTATTACCGATCACTTCACCTTAAGCAACCGGCTGCAGGAGTGGGTGGTGAGCAGCATGATGCTCGGCGCGGCGATTGGCGCGCTGTTCAACGGCTGGCTCTCTTTCCGCCTCGGCCGTAAATACAGCCTGATGGTGGGGGCGATTCTTTTTGTGGCCGGTTCGCTCGGCTCGGCGTTTGCCACCAGCGTCGAAGTGCTGCTCATCTCGCGCGTGCTGCTTGGCGTGGCGGTCGGGATTGCTTCCTACACCGCGCCGCTCTATCTCTCCGAGATGGCGAGCGAAAACGTGCGCGGCAAAATGATCAGCATGTATCAGCTGATGGTGACGCTGGGGATTGTGCTGGCGTTTCTTTCCGATACCGCGTTCAGCTACAGCGGCAACTGGCGGGCGATGCTTGGCGTGCTGGCGCTGCCGGCGGTATTGTTGATTATCCTCGTGATCTTTTTACCCAACAGCCCGCGCTGGCTGGCGCAGAAAGGGCGTCATATTGAAGCAGAAGAGGTGTTGCGCATGCTGCGCGATACGTCGGAAAAAGCGCGTGAAGAGCTGAATGAAATTCGTGAAAGCCTGAAGTTGAAGCAGGGCGGTTTTCAACTGTTCAAGAACAACCGCAACGTGCGCCGCGCGGTCTTTCTCGGCATGCTGCTGCAGGCGATGCAGCAGTTCACCGGTATGAATATCATCATGTATTACGCGCCGCGCATCTTTAAGATGGCCGGTTTTACCACTACGGAAGAGCAGATGATCGCCACGCTGGTGGTCGGCCTGACCTTTATGTTCGCCACCTTTATCGCCGTCTTTACGGTGGACAAAGCCGGGCGCAAACCGGCGCTGAAAATCGGCTTTAGCGTGATGGCGATTGGTACGTTGATCCTCGGCTACTGCCTGATGCAGTTTGATAACGGTACGGCGTCCAGCGGCCTGTCGTGGGTGTCGGTTGGGATGACGATGCTCTGTATCGCCGGGTATGCGATGAGCGCCGCGCCGGTGGTGTGGATTTTGTGTTCTGAGATCCAGCCGCTCAAATGCCGCGATTTTGGTATTACCTGTTCCACCACCACTAACTGGGTGTCGAACATGATTATCGGCGCGACCTTCCTGACGCTGCTGGATGCGATTGGCGCGGCGGGTACCTTCTGGCTCTATACCGCTCTGAACCTCGCGTTTGTGGGTGTCACCTTCTGGCTGGTGCCGGAGACGAAAAACGTTACGCTGGAGCATATCGAGCGTCGTTTGATGTCCGGGGAGAAGTTGCGCAATATCGGCGTGTGAGGAATTGCCGGATGGCGCGCAAGCGCTTATCCGGCCTACAAAACCTAATGAAACCGCATTCCCAGGCCCGGTAAGCGTAGCGCCACCGGGCATATTGTTGCCACAGCATCAATGAAACTGCATTCGTAGGCCCGGTAAGCGCAGCGCCACCGGGCATTTTTTTGCCGGATGGCGCGTAAACGCTTATCCGGCCTACAAAATCTCACAGCTTCGACTTTTTACCTGATTAACGCATGGCACGCTTGAGGATACGCTCGGCCTGGCGCTGGAAGTCGGTCGCGGTCTCTTCAACGGTTTTCTGGCCATAATCGATGTACTGAATCGCAGTACCAAACTGCGCCACAATCTGCGGATCGTCAAAATATGGCGACACGGAGAGTTTTGCCGGCAGCGACTGCGCCAGACGCAGGCCCGCGACCGCCGGATCCTCCTCTTTGATAACCCCGCTGGCGGTCAGCGTCTCAACCGCCACTTTGCTCAGCGGCACACCGCGCTCAAGGCCCAGCGTCTGCACACCCTCTTTACTGTTGAGCAGGAAGTTAATCACCTGCGCCGCCTCTTTCGGATGTTTGGTCGACTTACCAATCGACAGCATCTGCGCCGGTTTAAAGAACAGCCCTGCATCGGTCGCGCCTGGCAGCATCGGATAGTCGCCCAATACCAGTTTGGCCGGTGGCTTCAGGTTGTCGGAGTATTTGGTGATGGTGGAGTTCCACATATAGGTGCCGCCCCATTCGCCCTCGATCCACGGCTTCATCTCATACATGTTGCTCTTACCGAACGAGGCGTAGTATTTCGAATCCGGCATCACGTGGCTGTCGACCAGCTTTTTGTACATCTGGAAGAACTCAACCCACTGCTCCTTGCTGTAGCTGAACTTCTTAGTCTTTTCATCAACGGCCGGAATGTTGTACTTCTGCACCATATAAGAGTTGAGCAGCGCCAGCGTATCCTGGTGCTCCAGCACCACCGGGTAGTACTGTTTGCCCAGCTTGCTCTCAAAGGTTTTGCCCGCCGCCATCAGTTCGTCCCAGGTTTTCGGGAAGCTGACGCCCGCTTTTTTCCACTGCTCGTCGTTGAAGTAGAAGACACGCGCGGTGACCGAGATAGGAATCCCGTTTAACTTGCCGTTAATGGTGGTGGTTTGCAGCTCTTTAGCGTCGAACTGGCTAAGATCGATAATATCTTTCACCTGGTTCAGGTCGTAAAAACCCTCGCCGTTTTTCGAGAAGATCGGCAGCCAGTTCCAGTTGGTCTGCATTACATCCGGCTCGGTACCGCCGGCGATCTGCGTGGTCAGACGGGAGAGGTGCCCGTCCCAGCCGGTATATTCGGACTTCACGGTAATATCGGGATGCTGTTTATGGAACTCTTCCAGCGCTTTTAAGGTGACCTGGTGACGACCGTTGCCGCCCCACCAGGACATACGCAAATCAACATTGTCAGCGGCGGTGGCGGGTACAGCGCACATGCCCAGGGTTGCGGAGATAGCTGCGCCGATTAGCACTTTTTTCATTTTTATACTCCAGTTTATGTAGGTCACGCTGAGGCCGCCGGACGCGGCCCGCATGTTTTTAGCTATAGAGAGATGTTCTGTTCCGTTTTCGCGTCAAAGATGTGGCACTTATTCATGTCGAACTTAAAGTAGACCTTCCGGTGCAGCCCCTTAGCAATCAACGGCCTGGCTTCATCAGAGGGAATGCGGGCGGTCAGCTCATAGTCGGCGACTTTCAGGTAGACGAAGAACTCGTGGCCCATGTTCTCGACGCGCACCAGATCGCCCGCGCCACAGTCGTCGCTGAAAGGTTCATCGGAGACCGAGACAAACTCCGGACGCACGCCAAAGAAGACCTCTTTGTCGGCATAAGCCGCGACTCTCTCCTGCTGATGAGCGTTAAGCGCCAGCGTCTCCTGGCCGACAGTAATGTGCAGGGAACCCTCTTTCTGCACAATTTTCGCCGGTTTGATGTTCATCTCCGGCGCGCCAATAAAGCCCGCGACGAACATGTTTTTCGGGAAGTGATAGAGGTTATCCGGCGTATCGACCTGCATGATATGGCCGAGCTTCATCACGCAGATGCGGTCGCCCATGGTCATCGCTTCGGTCTGATCGTGGGTCACATAAACGGTGGTCGCCGGTTTACCGGAGCTTTTTAACTGCTTATGCAGATCCGAAATGCGGATGCGCATCGAGGCGCGCAGCTTGGCATCAAGGTTGGAGAGCGGCTCGTCAAACAGGAAGACATCCGGTTTTTTCACAATCGCACGGCCAACGGCCACGCGCTGCGCCTGGCCGCCGGAGAGCTGGCGCGGCAGACGATCCATTAACTCCTCCAGTTCGAGAATTTTCGCCGCTTCATCTACCTGGCGTGCGATCTCATCTTTCGGCATTTTGCTCAGCTTCAGGCCGAAGGCGAGGTTTTCGCGCACGGTCATATGCGGGTAGAGCGCGTAGTTCTGGAACACCATGGCGATGCCGCGCGACTTCGGCGCGAGGTTGTTGACAATCTTCTCGCCGATGCGCACTTCGCCGCCGCTGATGGTCTCAAGCCCGGCCAGCATGCGCAGAGTGGTCGATTTGGCGCAGCCGGAGGGGCCAACAATCACCATAAACTCACCGTCGGCGATTTTCAGGTCGATACCATGTACCGCTTTGAAGCCGTTGGAGTAGACCTTTTCCAGTTTGTTGAAAATTACTTCAGCCATGATACTTCCCTCTTAACCTTTGATTCCGCTGCTGGTGACGCCCTGTACGAAGTAGCGCTGTGCCAGGAAGAAGACAATGATGGACGGCAGAATGGAGATACTCGCCATTGCCAGAATTTCGTTCCACGGTGCGCCTTCGGTCACGTCGATGGACATTTTCAGCGCCAGCGCGATGGGGTATTTATCTACGCTGTAGACGTAGATCAGCGGCCCGATAAAGTCGTTCATCGACCACATAAACTGGAACAGCGCCACGGAGATAATCGCCGGTTTCAGGATCGGCACCACCACGTACCACAGCACCTGCCACGAGTTACAGCCATCGATCTGCGCCGCTTCTTCCATATCGCGCGGCACGCCGCGTAAAAACTGAATCAACATAAAGACGAAGAAGCCCTGCGTGGCGAAGGCCAGCGGCAGGTAGAGCGGCATATAGCTGTTGAGCATGCCCATTTCACGGAACATCAGGTATTGCGGGATCAGCAGCACGGTGCTCGGTAGCAGCATGGTGGCGATCAGCGTGCCGAACCAGAAGTTCTTCCATGGGATCTCAAAGCGCGCAAAACCGTACGCCACCACCGTTGACGAGATGATCGTCAGGATCACTTTCGGGATCACATACTTAAAGGTGTTGAGCATGTAATGGCCGAAGGTGTATTCGGTGCCGGTTTTCCAGCCGTTGATAAAACCGTCCCAGGTCGCGTGGTTCGGCCACAGCCCGAGGGTGGTGAAGATCTCATGGTTCGGTTTGAACGACGCCGAGAACATCCACGCCAGCGGGTAGAGCATCAGCAGGCCGACCAGCAGCAGGATCGTGTAGCGGATCCAGGCGCTGATTTTCTCGCGGCGCAGGGTGCGCGCCACTTCACGTTCAGCCTCTTTCATGCCCGGCGTAAGGTGTTGAACATCAGCCATTTTTGCCTCCCTTATCGGCAGAGTAGAAGACCCAATACTTCGAGGACTTAAAGGCGACAGAGGCAAAGACCGCCACCACCAGGAAGAGCACCCAGGCTAGCGCTGCGCCGTAACCCATATCGAAATATTTGAACGCGGTGTCGTAGATGTAGAGCGAGAAGAGATAGGTGTAGTAGGTCGGGCCGCCGCCGGTAATCACATACGGGCCGGTAAACTCCTGGAACGCCTGCGTGGTCTGCATGATGAAGTTGAAGAAGATCACCGGCGTAATCAGCGGCACGGTCACTTTCGTAAACATCTGCCATTTGCTGGCACCGTCGATCATCGCCGCTTCATACTGCGACTGCGGAACGTTTTGCAGCGCCGCCAGGAAGATCACCATCGCCGAGCCGAACTGCCAGACGCGCAGCAGCGTCACCGACATCAGCGCCAGCGACGGCTCGCCGAGCCAGTTAACAGGATCAAGGCCAAAGACGCCGATAAAGCTGTTTAACAAGCCATCGATGGCGAAGAGCGCGCGCCACAACACCGCGATAGCAACCGAGCTGCCGAGGATCGACGGGATGTAGTACGCGGTGCGGAAAAAGCCGATGCCGCGCAATTTAAAATTGAGCACAAAGGCGATGCCCAGCGCAAAGGCCAGCTTCAGCGGAATGGTTAAAAAGACATAAGCAAACGTCACGCCCATCGATTTCCAGAAGAGGGTATCTTCAGTAAACATGTAGCGGTAGTTTTCGATGCCATTAAATACCGGCGGGCTCATCAGATCATACTCAGTGAAACTGAGAAAGAAGGATGAGATGAACGGGAAAGCGGTAAAGACAATCAACCCTATTATGTAAGGTGATATCCAGGCCAATCCCAGTAGTCTGTTTTCATTCATAGATACCTACCTGGCGAGCAATGTGTAATTCGGATTCGGAGAGCCGCCGCCCTTTCACGCAATAAAGGGTGCGTTAGATCACAATACTTAATGAAATCAAAGCGTTTTGAATCTGTAACTGCCGGAAATTATTGGCATTATTCCGGGTTTTAAAATCCTCTGAACTTGCGTTCTTGAATTGTAAAACATCGTTTTAAAATATTTTATTGTGTTTAAAGGTGCCGTCATTCGCTAAATTGCTGAAATGTGATCGAAGTCGAAACGATGTTTCAATAAAGTGATTTGGCAGTCATTTTCAGGTAAAAAACGCGGGCTTTTCAGTAAATAAAAAGGGGTTATTGCGGCAAGGGAAAGGGCCGGAGAAAATATCGCGCGGTGAAATCATTCAATATTTCAACCATTATCTGGCGAAGGATTATTAATGGCGCAGAAATAAAAACGCCTCCGTGGCAGGAGGCGCTTTTCACTTCTCAGAAATTCAGGATTGCAGAAAATCTTCGCGAATCGGCGTGAAGGTATCGAGCAGGGTGCCCGGCTTCAGACAGACGCAGCCGTGCATAATGTGCGGTTGCTTGTAAAGTGTATCGCCTGCGGTGACGATATGTTTCTCATCACCGATGGTAAATTCGAACTCCCCGGATAAAACATAGGTGAGCTGCTCATGAGGGTGGTTATGCATCGGGCCGACAGCGCCCTGTTCGAACATAACTTCAACCGCCATCATTTTGCCGCCATGGGCGAGAATACGGCGCGTGACGCCGTTGCCCAGGTCGTCAAGTTGCGTGTCTTTATGAAAGATAAACATCGGGCTGTCCTGTAGTCGGTAAGAGATAGTGAAACAATGTTTTAAATAATTTATCTCACGGTGGCGGAAAAATAAACGCCGGGCCGGAGAAGTTGAAAGTCGATCACAACTTTGCATGATTGCGCGAGAACGAGACGGAGAAAGGCGATGAAAACAATTGGACTACTGGGCGGCATGAGCTGGGAATCGACCATTCCCTACTATCGGCTGATTAACGAGGGCGTTAAAGCACGCCTGGGCGGCTTGCACTCCGCGAGCCTGCTGCTGCATAGCCTCGATTTTCACGAGATTGAAACCTGCCAGGCCACCGCGCAGTGGCATAAAGCCGGAGATATCCTCGGCCAGGCGGCGGCGGGTCTTGAGCAGGCGGGGGCGCAGGCGATTGTGCTCTGTACCAACACCATGCACAAAGTAGCGGGGCAAATTGAGGAGCGCTGCCAGATCCCTTTCCTGCACATTGCCGACGCAACCGGCCACGCCATTGAGAACGCCGGGCTGCGCAATGTTGCGCTGCTGGGTACACGCTACACCATGGAGCAGGATTTCTATCGCGGGCGGCTGGAGAAGCAGTTCGCCATCAGAACCACGGTGCCCGGCCCGGAAGATCGCCAGCGCATCAATGAGATCATCTTTGATGAGCTCTGCCTTGGCACCTTCAGCGATGAATCGCGCTACTACTTTATGAATGTGATCAAACAGCTGGCGAGCGAAGGGGCGGAAGGGGTGATTTTCGGCTGTACCGAAATCGGCCTGCTGCTGCCTGAAACCCACAGCCCGATTAAGGTGTTCGACACGGCCGCGCTGCATGCTGCTGCCGCGGTCGATTTTATGCTCTCTTAATCCTCGCCGAGCATGGCGGCCAGCGGCGCGGTAATTCGCGGCATGGCTGCCTGCATATGTTCGGCAAAGGTATCGACCAGCGCCGATGCCGGGCGGTGCAACGGGCGTACCAGACTGATGGTAAAGGGCACGTCGATGCTGAAGCGCCGCACCGCCACGCCGCTGGTGGCATAGTCGAGAGCGGTCAGCGGGTTCACCACGGAAATGCCGACCCCGGCGCGCACCATCGCGCAGACCGACGCCGCGCTGTGGGTTTCCAGCACCATGCGGCGCTTCACCTGATGCTCATTGAACAGGGCATCAAGCAGCTGACGATAGCTGTCCGTACGCGACAAACTGACGTAGTTCTCCCCCTGAAAATCCGCCGGTGTCAGCACCCTTTTCTGCGCCAGCGGATGATCCTCTGGCATCACGCACACTTCATTACAGGTCAGCAGCGGCGTGCGCTCGGTGCCTGCGGGCGTCGAGAGCGTTTCGGTGAGGCCCAAATCGTGGCGCTGCGCCGAGAGCCACTCCTCCAGCAGTGGCGACTCCTGCGGCACAATATTAAGGCTGACGTCCGGGTAGCGGGCGAGGAAGGGCTGCAACAGCAGCGGTAAGAAGGATTGCGAAAAGACCGGCAGGCAGGCGACCGACAGCTCCCCCTGGCGAAACTCGCGCAGGCTCTCCGCCGCGCTGACGATCCTGTCCAGCCCGTACCAGGATCGCTGCACCTCTTCAAACAGCCGCAGCCCCTGCACCGTGGCGTGCAGCCGCCCGCGCGAGCGCTCAAACAGCGTCAGACCCAGCACCTTTTCAAAGCGCGCCAGCTCCCGGCTGACGGTCGGCTGCGAGGTGTGCAGCATCGCAGCGGCCTCGGTAAGGTTGCCGGTGGTCATCACGGCATGAAAAATTTCGATATGGCGCAGGTTAACAGCGGGCATTAGATGATCCGGTTGCAGAACGTTATCCATATCATTTTTGCATAGCCTCGCGACAAAACGATATTTTTTATTCGCTCTGACCTGTGGCGTAATCATAAAAAAGATTGCTGACGGAGTTGTTATGCCACGCTCGCTACACCAGACAGAAACCGACCTCAACGCCGCCAACCTGCTGCAACTGCCGGCGGAATTTGGCTGCCCGGTATGGGTTTACGATGCGCAAATCATTCGCGAGCAGATCGCCAAATTGAGCGACTTTGACGTCATCCGTTTTGCCCAGAAAGCCTGCTCTAACATTCATATTCTGCGCCTGATGCGCGAGCAGGGGGTGAAGGTGGATTCGGTGTCGCTGGGCGAAATCGAGCGTGCGCTGGCGGCGGGTTATGATCCGAAAACACACCCGGACGATATTGTCTTTACCGCCGATGTGCTGGATGAGGCGACTATCGCCCGCGTCAGCGAACTGGGCATCGCGGTGAACGCCGGTTCAGTGGATATGCTCGAGCAGCTCGGTGCCGTTTCGCCAGGCCACCGCGTCTGGCTGCGCGTTAACCCCGGTTTTGGTCACGGTCACAGCCAGAAAACCAACACCGGCGGTGAGAACAGCAAACATGGTATCTGGTATAGCGACATGGGCGCGGCGCTGGAGGTGATGCAGCGTTACGGCCTGCAACTGGCGGGCATCCACATGCACATCGGCTCCGGCGTCGATTATGGTCACCTTGAGCAGGTGTGCGGCGCGATGGTGCAGCAGGTGATCGACTTTGGTCAGGATCTGCCGGCTATCTCTGCCGGTGGCGGCCTGTCGATTCCTTATCACGAAGGCGAAGAGCCGGTTGATACCGCGCACTACTACGGCCTGTGGAACGCCGCGCGGGAGAAAATCGCGCAGCATCTCGGCCATGCGGTGAAACTCGAGATCGAACCGGGGCGCTTTCTGGTGGCGGAGTCGGGCGTGCTGATCTCCCAGGTGCGCAGCGTAAAAAGCATGGGCAGCCGCCACTTTGTGCTGATCGACGCCGGGTTTAACGATCTGATGCGCCCGGCGATGTACGGCAGCTATCACCACATTACGGCGCTGGCCGCCGACGGGCGCGATCTGCGCAACGCGGCGCGTATCGACACCGTGGTTGCCGGTCCGCTGTGCGAATCGGGCGATGTCTTTACCCAGCAAGAGGGCGGCAAAGTGGAAACGCGCCCGCTGCCGGAAGTGAAAGCGGGGGACTATTTAGTCCTCCATGATACCGGTGCGTATGGCGCGTCGATGTCCTCAAACTACAACAGCCGCCCGCTGCTGCCGGAAGTGCTGTTTGATAACGGCGTGGCGCGCCTGATCCGCCGTCGTCAGACCATTGAAGAGCTGATCGGCCTCGAGCAGTTCTGAACCTGATTAACGATCCCGCCTGTAAATAGCGGGATCGCCCCTCCTTTTTCCCGTAAATCCCTGCAAATCGTAAGGTGGTATGCCAAATGCGCGCTGTGCCGCATTTTTGGAATACCAGATAGGGAGGTGCGAGGCGCATCACAGAACTTTTCGCCGGGCGTGACTATTTTTGGTATGCCAAATGGGACGACAGCGGTATCCCTGCATCGATAAAAAAGCTCCTTTACTGAGGTGTTAACTCATGGCCCTACAAGAAAAGCTCATCGATTCGCTGGGGAGTTTCGCGACGAAATTCAACAGCTATCGCTACATCATGGCCATCAAGGCCTCATTTATTACCCTGATGCCGGTGATCATTGTCGGCGCCTTCTCTGTGCTGATCTCCAACATGGTGCTGGATCCGAAAAACGGGCTTGCCAGCTTCCAGTCGCTCTCCTTTCTGGCGGCGCTCAAGCCGATTACCAGCGCCATCAACTACGCCACCCTTAACTTCCTTAATATCGGCGCGGTGTTCTTAATCGGTATCGAGCTGGGGCGAATCAACGGTATCCGCACGCTCTTTCCCGGCCTGCTGGCGGTGATCTGCTTTATCTGCGTGACGCCGACCACCGTTGAAATGCTGGTCGATGGCCAGATGCACGTGGTGAAAGATGTGCTGCTGCGCCAGTTCTCTGATACCCGCAGCCTGTTCCTCGGCATGTTTATCGCCATTTTGTCGGTGGAAATTTACTGCTGGCTGGAGACGCGCGAAGGGCTGAAGATCAAGATGCCGGACACCGTGCCGCCTAACGTCTCCGCCTCATTCTCCGCGCTGATCCCGGCGATCATTACCACCACCGCCATTGCCACCTTCGGCTTTATTTTCCACCAGCTGACCGGCATGTATCTCTATGACGCTGTTTATCAGGTTGTGCAGCAGCCGCTGGAGCGGGTGGTGCAGAGCCTGCCGGGGATCTTGCTGCTGATGTTTGTCGCGCAACTCTTCTGGGTGATTGGTATTCACGGTAACCAGATGATCAAACCGATCCGCGAACCGCTGCTGCTGGGGGCGATCACCGTCAATATGAGCGCCTTTGAGCAGGGCAAAGAGGTGCCGAACATCATCACCATGCCGTTCTGGGATGTCTATATGAGCATCGGCGGATCGGGGCTGACCATCGGCCTGCTGGTGGCGGTGATGATCGCCACCAAGCGCAAAGAGATGAAGGAGATCGCCAAGCTGTCGATAGGCCCAGGGATCTTCAACATTAACGAGCCGGTGATTTTCGGTATGCCGATCATGCTCAACCCGATCCTCGCGATCCCCTTTATTATCACGCCGCTGGTGACCGGCTCGATTGGCTACTTCGCCACTGCCAGCGGCTTTGCCGGTAAGGCAGTGGTGATGGTGCCGTGGACCACGCCGCCGCTGATCAATGCCTGGCTCTCCACCGCCGGATCGATGGGGGCGGTGATCACGCAGCTTATCTGCATCCTGACCGCCATCATCATCTATCTGCCGTTTGTGAAGATTGCCTCACGCCGCGCCGAGCAGGCGCAGCTGCAAGCGGAAGCCACCTCTTCAACGCCAAAAGTATGAGGACGTTATGAGCACGAAAACCGTCACCATCCCGCCCGACTTTATCCTCGGTGCCGCCGCGTCGGCCTGGCAAACGGAGGGGTGGAAAGACAAACGCGAGGGCCAGGATTCGTGGCCCGATCTCTGGTACAAAAACGATCGTCACGTCTGGCACCAGGGCTACGGCCCGGCGGTGGCGACCAACTTCTACCAGCGCTTTCGCGAAGACGTGCAGCTGATGAAGCAGGCGGGCTTAACCCACTACCGCACCTCCATCAACTGGTCGCGTTTTCTCACCGATTATGAAAATGGCGTGGTGGATGAGCGCTACGCCGCTTACTACGACGAACTGTTTGCTGAGATGGCGCGCCACGGCATCGAGCCGATGATCTGCCTTGAACACTATGAACTGCCCGGTTATCTGCTGGAAACCTACGGCGGCTGGGCGTCGAAAAAAGTGGTCGAACTCTACCTGCTCTATGTCGAAAAGGTGTTTGCGCGCTACCACCAGAAGGTGACGCGCTGGTTCACCTTTAATGAGCCGATTGTGGTGCAGACCCGCGTCTACCTTGACGCGCTGCGCTGGCCCTATGAGCAGAACACCTCGACCTGGATGCAGTGGAACCACCATAAGAACCTCGCCACCGCGAAAGTGGTGAAGCTGTTTCGTGAGAAGGGGTACAAGGGCAGCGTCGGCTGCATTCTCAACCCGGAGGTGACCTACCCGCGTTCGTGCGCGCCGCACGATCTGCTGGCGGCGGAGCGTTACGATCTCTTCTACAACCGGGTATTTCTCGATCCAATGGTCAAAGGGCACTACCCGGCGGAGCTGCTGGCGCTGCTGGAGAAACATGGGGTGAAGTGGGAGTACAGCGACGAGGAACTGGCGATTATTCGCGATAACACCGTCGATGAGCTGGGGATTAACCTCTACTATCCGCACCGCGTCAAAGCCCCGTCCCGCGCCTGGCACCCGGAAACGCCTTTCCACCCGGCTTACTATTACGAGCCGTTTGAGCTGCCGGGGCGCAAGATGAACACCTCGCGCGGCTGGGAGATCCTGCCGGAGATCGTTTTTGATATGGCGATGCGCCTTAAAAACCACTACGGCAATATTCCGTGGTTCGTGGCGGAAAGCGGCATGGGCATTGAGAATGAAGGTCGGTTTCGCAACGCGCAGGGCACCATTGAGGATGATTACCGCATCGACTTTATCGCCGCGCATCTCTACCAGGCGCTGCGCGCGAAAGAAGCGGGGTCAAACTGCCAGGGCTATATGCTGTGGGCGTTTACCGATAATGTCTCGCCGATGAATGCCTTCAAAAACCGCTATGGGCTGGTGGAGATCGACCTGCAACATAACCGCGACCGCAGGCCGAAAAAGTCTCTTGGCTGGTTTCGTAAACTCAGGGATGAGCGTCAGTTGACCCTGACCCTTGATGATGAAGTAAGATAGCGCAACGACTGATAAGTGCAGGTGATATCGTGGAGAAGGCCGTCGTCCCGCCGGAGAAAAAACAGTACCAGGAGATTGGCGACGATCTGCGTGAGCAGATCATCGAGGGTCACTATCCCGTTGGCTCGCGCTTGCCGCCGGAGCGCAATATTGCCGAGAAGTATGGCGTCAGCCGTACCATCGTGCGCGAAGCCTTACTGATGCTGGAGTTGCAGGGCACGGTGGATATCCGCCAGGGCTCCGGGGTCTATGTGATGCGCATTCCTCAGGCCCATGAAAACGAAGAGGAGCGCTTTTTAAGCAGCGATGTCGGCCCGTTTGAGATCCTCCAGGCGCGCCAGCTGCTGGAGAGCAATATCGCCGCCTTTGCCGCCAAAATGGCGACGCGGGCGGATATCGACAATCTTCGGCGCATCCTCGAGCAGGAGCAGCGCGCCATCGCCCTCAACGACACTTCGCAGGACAACAGCAAAATGTTCCACCTGGTGCTAGCGGGTGCGTCGCAAAACCAGATGCTGCTGGCAACGGTCGAGAGCATCTGGCACCACATGGACAGCAGCCCGCTGTGGCAGCAGTTCAACGTGCATATCGCCAGCCGCGCCTACCGCCTGAAGTGGCTCGGCGACCGCCAAACCCTGCTGGCCGCGCTGCGCCGCCGCGATGTGATGGGTGCCTGGCAGGCGATGTGGCAGCATCTCGAAAACGTTAAAAAAAGTCTGCTTGAGCTGTCGGACGAAGACGCACCGGACTTTGACGGCTATCTGTTTGAGTCGGTACCGATTTTTCAGGGGAAGTTGATGTGACTATTCTGCCGCTTTATGAGGCACCGCAGCATGCGGAGCAGGTGACTGGCTGTCTGTGGCAGGAGTTTGGCGACTCGCTGTCACGGGAGTTTTTCGCCAGCATTATTGAGCACAGCCAGACGCCGGGACAGCTGCCGCTGACTTATGTGCTGGTAGAGGGCGATGAACTGCTGGGCACCGTCGGGCTGTGGCGCTGTGATTTGATCAGCCGCCAGGATCTTTACCCATGGCTTGCTGCGCTCTATGTAAAAGAGAGTGCGCGCGGCCAGGGACTGGCCGGGCAGCTACAGCGCCATGTTATGCAGCAGGCAAAAGCGATGGGCTTTGATCAGTTGCACCTCTACGCCGCCTTCCGGGATTATTATGAGCGTTTTGGCTGGGCGTATATCGGGGATGGCCTCGATTACCCGAATACCAGCGTGCATCTGTATCGTATTGCGCTTTGAGTTTTTAGCCGCTGAAACCGTGTAGGCCGGATAAGCGTTAGCGCCATCCGGCAATGGGGTTTGCATGTGGCTTCGGTGGAATGATTCCGTTCACCAGGCGCTGGGGAGTTTCATTAATCTCGTATGCGGTGAACGGGACAAGGGAAGCGGCCGCGCTCCCCTTGTCAATCCCCGCGGCCCCGCGAGGAAATCGGTGCTGCGCACTGCGCTCACCTCCCGCGAGCCTGACTGCGGCCGGCTCGACTCGACATCCTGTCTCGGTTCGCCTCTGTCCGCCATCCATGGCGTCCAGACCTTGTCATTCACGCTTCGGTTCGCCGATTTCAGCGGGGGTCAACACCGTCGCTGTAATACCGCAGGTAAAAGCCAAAACGGTGTCGCTGGAACTGCGTTTTGGTAGGCCGGATAAGGCGAAGCCGCCATCCGGCAATGGTGCCGCGGTGATAATGCCGGATGGCGCTACGCTTATCCGGCCTACGTGGTTCCGACGGTTTCAGCAGCTCCGCTGCGATCAACTCTCCGGCGGCGCAATCACCGAATGACGGCGCACCAGCGTTGGGTTAAAGAGATGGGTGATCTCCGGCAGCGGGCGGTTTTCCGCCAGCGCCAGTGCCAGCTCGGCGGCCTGGGTCGCCATCGTCACGATCGGATAACGCACGGTGGTCAGCCGTGGGCGCACATAGCGCGACACCAGCACATCATCGAAGCCAATCAGCGAAATCTCGCGCGGCACATCAATTCCGTTATCGTTCAGCACGCCCATGGCACCGGCGGCCATTGAGTCGTTGTAACAAGCCACGGCGGTAAAATTGCGCCCGCGCCCGAGCAGTTCGGTCATCGCCTGCTCGCCGCCGCTCTCGTCCGGCTCGGCGAAGGTCACCAGCCTGTCGTTGCACGGCAGGCCATTCTCTTTCAGCGCATCGTAATAGCCCTGCAGGCGGTCGTCGGCGTCGGAGATCTCATGGTTGGAGCAGAGATAGCCAATGCGCGTATGGCCCTGCTGAATAAGATGGCGCGTCGCCAGCCAGGCACCGTAGCGGTCATCCAGCGCCACACAGCGCTGCTCGAAGCCGGGCAGAATGCGGTTAATCAGCACCATACCGGGGATCTGTTTCATCAACGATGCCAGCTCTTCGTCCGGTACCACCTTCGCGTGCACTACCAGCGCAGCGCAGCGGTGGCGAATCAGTTGCTCAATCGCTTTACGCTCTTTCTCTTCTACGTGGTAGCCGTTGCCAATCAGCAGAAAGTTGCCGGTGGCGGAGGCGACCTGCTCAACGGCTTTTACCATCGCGCCGAAAAAGGGATCCGATACGTCGCTCACCACCAGCCCCACCGACTCGGTCGATTGCTGCGCCAGCGCGCGGGCGTTGGCGTTCGGGTGGTAATTAAGCGAATCCATCGCGCTCTGTACCGCCTGGCGCGAGTTTTCACTGGCTTTCGGTGAACTGTTGATCACGCGCGACACCGTCGCAACCGAGACCCCGGCCAGCCGCGCAACGTCTTTAATCGTCGCCATTCTCTACCTTCCTGGGTAAGCGTTTACACTGCAGGTAGTGTTACGGAAAAGGGGCGTCTGTTCAAGGCGGCGCGTCTACCAGAGTGTGCAAACGTGAGCCAGCGCGGCGCACATCGTGAAAACGTTACATGCGCGGCGTTGCAAATTCACACACTGAGAACCTTTACTTACACTTTGCGAAAGCCTGTTTCGATTGACCGCTGGTTGTCGGCGGCCCGACCATGCGACTCTGTTCATCCCAGAGGTATTGATAGGTGAGCGCAACGCTACGTTGCAAACTCGACTTACACCGACCTGCGCAGATGCGCAGGTTTTTTT
This sequence comes from Kosakonia sp. HypNH10, assembly GCF_029850615.1. NCBI lineage: Bacteria > Pseudomonadati > Pseudomonadota > Gammaproteobacteria > Enterobacterales > Enterobacteriaceae > Kosakonia > Kosakonia sp. HypNH10. Next base: position 256,654 of record NZ_JAOTIU010000006.1, read on the forward strand.
TATCCTGCCGTGTAACAGTAATCGCTAATCGACACACCTCGTTTCACTTCGGCTCATTCTCTTGCTTTTTCCCGCTGGTAGCGCATCCAGGCGCAGGTGACAATCGACGTCCCAGAGGTATTGATTGGTGATTTATTCAGTACGCTTTTCGTACTTATTGATTGCACCAACCTGCGCGGACGCGCAGGTTTTTTTTTGCCTGCGTTTTATCCCTCCGCACTTCTCATGTAATCTGCCAGACTCTGAATCACATGCCTCAATGACTGGCAAAAGGAGTTGAAATGCTACTGGGCTTTTTCCGCGGCCTGTTTCGCGTCTTGTTCCGTGTACAGCTGACCGGTGATACCGCGCCTTTAAACGGCGACCGGGTATTAATCACCCCCAATCATGTCTCATTTATTGATGGCATTTTACTGGCGCTGTTCCTTCCCGGGCGTCCGGTCTTTGCGGTCTACACCTCAATTAGCGAGCAGTGGTATATGCGCTGGGTCAGCAAAATCATCGATTTTGTCCCTCTCGACCCGACCAAGCCCATGTCAGTTAAACATCTGGTTCGCCTGATTGGCGAAGGCCGCCCGGTGGTGATTTTCCCGGAAGGGCGCATCTCCGTGTCTGGCTCGCTGATGAAGATTTATGAAGGGGCCGGTTTTGTCGCCGCGAAATCCGGCGCGACGGTCATCCCGCTGCGTATTGATGGTGCGGAGCTGACCTTCTTCAGCCGCCTGAAAGGGCTGGTTAAACAGCGCCTCTTCCCGCGCATTACCCTGCATATTCTGCCGCCGACGCAGCTGCCGATGCCGGATGCGCCGCGTGCGCGTGATCGCCGCAAGATTGCCGGCGAAATGCTGCACCAGATTATGATGGAAGCCCGCATGGCGGTGCGCCCGCGCGAAACGCTGTTCGAAGCATTGCTCAGCGCCCAGTACCGTTACGGTGCCAGCAAGCCCTGCGTGGAAGATATCAACTTTACGCCGGACAGCTACCGCAAGCTGCTGACCAAAACCCTCTTTGTGGCACGCATCCTCGATAAATACAGCGCGCAGGGCGAGAAAATCGGCCTGATGCTGCCGAACGCCGGCATCAGCGCGGCGGTGATCTTTGGTGCCATTGCGCGCGGGCGCATTCCGGCGATGATGAACTACACCGCCGGGGTGAAAGGGATGAGCAGCGCGATTACCGCGGCGCAAATCAAAACCATCTTCACCTCCCGCACCTTTATGGATAAGGGCAAGCTCTGGCATCTGCCGGAGCAACTTACTCAGGTGCGCTGGGTCTATCTCGAAGATCTGAAAGGGGATGTCACCTTTGAAGATAAGCTGTGGATTTTCCGCCATCTGCTGATGCCGCATCGCGCGCAGGTGGAGCAGAAACCGGAAGATCCGGCGCTGGTCCTCTTTACCTCCGGCTCAGAGGGCAACCCGAAAGGGGTGGTGCACAGCCATAAGAGCCTGCTGGCGAACGTCGAGCAGATCCGTACCATTGCCGATTTCACCGCCAATGACCGCTTTATGTCGGCGCTGCCGCTTTTCCACTCTTTCGGCCTGACGGTTGGCCTGCTGACGCCGCTGTTTACCGGCGCGCAGGTCTTCCTCTACCCGAGCCCGCTGCATTACCGCATTGTGCCGGAGCTGGTCTATGACCGTAACTGCACGGTGCTGTTTGGCACGTCCACCTTCCTTGGTCACTACGCCCGCTTTGCCAACCCGTATGATTTTTACCGCCTGCGTTATGTGGTTGCCGGGGCGGAGAAATTGCAGGAGAGCACTCGCCAGATCTGGCAGGACAAGTTTGGCCTGCGCATCCTTGAAGGCTACGGCGTGACCGAATGCGCGCCGGTGGTCTCCATCAACGTACCGATGGCGGCGAAACCGGGCACGGTCGGGCGCATTCTGCCGGGCATGGACGCACGCTTAATGGCGGTGCCGGGCATTGAAGAGGGCGGCCGCCTGCAACTGAAAGGGCCAAACATAATGACCGGCTATCTGCGGGTGGAGAACCCCGGCGTGCTGGAAGCGCCGATGGCGGAAAATATTAACGGCGAGATGGAGCCGGGATGGTATGACACCGGTGATATCGTGCGCTTCGACGAGCAGGGCTTTGTGCAGATCCAGGGCCGCGCAAAACGCTTCGCCAAGATCGCCGGCGAGATGATTTCGCTGGAGATGGTGGAGCAATTGGCGCAAGCCGTTTCGCCGGAGAAAATGCACGCCACCGTGGTGAAAAGCGACGCCAGCAAAGGCGAGGCGCTGGTGATGTTCACCACCGACAGCGAACTGACGCGCGACAAGCTGCAACAGCAGGCGCGCGCGCAGGGCGTACCGGAGCTGGCCGTTCCGCGTGATATCCGTTTCCTGAAACAGTTGCCGGTGCTGGGCAGCGGCAAGCCCGATTTCGTGACCCTGAAAGGAGTGGTGGATGAGGCAGAAACCGAACACGCATGAGTCAGTGAGCGCTAACTCGCCGCTTTTGTCGCGAGGAATGATGGCGGTGATTGCCGCCCAGTTTCTCTCGGCATTTGGCGATAACGCACTGCTCTTTGCCACGCTGGCGCTGCTGAAAGCGGAGTTTTACCCCGACTGGAGCCAGCCCGTTCTGCAAATGGTGTTTGTGGGCGCTTACATTCTTTTCGCACCGTTTGTCGGCCAGATAGCCGACAGCTTTGCCAAAGGGCGCGTGATGATGGTTGCCAACGCCCTGAAACTGCTGGGCGCGGCGAGTATCTGCGTGGGGGTTAACCCGTTTGTCGGCTACCTGCTGGTGGGCATTGGCGCAGCGGCCTACTCCCCGGCGAAGTATGGCATTCTCGGCGAGATCACCACCGGCGATAAGTTGGTGAAGGCGAATGGCCTGATGGAGTCGTCGACCATTGCCGCGATCCTGATTGGCTCGGTGGCGGGCGGCGTACTGGCCGACTGGCATGTGCTGGCAGCGGTCGGCGTCTGTGCGCTGGTCTACGCCGGGGCGGTGGTTGCCAATCTGCTGATCCCGAAACTGCCTGCGGCGCGCCCCGGGCGCTCGTGGCGCTTCGGGCCGATGACCGCCAGCTTCTTCAGCGCCTGCAAAAGCCTGTGGCAGAACGGGGAGACCCGCTTCTCGCTGGTGGGTACCAGCCTCTTCTGGGGTGCGGGCGTGACGCTGCGTTTCCTGCTGGTGCTGTGGGTGCCGGTAGCGCTCGGTCTTACGGATAACGCCACGCCGACCTACCTCAACGCGATGGTAGCCGTCGGCATTGTGGTCGGTGCCGGGCTGGCGGCGAAGCTGGTGACGCTGGAAAAAGTCTCCCGCTGTATGCCGGCCGGGGTGCTGATTGGTATCGCGGTGGTGATCTTCTCGCTACAACACGCTCTGCTGCCTGCTTATGGCGTGCTGATGCTGATTGGCGTGCTCGGCGGTTTCTTCGTGGTGCCGCTCAACGCGCTGTTGCAGGCGATTGGTAAGGAGTCCGTCGGTGCGGGCAACGCCATTGCCGTGCAGAACCTCGGTGAAAACACCGCCATGCTGCTGATGCTGGGGCTTTACTCACTGGCCATCAAAGTGGGCGTGCCGGTGGTGGGAACCGGTATCGGGTTTGGGGTGCTGTTTGCGCTGGCGATTGCGGCGCTGTGGATCTGGCAGCGCCGCCGGTAACTTTTACGGAGCGGGGTAGGTGTAGACCTGATGCACCGCCTCGATCTCCGCGATCACCTCATCGCTCAAATCAAGATGCAGGCTTTCAACGTTGGTTTTCAGCTGCTCCATCGTCGTCGCGCCCAGCAGGGTGCTGGCGACGAAGGGCTGACGGCGCACGAAGGCCAGCGCCATCTGCGCCGGATCGAGATTGTGCCGTTTCGCAATATCGACATAGGCCGCTACCGCTTTTTGTGACTGTTCGCTGCTGTAACGGGTAAAACGGCTGAACAGCGTGTTGCGCGCACCTGCCGGTTTCGCCCCGTTCAGGTATTTGCCGGTCAGCGTACCAAACGCCAGGCAGGAGTAGGCCAGCAGTTCAACGCCCTCATACTGGCTCACTTCCGCCAGACCTACTTCAAAGCTGCGGTTCAGCAAGCTGTAGGGGTTCTGGATCGTCACAATGCGCGGCAGCTCGTGCTTCTCCGCCAGTTGCAGGTAGCGCATCACGCCAAACGCTGTTTCGTTGGAGACGCCAATATAGCGGATTTTACCGGCGCGCTGGCACTCGGTAAGGGCTTCCAGCGTTTCCAGTAAGGTGATGACCGGCGCGCTCTCAACCCAGCTGTAGCCCAGCTTGCCAAAGCAGTTGGTCTGGCGCTGCGGCCAGTGAACCTGGTAGAGATCGAGATAATCGGTTTGCAGGCGCTTGAGGCTCTCATCAAGCGCGGCGCGGATATTTTTGCGATCGAGTGCCTGGTTCGGACGAATGCCGCTATCGCTGTTGCGGCTCGGGCCGCTTACTTTCGAGGCGATAACCAGTTTTTCGCGGTTGTTGCGTTTCGCCAGCCAGTTGCCGACGCAGGTCTCCGTCAGGCCCTGGGTTTCCGGGCGCGGAGGGACGGGGTACATCTCTGCGACATCAATCAGGTTAATGCCCTGGCTGACCGCGTAATCAAGCTGTGCATGGGCGTCGGCTTCGCTGTTTTGTTCACCAAACGTCATTGTGCCCAGCCCGAGGGTGCTTATTTCAAGCGAACTGTGGGGGATACGGTGATAGTGCATAGCCGGCTTCCTTAAACAAACATGCCACGTCAGTTGAGCTGACAAAGGAATATAACCATGGCAGAGGGGAAGCAAAAGGGAAAGGAAAAAATGGATTAAAGGCCAGCAGGTTACTGACCTTTATAGGGAATTTTTAGCGCTCAATAATCTGGGATACGTCATCGCGGTTAATCTGCATTTTGTTGCCCTGCTGATCGTGATAGCTCACCAGCCCGGTGTCATCATCAATCTGCGGCTTACCGTCCGTCAGAATCATTCTGCCGTCTTTGGTCGACATCACATAATCGCTGCTGCAACCGCTGACGGCGCATGCCAGCCCGACCGCGGAAATAATCACTGCCCACTTCTTCATTGTTCGTATCCTCTCGGCTTTTCCTCACAGAAGTGTAGTAATAACGTGCCCTTATGCGATGAAAAAGCGGGATTATCTGAAAATTATTGCTGAGAGGGCGCAAACCTCCAGTCAAGCCGTTATAAAACGGGCGCGTTGCGTTGGGTCCTGGCCGCGCTCTAATGAGCAGCGAAGCGCGGTGTTTTAGCCGCTAAAAACTGACTAAGTCGATAACGCGAAATGGCGCGCAAGCAGCGCGCGGGTAAAGTTCTTTTTCAGATAAAAACCGCGCGGCAGGGTGAGAATCGGCTCACCGTGCTCGCCGATGGCTTCGGTTAACGCTTTACTGTTGGCCGCTTTCGGGCGCAGCTGGAGTACTTCGCCATGACGGGCGGTAATGCGCGTGACCTGGCCGAGCACGATCAGATCCATTAACTCTTCCCAGTCCTGGCGCAACTGCTGCTCCTCATCGGCGTCCGGGCTCCAGAGCAGCGGCGATCCCACCCGACGTTCAGCAAGCGGAATGGTGCGCGATCCCTCGACAGGTACCCATAAGACGCGTTTGAGCTTATGGCGGACATGGCTGGTTTCCCACACCACACCCGTGTTGCCGGTCAGCGGCGCTACGCAGACAAAGGTGGTTTCCAGCGGACCGCCCAGCGGATCTATCGGGATGGTCTTTAGCTCGACGCCCAGCGCCGCGAAATCCTGCTCCGGCTTACTGCCCGCGCTCGCCCCCAGCCAGCGCTCCAGCAGAACGCCGATCCACCCTTTGTCGCGCTTCAGATCGCGCGGCGTCGGCATTCCGGCAAGTTCAGCCAGCTCGCCTAACGTATAGCCTGCCAGCCGCTGCGCCTGCGCCAGCAGCTGCGCTTCGGTTTCGGGGGGAGAGGTGAGAGGGGCGATTACACACATGCTAAAACCTTTTGGTTAAAAAATAGACAGCAGTTTTCCACCGCACGGCAGAAGTTTATCGTGTTCCGGGAAAAAAGAGCAATGCAATGATTTATAAGCGAATTTATCTGCGTGGTTCGCGTGTTGCGCAACAGGCCGCGAGGTTTTCCAAATCTGGTCACTGACAATGAACAGGATCTTACACCCTGTTATCCACAGAAAAGTGGGATAAGTGGGAATAACCACGACTACTGTTTCCATTTACAGCCTTGACGCGGGAGCAAAATCGAATTTTTGCACAAAATGTGCCTAACTTAGTGGCATAATCTGTGGATAAATTCGGCTCTGCTCGATCTTTCATCAACGCCAGGATCCTAAGCGTGACGATCGTCACAAAACGGCGGATGAGCGGGGTGTTTGATGCACTAAACCAATGAATTACGAAGAGTAATTTTTTGCGCATCTTAAGCCATTATTCAGACTACTCTGGGTTTTCCCTGGGTAATTCCATACTTCTTCACAACTCTATCCACAGAAAAGGTGAATAAAACCCCTGGGCGTGACGCAGGTCTGTTTATAAGTGTGATGATAACTGTGAGTTATTCAATTGTTATTCGTTTATCTCCCTGTCATAGAGTGGTTTACCGTTTTCCGGGAGTGTGAAACAATCGCTTTATTCAGGTTTATTTTGAGGTAGTCCGGTGATTGATGACGATGGCTACCGCCCAAATGTGGGAATCGTAATCTGTAATCGACAGGGTCAGGTCATGTGGGCCAAACGCTTCGGACAGCACTCATGGCAGTTTCCCCAGGGGGGAATCAATCCTGGAGAATCTCCGGAGCAGGCCATGTACCGGGAGCTGTTCGAGGAAGTGGGCTTAAGTCGTAAAGATGTTCGTATCCTTGCTTCTACCCGTAACTGGTTGCGTTACAAGTTACCGAAACGTTTGGTGCGTTGGGACACAAAGCCGGTTTGCATCGGCCAGAAACAGAAATGGTTTCTTTTGCAGTTGATGAGCAACGACAGCGATATCAATATGCAAACCAGCAGTACACCCGAGTTTGATGGCTGGCGTTGGGTGAGCTACTGGTATCCTGTTCGCCAGGTTGTGTCGTTTAAACGCGACGTCTACCGGCGGGTGATGAAAGAGTTTGCAGCCGCTGTGCTGGCGCTTCAGGAGACTCCTGTGAAGCCGCAAAGCGCGCCTGCCTGGCGACGGAAACGAGGTTAAGCCACCCACATTATGCTCACCCGACTGCGAGAGATTGTTGAGAAAGTTGCCAGCGCGCCACGTCTTAACGAAGCGCTGGAGATACTGGTTACCGACGTTTGTCTGGCGATGGAAACCGAAGTATGTTCGGTCTATCTCGCAGATCACGACAGGCGCTGTTTCTATCTTATGGCGACGCGCGGTTTGAAAAAGCCGCGCGGCCGCACTGTTACGCTCGCATTCGATCAAGGTATCGTCGGCCTGGTAGGCAGGCTGGCGGAACCTATCAACCTTGCCGATGCGCAAAAGCACCCCAGCTTTAAATTTATCCCCTCGGTGAAAGAGGAGCGGTTTCGCGCCTTTCTCGGCGTGCCGATTATTCAGCGCCGCCAGTTGCTTGGCGTACTGGTGGTGCAGCAGCGCGAAATTCGCCAGTACGACGAGAGCGAAGAGTCCTTCCTTGTTACCCTCGCCACCCAGATGGCGGGTATTCTTTCCCAGTCTCAGCTAACCGCCCTGTTTGGCCAGTATCGTCAGACCCGTATTCGTGCGCTGCCTGCCTCGTCCGGCGTGGCGATTGCCGAAGGGTGGATGGATCAGACGCTGCCGTTGATGGAGCAGGTTTACCCGGCCTCGACGCTGGACACCTCCCTTGAGCGGGAAAGGTTAACGACCGCGCTGGAAGAGGCGGCGAATGAGTTTCGTCGCTACAGCAAACGCTTCTCCGCCGGCGCGCAAAAAGAGACGGCGGCGATCTTTGATCTCTATTCACACCTGCTCTCCGATGCGCGTCTTCGCCGCGAGCTGTTTGAAGAGGTCGATCGCGGCGTGGTCGCCGAATGGGCGGTAAAAACCGTTATTGAGAGCTTTGCCGCGCAGTTTGCCGCCCTCAGTGATGGCTATCTGAAAGAGCGCGCGGGCGATCTGCGCGCCCTCGGCCAGCGCCTGCTGTTCCATCTCGATGACAATATTCAGGGGCCGAATAGCTGGCCGGAACGCTTCGTGCTGGTGGCAGACGAACTCTCTGCAACCACGCTTGCCGAGTTGCCCCATGACAGGCTGGCGGGCGTGGTGGTGCGCGATGGTGCTTCCAACTCTCATGCCGCGATTATGGTGCGCGCGCTGGGTATTCCTACGGTTATGGGGGCGGATATTCAGCCTTCAGCCCTGCATCGGCGGACGCTGATCGTTGATGGCTATCGCGGCGAGCTGCTGGTCGATCCTGAACCGGTACTGCTGCAGGAGTACCAGCGTCTTATCACGGAAGAGAATGAGTTAAGCCGTCTTGCCGAAGATGACGTTAACCTCGAAGCCCGCTTAAGCAGCGGCGAACGGGTTAAAGTGATGCTCAACGCCGGGTTAAGCCCTGCCCACGAAGAGAAGCTGGGCAAGCGAATCGATGGCATCGGGCTCTACCGCACCGAAATTCCTTTTATGTTGCAGAGCGGTTTTCCCTCCGAAGAGGAGCAGGTGGCGCAGTATCAGGGCATGTTGCAGATGTTTAACGACAAGCCAGTGACGCTGCGTACGCTGGATGTCGGCGCCGACAAGCAGCTTCCCTATATGCCCATCAGCGAAGAGAACCCTTGCCTTGGCTGGCGCGGCATTCGTATTACCCTCGATCAGCCGGAGATCTTCCTGATCCAGGTGCGCGCAATGCTGCGGGCAAACGCCGCAACCGGCAACCTCAGCATCCTGCTGCCGATGATCACCAGCATTGATGAGGTTGATGAGGCGCGCAGGCTGATAGAGCGTGCCGGGCGGGAAGTGGAAGAGATGATCGGTTATGCCATCCCGAAACCGCGTATCGGCGTGATGCTGGAAGTCCCCTCGATGGTGTTTATGCTGTCGCACCTGGTTAACCGCGTCGATTTTATCTCTGTCGGCACCAATGACTTAACCCAGTACATTCTTGCTGTCGATCGTAACAATACCCGCGTGGCGAATATGTACGACAGCCTGCACCCGGCGGTGCTGCGCGCGCTGGCGATGATTTCAGGCGAGGCTGAACGGCTGGGCATCGATCTCTGTTTATGTGGCGAAATGGCCGGCGATCCAATGTGCGTTGCGCTGCTGATTGGCATGGGCTACCGGCATCTTTCCATGAATGGTCGCTCGGTGGCGCGTATTAAATATTTGCTGCGCCGCATTGATTGCGAAGAGGTGCAGGCGCTGGCGCAGCGCGCGCTGGAATCCCAACTGACAACCGAAGTGCGCCACCAGATTGCCGCCTTTATGGAGCGACGCGGCCTCGGCGGGCTGATCCGCGGTGGGATTTAAGCGGCGGTTTAGTATGCCCGCAGAGCCGGCCTTTCGGCTCTGCGGGCAATATGCCTGATGGCGGCTTCGCCTTATCAGGCCTACCAGGGCAGACCTTCTTCGTTGGCCAGATAAGCGTTGTTTTGTAGGCCGGATAAGCACAGCGCCATCCGGCAGAAGTTACGCACCATGCTTTGCCTTTCGTAGGCCGGATAAGCGCCAGCGCCATCCGGCAGAAATTACGCACCGAGTTTCGCCGTTTGTAGGCCGGATAAGCGCCAGCGCCATCCGGCAAAGGTTGCGCTCCGTGCTTTGCCGTTCGTAGGCCGGATAAGCGCAGCGCCATCCGGCAGAGGTTACGCCCCGGGCTTTGCCGTTCGTAGGCCGGATAAGCGCCAGCGCCATCCGGCAAGCGCTCGGCACTGAATCTCCGGCCTGTGCCGTTTCGTTTATACATAACTTTTACAACATAGCGGCAACCTGCCTGGTGTGCCTTATGCTATGATTCGCAGCTTTGGAGCGGCCGCCAGGCGCGACCGCGTCGGTGTACCGCTGTCCACTTTCGGCGGAATAACAACAAGTTGTGGTGACAGATGAACAGTGGCTATCTGCATTTTCCGGATTTTGATCCGGTGATTTTCTCCATCGGACCCGTATCCCTGCACTGGTACGGTCTGATGTATCTGGTCGGTTTTGTTTTCGCTATGTGGCTGGCAACCCGCCGGGCTAACCGCCCGAACAGCGGCTGGACCAAAAACGAAGTTGAAAACCTGCTCTACGCAGGCTTCCTCGGGGTGTTCCTCGGTGGCCGTCTCGGCTACGTGCTGTTCTACAATTTCCCGCTCTTCCTCGACGATCCGCTCTATCTCTTCCGCGTATGGGACGGCGGCATGTCCTTCCACGGCGGCTTAATTGGCGTGATCGTGGTGATGATCATCTTCGCTAAACGCACCAAACGTAGCTTCTTCCAGGTCGCCGACTTTATCGCGCCGCTGATCCCGTTTGGCCTCGGCGCGGGTCGCCTGGGTAACTTCATTAACGGCGAGCTCTGGGGCCGTGTCGATCCCTCCTTCAAATACACCATGCTGTTCCCTGGCTCGCGTGCGGAAGACATGGCGCTGCTGCCTTCTCATCCGGAGTGGCAATCGATTTTTGATACCTACGGCGTTCTGCCGCGCCACATGTCCCAGCTCTATGAGCTGGCGCTGGAAGGCGTGGTGCTGTTTATCATTCTTAACCTCTTTATCCGTAAACCTCGCCCGACCGGCGCGGTCTCCGGCCTGTTCCTGATTGGCTACGGCGCGTTCCGTATCATCGTTGAGTTCTTCCGCCAGCCCGACGCCCAGTTTACCGGCGAGTGGGTGCAGTACATCAGCATGGGGCAGATCCTCTCCATTCCGATGATTATTGCAGGCGCCATCATGATGATCTGGGCGTACCGCCATCGTTCGCCGCAACACGTTTCCTGAGGAACCATGAAACAGTATTTAGAGTTGATGCAAAAGGTGCTTGACGAAGGCACCCCGAAAAATGACCGCACCGGGACAGGCACGCTGTCTATTTTTGGCCATCAGATGCGTTTTAATCTGCAGGACGGCTTCCCGCTGGTGACCACCAAGCGCTGCCATTTGCGTTCAATTATTCATGAGCTGCTGTGGTTCCTGCAGGGCGATACCAATATTGCCTATCTGCGTGAGAACAAGGTCTCTATCTGGGACGAATGGGCCGATGAAAATGGCGATCTGGGCCCGGTCTACGGCAAACAGTGGCGCGCCTGGCCTACGCCGGACGGCCGCCATATCGATCAGATTTCAACGGTCATTGAGCAGTTGAAAAACGATCCTGACTCGCGCCGCATTATCGTCTCGGCGTGGAACGTCGGCGAACTGGACAAAATGGCGCTGGCTCCGTGCCACGCTTTTTTCCAGTTCTACGTGGCAGATGGCAAGCTCTCTTGCCAGCTCTACCAGCGTTCGTGCGACGTCTTCCTCGGCCTGCCGTTCAATATCGCCAGCTACGCGTTGCTGGTGCATATGATGGCGCAGCAGTGTGACCTGGAGCCGGGTGACTTTGTCTGGACAGGCGGCGACACGCACCTTTACAGCAACCACTTAGAACAGACGCGCTTGCAGCTGAGCCGTGAACCGCGTGCGTTGCCGAAGCTGGTTATCAAACGTAAACCTGCTTCACTGTTTGATTACCGTTTCGAAGACTTCGAGATCGAAGGCTACGATCCGCACCCTGCGATCAAAGCGCCGGTCGCTATCTGACCTCGCTCAGCCTGACACAACCGGCGCGTTAACGTGCCGGTTTTTTTTGCCTGCAAATCACTTTTTCGGCACAGCTTCCAGCCTTTATGTAACCCGCTGCAATCCTCTTTTTTCCTTGCGTAACGCCTCGTAAACCTGCCTTTTCTCCCTCGACGAATAACGTCCCCGGCGACAGACTGCCGCCATGAAAAAAGAAGATGGCTTTACCTTGATTGAAACCCTCGTTGCCGTGGCGCTGATTGTCATCCTTAGCGCAGCGGGGATTTCCGGCTGGCAGAGCTGGCAAGCACAGCAGCGGCTGTGGCAAACCGCCCTGCAGGCGCGCCATTTCCTTGAGCGCTTGCGGGAAGAGGCCAACTGGCACAACCAGTCCCAGGTTGTTTACAGCGTGCAGGAAGGGGATCAGTGGTGCTTGCTTAACGCACCGGCGGCGCGTTGCTCAGCGCAGCAGGCTTTAATGATGCGCCCGGCCTGGCCGGACATAGCACTGGCTGATGTCACGCCGTCGCTCGGCTTTTATGGTTTACGCAATACCGCCTGGCCGGGGCATATCCGCCTGCGCAGCAGCGCCGGTGAGTGGCGGGTGGTTGTTTCCGCATGGGGAAGGATCAGAATGTGTCAGCCTGGGGGAGGGAGTGTATGTTAAACGTTCAGCGTGGTTTCTCTTTGTTAGAGACGCTGCTGGCGATGGCCATCGGTAGTGTGCTGCTGCTTGCTTCCGCCCGCTTTCTGCCCGGGCTACAAATTGCCCTTATGCAGCACACCCGGCTGCAGACCATCGAGGATGACCTCTGGCAGCGTCTGCGTGCAGTCGCCAAACACCTCCAGCGTGCGGGTTACTGCAATGGGAGTTGCAATGGTCAGCCGCTTTTTATCAGCGCCAAAGGGGAGTGCGTTATTGCACAGTGGGATGCCAACAGCAACGGTCGCTGGGAGGGCGCATCCAGTAATGACGCTGAACAAACGGCCTTTCGCCTGCAAAACGGCGCGCTCGAAACGCTACGCGGCGCGGCCTCCTGCAGCGGGCGAGGGTGGGAAAAAGTCACCGATCCGGCGCAGATGCACGTCGAGCGCTTTAGCGTGACCCAGCGCCAGACGGCAGGCTTTGCGCCACAGCTCACCATTCTGCTTGCCGCAAGCCTGCCGGGCGCAACTGAGAAAACGGTGAGCGGTGAATTAACCGTCACCGGGTATAACCTGTGAATCGGCAGCGCGGCGTATCCTCCCTGGCGCTGGTGCTGCTGTTGCTGCTGCTGGGCAGCCTGATGCTCAACGGTCTTAACCAGCAGCTAACCAGCCATATCTGGCGGGTCAATCGTGAAGGGCAGGGGATACGCAGCAGCGCAGCGGTCCTATCGGCGATGGAGGCGGCGCGCCACAGGCAATGGCCGTCAGTGCCCGTGCTGCAATGCCTGCAACCTGATGCAGAGGGGGTGCGAAGCTGCCTGCGTATTTTTGCCGACGGCTCCGCCCTGCTGATCGCCGCCAGCGCAGAGGCCGCATTATGGCGGCTTGGGCGCGTAGAGGGTGAGACGGTTCGCTTCTCGCCCCACGGCTGGAGCGATTTCTGCCCCATTAAGGAGAGTGCATTATGTCAACTTCCCTGAACCGGGAGCGAGGTTTTAGCCTGACGGAAGTCCTGCTGGCGATGATGCTGATGGTGATGGTGGTCACTGCACTTGGCGGGTATCATCGCGCGCTGTCCGCCGGGTTTTCAGCCACCAGCCAGTGGCGACAGCTCTGGCGCTATGCGTGGCAGCAGGCTCAACCTCACGCGACGCCGCTTCCTGCGGGCTGGCAGGTTTCACGGGGGCAGACAACAACAGAAGGATGTGTCAGCATCAACGTCACCGTTATCTCGCCGCTGGGCAGGCAGGGGAAAATGACGCAACTTTTTTGCCCAAATAGTCAGTAGTCAGGAGCACGTATGTTAAGGGTTTATCACTCCAATCGTCTGGATGTGCTTGAAGCACTGATGGAGTTTATCGTTGAGCATGATAGGCTCGACGATCCCTTTGCGCCGGAAGTGATCATGGTGCAAAGCACCGGTATGGCGCAGTGGCTGCAGATGACCCTGGCGCAAAAATTTGGCATCGCCGCCAATATCACCTTTCCGCTGCCCGCGAGCTTTATCTGGGAGATGTTCGTTACCGTCCTGGAGGACATTCCCAAAGAGAGCGCCTTCAACAAACAGAGTATGAGCTGGAAGTTAATGTCGCTGCTGCCTGCGCTGCTGGAGCATGAGGACTTTGCCATGCTGCATCACTATCTCCACGATGATGATGACAAGCGCAAACTGTTCCAGCTCTGCTCACGCGTGGCGGATCTCTACGATCAGTACCTGGTTTATCGCCCGGAGTGGCTGACGCGCTGGGAGGCGGGTGAAAGGGTCGACGGGCTGGACGATGCGCAGCGCTGGCAGGCACCGCTCTGGCGCGCACTGGTTGAACATACGCGCGAGTTAGGCCAGCCCCACTGGCACCGCGCCAACCTGTATCAGCGCTTTATCTCCCGGCTTGAATCGGCGAAAGAGCCGCCTGCCGGGCTGCCTGCGCGCGTCTTTATCTGCGGCATCTCCGCGCTGCCGCCCGTCTATCTGCAAGCCCTGCAGGCGCTGGGCAAACATATTGATGTGCATCTTCTGTTTACTAATCCCTGCCGCTACTACTGGGGCGATATCAAAGATCCGGCGTTTCTCGCACGGCTGGTCACGCGCCGCCGCCGTCATCACCGGGATGACCGGCAGTTCCCTCTTTTCCGCGATACGCAAAGCGCGGAAGGTCTGTTCAATGGCGAAGGGGAGCAGGATGTGGGTAACCCCCTGCTGGCCTCCTGGGGCAAGCTCGGGCGTGACAACATCTTTCTGCTGGCGGGGATGGAGCGTTATGAAGAGCTGGATGCTTTTGTCGACATCACGCCTGGGTCGCTGCTGCAAAACCTCAAATATGACATCCTTGAGCTGCAAAACAGCGCGGTAGCCGGCGTCACGGCAGAAGAGTTTGCGCGCAGCGATAAAAAGCGCCTGCTCGATCCAGAGGATCGCAGCGTCACGGTGCATATCTGCCACAGCCCGCAGCGGGAAGTGGAAGTGCTGCACGATCGTCTGCTGGCGATGCTGGAGGAGGATCCTGAACTGACGCCGCGCGATATCGTGGTGATGGTGGCAGATATCGACAGCTACAGCCCCTATATTCAGGCGGTGTTTGGCAGCGCCAGCGGTGAGCGCTACATCCCCTATGCGGTATCGGACCGCCGCGCACGTCAGGCTCACCCCGCGCTGCAAGCCTTTATCAGCCTCTTATCCCTGCCGGACAGCCGCTTCGTCTCGGAAGATGTTCTGGCCCTGCTGGATGTGCCTGTGCTGGCGGCCCGTTTCAACATTACTGAAGAGGGGCTGCGCTACCTGCGCCTGTGGGTAAACGAGTCCGGCATTCGTTGGGGTATGGATGATGACAACGTGCGCGAACTCGAACTGCCGCCAACCGGGCAGCACACCTGGCAGTTTGGCCTGACGCGTATGCTGCTCGGCTACGCCATGGAGAGCCACCGGGGCGAGTGGCAGTCAATTCTTCCTTATGACGAGTCGAGCGGGCTGATTGCGGAGCTGGTCGGTCACCTGGCCTCGCTGCTGATGCAACTCAATATCTGGCGTCGGGGTCTTGCCGAAGAGCGCCCGCTGGAGGAGTGGCTACCGGTCTGCCGGGAGATGCTTAATGACTTCTTCCTGCCGGATCAGGAGACCGAAGCCGCGCTGGCGCTGATTGAGCAGCAGTGGCAGGCAATCATCGCCCAGGGCGTTGGCGCGAGCTATGGCGAAGCGGTCCCGCTCTCTCTGCTGCGTGATGAGTTGGCTCAGCGTCTCGATCAGGAGCGCATTAGCCAGCGGTTCCTCGCCGGCCCGGTCAACATCTGTACACTGATGCCGATGCGCTCGATCCCGTTCAAAGTGGTTTGCCTGCTGGGGATGAACGACGGCGTCTATCCGCGTACGCTTCCCCCGCTCGGCTTTGATCTGATGAGCCAGAAACCGCAGCGCGGCGATCGCAGCCGCCGTGATGATGACCGCTACCTCTTCCTCGAAGCACTTATCTCTGCTCAGCAGCAGCTCTATATCAGCTATATAGGCCGTTCGATCCAGGATAACAAAGAGCGTTTTCCTTCGGTGCTGGTGCAGGAGCTGGTGGACTATATCGGACAGAGCCACCATCTGCCGGGTGATGAGGCGCTCAACTGCGACGAAAGCGAGCGGCGGGTAAAGACACATATCACTCATCTGCATACCCGCATGCCGTTTGATCCGGCTAACTATACGGTGGATGAGTGGCAGAGCTATGCCCGCGACTGGCTGCCCGCCGCCAGCCTGCAGGGCGAAGAGCATCTGCCCTTTATCCAGACGCTGGAGACGCCAGCGCTGGAGACACTGGCTTTCGATCAGCTTCAGCGCTTCTGGGCGCACCCGGTGCGCGCCTTCTTCCAGATGCGTCTGCGGGTCAATTTCCGCCCGGAAGAGAGCGATATTCCGGACGCCGAGCCATTCATTCTTGATGGCCTCGATCGCTACCAGCTTAACGACGAGCTACTGAATGCGCTGGTTGAAGAGCAGGACGCGGAAAAACTGTTCCGCCGTTATCGGGCTGCGGGTGTGCTGCCATACGGGGCGTTTGGTGAAATTGTCTGGGAGACGCAGTGCAAAGAGATGCAGGCGCTGGCCAGCCGCGTTATTGAGCATCGCCAACCGGCAGACAGCCTCGAAATCGACCTGCACTGCGCGGGTGTTCACCTGACCGGATGGCTGGCCCACGTGCAGCCGGACGGGCTGCTGCGCTGGCGTCCATCGCAGCTGAAGGTCTCCCAGGGTCTGCAACTTTGGCTGGAACATCTTGTCTACTGTGCCAGTGGCGGAACGGGAGAGAGCCGTCTCTTTGTGCGCAAAGATGGTCAGTGGCGCTTCCCGCCGTTGCCGCCTGAAGAGGCGCTGCGCTACCTGGCGTTGATGATTGAAGGCTACCGCGAAGGGATGGCGAAACCGCTGCTGCTGCTGCCGGAAAGCGGTGGCGCGTGGATAAAAGCCTGTTATGACGCAGCAAATGATGCCATGGTAAAGGACGACGAGACGTTGCAAAAAGCGCAGAGCAAATTTTTGCAGGCCTATGAAGGCAACATGGTGGTCAGCGGAGAAGGTGCCGATGTCTGGTATCAGCGTCTGTGGCGAACCCTGGAGCCGGAGTACTTCGCGGAGATTACCGCGCAGTCGCAGCGTTTCCTGTTACCGCTTTATCGACACAATCAGCCCGCCTGACGGTATAAAAATTGCGCAGAGGGGAGCCATCCCTTATTATGCGCGACGGTCACGGACTGATATAACACGCGTGCTGACGCTGTCAGCACACATTTACCTGCTACTCCGGCGGTTATCGGGGGAGCAGGAAAAGTTAATGATGAGGTTCGTGAATGCCCCGCAGCACCTGGTTAACTATCTTCGTTCTGTTTTTTGCCCTGTGGGCGCCACTCAGTCAGGCTGACACCGGCTGGCAGCCTGTGAAAGAGACTATCCGTAAGAGCGACAAAGATACGCGGCAGTATCAGGCGATCCGCCTTGATAACGGCATGGTCGTGCTGCTGGTCTCGGATGCACAGGCGGTCAAATCCCTTTCGGCGCTGGTTGTACCGGTCGGCTCGCTTGAAGATCCCGATAGCCACCCAGGTCTTGCTCACTATCTTGAGCACATGACGCTGATGGGGTCGAAAAAGTATCCGCAGCCAGACAGCCTGGCTGAATACCTCAAAATGCACGGCGGCA
This sequence comes from Kosakonia sp. HypNH10, assembly GCF_029850615.1. Classification (NCBI taxonomy): domain Bacteria; kingdom Pseudomonadati; phylum Pseudomonadota; class Gammaproteobacteria; order Enterobacterales; family Enterobacteriaceae; genus Kosakonia; species Kosakonia sp. HypNH10. The sequence continues at coordinate 274,090 of NZ_JAOTIU010000006.1, forward strand.
GCCATAACGCCAGCACTGCGCCTTATCGCACCGCTTACTACCTGGAAGTGGAAAACGACGCGCTGGACGGCGCCGTGGATCGCTTAGCCGATGCCATCGCCGAGCCGCTGCTGGCAAAGAAGTACGCCGAGCGTGAGCGTAACGCGGTCAACGCGGAGCTGACCATGGCGCGCACCCGTGACGGCATGCGCATGGCCCAGGTGAGTGCGGAGACCATTAACCCCGCTCACCCCGGCGCGCGCTTCTCCGGCGGTAACCTTGAAACCCTCAGCGATAAACCGGGCAGCCCGGTGCATGACGCGCTGCTGGCGTTTCGCGATAAGTTCTACTCGGCCAACCTGATGAAAGCGGTGATTTACAGTAATCGCCCGCTTAACGAGCTGGCGACGCTCGCGGTGCAGACCTATGGCCGGGTTCCCAACAAAGATATCACCCGGCCTGAGATCACCGTGCCGGTGGTAACGGATGCGCAAAAAGGCATCATTATTCACTACGTGCCGGAAGTGCCGAACAAGGTGCTGCGCGTTGAGTTTCGTATTGATAACAACACCGCGGCCTTTCGCAGCAAAACCGACGAGCTGATTACCTATCTGATTGGCAACCGCAGCCCGGGCACGCTCTCGGACTGGCTGCAAAGCCAGGGGCTGGTTGAAGGCATTCGCGGTGATTCCGACCCAGTAGTAAACGGTAACAGCGGTGTACTGGCTATCTCCGCCACCCTGACGGATAAAGGGCTGGCGAATCGCGATCGGGTTGTCGCCGCTATCTTCAGCTACCTGCAACTGCTGCGCGAAAAGGGGATCGATAAACGCTATTTCGACGAGCTGGCGCACATTCTTGATCTCGATTTCCGCTACCCGTCGATCACCCGCGATATGGATTACGTTGAGTGGCTTGCCGACACGATGATCCGCGTGCCGGTTGCCCACACCCTCGACTCCGTCAACATTGCCGACCAGTTTGACGCTAAAGCGGTGCAGGCGCGTCTTGATGAGATGACGCCGCAAAACGCGCGTATCTGGTATATCAGCCCTGATGAGCCGCATAACAAAAAAGCTTACTTCGTCGATGCCCCTTACCAGGTAGAGAAAATTACGCCCGATCGCTTTGCCGCCTGGCAAAAGGATGAAGCAGGGATCGATCTGAAATTCCCGGAGCTTAACCCCTACATTCCGGATGACTTCTCGCTGATTAAGCCGGAGAAAAAATACACGCACCCGGAGCTTATTGTTGATGAGCCGACGCTGCGCGTGGTTTACATGCCGAGCCGCTACTTCGCCAATGAGCCACGGGCGGATGTCAGCGTGGTGCTGCGTAATCCGCAGGCGATGGACAGCGCGAAAAATCAGGTGATGTTTGCCTTAAATGATTACCTGGCAGGGCTGGCGCTCGATCAGCTTAGCAACCAGGCCGCGGTCGGCGGCATCGGTTTCTCCACCAATGCCAATAACGGTTTGATGCTGAATGCCAACGGCTACACCCAGCGTCTGCCGCAGCTTTTCAGCGCCTTGCTGGAGGGGTATTTCAGCTATACGCCAACCGAGGAGCAGCTGACGCAGGCGAAATCCTGGTACAGCCGGATGATGGCCTCGGCGGAGAAGGGTAAAGCGTTTGACCAGGCGATTATGCCTGTGCAGATGATATCGCAGGTGCCCTATTTCCCGCGCGAAGCGCGCCGTGCCCTGCTGCCGTCGATCACCGTGCAGGACATTCTGCATTATCGCGATGCGCTGAAGCACAACGCCCGCCCGGAGTTTCTGGTAGTGGGTAACCTGAGCGAACAGCAGGCGAAAGACCTTGCCCGCAACGTGCAAAAACAGCTTGGCACCAGCGGTAACGAGTGGTGCCGTAACAAAGACGTGCTGGTGGATAAAAAGCAGAACGTCATGTTTGAGAAAGCGGGCAACAGCACCGATTCCGCGCTGGCTGCCGTCTTTGTGCCGACCGGTTTTGATGAGTACAGCAGCTCGGCGTACAGCGCGATGCTCGGGCAGATTGTGCAGCCGTGGTTCTACAACCAGCTTCGCACCGAAGAGCAGCTCGGTTATGCCGTCTTTGCATTCCCTATCAATGTTGGCCGCCAGTGGGGAATGGGCTTCCTGTTGCAGAGCAATGAGAAGCAGCCCGCCTGGCTCTGGGAGCGCTATAAAGCCTTCTTCCCGACCGCTGAAGCGCGCCTGCGCGCGATGAAGCCGGAGGAGTTTGCGCAGATCCAGCAGGGTGTCATTGCGCAAATGCTGCAAGCGCCGCAGACATTAGGCGAGGAGGCTTCCAAATTGAGCAAAGATTTCGATCGCGGCAATATGCGCTTCGATTCACGTGATAAAGTAGTGGCCCAAATAAAAGCGCTGACGCCGCAAAAACTTGCGGACTTCTTCCATCAGGCGGTGGTTGAGCCGCAAGGTATGGCGATACTGTCACAGATCTCCGGAAGCCAGAGCGGAAAAGCCGACTACGCCCGGCCTGACGGCTGGAAGGTCTGGAAGGACGCCAGCGCTTTGCAGCAATCCTTACCCTTGATGAGCGAGAAAAATGAGTGAAACGACCGCTGAGACCCTTGATCCCCTGCGCCTGCCGCTTACCGGCGAGCGCCTGATTGAAGCCTCGGCGGGCACCGGTAAGACCTTCACCATCGCCGCGCTCTATCTGCGGCTGTTACTCGGGCTTGGCGGCAATGCCGCCTTTCCCCGCCCGCTCAACGTCGAAGAGCTGCTGGTGGTCACCTTCACCGAAGCGGCGACGGAAGAGCTGCGCGGGCGTATACGCAGCAACATCCACGAGCTACGCATCGCCTGCCTGCGCGAAAGCAGCGAAAACCCGCTCTACGCCAGCCTGCTGGCAGAGATTGAAGACAAACAGCAGGCCGCCCACTGGCTGATGCTGGCGGAGCGGCAGATGGATGAAGCCGCGGTCTTTACCATCCACGGTTTTTGCCAGCGCATGCTTAGCCTCAACGCCTTTGAATCCGGCATGCTGTTTGAACTGAAACTGCTGGAAGATGAAACCCTGCTGCGCTATCAGGCCTGCGCCGACTTCTGGCGTCGCCACTGCTACCCGTTGCCGCGCGATATTGCGCAGGTGATCCACGATTTGTGGAAGGGGCCGCAGGATCTGCTCCGGTCTATCGACCGCTATTTGCAGGGCGAAGCCCCGCAGATCAAATCGCCGCCGCCGGAGGAGGAGACCCTCGCTTCGCGCCATGCGCAGATTGTCTCGCAGATTAATGCGGTGAAACGTCAGTGGCTCGACTCTGTCAGTGAACTGGAGCCGCTGCTGGAAAATTCCGGCATTGACCGGCGCAAGTTCAATCGCGGTAACCAGGGAAAATGGATTGAGAAGATCTCCGCCTGGGCGCAGGAGGAGACCAGCACCTATCTGCTGCCGGACGCGCTGGAGAAGTTCTCGCAGGCGTTTCTCGCCCAGCGCACCAAAGAGGGCGGCGTTGTGCCCGAGCATCCGCTGTTTGTCGCCATCGAAACGCTGCTGGCGCAGCCGTTGACTCTGAGCGATCTGGTGCTGACCCGCGCGATGCGTGAAATCCGCGACGCGGTAGCCAAAGAGAAGCGCCGCCGCGGCGAGCTCGGTTTTGACGATATGCTCAGCCGGCTCGATCACGCGCTGCAAAGCCCGAACGGCGAGGCGCTGGCTGCGGCTATTCGCACCCGTTTTCCGGTGGCGATGATCGATGAATTTCAGGATACCGACCCGCAGCAGTACCGCATCTTTAGCCGCATCTGGCTGAATCAGCCCGAATGTGGCCTGCTGTTGATTGGCGATCCTAAACAGGCGATCTACGCTTTTCGCGGCGCTGATATCTTCACCTATATGAAAGCGCGCGACGAAGTGAGTGCCCGCTACACCCTCGATACCAACTGGCGCTCGTCGCCGGGGATGATCGCCAGCGTCAATCGGCTCTTTAGCCAGATGGACGACGCGTTTATGTTCCACCAGATCCCCTTCCTGCCGGTGAAAGCGGCTGCGCGCAACAGCGGCCTGCGCTTTGCGGTAAAAGGGGAAACCCAGCCGTCGATGAAGCTGTGGCTGATGGAGGGCGAAGGCGTGGGCGTCGGTGATTACCAGAGCTTTATGGCCCAGCTCTGCGCGATGCAGATCCGCGACTGGCTCAGCGCCGGGCAGCGAGGCGATGCGCTGCTCTACGAAGGGGATAAAGCGCGGCCGGTAAAAGCCTCGGATATCACTGTGCTGGTACGCAGCCGCCATGAGGCGTCATTGATCCGCGATGCGCTGACGCTGCTCGGCATTCCCTCTGTCTACCTCTCCAACCGCGACAGCGTGTTTGAGACGCCTGAAGCGCAGGAGCTGCTCTGGCTGCTGCATGCGGTGTTGACGCCGGAGCGTGAAAACACGCTGCGCAGCGCGCTGGCGACCTCGATGCTCGGGCTGACGGCGCGGGATATCGACGCGCTCAATCTTGATGAAGATGCCTGGGATCGGGTGGTTGAGGAGTTCTCTCACTATCGCGAGCTGTGGCAAAAGCGCGGCGTAATGGCGATGCTGCGCACGCTGATGAGCGCGCGTAACGTGGCGGAAAACCTGCTCGCGACGCCCGGCGGGGAGCGGCGCTTAACCGATATTCTGCATGTCAGCGAGCTGTTGCAGGAAGCGGGCACGCAGCTTGAAAGTGAACACGCACTTACCCGCTGGCTGACGCAGCATATCGCCGAGCCGAACACCAGCGCCGCCAGCGAGCAGATGCGTCTGGAGAGCGACAAGCACCTGGTGCAGATTGTCACCATCCACAAATCGAAAGGTCTTGAGTACCCGCTGGTCTGGCTGCCGTTTATCGCCAACTTCCGCGTTCAGGACCAGGGTTTTTATCACGATCGCGCCTCGTTTAACGCGGTGCTCGATCTCAGCCATGCCGAAGAGAGCATTGAGCTGGCGGAGGCGGAGCGGCTGGCGGAAGATTTACGCCTGCTCTATGTGGCACTGACCCGTTCCGTTTGGCACTGCAGCCTGGGCATTGCGCCGCTGTTTCGCCGTCGTGGCGAGAAGAGCGGGCCCACCGATTTCCACCTCAGCGCGCTGGGTCGTCTGATCCAGAAGGGCGAGGCGCTGGACGCCGCCGGGCTGCGTCAGGCGCTGGCAGAGATCTGCAATGAAGAGATTGTGCTGGCCATACCGCCCACGCCGGACACTGAGCGCTGGGAGTTACCGCAGCCGCAGCCGCCCGCGCTCAGCGTGCGCGAAGTGATGCGCCGGGTCGCCGATGACTGGCGCGTGACCAGTTACTCCGGCTTACAGCAGCGCGGTCATGGCCTTGCTCAGGATCTGCTTCCGCGTCTGGATGTCGATGCCGCAGGCGAGCGCGAGGTGCAAACCCAGCCGATGCTAACGCCGCACGAGTTTCCGCGCGGTGCGGCGCCGGGCACTTTCTTGCACAGTCTGTTTGAAGATATCGACTTCACCCAGCCGGTATCACCGGAGTGGGTGGCGGAAAAGCTGCTGGTGGCAGGATATGAGGAGCACTGGCAGCCAGTGCTGAGCAGCTGGCTGGAGACGGTGCTGCACGCGCCGCTCACCGCAGCCGGGGTCTCTCTTAGCCAGCTGACGGCTAAAGATAAACAGGTTGAGATGGAGTTTTATCTCCCCATCAGCGCCATGCTGAGCGCAGAGGCGCTCGATGGGCTGATCCGCCGCTACGATCCGCTGTCGGCCGGATGCGCGCCGCTCGATTTTCGCGACGTGCGCGGGATGCTGAAGGGCTTTATCGACCTGGTGTTTCGCCATCAGGGGCGCTACTACCTGCTCGATTACAAATCCAACTGGCTGGGCGAAAACGCCCAGGCCTATACGCAAGAGGCGATGGCGGCGGCCATGCAGTCCCATCGCTACGATTTGCAGTACCAGCTCTATACCCTGGCGCTGCACCGCTATTTACGCCATCGCATCGCTGATTACGACTATGAGCGCCATTTCGGCGGTGTGATCTACCTCTTTTTACGCGGCGTGGAGGCGCAGCAACCGGAGCAGGGGATTTTTACCACCCGCCCGGAGGCGGCGCTGATCGCCCGCATGGATACCCTGTTTGCAGGTGAAGTACCGGAGATGACACCATGAATGTGCAGGCTTTACTGCAAGAAGCGATGGAGCAGAAGCTGCTGCGTCCGCTGGACGTGCAGTTTGCCCTGACGGTGGCTGGCACGGAAGAACCCGCCTTGCTGCTGGCCGCCGCGCTGCTGAGCCGCGATGCTGGAGAGGGGCATGTCTGTTTGCCGCTCTCGCGCCTGACGCCCGAGGTGTTCGGCAGCGATTCGCCGCTCGCACGCCAACTGTTTGAAATGGCCGGGCCACCCGACGACTGGCAGGGGCTGCTGCTTGCCTCGCCAGCGGTTGGCGACGGCAGCGGCGCGACGCCGATTATTCTGCATGACGCGCGCCTCTACCTGAACCGTATGTGGTGGAACGAGCGGCGCGTCGCGGAGTTCTTTGCCGCCCAGGAAACCGTTGATGAGGCGGATGAAGCCCGTCTTTCAGAGGCGCTGGCCTCACTCTTTCCGCCAGACAATGAAGCCGATGTGAACTGGCAAAAAGTCGCCGCCGCCGTGGCGCTCACCCGGCGAATTTCAGTGATCTCCGGCGGGCCGGGAACCGGTAAAACCACTACCGTGGCGAAGCTTCTGGCGGCGCTGGTACAAACGCTTAATGGCAGCCGCTGCCGTATCTGCCTGGCTGCGCCCACCGGTAAAGCCGCCGCGCGGTTAACCGAATCCCTCGGCAATGCGCTGCGTCAGCTGCCCCTTGATGAGGCGCAAAAAGCGCTGCTGCCGGATGAGGCCAGCACGCTGCACAGGCTGCTCGGCGCACAGCCGGGAAGCCAGCGCATGCGCCATCACGCGCTCAACCCACTGCATCTGGACGTGCTGGTGGTGGATGAGGCGTCGATGATTGACCTGCCGATGATGTCGCGGCTGATTGATGCCCTGCCGCCGCGGGCGCGGGTGATCTTCCTCGGCGATCGCGATCAGCTGGCCTCCGTTGAGGCCGGTGCGGTGTTGGGGGATATCTGCGCCTGGGTGAATGCCGGGTACAGCGCGACGCGCGCGGCGCAGCTCTCACGGTTAACCGGCGCGGAAGTGCCCGCAGGTGAAGGTGAGGCAGCCACCGCGCTGCGCGACAGCCTCTGCCTGCTGCAAAAAAGTTACCGCTTCGGCAGCCACTCCGGCATCGGGCAACTGGCCGCCGCGGTTAACCGCGGTGATAAGCGCGCCACCCAGGCGGTCTTCAGCCAGGGCTTTGAGGATATCGAGCGGAAACCGCTTAACAGTGCCGAGGCCTATCAGGAGATGATTGACGACGCGCTGGCGGGCTACAGGCACTATCTCTCGCTGGTGCAGGGCCACGCTGAGCCGGAAGCGATTATCGCCGCCTTCGGCGAGTACCAGCTGCTCTGCGCGTTGCGCGAAGGGCCGTTTGGCGTCAGCGGGCTGAATGAGCGGCTTGAGCTGGCGTTAGTGCGTCAGCGTAAAATCACCCGCCAGCCCTTCTCGCGCTGGTATCACGGCAGGCCGGTAATGATTTCGCGCAACGACTCCGCGCTGGGGCTGTTCAACGGCGATATCGGTATTGCGCTGGATCAGGGGCAGGGGATGCGCGTCTGGTTCCCGCTGCCGGGCGGTAAGATCAAGTCGGTGCAGCCGAGCCGTTTGCCGGAGCATGAAACCGCCTGGGCGATGACGGTGCATAAATCGCAGGGCTCGGAGTTCGATCACGCCGCGCTGATCCTGCCTGCGCAAAACGTGCCGGTGGTGACGCGCGAGCTGGTCTACACCGCGATTACCCGCGCACGTAAACGACTCTCGCTTTATGCCGATGAGCGCGTACTGGGCCAGGCGATTGCTACCCGCACCGAGCGGCGCAGCGGACTTGAAGCATTGTTCAGCGCCCTGAAATAAAACGCCCCGCACAGGGCGGGGCGTGAATCAGGTCAGATCGGCCATCAGCACTTTTGAGCGCCGCTGGTAGTTGTACATCTGCTTTTTGGTTTCAGGCAGCGAGTCGATATCCACCGGCGTAAAGCCGCGCTCCTGGAACCAGTGAATGCTGCGGGTGGTGAGCACAAACAGCTTGCTGAGACCCATCTGCCGCGCCTGCAACGCAATGCGCTCCAGCAGCGCTTCGCCGCGTGACGAGCTGCGGTAATCAGGATGCACGGCCACGCAGGCCATCTCGCCAATCTTCTCTTCCGGGAAGGGGTAGAGCGCCGCGCAGGCGATGGTAAGGTTGTCGCGCTCAATAATCGTGAACTTATCGATCTCCATCTCCAGCTGCTCGCGGGAGCGGCGCACCAGGATGCCCTGCTGTTCGAGCGGGCGGATCAGTTCCAGAATGCCGCCGATATCGTTAATGGTGGCGCGGCGGATCTGCTCGGCGCTCTCCATCACAATCTGCGTGCCGATACCGTCGCGGGAGAAGAGCTCCTGCAACAGCGAGCCATCTTCCTGATAGCTGATTAAGTGGCTGCGACGCACGCCGCTGCGGCACGCTTTTACCGCGCCGCGCAGGAAACGCACGGTGCCGGAGTGGTAGTCGCCGCGCTGCTCCAGCTCTTCGACACGCGCCTGCGCGTCGTTAGGGAATAGCTCGGAGACAATTTCGCCTTCATCGTTCATGACGCCCTGCGACGAGCAAAAGCCAATCATCTTCTCCGCTTTCAGCTTGATCGCCAGCTGGGTGGCAATCTCTTCGGAGGTGAGGTTAAAGCTCTCACCGGTGACGGAGACCGCAACCGGCCCCATCAGCACAATTGCGCCGCTATCGAGCTGGCGATGGATCGCCTCTTCATCAATACGGCGAATGCGGCCGCTGTGGCAGTAGTCAACGCCGTCATCAACCCCCAGCGGCTGCGAAATAATAAAGTTACCGCTAACCACGTTGATGTGCGCGCCCTGCAGCGGTGTGTTATTGAGGCTCATCGACAGCCGCGCAGTGATATCCAGTTGCAGCAGACCGGCGGCCTGTTTCACCAGCTCAAGGGTTTTAGCGTCGGTGACGCGGGTGTGTTTGTGGTAGATCGGTTCGTGGTGATGTTCAGCAAGGTTGGCGTCGATTTGCGGGCGCGCGCCATAGACCACCACCAGCCTGATCCCGAGGCTATGCAGCAGGCCGATGTCGTTGACAATGCTGGAGAAGTTTTCATGCTCGATGGCTTCACCCCCGAGCATAATGACGAATGTCTTTCCCCGATGGGCGTTGATATAGGGAACGGAATGGCGGAATCCCTGCACCAGTTCGGTTCTGCGCTCTTTGACCACGGCCTGTCCTCACTGCATGATTATTCGTAAAAAGTGTATTTTTATTCTTTTATTGCCTTCGCTGCAAGCACAAATTTTCTTAACCCAGGATTCTCCCGTCTTTGTGAAGCATAGCGCCAGACATATGTTTACCCTTTAAAAGATGACAGTTTATGCATCATTCGCTAAAGTTTTCCGTCAATTCTGACGTTAAGCATTATTTAAACAAATTGCTCGGGAGAAGCATGTCGGGAAGTCATTCAGCGCTGAGCCGCCGCAAATTATTACAGGGTGCGGGGGCGATGTGGTTATTAAGCGTGAGCCAGGTTGGCCTGGCCGCCGTCAGTCAGGTGGTCGCCGTGCGCGTCTGGCCTGCGTCGAGCTATACCCGTGTGACGGTGGAATCGAACCGCGTGGTGAAGTACAAACAGTTCGCCTTGAGCAACCCCGACCGCCTGGTGGTGGATCTGCAAGGCGTCCACCTCAACTCCGTGCTTAAGGGCATGGGAACGCAGATCCGCAGTGACGATCCCTTTATCAAATCAGCCCGTGTGGGTCAGTTCGATCCGCAGACGGTGCGCATGGTGTTTGAACTTAAGCAGAATGTGAAACCGCAACTCTTTGCGCTGGCGCCGGTCGCAGGCTTCAAAGAGCGTCTGGTGATGGATCTCTATCCGGCGAATGCGCAGGATGTGCAGGATCCGCTGCTGGCGCTGCTTGAAGAGTACAACCAGGGCGATCTTGATAAGCAGGTGCCGCCCGCGCAGAGCGGCCCGCAGCCGGGCAAAGCCGGGCGCGACAGGCCAATTGTGATCATGCTCGATCCCGGTCATGGCGGTGAAGATCCGGGGGCGACGGGGAAATATAAAACCCGTGAGAAGGATGTGGTGCTGCAAATCGCCCGCCGTCTGCATGCGCTGATCGAGAAAGAGGGCAATATGAAGTCCTATATGACCCGCAACGAGGATGTCTTTATTCCGCTGAAGGTGCGGGTGGCGAAAGCGCAGAAGCAGCGCGCCGACCTCTTTGTCTCGATTCACGCCGATGCTTTCAGCAGCCGCCAGCCGCACGGTTCCTCCGTCTTCGCGCTGTCGACCAAAGGGGCGACCAGTACAGCGGCGAAATATCTGGCGGATACGCAGAACGCGGCGGACTTAATTGGTGGCGTAAGCAAAAGCGGTGACCGCTATCTCGATCACACCATGTTCGATATGGTGCAGTCGCTGACCATCAACGACAGCCTGAAGTTTGGCAAAGCGGTGCTTAATAAGCTGGGGCGCGTCAATAACCTGCATAAGAACAGCGTCGAGCAGGCGGGCTTTGCGGTGCTGAAAGCGCCGGATATCCCGTCGATTCTGGTTGAGACGGCGTTTATCAGTAATGTGGAAGAGGAGCGTAAGCTCAAGACCGCAAAATTCCAGCAGGAAGTCGCAGAGTCGATTCTGGCAGGGATTAAAGCCTACTTCGCGGATGGCGCGACGCTGGCGAGAAGGGGATAACAGAATGGCGCCGAAGGGCGCCATTTTTTTTGTCTTGTTTGCTGCGCGGTTTTACAAACGCCAGAAACAAAAAAACACCCGTTAAGGTGTTTATTGTGTTGGTTGCGGGGGCCGGATTTGAACCGACGACCTTCGGGTTATGAGCCCGACGAGCTACCAGGCTGCTCCACCCCGCGTCCGTCTGTTTACACTTCCATCATGTAAACTTTTTCTTTCTTCCACATTTTAATTGGTTGCGGGAGCCGGATTTGAACCGACGACCTTCGGGTTATGAGCCCGACGAGCTACCAGGCTGCTCCATCCCGCGTCCGTGGAAGCGCACTATACGCCGTAGACGATTTGATGCAACCTTTTTTTGCGACATTTGTCGATTTAAGGACTTTATGTTTAAAAACAACACAATGTGCTTAAGATTTAAACAAAACTGATATCGGAATGTTCGTGTGCATTTCATTAGCCACAGCGGTTTGTTATCTTCATCCGGCTTGGGGTTAACCAAAAGATGAGAAACAATGAAAGCACGTTGGGCTAGGTTCGTACTCACAGGCGCGATGGTGGCACTTCTCGCGTCCTGCTCTTCTAAACCGACCGATCGCGGTCAACAGTATAAAGACGGAAAATTCTCTCAGCCTTTTTCCCTCGTTAATCAGCCTGACGCCGTGGGCGCACCGATTAATGCCGGAGACTTCTCCGAGCAGGTGAGCCAGATCAGAAGCTCTGCGCCGCGCCTGTATGGCAACCAGAGCAGCGTCTATAACGCGATTGAAGCCTGGCTGCGCGCCGGGGGCGATACCCGCTCGCTGCGCCAGTACGGCATTGATGCCTGGCAGATGGAAGGCACAGACAACTATGGCAACGTGCAGTTTACCGGCTACTACACGCCGGTGGTGCAGGCGCGCCACACCCGCCAGGGCGAGTTCCAGTATCCTATCTACCGCATGCCGTCAAAACGCGGCCGCCTGCCTTCGCGTGCGGAGATCTACGCCGGGGCGCTCAGCGAGAACTATGTGCTGGCCTACAGCAACTCGCTGATGGACAACTTCATTATGGATGTGCAGGGCAGCGGCTATATCGATTTCGGCGACGGCAGCCCGCTCAACTTCTTTAGCTACGCCGGTAAAAATGGTCACGCCTATCGCAGCATCGGCAAAGTGCTGATCGATCGCGGTGAAGTGAAACGCGAAGATATGTCGATGCAGGCGATTCGCGAATGGGGCGAGAAGCACAGCGAAGCCGAAGTGCGCGCGCTGCTGGAGGAGAACGCCTCCTTTGTCTTCTTTAAACCGCAATCCTGGGCTCCGGTAAAAGGCGCCAGCTCCGTGCCGCTGATTGGCCGCGCGTCGGTTGCTTCTGATAAAACCGTGATCCCGCCGGGCACCACGCTGCTGGCGGAAGTACCGCAGCTGGATAGTAAAGGCAAATTCAACGGCCAGTATGAGCTGCGCCTGATGGTGGCGCTGGATGTTGGCGGGGCGATTAAAGGCCAGCACTTCGACATCTACCAGGGTATCGGCGCAGAAGCCGGGCATCGCGCCGGCTGGTATAACCACTATGGTCGCGTCTGGATATTAAAGAACGCGCCGGGCGCGGGTCTGACGGGCAACGTCTTTAGCGGCTAAGGGAATGTGGTAAACTCTTCACCCCTTCCGGTCCCGGAGGGGGTTCTCTGTTTCAGCTTGAGGTTTCATATGTCAGCAGTAATCAGCGACGCCTGGCGCCAGCGCTTTGGCGGGACGGCGCGTTTGTATGGTGAAAAAGCGCTGCAGTGGTTTGCAGATGCGCATATCTGCGTGGTCGGCATCGGCGGCGTCGGCTCGTGGGTCGCCGAAGCACTGGCGCGCACTGGAATTGGCGCCATCACGCTGATTGATATGGATGATGTCTGCGTCACCAACACCAACCGGCAGATCCATGCTCTGCGTGACACCGTCGGCGAGGCGAAAGCGGAAGTGATGGCCGCGCGCATTCGCGACATCAACCCGGAGTGCCGTGTCACGGTGATCGACGATTTCGTCACCGCTGATAATGTGGCGCAACTGATGAGCACCTCGTTCAGCTATGTGATTGACGCCATTGATAGCGTGCGGCCAAAAGCGGCGCTGATTGCCTATTGCCGACGCAATAAGATCCCGCTGGTGACCACCGGCGGCGCGGGCGGGCAGATCGATCCGACGCAGATCCAGGTCAGCGATCTGGCGAAAACCATTCAGGATCCGCTGGCAGCGAAGCTGCGCGAGCGGCTGAAAAGCGATTTCGGCGTGGTGAAAAACAGCAAAGGCAAACTCGGTATCGACTGCGTCTTCTCAACCGAAGCGCTGGTCTACCCGCAGGCGGATGGCTCTGTGTGTGCGATGAAAAGCAGCGCGGAAGGGCCAAAACGGATGGATTGCGCCGCAGGATTTGGTGCGGCAACGATGGTGACCGCCACCTTTGGCTTTGTCGCGGTCTCCCATGCGTTAAAAAAACTGATGGCGAAAGCGCAGCGTCAGGCCAGCGCCTGACGAGCCTGCTCCTGCACGGCGGCTGCCAGCGCCGCCAGCCCCTGGCTACGCGAAGCGCTCAGCTGATTGCGCAGCCCTAACTCATCAAACAGCGCCAGCGGATCGTTCTCTATAAGCGTCTGCGGGCGTTTGCCCTCCACCGCTGTTAGCAAGACCGCTAACAAACCGCGCACGATACGTCCTTCGCTGTCGCCAAAGAAGTGCAGCGTGCCGTCGGGCAGACGCGTTGAGCCGAGCCAGACGCGGTTTTCGCAGCCGGGGATCTCCTGCGCCTGCGCTTTTATCTCGTCCGTTGCGGCAGGCAACTGCTTGCCGAGCATAATCAGCTGGCGGTACTTCTCTTCCCACGCGTTGAGCGCGCCAAAGGTCTGGCGCAGTGTCTCTTCAGTGACCACGGTGCCGAACGGATGTCCGGCGAATGCAGGGCTTGTCATCAATCCACCAATAGTTCCAGAGCACGGTCGACGGCGCTGACCAGCGCATCGACATCCTGTTGAGTATTATAGGGCGCAAATGAGGCGCGTAGCGTGCCGTTGACGCCAAGCGCGGCGAGCAGCGGCTGGGCGCAGTGCTGGCCCGCGCGCAGAGCGATGCCGTAACCCGCCAGCAGCGTCACCATATCGCTGTGATGCACGCCGTCAAACGTGAAGGCCAGCAGGCTGGAGTCCTGGCAGCGGAATGAGCGGAAGCCGGGGCGCTGTGCCAGCTGCTCCTCCGCCAGCGTCGCCAGCCCACGGCTGTAGCGTTCAGCCTGCGCAATATCAATTCCGTTCAGCCACTCCAGCGCGGCGCTTAAGCCAATTACCCCCGCCACGTTAGGCGTGCCCGCCTCCAGCTTATAAGGCACCGGCTGCGTGGTGAAACCCGCAAAGGTCACTTCGCTGATCATCTTGCCGCCGCCGAGCCATGGCGTCATCGCCTCCAGCAGCTCCGCTTTGCCATACAGCGCGCCAATGCCGTTCGGACCATAGAGTTTATGGCCGGAGAAGGCGTAAAAATCGATATCGAGTTGCTGCACGTCGGCAGGGAAATGGACCACGCCCTGCGCGCCATCCACCATCACCACCATGCCAGCCTGATGGGCAAGCGTAATGGCGCGGGCGAGATCCGGGCAGCCGCCGGTGACGTTGGACATCTGTCCCAGCGCCAGGATGCGGCTGCGGGAGGTGATAAGGGCAGGAAGCTGGTTAAGATCCGGCAGGCGATCGTCCGCCAGCGGCAGTTTCACCACTTTTGCGCCGGTCTGCTCCGCGACCATCAGCCACGGCACCAGGTTGGCGTGGTGCTCCGCCTCGCTGACAATGATCTCATCGTCAGGTTGTAAGCGCGAGCGGGCATAGCACTGGGCAACCATGTTGATCGCTTCCGTGGTGCCGCGCGTCCAGACGATATTTTTGCCGGAAGAAGCGTTGAGCAACTTAGCGACCTGGTCACGTGCGGCTTCGTAGCGGGCGGTGAGCTGCTGCGCTTCGGCAAACTGGCTGCGGTGGACATTGCCAGCGCTCAGGCTGTAGAACTGCTGCGTGGCGTCGATTACCGTCTGCGGTTTCAGCGCGGTCGCGGCGCTGTCGAGGTAGACACCCGCGTCGGCCAGCGCCGGAAACTGGGCGCGAAACTGCGAAGGATTAAATGCGTTCATACTTATCCTCATCTGTAGGCCGACGATGGTCGCGCACTTTTTTTCCGTGGGCAAGGGGATTGATAACCATCGGAATTATCTGTTTGTACTGGCAGATCCGCATAAGCAGGTTATGCTGATAAGTGTAAGTAACGTGTTTGAGACTCTTCCAGTAAGAGTATTTCACAGCATTAATTGCCAGAATCAATCAAGGAGAAGAAGATGAAGAAGACTGCCGCAATTATTTCTGCTTGTACTTTAGCTTTCGCCCTGAGCGCCTGTTCCAGCCCGAACTACGCGTTGCACACCAACGATGGCCGTACAATCATTTCCGAAGGCAAGCCGAAAACTGACGACCAGACAGGTATGATTTCCTACAAAGACGCCAACGGTAATGAGCAGCAGATCAACCGTTCTGACGTGAAAGAGATGGTTGCTCTGGAGAAATAATCCAGAACGCCAGGCAAAAAAAAAGCACCGCAATTTGCGGTGCTACATTAATCACTATGGACAGACAGGGTAAATGTACAGGAAGTGAAAAAGGGGTAGCGTCGCTACCGGGGTCTGAAATGCAGACCTAATTGCAAACACAACAACACAACATCACAACCGTAAGCCAAAAGCCCTTCAGAATCTCAATTCCAAAACACTTTTCGTTCCGGCTTCAGGAAGTGGCGCCACTATAGGTATTTGCTGGTGCAACCTCAACGGACAATTTATAATGGCTCAGATAAAAAAAACTAATAGGTTAACTACTGTTTCCTGTTTGTTAAATTCAGTTTACATCTAAGCCTGATAAACCATGTCCAAGCGATTACCACCTCTTAATGCATTACGTGTTTTTGATGCCGCTGCCCGCCATTTAAGTTTCACCCGCGCGGCCGATGAGCTATTTGTGACGCAGGCCGCAGTAAGCCACCAAATCAAGTCTCTCGAGGATTTTCTCGGCCTGAAACTCTTTCGCCGCCGCAACCGTTCGCTGTTGTTAACGGAGGAGGGGCAGAGTTATTTTCAGGATATCAAAGAGATATTTTCCCAGCTTAACGAAGCCACCCGCAAATTGCAGGCGCGTAGTGCAAAGGGCGCGCTCACCGTCAGCTTGCTGCCCAGTTTCGCCATTCAGTGGCTGGTGCCGAGACTCTCCAGCTTTAACTCAGCTTATCCGGGAATCGACGTGCGCATCCAGGCGGTCGACCGCGAAGAGGACAAGCTCGCCGACGATGTTGACGTGGCGATCTTCTACGGTCGCGGCAACTGGCCGGGCCTGCGCGTGGAAAAACTCTATGCCGAATATCTGCTCCCGGTCTGCTCGCCGCTGCTGCTGACCGGCGAAAAGGCGTTAAAGACGCCGGACGATCTGGCGCGCCACACCCTATTGCATGATGCTTCGCGCCGCGACTGGCAAACTTATACCCGCCAGTTGGGCGTTAACCTCAATGTTCAGCAGGGGCCAATCTTCAGCCACAGCTCGATGGTGCTGCAGGCGGCGATCCACGGTCAGGGCGTGGCGCTGGCGAACAACGTGATGGCGCAATCGGAGATCGAAGCGGGTCGTCTGGTCTGCCCGTTTAACGATGTGCTGGTGAGTAAAAATGCTTTTTATCTGGTTTGTCATGACAGCCAGGCAGAACTGGGTAAAATAGCGGCCTTTCGTCAGTGGATCCTGGCCAAAGCGGCAAGCGAGCAGGAGAAATTCCGTTTCCGCTACGAACAATAATTCGCGCGCGCAGGGCGCGTATGACTCTTGGGGAAGTAACATGACCAGCCGTTTTATGCTGATTTTCGCCGCAATAAGCGGTTTTATCTTTGTCGCGTTGGGCGCGTTTGGCGCGCACGTGTTAAGCAAGTCACTCGGCGTCACCGAGATGAGCTGGATCCAGACCGGCCTTGAGTATCAGGCGTTCCACACCTTAGCAGTGTTCGGTCTTGCGGTAGCGATGCAGCGCCGCATCAGCATCTGGTTTTACTGGAGCAGCGTGTTTCTGGCGCTCGGCACCGTGCTGTTCAGCGGTAGCCTCTATTGCCTCGCGCTCTCCCATTTACGCCTGTGGGCGTTTGTTACCCCGGTCGGCGGCGTCTGCTTCTTAATCGGCTGGGCATTAATGTTAATTGGCGCAATTCGACTGAAACGTAGGGGCGTTGTTCATGAATAAAGTGGTATTGCTGTGCCGCCCGGGTTTTGAGAAAGAGTGCGCAGCCGAAATTACCGATAAAGCCGGACGCCAGAACGTGTTCGGTTTCGCCCGCGTCAAAGAGAACGCGGGCTATGTCATTTTTGAGTGCTATCAGCAAGAGGACGCCGACAAACTGGCGCGCGAACTGCCGTTCAGCTCGCTGATTTTTGCCCGTCAGATGTTCGTTGTCGGTGAACTGCTGCGCGACCTGCCGCCGGACGATCGCATTACGCCGATCGTTGGCATGTTGCAGGGCGTGGTGGAGAAGGGCGGCGATCTGCGCGTCGAAGTGGCAGATACCAACGAAAGCAAAGAGCTAATGAAGTTCTGCCGTAAGTTCACCGTGCCGCTGCGCGGTGCGCTGCGTGAAGCGGGCATCCTCGCGCGCAGCGATTCGGCGACCCGTCCGGTGGTGCATATCTTCTTTATTGCCCCAGGCTGCTGCTACACCGGCTACTCCTACTCATACAACAACTCACCTTTCTATATGGGCATTCCGCGCCTGAAGTTCCCGTCCGATGCGCCGAGCCGCTCGACGCTGAAGCTGGAAGAGGCGTTTCACGTCTTTATTCCTGCCGATGAGTGGGATGAGCGTCTGGCAAACGGCATGTATGCCGTTGATCTTGGGGCCTGCCCCGGTGGCTGGACCTACCAACTGGTGAAGCGCAACATGTGGGTCTCGTCCGTGGATAACGGCCCGATGGCGCAGAGCCTGATGGATACCGGCCAGGTGACCTGGCTGCGCGAAGATGGTTTCCGCTATCGCCCGACGCGCAGCAACATCTCCTGGATGGTGTGCGATATGGTCGAGAAACCGGCAAAAGTCGCGGCGCTGATGGCGCAGTGGCTGACGGAAGGGTGGTGTCGTGAAACCATCTTTAACCTCAAGCTGCCGATGAAGAAGCGCTATGAAGAGGTCTCCAACAATCTCGCCTATATCCAGCAGCAGCTGGATGAGCACGGCATCGCCGCGCAGATCCAGGCGCGTCAGCTCTATCACGATCGTGAAGAGGTGACGGTTCATATTCGCAGAATGTGGGCGGCAGTGGGTGGACGCAGGGACGAGCGTTAATTCTTCTAAACGGAGCGGTGCTCAAAACCTCGCGTACTGCCTGTAGGCGAGGGTTTGCGCACTGCTCCTGTTCAGATAGCCTGCAATTACAACCTGCTGGCTTATTTTTTATTTCCCGCCCTGGCTAACTCTTTGACCAGCGGCAGCATAATCCGCATCACATCGCGGCTGCGGTGTTCAATTCGCCCCGGCAGCGCTTTATCGATATAGATCTGGTTATCAAGCCGCGCGCGGTGATAGCTCACGCCATCCGGAAACGCCTTCGACTTTGCCCGCTGCTGGGTGCCATCTTTATTCCCCAGAGACCAGTTGGCGGCTTCCACCGACAGTACCGGGATCATCGCATTATCAAACACCTGTGCGTCATGGCAGCAGGCGCTGCGCTTCTCCGCGCCCGCCGGGGCGCTTAACGCCTGAATGCCGTGCGAGCGGGCAATCGCCAGCGCGCGGTCGCGCGTCAGTTTGCGCACCGAGGCCGGGGTATTTTTCCCGCTGGTAAAATAGAGTTTGTCGCCAACGATCAGGTTATTGAGGTTAATCACCAGCAGGGTGTTTTTGCGCTCTTTCTCGCTCATGCGATCGAGAAAGCTCTCCGCGCCAAGCTGGCCCTCCTCTTCGCCGCTGGTGGCGACAAAGCGCACGGTGTACTCCGTCGGCGTCGTTTTCAGCGCCTGCGCCAGCTCCAGCATGACGCCAAGCGCCGCGGCATTGTCATCAATGCCCTGCAACGTTAAACCGCCGAGGTTGTTATCAACATCGGCATCGCTCTGCGGCGCGTAGGTATCAAGATGCGCCATCACGATAATCTGCTGCGGCACGCGCCCTTCATGGGCGGCGATCACCGAACTGCCGGTCACATTCTGCCAGCTCTGCTGATTATCTTTGGTGCTGTAGCGGTAGCGGGTTTTGAACTTACGGATATCGCTCTGATAACCCATCTGGGAAAACTGCTGCTGGAGATAGTCCGCGCTGAGCATTTCGGCCGGCGTGCCGGTCATGCGGCCGGGAAAGAGGCTGGCGATATGCCGCGCCTGTTCATTTGCCATGTCACCGGGTTGGGAAGAGCGGGCAGCAACCGGAAGGATAAAGCATACGCCGAGCGCCAGGGCAGCGGTACGGAGGCGCAATGCGGAAAACATAGTGAGTCCTTTATGCAGCAAGATTTTAAACGGGCTTAGTATGAAACTGTGACGGAGTTTGCACAATTTCATTTGTCGTTAACCATGCGAAAAATCTCACCTTAAGCACTTTTTGGTATGAGCTTTCCCAGCTCTTTATTCTTTTGCGGAACTACTCATTCCAATTCGTAATTTCATTCGTTCTAACGCGCCCCCTATAGTCCCCCTATTGCTGGCTGTGAGTGAGTTACAACGTTGTGGATTACCTGCCTCTGTTTGCTGCTGTAAAAGACCGCCCTGTTTTAGTGATTGGCGGCGGTGAAATTGCCGCGCGCAAAATCACCTTTTTGCGCCGTGCGGGCGCGCACGTACAGATAGTGGCAAGACGACTCGATCCGCAACTGCAACAGCTTGCCGATGAGCAGGCCGTTCACTGGATCGCCACGGAATTTGATGAGTCGCAGCTTGATGCAGTGTTTCTGGTGATCGCCGCAACTAACGATTCCGCGCTTAATCGCCGGGTATTTGACGCCGCTAACGCGCGCCATCGGCTGGTTAACGTGGTGGACGATCAGCCGCTCTGCTCCTTTATTTTCCCCTCTATTGTTGACCGTTCGCCGCTGATCGTCGCCATCTCCTCCGGCGGTAACGCCCCGGTGCTGGCGCGTCTGCTGCGTGAAAAAATTGAGGCGCTGCTGCCGGGTAATCTCGGGCGGATGGCGGCGGTGGCCGGGCGCTGGCGCACGCGCATTAAAGCGTTTCGCCGCACCACCGACGATCGCCGTCGCTTCTGGGAGAGCGCCTTTCGCGGGCGTTTTGCCAGCCTGATGGCGGCGGGCGACGAGCCTGCGGCTGAGCGGGCGCTGGAAGCGGAGTTACAACAGCCGGGGTCGGCCAGCGGCGAGATTATCCTCGTCGGTGCCGGGCCGGGCGATGCGGGCTTGCTCACCCTGCGCGGTTTGCAGGTGATCCAGCAGGCCGATGTGGTCTTTTACGACCATCTGGTGAGCGATGCGGTGCTGGAGCTAACCCGCCGCGACGCGGAGAAGATCTGCGTTGGTAAACGGGCGGGCGTGCATGCCGTGCCGCAGCACGAAACCAACCGCATGCTGGTGGAGGCGGCGCAGGAGGGGAAAACCGTCGTGCGCCTGAAAGGTGGCGATCCCTTTATCTTTGGTCGCGGCGGTGAAGAGCTACAGGCGGCGGCTGAAGCGGGTATCCCGTTCCAGGTGGTGCCGGGCGTTACTGCGGCATCGGGCGCGACGGCGTATGCCGGTATTCCGCTGACGCACCGGGATTTCGCCCAGAGCGTCACCTTCGTAACCGGCCACTACAAAGCCGACAGCGCGCCGTTCGACTGGTCGCAGCTGGCGCAAAGCCGCCAGACGCTGGCGATCTATATGGGCACCATGAAAGCGGCCGAGATCAGCGCACAGCTGATTGCCCACGGCCGCGAGCGCACCACGCCGGTGGCGGTGATCTCCCGCGGCACGCGCGCCGATCAACAGATTACTACCGGCACATTAGAACAACTTGAGGAACTGGCTACAGGCGCGCCGATGCCCGCCCTGTTAGTGGTGGGTGAAGTGGTTGCGCTTCATCGCGAACTGGCCTGGTTCCAGCAAACGACAGCTACGGCGGCGTTTGACGCTTCCGTGATTAATCTGGCTTAAGGAAGGGATATGGACGAAAAACGACTCACTCACCTGCGACAACTGGAGGCGGAAAGCATCCATATCATTCGCGAAGTGGCCGCCGAGTTTGCCAATCCGGTGATGATGTACTCCATCGGCAAAGACTCCAGCGTGATGCTGCACCTGGCGCGTAAAGCCTTCTATCCGGGCACGCTGCCGTTTCCACTGCTGCATGTCGATACCGGCTGGAAATTCCGCGAGATGTATGAATTCCGCGACCGTACCGCCAAAGCCTACGGCTGTGAACTGCTGGTGCATAAAAACCCGGAAGGGGTGGCGATGGGTATCAACCCGTTCGTGCACGGCAGTGCGAAACATACTGACATTATGAAAACCGAAGGGCTGAAGCAGGCGCTGAACAAGTATGGTTTTGACGCCGCATTTGGCGGCGCGCGCCGTGACGAAGAGAAGTCGCGCGCCAAAGAGCGTATCTACTCCTTCCGCGACCGTTTTCACCGCTGGGACCCGAAAAACCAGCGTCCGGAGCTGTGGCATAACTACAACGGCCAGATCAACAAAGGCGAAAGCATCCGCGTTTTCCCGCTCTCCAACTGGACCGAGCTGGATATCTGGCAGTACATCTTCCTGGAAAATATTGAGATCGTGCCGCTCTATCTGGCCGCCGAGCGACCGGTACTGGAGCGCGACGGCATGCTGATGATGATCGACGATGACCGCATCGATCTGCAGCCGGGCGAAGTGATTGAAAAACGCATGGTGCGTTTCCGTACCCTCGGCTGCTGGCCGCTGACCGGCGCGGTGGAGTCCCACGCGCAGACGCTGCCGGAGATCATCGAAGAGATGCTGATCTCAACCACCAGCGAGCGTCAGGGGCGAGTGATTGACCGCGATCAGGCCGGCTCGATGGAGCTGAAAAAACGTCAGGGTTATTTCTAGGAGCCGCCATGAACACCACTATTGCACAACAAATTGCGGATGAAGGCGGCGTTGAAGCGTACCTGCATGCCCAGCAACACAAAAGCCTGCTGCGTTTTCTTACCTGCGGCAGCGTCGATGACGGCAAGAGCACGCTGATTGGCCGCCTGCTGCACGACACTCGCCAGATCTACGAAGATCAGCTCTCAACGCTGCACAATGACAGCAAACGCCACGGCACCCAGGGCGAGAAACTCGATCTTGCGCTGCTGGTGGATGGTCTGCAGGCCGAGCGCGAGCAGGGCATTACCATTGACGTGGCGTATCGTTACTTCTCCACCGAGAAGCGCAAATTTATTATTGCCGACACGCCGGGGCATGAGCAGTACACCCGCAATATGGCGACCGGTGCCTCCACCTGCGATCTGGCGATCCTGCTGATCGATGCGCGCAAAGGGGTGCTGGATCAGACCCGCCGCCACAGCTTTATCTCTACGCTGCTTGGCATCAAACACCTGGTGGTGGCGGTGAACAAGATGGATCTGGTGGAGTTCAGCGAGGCGACCTTCGATTCTATTCGCCAGGATTACCTCACCTTTGCCGAACAGTTGCCGGGCGATCTCGATATCCGCTTTGTGCCGCTCTCAGCGCTGGAGGGCGACAACGTTGCCAGCCAGAGTGACAAGATGGCGTGGTACAGCGGCCCGACGCTGCTGGAGATGCTCGAAACCGTTGAAATCAAACGCGTGGTAGAGAGCCAGCCGATGCGCTTCCCGGTGCAGTATGTTAACCGCCCGAACCTCGATTTCCGCGGCTTCTCCGGCACGCTGGCCTCCGGCGTGGTGAAGGTCGGGCAGCGCATCAAAGTGCTGCCGTCGGGCGTGGAGTCGACCATCGCACGTATCGTCACCTTTGATGGCGATCTGCAGGAAGCGGGCGCGGGCGAAGCGATTACCCTCGTACTGAAAGATGAGATTGATATCAGCCGCGGCGATCTGATCCTCGACGCGCAGGAAACACTGCCATCGGTGCAGCGCGCCTCGCTCGATGTGGTGTGGATGGCGGAGCAGCCTTTGCAGGCGGGCCAAAGTTTTGAGGTCAAAGTGGCGGGCAAGAAAACCCGCGCGCGCATCGACGCCGTTCAGTACCAGGTGGATATCAATAACCTGACCCAGCGCGAAGTAGAAAATCTGCCGCTGAACGGTATCGGGCTGGTCGACGTCACCTTTGATGAGCCGCTGACCCTCGATCCTTATCAGCAGAACCCGGTGACCGGCGGGATGATCTTTATCGATCGTCTGAGCAACGTCACCGTTGGCGCGGGCATGGTGCGTGAAGTGCACACCGATGCGCAGGTTGTACCATCGGAATTCAGCGCTTTTGAACTGGAGCTGAACCAGCTGGTGCGTAAGCACTTCCCGCACTGGGGCGCGCGCGATCTGCTGGGAGGCAAATAATGGCACAGCATGACGAAAACGTCGTCTGGCATGCCCATCCAGTAACGCCGCAGCAGCGCGAGCAGCTCCACGGTCACCGTGGGGTTGTGCTCTGGTTTACCGGGCTTTCCGGCTCCGGTAAATCAACCGTGGCGGGGGCGCTGGAAGAGGCGCTGCACCAGGCGGGCGTCAGCACCTATCTGCTTGATGGCGATAACGTGCGCCACGGCCTGTGCAGCGATTTAGGCTTTAGCGATGCGGATCGTAAAGAGAACATTCGCCGGGTCGGCGAAGTGGCGAAGCTGATGGTCGAATCGGGGCTGGTGGTGTTGACTGCCTTTATCTCGCCCCATCGCGCCGAGCGGCAGATGGTGCGTGAACGCCTCGGCGAGGGGCGTTTCATTGAGGTGTTTGTCGATACGCCACTGGCGATTTGCGAAGCGCGCGATCCGAAGGGGTTATACAAGAAAGCGCGCGCCGGTGAGCTGCGTAATTTCACCGGCATTGATTCGGTGTATGAAGCGCCAGAAGCGCCGGAAGTGCACCTCGATGGCGAACAATTGGTAACAAATTTGGTCAGCCAATTATTAGACCTGCTGCGGCAGGGAGATATTATCAGATCCTGAGACGGTACTGGCGATACACCCACCCTTCAGGCTTTAGCGAGTTTGCTTTTCGCGCCGTCTGAACAGGTGTGTATCGCGTTTACCGGTCGTGCAGGCAACAGGATCAGATATGCGTAACAGTCACAACATTACCCTCCCGCGGTCATCGTCTCTTCCCCCGACCGCCGACGAACCCACATGGTCGCTTCCGGGTGCCATTGTGGGCTTTGTCGCATGGCTGCTGGCGCTGGCAATCCCTTTTCTTTTATACGGCTCCAATACGCTCTTTTTTCTCCTCTATACCTGGCCCTTTTTTCTCGCCCTGATGCCGGTCTCGGTGGTGGTGGGAATTGCCCTGCATTCGCTGCTCGACGGCAGGCTGCGCTACAGCTGTGTGGCGACGCTGCTCAGCGTGGCGGCGATGTTCGGCCTCCTTTTCCTCTGGCTGGTGGGCTAAGGCGCGCCATACTTCAAGGTGTAACGCCTGTTAAGGCAATGTGTCCGGGTTCGGATTGCTCAACATTTATGATAAAGTCTGGCGCTTGCGCGGTATCACCCGGCCCCGAAGTGGAGTCTGACGAAAAGTTATGGGATGATGATGCCGTTTTTCAGGGGGCAGGATGGGTAAATTAACGCTGCTTTTGCTGGCTTTGCTGGTCTGGCTGCAATACTCGCTGTGGTTCGGCAAAAATGGTCTGCACGACTACGGCCGCGTCAGCGAAGATGTGGCGGCACAGCAGGCAACAAACGCAAAACTAAAAGCGCGCAACGATCAGCTATTTGCCGAGATTGACGATCTCAATGGCGGCCAGGAAGCGATCGAGGAGCGTGCTCGCAATGAGCTGACCATGACGAAACCGGGCGAAACCTTCTATCGTCTGGTGCCGGACGCGTCAAAGCGCGCGGCAGGCTCAGCGCAGAACACACAAAACACGCAGAATACGCAAACTAGACCATAAACAGTCCCGGGTTAACGAATGGCAACACTCATTCCGGACGTCTGTGCCGTGGTGCCGGCCGCCGGATTCGGCCGCCGCATGCAAACGGAATGTCCAAAGCAGTATCTCTCCATCGGCGATAAAACCATCCTTGAGCACGCGGTCGCCGCGCTGCTCGCCCACCCGTGCGTCAGCCGGGTGATTATTGCCGTCAGCGCGGGCGATGAACGCTTCGCGCAGCTTCCTCTGGCCAACCATCCGCAGATCACGGTGGTAAACGGCGGCGCGGAACGTGCCGACTCGGTGCTGGCGGGGCTGAAAGCCGCTGCCGGTGCGCAGTGGGTGCTGGTGCATGACGCCGCGCGCCCCTGCCTGCACCAGGACGATCTCAACCGCTTGCTCGCCCTGCGTGAGACCAGCCGGGTAGGGGGCATCCTCGCCGCGCCAGTGCGCGACACCATGAAACGCGCCGAGCCAGGAAAAACCGCTATCGCTCACACCGTTGAACGCAATGATCTCTGGCATGCCCTGACGCCGCAGTTTTTCCCGCTGGCGTTACTCCACGACTGCTTAACCCGCGCGTTAGATGAAGGCGCTACCATCACCGATGAAGCCTCGGCGCTGGAGTATTGCGGCTATCACCCCGAGCTGGTCGCCGGGCGTGCGGATAATATTAAAGTGACCCGACCCGAAGATTTACGACTCGCAGAATTTTATCTGACCCATGCAGACCTCCAGGAGAAAGCATAATGCGCATTGGACACGGTTTTGACGTACACGCCTTTGGCGGCGCTGGCCCGATTATTATTGGCGGCGTGCGCATTCCCTACGAAAAGGGGCTGCTGGCGCACTCCGACGGCGATGTCGCCCTGCATGCGTTAACCGATGCGCTGCTCGGTGCGGCGGCGCTGGGGGATATTGGTAAACTCTTTCCGGACACCGATCCCGCTTTCAAAGGCGCGGACAGCCGCGAGCTGCTGCGCGAAGCCTGGCGACGCATTCAGGCCAAAGGCTATACGCTTGGCAACGTGGATGTGACCATCATCGCCCAGGCACCGAAGATGTTGCCGCATATTCCGCAAATGCGCGTCTTTATCGCCGAAGATCTCGGTTGCCATATGGATGACGTCAACGTCAAAGCCACCACTACCGAGAAGCTCGGTTTCACCGGGCGCGGCGAAGGCATTGCTTGTGAAGCTGTGGCGCTGTTAGTGAAGGCGGCGAAATGACGGAATTTGATAATCTCACCTTCCTGCACGGCAAGCCTGGCGGCAATGGCATCCTGAAGGCCAGCCCGGAAGATTTCGTCGTGGTGGAGGATCTGGGCTTCGAGCCAGACGGCGAAGGTGAGCATATTCTGGTACGAATTCTGAAAAATGGCTGCAATACGCGTTTTGTTGCTGACGCTTTAGCGAAATTCCTTAAAATTCATGTGCGTGAAGTGAGCTTTGCCGGTCAGAAAGATAAGCATGCCGTTACGGAACAGTGGCTTTGTGCCCGCGTACCGGGTAATGGTATGCCGGATCTCAGCCAGTTCACGCTCGAAGGCTGCAAAGTGCTGGAGTATGCCCGGCATAAACGCAAACTGCGTCTCGGCGCGCTGAAAGGCAACGCCTTTACGCTGGTACTGCGGGAAATAAGCAGCCGTGCAGAGGTTGAATCGCGCTTGAAGGCCATCGCTGAACAGGGCGTGCCCAACTATTTTGGTGCACAGCGTTTTGGCATCGGCGGCAGCAATCTGCAGGGCGCGCTGCGCTGGGCGCAAAGCGACGCGCCGGTTCGCGATCGTAACAAACGCAGTTTTTGGTTGTCCGCCGCGCGCAGCGCGTTGTTTAATCAGGTGGTCAGCGAGCGGCTGAAGAAACCAGACTTCAATCAAGTTGTTGTCGGCGATGCGCTACAATTAGCGGGTCGCGGCAGCTGGTTCGTGGCGACCAATGAGGAGCGCGACGAGTTACAGGCGCGGGTCGATGCGAAAGCACTGATGATTACCGCGCCGCTGCCGGGCCGCGGCGAGTGGGGAACACAAGACGCGGCGCTGGAGTTTGAGCAGCAGGCAGTTGCTGACGCGCCAGAGTTACAGACGCTGCTGGTGAGAGAAAAAGTGGACGCTGCGCGCCGTGCGATGTTGCTCTATCCGCAGGCGCTCAGCTGGAACTGGTGGGATGACGCCACCGTCGAGGTACGTTTCTGGCTACCGGCGGGGAGTTTTGCCACCAGTGTGGTCAGGGAACTTATCAACACATCGGGTGATTATGCGAATATTGCTGAGTAACGATGACGGGATCCACGCGCCGGGTATCCAGACGCTGGCCCGTGCTCTTAGGGAGTTTGCCGACGTTCAGGTCGTGGCTCCCGATCGTAACCGCAGCGGTGCGTCTAATTCGCTGACGCTCGAATCTTCGCTTCGTACTTTTACCTTCGATAACGGCGACATCGCCGTGCAGATGGGCACGCCGACGGACTGCGTCTTTCTCGGCGTGAACGCATTAATGCGCCCGCGCCCGGATGTGGTGGTTTCAGGCATCAACGCCGGGCCGAACCTCGGCGATGATGTTATTTACTCCGGTACCGTTGCCGCCGCGATGGAGGGCCGCCACCTCGGCTTTCCGGCGTTAGCCGTCTCTCTTAATGGTCACACCCACTATGAAACCGCCGCTGCGGTCACCTGCGCGATCCTGCGTGGGCTGAGCCGCGAGCCGCTGCGCACCGGGCGCATTTTGAATATCAATGTCCCGGATCTGCCGCTGAGTGAGATCAAAGGCATTCGCGTGACGCGCTGCGGCAGCCGCCATCCCGCTGACCAGGTGATCCCGCAGCAGGATCCGCGCGGCAACACCCTCTACTGGATTGGCCCGCCGGGGGAGAAGTGCGATGCCGGTCCCGATACCGACTTCGCCGCCGTTGATGAGGGGTATGTTTCCGTTACGCCATTGCACGTGGATTTGACCGCCTACAGTGCACAAGAGGTGGTATCAGGTTGGTTGGATCGCGCCGGGGTGAATACGCAATGGTAAGCAAACGCATCCAGGATCTTCTCAATCAGTTACGCGCGCAGGGCATCAAAGATGAACAGGTGCTTGAGGCGCTGTCGCGGGTGCCGCGCGAAAAATTTATCGACGAGGCGTTTGAACACAAAGCGTGGGAAAACGTCGCCCTGCCTATTGGTCAGGGGCAAACCATCTCCCAACCCTATATGGTCGCGCGCATGACCGAGCTGCTCGAGCTGACGCCCGATTCGCGCGTGCTGGAGATTGGCACCGGTTCCGGTTACCAGACGGCGATCCTCGCCCATCTGGTGCACCATGTCTGCTCCGTTGAACGGATTAAAGGGCTGCAATGGCAGGCGCGCCGCCGCCTCAAACAGCTCGATCTGCACAATGTCTCCACGCGTCACGGTGATGGCTGGCAAGGATGGCAAGCACGCTCGCCATTTGACGCTATTATTGTGACAGCCGCTCCGCCTGAAATTCCCGCCGCGCTAATGTCGCAGCTGGATGACGGCGGCATTCTCGTTTTGCCCGTGGGCGACGAACTCCAGCAGTTGAAGCGGGTTCGTCGGCGGGGAAGCGAATTCATTATTGATACCGTTGAAGCCGTGCGCTTTGTTCCGCTTGTACGCGGTGAACTGGCCTGAGTTACAGATTTATCCTGGGTATTTCGGGCCATAACAGCGTATTGTGGGCAAATTTGCCGTCGACCTTCGCGGTTATCTTTAAGTCATTGGTAATTTACATAATATTGGGGGAAAAATGAGCGCGGGAAGCCCGAAATTCACCGTACGCCGTGTCGCGGCATTGTCACTGGTTTCGCTTTGGCTGGCAGGGTGTTCAAATTCCAACAATACTCCGGCACCGGTCAGCTCCGTAGGCGGAAGCGCCAGCGGCAGCGACAACTCAGGTATGCTCATTACGCCGCCGCCTGCCATGAGCACTAACGCACAGCAGCCGCAAATGCAGCAAGTTCAACCGGTACAGCCTGTTCAACCCGTGCAACCGGTGCAGCCAGTGCAGTCTCAACCTGTCCATGCGCAGCCGGTACAGACGGTAGATGGTCACATCGTCTATAACCGCAAGTACGGCAATATCCCGAAAGGGAGCTACACCGGCGGCAGCACCTATACCGTAAAACGCGGCGATACCCTCTTCTATATTGCCTGGATCACCGGCAACGATTTCCGTGACCTTGCACAGCGCAACAACGTGGCTGCGCCGTATGGTTTGAACGTCGGGCAGACGTTGCAGGTAGGAAATGCATCTGGTACACCTATCACAGGCGGAAATGCAATAACGCAGGCTGATGCATCGGAACAAGGAATAGTCTCAAAAACTGCGCAAAATTCAACCGCGGTGGTTGCTTCGAAACCGACAATTACGTATTCTGAGACTTCAGGTGAACAAAGTGCTAATAAAATGTTGCCGAACAACAAGCCTGCGACACCTGTCACAGCGCCTGTTACGGCACCTTCCGTTAGTACAACAACCGAACCGACTGTCAGCAGTACAACAACCAGCTCGCCGATTTCAACCTGGCGCTGGCCAACTGAAGGCAACGTTATCGATAACTTCTCTGCCACCGAGGGTGGTAACAAGGGTGTCGATATCGCAGGCAGTAAAGGACAGGCTATCATCGCGACCGCAGATGGACGCGTAGTATATGCCGGTAACGCACTGCGCGGTTACGGTAATCTTATCATCATAAAACACAACGATGATTACCTGAGTGCCTACGCCCATAACGACACAATGCTGGTCCGGGAACAACAAGAAGTGAAGGCGGGGCAAAAAATAGCGACTATGGGTAGCACCGGAACCAGCTCTACACGCTTGCATTTTGAAATTCGTTACAAGGGGAAATCCGTAAACCCGCTGCGTTATTTGCCGCAGCGATAAATCGGTGCAAAGCAGGTGAGGTCATTCTCACTTATTCCGTTGCAGTGAGCGCTGATGCCGCTGCAATGGAGGTAAATGAGAATGCGTCAGGTGTTTTGCCCAGGGATCACGGGTAGGAGCCACTTTATGAGTCAGAATACGCTGAAAGTTCATGATCTAAATGAAGACGCGGAATTTGATGAGAACGGAACAGAGGCTTTTGACGAAAAAGTCTTGGTAGAAGAGGAACCCAGTGATAATGACCTGGCTGAAGAAGAGCTGTTATCGCAGGGTGCTACACAGCGTGTTTTAGACGCGACTCAGCTTTATCTTGGGGAAATTGGGTACTCCCCGCTTTTGACGGCCGAAGAAGAAGTTTATTTTGCACGCCGTGCATTACGAGGTGATGTTGCCTCCCGCCGTCGCATGATCGAGAGTAACCTGCGTCTGGTGGTGAAGATTGCCCGTCGATACAGCAATCGTGGTCTGGCTCTGCTGGATCTGATTGAAGAGGGTAACCTGGGGCTGATCCGCGCCGTTGAAAAATTTGACCCAGAACGTGGGTTCCGTTTCTCAACTTACGCGACCTGGTGGATTCGTCAGACCATCGAGCGGGCTATCATGAACCAAACCCGCACCATTCGTCTGCCGATTCACATCGTCAAAGAGCTGAACGTCTATCTGCGTACCGCGCGTGAGTTGTCCCATAAACTGGACCACGAACCGAGCGCAGAAGAGATTGCTGAACAGTTAGATAAACCTGTTGATGATGTCAGCCGTATGCTGCGTCTCAACGAGCGCATTACCTCAGTTGATACGCCGCTGGGCGGTGATTCTGAAAAAGCGCTGCTGGACATCCTGGCCGATGAAAAAGACAACGGCCCGGAAGACACCACGCAAGACGATGATATGAAACAGAGCATCGTTAAATGGCTGTTCGAACTGAACGCCAAACAGCGTGAAGTGCTGGCACGTCGTTTCGGTCTGCTGGGTTATGAGGCTGCGACACTCGAAGATGTAGGCCGTGAAATTGGTCTCACTCGTGAACGTGTTCGTCAGATTCAGGTTGAAGGTCTGCGTCGTTTGCGCGAAATCCTGCAAACGCAAGGGCTGAATATCGAAGCGCTGTTCCGCGAATAAACACCCTTTCTCGTCAAAAAGGCCGGTCGTAAAGACTGGCCTTTTTTCTTTTCTGCTACCCGGCAAGCGCCGTTTCATGCAGGTGCCGCCACATAAGCTTCCCGCCATCTTTCTCAAACACCACCGTTGACCAGCGCTGATGCGCTGCCTGATCGGGTAACTGTTGCGTCTCGCGATAGCGCAGCACCGCGCCGCTTTCCCACTCTTCCAGCAATTCGACATCATCCACACGAATGCTCAGCCCCGTGCGCGCCGCGCGCTGTGCCTGGAAAAAGTTGACCAGCGCAGGCTTATCAAGCGTTGCTCCGCCTGGGGTAATCATGGTGAATGCGTCACTAAAGCGCGCCATCAGCGCCGCGCAGTCGCCTTCGCCCTGGCCCAGCCACCCTTCAATGGCGATGTGGGCATCAATAATCTCCGTCATATAAACCTTCATGGTTGCTCCTGTTTTAGCTGTTGCAGGGTGTATTGATTATCAAGGCGCAGCGCGCCCAAAAGCGGGAAAAGCGTAATTATGGCAGCGAGGATAAATGTCCCGCGATAAGCGGCAAGGGGCGGCATAACCTGTTGCAGCAGGCCGAGAACAAACGCCAGCAGCGTGGCGCCGATAAAAAAGCTCAACTGGCGGTTAAGATTCCACAGCGCGCTGGCATCCGGCATCGCCTGATTATCGATGGTGAGAAAAGCACAGCTCTGTGCTGTGCTGCTGCACAGGCTTCCGCCCGCGCCCATCAGCGCAAAGCTGATGATAAGCACTGCCAGCGGCGTTGACGGGGTAACAAGCAGCAGCATCACAATCCCCACTGCCTGCAACAGAGCGCCGATCATCACCAGCGGGCGTGGGCCGAGGCGATTGAAATTGCGGCCGGTCACGGAAATCGCCAGCGCGGAGGCGAGCGACCACGGCACCATTAATGCGCCGGTCACCGCAGGCGTGAGCCCCATCATGTGCTGCAAATAGAACATCCCCACCACGCTGACGCCAATAAACATACCCGGCACGCAGAGGTAGATAAGCATGGCGAAGCGCAGCAGTGAGTTCTTCAGCAGGGAGAGATCGAGCAGCCGACGCGAAACCGCGGGCTTTGCCTCCTCCTTCAGCCAGCACCCGGCCAGCAGCAGCGTCAGTAGTGCCAGCGGCAAAGTGACGAAGAAGATCCAACGCCAGCCGAGGAGTTCCACCAGCAGACCACCGACCGCCGGAGAACAGGCGGGGGCGAGCAAGGCCACCAGCATCACCGCAGAGGAGATCTTTGCCCGCTCATGAGGTTTGAACTGCTGCCAGGCGAGCGCTTGGCCGACCGGGATCAGCAACCCGCCGCCCAGCCCCTGCACCACGCGCCAGGCAATCAGGCTGCCCAGTGAGCTGGCAAAACCCGCCGCCAGCCCCGCCGCGCTGAAGAGTAACAGCGACAGCATAAAGAGCCGCCGCGCACCGATAAAGCGCGTCAGCAGGGCGCTGAAGAGGATCGCCACCGTCAACCCGGCGATATAGCCAT
The DNA here is from genome assembly GCF_029850615.1 of Kosakonia sp. HypNH10. Classification (NCBI taxonomy): domain Bacteria; kingdom Pseudomonadati; phylum Pseudomonadota; class Gammaproteobacteria; order Enterobacterales; family Enterobacteriaceae; genus Kosakonia; species Kosakonia sp. HypNH10. The sequence continues at coordinate 306,385 of NZ_JAOTIU010000006.1, forward strand.
TGCTGACCCACGCCAGCGCGGAGACCGACGCATGCAGGCTCGCTGACATCGCCGGGAACGCGACGCTGGCGATAAACATATTGATCAAATCGAGAAAAAAGCCCAGCAGATAGACCACCGCGACTTTGTTGCGATACCTCATTTTTCCTCCTTCTGTGCGGAGCGCTACTGTAGCCGCTGGCAGAAAGGGGATAAACGGCGCGGGTGGCGATATACTGTCAAACCTGTTTTGACAATCACGAGAGAAGTGATGCTCAATTTGCAACGCGTCGCCATGTTTATCGCCGTCGTTGACACCGGCAGCTTTACCGCCGCGGCCGCAACGCTCGGGCAGACCAAGGCGGTGATCAGTTTTAATATCCGCCAACTGGAGGATTCGCTGGGCGTGGCGCTGCTGCTACGCTCCACCCGCCGCTTAACCCTCACCGAGGCGGGGAGCCTCTTTTACCAGCGCGGCGTGGCGCTGTTGCGGGATGCCGAAAATTTGCAGGATGAGGTGCAGGCAAACCATATTGGACTCAGCGGCGAGCTGCGTATTACTACCACACCAGAGTATGGCGCGCAGGTGGTGATCCCGTCGCTGGCGGCTTTCAGCGAGCGTCACCCGGCGCTGCGCATTCGCCACGTCTCTTCGTCCCATCATGCGGATCTGATTAGCGAGCGTTTCGATGTCGCTATTCGCCTCGGCACACTGGCCGACTCCCGCTATCACGCGGCGCTGATTTCACGCTTTGATATTCTTCCTGTTGCCGCGCCGCAGTGGCTCAGCCAGCACCCGATAACGACGCTGCACGCCCTGGCGCACGCGCCGTGGATTATTCATGAGCGGCTCGCTTCCCCGCTGCGCTGGCAGGTCACTGATGCGGCGGGCTGCGGGGAAACGCTGGAGATAAAGCAGCCCGCGCGTATCTTCGCTGACAGCGCGCAGGCGCTGATGTCGTTTGTCCTTGCTGGCTGTGGCGTGGCGCTTCTGCCGGCGTGGCTGGTGCAAAACGCGCTGGCTGAAGGGCGGCTGGTGCACCTGTTGCCGGAGTGGAGGTTTGCGCCGCAGGGCATTTACGCGGTGTATGCCGATACGCAGCATCTCTCTGCCAAAGTCCGCGCGCTGGTCGATTTTTTGCGCCAGTGGGTGGCGCAGGAGGAGGTTGCCGGATGACATTAGCGCCATCCGGCAGCGTTTGTTAGACGAGGTTTTTTAAGCGGTAGATCCACTCCAGCGCCTGGCGTGGTGTCAGGCTGTCCGGATCGAGATTCTCCAGCGCTTCCACCGCCGGGTTGGTCTCTTCCGCCGGAGCAAGCAGCGACATCTGCGTGCCGTCAATCTGTGTGCCCGCGGCACTCGGGGAGAGGCTCTCCAGCTCGCGCAGCTTGCCGCGCGCGCGCTTGATCACCTCTTTTGGCACGCCCGCCAGTGCCGCGACCGCAAGGCCGTAGCTCTTGCTCGCCGCGCCATCCTGCACGCTGTGCATAAAGGCGATGGTATCGCCATGCTCAATCGCGTCGAGGTGCACGTTCGCCACGCCCTCCATCTTCTCTGGCAACTGCGTCAGCTCAAAGTAGTGGGTAGCAAACAGCGTCAGCGCTTTGATCTTATTCGCCAGATTCTCCGCACAGGCCCACGCCAGCGACAGGCCGTCGTAGGTCGAGGTGCCGCGGCCAATCTCATCCATCAGCACCAGGCTGTTCTCGGTAGCGTTATGCAGGATGTTAGCGGTTTCGGTCATCTCAACCATAAAGGTCGACCGCCCGCTTGCCAGATCGTCCGCCGCGCCAACGCGGGTGAAGATGCGGTCAATCGGGCCAATCTCGACCTTCTGCGCCGGGACATAGCTGCCGATATAGGCCAGCAGGGTAATCAGCGCGGTCTGGCGCATATAGGTACTTTTACCGCCCATATTCGGGCCGGTGATAATCAGCATCCGGCGCTGCGGCGAGAGGTTCAGCGGGTTGGCGATAAACGGCTCTTTCAGCACCTGCTCCACCACCGGGTGACGCCCTTCGCTAATGCGGATGCCCGGCTTATCGCTAAAGGTCGGGCAGCAGTAGTTCAGGGTGTCAGCGCGTTCAGCAAGGTTGATCAGCACATCCAGCTCTGCCAGCGCGGCGGCGCTCTGTTGCAGGTCGCCGAGGTGCGGCATCAGCAGGTCGAACAGCTCCTCATAGAGCTGTTTTTCCAGCGCCAGCGCTTTGCCTTTCGAGGTGAGTACCTTGTCTTCATACTCTTTCAGTTCAGGAATGATGTAGCGCTCGGCGTTTTTCAGCGTCTGGCGGCGCACATAGTGGATCGGTGCCAGGTGGCTCTGCCCACGGCTGATCTGGATAAAGTAGCCGTGCACCGCGTTATAGCCCACTTTCAGGGTATCGAGTCCCAGGCGCTCGCGCTCGCGGATCTCCAGCCGGTCGAGATAATCCGTCGCGCCATCGGCGAGGCTGCGCCACTCATCCAGTTCGGCATGGTAGCCGGGTGCAATGACGCCGCCGTCGCGTACCAGCACCGGCGGGGCTTCAATAATGGCGCGCTCAAGCAGTTCGCGCAGTTCGCTGAACTCGCCCATCTTCTCACGCAGCGCCTGTACCGGCGCGCAGTCGACATCCGCCAGCTGCGTGCGTAGCTCCGGCAGTTGCTGGAAGGCGTAGCGCATACGTGCCAGGTCACGCGGGCGGGCGGTACGCAGCGCCAGACGTGCCAGAATACGCTCCAGATCGCCCACCTGGCGCAACACCGGTTGCAGCTCGGCGGCGCGATCCTGTAATGCGCTGATGGTTTGTTGACGCTCGGTAAGCACTTTCGTGTCGCGTACCGGCATGTGCAGCCAGCGTTTCAGCATGCGGCTACCCATCGGCGTGACGGTGCGGTCGAGCACCGAGGCCAGCGTGCTTTCAATCCCGCCTGCGAGGTTCTGGGTGATCTCCAGATTACGGCGCGTCGCGGCATCCATAATAATGGTGTCCTGCTGACGCTCCATAGTAATAGAGCGGATGTGGGGCAGGGCGGTACGTTGCGTATCTTTGACATACTGCAACAGGCAGCCGGCGGCGCACAGGCCGCGCGCGGCGTTCTCAACGCCGAAGCCAATCAAATCACGGGTGCCAAACTGCATATTGAGCTGCTGGCGGGCGGTGTCGATTTCGAACTCCCACAGCGGGCGGCGGCGCAAACCGCGGCGGCCCTCAATCAGCGCGGTTTCCGCAAAATCTTCCGCATAGAGCAGTTCGGCAGGGTTGGTGCGTTGCAGTTCAGCAGCCATGGTTTCACGGTCTGCGGGTTCGCTGAGGCGAAAACGCCCGGAGCTGATATCCAGCGTGGCGTAGCCAAAGCCTTTGCTATCCTGCCAGATGGCAGCCAGCAGGTTATCCTGGCGCTCCTGCAGCAGTGCTTCATCGCTGATGGTGCCAGGCGTGACGATGCGTACGACCTTGCGCTCCACCGGCCCTTTGCTGGTGGCCGGATCGCCAATCTGCTCGCAAATCGCCACCGATTCACCAAGGCTCACCAGTTTTGCCAGGTAGTTTTCCACCGCATGATGCGGCACGCCTGCCATCGGGATCGGCTCCCCAGCGGAGGCACCGCGTTTGGTCAGGGAGATATCCATCAGCTGCGACGCGCGTTTCGCGTCATCGTAAAAGAGCTCATAGAAGTCGCCCATACGATAGAAAAGCAGAATATCCGGATGCTGCGCTTTCAGCTTCAGGTACTGCTGCATCATGGGGGTGTGGGCGTCGAGATTGTCTGTCGTACTCATCAGTTAGTGATGTCCATCTTCTTGAAAAATAATGAGTCAGTGATGTTTGTTGTTCTCATCGCTTATCACTTTCCTCACCGAAACTCATGAATTTGCATCGCGGTTCATGAAGGCGTAGCGAGCATGATAACGGACTCTGTGGGGCAGGAAAACAAGCGTGCGCGAAGCGGTTATTGAAAGCGACAGGAATGATGAAGCCAGATGATCAGGATAAAGCTGATAACGGCGAAAATCGTGGTTTACATCTCTCCTGTGGTACAACCGGAGTTAAGTCTTTTTTTACCACTACACGAGCCCTGTGACTGGAAAACTTGCTCAGATCAAAATTGGCAACTTTCCGCAGACTTCTCTCGCCGCTGCACGACTTAAACTCAACGAGTTAAAACTTCTCCGTCAGGAAGGTTGGTGCCCTCATCAGAACTCAAGCAGGAAAAGCAGCTTCGCGCAATAGAGGCTGAACAGGCCAAAGTACCTGAGTTAACTGTGCAGAGATTAGTTGAGCTCTACCTGACTGAGCGCATTGAGGACCGCAAAACTAAGGATGGCAAAATCATTCCGGGGGCATGGAAGAAGAAAGGCCAGGATGAAGTGCGCAGAACACTGTATGCCGATGCGGTAGATAAGCTGAGCGATCGTAATGCCGCTGAAATCACGCGCAAGGACGTGATTACGCTTATC
>NZ_JAOTIU010000007.1:0-200261 GCF_029850615.1 Kosakonia sp. HypNH10
CAGTTAATTCTCCCTGACAACCCTTAATTTGAAAAAAGTTACCGTTCGCTCAATTTCCAGGCAGAAACTGTGAAAAGAGTCTATTTCTGCTCTTTTATTAAACAAAAACGGGCCCCAAGAGGCCCGTTTTTCAGTTTTTATCTTTTATTGAACAGCAACAATGCGGTCATCTTTCACCACAAGCTGCACCGGCTTGCCCGGAATCAGCGTACCGGAGAGGATCTGCTGCGCCAGCGGGTTCTCAATCTGTTGCTGGATCGCACGTTTCAACGGCCGTGCGCCATATACCGGATCGTAACCATTGGCGCTAAGCAGTTTCAGCGCCTCGTCAGAAAGCGTCACACTGTAGCCGCGCTCCTCAAGACGTTTATACAAACGCTGCAACTGAATCTGCGCAATAGAAGCAATGTGTTTTTCACCTAATGGATGGAACACAACGACTTCATCTATACGGTTGATGAATTCAGGGCGGAAGCTCTGGCTCACTACGCCCATAACCAGCTCTTTCATATGGCCGTAATCGAGATCGCCAAAACGTTCCTGAATCAGATCGGAACCCAGGTTCGAAGTCATGATGACCACCGTATTACGGAAGTCCACCGTTCTGCCCTGCCCGTCCGTCAACCGACCGTCGTCAAGCACCTGCAACAGAATGTTGAAGACATCCGGATGCGCTTTCTCCACCTCATCAAGCAGAATGACGGAATAGGGACGGCGACGAACCGCTTCCGTCAGATAACCGCCCTCTTCATAGCCGACATAGCCCGGAGGCGCACCGACCAACCGCGACACGGAGTGTTTCTCCATAAACTCGGACATGTCGATACGCACCATGGCGTCGTCGCTATCAAACATAAAGTTTGCCAGCGCCTTGCACAGCTCGGTTTTCCCGACCCCGGTCGGCCCAAGGAAGAGGAAGGAACCAATCGGGCGATTCGGATCGGACAGCCCTGCGCGGCTACGGCGAATGGCATTAGAGACCGCATCGACAGCCTCATCCTGACCAATCACGCGATGGTGAAGATCGTGTTCCATGCGCAGCAGTTTCTCGCGCTCACCTTCCATCATTCGCGATACGGGGATACCGGTCCAGCGCGCCAGTACTTCTGCAATCTCAGCATCGGTTACACGGTTACGCAGCAGGCGCATGGTTTTGCCTTCGCTCTGCGTTGCCGCCGCCAGCTGTTTCTCCAGCTCGGGGATTTTCCCGTACTGCAATTCAGACATTCTGCCCAGGTCGCCATTACGACGGGCCTGTTCCATAGCGATTTTCGCCTGCTCAAGCTCTGCTTTAATGGTCTGTGTGCCGGAAAGGGAAGCTTTTTCGGCCTTCCACTCCTCTTCAAGGGAGGAGTATTGACGCTCTTTCTCTTCCAGTTCTTCGTTCAGCATATCGAGGCGTTTTTTACTCGCCTCATCAGACTCTTTCATCAACGCGCGCTGTTCCAGCTTGAGCTGGATAATGCGTCGGTCGAGCCGGTCGAGCTCTTCCGGTTTCGAGTCAATCTGCATACGGATGCTGGATGCCGCTTCATCGATCAGGTCGATGGCTTTATCCGGTAACTGGCGATCGGAGATGTAGCGATGGGAGAGCGATGCCGCCGCAACAATCGCCGGGTCGGTGATCTGCACATGATGGTGCAGCTCATAGCGCTCTTTCAGACCGCGCAGAATAGCGATGGTGTCTTCAACAGAGGGTTCAGCCACCAGCACTTTCTGGAATCGACGCTCCAGCGCGGCATCTTTCTCGATGTACTGACGGTACTCATCAAGCGTAGTTGCGCCGACGCAATGCAGCTCACCGCGCGCCAGCGCCGGTTTAAGCATATTCCCGGCATCCATTGCGCCGTCGGCTTTACCGGCACCGACCATGGTATGCAATTCATCGATAAACAGGATGACGTTCCCTTCCTGTTTGGAGAGATCGTTGAGCACTCCTTTCAGGCGCTCCTCAAACTCACCGCGATATTTTGCCCCGGCGACCAGCGCGCCCATATCCAGCGCCAGCACGCGACGGCCTTTAAGCCCTTCAGGCACTTCGCCGTTCACAATGCGCTGCGCCAGCCCTTCTACAATGGCGGTTTTACCAACGCCAGGCTCACCAATTAATACCGGGTTGTTTTTGGTACGGCGCTGCAGAACCTGAATGGTACGGCGGATCTCTTCGTCACGGCCGATGACCGGGTCAAGTTTGCCCTGCTCGGCACGCTCGGTCAGATCGACGGTAAATTTTTTCAAGGCCTGACGTTGGTCTTCAGCCCCCTGGTCGTTCACGTTCTCTCCCCCACGCATTTGCTCGATAGCCTGGGTCACGTTCGCGGTCGTTGCACCAGCGGATTTCAGCAAATCCGTCAGCGTGCCGCGTGACTCCAGCGCAGCCAGAACAAACAGCTCTGACGAAATAAAGTTATCACCCCGTTTTTGCGCCAGCTTGTCGCAAAGGTTAAGCACGCGCATCAAATCCTGCGAAGGCTGCACATCACCGCCGGTACCTTCTACCTGCGGTAAGCGGCTCAGCGCCTGTTCGATAGCAATACGTAACTGGCCAGCATTGACGCCGGCAGAGGTTAATAAAGGTTGAACCGAACCGCCTTCCTGGTTCAGTAAGGCGCTCATTAAATGAAGTGGTTCGATGAATTGGTTGTCGTGCCCCAGTGCGAGCGACTGGGCATCGGCAAGAGCAAGCTGGAATTTATTAGTAAGACGATCCAGACGCATAACTCCTCCCATAACAGGTCAAATTTGCTACTGGAGATTAAATGAGGTCATCCCTCAATTATTCAAGGTGAATGACCTGATTTATGCGAAGAAAACTTACGCGCACTGGATCGTCTTGATTCGTTAGGTTATATCAGCCAAATGAAACTTGCCATACGCCCGGTCGTCTTGTCCCGACGGTATGAGAAAAAATCACTCTGCTGCCTGAAGGTGCAGTGTTCGCCGCCGTAGATATGCTCGACGCCGACGCTTGCCAGCCGCTGGTGCGCCAGTTGATAAATATCAGCGAAATATTTCTCACCCTGCGGGCGAAATGCGCTTTCGGCTGCGGCATCGTGAGCCATAAATGCCTCACGCACTTCCGGGCCCACTTCGAACGCGTCCGGACCAATCGCCGGGCCAAGCCATGCCAGCAGATTTTCAGGTTTGTCGGCAAAACAGGCTACCGTCTCTTCCAGCACGCCGCCGCACAGTCCGCGCCAGCCAGCGTGCGCTGCCGCCACTTCACTGCCATCCCGGTTACAAAACAGCACCGGCAGGCAGTCGGCGGTCATCACCGCGCACACCGTGCCCGGCGTGTTGCTGTATGAAGCATCCGCGCGTTTCGAGGCATAAGGCTCACTGTCGAGCTTCAATACCGCCGTGCCGTGCACCTGCTCAAGCCAGACCGGTTTTGAAGGCAACCCGGCAGCCGCAAACAGGCGAGCGCGGTTCTCTTCGACATGCTCATTATTGTCGCCGCAGTGCGCGCCGAGGTTCATGGCATCATAGGGCGGCAGGCTTACACCGCCGATACGCGTTGAGCTACAGGCCGCCACGCCTTTCGGCAGCGGCCAGTCCGGGACGATCAGTTTGGTCATAACCAGGCGACATCATCCTTATGGGTTTCAAAATCCGCGCGCATCGCGGCGATAAGATCGACCATATCCTGTGGAATTGGCGCATGCCACTCCATTTCGATACCGCTAATTGGATGGTACAGACGCAGCATAGTCGCGTGCAGCGCCTGACGATCAAACTTGCGCAGCGCATCAATAAATTCATCCGACGCGCCTTTCGGCGGACGAGGACGACCGCCGTAAAGCTGATCGCCCACCAGCGGATGGGTGATATGCGCCATATGCACACGGATCTGGTGCGTACGGCCGGTTTCAAGACGCAGGCGCAGGCGCGTATGGATACGGAAATGCTCCATAATGCGGTAGTGCGTGACGGCCGGTTTGCCCATCGGGTGAACGGACATATGGGTGCGTTTGGTCGGATGGCGGCTGATAGGCTCCTCCACCGTACCGCCGGCAGTCATATGACCAATGGCAACCGCTTCATATTCACGGGTGATTTCACGCAGCTGCAAAGATTCGACCAGCCGGGTTTGCGCCGGAACGGTTTTCGCTACAACCATCAAGCCAGTGGTGTCTTTATCCAGACGGTGCACAATACCAGCGCGCGGTACGTCGACAATCGGCGGATAGTAGTGAAGCAGCGCATTCAGCACGGTACCGTCAGGATTACCGGCACCGGGGTGCACGACAAAGTCGCGCGGCTTATTAATGACGAGAATATCGTCATCTTCATAGACGATATTGAGAGGAATATCCTGCGGCTCAAAGCGCGCTTCTTCTTCAATTTCCGCATTGATGGCAATGCGCTCACCGCCCAACACTTTCTCTTTCGGTTTGTCGCTAACGACATCGTTGACCAGCACGCGCTGATCAAGAATCCATTCTTTTATACGCGAACGTGAATAATCAGGGAACAATTCGGCCAAAGCCTGATCTAAGCGTTGACCGAGTTGATTCTCGGATACCGTTGCGGTGAGTTGTACCAGTTGTGCCATATACAGCTTCTTCGTTAACGTTGGGTTTTACGGCTTCGCCGTTTAATATAGTGTGCTATTGTAGCTGGTCTTAGTCGGGAGCAGGAGTAAAGAATCTCCCGCATGAACATTCTGAGGAAAGTCTAAACGTTATGACGCGCTTGAAATATCTGGTGGCAGCCGCCACGTTAAGTCTGGCTTTGGCAGGTTGCTCCGGTTCTAAGGAAGAGGTACCTGATAATCCACCAAACGAAATCTACGCGACCGCCCAGCAAAAGCTGCAAGACGGTAACTGGAAGGCGGCAATAACGCAACTGGAAGCTCTGGATAATCGTTATCCGTTTGGTCCTTACTCCCAGCAAGTGCAGTTAGATCTTATCTACGCCTACTACAAAAACGCCGATCTGCCGCTGGCGCAGGCCGCCATCGATCGCTTTATTCGTCTTAACCCAACGCATCCGAACATCGACTATGTGATGTATATGCGCGGGTTGACTAACATGGCGCTTGATGACAGCGCGCTACAGGGCTTCTTCGGCGTTGACCGCAGCGATCGCGATCCGGCTCATGCGCGTGATGCGTTCAATGACTTCTCACGTCTGGTGCGCGGTTATCCGCAAAGTCAGTATGCGACCGATGCCAACAAGCGTCTGGTCTACCTGAAAGATCGCCTGGCGAAGTATGAATACTCCGTCGCGCAGTACTACACCGATCGCGGTGCGTGGGTTGCGGTGACCAATCGCGTGGAAGGCATGCTGCGTGATTTCCCGGATACCAAAGCAACGCGCGATGCGCTGCCATTGATGGAGCACGCTTACCGCGAGCTGCAGCTCAATGCGCAGGCTGACAAAGTGGCGAAAATTATCGCCGCCAATAACAGCAACGCATAACGCCTGTAAACGCAAAACGGCAGCCCGCGGGCTGCCGTTTTTTTATCCGTTGGATGCATGGCTGACGCGCTTTCGCGCCGATGCAACCTATCAACTATGACTGCTAACTTCGCATCCGACAAGCTAAATTTCCCCTCTTCCTGCCCTGCCTCACAAACCCCTCGTCTTTGACAAAAAGTGACAAAATTACGTGATTTTAATCACACATTTTGACATTAGGCGCGCTATGCTGAAATGACTTAGACGGAAAGACAGAGAGGTAAGATGTATGACAATGAACATTACCAGTAAACAAATGGAAATTACTCCGGCAATCCGCCAGCATGTCACCGACCGTCTCGCCAAACTGGATAAATGGCAAACTCAGCTGATTAATCCCCATATCGTCCTCTCTAAAGAGCCACAGGGTTTTACCGCCGATGCGACCATCAACACGCCTAACGGGCAGCTTGTCGCCAGCGCTAAACACGATGATATGTATATCGCCATCAACGATTTGATCAACAAGCTGGAACGGCAGCTCAATAAAGTGCAGCACAAAGGCGAAGCGCGTCGCGCCGCAACATCGGTGAAAGATGCCAACTTCGTTGAAGAAGAAGAAGAGTAGTCTCTACATTGAGTTTCCAACGCGCCTGCGGGCGCGTTTTTTATTGACAGAGCGAAAAGAGAGCAGTTACTTTAACTCCCTCGCTCAACAGGAAAAATGATGAAAACTACCCCGTTTCTCTTCGCACTCTTTTTTACCTTCCCCAGTTAGGGAGGCGATTCGTTTTGTGAGAAAAAGTGCGAAGACGAACAATAAAGCCTCCCAAGCCGGGAGGCTTTTTTATTGATAACAATGAAAGGCAACAACATGACGGCTGAAAACCCCTTACTGGATTTACGCGTGAAGATCAGCGCGCTCGACGAGCAGTTGCTGACGCTGCTGGCCGAGCGCCGCCAGCTCTCCGTTGAAGTTGGCAAAGCGAAACTCGCCTCCCACCGCCCGGTACGCGATATAGACAGAGAGCGGGCCCTGCTGGAACATTTAATCGAGCTTGGCAAAACGCATCATTTAGATGCCCATTACATCACCCGCCTGTTTCAGCTCATCATTGAAGACTCTGTTCTCACCCAGCAAGCTCTGCTCCAGCACCACCTCAACAACATCAATCCACGCTCTGCGCGCATCGCATTTCTTGGCCCAAAAGGCTCCTATTCGCATCTTGCCGCGCGGCAGTATGCCGCACGCCATTTCGAACAGTTTATCGAGAGCGGCTGCGCGCGTTTTCAGGATATTTTTAACCAGGTCGAAACCGGCCAGGCGGATTACGCCGTCGTGCCGCTGGAGAACACCAGCTCTGGCGCGATTAACGATGTCTACGATCTGCTTCAGCACACCAGCCTGTCGATTGTTGGCGAGCTGACTGTGCCGATCGACCACTGCGTGCTGGTATCAGGTACCACAACTCTTGAGCAGATCCAGACGGTCTACAGCCATCCGCAACCGTTCCAGCAGTGCAGCCAGTTCCTGAACCGCTATCCGCACTGGAAGATTGAGTATTGTGAAAGCACCTCGGCGGCGATGGAGAAAGTCGCGCAACTGAACTCACCGCACGTCGCGGCGCTGGGCAATGAACCGGGCGGCGCGCTGTATGGTTTACAGGTGCTGGAGCGCAACCTGGCAAACCAGACGCAGAACATCACCCGTTTTGTGGTGCTGGCGCGTAAAGCGATTGATGTCTCTGAGCAGGTACCGGCGAAAACCACGCTACTGATGGCGACCGGGCAACAGGCGGGTGCACTGGTAGAAGCGCTGTTGGTGCTGCGCAACCACAACTTGATCATGACCAAGCTTGAGTCGCGCCCGATCCACGGTAATCCGTGGGAAGAGATGTTCTATCTGGATATTCAGGCCAACCTGCACGCCAGCGCGATGCAAAAAGCGCTACGCGAGCTGGGCAACATCACCCGCTCGCTGAAAGTACTGGGCTGCTACCCCAGCGAAAACGTCGTGCCGGTCGATCCGGTTTAACGCTCGATAAAGAGCGCTTTCTTCATCCCTGCCACCGACACAGGCAGGGTGAAGATTGCCCCCGAAAGCGGATAATCGGCAATCTCTTGCTCATCCATATTTTCGCGGGTGGTGGTGATAAACAGGGTTTTCATATCCGCCCCGCCAAAGCAAACCATCGTCGGGCAGCGCACCGGCAAACGGTACTCCTCCAGTTGTTCGCCCTGCGGTGAGAAACGCGCAATGCGCCAGCCGTCATACATTGCGCTCCAGTAGCACTCTTCGACATCCATCGCCGCGCCGTCCGGGATCCCTTCTCCCGGGTTAAAGCGACGGAACAGCTCGCGCCGCCCTGGCTCGCCCTGCTCATCCAGCGGCGTACGGTAAATCACGCCGTGCGGCGTGTCAGAGGTGAACATCCACTGTTTGTCATGGCTGAAGGCCAGGCCGTTTGCGCCGTGAATATCGCACTGCACCACTTTCGGCGTCAGATCGTTATCCACGCGCAGCAGCAGCGCGCCGTTGTAATCGCCCGGTGCCCAGAAGGTGCCGGCATAAAAGCGCCCATGGTGATCGGTGCCGCCATCGTTAAAACGCGCCAGCTGCGGATTTGATGGGTTATCGCACACTTTCTGTCGCAGCAGCCCGCGTTCGTCCGTCAGCCAGATGGCCTGCCGCATGGCGACGATAAAACCGCCCTTCTCACGCAGCGCGAAGCAGCCCACCTCTTCCGGGAACGAGAGCACCGTATGCTCGCCCGTCTCCAGCCGGTAACGGTGGATTTCACCTTCGAGAATATCAGCCCAGTAGAGCGCCTGTTCGGCTTCGCTCCAGGTCGGACACTCAGGTAAATGTCCGGTGTAATCAAACAGTCTCTGCAACTCAGCCATTGCGCATCCCTTAAATAAAAAAAGCCAGCGGGTGACCACTGGCTTTTCAGTATAAACGGCTTTTGAAGTTACGCCCGGCTGTCGTTGGCCTGGCGTAACAGGGTACGGCTCTCGCTCTGAAAACGCTGGGCATAATCGCCAAACCAGTGTTCAACTTTGCGGAAGCTGTCGATAAACGCCTGCTTATCGCCCTGCTCCAGCAGGCCAATCGCTTCGCCGAAGCGCTGGTAGTAACGCTTGATCAGCGCCAGGTTATCGGGCGAGGACATAATAATGTCGGCATAGAGCTGCGGATCCTGGGCGAACAAGCGCCCAACCATTGCCAGCTCAAGACGATAAATCGGCGATGAGAGCGACAGCAACTGCTCAAGCTGCACGTTCTCTTCTGCCAGGTGCAAGCCATAGGCGAAGGTCGCAAAGTGGCGCAGCGCCTGGATAAAGGCCATGTTCTGATCGTGCTCGACGGCGCTGATGCGGTGCAGCCGCGCGCCCCACACCTGAATCTGTTCCAGGAACCACTGATAGGCTTCCGGTTTACGGCCATCACACCACACCACTACCTGCTTAGCGAGGCTACCGCTGTCCGGGCCAAACATCGGGTGCAGACCGAGCACCGGGCCATTATGCGCCGACAACATCGCTTGTAACGGACCGCTTTTCACCGACGCCAGATCGACCAGAATGCAATCCTCCGGCAGCGGCGGTAGCTTCGCAATCACCGCTTCGGTGACGTGGATCGGTACGCTGACAATCACCATGCCCGCATCCGCCAGCAGCGTTTCCGCCTGCGCCCAATCCTCTTTCTCCAGCGTACGCACCTGGTAGCCCGAGAGCGTCAGCATTTTGCCAAAAAGTTTCCCCATCTGGCCGCCGCCGCCAACGATGACGACTGGACGCAGCGCAGGACAGAGCGTTTTAAACCCTTTGTCGTTTTCGCTGGAGTAGGATTCGCGCATCACGCGGCGCAGCACATCCTCAATCAGATCCGGCGGCACGCCCAGCGCCTCGGCCTCTTTACGCCGCGAGGCCAGCATTGAAGCCTCACGCTCGGGAACGTAAATCGGCAGCCCGTAGTGGCTTTTGACTTCGCCCACCTGCGCCACCAGTTCCAGCCGGCGCGCCAGCAGATCCAGCAGCGCCTTATCCACTTCATCAATTTGATCGCGCAGCGCGGTCAGTTCAGCAACCATAACACCCTCTTATGCAAAACGCGCCGCCAGGCTATTGCGCAGATCGCTGTCGATTTCACGCAGCAGCGCTTCGGTTGCCTCCCAGCTAATGCAGGCATCGGTAACAGAAACACCGTACTTCATATCACAGCGCGGCTGCTCGGATGATTGATTGCCTTCGTGAATGTTGCTCTCAATCATCAGGCCGGTAATCGAACGGTTGCCATCTTTGATCTGCGCGACAACGGACTCAGCAACGGCAGGCTGGCGACGGTAATCTTTATTGGAATTCCCGTGGCTGCAATCTACCATCAGCGACGGTTTCAGTCCCGCTTGCTGCATCTCTTTTTCACACTGCGCAACATCCGCCGGGCTGTAGTTCGGCGCTTTGCCGCCGCGCAGGATCACATGGCCATCCGGGTTACCCTGGGTTTGCAGCAGGCAGACCTGGCCGGCCTGGTTGATGCCGACAAAGCGGTGCGGCATCGCAGCGGCGCGCATTGCATTGATGGCGGTAGCGAGGCTACCGTCGGTACCGTTTTTGAAGCCGACCGGCATCGACAAACCGGAGGCCATTTCACGGTGGGTTTGTGACTCCGTAGTACGCGCGCCAATCGCTGACCAGCTAAAGAGATCGCCGAGGAACTGCGGGCTGTTCGGATCGAGCGCTTCGGTCGCCAGCGGCAGGCCCATGCTGACCAATTCCACCAGCAGACGACGCGCAATCTTCAGGCCAGCTTCCACATCAAACGAGCCATCCATATGCGGATCGTTAATCAGCCCTTTCCAGCCAACGGTGGTACGGGGTTTTTCAAAATAGACGCGCATCACCAGGTAGAGGCTATCGCTGACCTCTGCGGCAAGGGTTTTAAACCGACGGGCGTACTCGAGCGCTGCTTCCGGGTCGTGAATGGAACAAGGACCGCAGACCACCAGCAGGCGCGGATCGCGCCCGGCAATGATATTGGAGATGGTCTGGCGGGATTGCGCGATTTGCGCCTCTTGTTCGCTGGTCAGCGGGAATGCGGTTTTCAGCTGTTCCGGAGTGATCAGAACCTGCTCGTCGGTGATGTGTACGTTGTTCAGCGCGTCTTTTTGCATGATCAAATCCTGTATGGCTCGTGTGCGATAGGTTTCCTCAAGCGAGGGAGCTGACACCATATCACATCAGGTAAAGATTTCAATCCACAAATCGTACAGATATCGTTACACAACCAACTTTAATAGCGCTTATATGGCCGCCAACTGTAATTATAATTTTACAGATGGCGGCCACAGGCGTTTTACACTGCGTTAACGGGCTGCTTTTTCCGCTGCCAGCGCAGAACATCAAACAGCATAAACAGCAGTAAACTACCGCCCATGACCGGCATTGCCAGCCCCAGCAACAAGGCGACGACCAGCACTACACAGCGGCCCACGACGGGGAGTTGCAGCCAGGCGTGGAGCAACGTCTCGCTCGCCGCCGGACGGCGGATCCACCACAAACGATAGCCGACGATAATCATCACGCACAGCGCGCTGCCAAAGGCGATCAGCACCAGCTGATTTAAGATGCCGAACAGCACGCCCATATGGAAATCGACACCCCAGCGTGTCAGCTTCGCCATTAACGGGAAATCGGCGAAGTGCACATGATCGATCACTGCCAGCGAACTCCCCGCAATGGCGACCGCATCTACCTGCGTCGGCCAGCGGCGATCGATCTCCGTGACCGTCCAGGCATGTTCCGTATCGCGCGGCGGGCGAATTTCAATTTTCTTCGCCGTAATCCCGGCCGCCTGTGCGCGGGCGAGCACCGCGTCAAGTTGTGCCGGGTTGAGCGCCATGCCGGACATCGCCATCCCTGCGTGATGCATATGGTGCTCGGCATGGGGATCGGCCGGTGCGGCTTCGCCCTGAAGCTGCGTATTCACCTGCGGTGTCATCCAGTTAAATGCAGCGCGAAGTTTATCGACGTTGCCGCCCGCCCATTGCGACCAGGTCAGGCCGGTAGCAGAGAAGAGCAGCATCCCGGCCAGCAGTAGCCAGCCGAGCATGACGTGCAGGCGGCGATGGTTTTGCACGCGGTTATTGATGCGCCGCTTCGGCCGGGTAAAAAACCACAGCGCAATGCCGCCGAGCGCGGCGATCCACATCCACGACGCCGCCAGCTCACTGTAGAGCCTGCCGGTATCGCCCAGCAGCAGCGAGCGGTGAAGATAATCAATCCACTGGCGCAGCGGCAAAATACCGCTGGTGCCGTAAACGGTCATATCCCCTTTCACCTGTAACGTCACCGGATCGACAAAAATCGCCCGGCTCTCGGAGACGCCAAGCTGCGGGTCAGCAAACATCATCCGCGTCGTTTCATTGCCGCTCAGGCCGGGGCGCACTGCCTGTAAGCGCAGATGGCCGCCCGTCACCTGTTCGGCGACGCGAAGCTGGTCGGCCAGCGGTTGCCGCTCGCTGCTCTCCACGCCATACAGCGCATCGTGATAAAGCGAGTTCTCCAGCTGCGGCGTGGCAACGTAGAGCGTGCCGCTCAACGCGGCGATAAAGATAAAGGGGCCAACAAACAGGCCAATATAGAAATGGAGGCGTCGCAGCAGGTTAAGCCACGCCGCACGAGGGGTGCAGGAAGTCATACTTTTCCTCAAAAAGCGCAAAGGTGTGCCATTCCGCGCAGGCGGAACACTATTTTGGGGTCAGGAAAAGCGTAAAGATGGCGGCGCGCGGGTGTCCGGCCAAAGCCAGGGGATAAAGTGCCACAACCGCGGGCGCGTGCGGGCAGGCACGCAGGTCACGCGCAGCACGCGTCCCAGCAGCAGCAGAACAAGCAGGAAAATCAGGCCGGGAACATGGGCCAGCAACACACAGTAACCACACGCTTCGGCATGGTCGAGCGGCATGGCAGGCGGCGGGCTCTCCGGCTGCGACATCTCATGGTGTGAATGATCGTGGTGTGCATGATCGTTCTGCGCGGGCATCGGCATACTCATCTCATGATGCATACCGGGCATCGCGCTCATCGGATCTTTTTGCAGGGCAGTAGAAATAAGGGGGGCGACGAGGATCAGCAGGATCGCAAACAGCGCCAGCCACAGGGCTGAGCGTTGGGCTCTCGTAAGATGAAAAACGTGCTTCACCGCGTCTCCTTCAGGTCGAAGCGGCATTGTAAATTAAACATCACCAGAAGGTTAATAATTTTACCCGAAGAGACAAAACGGCGTGGCGTAAAAAGGCCAGATAAGTTAGTTAAGCCGCTTTTGCAGGCCCGCCCACGCCATCTGGCCTGAACGCTGATTTTCCCGGTACGCCAGGCAAGTTAAGTGCAGCGAAATGCAGGGTTATGCATCTTCTGCCGCCACGTTGCCGCCATTAAATGCCGCCAGCGGGTTGAGCGTCACCGCCTCTTCGAGGTGATCGGGAGCGAAGTGGGCATAACGCATGGTTTCACGAATATTGGCATGGCCAAGGATGCGTTGCAGCACGAGGATATTGCCGCCATTCATCATAAAGTGCGAGGCGAAGGTGTGGCGCAGAACGTGGGTTTTCTGCCCCTCGGCAAGGGCCAGAGAGGTAGTGGCCAGCATACGGGTGAAGTCGGCATAACAGGGCTGAAACAGCGCTCCCTCGAGCGGAGCCAGCTCGTCGAACAGCCACTGCGGGATCGGCACGGTGCGGTTCCTGCCGCCTTTGGTTTTAACAAAAGTAAGCTTATTGGGTACCAGCTGGGTGCGGGTGAGAGATTCTGCTTCCCGCCAGCGCGCGCCGGTGGCGAGACAAATTTTCACTACCCGCGTTAAATCGACATTGCCGAAACGGACACAGGCCGCCAGCAGTTCGGCGATCTGCGCCTGCGTTAGCCAGCTCATCTCGCGCTCTTTTTCGCGAAACGGCCGCACGCTCTCCAGCGGATTAGGCAGCGACCACTCGCCCAGCCGGGTGAGTTCATTAAACACCGCGCTAAGGTAGTGCTGCTCGCGGTTGACGGTGATGGGCTTCACTTTCCACTTTGCCGGGTCCGGCGTATAGCCATTGTCGATCTCACCGCTCAGGCGCTTATCGCGGTAGTGGGCCCAGGCTTTCGCCGTCAGCTGTGCGGCGATGGGATCGCCCAGCCCGCGGCAGACAATCTCCAGCTTCGCCAGCCGCGATTTGCTCGCCGCCAGCGACTGACCGTGCAGCTTGTACCACAGCGCAATCAGCTCGCTTAAGCGGCGGCGGTCGGCCTTCTCGCCGAGCCAGGGTTTCTCTTCAGCTTCCCGCTTCGCCCAGGTTTCAAAGGCTTCAGCTTCGCCTTTGGTGGCGAACTGTTTGCGGATACGCCGCCCGTCGCGCCCCTGCGGATAGACTTCGCAGAGCCACTTTCCGCCCTTCTGTTTGCTTACCGTCATTGCCGCTTACACATGCTTTTCCAGCGTGAAGAGCACCACGCCGAACGGTTCGATCTCCGCTACGCCGCACTCAAAATCGACCGCGTTATTGCTCAGACGCACTTTGCCGCCGGGCAAACGCACGACATCAAAGACATCCAGCGCATCATCAATGCCAATCACCCAGCGCCCGTTGCCAATCTTCTGCGCGGCGGTATCCACCAGCCAGCCGGCATGCAGCCCGTCAATAAAGCGCAGGCTATCGGTAGCTGCTGGCGCCAGCGAAGGATCTAATGTCCAGACGCCTGCCTCTTTCAGCTCGCCAGACTCATGGCGGAATTTCGGAATGGTAATAACAGCATCGTTCTGCGCAGCAGCCGGCGCCGGATACATCTCACCCTGCCCGGTTGCCAGCCACTTCAGCGAGACGCCGGTATCCAGCGCGCAGGTGACGACCACATCACCGGGGAAGAAGTCCCGGCGCACCCAGGTGCTGATGGTGCCTGAAGAGATATCGAGCAAATCGCCCAGATCCTTTTGCATCTGGAAGCCATAGGCATCAAGAATGCGACGCAGCACCGGGCGTCCGCCCGCCGAGAGGATCTCCTCATACAATGCCTTGCCTTTTACCTGCGGCTTCTCGACCAGATTCGCATTTGCAAACTCACCGTTTACCAGCCAGTGCAGATCCGCGCCGGTATCCAGCGCGCATTTGACCACCGCTTTATAGGGCACGCTTTCCCGCTGGATCCAGCTGCTGATATTGTTCGCCGGCACATCCAGCGCCTCGGCAAGCGCTTTCTGACTGGATACGGAGTAGGACGCTGCAATGCGATCCACCACATCCTGAACACTCATCTTGTTTTCACTCATGGACACCAACATCGAAAAAGTGATTTACACAATCGCATTTGCGATTTATATTGCTGTTCATCGACCAAAATGCACAGCAGTGCACTACATTTCAAACAACAGGAGATAATGCGATATGTCAGATGCAAAATCAATGCCGTCGCATCCGTTATCCGGCTCTCAAATGCAATTCAGCACCTTTTCGCATGGACAGATGGATGAGCTGATGTCTGCCCTGCTGCCGGCGCTGCAAACCCTGATCCGCTCAGCGATGTCCGATGCGATGACGGTGAAGGATTTCGCCGCAATGCGCGGCATCAGCGAGCGTCTGGTGTGGCAGTGGCTCGATGAGGGCGTGCTGCTTAAAGCCCCTACCCGCGAGCATAACGATGCCGGTAAACGCAGCCGCACGTTGATAAATGTCAAAGCCTGGCGCGATAAATTAACGCAGCAGGCTATCGATTGCCGCTACATCGATCGGCGCTCCGCCACCTCATTCGGTTAATTTTGCATTTGCGAGTTCACGCTCACGCAGGAGGATCTATGGCGATCACCTCACCTGCCGCCAGCGCACCGCTGAGTGCCGGCGAGCGGCTTACCGGGTTAAACCACATCAGCGAACTTCGCGGTCGCCACTGGGGCGACAGCTGGAGCGAGGTGGCGAACTTTATCGACGATATGCGCGACAGACGCGATGAGCAGTATGAGGCAAATGCCCGGGCGCTGGCGGCGATCTTCTTTCTCGCCCGCGTCCCCACCGCTCGCCAGGCGCTCGACCCGCATCAGCTTACCCTCGAGGAGAAGCGCGCGCTGATCGCCGCCATGAACCACTTTCGCGCCGTCGTCAGCCTGTTTCCGAAACGGCTAACCATGCCGCTTTAACCCCAACTTTCAACCCAGGACGTCAACCCGTCGGGCATCCCTTTGCCCAAAATCAGGAGAGTTACCATGAGAAAGACCGCGATTCACTCCCCCACCCGCAGCGGCGATGAAGTCACGCTGCTGCTGGCTGAAGCCCGCAATAACGAACGCCTGCGCTGCGCCGGGGCCGTTTCTGCCCGCCTTGATACGCTGGCGAGCTTTATTGCCTCCCAGCGCCTCGACTGGAGCGACGCCGCCGAGCTGTTGCGCCAGGAGGCGACTCATATCGATAACCAGGCGCTGGAGCTGCACTGATGGCCGATGAAATGGATGGCGTTCAACAACGCGAAATGGAGGAGCGCGAGCGGCATATCCTGCACGCCCGCCGCCGTTTACTCCTCCCTTCACGCTTAACCTGCGAATGCTGCGACATGCCGATCCCCGAGGCGCGTCGCATGGCGCTGCCGGGCGTGACCTGCTGCGTCAGCTGCCAGCAGATCGCCGAACTGAAAGATAAGCACTTCAGGAGAGGATAAGTGGCTGTCAGCCTGGCCTACCCCTGGAACGCGCCGCGCAGCGCTATTGCCAGCCCCTACCTGACCCACGCAGAACAGCACCGCCGCAATCAGCACATTGCGGCGGTGCTGCAGGCGCGTCATGCACTGGCGCTGCAACCTGGCTGCGTGCGCCTCTCCATCAGCCGCACAGAGCAAGCGCTGGAAAAGGCGCATGGCGCTGCGCGGGCGCACGCCTTTCTGCTGCGCTTCGCCAGGCAAACTCTGCCACGGCTGAAGGCGGTGAATGCTCGCTACCAGCTCGATGGCCTGCAATCACGCGTCTCAAAGGCAGTTTTCAATAGCCATTTTGATACGGCTTTCCAGCAGGCGCTGGCTGGCCAGTTGGTCGATCTGGTTCACCGCTATAACCAGTTAGCGGACTGCAACCGGGCCAGCGTCGATCGCCTGGCAGAAGATATCGCCCACTTTATCCGCGGCGAGCTGGCAGATATCGATGCCGATGAGCAGACCGAGCTGAAAACCCTGCACCGCTGGTATCACCACGCTGCTCTTATCGCCCTGCAATTTAATATCACCCCGCCGCACTGGCAGCGCGTGACGCAACACCGCGTCTGCGCGGAGGATCTCGCCCCGGCGGTGATCCGTCTTTTCAGTGAACAGTGGTGGCGCGGTCATCTTCGCCGCGCAGCGGCTCAGTGGCGCGAGCATCTGCACATCGCGCTGGGCGTGGTCAGCCGTAAAACGCAGCCCTACGCCAGCCGGGACTGCATCACCAGCTGGCGCGAACAAAAGCGCCGCCACCGCGCATTTCTCAAAAGCATGGAGCTGGAGGATGAAGAGGGAAACCGCATCAGCCTGATTGATAAGTATGATGGGTCGATAGCCAACCCGGCGATCCGCCGCTGCGAGCTGATGACGCGCATCCGCGGTTTCGAAACTATCTGTCAATCCCTTGGCTACGTCGGTGAGTTTTACACGCTGACCGCCCCAGCCGCCTTTCACGCCACCTCCCACACCGGGCATCGCAACCTGAAATGGAACGGCGCCAGCCCGGCGCAAACCCAGGGTTACTTCACTCGTCTGTGGGCGCGCATTCGCGCCAGGCTGCACCGCGATGGCCTGCGCATTTTTGGTATTCGCGTTGCGGAGCCGCATCACGATGGCACTCCACACTGGCATCTGCTGCTGTTTATGCAGCCGCAGGAGAGAGAGAAGGTGCGCGAGATCCTGCGTGATTTTGCCCACCAGCAAGATAGCGAGGAGCTGCGCAGCGACAAGGCGCGGAAAGCCCGTTTTCATGCCGAAGCGATCGATGCGCAAAAAGGGAGCGCGACAGGATATGTGGCGAAGTATATCGCCAAGAATATCGACGGCTACGCGCTGGATAATGAAACCGACCACGAAACGGACGCGCCGCTGAAAGAGAGCGCCTGCGCGGTCTCCGCCTGGGCGGCGCGCTGGCATATCCGCCAGTTCCAGTTTGTCGGCGGCGCGCCGGTCACCGTCTACCGGGAGTTACGCAAAATGGCCGACAGCGCCACGGCCAAAGGGCTGAGCGTGGAGTTCGCCGAAGTACATGATGCCGCCGATAACGGCGACTGGGCTGGCTACGTTAACGCTCAGGGTGGCCCGTTCGTGCGTCGTGACGATCTGCAGGTACGCACCTTGTATCAGGCAGAGGAGGAGTTTAACCAGTACGGCGAACCGACGGTTCGTATTCGCGGCGTGTATGACACCGCCATCGGCAGCGGTTCACCGGTGCTGACGCGTCTGAAGAAGTGGACCATTGTGCCGAAGCGCGCGGCGGCGGTTTTTCAGGGCGCGGCTGCGCCCGCTTGGAGTTCTGTCAATAACTGTACGCCCTTCGAGCCGGGTAAACCGCTAACGAATTATGAACGGCGGCAACTCACTCGCCGGCTGCGGGAAGGGATCCTCAGTGAACGAAACGGGAGGTTAAAAACCGATCTCAACATCTTTGAGAATAATGACTTTTTGGCAAGCGATAGATGGTCAGAATATTTGTCACTTCACAATACTGTTTTTTTATCAGCGACATAGTGATTAGACAAAATAATCTTCGCTTCCCATAAATATCCAGCCTATGATACTGTATAAACATACAGTAAGAGAATTCATGAGAGGAATTCATGGTCTTTGAACGACTAAATAAGACTCAGCACAAATGGGCATGCGTGCAATTCATTGCCGAGGTGTCGCTTATCGCCAACTGCAAGCCTTCTGACCTGAAGCTGGCCTTGAGCCTGATTGCGGACCTGGCAGAAAGCGAGAACACTACTCCCGATGATGAGGATATTTATTACAAAGCCGAATAGCCCGCCGACCGCCATTCCGGCCACTCTCTTTACCGTACTCTTACGCACCGGTTAGCCTTTCCCTCGCCCGGTGCGTCGCTTTTCCCCCCGTTGTTGTGCCAGCCACGCGCCAGCACCAGGCCATAGCCCTTAGCCTCTCTGTTGCGGAAACTTAACCATGGAAAAAACCTTCCGGATGGTAAGAGACGCAAAACGATGAATGCGATAACACAACAAGGCGACACCCTCGATCTGATCTGCCTGCGCTACTACGGGCGAACGGCGGGCGTCGTCGAACGCGTGCTGGCCGCCAATCCTGGTCTTGCCGAACTGGGCGTCGTGCTCCCGTATGGCACCACCCTCACCCTGCCCGATGTCGCGGTTCAGGCCATGCAGGAGACGGTAAATCTATGGGCGTAAGTATCGAGAGAATCAGCTCGTCGCTGGCCTACTGGATTAGCGTCGCCCTGACCTTTTTTGGCGCCATGACGCCGCAAGACTTTGCCGCTTACTTCGGCGCGCTCGGCGTCGCCATGACCGTCGGCGTGAACTGGTATTACCGCCGTAAAAGCTATCTGTTCCTCAAATCCTGTGCGGTGAGCCAGGAGGTGGTCAATGGGCTTACCCGTTAAACGCTGTAGCGCGGCGGCCGTACTGGCGCTGGCGCTGCTGCTGCCCGATTTTCATCTGCTGCACACCTCGCAGGCGGGGCTGGCGCTGATTACCGATCTCGAAGGCTGCCGGCTGCGCCCCTACCAGTGCAGCGCGGGGGTCTGGACATCGGGGATTGGTCACACGGCGAAAGTTATCCCTGCGCGCGATATCAGCGAAAAAGAGGCCGCCGTCAACCTGGTCGCCGACGTGCTGCACGTTGAACGCCGCCTGGCGCAGTGCGTGCCGGTGGAGATGCCGCAACCAGTGTATGACGCGGTAGTCAGCTTCACCTTTAACGTCGGTAGCGGCGCGGCGTGCGCCTCAACGCTTGCCTGGCACCTGCGCCAGAAGGCGTGGAAACAGGCCTGCGATCAGCTCCCGCGCTGGGTTTATGTTGATGGCGTGCGCAACCGCGGGCTGGAAAACCGCCGCCAGCGCGAGCGCGACTGGTGCCTGAAGGGGGTGAAATGAGCATCCGCCTGGTGATAGTGGCCGCGCTACTGGCGACGCTGACCGGGCTGTGGTTGTTTGAGCAAAACCACGCTCTGCGGGCCTCTTTAGCCAACGCGCAGCAGCTGGCGCAGGAGCAGAACGCCACGCTGACGCGCCTTAAAACTGCCCTCAACGCCACCGCCGAACTGGCGGCGAAGAACCAGCAGGCGCAGGTCACGCTGCGCCAGCAGCTCGATGCCGCCAGCGCGCAGGCGCTGCAACGAGAAAACGCGATTGCGAGGTTATTAAATGAGAACGAGGCTTTTCGCCACTGGTATCGCACTGAGTTACCTGATGCTGTGCGCCGGGTGCACCAGCGCCCCGCCTGCCCCTCCGCCGCTCATTGTTTACAACAGCTGCCCGCAGGTCAGCCTCTGTCCGATGCCGGCAAGCGCGCCGCAAACTAACGGCGATTTGAGCGCCGATATTCGCCAGCTTGAGCACGCGCTGGTGCAGTGCGCGCTGCAAGTTGAAACCCTTAAACATTGCCAGGATGAGATCAATGCTAAAACCCAACTCTCTGCGCAGCGCCCTGATTAACGCCGTCCCGGCGCTGCACGATACCCCCTCGATGCTGCGCCTGTGGGTCGACAAAGGCAGCAATATCGCCACGCTCG
Organism: Kosakonia sp. HypNH10; assembly: GCF_029850615.1. NCBI lineage: Bacteria > Pseudomonadati > Pseudomonadota > Gammaproteobacteria > Enterobacterales > Enterobacteriaceae > Kosakonia > Kosakonia sp. HypNH10. The sequence continues at coordinate 20,141 of NZ_JAOTIU010000007.1, forward strand.
CCAGCTCCTTATCGTTTGAAAAACAGTTCAGCCTCAACGTCGCCATCAGCGGTTTTGGCGGCGATATCGACACGCTGTTTGTGCCGGTGATGGCCTGGCTGCGCGATAACCAGCCCGACATTCTCTCCGTCGAAGCGGGGCAGAAAGGCGGCTTTAGCTGGACGCTGCTGACCAACGCCGACGGCACTCAGGATGTGACGATGGTGCTGCAACTGACCGAGCGCACCCAGGTGAAAGAGGTCAACGGCGCGCTGATTGCCGAAACGCTGCCGGAGCCGCTGCCGCCGGCCTTCGTCACCCGGCCGAAAGAGCTCTATATCAACGGCGAGCTGGTGAGCCGCTGGCAGGCGTGATCGCCTGCACCCTACGCCACGGGCTGCGTTGTGCCAAAAGCCGGACAGCCTTGTTCAATTTTCAAAACCGGGGACGCATAGCATCATTTCGCTTATGAACAGACAACTTTCGCTTCACGAACTGGCCCGCCAGCTTCGCAATATGATCCGCACCGGAATTATCACTGAGGTCGACCTGAAAGCCGGGCGCTGCCGGGTGCAGACCGGCGGTATGGTGACCGACTGGCTACAGTGGTTAACCCACCGTGCCGGGCGTTCGCGCAGCTGGTGGGCACCCTCCGTCGATGAGCAGGTGTTACTGCTCGCCGTCGGTGGCGAACTGGAGACCGCCTTCGTTATGCCGGGGATTTATGCCAACGATCATCCGGCACCCTCTGCCTCGGCGGACGCCTGGCACGTCACTTTTCCCGATGGCGCGGTGTTTGAATATGAACCGCAGACCAGCGCCCTGAAGGTGAGCGGGATTAAAACTGCCGATATCACTGCGTCCGAGTCGATTACTGCCAGCGTGCCGCAAGTGCTGGTGAAAGCCTCGACGCGCATCACCCTCGATACGCCGGAAGTGGTCTGCACCAATAAGCTGATCACCGCCACGCTGGAGGTGCAAAAAGGCGGCACGATGAGCGGCAATATGACCCACAGCGGCGGCTCGCTCACCTCCAACGGCAAAGTGCTGCATAGCCACCAACACCCTGGCGACAGCGGCGGTACCACAGGAGCACCTTTATGACAGCACGTTATTTCGGCCTCGATCGCACCAGCGGGCGCAGCCTGACCGACATCGACCATATTCGCCAGAGCATCAGCGATATTCTGCGCACGCCGGTGGGCTCGCGCGTGATGCGCCGCGATTACGGTTCGCTGCTGTTCGATATGCTCGATCAGCCGCAGACCCCGGCGCTGGCGCTGCAAATTCAGGTGGCCTGCTATATGGCGCTGCTGCAATGGGAGCCGCGCATTACCCTCAGCGCGGTGACGGCCGAACGTCAGTTCGACGGCAAGATGGTGGTCAATCTGACCGGTCAGCTTGCCAGCACCGGCGAGTCCCTCTCTTTAACCCTTCCTGTGAGTTGATACCATGCCGATTATCGATCTGAGCCAACTGCCCGCGCCCGATGTTGTCGAGGCGCTGGATTATGAGCGCATCCTGGATGAGCGCAAAACCACCCTTGTTTCGCTGTTTCCCGCCGATCAGCAGGAGGCCATCGCCCGTACGCTGGCGCTGGAGTCCGAGCCGCTGACCAAGTTTCTCGAAGAGAATGCTTACCGCGAAGTGGTCTGGCGCCAGCGCGTCAACGAAGCGGCCCGCGCGGTGATGCTGGCGTATGCCTCAGGCGGCGATCTCGATGTACTTGGGGCGAACTACAATGTGTCTCGCCTGGTTATCACACCCGCAGACAATACGGCTATCCCACCTGTTGCAGCCGTGCTGGAAACGGACAGCGATTTTCGTCTGCGTATTCAGCAAGCACTGGAAGGTTTGAGTGTAGCCGGGTCGGTCGGTGCCTATGAGTTTCATGGCCGGAGCGCTGACGGACGCGTGGCGGATATCTCTGTCGTAAGCCCGGCGCCAGCCTGCGTCACTATTTCCGTCCTATCCCGCGACGGCAATGGTGAAGCATCACCCGATCTGCTCACAGCAGTTAGCAACGCGTTAAGTGGCGAAGATGTCAGGCCGGTGGCCGATCGCGTGACGGTACAATCAGCCAGTATCGTTGACTATCAAATCCGCGCTTCTCTGTTCCTTTATCCCGGGCCTGAACGCGAGCCTGTTCGTGCCGCCGCTGCAGCAAAACTGCGAGCCTATATTACGGCGCAGCATCGGCTCGGCCGGGATATCCGTAAATCAGCCATCTATGCAGCGCTCCATGTAGAGGGAGTACAGCGTGTAGAGCTTGCTTCACCAGCCGCAGATATCGTGCTGGATAAAACTCAGGCCTCTTACTGCTCTGATTTCAACATCGAGATCGGAGGTTCTGATGAGTAATTCGCGCTTGTTACCCGTGGGGTCAACCCCGCTTGAGGTGGCGGCGTCGCGTGCCTGCGCGGTCATAGAAAATACGCCAATACCGCTGCGCAGATTGTGGAACCCTGATACCTGCCCGGCAAACTTATTGCCCTGGCTGGCATGGGCATTTTCCGTTGACCGCTGGGATGAAGCCTGGCCGGAAAAGACCAAGCGCGACGTTATTCGCAGTGCTTATTTTATTCACTCTCACAAAGGAACCATCGGCGCGGTGCGGCGTGTCGTTGAGCCACTCGGCTATGTCATCAACATAATTGAGTGGTGGGAAAACAACGACCCGCCAGGTACGTTCCGCCTTGATATTGGCGTACTGGAAACGGGTATCACGGAGGAAATGTATAACGAGATGGAGCGGCTTATCACCGATGCGAAGCCTGCCAGCCGCCATCTCATCGGGCTCAATATCATTCAGGATGTTGCGGGTTATCTCTTCGCCGGTGGGACACATTACGACGGCGACATTATTACGGTTTATCCGGGTTAAGCGAGAACAGCATGACAACGAAATACAGAACGGTAGTCACCACCGCAGGCGCGGCAAAATTTGCTGCTGCGCTTACACCAGGCGGTAAAAAAGTAAATATTACTGCGATGGCGGTCGGAGATGGCGGCGGTAATCTTCCTGAGCCTGCAGCCAGCCAGACGAAGCTCATTAATGAGGTCTGGCGCAATAAGCTGAATAAAATCAGCCAGGACAATAAATATAAAAATTACATCGTAGCCGAGCTGGTTATCCCGCCGGAAACGGGCGGATTCTGGCTGCGCGAAATGGGGCTTTATGACGACACCGGCACGCTGGTTGCCGTCAGCAATATGGCCGAGAGTTATAAGCCCAAACTCGAAGAGGGATCCGGGCGCGCGCAGACATTGCGCATGGTTATCATTCTTTCGGATCTGGCATCCGTTGAGCTAAGTATCGATGCAACAACCGTGCTCGCCTCACAGGACTATGTCGACAGCAAGCTCCTCGAGCATGAGCAGTCGCGTCGTCATCCCGACGCCACGCTTACCGCAAAAGGCTTTACTCAACTCAGCAGCGCCACCGATAGCCTGTCAGAGACGCTCGCCGCCACACCGAAAGCGGTGAAAACGGCGTATGACCTTGCCAGCGCCAAATACACCGCGCAGAACGCCACCACGACGCAAAAAGGGATCGTGCAACTCAGCAGCGCGACAGACAGCGAGTCAGAAGCGTATGCAGTCACATCGAAAGCGCTTAAAGCGGTCTTTGATTTTGCCAATACAAAATACGTCGCGCAGGACGCTACCACGGCGCAAAAAGGCATTATCCGGCTATATAGCGGTACCGACAGCAACTCTGAGGTGTTCGCTGCCACACCGAAGGCCGTCAAAACAGCATTCGATGCCGCAACAAAAGCTAATGAAAATGCCGAGGGGCGTGTACCGAAAGGTGCAGGTCTCAACACATATGCTGAGTTAGTCAGTGATGTTGCTGTTGAACTACGCCAGCGTTCAGGTTTTTTTAATGCTCCATCCGCGTTAAATGGGATGCCCGGCGGACACCCCTGGAAGCATTACATTAACTCTGCACATAACAATAGCGTCGGTTTTAACGCCACTATCGGCATTGATTTTTACGGCAATTTAATCGGCTTTGCTGCTGTCTGCGACGGTAAATTTAACCCGTGGAAGATGATCCACCACGACGGTTATAACAACTGTCCGGTAGGCACTCCGATTCCGTGGCCGTCCGATACCATTCCGACAGGTTATGCCCTCATGGCGGGACAGGCGTTTAATACCAGCGCGTATCCATTTCTGACGGCGGCCTATCCGTCAGGTGTGATCCCGGATATGCGTGGCTGGACGGTGAAAGGCAAACCGGCAGCGGGTCGCGCGGTGTTATCTCAGGAACTCGACGGCATCCTGTTTCATGACCACCCCGTCAGCGTGTCTGCTACTGATTTAGGGGCCAGGACAACCAGCGCATTTGACTACGGTAACCGTGAAACGAGCGCGTTCGATTACGGTACAAAATCAACCAATGCTGCAGGCGCACATACGCACATATCGGGCGTGAGGACACCGCCTGATGTGGCGCTTTACGGTGTTACGTCTGTCGAGGTAGGGAATTACACAGCGGGTAGCAGAAGTGCGAGCACCTCGGCAATTACCGCTTCCGCAGGTAACCATGCGCACAGCGTGCTCATCGGGGCCCATAGCCACACCGTCGCCCTTGGCGCACACTCACACACCGTCGCGATTGGTGCACACAGTCATACAGCAACGGTCTCCGGGGTGGGCAACCATGAAAACACCGTTAAAAACATCGCATTTAACTACATCGTGAGGCTTGCATAATGTTCAGAATGATCGACAAACCCAGGACGATCACCGTATATAACCTGAGTACGGAAACTGGTGAACTTATCGGAAAAGGTAGTGCGTACATACCTCCACATACGGGCCTGCCTGCGCACTGCACTGACATCGAACCGCCGAAGACGGTAAATAGCAAGATCGCGGTATTTAACTCCCTCACTACAAGCTGGGAAGTGAAGGAGGATCACCGCGGCCTGACGGTGTTTGATATTAATACCGGTAAGCAACTTAATATTTCTGCACTAGGGCCATTACCAGACAATGTCACCCTGCTTTCCCCCACCGGTAATTATCAGAAGTGGGACGGCAAGAAATGGGTTGATGACGCTGAAGCGGAACGCGCGGCCAGGAAGCTGGAAATGGCGGAGCTGAAAAGCGTACTGATGACGCAGGCCAGTGAAGCCATTGCACCATTGCAGGATGCCGTTGAGCTTGAAATTGCCTCGGATAAGGAGCAGTTACAGCTTGCCGCATGGAAAAAATACCGGGTGTTTCTCAACAGGATAGACACTGAGGCATCAGACATTATCTGGCCGGAAAGGCCAGCATAAACCAGGCGGGCGTAAGCCCGCTTTTTTTATTGACCGTTGTTGTCCTGCGCAGCACCCAACCCGGACAAATAGCGCGCCGCGACGCCACACTCGAAAATAGCACTCACCCCAACACCACGGAGTTAAACGGATGAGTGATTACCATCATGGCGTTCAGGTCATCGAAATCAACGATGGCACGCGCGTCATTTCCACAGTCTCAACGGCCATTGTCGGCATGGTTTGTACCGCCAGCGATGCAGACGCAGGGATGTTCCCTCTTAATGAACCGGTTCTGATTACTAACGTGCAGAGCGCGATCGCCAAAGCGGGCAAGCAAGGCACACTGGCGGCATCGCTGCAGGCGATTGCTGACCAGGCGAAACCGGTGATCGTTGTTGTTCGCGTTGCTGAAGGCAGCGGTGAGGATGCGCAAGCACAAACCCTCTCCAATATCATCGGCACCACCGACGAAAACGGTAAATATACCGGCCTGAAAGCGCTGCTGACCGCCGAAGCGGTGACCGGCGTGAAACCGCGCATTCTTGGCGTACCGGGTCTTGATAGCCTCGAAGTCGCTACCGCGCTGGCACCGATTTGCCAGAAGCTGCGCGCCTTCGGTTATGTCAGCGCCTGGGGCTGTAAAACCATTTCTGAAGCGATCAAGTATCGCGAAAACTTCAGCCAGCGCGAACTGATGGTCATTTGGCCCGATTTCCTCGCCTGGAACACCGCCAGCAACAGCTCTGCCGTGGCCTACTCAACGGCTCGCGCGCTGGGTCTGCGTGCGGCGATCGACCAGTCCGCCGGCTGGCATAAAACCCTCTCCAATGTCGGCGTCAATGGCGTTACCGGCATCAGCACCCCGGTGTTCTGGGATCTGCAGGAGTCGGGCACCGATGCCGATCTGCTGAACGAAGCGGGCGTTACCACGCTGATTCGCAAAGATGGCTTCCGTTTCTGGGGCAACCGCACCTGCTCCGACGATCCGCTGTTCCTGTTTGAAAACTACACCCGTACCGCGCAGGTGATTGCCGACACCATGGCTGATGCGCATATGTGGGCGGTGGACAAACCGATCACCGCATCGCTGATCCGCGACATCATCGACGGCATCAATGCCAAATTCCGCGAACTGAAAAGCAATGGCTACATCATCGATGCCACCTGCTGGTTCGATGAAGAGGCTAACGACGCCGCATCGCTGAAGGCGGGCAAGCTCTATATCGATTACGACTATACGCCGGTGCCGCCTCTGGAAAACCTGACCCTGCGCCAGCGCATCACGGATAAGTACCTGGCGAACCTGGTCTCCTCAGTTAACAGCAAGTAAGGAACAGATAGATGGCAATGCCGCGAAAACTTAAATATATGAACGTGTTCCTCAATGGCTTTAGCTATCAGGGGATCGCCAAATCCATCACGCTGCCCAAGCTGACCCGCAAGCTGGAGAACTACCGTGGCGCAGGCATGAACGGCGTAGCACCGATTGATATGGGTCTCGATGACGAAGCCCTGTCAATGGAGTGGTCGCTGGGCGGTTTCCCGGATGCTGCCATCTGGGAACTCTATGGCGCCACCACCGCGGATGCGGTTCCGATTCGCTTTGCCGGCTCCTACCAGCGCGACGACACCGGCGAAACGGTTGCCGTTGAAGTGGTGATGCGTGGTCGTCAGAAAGAGATCGACACCGGCGAGAACAAGCCGGGCGAAGATACCGAGTCCAAAATCTCCGTGGTCTGCAGCTACTTCAAGCTGACGATGGATGGCAAGGAGCTGGTAGAAATCGACACCGTCAACATGGTGGAGAAAGTGAACGGCGTCGATCGCCTTGAGCAGCACCGCCGTAACATCGGCCTGTAATAACCGCCCGGTCAGCCTGCTGGCCGGGTACCTTTTCCCGCGAAGAAGAGAGTGAGGATGCCATGAGCAACGAAACTGACAACGTAATTACCCTGGAAACGCCGATTAAGCGCGGTGAGCAGCTGATTAACAGCGTGACGCTGATGAAACCCAATGCTGGCACGCTGCGCGGATTGAGCCTGGCGTCGGTGGCGAACGCCGATGTCGACGCGCTGATTAAAGTGCTGCCGCGCATCACCTCCCCGTCGCTGACGGAGCAGGAAGTGGGTGCCCTCGACCTGGTCGATATGGTGGCGCTGGCGGGCAAGGTGGTCGGTTTTTTGTCACCGGCTTCGGCACAGTAACTTTTCCGGCCACTCTGTCGGTTGACGATCTGATGGCGGATATTGCGGTGATCTTTCACTGGCCGCCGTCAGAACTCTACCCCCTGAGCCTGACAGAACTCATCACCTGGCGCGAGAAAGCGCTACAGCGAAGCGGAAACAGATATGAGTAACAGCGCAAAATTAGAGGAATTGCTCACGGCTGTTGATCAGGCGACGCGCCCGTTTCAATCGTTGCAGACAGAGAGTCTCTCTCTGTCTGACAGCGTGAAAGGAACGGAGAAAAACCTGCGCGGCTTGTACGGTCAGCTTGCGCAGGTCGACGACATCATGCGCGCGGAAAAAGCCCTTGCATCCGTCAATGCGCAGCTGAACGACATCAAACAGAACAGGCAAAATGCCGCCAACGGCACAGCAGTGCCAGCGATTATCGATCCCTGGAGCGGAAAACCCAAGTCGGAGAAAGCGCTCAAAAAGGAACGTCTTACCCTGCGCAGAACGATCAAAGCTAATAAGACCTCCCTGAAGACAGCCGGTATTGAGGCGAGAACGCCGTTATCCGCACGACTCCAGCTCAATAGCCGTATCAGCGATGAGTCGGCACAGTTGATCACCCAGCGCCAGGCGCTCAAACAGGAGCAGCACCAGAAGCGCCAGCTACGTGCGGCAAAAATCCAGGCCGTGCAGCAGCGCATTCTGGGTGCGGGCGAAAAGGTCTCCGCCATTGGCGAGAGAGGCAAGTCGATTGCCACCACCGGCTTTGAACTCGGCAAAAAAATTATGCAGCCGGGCTATGAAGCGTCGCTGAAAAACAGCCCGCTTGCGCCTGCGACAGCGTCTGATAACGCAGAGTCAGACGTGCAGAACAGTACCCCCGCCTCCGGAACAGCGGTTGCTACCCTGCAAAACAGCTCAGGAACAGCCGTTGCTACCCTGCAAAACAGCGCCGGTGTTCCGGGAACGGCGGTCGCAGCACTGCAAAATAGCGCTTCCGGCCCCGCCGTGGCGATGCAGAGCAGTGTCGGCAACCTGGGTACCGATCTTGAGGCGCTGCAGGCGGCTTATCAGTCGCTGAGCGTTGATATTTTCAGCACCCAGGAGTCATCCCTGCGCTCGCTGGTGCAGACTGCGACCCACTATGTCGGGAAGCTGCAGGAGTGGGTGCAAAATAATCAGGGCCTGGTGCAGAGTTTTGGGCTTATCGCCACGGTCGTGGTGGGCATCGCGGGTGCCGTCGGCACCGTGGCGGGCGTTATCGCGCCGGTGTTCACCGGCATCAGCACGCTTATCACCATCGCGACGACGCTCGGCAGCGTATTTACCACTATTTTCGGCGGGATAGCGGCAGTTATCGGCTCGCTCACGCTACCGATTGTCGCCACTATTGCCGGCATCGCCGCAGCTGCACTGCTGATATATAAGTTTTGGGAGCCGGTTAGCGCCTTTTTTGGTGGCGTTTTTGAAGGCATCAAAATGGCGTTTGCTCCCATCGCCGAGCTGTTTGTGCCGTTCCAGCCGCTTTTCGACGGCATAGGTAAAGCAATCAGTAATATTGCCGGGTGGTTCGGCGATCTGCTCACCCCCGTCAAATCCAGCCAGCAAACTCTGGAGAACTGCGGTAACGCTGGAAAAATATTCGGCCAGGTACTGGTTATGGCACTGACGTGGCCCCTTAAATCGCTAAAGCTGCTGAACGAGGGGGTGGCATGGTTGCTGGATAAGCTTGGCGTTATTAACAAACAATCCGCTGATGCCAGCCCGGATAAGCAAACCCAACCGACCACTGGCGGTGCAGCGTTTGGCATGGTGCAACCTCCACGCTTAGAGAACTATCAGGCGGCGCGCCCTGCGGCCGGCGGCTCCTATGTCGATCAAAGCAAGAGCGAATACAACATCACTCTGCAGGGTGATATGTCGTCCGGCGGCGATGGTACGCGTCAGTTAAGAGATCTGCTGGCGCAGCACGAGCAGGAGAAACGCACTAACTCCCTTTCACAATTCAGCGCGGCAGGAGGATACGCCTCATGATGCTGGCACTTGGGCTTTTTGTTTTTATGCGGCAGACGCTGCCCTATCAAACCATGCAACGCGATAGCACCTTCAGATGGCCCAGCAACGCGCGCATGGGTAAACGCAACGCCTTTCAGTACACCGGGCCGGAAAACGACACCATCACTATCAGTGGCGAACTCTTCCCGGAGATTACCGGCGGCACGCTGTCACTTTCGGCGGTACGGCTGATGGCGGAACAGGGCAAAGCCTGGCCGCTGATTGAGGGTACGGGCATGATTTACGGGATGTTTGTGATTAATAGCGTCAGCGAAACCGGCGCTCTTTTTTACCCGGACGGCTCGCCGCGCAAAATCAACTTCACGTTGAAGCTGACCCGCGTCGATGAGTCGCTGAAAGCAATGTTTGGCGACATTTATGACCAGGGTAAGCAGCTGGCGACCGACATGCTGGAGAGGTTCTGATGCTTAATGCATTTACAAACGGCTTAGCACGGGTACGAACGCCGGCATTTTCGCTAAAACTCGGGGAAAAGGATATTACGGGCAATATTCAGTCCCGGCTGATATCTCTGATAGTCACCGATAACCGGGGATTTGAAGCCGATATGCTGACGCTGACGCTCGATGATGCTGACGGGCAAATCGAGATGCCGGAGCGGAGCACTATTATCACGCTGGCCATTGGCTGGCAGGGTACTGCGCTGACTGAAATGGGTACCTTTATCGTCGACCAGGTCAGCCATAAAGGCACGCCGGATCAGGTTAGCGTTACCGCCAAAAGCGCGGATTTTCGCGGTAGCCTGAACAGCCAAAAGTCTGGCTCCTGGCATGATACGACGCTCGGTGCCATCGTTGAGGAGATTGCGAAACGTAATAAGCTGGAGACCAGCCTGCCACCTGCGCTGTCGCAAATTAAGATTGCGCATATCGATCAGTCTAAAGAGTCCGACGCAGATTTTCTGACGCGCCTGGCGCGGCGTAACGGTGCAGAGATCGCCGTCAAATCGGGGAAATTATTCTTCATCGTTCCCGGTATGTGCATGGTGGGGGGCAAAACGATGCCCTCCGCCACAATAGCCCGTAGCGATGGCGACAGCCATGATTTCTCGGTTGCCGATCGCATCAACTACTCTGGCGTCACGGCTTACTGGCAAGATACCGCCACGCCCAAAAACCAGAATACGGTTCAATTGCAGAGAAAATCAGCGCAACAGAAGGTCACGCCCATTTCCCATCCGCAGGCGGTCAGCAGCGCCACAGCCTCAAAAGAGAAAACAGAGTCGACAGGCTACACGGCCGGTGCGGACGATAATGTTCTGGTACTTACAACGACTTTCGCAAACCAGGAAGAGGCAATACGGGCGGCTCAGGCAGAATGGAGTGCTATTCAACGTTATGGTGCACAATTTTCCCTTACGCTTGCGTTCGGTCGGGCAGATCTGCGGCCTGAAATGCCGGTCATCGTTACCGGCTTTAAAAAAGCGATCGACGATACGTTCTGGGTGATCAAAAAAGTGACCCATACCATGAACACTCAGGGTTTTATCAGCAAAGTGGAACTGGAGGTCAACATCCAGAACACAACAGTTGAAATCGTACAAAAGGGCAAAAACAACTTATAACTTGCATTTGCAAGCTTAAGAGTTATCATAACTGGCATAAACACGAAGGAGACCCCATTATGATGCATTGTCCGGTATGCCAGCAGGCCGCGCATGCGCGCTCAAGCCGCTACCTCAGTACCGAAACCAAAGAGCGTTATCACCAGTGTCAGAACGTAGAGTGTGGTTGTACATTTGTCACCCATGAATCGCTGGCACGCTATATTGTCCGGCCTTCGGCAGCGCCCACCGCTTCGCCTGCCAGCCTGCGCTAACGTCGCCATCTCATTAAGCCTGCATCCGCAGGCTTTTTTTATGCCTGTAGATCGCCTGTTTTTCTGCCGCCACTGTGCCGCCAACGGCAATAAAAAAGGGGTTAGCATTACGCTAACCCCTTGTTCTATAACACGCTTTGGATGTAGCGCGTGCGCAATCTTAGTTAAGACGCTCTTTAATACGAGCAGACTTACCGGTGCGCTCACGCAGGTAGTACAGTTTAGCTTTACGTACAGCACCACGACGTTTAACAGCAATGCTGTCAACTACCGGAGAGTGAGTCTGGAAGACACGCTCAACGCCTTCGCCGTTGGAAATTTTGCGAACAGTGAATGCAGAGTGCAGACCGCGGTTACGAATAGCGATAACCACGCCCTCGAATGCCTGCAGACGTTTTTTGGAACCTTCAACAACCCATACTTTCACTTCCACGGTATCACCCGGACGGAAGGAAGGTACGTCCTGCTTCATCTGCTCTTGTTCAATTTGCTTAATGATGTTGCTCATAATTTAATCTCTTATCCTGGGTAAACTGATATTTGGAGGGCTTAAGCCATCCCATCATGTTTCTGTTGCTGCTGTTGTGCGTGTTCGCTTTTGAACTCCGCCAGCAACCTTGCTTGCTCTTCAGTCAGAGCCAGGTTTTCCAGAAGTTCAGGTCTTCTAAGCCAGGTTCGGCCCAGCGACTGCTTCAGACGCCAGCGACGTATCTCGGCATGATTTCCCGACAGCAAAACCGCCGGTACTTCCATCCCTTCTAACACTTCAGGACGAGTATAGTGCGGACAGTCCAGCAATCCATCAGCAAAGGAGTCTTCCGTTGCTGAAGCTTCGTGGCCCAGTACCCCCGGAATAAACCGGGAAACCGAGTCAATCAGCGTCATTGCTGGCAGCTCACCGCCACTGAGCACGTAATCACCAATAGACCACTCTTCATCAATCTCGGTCTGGATTACCCGCTCATCTATCCCTTCGTAGCGACCGCACACCAGAATCAGTTTCTGATTGGTAGCCAGTTCGCTCACGCCCGCTTGATCAAGCTTGCGTCCCTGAGGCGAAAGATAAATCACCTTCGCGCCTTCGCCCGCCGCGGCTTTCGCTGCGTGAATGGCGTCCCGTAAAGGATTCACCATCATTAGCATTCCCGGTCCGCCGCCGTAAGGACGTTCGTCCACGGTACGGTGCCGGTCATGAGCGAAGTCACGTGGACTCCAGCTCTCAATGCTCAGCAGGCCTTTTTTTACTGCCCGGCCAGTTACCCCGTAGTCGGTAATCGCGCGGAACATTTCAGGAAACAGGCTAATTATGCCAATCCACATAGCGCCGTCTTTTACCGTATATCCGGAGGTTTAAAAACCAGGATCCCAATCTACTTCAATGGTTTGAGTAGCGAGATCGACTTTCTTGATAACCTGCCCATCGAGGAACGGAACCAACCGCTCCTTGATACCGAACGCATCTTTCAGGTTTGCCTTGATGACGAGAACGTCATTCGACCCGGTTTCCATCATATCGATGACTTTACCGAGGCTGTAACCTTCAGTAGTCACTACCTGGCAACCCATAAGGTCTTTCCAGTAGTAGTCACCCTCTTCCAGTTGCGGCAACTGCGCGGAATCAACGAGAATTTCGCAATTCGTCAGAAGATTCGCGGCATCGCGATCGTCAACGCCTTTCAGCTTGATGACGATATCCTGATTGTGGTAGCGCCAGCTTTCCAGCTCGATGCTCTGCCACTGACCCGCCTTCTGGATAAACCAGGGCTGATAGTCAAAAATGCTTTCGGCGTCTTCGGTGGAGGAAAACACTCTGAGCCAACCACGAATTCCGTAAGAAGATCCCAGTTTGCCAACAATAATTGGCTCAGCAGGGGCCGATGCGGTTTGTTGCTTGCTCATCATGACCACCGTGACAGATTAAGCTGCTTTCTTTGCTTCTTTGATCAGCGCGGAAACGCGATCGGAAACGGTAGCGCCCTGGCCAACCCAATGAGCGATGCGATCCAGATCCAGGCGAGTGCCTTCTTCTTTATCAGACGCGATCGGGTTGAAGAAACCAACGCGCTCAATGAAGCGACCGTTGCGTGCATTACGGCTGTCAGTAACAACAACCTGGTAGAACGGACGCTTTTTAGCGCCGTGACGAGCTAAACGAATAGTTACCATAACATCCTCTTGTGTGAATAAAACACCCGGCCCCATCGAGGAACGGAGCCTGGTGTCATATTAAAAGCCCGAAAATTTTACTCATTTTTTGCTAAAAAGCAATCGGAACGTGCGGTTCAGTGAGAGTCGAGGCCGTCGGCGTTGCCGTCAGTTTGGTGCCGGCGTGCGCGCAGAAAGCGGAGCGTACACGTAGTACGTGAGCATTTCGAGCACACCCCGGTATCAAAATGACAAATAAGCCAGGCCGGAATCAGCGGCCTGGGAAACCTGGCGGCATCATCCCTTTCATCCCGCGCATCATCTTCGCCATACCGCCCTTCTTCATCTTCTTCATCATGCGCTGCATGTCGTCGAACTGTTTGAGCAGACGGTTTACATCCTGCACCTGCATACCGCAGCCTGCAGCGATGCGGCGTTTGCGCGAGCCTTTGATGATGTCCGGGTTGGCGCGCTCTTTGAAGGTCATCGAGTTGATGATCGCTTCCATACGCACCAGCACTTTGTCATCCATCTGCGCTTTAACGTTATCGGGGATCTGGCCCATGCCCGGCAGCTTGCCCATCAGGCTCGCCATACCGCCCATGTTTTTCATCTGGCGCAACTGCTCAAGGAAGTCGGTCAGATCGAAGCCGTCGCCTTTTTTCAGCTTGTTCGCCAGCTTCTCAGCCTGCGCGCGGTCAACTTTGCTTTCGATATCTTCGATCAGCGACAGCACGTCGCCCATGCCGAGAATACGCGACGCGATACGATCCGGGTGGAACGGTTCCAGCGCTTCGGTTTTCTCACCGACGCCGAGGAACTTAATCGGCTTACCGGTGATATGGCGGATAGAGAGCGCCGCACCGCCGCGGGCATCGCCGTCCACTTTGGTCAGCACGACACCGGTCAGCGGCAGCGCTTCATTAAAGGCTTTTGCCGTGTTGGCGGCATCCTGACCGGTCATGGCGTCGACAACAAACAGCGTCTCAACGGGCTTAATCGCCGCGTGAACCTGTTTGATCTCCTCCATCATCGCTTCATCAACGTGCAGACGACCGGCGGTATCCACCAGCAGCACGTCATAAAACTTCAGCTTCGCCTCTTTCAGCGCCGCGTTAACGATGTCGACCGGCTTTTGCGCGACGTCAGAGGGGAAGAAATCGACCTCCACCTGCTGCGCCAGCGTCTCCAGCTGTTTAATCGCCGCCGGGCGGTAAACGTCCGCGGAGACGACCATCACTTTCTTCTTGTGCTTCTCGCGCAGGAACTTACCGAGTTTACCAACGCTGGTGGTTTTACCCGCACCCTGCAGGCCCGCCATCAGCACCACTGCCGGTGGCTGCGCCGCCAGGTTGAGGCTCTGATTCTCTTCGCCCATCGCGGCAACCAGTTCGTTGCGCACGATTTTGACGAACTCCTGGCCCGGGGTCAGACTCTTGTTGACTTCGTGACCAACCGCTTTCTCTTTCACGCGGTTGATAAAGTCACGCACTACCGGCAGCGCAACGTCAGCTTCCAGCAGCGCCATGCGCACTTCGCGCAGGGTCTCTTTGATGTTGTCTTCAGTGAGGCGTCCACGGCCACTGATATTGCGCAGTGAGCGCGACAAACGATCGGTTAAATTATCAAACATTGTCTCTCGCCTGAGGTGATACGATTGGCCGCCAGCGCGACGCATAACAGAAATTCGCCGCAGTATAGCATGAAGACATCGCGGCTGTATGTGATGGAACTGTTGGAGGCTGGGTCACGTAACGTTATACTGCTTCTCTTTCTCTCTTAGTCAACTGTCGACACGCCTATGCCCGTTTTTGCCCTGATCGCTCTTGTTGCCTACTCAACCAGCATTGCGCTGATTGTTCCCAGCTTGTTACAAAAAAATAGCGGCTGGCGCAAAATGGCCATCTTTTCAGCGGTGCTTGCGCTTATATTCCACGGCTTCGCGCTGAAAGAGCGCATCTTCCCTGACGATGGCGGTCAAAATCTCAGCCTGCTGAACGTCGGTTCCCTGGTCAGCCTGATGATCTGTACGGTGATGACCATTGTCGCCTCAAAAAACCGCGGCTGGCTGCTGCTGCCGATTGTTTATACGTTCGCGTTAATCAATCTCGCTTTCGCCATTTTCATGCCGAATGAGTTCATCACGCATCTTGAAACCACGCCCGGCATGATGGTGCATATCGGCCTGTCGCTGTTCGCCTATGCCACCTTAATTATCGCGGCCATGTATGCGCTCCAGCTGGCGTGGATCGATTATCAGCTGAAGAATAAAAAGCTGGCTTTCAGCAATGAAATGCCGCCGCTGCTGGTGATTGAACGCAAGATGTTTCATATCACCCAGGTCGGCGTGGTGCTGCTGACGCTGACGCTCTGCACCGGCCTGTTCTACATGCAAAACCTGTTCAGCATGGAAAATATCGATAAAGCGGTGCTCTCGATCATCGCCTGGTTTGTCTATATTGTCCTGCTGTGGGGCCACTATCATGAAGGCTGGCGCGGTCGCCGCGTCGTCTGGTTCAACGTCGCAGGAGCCGGTATTTTAACGCTCGCCTATTTCGGCAGCCGCGTCCTGCAACATTTCGTAAGTTAAAGCAAAGGAGTTCCCCCTGGAACACATCTCCACCACGACGCTGATTATTACGCTTATCATCATGGTCGTGGTTTCAGCCTATTTCTCCGGTTCAGAAACCGGCATGATGACCCTCAACCGCTATCGCCTGCGCCATATGGCCAAACAGGGCAACCGTGCGGCCAAACGCGTCGAAAAGCTGCTGCGTAAGCCCGATCGCCTGATTAGCCTGGTGCTGATCGGCAACAACCTGGTCAATATTCTCGCCTCGTCGCTGGCGACTATTGTCGGTATGCGCCTGTACGGCAACGCCGGGGTTGCCATCGCCACCGGTGTGCTGACCTTCGTGGTGCTGGTCTTTTCTGAAGTGCTGCCAAAAACCATCGCTGCGCTTTATCCGGAAAAGGTCGCCTTTCCCAGCAGCCTGCTGCTCGGCCCGCTGCAAATTATCATGCTGCCGCTGGTGTGGCTGCTCAACGGTGTGACGCGTATTTTGATGCGTATGATTGGCATTAAAGCCGATGTGGTGGTCAGCGGCGCGCTCAGCAAAGAGGAGCTGCGCACCATCGTTCACGAGTCGCGCTCGAAAATTTCCCGCCGCAATCAGGATATGCTGCTGTCGATTCTCGATCTGGAGAAGGTCAACGTCGACGACATCATGGTGCCGCGCAATGAGATCGTTGGTATCGATATCAATGATGACTGGAAATCGATTGTGCGCCAGCTGACCCACTCGCCGCACGGCCGCATTGTGCTCTATCGCGACTCGCTGGATGACACCATCAGCATGCTGCGCGTGCGTGAAGCCTATCGCCTGATGACCGAGAAAAACGAGTTCACCAAAGAGGTGATGCTGCGCGCCGCCGATGAAATTTACTATGTGCCGGAAGGCACGCCGCTCAGCGTTCAGCTGGTGAAGTTTCAGCGTAATAAGAAGAAAGTCGGCCTGGTGGTGGATGAGTATGGCGATATTCAGGGGCTGGTGACGGTCGAAGATATTCTCGAAGAGATTGTCGGGGATTTCACCACCTCCATGTCGCCTGCGCTGGCGGATGAAGCGACGCCGCAGAATGACGGTTCGGTGATTATTGACGGCAGCGCCAGCGTGCGCGAACTGAACAAAGCCTTTAACTGGCGCTTACCGGAAGATGAAGCGCGAACCATTAACGGCATGGTGCTTGAAGAGTTAGAGGAGATCCCGGCGGCGGGAACGCGCGTGCGCATTGAGCAGTACGATATCGATATTCTCGATGTGCAGGAGAACATGATTAAGCAGGTAAAAGTGATCCCGGTTAAAGCGCTGCGGGAGAGCGTTACAGAGTAAAAAAAACCCTCTCATGATGAGAGGGTTTTAGTTTTATGCTTTCGCTTTGGCGACGGTGACCATCGCGGCGCGAATAGTGCGACCATTCAGGGTGAACCCTTTCTGCATCACACCCAGCACGTTGCCGGCGCTGACCTCTTCCGACTCGACCATCGCAATCGCCTGATGCACATTCGGATCCAGCGGAACGTTGGTGTCGGCAATCACCTCAACACCAAATTTCTTCACTACATCCAGCATGTTTTTCAGGGTCAGTTCGATACCTTCGACCATCGGCGCCATCTCGGCGTTCTCTTTGTCAGCCACTTCCAGCGCGCGATCCAGACTATCGATAACCGGCAGCAGTTCATTAATGAACTTCTCCAGCGCAAATTTGTGCGCTTTCTCGATATCCAGTTCGGTACGGCGACGCAGGTTTTCCATCTCCGCTTTGATACGCAGCACCGTCTCGCGCTCGCGGGTTTCCGCTGCTGCTAACTGCGCTTCCAGATTCGCAATTTTCTCATCGCGCGGATCCACCTGCTCAGCCGCTTCGTCAGGCTCAACTACTGCCTCAACGTCGTCGTGCTGTTCCTTGATAATTTCTTCCGGGGACTGCCCGTCAGGCGTTTTCTGTTCTTCACTACTCATGAATTTCTCCGCGTTTTTTTGCAATCATCTCGCTAACCTGCATTATTATGGGGATCCGTTTCCTGGATTCAAGGGAACAAGTCAGATTGTCATCATTCATTCGCCACAAGGACCCGCAGAAAATGACCCAACATTTCAAGTGTATTGGTATTGTCGGGCACCCGCGCCACCCTACCGCGCTCACCACACATGAAATGCTTTACCGCTGGCTGCATGCCAAAGGCTATGACGTGATGGTTGAACAGCGCATCGCCCATGAGCTGAAACTCGCGAATGTGAGAACCGGTACGCTGGCGGACATTGGGCAGCAGGCGGATCTGGCGGTGGTGGTTGGCGGCGATGGCAATATGCTTGGCGCGGCGCGCACGCTGGCGCGTTACGACATCAAAGTCATTGGCATCAACCGCGGCAACCTGGGTTTTCTGACCGATCTCGACCCCGATAATGCGCAGCAGCAGTTGGCCGATGTACTTGAGGGTCACTACATCGCAGAGAAACGTTTTTTGCTGGAAGTACAGGTGTGCCAGCAGGATTGCCAGAAGCGCATCAGCACTGCCATTAATGAAGTGGTGCTGCACCCTGGCAAAGTGGCGCACATGATTGAGTTTGAAGTCTATATAGATGAAGTTTTTGCCTTCTCCCAGCGCTCGGATGGCCTGATTATCTCCACACCAACTGGCTCCACGGCCTACTCGCTCTCAGCGGGTGGCCCGATCCTCACTCCTTCGCTGGACGCCATTACGCTGGTGCCGATGTTTCCGCATACCCTCTCGGCGCGTCCGCTGGTGATTAACAGCAGCAGCACCATTCGCCTGCGTTTTTCCCATCGCCGTAGCGACCTTGAAGTGAGCTGTGATAGCCAGATCGCGCTACCGATCCAGGAGGGTGAAGATGTGTTAATCCGCCGTTGTGACTATCATCTGAACCTAATCCACCCGAAAGATTACAGCTATTTCAATACGTTAAGCTCAAAGCTCGGCTGGTCGAAAAAATTGTTCTGAAAAGAGGCTGCGGGGCTTTACTGTATATAATTCCAGTTTATACTGTACGAAAACACAGTTATGGTTTTTCATACAGGAAAGCAACCATGTTGGCACAACTCACCATCAGTAATTTTGCTATCGTTCGTGAGCTTGAGATCGATTTTAATAGCGGGATGACGGCTATTACCGGCGAAACCGGCGCAGGTAAATCCATCGCGATTGACGCGCTCGGGCTCTGCCTTGGCGGTCGCGCTGAAGCTGACATGGTACGCGCCGGCGCACAGCGCGCCGATCTCTGCGCTCGCTTTGCCCTGAAAGATACCCCTGCCGCGCAGCGCTGGCTCGAAGAAAATCAGCTTGAAGATGGACGTGAGTGTTTACTTCGCCGCGTCATCAGCAGCGATGGCCGCTCCCGCGGCTTCATTAACGGTACTGCCGTTCCCCTCTCCCAGCTGCGCGAACTGGGTCAGCTGCTTATCCAGATCCACGGTCAGCATGCGCATCAGCTGCTGATTAAATCCGAACACCAGAAAACCCTGCTCGATGGCTATGCCGGTGAGTATGTGCTCACTCAGCAAATGGCAGAGCGCTACCGCGCCTGGCATCAGAGCTGTCGTGAACTGGCACAGCACCAGCAGCAGAGCCAGGAGCGCGCCGCGCGCGCCGAGCTGCTGCACTATCAGCTGAAAGAGCTTAATGAGTTCAGCCCGCAGCCGGGCGAATTCGAACAGATCGATGAAGAGTATAAGCGTCTCGCTAACAGCGGACAGCTACTCTCCACCAGCCAGCATGCGCTGAATGTGCTTGCCGATGGCGAAGACGTTAACCTGCAGAGCCAGCTCTACAGCGCCCGCCAGCTGCTTACAGAACTGACCGGGATGGATACACGTCTCTCCGGCGTGCTGGAGATGCTGGAAGAGGCGGCGATTCAGATCAGCGAAGCCAGCGACGAATTACGCCACTACTGCGACCGTTTAGACCTCGATCCCAACCGCCTTTACGAGCTGGAGCAGCGTATCTCCCGCCAGATCTCGCTGGCGCGCAAACACCATATCGCGCCGGAAGAGCTGCCGCAGTTCCACCAGTCTCTGCTGGATGAGCAGCAGTTGCTGGAAGACCAGGCGGATTCGCAGGAGACGCTGGCGCTTGCTGTTAGCCATCATCACCAGCTGGCGCTGGAGAGCGCGCAGCAGCTGCATGCGCAGCGCGTGAAGTATGCGCAGGAGCTCAGCCAGCTGATCACCGAAAGTATGCACTTACTCTCCATGCCGCACGGCGTGTTTGAGATTGATGTGGCGTTCAATGACCATACGCTGACGGCGGACGGTGCGGATCGTATTGAGTTCCGCGTGACCACCAACCCAGGGCAGCCGCTCCAGGCGATTGCTAAAGTGGCCTCCGGTGGTGAGCTGTCACGTATCGCGCTGGCGATTCAGGTGATTACCGCTCGTAAGATGGAAACCCCGGCGCTGATCTTCGATGAAGTGGACGTGGGTATTAGCGGCCCGACAGCTGCTGTGGTCGGTAAAATGCTGCGCCAGTTGGGCGAATCAACGCAGGTTATGTGCGTAACGCACCTGCCGCAGGTGGCCGGCTGTGGGCATCACCACTTCTATGTCAGCAAAGAGACCGATGGCGCCATGACGGAAACCCATATGCAGCCGCTGGATAAGCGTGCGCGTCTGCAGGAGCTGGCCCGTCTGCTCGGCGGCAGCGAAGTGACGCGTAACGCGCTGGCGAATGCCAAAGAGCTGCTGGCAGCGTAAACTTTTCGGTAATATGACGGTCTGACTTCTCGACAAAACGACAACAGACCCGGCCACAAAGGTTTTAAACTGGCGAAAGGTCTATTATTATCGGCATATTACATATGAGCCACGTACTGTTCGGGCCCGAAAAGGAATCAAATCACTATGCGCTGTAAAATGCTGACTGCTGCCGCAGCGGTTCTTCTGATGTTGACCGCTGGTTGCTCCACTCTGGAACGCGTGGTTTACCGTCCGGATATCAACCAGGGGAACTACCTGACGCCCACCGACGTTGCCAAAATCCGTGTGGGCATGACGCAACAGCAGGTTGCGTATGCACTGGGAACCCCGATGATGAGCGATCCGTTTGGCACTAATACCTGGTTCTATATCTTCCGTCAGCAGCCAGGCCATGAAGATGTGACTCAGCAGACGCTGACTCTGACCTTCAACAGCAACGGCGTGTTAACCAATATCGACAACAAACCGGCGCTGACCAACCAGCGCTAAGTTTGAAAAAAGCGGTAAACGCCAGCCGGTTTAACCGCCTGAAAAGAAAAAGGTGCTCAGTGAGCACCTTTTTTGTATCTCGCGCCAGGCAAAGGAGTTACGACTTGTTTGCCGATTTCTCGTTCGCCGCTTTTTCAGCGCGCTGGCGACGCAGCTCTTTCGGATCGGCAATCAGCGGGCGGTAGATCTCCACGCGATCGCCATCATTTACAGTGTCGTGCAGCTTCACCGTCCGGCTGTAGATACCAACCTTGTTCACCTTTAAGTCGATATCTTCGCGCAGCTCCAGCAGCCCGGATGCGCGAATCGCCTCTTCGACGGTCGCACCCACTTCCAGCTTCACCCGCAGCAGATACTGCTTTTCCGGCAAAGCGTAGGCCACTTCAACAGCGATCTTACCCGGCACGGTAAACCTCTTTCGCGCGATGGGTAAACGCCTGCACCATGTTCGCCGCCAGCTCTTTAAAGATGCGGCCGAAAGCCAGCTCAATCAGCTTATTGGTAAACTCGAAGTTGAGCTGAAATTCCACACGGCACGCATTCGAGCTGAGCGGGGAAAAGGTCCAGCCGCCGCTCAGCGATTTAAACGGGCCATCCACCAGGTGCATCAAAATGCTTTTGTTAGCTTCCAGCGTGTTGCGCGTGGTAAAGGTCTTGCTGATCCCCGCTTTCGACACGTCCACCGCCGCCGTCATCTCCGTCGGGCCGGAGTCGAGAATTCGGCTACCGGTACACCCCGGCAGAAACTGCGGGTAGGAGTCCACATCGTTCACTAACTGATACATCTGCTCAGCGCTATAGGGCACCAGCGCAGTACGGCTAATCTGAGGCATAAGGTTTTCCGCATTCACACAATCGTTAAATAATAACATCTCCCCCGGTTGAAAGGAAAACGCGTTGCCCTAACTCATGCTAAGATAACCCGTTCAGCCTCACAGGACGCAATGAGGTCAGTTTCAGATATCAGATTACCGGATGGCTCCACGATACTATGACGAAGAAAAAAGCATATAAACCAGGTTCAGCCACCATTGCGCTGAACAAGCGCGCCCGCCATGAATACTTCATTGAAGAGGAGTTTGAGGCCGGGCTTTCACTGCAGGGCTGGGAAGTAAAATCCTTACGTGCCGGTAAAGCCAACATTGGTGATAGCTACGTGATCCTTAAAGATGGCGAAGCCTATCTCTTTGGCGCTAACTTCACGCCGCTGACCGTCGCCTCCAGCCACTATGTTTGTGACCCGACGCGCACGCGCAAACTGTTGCTGAACCAGCGCGAACTCGATTCACTCTACGGCCGCATCAACCGCGAAGGTTACACCGTGGTTGCGCTCTCCCTCTACTGGAAGAACGCCTGGTGCAAAGTGAAGATCGGCGTGGCAAAAGGTAAGAAACAGCACGACAAACGTACCGATGTAAAAGAGCGCGAATGGCAGCTCGATAAAGCCCGCATCATGAAAAACGCGGGCCGCTAAGTGCTCGCCCGCGCTGCCCTCTCACCCCGGGAGAGGGCATCAACTCTCCGCCCTACCGCTCCCGCAGCGCCTCGTTAAGTTTATTCAACGGTTTGATCAGATAATCCATCACCGATTTTTGCCCGGTTTTAATCTCCACGTTGGCGATCATCCCCGGCAGAATAGGAAAACTCTTGCCGCTGCGGTTCTTCAGCTCCGCGCTCTGCGTGCGGACATAAACACGGTAGTAAAACTGATCGCGGCGCACTTCATCCTGCAATGTATCCGGCGAGACCACCTCAACAGTGCCTTTCAAATCGCCATAGATAGAAGAGTCATAGGCCGTTACTTTGACCGTCGCCGGTAAACCGGGGCGAATATAGGCGATATCGCGTGGGTTGATGCGCGTCTCCACCAGCAGTTGATCCTCCAGCGGCACAATCTCCATCAGCTTGCCACCCGGCTGCACCACCCCGCCCACGGTGTTGATCTGCACATCTTTCACGATCCCGCGCACCGGAGAGTTAAGCACCGCGCGATCCAGCTGATCCGCTTTGCCTGCCATCACCTGTAGCTGCGCATCGAGATCGGCATTATTTTTCACCTGCTCTTCGCGGGCGCGCACCGCAAACTGGTTACGCGCCTCGTCGATTTTGCCCTTCAGCTCCGTCGCCTGGCGTTGCAGGCGGATCACTTCGACATCGCTCGCCGCACCCTTCGCCACCAGCGGCTGTGTCATGCGCAACTCCGACATCACCAGCTGATGCGTTTTTTGCAGATTCGCCACCGTCTCGTTGAGGTTGCGCCGCCGCGACTCATACAACTGCCGTTCGCGAGCGACCAGATCCGGTTCGCGCATCGACTCGGCGCTAAAACGCAGCGGCTCGCCGGTCAGCTCCGAGCGCAGACGCTCGCTGGAGGCGCGCAGTGCCCGCACCCGCGCCGCTGCCTCGCCATAGTTAGACTGAAAACGGGTCGGATCGAGTCGCGCCAGCATCTGCCCGCGCTCAACGATATCGCCCTCCTTCACCATCAGGGCGCTGACAATCCCGCCATCAAGGCTTTCAATCACCTGCGCATGAGTTGAGGGGGTGATTTTGCCGGTGCCGACCGTCACCTCATCAAGAATGGCAAACGTCGCCCAGGCGATAAACACCAGCAGGCCAAGCAGCGTCAGCCAGATCACCGACGAGTAGAAGCGCCCCTGACGCGCCAGCTCATCCTGCATTGAGAGTTGACTCATTTCCCGCTCCTCAGACGATGGACGCCACGTTACTGTTGCGCGCCGCCTGTTTCAGCAGCGTATCGCGCGGCCCATCGGCCACCACTTTTCCGTTCTCCATCACCACAATCCGATCCACTAAGTTGAGCAGCGCCGGGCGATGGGTCACCAGCACCAGAGTGCGTCCGGTCAGCCACTGTTGTAGCTGGCGGATCACCCACGCTTCAAGTTGCTCATCCATTGAGGCCGTTGGTTCATCCAGCAGTACGATTTGCGGATTGCGCACAATCAAACGGCTCAGCAGCACCATCTGCCGCTGCCCGCCGGAAAGCCCGCGACCGCCCTCATTAATCAGCCGATCGAGGCTGGCGGCATCCTGCTGCACAAGGTTGATCGCCCCGCTGATGCGCAGCGCCTGAATCAGCTCCGCCTCGGTAGCATGCGGATGCCCGAGCATCAGGTTCTGGCGCAGCGTGCCGAAAAAGAGGCGCGAATCCTGCGACAGATAACCCACCTGGCGGCGCACATCGGTCGGATCGATATGCGCCATATCGACGCCATCAATAATCACTTTCCCTTTGCTGGCCAGCGCCTGGCCGGAGAGCAGTTTTAGCAGCGTTGATTTCCCGGCGCCGGTTTTGCCGAGGATCGCCACCCGCTCGCCCGGTTTGATCTCCAGTTCATTAATGTTGAGCGCCAGATCGCCCTTCTCTTCGTCATAGCTGTACTGCATCTGCTGCAACTGAAAGTGGCCGGCCAGCACCGGGCAGTGCGCCAACTTCTTATCCGCCTCTTTATCGAGCGGCTTTTTAAGCAAATCGTTGAGGCCGCTCATCGCCGATTTGGCATGCTGCCAGCGGGAGAAGACCATGGTGAGCTGCATCAGCGGCGCAATGGTGCGTGACGAGAGCAAACTACAGGCCACCAGCGTCCCGGTAGTAATGTCGCCATCGATCACCAGAAAGCAGCCAAACACCAGCATCCCGGCATAGGTGATCTGCTGCACCGTTGAGGCCCAGCCGCTCAGCCGTGCGCCCCATACGCGCTGCTTCATGCCAACATTGGCCCCCACGGCGTGAGTGTTTTCCCACTGCCGCTGGAAGTAGGGCTCCGCCTGTAACGCTTTAATGTCCTCCACCCCTTCGATGGACTCCACCAACACCGCGTTACGAATTGCGCTCTCACGCATCCCCGCTTTCGCCAGCTTCGCCATCGGCCACTGCACCAGCAGCCCGGGGATGATAATCAGCGGAATGGCAACCAGCGGGATGATCACCAGCGGGCCGCCGACCAGCGCCATAATGCCGAGAAACAGCAGCACAAACGGGATATCCATCGCCGCGCCGACGGTGGTGGAGGTAAGCAGTTCACGCACCTGATCAAGTTCGCGCAGTTGCGAAATAAACGATCCGGTCGATTTGGGCCGCGCATCGTTTTTGATTGCCATCGCGCGGGCGAAAAAGAGCGACGAGACATTAAGGTCGATATGTTTACCCATAATGTCAGAGACGTGGGTACGCGCGAGGCGGATAAAGAACTCCAGTGCCGCCGCCAGCAGGACGCCGAAAAAGAGCACCCACAGCGTCGGCAAGGACTGGGCCGGGATCACCCGGTCGTAAACCTGCATCGAGAAGAGAATACCGGCCAGCGCCAGCACGTTGCCGACCACCGAGGCGAGGGCGATCTCCGTAAGCTTGCGTCCGCTGTGGCGAAAGTGCTTCCAGAACCAGTGCGCCTCCCACGGGCGGGTAAAATCATCGATACGCGAATCGCGCCCGCGCGCGGCGATGCCCAGCATCACCACCTCAGGCTTCACGCGGGTGAGCAGCGTTTCCAGCGGCTCTTCGCGCACCAGATCGCCGCCGTTATCGAGCCAGTAGGTCGCCAGCCCGTCGGCATCCAGCGACTCGAGCAGCAGCAACTCACCGCTCTCCAGTTGCACAATCACCGGCAGGTTTTGCGCATTCCAGCGCATGCGGGCGAGAGGCACACTGCGCACCTGCAACCCCATTAATCCGCTCAGGCGCTCAAGCTTTGCGCTGAGCGGCAGCGCTTCAAACCAGCGCATCTGTTGACGCACCGCGGGCGCATCGGCGGGCAGGCCAAAACGTCCTGCCGCGCGCACCATCACATTAATCCAGCTTTCGGTATCCGGCTCTTGCATTACCACTCCAGTGTTGTGCGCTTACAGCGCGGGCAGGTCATCGCCCACGGTACGACTACGTTCAACCCCCAACATATCGAGCAGATTGTCTGCCGCGGCGGCATAGCGCACGGCGGCATCCCAGGCGTCATAGCGCGCGGTAATCGACGCGGTATCGGCCTGGAAGACATCCTGTTCAATGCTGAGCAGGTCGTTCAGGCTGCGCTTGCTCAGCCGGTACTCATCACGGTAGACGCCGCGCGCGCGCCCGGCGCTGTTGGCCTGCGCCTCGCCCGCCTGCTGGCGCAGCTGCGCGCCGGTCAAATCGGCCCACGCCGTGGCCGCCCGCTGGTTAACATCCAGCTTGCTGGCCTCCACCGCCGCCTGCGCATTGGCGCGATCGCCCTGCGCGGCATCAACGCGGGCGCTCACCGCCCCGCCCTGATAGAGCGGCGCATCAACCACCAGCTGTACCTGGTCATCCCAGTAGCTGCTTTGATCGTTCTGATAACGGGTGCGCCCCGCCTGCACCGAAAGCGTCGGCCAGTGCTGCGCCTGCGCCTGGCGAATACGCTGCTCGGCCGCCTGCTGTTTCGCCTGCGCGCTGCGCACGGTGTTGTTGCGCTCATAGGGCAGCGCATCGAGGGTGATATTTTGTTTGAGGAGATCTTCAGGCAGGTCGGGCAGGTTATCGGCCACCACGCCGGTCAACACGCTGAGCGCCGCCTGGGCGGAGCGCATCTGCGCCTCATATTGCGCAAGCGAGGCCTTTACCCCGGCGATGCGCGACTGCGCTTGCAGGCCATCGGAGGAGGAGCTTAATCCCGCTTCGGAGCGCAGCGTCGCCATCTCCAGCACGCTCTCCAGCGAGTGGATATTGTTGCGCGCCGCCTCACTCAGCGCCTGGTAACGCTTAACCTGCAAATAGGCTTGCAGGGTCTGCATCCCTACCTCATTGAGCGTGCTGAAGAGATCGTAGCGCCAGGCATCAGAGAGATTGTGCTGCTCATCGATGCTGCCGCCAGTTTTGCCAAAATCGTAGAGCAACTGGCGTAAGGTTACGCCGCCGGAACCGTTGTTATTTAATGACCCCGACGAGTCGGTGCGGTGCGAGCGCCCCAGGTTGCCCTGCAAAGAGAGCTGCGGGAACCAGGCGCTCTCCGCTTCGGTTAAATTGGCTTTGCCCACGCGGATCTGTGCGGCCGCCTGGGCAATTTTTGGATTACGGGCAAAGGCGCGCAAAATCGCGTCTTTGATCGTAAGCTGCGCCGTGCGCTGTTCGCTCGGCGCCCTCTGCCAGCGAAAATCCTGCTCTTCGCCGGGTGCTGCTAATAAACTCGTAACGGGCATAACCAACAACAACAACCCTACCGCTCTTTTCATTCATCCACCCCTGGTGCGCCCGTAATGACCTCTTCCTTAATGCGCCTCATCCCTGAGGCGGCAGAACGTCAGACCATATTGACGTGCAGGCCATGCTGGATCAGCACATCGCTGAGGGTATTGGCCTGCGAACTGTTGTGATAAACGTCGAACTGAATGCCATCCACATCGCGCTGCCCGCTGATAGCCCAGGTATCGCTGACGCCATGCTTGAGGTTAATCTCATCCCCGATGCTGCCCTTGATCAGCAGATCATCTTCCGGTTTGTCGGTGATGCTCAGCGCCTCGTTAACATCCAGCGTGACGCTGTTGCTGCCCGATTTACCGAGATCGATAACCTCGATATTGCTGACTTTGCTCCCCAGTTCGATCAGGTTCAGCAGCAGGTTGGCACCGTCAAGCACCAGCGTATCCATCCCCGCGCCGCCGTCGATCTGTACAAAGCCGAGGGAAGAGAGATGAATGGTTTCGTTGCCACTGCTCCCCTCCACACTTTCGCCGCTCTCACTGGTGCCATCGGCAAGATCGATACTCAGCCCGCCAATGGTGTAGACCTCGTCGCTTGCCGTAGCGGCAGCCGCCGTCTCCGTCTCTGGCTGACGCGCCGTTTCCACCGTGGCCGTATGCTGCGCATTCAGGCTGTCACTGGAGGAGGAGTCCGACTCTTCGCTCGCGCTCGCTGCCAGCAGTGAAAAGGTGTTGGCTTCTGCCATCAGCGATGCACTGGTGCCCGCCGGCGGCGTCGTGGTTGGGTTGCTGCCGTTAAGGCCAACGTTGAGGTAGGCCAGGTTACCCGCCACATCTGCGGTGTAGAGGTTTACCACCGTATTGAGCGAGAGGATTTTCGCCAGGTCGAGACCGACATCAAGCTGCGTCGACCACTTGCCGTCCGCGCCAACAATCGCCGTCGCCATGGCGAGGTTGAGTAAATTAACGTGAACAATCGCCCCTTGATTGAGATTAGTTGACGCACCGCTGATCGTCAGTTTTGCCGACCCTACCAACCCTAGCAGGACGTTGCCGAGGACACTGGTCAGGTTGGTAATCGGGTTAGTGCTGAGCGTCGGCTGGGTCAGTTTCACCTGCACATCGGCTTCCGTCGCGGTGGTGTTGCCCACCCGGTCGGTCACCGAAATGCCCACTTTCGTCGCGCCGCTGCTCAGCCCCTGCAACAGGGTTTTGTTTACCGTCGCCGTCCAGTTGCCGTTCGCATCAACGGTGGCGTTGATTGCCGTGCCGCCAACGGTCACTACCACTTTTGAGCCGCTGACCACCCCGCCAATTTTGCCGCCGATTACCTGACCGTTCGCCGCTTCACTGATGTTCAGATAGCCATCATTACCGAAGAGCGAAGAGAGAGAGATCGTCGGCAGATTATGGGTGATGACATCCAGCGGGCTGGTGATGTTCGCCACTTTCCCGGCGGCGTTGGTCACCGCAACGCTCACCGCCTGGGTACCGTCAGCCAGTGCGCTGAGATCGACTTTCGGTACCGTCACGCTCCAGCTGCCGTTCGATGCCACAGTGGTGAGGTAGTTTTTACCGCCAACCGTGACCGTCAGCTGCGAACCAACAGCGTTCTGGCTGGTGCCGGAGATCACCTGCGCGGTGGTGATATCCGCAAGGCTCAGGGCGCCATCACCAAACAGCGAGGTGATCGCCACCGTCGGCAGGGCCTGGATCGCCACGCTGGCGCTCTGTACCACATTGGCGATATTGCCCGCTGCATCCGTCGCGCTGGCAGAGACCTGCAGCGCATTGTTGCCATCCTGCAGGTTTTGCAGTGACACCGCCGGAATCGCCAGTTGCCACTGGCCGTTAGCCCCCACGGTAGTGGTGTAGGAGAGCAGCCCGACCTTGACGGTGATCTGCGTGCCCGCCGCCAGGTTGCTGCTGGTACCGGAGAGGATCGGGTTGGAGAGCAGATCGTTAAGATCCAGCGTGCCGTTGCCAAACAGCGTGTTGATACCGATCGAAGGCACCGCCTGCACAATGGCGTTCACCAGCTGGCTGCCGGTCGCGGTGTTCCCCACCGCATCGGTTACCGTTGCCGTCACGCTCAGGGTGCCATCTGCGATTGAAGCCAGCGCACCGGCAGAGAGTGCCAGCGACCAGCGCCCGTCGGTGACCGGCACCTGATACGTTGTGCCGCCGACATTGACCGACACCTGCCCGGAGGTCAGCCCGGTAACAGTACCGGAGATAGTCTGCGCCGCCAGCGCTTCGCTCTGGTTAAGGAAACCATCGTTGCCAAACAGCGAAGTGATCGCCACCGTCGGCACATTTTTCACGCCGATAATCACCTGGCTACCGGCCGTGGTTGAACTGTTACCGTCCGGCGTGAGCAGCGTAATAGACGGCGTAAAGGTGCCATCCACCAGCCCGGCAAGATCCGTCGGCGTCAGGGCAATAGAGAAGATGCCGTCGGCGTTCACAACACCATTAAAGACCTTCGCGCCAATTGCCACCTGCACGGTGCTGCCGATCGGCACACCGCTGGCTGCCCCGCTAATGGTCTGATTGACCAGCGAATCGGCCACGTTCAGCAAACCATCACCAAACAGCGTCACGCTATTGAGTACTGGTGCCACCAGGTTGACCTTCAGCCCCGCACTCTGCGACGCCTGGTTACCATACTGATCGGTGGCAGTAATGGTGACGGTTTGCGTACCGCTGCCCAGCCCTTGCAGCGCGGCTTTCACCGCATCCGGCAGGTTCACCGACCAGCGTCCGCTATTATCGACATTGGTGGTGAAGGCGGTGGCATCACCAATCTTAATGGTCAGTTCGCGCCCGGCAAGATTAGTCGCCGTGCCGCTCAGCAGGCCGCTGGCGAGTTCAGGAATGCTCAGCACGCCATCGCCAAACAGCGGATCGAGAGAGATAGCCGGCAGGTTATGGCTGACGACGTTAAAGCTGGCATCGCTCTTGATGACGTTGCCGAACTTATCAGTCACCGTCACGTTGGCGGTCGCCGTGCCGTCCGGCAGCGTGCTCAGCAGTTCAGCGGGAAGCGCGGCGCTCCAGTTACCCAGCGCATCCACGGTAGCGTTAATCGCCCGGCCACCGAAGTTCACCACTACGCTTGTGACATTGGCGGCATTGCTCACCGTGCCGGAAAGGGTCTGCGCCGCTGTGCTTTCGACGAGGTTAATCACATTATCGCCCGCGATCACCACATCGTTGACTACCGGCAGGTCGGTCAGCGCCAGCCCGACATCCACAGTTTCATACCGGGTATTGCCATTGGCATCAACCACACTCACTTGCAGTTGCAGGGTATCGGTAATCAGCCCCTGCCAGAGAGAAGGCGGCAGTGAGAAGCTGTAGGAGCCATCCGGCGCTACCGCCAGATCGTTAATAGTGAAGTCCGTGCCGATTACCGTGAGCGATACCTTCGCGCCGCGATAATCGCCACTCACCTTACCGGTAAGCAGCTGTGTGACCAATGATTCAGCAACGTTGAGGATCCCGTCGTTAAACACCTGGTCAATGGCCACGCCGAGGCCTTTGTTCAGCGCAACGTTGAGGGAGAGAGTGTTGCTTGAGGTGTTGCCCGCTGCATCCGTTGAGGAGATGGTGACTACCTGCGGCCCGTCGGTCAGGGTAGTGAGATCGAGCTGCGGGAAGGTGTGGCTCCAGTTACCCTGCTGATCGACCGTGCCGGTCCAGCTCAATGGCCCAAGCTGAATCGTCACGCTGTTGCCCGGCTCGCCCTGCCCCTGTACAACCACGCCGGAGACGGCGTTAACACTGTTCAGCACCGCCGGAACGCCGAGCGCATCCACCTCCAGCAGCGGCGAAGAGGCATCAACGGTGAACTCCTGTGTGGCGTTCGTCGCATTGCCCGCCGCATCGCTCAGGGTGGCAGTAATGGTGTAGCTGCCGTCGCCGAGCGCCGCCATATCTGACTGCGGCACGTCGACCGACCATGTGCCGTTAGCCACCAGCGCGGTGTAGGTTTTGCCATTCAGCGTGACGGTGACCTGGCTGCCGTTGGCATCCGAGGTGCCGCTGATGGTTTGCGCCACCGCTTTTTCACTGCTGTTGATCACGTCATCGCTGGTGAATTGCGTCATCGCCAGCGTTGGCGCGATGGTATCAACGACTACTGCTTGTGAGGCCGACACGCCTGGTTGGCTATCGCTCTGCACCGTCAGGGTGTAGTTACCGTCCGGCAGAGAGGCGCGCGGCACATCCAGCGTCCAGCTGCCGTCGGCGTTGACCGTCGCCGTGCCGAGCGTCGTTTGCCCATTCAGGATGGTCAACGTGGTGCCGTTGAGATTAAAGGCGCGACCAGAGAGTTGCAGTGTTCCGCTGCTGAACTCGCTGGCGTTGACATAGTTGTCGCCAGCGACCAGATCCATATTCACCGAATATTCTGGCGGCGTGAGATCGATAGTCAGTGTGCCGCCATTGTTCGCGGTGCCGACGTTGCCCGCTTTATCAATCCC
The DNA here is from genome assembly GCF_029850615.1 of Kosakonia sp. HypNH10. NCBI lineage: Bacteria > Pseudomonadati > Pseudomonadota > Gammaproteobacteria > Enterobacterales > Enterobacteriaceae > Kosakonia > Kosakonia sp. HypNH10. Next base: position 52,031 of record NZ_JAOTIU010000007.1, read on the forward strand.
CTCAACGGTAATGGCCCCGGCCTGAAGCTGGGCAAGATCGGTTGGCGTTAACACCAGCTCCCAGCTGCCGTCTGCCAGCACGGTGGTCTCAAAGACATTTCCGCCGGCAAAGGTGACGCGCACCGTATCGCCGGTGGCTAAGCCGGTTGAGGTGCCGCCGATCGCCTGGCTGGTCTGGCTTTCAGCAAAGTCGAGCAGGTTATCGCCCGCAAACGGCGCGGTTACGCTGACCGTCGGCGGATCGAGCAGCAGCGTGGTGGTGATGCTGGCAGTTCCAACGTTTTGCGCGCCATCCGTCACGCTGACGGTGACGCTCTGCTGACCGCGCGCGGTAATGCTGCTCCAGTCGTTGGCATCCATCGCCAGCGTCCACTGGTTGCCGTTCACCGTGGCGTTAAAGGTTTGATCGCCGATGGTCACTTTGACCTGCGCGTTAGCCGGGTAAGAGGTTGAGAAGGTGCCGCTCAGCGTGGTGCCCGCAGCCGCTTCAGCCGCACTGACATAGCCATCAGCGAAGACCGGCGCGGTGATGGTGACCGACGGCGGCGTCAACGCCACCTGGTAATCAACGGTGCTGATGTTGCTGTTGCCATACTGATCTTCGGCATAGATCGCGATCTGATGCGCGCCCGGGGCGAGAGATTGCAGCGTACCGGCCGGAAGCACTACAGACCAGTTACCGCTGGCATCGACGTTGGCGGTATAGGTAACGCCATCAACGTCGATCTTCACCGTCACATACTGGTTCGGCCCGGTAGCGCCGGTGAGACCCGTTAGCGTCACCTCATTTGCCGCTTCGCTAATATTGACAATGCCATCGCCGAACGGATTAGTAACCGTCGGCGCAGGTACCGTGGTGTGCACCGTCACATCCGGGGTTTGCTGCGCATCGGTGGTGGCGGTATTGCCGGCGCGATCGCGCACCGTGACACTAAACGGCAGCGAGTCGTTATCGCTCAGCGCCGCTAAATCGCCCTGCGGAACCGTTACCGTCCAGTCGCCATTCTCATTGACCGTGCCCGTGTAGGTTTTCGTGCCCAGCACCACCGACACGGTTTGCCCGGTGCCAGGCACCCCGGTGTTACCGGTGATGAGCTGATCGCTCTTGGTTTCAGCGCTATTAATGGTGAAATCGCCAAACGGCGTCACATAGTTGGCCTGCGGCAGCGCATTGATAATCGCTTCAAAACTGCCCTGCCCGGTCGCCTGGTTATCTGCCGTATCAGTCACCGTGACGGTGACAGGCAGCACGCCATCCGGCAGCGCCTGCAACGTGGCGCTGTCGACATTCAGAGTCCAGGTGCCGTCCGCATTTACCGTCGCCGCCAGCGGCGTACCGTTGTTGATGCTGACGGTGACCGAGGCTACACGCGAAGGATCAAGGTTAAGCTGCCCACTCAGGGTTTGTGAACCCGCGGCCTCGGTGGCGCTGAGAATGCCGTCGGTAAAGAGCGGTGCCAGTTGCGGCTCAGGCAGCGGGTCGGTGCGGATTTCAACGCTTACCGGGTCAGAAACCGCCGTGTTACCCGCGCGATCGGTGACCGAGATCTGCACATCGTGCGTCCCGTCGGTGATAGCAATCAGCTGCGCCGGTGTCAGGGAGACGATCCAGTTGCCGTTGTTATCGACGGCACCGGTAAACTCCTGACCGTTATCAAGGATGATGCTTACTGACTGCCCAGGCCCATTCTGGCCGGTGGAGCCAGTCAGTTGCACACCGGCGTTGGCTTCCGCCTGGCCGAGAATATTGTCATCACCAAACAGCGGTTCGGTGATAGCGGCCGTTGGCCGGGTAAGCACCACATCAAGATTGCCATTGACCGTCGCCGGGTTACCAAACGCATCCACCCCGGTGACCGCCACGGTGTATTGCCCGCTGGTGTCCAGCGAATCGCGCGGGATCACCGCCGACCAGGCCCCATCGTTGACCTCACCGATATAATCTTTGCCATTGATGGTCACCACAACCCGCGTGCCGTTGGCAAGGCCGCTGGCACTGCCGCTGAGCGTGCTGTCGCTGGCGGCTTCACTGATGCTGACAATGTTATTGCCGAACATAGGATCGAGTGCCAACGTCGGGCCATCGACGGTTTTAACATTGATGTCGACCGGCTGCGGGTTGCTATTGCCCGCGGCATCGGTGGTGACGAAGGTGATTTGCGACGGGCCCTGCGGCAACGCCTGCAAACTCCCTGCCGGGATCACCATGCTCCACGCGCCCTGCTCATTGACCAGCGCTGAGAGCGTGGTGCCGTTGAGGGTAAGCGTTACCGTTTCGCCTGGGGTACCGGTGCCGCGAACCGTCTGATCGACGGCCGCGTCGGCGATGTTGATATTGCCATCGCTGAGGAACGAATTCGCAACATCCACCGCCAGCGTCGGCGCGCTGAGATCAACCGTCACACTGCTGCTGGCGCTCGCCGGATTCAACGCGGCATCGACCGCCGACGCCGAGACGACATACGGCGTGCCGTTTGCCGTCTCCTGCAGCGCCTGCATATCGGCCTGCGGCACGGTAATGGTCCAGTTACCGTTGCTGTTAACGCTGCCGGTATAGGTTTTATTGTTAAACAGAACGGTGATGACCGTCCCTGCTGCCAGCGACGTTGATGACCCGGTGATGTTCAGCGGCTGAGCATGTTCGAGGGCGTTAATCACCTCATCCTGCGCCACCGGATTAAGGGTGATGGTCGGCTGCGAGGCTGGCTGTGCGGCGAAAGTGACGTTATGGCTGGAGATGGTGCTGTTGCCCGCCACATCGTTCACCGCAACCGAGATGGCCTGACGACCATCCTGCACCTGTGCCAGATCTGCTGGCGGGACAGTGACCGACCAGCGACCGTCGCCGTTAACCGTCGCCGGATAATTTTTGCCGTTTAAGGTTACCGTCAGAGTCTGGCCTGCCTCGACATTCTGCGTAGAGCCGGAAATCGTTACCCCGCTCTGCCCGTTCGCTTCCGCGCGATTAATGAAATCATCCCCGGCGACTTTATCGATCTGCACCTGTGGCGCATTGGCGGGAGAGGCGTCTAGCGTAAAGGTGTCGGTTTGCGTGCTGCTGTTACCTGCGGCATCGGTAACGGTAACGCGCACCGCGACCGGACCATCCGGCACGCCTGCCAGCGCACCGGCAGGAAGCACCACGCTCCAGGTGCCGTCCGGCTGGATAATGGCGTCATAGTTCTGCCCGTTGACCAGCACGATAACGGTCTGCGCCGACTGCGCATCATAGACGCCGGTACCTGTGATGGTGACCGCGCCAGCGGCTTCTGCGCTGTTAATGATGTTATCAGCGGTGACGTCGTCGATAGTGAAAGTTGGCAATACCGTATCGACGGTCATCGGCGCACTGCTGCTGACGGTGTTACCCGCCGCATCGGTGGCGGTTACCGTCACGGTATGGCTGCCCTGGGTGAGGGCACCGAGTTGCGCAGGCGTCAGCGGCAGCGTCCAGTTGCCGTTCGCATCCACCTGGGCGGTAAGCGGCGTGCCGTTATCGATACTAATGGTCACGCTCTGGCCTGCGCCAGCGATGCCGGTATTGCCCGCCAGATTGCCGCCCGCGGCCGCTTCCTGGGCATTAACCACGCCATCGCCGAACGGCGCATTCACCACCGGCTGCGGCAGCACGTGGGTGATCAGGGTAAACGGCAGTTCGTTCGAGACAACCGCGTTGTTCTCATCCACTCCGGTAACCGTCAGCGTAACGGTGCCATCGGCAATCGCAGCGGCATCCGCATTCGGCACCGTCAGCTGCCAGGAGCCGCCCGCCGTTACGGTGGCGGTGTACTGCACGCCGTTCAGGGTTACGGTAATGGTGTTCCCTTCCGGGATACGCACAGACGTGCCGCTGATGGTCAGGCCATCAGCAATGTCGGCAGCGCTGATCCGGTTATCACCATCGACCGGGTTAATAGCAATCGCGCTGGCGGTGGTATCGACGGTGAAGGTGCTGGATACGGGCTGTGACGCGTTGCCCGCGCTGTCCGTCACCGTCACTGAAATGGGGTACGTGCCGTTGGTCAGGCTGTTGATGACCGAAGGGGCGACCGGAATGGTCCAGAAACCATCCCCGCCTACCACGCCGGTCAGGGTTTGCCCGTTCAGCGTGACGGAGACCGTGGCACCCGGCTCGGCCGGTACGGTGCGCCCGCTCAGGCTAAAGCCAGCGTTCTGCTCCGCCAAATCAATAATGTTGTCGCGGGCAACCGGATCCATCACCACGTTAGGCGCGGTGGTATCGACACTGACCGTGCGGATCGCGGTGGTGACGTTGCCAGCATTGTCAGTTGCAGTCACGATCCACGAACTTGCACCGTTCGCCAGACCGCCCAGCGCAGCGTTATCAAGATTTACGCTCCAGCTACCATTGGTGATGGTTGCCGGGTAGCTTTTGCCGTTAAGGGTGATAACCACCGAAGCCGCATCGCCAGATGTGGTGCCGGAGAGCGTTACGCCATTGGCGATATTGCTGCCATTGAGCACATCGGTGCCGTTAATCGGCGTTACGCTTAAGCTCGGTGGGGTTTTATCGACCGTGAAGTTGACGATGCTGCTGGCGCTGTTGCCCGCCACGTCGGTGGCGACCACCGTCAGGCTGCCCGGCCCTTCAGCTAAAAGATCCATCGCCCCCTGCGGCAGAGTGAGTGACCAGCTGCCGTCGAGGTTAACCACGCCGCTGAAGCGCTGACCATTGAGGGTTGCGACCACCGTCTGACCGGCGCCGCTAATATTGGTACTCCCGGTCAGCGTCTGGCTCTGGGCCGCTTCCGCGATATTTACCACGTTATCGACAAATGCCGGATCGACCGTGACGTTCGGCAGCGTATTGATCGCCACCGTGAAGTCATGGCTATCAATCAGCGTGCCGCCGCTGGTGGAGACCGTTGCCGTCACGGTCTGGGTGCCATCTGCCAGCGCCTGCAACGCCGCCGGATCGACGACCGTTTGCCAGCTACCATCGGTCTGGATCGTTGCCGCATAGTTCACGCCGTTCAGCGTGACGGTAACGACCGTGCCCGCAGGCAGCCCTGCGCTGTTACCCCGGATGGTTAAGCCATCAGCCGCTTCACTGGCGTTGAGGTAGTCATCGCTGGCGATAATGTTGATCGCCACCGCATCGCTGGTGGTATCGACACTGAAGGGCGACTCAATGGTATTGTTCTGCCCGAAACCGTCCGTCACGCTGACGGTTAGGGTCTGGCCGCCGTCGCCCAGCTTTTGCAGTTCAACGGCCGGGAGCGTCACCTGCCAGTTGCCCTGAATATCCGTCACGCCTTCATAGCGCACGCCGTTCAGGATCACGGTAACCACACTCCCCTCCTCCGCATTGGAGGTGCCGCGCAGGATCTGGTCGACTTTGATTTCAGCCGCGTCAAGGGAGTTGCCGTCCGTCAGCGCCTGCACGCCGATTTCCACGCCGCTGGTTTTGACACTGATTGGCTGCGTAACGGTGGTGCTGTTGCCAGCAGCATCGGTCAGCGTAACGGTCAATGGGTAGCTACCGGTTTGCAGCGCGCTCAGATCGGCGGCAGGCAAAGGAAGCTGCCAGTTACCGTCGCTGCCCACTACCGTGGTGTAGGTTTTGCCATTCAGGGTGATAACGACGGTCTGCCCCTGCTCGCTGACGCCGCTGACGCCACTTAAAATCTGATCCTGGCCCAGCTCTGCGCCATTCAGTTTGCCGTCATTGGTCAGCGGCAGCAGGCTCAGCGCCGGGAACTGGGTATCGACAATCGCCGTCTCGGTGAGCGGCGTCGTATTTCCGGCCGCATCGCTGGCGTTAACCGTCACAGTGACCAGGCCATCCGTGATGGTTTGCAGATCGCCGGCTGGAATGGTCACTTTCCAGGTGCCGTCGTTATCGACCGTTGCCTGGTAGGTTTTGCCCGCCACCTGCACGGTGACGCGCTGCCCGATGCTGGTCACGCCGGTGTTGCCGCTCAACACCTGATCGACGCCTTTCTCTGCCGCATTGAGATAACCGTCGCCAAACGGCGCATCCATTACCGGCTCAGGCAAGCGGTGAACCTGCACATTCAGCGTGCGCGAGTCTTGCGCGCTTTCGTCATTCAGCACTACCGTGGCGGTGATGACATTCGCCCCATCTTCAAGGCGCAGCAAGTCTTCCGACGGGATGGTGACGCTCCAGCGCCCGGCGGCATCAATGCTGGTCACCGTGTAGTTGATACCGTTGACGGTGACATAAATCGTCACGCCTTCACCAAAGACGGTGGTAACGCCGCGTACTTCAAGCGGGTTTTCCGCTTCGCTGGCGTTGAGATAGTCATCAGTAGAGAGAATGGCGATGGCGACACCGGTGAGAGTGGTGTCGACGTTAATCGGAACCGATCTGACGATCGCATTACCATCCGCATCGTTAACGCTGACGGTCAGTGCGCTGTCACCCTGCGGCAATAAACCAAGATCGCCCGAAGGTATTGAGGTTTTCCAGCTGCCGTCCCCCATCACTTCGGCATAGTAAGTTTTGCCGTTGAGAGTAATGATCACCAGCTGGCCCGGTGGGATGTTGTAGGTCTGGCCGGAGAGCACCTGCGTGATAAGGATTTCGGCGCTGTTGATGATGTTATCGGTGGCAACCGGATTGATGGTGATATCCGGGGTGTTGAAGTTGGTGCTGAAAGCGCGCGTCTCTTCAGAGACGTTACCGGCAATATCCACCGCGCGATAAAGCAGGGTGTAACTCTGCCTGTCTTCCAGCAGCGCCATGTCTGCCGCGGGAATAACCAGCTCCCACTGCCCTTCAGCGTTGGCAATCGCCGTGTAGGTGCGATCGTTGAGGGTGACAAAAATGGTGCTGCCGGCATCCTCTGCACCGACATAGCCGCGGACAATTTTATCCGCCACGTGCTGATCCTGATCGAGAATATCGCCCGGTGTGAAGGGAGTAAGCTCAAGCACCGGCGGCGTGGTACTGATCATGATTTCTGAATCTGCCGTGGCAACCGCACCCGAGAACGAGAACAGAGCAAATCTCAGAACATGGAAGCCCTGCCCAAAGGCGCTGATATCTTCAGGCATGAGTAAGACGTTCCAGCGGCCATCCTCCTGGACTGTGGTGGTCCAGGTCTGTCCGTTGGCGCTGATGGTAACGGTACTGCCTGCATTTACCGCTTCCGTTACACCACTGAGCAGCTGTGGTTCGCCAGATTCGGCGAGGTTAATGATGTTATCGGAGGCAATGGCGTTGATCCTGAGGGTGGGGGTAACAGGCGTTTCACCACCGCCATTGTCTCCACCGCCGGTACCGTTGCCACCATCTCCACTGCCGTTATCACCTCCGTTGTTGTTATTGCTACCGCCACCGCTACTGCTCGCTGCGGCCGCCACGCCCACCGCAGCGCCAACCGCCGCCACGCCGCCGAGCACTGCGAGGGCCGACAGACCACTGGTACCCACCAGCGATCCGAGCGCCACTTCGCTGAATGCCGGAACAATGGTCTCCGCAGTGGCCGGCCCCGCGGCTGCCGCATAGGGGAAGGCGGCCTGATGTGTGCCCAGCTCATCCTCAAAAACCATCTCGCTGTGCAAGCCCTCGCCATCCACGGTAAAGAAGCTGTTGTAACGCACCGTGGAACCATCTTTCATATGGACGATCAGGTCGTTCCCTTCACGCTCGAAGAAATTTACTGACTCCTGCGACGCATTAACGCGCACAATACTCGTGTCAGTTAAATTTACTACCCTGTCGCTGCCTTTCGCATATTGCGCAACAACATCGCCAGTTTTTTGGTTTATTACGTCGACGGAACCAGGAAGACTATTTTGCGGGGCCATATTTTCACCTCGGATGCGAAAGCAATATTAGAGCGCCTGCGGGCATCTGTTTTTGCGCAGGATTACGGTTTACCAATTCACCAGGATTGACAGGAAGCGGGTGTGGGACATACGAGATGAGAAATAGCTAAGTCGTTGTTTTTCATTTATTATGTTAATCCATCATCATTTAATAAATTTTTACATTAAGAAAGATATAAACAACCAATTGTAATTAGGCAACGTTTCAAATCACAAATTGATAACATTTCAGCGAGATACAGAATATATTTCAGGGGTATATTTCAGAAAGTTAGCGGGGCTTAATTTCGGGCATAAGTGAATTAATTGAAAATGAAATAATCAGGGCTGAACTGTAAAGAAATTTACAATGTATAATATATTAGAAAAAGCTAATTTATATTATCCCTGTATCACCTCTTATTTATTTACGTCTGAAATAATTGTTTTTCTATATAACTATCCTGCTTAACCAGATGGTTAAAAAACAGGCAAATGGTTGAAAGTAAAAACGTTGCGGATATGGACTGGCATGTCGCGGTGAAAGTTTGCTATACTCCTTCTCACACTTTTGGGGCTGATTCTGGATTCGACGGGATTCGCGAAACCCAAGGTGCATGCCGAGGGGCGGTTGGCCTCGTAAAAAGCCGCAAAAAAATAGTCGCAAACGACGAAAACTACGCTTTAGCAGCTTAATAACCTGCTTAGAGCCCTCTCTCCCTAGCCTCCGCTCTTAGGACGGGGATCAAGAGAGGTCAAACCCAAAAGAGATCGCGCGGATGCCCTGCCTGGGGTTGAAGTGCTAAAACTAATCAGGCTAGTCTGTCAGTGGCGTGTCCTTCCGCAGCTGGCCGGCGAATGTAAAGACGGACTAAGCATGTAGTACCGAGGATGTAGGAATTTCGGACGCGGGTTCAACTCCCGCCAGCTCCACCACATTATGATCCGGATACGTCCGGTGAAATCCTGAAAGCCCGTGCAGCATCAGCTACGCGGGCTTTTTTGTGTCTGACATCGTCCTAAATCATCCGTCCTAATCCAGTGAAGATTGGTATACATATAGGTATACGCTAGTATGTATGCTCAAAACTGTATACCAATTCACGATGGAGCGATGATTGTGGCAAGGACAACACGTCCCCTTACCAACACCGAAGTCTTACGGACTAAAGCCCATGATAAAGATCTGACGCTGCACGACGGCGACGGTCTTTTTCTCATAGTCAAAGCTAGCGGTAAGAAGCTATGGCGCTTTCGCTATCAGCGACCAGCAACTAAGCAAAGAACAATGATCAGTCTTGGGCCTTACCCTGCTCTATCATTAGCAGAGGCAAGGAACTTACGAGCTGAATATAATTCATTATTAGCACGTGGTTTAGATCCGCAAATTGAAGCAGGAAAATCACAACTACAGCAACAGACTGCTACTTCAAGCATTTTCACAAATGTGGCAACAAAATGGTTTGCTACAAAGCGCAACAGTATCTCAAATGATTATGCGAAAGATATTTGGCGTTCTTTAGAAAAAGATATTCTTCCAGCTATAGGCCACATTCCAATTCAAGAAATCAAAGCACGTATATTGATAGAAACACTAGAGCCAATCACAGCACGCGGAGCGCTCGAAACTGTTAGACGCATGGTTTATCGTATTAATGAAATTATGATTTACGCAGTAAACACAGGCCTGATTGATTCTAATCCTGCTTCAGGTGTAGGTATGGCTTTTGAGAAGCCCAAAAGGCAACACATGCCTACCCTACGTCCCGAGGAACTACCAGAATTAGTACGTTCGCTGGTTATGTCGAATTTGCCAATCACGACGCGCTACCTAATTTTATGGCAATTGTTAACTCTTGTTAGGCCTTCAGAAGCATCAGGCACACGATGGACAGAAATTGATTTCGAAAAGAAGATATGGATCATTCCCGCTGAAAGAATGAAGGCAAAACGAGAACATATAGTTCCTTTATCTTCTCAATCGCTGGAAATTCTTGAATTGATGAAACCTATCAGCTTCCATCGTGATTTTGTTTTTGTGAGTAGATATGATCCAAAGAAACCTATGAATAGCCAGTCAGCAAATGCTGCTTTGAAAAGAATTGGCTATCGAGGGAAATTAGTAGCTCACGGGCTAAGATCAATAGCAAGCACAGCATTAAATGAAGCAGGATTTAACCCGGATGTTATTGAATCTGCACTCGCACATAGCGACAAAAATGAGGTTCGGAGAGCTTATAACCGCTCAACTTACCTCGAGCAACGTATAGAGCTAATGAAATGGTGGGGTGAATGTGTATATCGTGATCAGCAATTTACCATAAGCAAATAATATACAGAAGCACAAGTAATCGATATACAATAAACTGAAACTGTTTATTGTATATCCCTATACTTACTCCATATTTAATTTTAAGTAATCCCTATCCCATACTTTATTTCCAGCAAAAGATCCCCGCAATCTTTATCTCTCGATAATCATCATTTTGATTAATCATAAACATAGCTAAATAGCAGTCCCACTCAGAAATTATTTAATAACCGTTCACTTACCCGGCGCGCAGTGCTTTCCCCTCCTCGCCTGCCCGCTTCACGGGTCGGTTTAAATGCAGATGCATGACCGGGCTCAGGCCGCGCCGGGGCTGGTGCGGGCGGGCATGAGGCAGGCGCAGAAATAAATGCAGTTAAATGCAGGGTATGCATGCACGGTATTTTTTTAATTATTTATGGATTTTTCGGCTATTTTTCATGGGCGGGAGGGTGCGCCCGGCAGGGGATGACCGGGGCGCATTTTTCGGGGAATTATGGCTGCTGGCAGTCGGTGCGCGATGCTTTATCAGGCCTGATGCCGACGGCATTCAGCACCGCGCAGCCGTCAGGGTTAATCCCGTTACCGGCGGCCAGCCACGATGCGAGCGCATCGCGCAGGTGATGCGTTGCCCGGTCGAGCGCCCGGTGTTGCAGGTGCGCCGGGAGGCTGCGGATATGTATCAGCTCCGGGGCAAGAATGGCGGCCAGCTCTGCGCCGTGCTGATGCATGAAGCCATCAAGCCGGTGGCGGATACTGAGCGCCTGGACGGTCTCATGGGCGCGGATATACTGCCGTGCGGCCTGCCGGGTTTCCTCCGGGGCACCAGGCATCTCCCGGCGGCTCAGCCACACGGCACGGTGGTGCAGGCAGGCCTCTGCGGCCTGCGTCAGCGTCAGGCTGTTGGTCATGGTCTCTCTCCTGCGGTTAAAAGCGCCACGGCGTTTTCCGGCATGGCGGGCTGACGTATCACCCCGTCGAGCGTCTCGGAGGTGCGGAACGTGGCCGAGCATTCAAGGCTGGTGCACTGGTGATAGCGCTGCTTGAGGTTCTCCGACACATACCGGCTGGTACGGGTATGTGCGGGTTGCTTGCAGTACGGGCAGTGAAACATGGCTCAGCTCTCCGCCTGCTTTTTCCGGGCGGCCAGCTCCGCGGCAAGCTGCATACGTCTGGCAGGGCTTTTATAGAGCGTCATGTCCACGCCGGTCAGCGGCGGGCGGTGCAGGCCGAGCTGAGAGATTACCGGCTCATTGTCCATGTCGAAGGTATAGAACTGTGCCTGTAAGGCAACATGCTGTTGCAGCTCCTCAGCCAGGACGTCACCCGGACGTGGCTCACCTTTCAGCTCCAGCTCACGCAGGCGCAGACGGTAAGCGCGTACCAGCGCCGGGCTGATGGTGTCCATCGCTTCTGTCCAGGCCGCCTGTGCGCAGACGGTAAGTGCGGTCGCATGCTCATCGACATACTGTCTGCCGGTCGCACACGCCTCAAGCATGGCACGGGATTTGTCTGTTTCCAGTTCGGCAATCAGGCCGGTGAACTCCTCTGCCAGCTCGCGCCCGGCCATGCGGCGGCCGTGTTCGGCTTTCAGCTCCGGTGTCATGGCTCCGCCCAGGCTGCGCAGGCGGGTACGCCAGCTTTTGTCAGCCTCCGCGCTTTCCTCAAGCGCAGTCTGCCGTTCCTTTTCGCTGCGGGTGATGGCTGCATTGATGTCGTTCAGCGTCATCATGCTGCCGGTGTGGGCGGCTTTCGCCTCTGTAAAGCGGGAGAGCGCTTCACTCACGGCGGCGGCATTCTTCTGCGCAGCCTTTTCAGTGGTGACCGCAACGGCATTCTCGATAAGGGCGCGGTCAGGGGCAGGCCGGGTGCTGGCAACGGTTTTCATCAGGGCGGTGATAATTTCAGTTTTCATGGCGGGCTCTCTCTTTTCAGTGTGAGGGCATTCTGCCGTGGCCTGCACAACATCACGAGCTGTTGCTGTTGTGGCCGGGATGGTACAGAAAGCTGCTGAAAAAACCGGCTCGCCAGAAAGAGGTCGCAGGAAAACCCCTCTCCCTGTTTGTTTTTCTGTGTTTAACTCTTCACACTGTTCACTAAGAATATAAAAAGTAAGTAATACAGTAAGTTAAGGGGTGAACAGTTGAAGGTCTGACTGTTCACCCACTGTTCACCACTGTTCACCGGCTGTTTTTGGGGACATTTACGCCATTTATACTTTATTGCCATAAAAGATAGGTTATCTATAACCATAGATAATTAGAAATGTGCCAGATTGTTATCAGGAAATGCCAGAGTTTGTCAGCGTTTGCCACTGTTTGCCATTTGCATGTTAACAAATTGTTAAGAAAAGAGTGACAGCAAAATAACCTGTTGCTCCCGCTGAAAATATTCACAAAATAGAGCGCTACCTGACGCCGGAAAGACATGACCGGCACCACACGGACTTTATGAGGTAGCCCGATGCACACCGCTTTTTCTTCCCCGATTTCCGCCCCTGCCGCCCCGCTAATGCCGGGGACTGAGCACGCTCAGGAGCGCTTTCTGCGCCTGCCCGAGGTGATGCACCTGTGCGGTCTGTCGCGCTCCACTGTTTACGATCTCATCAGCCGGAATGCCTTTCCGCAGCAGGTCTCCCTCGGAGGTAAAAATGTCGCCTGGCTGCACAGCGAAGTCACAGCCTGGATGACTGCCCGTATAGCCGACCGTAACCGGGGCTGTGACGCATGATGATGATCGCCCTGCAAAAACTGCCTTTTCCTGGCTTGCTTCTTCTGGCCGTTTCCAGGTATAGTTTTCCCGCTGCCGCAAAATCGGCTGCCGGGATTGGCGTCCCGTATACAACATTGGTGACACCAGACGCGTCACGCGTCTTTTTTTGTGTCTATGCCTTAGTGCATCCATTTTTGGTTCGAAGGTTCTTCCACCTTTGGATCTATAGAGTAATGGTGGCTCAGGCGGGGGCTTCTTATGAAGCGCCGGTTTCCAATGTTGCCGGTTACGCCAACCCCGTCTGGGCTACCACCAGTGAAATTGGCGTTTCCGGTGGTAGCGTTAAAACGCAAACATTGGAGGCTGCCACCATGGCTACCCACCTCACCCTGTCACACCCGCAGTTTGTCTACGTCTTCGCAGCCGTTCGCCGCGCAGACCGCACCCCCCGTATCTGTATGCTCCGCACCGTTGCCGGTGACGAGCGCGCTGCACGCCGCTCCCTTGTCCGGGATTACATTATCGCCTTTGCCGGGCGTCTGCCGGTGGCGGAGGTGTGCGCGTGAAAGACCTGACCCTGACCCTCACCCGCGATGAGCTTGCGTGCCTGGAGCACCTGCGTAACGTCGGCCAGTTCGTGAATGCCATGACGCTGTTAAATGACAGCGTGACGGTCAGCCGGGAACCGGCGCACCAGGCGCAGCTCTCCTCCGTGATTTACCTCATGACCACCCAGCTTGACGGCGTGGTGGAGCGCTGCATGCAGCGCTGGCTCAGTGAGGAGGTCGGCGTATGAAAACCCCGTTAACACCCGTTCTGCGCGCCGCGCTTTACCGCCGCGCCGTGGCCTGTGCCTGGCTGACCGTGTGCCATCGTCAGCACCGCTACCCGCACCTCACCCTCGATGCACTGGAGTCGGCCATTGCCGCCGAGCTGGAGGGCTTCTACCTGCGCCAGCACGGCGAGGAGAAAGGCCGCCTGATTGCCTGTGCCCTGCTGGAAGATTTAATGGATGCCGGTCCCCTGAAAGCCGCCCCGTCGCTGTCCTTTCTCGGTCTGGCCGTGATGGATGAACTCTGCGCCCGCCATATCAGCGTGCCTGTCCTGCACTGAGGAAAACACCAATGAAAATGAACGTAACGGACACCGTTAACATGGCGTGCGGCCACTGGCCGCGCATTCTCCCGGCGCTGGGCGTCCCGGTCATCAGAAACCGGCATCAGGCCTGCCCCGTCTGTGGCGGCTCTGACCGCTTCCGTTTTGACGACAAGGAGGGGCGCGGAACGTGGTTCTGTAACCAGTGCGGCGCGGGTGACGGGCTGAAACTGGTTGAAAAGGTGTTCGGTGTGACCCCGTCCGAGGCCGCCGGGAAGGTGAATGCCGTGACCGGCACCCTGCCGCCGGTTGCCCCGGCAGCCACCGCGACCGCAGACACCGGAACGGACGCCGCGCGAAAAGCGGCGGCCGCACGGGCGGCTGAGCTCGTGGCATCAGCCCGCCCGGCCACCGGCAACGCCTACCTGACCCGCAAGGGACTGGCTGAGCGCGAATGCCTGACCCTCGCCACCACGCACAAAACCGGGGGCGTGAGCTACCGCGCCGGGGATGTGGTTGTCCCCCTGCATGACGACACCGGGGCACTGGTTAACGTCCAGCTCATTAACGCTGACGGGGAAAAGCGCACCCTGAAAGGCGGGGCGGTGAAAGGCGCATGCCACATCATCGAAGGCCAGAAACAGGCGGGAAAACGCCTGTGGATAGCGGAGGGGTACGCGACCGCGCTGACCGTACATCACCTGACCGGCGAGACCGTGATGGTGGCGCTCTCGTCCGTGAACCTCCTTTCCCTGGCGAGCCTTGCCCGCCGCCAGCACCCGGCCTGTCAGATTATTCTCGCCGCCGACCGTGACCTGAGCGGAGACGGTCAGGCCAAAGCCGCAGCGGCCGCAGACGCCTGCAACGGGGTGGTTGCGCTGCCACCGGTGTTCGGGGACTGGAATGATGCCTTTACCCTGAACGGGGAGGACGCCACGCGCCGCGCAGTTTACGACGCCATCCGCCCGCCGGTTGCAAGTCCGTTCGACACCATGAGCGAGGCGGAATTTACCGCCATGAGCACCAGTGAGAAGGCCATACGGGTGCATGAGCATTACGGCGAGGCGCTGGCAGTGGATGCGAACGGCCAGCTCCTGTCCCGGTATGAAAACGGTATCTGGAAGGTGATACCGCCCTCAGACTTTGCCCGCGACGTGGCCGGGCTGTTTCAGCGCCTGCGCGCCCCCTTCTCCTCGGGACGCATTGCATCGGTGGTGGAGACCCTGAAACTGATTATCCCGCAGCAGGAGGCACCGGCGCGGCGTCTGATTGGTTTCCGTAACGGGGTGCTGGACACAAAAACCGGCACGTTCAGCCCGCACAGCAAATCGCACTGGCTGCGTACCCTGTGCGACGTGGATTTCACCCCGCCGGTGGCGGGCGAAACGCTGGCATCCCATGCCCCGCATTTCTGGCAGTGGCTCGACCGGGCTGCCGGTGGCAGTGCCGACAAACGCGATGTGATACTGGCCGCGCTGTTTATGGTGCTGGCGAACCGCTATGACTGGCAGCTCTTCCTCGAAGTGACCGGGCCAGGCGGAAGCGGCAAGAGTATTCTGGCCGAGGTTGCGACCATGCTCGCAGGCGAGGACAACGCCACCTCGGCGACCATCGAGACGCTGGAATCACCCCGCGAGCGCGCCGCCCTGATTGGCTTTTCGCTCATCCGCCTGCCTGACCAGGAGAAATGGAGCGGGGACGGGGCAGGACTCAAGGCCATCACCGGGGGCGATGCGGTGTCGGTTGATCCGAAATACCGCGACGCCTATTCCACGCATATTCCGGCGGTGATTCTGGCCGTGAACAACAACCCGATGCGCTTCACCGACCGCAGCGGTGGCGTGTCCCGTCGCCGGGTGATAATCCACTTCCCGGAGCAGATAGCCCCGGCGGAGCGCGACCCGCACCTGAAGGACAAAATCGCCCGCGAGCTGGCGGTCATTGTGCGCCAGCTCATGCAGCGGTTCAGCGACCCGATGAGCGCCCGCACGCTGCTCCAGTCGCAGCAGAACTCAGACGAGGCACTGAGCATCAAGCGCGATGCCGATCCGGCCTTTGATTTCTGCGGCTATCTGGAGGCACTGCCTGACGCTAACGGCATGTATATGGGTAATGCGAACATTATTCCACGCCAACCGAGGCTTTATCTGTATCACGCCTATCTGGTGTACATGGAGGCGCACGGCTACAAGAACACCCTGAGCCTGACGATGTTCGGTAAGGGATTGCCAACCATGCTGAAAGAGTACGGCCTGAATTATGACAAGCGCAGGACGAATCAGGGCATGCAGACTAACCTGACGCTGAAAGAGGAAAGCAACGGCGACTGGCTGCCGAAATGTGACGAACCCGCAATGTAATAACCACCACAGACCGGCGATTGCCGGTCTTTTTTACTTATACACCGGTCAGAGTGAGCAGTTTTCCTAGAGAATCCTTTTTACCCTCGAAAGTTGTCAGGTCGCTCAGTGCCAGAAGCGGACGTTGCTAACACTTGAATGTAATAATACACTGGGAAAAGACCATAGGTTTGCGTATCTTTCAGAAACTTGCGCCCTTTGACCCTCGGGCTTTATGAGGTTATCAGCTCCTTAATACGGACACAGTAACCTTCGCCACCTAACACAATGCTATATTTATAGCTGGTTCGTTTAGCGGAGAATTTATGGATTCGGGCGAGGTTGATAATGAAAAAATACTGGAACTGATTGGTAGCATTGCCCGCAGGCTCCTCAGCCAGAAAGGCATAGTACGGAAGGATAACCTGATAAATGCACTGGAGTTTCTCAGCAAAAGCACCTCTGAACCGCGTGTGCGGGAAAACAGCATAAGGGCAATTAAGATGCTGAGTGACCGGGAACATTGATTTAGTAAGGCAGAACGTACCCGGTGTAGTAAAGATGCCTGAGCACTATCAGTGCCCGTAACTCTGATGGCTAGGAAATTCGCGGGATAACAGCTTTATTTCAGCCCCAAAATTACCCGAACAAAGGGCTGTGGCAAGAAGTCTGATGGTCTGCCGGATTGCTTCTTTAATAACTTCACGACGGGCAGCCTCTGTCTCCACCTCAAGCATCTGTTTCAGTTGTCGGGCCAGGGTGCGCGCGCTGACGTCATCATCGCCCTCAAGCAGCGTTAATATGGCTTCGCCAATAACGATATTGATTTCTTTTTCACTCCTGAACATATCAACCATCCTGTTGCCTGGCGGTAAAAGTCCGTCGCGGCGGACAAGCATTATTGCTTTTGAGTGGTCATTGCCTTTGTCTGATTTTCAGGTGCAGCACTGACCTGGCTGAAAATGTGAAATCATATCTGCCCTGAGTGTAACAGAGTGAGACCAGCCTGCCAGAATTTTAAACAGCACGGCTACGTCTTTCATTCAGGCTCTATCGGGATGGTGATGATTCTTAAATTATCGTGCGTATGTTTCTGATTAAGGATCTTTTGTGCCAGAAGCTGACGTTACTAAGCCCGCACTGCATTATTTGTGGGCGCAGATTTGAGGGGCAAACGTGCACGAATTGCAGTGGTTAAAACTGCCGAAACAGTTTAATCGCAGATGCAAATCAAAAGTTGCAGCATAACCAACATCATCTTGCCCTTTATCATGTGAAAACATTAAAACTCTGTAGACTCAATTCACCGCCGCCTTACCTACACCAGAAAGGTAGCGGTTATTGGCGGATTAAAAAACATGAATCGCTCGGATGGCTCCTGCGAATCAATATTCTGACTTCAAGCTGATACTAATCAAAGGCCACTCATTGTGGCCTTTTCTCAACAATAGGGATGCCTATGAAAAATGTTATGGTGTTCTTCAATCGGCA
Organism: Kosakonia sp. HypNH10; assembly: GCF_029850615.1. Classification (NCBI taxonomy): domain Bacteria; kingdom Pseudomonadati; phylum Pseudomonadota; class Gammaproteobacteria; order Enterobacterales; family Enterobacteriaceae; genus Kosakonia; species Kosakonia sp. HypNH10. The sequence goes on from NZ_JAOTIU010000007.1 coordinate 69,773, forward strand.
GCAAGTAGTGGTTGTCAGGGTTGAAGATGGCACTACCACAATACTCCGCGAATACCCGAATGGTGAGGAAACTCATCTTAAGATTAGGTATGCGGGAGTTCATTCGCTAACTGGCGATCATATTGAGTTTTGTGTAGCCTCAGACAGAGAAATTACATCAAATGAAATCGTCGAAGCTGCAAACAAAATTTTGAAATAGCTCGAGCTTGCTATTTTCTCAAATAAAAAAGCCTTCTAAACGAAGGCAAACTTGAGATACGGGATTGGTTCTTGTTTTCAATTCCCTCAATTCTCTCTGAAGGTGTGGCTCATCCATAAGCCATTCCCTAGGTCGGGTTGCGCACCATTTAAGATGCCTGCTAAGTATGGTCTACAAACCATTTACAACAAGCGTAAGCGGAAGACTAATACAAAAATTTTTATTAACGGCAGAGGAAAGACTATTACTGCATTACAACAGGCATTCACTGTGTGTCTGTGATAATGACAGGAAAAATCTGTCAAGCCTCTGTTCCGGCTTGACACCAGATGTCCTGCGAACGAGGCGACGGCATCGGCATCGGCAGTGTGCGCATTGCAACCCACTCCCGATTTACCAGTGGTGTGAGGGATTATTTCTGAGCGCACTCATGGAAGATAACCTATGATTTATAAAAGGTTGGGTGTGAAAAAGGAGTACATATGAAACCTGAAGAACTGGAGCGTAAAGCTGAGCAAGAAATTTCTGCTCTTATTACTAAAAAAATCACTGAGCTACGGAATAAAACAGGCAAGGAAGTTTCTGAGATCGAGTTAATCCCGAGTGAGACCATGTCCGGTCTTGAGGGGTATAAAGTAAAAATAAAGCTTATGTAAAACAAATAGGTCGCTTAGGCGGCCATTTTTATTGCTCTGACCTGCTCCCCATTGATTCGCACGGAATGCTGGTAGCAACGTCCGCTGTTCGCTCACAGCAGACTATAACGTTTGCATCTATAAGCCTGTGGCGGTGAATAGTAGAGTGTTCACTGTTCACTGAGCATTCACACGCTAACACTATGAAAATAAATTAAAAAAACACTTAGTGAACACTATGAACAGTAAAACACAAAAAAACTTTTTTCCAGGCAGTGTTGATAGCTAAAAATGATAAAGATTAAGAGTAATCGACGGCTTTAGACAGGCAAGATAGCAATGAAATTCAATAATTGGTACACGTTTAGGTATACAATTGAAAGTTTAATTCATTAAAAACAAATTAATTCAATCAATTAGCGAACTGATTCAGACTCCGCCAGCGCAGCCACTGCGAGTGCCCCCAAAACCAGGTCCACATCTCGCTATGGCGATAGCGCTCCTCCAGGCTGAAGGTTTCATGCTGGTCGAAGCGCAGAAAGCCGAGACAGAGATCCTCCTCTTCCCAGCGCTGGTTGGGCAGTAACCAGTGCGAAACGCTGATTGGGTTGGTGTTTACCGTACAGCCGCGATAGCGCAGGCTTTTTACCAGTTCATCCACCAGCTTTTTCATCTCGGTAGATCGAAAGTAGGTGATGTTGAGCGTGGCGGGCAGCAGCGCCTGGGCGGGTGCCTCTTTCAGTGGCTTTAACCACTCCGGTAGCGGTACCAGCGTCTCTTCCCGCTCCATCAGCGCGCGGGCGAGGGAGTGCGCAATCTGGCGGATCACCGCCTGCTGCGCCAGGTTCAAGCGGCCGCGCCGTTGATTAAAGGTGACATAGTAAAACGCATCGCTGCTTTCACGAGTCACCGTCGGTTCCGGGGTTAATTGTGAGCGGGGCGTATCGAGGCGCACCAGCGCTGGCGAAGGTGTGGCGGCCAGCGGCGTGTTGTAGACGATCTCGCTCGCCTGCGGCATTTCACCATGCCAGCCGGGCGCGCGGGTGAGGATCATCTGCGCATCGGAATGGCTACCAAGCCGAAAAGGCCCGAGGCCCACCACGCCATTTTCCGGGTGCGACAGGGCATAAACCGGGCTTGCCAGCCGATAGAGCAGCATCGCGTCCGGCTGATTAAGGTGCATGATCAACACATAATCCTGCACGATGACATCCGTAACGTGGGGCAAGCCAGGCCCGCCCGCATAACGCTGAAGGGTGGTCTGAAGCTGTGCAGGCTTGAGCGGCTCGCCGTTGTGCCACACCAGCCCGCGGCGCAGCATAAAGTGCCAGCTCAACCCATCTTCACTGACGCGAATAGTGTGCGCGAGACAGGGAACCGGCTCAGCCTGCTCCGGCAGATGGCGCGTCAGCCCGGCATGCACCATCTGTAGAATATGCCGCCCGGCGCGATCGGTATGAATAGAGGGTACGGGTGCCTGTAGCGGGCGATAGAAAGAGATGTGGTAGTGAAAGCCATCGCTGGAGTAACACGCCCCCTGATTTACCGGCACGCTTTTCGCCTCAGCCGCAGGGGTATTGCTGCCAAGCATATTCTCCAGCGCCGCTACGCTCATCTGGCACTGCAACACGCCGAGCGCGCCGCGCCCGGGTCTGGAGCGCCAGATAAGCCACCCCTCCTCCTGCATCTCTTGCAGCAGGGAACGCGCATAGCGTGCCGTGCAGGCTAAAGTGTCGGCGATTTGCGCCAGGGATAACTCATGCCGGTGCGTACTGTATTTCGCCAGCAGCCGATTATAACGGCGCAGCAGGCTACCCTTCTCAATAGCGGAGTAATAAACCATTGGTTATTCACCATGATAAACAGCTGACGACAGGGGATTCGATACGATGGAGAGTGCAGTAGTGAATATAGCATATTAGATAAATCTTATGATTCTGCCCGCCCGCCGCGCGGTCATATGAGATTTTTCACTTTTTTTTCGCTGCCCGCGAAACCTTTTCCTCTGCGCCAGCGAACTGTAGATGAACGCACACTTAACGTTGACCTGGAGCGCATGATGACCCCGATGAAAAAACTCTTTTTGAGCCTCTCTGCCGCAGCCCTGCTGAATGTTGCCAGCGCACAGGCGGCGCTGCCCACCGGTTCGCAGGCCCCCGATTTCCAGTTGCAGGGCGCGCTGGCGGGAAAACCGCTCACCTTCTCACTCAAGCAAGCGCTGCAAAAAGGGCCGGTGGTGCTCTACTTCTTCCCGGCGGCATTCAGTAAAGGGTGCACCATTGAAGCCCACGCTTTTGCCGAAGCGACGGATGATTTTAAGAAGCTCGGTGCAACGGTGATTGGCGTCACCGCTGGTAACACCGATCAGGTAGATGCCTTCTCTAAAGAGGAGTGCCGCGATAAATTTACCGTTGCTGCCGACCCGGGCGCGAAAGTGGCGGCGCAGTACGACACATTGATGGAGATGAAGGGCAAAACCCTCTCCGATCGCACCTCTTACGTTATCGCGCCGGACGGCAAGATCCTGCTGAGCTACACTGACAGAAACCCGGAAACGCATATCCAGAAAACGATGGACGCGGTGAAACAGTATGCGAAAAACCATTCGTAACTAACCCTTTTTCCGGCAGAGAATCACTATGTTAACCGCCATGCTCGCCGCCTTCGCAGGCGGCATTATTCTCAACTTTATGCCCTGCGTGTTTCCGATTATCTCGCTGAAAGCGCTGGGCCTGCTGCGCCATACCGGGGATGCGGGGCAGACCCGCCGCGAAGGGCTGGGGTTTTTACTCGGTACGGTGGCGACCATGCTGATCCTCGCCGGTATCCTGCTTGCGCTGCGCGCTGGCGGCAGCGCCGTTGGCTGGGGCTTCCAGCTACAGTCGCCGCTGGTTATCGCCGCACTGGCGCTGATTGTGCTGGCGGCGGCGCTTAACCTGCTCGGCGTGTTTGAAGTGGGCCTCTCCGCGCAGCGGGCCGGGGAGATCCAGATCGAACGCGGGGCGTTTATCCGCGCGGCGCTGACCGGCGCGCTCTCAATTATTGTCGCAACGCCCTGCGCCGCGCCGTTTATGGCGGGTGCCATTGGCTATGCGCTGGTGCAGCCGCCCGCTGTCGCGCTGGCGATCTTCTTCGCCCTCGCGCTCGGTTTTGCCGCACCGTTTAGCCTGATTTCGCTGTTCCCCGCTCTCGGCAAATGGCTGCCGCGACCCGGCGCGTGGATGAACATCCTGAAACGCGGGCTGGCCTTTCCGATGTTTGGTGCCTTCGGCTGGCTGGTGTGGGTGCTGGCGCAGCAGGCGGGCACCACGGCGCTGGCGGCGATCATTGCCGCCTCGGTGGTGGTGAGCTTCGCCGCCTGGCTCTATGGCATGGCGCAGCAGCGCCGCTTCGCCGGGCGTGGCCATAAAGGGTTGTTCGCCGCCACCGCACTGCTGATCATCGCCGCCATTGCGCCTTTGCCAACGGTGGTGAACAACGGCGCGGCGCTGGCTTCGTCGCAGGTGGAGGAGACCAGCTGGTCGCCGCAAAAAGTGGCGGAGAATCGCGGCCACGGGAAAGCGATTTTCGTCAACTTCACCGCCTCCTGGTGCATCACCTGCCAGGTGAATGAGAAGACTTCGCTCTCAACCCAGGCGGTCAAAACGGCGCTGGCGAAGAGCGGCACGCTCTATATGGTGGCGGACTCGACGAAATTTAATGCCGATATTGATGACGCGCTCAATGAGCTGGGCCAGGGCAGCCTGCCGCTCTATGTTGTCTACCCGGCGGATGGCGGCGCGCCGACCATTCTGCCGCAGGTGTTAACACCGACGATTGTGGTCAATGCCCTTAACGCAGCGAGCGGCAAAAAAACCTAAGGCGGATGATGGAAAAAGCGGAGGCAGCGCGGGAAGAGTGGCCGCATCTGATGGCGCAGGCGCAGGCTGGCGACAGCCAGGCCTACACCCGCCTGCTTAAAGCGCTGGTGCCGGTTGTCCGCACGCTTGCGCGTAAGCAGGTAGCCGATGATGAACTGGTCGAGGATGTGATTCAGGATGTGCTGCTGACCCTGCACCGGGTTCGCCACACCTACGATCCCGCCGCCCCCTTTTTACCGTGGCTGATGGCGATTGCCCATGCCCGCACGGTGGATGCGCTGCGAAAACGCGGCCGCCATCAACAGCGGGAAGTGGCGGACGAACTACTGCCGGAGCCGGTCGCCGCTGCTCAGCCCATCCTGCATGAAGAGGAACTGGCGACGCTGCTCGCCCAGCTACCCGCACGCCAGCGCGAGGTGATTGAGCATTTTCACCTGCGCGAAATGAGCCTTGCTGAAACCGCGACGCGGCACAACCTGACGGTCTCCGCCGTCAAATCGCTGCTGCACCGCGCCCTGAATAATCTTCGTCGGTTAGGAGCCCTTCATGGCCGATCATGAGTGGTTAATTGAGAAACTTGGCCGTTCGGCAGAGCCGGTAAAACGGCCCTGGCGCAGCGGCTGGCGGGTGGCAAGCTGGCTTGCTGTGGCGCTGCCATGCGGGGTGATAGTCAGCCTGCTGTTAAACAGAACACAGACCGACTGGTCGCACGCAGGCGCTGCGTGGGCGATGCTGCAACTACTGCTCACCTTTGCTACCGGCACGCTGGCGATCCGCAACGCCTTTCTGCTCAGCATTGCCGGGCAGCGCCCGCTTGGCTGGGGCTGGTTTGCGCCGCTGGTCAGCCTCTGGCTGGCGACAACGTTTTTGAATCTCCATCTGCATCGCGTTCCGGCAAGCGGCATAGTTGAGGGGCCAAACTGCTACCTCTTTATGCTGGCGGTGAGCGTGCCGATGGCGGCAATAGTGGTTGGCTACCTGCGCCGCACCCGCACGCTCTTTCCCGCCCGCAGCCTTGGCGCGGCGGGTGCAGGGGTCGCCTGTATGGCGCTGACCCTGCTCTCGCTCTGCCACCCGACGCACATCAGCGCAGCAGATCTGCTGATGCATATCGCCGCGGTGAGCACCATTGTGCTGCTCACCGTGGTGCTTGGTTACCGCTGGGTTTCCCTGCCGTAACCGTCACTTTTTCGGGAAGATCCACAGCTGATCGGCAGGCAGCACCACGCGGTAGTTTTGCGCCGCGCGCGACTGCGTTCCGTAAACACGCACCACATAGTCATCAACCGGCGTGCGGAAGAGATACTCCCAGCGGTCGCCCAGATACATGCTGGTGAGCATCGGCAGATCCAGCGAGTTATCCTGCGGCGTCTCGGTCAGCCGCAGGCTCTCCACGCGGATCACCGCCGTCGCCTCCTGCCCTGCGCTAACGCCCGGCCCGGCCACGCCCCACAGTGCCCACTGCGCCCCTTCGATACGCGCCCGGCCGTTAGAGACTTCCGTCACCTTGCCATGCAGGCGGTTGTTGCTGCCCATAAACTCGGCGGTAAAGAGTGTTGAAGGCTTGCTGTACATCTCCTGCGGCGTGCCCTGCTGCTCAATCACCCCATTGTTGAGCAGCAAAATGCGGTCGGAAATCGCCATCGCCTCATTCTGGTCGTGAGTCACCATCAGCGCCGACAGCCCGAGCTTGACGATCAACTCACGCAGGAAGACGCGCGCCTCTTCGCGCAGCTTGGCGTCGAGGTTGGAGAGCGGTTCATCGAGCAGGATCACCGGCGGGTTATAGACCAGCGCGCGGCCAATGGCGACGCGCTGCTGCTGACCGCCCGAAAGCTGATGCGGGTGGCGCTGGCCGAGTGCGCCGAGGCCAAGCTGATCGAGCACGCTCTGCACCCGCTGGCTAATCTCATGAGCGGCGATTTTGCGCAGCTTCAGCGGATAGGCGACATTCTCAAACACGGTTTTGTGCGGCCACAGGGCGTAGGACTGGAACACCAGCCCGAGATTGCGTTCTTCCGCCGGCACTTCGCTGCGCGGTGTGCCATCGTAAACCACATTTTTGCCAATGGTGATACGGCCCTGGGTGGGCTTCTCCAGCCCGGCGACGGCGCGCAGCAACGTGGTTTTCCCGCTGCCGGAGGGGCCAAGCAGGGAGACCACTTCGCCACGTTTGAGATCCATCGACACGCCCTTTAATACCGGGTTGTCGCCGTAGGTCAGGTGTAAGTTCTCTACCGTTAGCTCAATCATGTAATTTCACTCCAAAACGCAGGGCCACACCAAGACCGATGACCACCAGCAAAATATTGATAAACGAGAGGGCCGCGACAATATCGATAGCGCCTGCTGCCCACAGCGACACCAGCATCGAGCCGATGGTTTCCGTGCCGGGCGAGAGCAGATACACCCCGGTGGAGTATTCGCGCTCAAAGATCAAAAACATCAGCAGCCAGGAGCCGATCAGGCCATAGCGCGACAGCGGCACCGTCACATGACGGGTCACCTGCCCCGGTGTTGCACCGGTGCTGCGCGCCGCCTCTTCCAGCTCCGGCCCCACTTGCAGTAGGGTTGAAGAGATAAGGCGCAGGCCATAGGCCATCCACACCACGGTGTAGGCCAGCCAGACGCTGAAGATGGTGTTGCGCAGCGAGCGCAGCCAGACAATCAGGTTGTCACGCAGCCACTCAGAGACCGGCAGTCCCGACAGCCAGCCGTTTTTCAGGGATTGATCGAGCCACATCGGTAAGAAGAGGAAGACCCACAAAAAGGCGAGACCGGCGAGCAGCCCCGGCACCGCGCGCGGTACCAGCACGCTGTAGTCGAGGAAACGGGTAACGTTATCCTGCTTGCGGTGCATCGCGATGCCGACAAACAGATAGCAGATCACCGCCAGCGCGCCGCCGAAGACGCCTATCGCCATTGAGTTAACGATCGCCCGCAGCAAGTTCGGCTGCTGCCAGATATTGCGGAAGGTCTCCAGCGAGACGTTATCCCACAGCGGCACGCCAACCCCCCAGTGGGAGATAAAGGCGCGCAGCACCACGCCGAGCAGCGGCACACCGATAGTGACAGTCAGCCACGCCACCACTACTGCACCCGCCACCCAGCGCCATTTGCCCAGCGGCAGCGCGCGTGCCTGCGACGCTTTGCCTTTCATGGTGACAAAGCGGTTGGCGGTGCGCATTAAGCGCCGTTGCAGCATCACCAGCGGAATGGTGATGCAGATCAGCACCACCGCCACGGCGGCCATCAGGTGGTAAGAAGGGGTGCCGAGCTTGTTGGTCAACTTATAGAGATAGGTGGCCAGCACCATGTTGCCTTCAGGATCGCCAAGCACCAGCATCAGGCCGAACACCTCCAGCCCGAGGAAAAAGAGCAGTACGCAGGCATAAAGGATTGAGGGGCGCACCATCGGCAGGCTGACGGAGGTCATCACCTGTAAAGGCGAGGCCCCCACCGTGCGCGCGGCCTCCTCGACATCTGAGCCAACGCTGCGCAGCGCCGACGAGATATAGAGATAGGCGTGCGGGACGTGCGTTAGCCCGGCGATCACCACGATGCTGAACATCGAGTAGATGTTCCACGGCACAAAGCCGAGCAGTTGCTGCGCCCACTGCGACAGGAAGCCCACCGGCCCGGCGGAGACGACATAGCCAAAGCCAAGCACCATCGGCGAGACGAAAATGGGCACCAGGATCAGCGGCTCAATAAAGCGCCGCCCCGGCAGGTCGGTACGCACCATCAAGAAGGCGAGAATGCCGCCGAGCGGAATGGCAATAAACACCAGCCCAAAGGCGAGAATAAAGCCGGACTTTAAGGCGAGGTAAAAATCGGGGTCGGTGAAGATAAAGGCGAAGGATTCGAGGCTCAGCTCCTTACTGCGGGAGAAGAAAGGCGCTGAAAGAAAACTCTGTACGACGATAAATAATAACGGAACGTAGATCACCAGGGCGGTAATCAGGACCGTTACGCCGCGCGGTAACCCTTGCCATTTTCTGCGCACGATATTCATAGAAAATCCCTGTGGTCAGAAGATGAGAGATAAAGGGTTGTGTGCGAACAGCGCCGCACACAACCGGCAACGCCTCTATTTCCCGGCGGCGGTGCGCCACTGTTTAATAAATTCGAGACGCTTTTTCGGCTCCAGATACTCAAGCAGCGACTCATCAACCGGGATCGGTTTCAGCGCATCGCCGAGCAGTTTGGTCATGCCGTCGATATCATTACTGCCTTCAATATCGTTACGCAGGGAGGGGATATCCGCCTGGCTTGCGAGAATGCTCTGCCCTTTTTCGGAGAGCACATAGTCAAACCACAATTTCGCCGCGTTGCTGTGCTCCGCTTCGGCACTGATAAAGGAGACGCGCGACAGCACCAGCACATAATCTTTCGGGTAGGAGACACCTAAGGATTTATCCGCTTTCGCGCGCGCTTCAGCATAGGAGCCGAGGATGTTGTAGCCGACCAGGTTTTCACCGGAGGAGACGCGCTCCATCATGGTGCCGGTGGAGGATTGCACCGTCAGGCCGCCTTTGGCGATATCCGCAAGATGGGTGAAATACTCTTTATCGTGTTTGCTGTCTTCAACGGCGAGCATAAAACCGAGCCCCGATTTTTCGATATCGTAGGTGGTCACTTTGCTCTTGAATTTATCGGTCTGGCTGGCAATCAGCTTCGCCAACGCGGTGTGGGAATCCGGGACGTCGCCCTGCGGGATCAGGCGTTTGTTATAGATAAAGACCACCGGCTCGTAGGTGGTGCCGTAGGCTTTATTTTTCCAGACCGCCCATTTCGGCAGTTTGCTCTGTTCAGGGGAGGCATACTCATCGGCGTACTCGGTTGCCAGCTTCAGCGCGGTGTCCATCGACGAACTCCACACTACGTCGCCGCTGCCGCCACCGGAGGCCTGCTCGCTAAGATAACGGTTATACAGCTCGGTGCTGTTCATATCGTTATATTCAACTTTGATACCGGGATATTGCGCTTCAAACCCTTTGATTAGCGGGCCAGCGGCTTTGGTGTCGGTCGTTGAGTAGACCACCACTTTGCCCTCTTTGGTGCCGGCATCGACGATTTTCTGATAATCCGCCGGGTAGCCCGCAGGGACAGCTGCGAGAGCGGCAGAGGAAAAGAGCGCCGCTACTACGCCCGCCAGTACGCTTTTTTTCATCTCCATGAACAAACCCCTATTTATCATTTTGTAAACACAAATTTAACATATAGCGCCTTAGCCACCCGATGCAACGCGATGGGGTCTTTTTTGCGGGTTTTGTGACATTGAAGGGATTTAAGCCAATTACGCCGTTATTTTACCGAGAGTTAGCTGCATTTTATTCAGAACGGCGTTTTGCTCAGGATGAAAAATGGCGAGCCAAAGAGGTAAGAGTTGTTTACGCTTTTTAACAAATCAGTCGCCGAGGATAAGGGGGCGATCGTTCGGGTAGAGCGCTATGCGTTGCGGATTTTGGGGATCGTATTTCAGCGCTACGCCGTTTCCAGGCGCGTATCGCATAAAACCATCCATATCTAACGGCCTCTCAAGACTCGCCTGAACGTCTACTCCTTCGCGTGTTTTGAATGCGAAAGTCAGCTGATAAACCGGCATTTCGCCATCAATGAGATCGGTTTTGCGGCGATGGATAATATCCGCATTCACGCCGATGCCCGTTTTGCGCACCGCAGACTCCATTCTGAACTGGCGAATGCCGGGCATTATCATCGTCCAGGCTAAACGCAGCATGCCCATCGCAACCAAAAAGAAAAAAAGGTAGGCCAGGTAGATCCATTCAAACGACATATTCTTTTCTAACCTTTATAGCCAGGGGCGTTAACGTCTGTTAATCACCCAAAATGAGTGGCTTGTCATTATCGTCCATCGCAATGCGCTTTGGGTTTTTAGGATCATATTTCAGCGTCGCGCCGTTGCCAGGGGCATAACGCATAACGCCTTCGGCATCGAGTGCTCGATCAAGTGTGGATTGAACTTTTACACCTTCCCTGGTAGTGAAACTAAAGGTAAGCCTGTAAATAGGGATATTTGCATCGAACTTACCGGTTCTGGTCCTTGAAATGATATCCGCATTAACAGCAATACCTGTTTTCCATACTTTAGATTCCACAAATATCTGCCGAATATAAGCACCAAAAGAGGAGTAAACATCTCTAACAACCAAAATAGCCATTAACACGAACAAGAGGTAAAAGAGATACATCCATCGGAATTCCATCAAAATACTCCTTGTTTTATGCAATAAGAATTAACGCAACCGAGCTCCACCGTAGCGTACCACTTTTGAGCATTACGCCTACCCGTTTCAATTCAATTGAATTATTTTTTCCTTCAAACGTTTTATGACTATAAGAAATAACATTTCGCGAATATGCGCTATGAGCAAATCCAGCAGATACCCCTTTGATTTCAAAAGATACTCCAGTCAGGCTTTCAGAAAAACCGGTAGCACTGGCGCTATTTCCTGCAACGACCTCTTTATGCCACCCCACCGTGTAAGACGATTTAGGTGCATCAAGATCTATAGCAACATCACTATGAAGAGTTATTGTTTTCGGGCTAGTAATTGTGATCGTCCCGTTTTTGACATCCTGATACCAATCACCGCTGTTGACATTGATGGTCACGCCACCATCAATTGTTTCAGTTTTCCCCGATTTAATCGTAGTGGTAAGAGATTTGTCAAAATTTTGCGTCAAGGTGCCCGTTACATGGTGCGTTTCATTACCAGTCACATCAGTAGTGCGGTCACCCTGAATAGTCACCTTATCACCGCCGCTGGTAATTTTTAGCGTTCGCCCATTCTGGATAGTTGTAGTCTCGCTATCGTTAAAGGTTTTGGTTTCCGCTTTTGTGACCGTTGTGGTGCGCTTTGCGAGATAGTTAAAAGTCGCATCCTGCGTGACATTATCAGTCTGCGTCTTTTTAATTGTGGTAGTGCGATGCCCGTCAATATCCACCGTTTGATCGTTTTCGACAGAGACAGACATATCTTTCTCAGAATGCAGCTGCACGGCTTCGCTGCCGGGTTTATCTTCGAAAAAGAGGTAACTGGCGTTGTCTTTGCTGCCATCCTTGCTTCTTGTCATAAAGCCCATAACGGTTGCAGCCGCAGGCAGTTCCCATGGCGGCATGCTCGATTCGTTGTAGACGCGTCCTGTGATCAGAGGACGGTCGGGATCGCCATTAATGAAATCAACAACGACCTCATCGCCAATGCGCGGAACCTGGACACCACCAAAGCCCTGGCCCGCCCAGGCGCTTGATACTCGCACCCAGCAGGAGCTTGAATCGTCGCCCTTCGCCAGGCGATCCCAATGAAATTTAACCTTTACGCGACCATAGCGATCGGTCCAGATACTTTCACCTGATGGCCCTACCACTTTCGCCGTTTGCGGGCCATAGGTGCGTGGCCAGGGCGTTTTGACTTCAGGTCGATAGGGCGTGGAAGAAGGAATAACGGAGAACTCAATGCGGTGCATTGTTTCCCCCGTATCGTTTGAAGCGTAGGGATTTTCGCGAAAATCATATTCAGCGGCAGTGACCAGATATTCACCGTTATCACCGACGAAAGGCGCGCTACTTAACTTAAATATATAACCGGGTGCAATGCCGGTTGCAGTCGCCGAACCCGCAATATGTTGATGGTCAACCTGCCATCGCTCCTGACGGATGCGCGCATATTTTTCCCCATGAACATGGTCATTAAAACGCCCCGGCCATTCGTATACATCGATATCGCCCGGCTTCGGAGACGAAGGATTTTGCCGAGCCTGGAAGAGCCAGGCATTAGGCTGGCGAAAGTCATAATCTTCAAGGCTGAATTTACCCGGTGTAACGCTATCTTCCATCGCCCACTGGCTAATCCCCTCCTCACCCGTTACGCCGCCTGAGTCAGTCGAATGGTAGGGGATCGTTTCATAACCAGGGAAGGCATCAAAAGCGGAACCGGTATCGAAAAGAACCAATTGATGGTGGCCTTGTTCATGATGAAAACAATAAGAAATTCCCTCAAGCTCCAGCAGGCGGCTGACAAAATCCAGGCTGCTTTCCTGATATTGAACGCAGTAGTCCCAAACGCGGTAACTCGCGGTCAACCTGTCATCCACGTTTATTTGATATTCGCTAAACAGCGTTTTGACTATTTCAGGGACCGTCTGGCTCTGAAAAATCCTCATATTACGGTCGCGTTTCATCGGCCAAAGGTCAGACTCAACAATTAAGTTGTAAGCAGCGTAGCGAGTACCGGATAGTTCTACAGGCCGGACGCCTGCCCGGGTTACCTTGCCGTTAAGGTAGCGGGGCATAGACAGATTCTGGGTTGGTAATGCTACCGTTACGGATTGCCCAAGCAGTTTACTGCGATCGAGACGGGGATCTTCGCTGAGTAAAGTCAGATTAAAAACAAAAGGCTCAGAGATCGCTTCACGCCCGGTCAACTGCCAAAAGAGCAACTCACTTGTTGCAGGAAGCTGTACGGAAATACGTTTATTCATTCCATCATCCCCTGGAGAACAGTAAACAATCCCCTGCGTTGCCATACACACGTGCGTATCCAACAAAGGTAGTATTCTGCTGAATCTAACCAAAGATTGTGACATTCGTTGTCATTTGCGATTAAGCATGCAACGGTGCATGCGTTCAGACCGGAGCGTCATTCCCCTGGACCTCGAAAAGAAAACAGATCTCGCTCCCTAAAACGCAATAAACCCACCAACAGTGTTGAAGAGCTAAACCGGTTTAGTTAATGTTTAGCGATACTCATTATCGGGAGAAAATCATGTCAGCTCGAGTCTGGTGTCTGGGTGACGCCGTGGTGGATCTATTGCCGCAGGGCGATGCCTGCCTGATGCAGTGCCCCGGCGGCGCGCCGGCCAATGTAGCGGTCGGCATTGCGCGCTTACAGGGAAATAGCGGTTTTATCGGGCGCGTCGGCGACGATCCCTTCGGTCACTTTATGCGCCAGACGCTGGCGAAAGAGCAGGTTGACACTGCTTATATGCGTGCCGATGCGCAGCACCGCACCTCCACCGTGGTGGTGGCGCTGGATGAAGAGGGTGAGCGCTCATTTACTTTTATGGTACGCCCGAGCGCCGACCTGTTCCTGGCTGAAACAGATCTGCCGCCGTTTGCCCGCGGCGAATGGCTGCACTGCTGCTCGATTGCGCTGGCGGCTGAGCCTTCGCGCTCCACCACTTTCAGCGCGATGGAGCGGGTGCGTAGCGCGGGCGGGTTTGTCAGCTTCGACCCCAATATTCGCCACGATTTATGGGCCGACAGCGCCCAGCTGCGCCACTGCATTGAGCGCGCGCTGGTGCTGGCAGATGTGGTGAAACTCTCGGAAGAGGAGCTGGCATTTATCGCCGACGCGCCTGATGAGGAGGTGAGCCTGCCTGAGCTGGCGGCGCGTTACGGCATCACCCTGCTGCTGGTCACTCAGGGCAAAGCTGGAGTAAAAGCCTGCCTGAACGGTAAGTGCTATCACTACCCGACGCTGCCAGTAATCAGCGTTGATACCACCGGCGCGGGCGACGCCTTTGTCGCCGGTCTGCTGTGGGGACTGGCGCAGCACGGCCTGCCCGATAGCGAACCGCAGTTAGCCGCGCGGCTGGCGAGCGCGCAAATCTGCGGTGCGCTGGCAACCACCGCCAAAGGGGCGATGACTGCCCTGCCCTGGCGCCACCAGCTTGAGGAGCAACTCGCCTGACGCGTGCGGCCTAACGTCTCGTTTTGCGAGCCGTCTCACATTCACTAAACCGGTTTAGCTAATTTCATTGCGTCCTGAAATTATGCGCGATTATGATTCGACACCTAAACCGGTTTAGCAAAAATAACTCTGTGATGATGGCTCTTCCTTAGGGATGCAAAATGATGAAAAAAAGCACGCTCGCCATAACCCTTGGTCTTATTCTCAGCGCGGGAGCGGCACAGGCCGCCGACCCGAGCATGAGTAGCATTGAGGCACGTCTTGCCGCGCTGGAGCAGCGTTTACAGGCCGCTGAGCAGCGCGCTAATGCCGCCGAAAGCCGCGCGCAGGCTGCGGAAAAACAGGCCCAGCAGTTAGCGGCCGCACAGCAAAAAACCGACACCACCACCACGCAAGTTGAGCAGCGCACCGCCAAACTGGAGCAGAAAGCCAGCGATGAAGGCGGCTTTGAGTTCCACGGCTATGCCCGCTCCGGCCTGCTGATGAGCGATTCGGCGAGCAAAACCCAGGGCGGCCCGACCGTGACGCCAGCCGGTGAGACCGGCGGCCATGTGGGTCGTCTGGGTAACGAACCGGATACCTATGTCGAGATGAACCTCGAACATAAACAGACCCTCGCCAACGGCGCGACCACCCGCTTTAAAGTGATGCTCGCCGACGGCCAGCGCACCTATAACGACTGGACCGCCTCCAGCAGCGATCTCAACCTGCGCCAGGCCTTTACGGAGATCGGCCATCTGCCGAGCTTTACCGGCGCGTTTAAAGACTCCACCGTCTGGGCGGGGAAACGCTTCGACCGCGATAACTTCGATATCCACTGGATCGACTCCGATGTGGTGTTCCTCGCCGGGACCGGTGCCGGGGTGTACGACATGAAGTGGAGCGACGAGGCGCGCAGCAACCTCTCCCTCTATGGCCGCACCTTTGGCGATATCGAAAACAGCGAAAACACCGCGCAGAACTACATCCTCTCCCTGAACAACTACTACGGCCCGGTGCAACTGATGGTTAGCGGCATGCGCGCGAAGGATAATGACGACCGCCTCGATCTGGAAGGTAATAAAGTGAAGAGCGACGCGGCGGATAACGGTGTTCACGCCCTGCTCGGCCTGCATAACGACAGCTTCTACGGCCTGCGTGAAGGTTCAGCAAAAACCGCGCTGCTTTACGGTCACGGCCTCGGTGCGGAAGTGAAAGCCATCGGCTCCGACGGCGCGCTGCTGTCGCAGGCCGATACCTGGCGCCTGGCGAGCTACGGCATCACGCCGCTCGGCGGCGGCTGGCACATAGCCCCGGCGGTGCTGGCGCAGAGCAGTAAAGATCGTTACGTCAAAGGCGACAGCTACCAGTGGGCGACCGCCAACGTGCGCCTGATTCAGGGGCTGACGGAAAACTTTGAAATGCAGTATGAAGGGACGTATCAGTACATGGATCTGCGCCCGGAAGGATACAACGGCCGCAATAACGTGAGCGGCAGCTTCTACAAACTGACCGTTGCGCCAACGCTGAAAGCGGGCGATGTCGGTGAGTTCCTGAAACGCCCGGAAATCCGCCTGTTTGCTACCTGGATGGACTGGGATCACCGGCTGGATAACTACGCCGGTGACGACGCCTTCGGCAGCGCTGGCTTCAAGGCCGGCGGCGAGTGGAACTTCGGCGTACAGATGGAAACCTGGTTCTGATAGCGCGGCCCCTGCGGGGGCCGTTTGCGTAGTCTGAAAGCCTAAAAACAAGACAGAGGTTGTTATGGATTTTGCACAAATTTCCCGCTCGCTGCTGCCCTTGCTCGGCGGCAAAGAGAATATCGCCAGCGCCGCGCACTGTGCGACGCGCCTGCGCCTGGTGCTGGTGGACGACGCGAAAGCAGACACCGCCGCGATTGGCAAACTCGACGGCGTGAAGGGCTGTTTTCGCAATGCCGGGCAGTTACAAGTCATCTTCGGCACCGGGGTGGTGAACAAAGTCTACGCCGCGTTTATTACCGAGGCGGGGATCAGCGAGTCGAGCAAATCGGAAGCCGCAGACATCGCTGCGCGCAAACTGAACCCGTTCCAGCGCATCGCCCGTTTGCTGTCGAACATCTTCGTACCGATTATTCCGGCGATTGTTGCTTCCGGCCTGTTGATGGGCCTGCTGGGGATGGTGAAGACCTACGGCTGGGTCAACCCGGATAACGCGCTCTATATCATGCTCGACATGTTCAGCTCGGCGGCGTTTATCATTCTGCCGATCCTGATTGGCTTTACCGCCGCGCGCGAGTTTGGCGGCAACCCCTATCTTGGCGCAACGCTTGGCGGCATCCTCACCCACCCGGCGCTGACCAACGCCTGGGGCGTGGCGGCGGGCTTCCACACCATGAACTTCTTCGGCATCGAAGTGGCGATGATCGGCTACCAGGGCACGGTCTTCCCGGTGCTGCTGGCGGTGTGGTTTATGAGCATGCTGGAAAAACAGCTGCGCCGGGTGATTCCGGACGCGCTGGATCTGATCCTCACCCCGTTCCTGACGGTGATTATCTCCGGTTTTATCGCCATGCTGATTATCGGCCCGGCGGGTCGCGCGCTGGGCGACGGCATCTCGTTTGTGCTCAGCACGCTGATTGCCCACGCGGGCTGGCTGGCGGGGCTGCTGTTTGGCGGGCTCTACTCGGTGATTGTGATTACCGGTGTGCACCACAGCTTCCACGCCATTGAGGCCGGGCTGCTCGGTAACCCGTCGATTGGCGTCAACTTCCTGCTGCCGATCTGGGCGATGGCCAACTTTGCGCAGGGCGGCGCGTGTCTGGCGGTGTGGTTTAAAACCAAAGACGCGAAGATCAAAGCGATTACTCTGCCGTCCGCCTTCTCGGCTATGCTCGGCATTACCGAAGCGGCGATTTTTGGTATCAACCTGCGCTTTATGAAGCCGTTTATCGCCGGATTAATTGGCGGTGCGGTCGGCGGCGCATGGGTGGTGTCGATGCATGTTTATATGACGGCGGTAGGTCTCACCGGGCTGCCGGGTCTGGCGATTGTGCAGGCCAGTTCGCTGCTTAACTATATTATCGGTATGGCTATCGCATTTAGCGTCGCCTTCATTCTCTCCTTCTTGCTGAAATACAAAACGGACGCGGAATAATGGCATCTGACTCTCTACTGCCCGCCATTTTACAGGCGGTGATGAAAGGCCAGCCGAAAGCGCTGAGCGATCCCTTCTACCCGAGCTGGCACCTGGCGCCGGTCACCGGGCTGCTCAACGACCCCAATGGATTTATCCAGCTGGGCGGGCGTTACCATCTTTTTTATCAATGGAACGCATTGGGCTGCCAGCATAAATACAAATGCTGGGGGCACTGGAGTTCAGCGGATTTACTCCACTGGCAGCATGAGCCGATTGCGCTGATGCCGGACGAAGAGTATGACCGCAGCGGCTGCTACTCCGGTAGCGCGGTGGATAACGACGGCGTGCTGACGCTCTGCTACACCGGCAACGTCAAGTTTGACGACGGCACGCGTACCGCCTGGCAGTGTCTGGCGGTGCAGAACAGCGCGGGTGGCTTCGATAAACTCGGCCCGGCGATCCCACTGCCAAACGGTTACACCGGACACGTGCGCGACCCGAAAGTGTGGCGACACGGCGACTTCTGGTACATGGTGCTTGGCGCGCAGGATCCCAATTTGCAGGGCAAAGTGCTGCTACTGCGCTCGGAAAACCTGTGGAACTGGCAGAACCTCGGTGAGATCGCCGGTAGCGGCCTCAACGGGCTGGGCGACGCGGGCTATATGTGGGAGTGCCCGGATCTCTTCGCGCTTGGCGACAGCACCTATCTTATCTGCTGCCCGCAGGGGATTACGCGCGACGAGAAGCGCTGGCTCAACACCCACCCGAGCGCTTATCTCAGCGGCGAGCTGGATTACGACAACACGCAGTTCCGTCACGGCGAGTTTCACGAGCTGGACGCCGGGTTTGAGTTCTACGCGCCGCAAACCACGCAGAGCGAAGATGGCCGCCGTTTACTGGTTGGCTGGATGGGCGTGCCGGACGGGGAAGAGATGCGCCAGCCTACCGTCGCCAACGGCTGGATCCACCAGATGACCTGCCTGCGCGAATTAACCTCGCGCAACGGTAAGCTTTATCAACAGCCAGTTATCGAACTTCAGGCGCTGCGCGGCGAGCAGCAGATTTTCAACGGCCAGGCCGATGCGCTGCCCGCGCTGGATACCGCGTCGCTGGAGCTGATTGTAGAGAGCGCAGGCGATCTCACGCTGAACTTTGCCGACACGCTGATCCTTGAGTGGCGTCAGAGTGAACTGCGCCTCGCGCGCAGAAGCTTTGAGAGCGGCGAGTGGCACTACCGCTACTGGCAAGGTGCGGCGCACAAGTTGCAGATCCTCTGCGACCGCTCAAGCGTGGAGATCTTTATCAATGATGGCGAAGGGGTGATGAGCAGCCGCTACTTCCCGCAGCAGCCTGCACGCTTAACGCTTGCGGGTGACGCAGAAGTGCGGGCGCGCTACTGGTCGTTACGTGCTTGCATGGTAGAATAAGCGCTTGTTTCTTTGAGCGATGCAAAACCGTGAGAAAACCTAAACGCGTTACCATCAGTGATATTGCCGCGCTGGCGGGGGTGTCAAAAGCCACCGCCAGCCTGGTGCTTAACGGCCGCGGCAAAGAGCTGCGCGTCGCCCAGGAGACGCGCGAGCGCGTGCAGGCGATTGCCCAGCAGCACCACTATCAGCCCAGTATTTACGCGCGCTTGCTGCGTGAAAACCGCAGCCATACGCTGGGGCTGGTGGTGCCGGAAATCATTAACTATGGTTTCGCCGTCTTCTCTCACGAACTGGAAAACCTCTGTCGCGAAGCGGGCCTGCAACTGCTTATCTCCTGCACCGATGAAAACGCCAGCCAGGAGACCGTGGTGGTCAATAACCTGGTGTCGCGCCAGGTCGATGGCCTGATTGTCGCCTCCAGCATGTTAAACGACGCCGACTACGTAAAACTGAGCGAACAGCTGCCGGTGGTGCTGTTTGACCGCCATATCAGCGACACCCAGTTGCCGCTGGTGATCACCGATTCACTCACACCCACTGCCGAGCTGGTCGAGCGCCTGGCGCGCGCCAACCCGGACGAGATCTATTTTCTTGGCGGCCAGCCGCGCTTATCGCCGACCAAAGATCGTCTTGCAGGCTTTATGCAGGGGCTTGAGCGTGCCGGTGTCACCGCGCGCCCGGAGTGGATCATTCACGGCAATTATCACCCCAGCAGCGGGTATGAGATGTTCGCCGCCCTTTGCGCGCGCCTCGGCCGCCCGCCGAAAGCGCTGTTTACCGCCGCCTGCGGCCTGCTGGAAGGGGTGCTGCGCTATATGAGCCAGCATCACCTGCTGGAGAGCGATATCCATATCGCCAGCTTCGACGATCATTACCTCTATGATTCGCTCTCGCTGCCCATCGATACCGTCGAGCAGAACATTCCGCGCCTGGCGCAGGACTGCTTCGATATCATCACGCAACTGGTGGACGGCAACGAACCGACCACGCCGCAGCGCATTCTGCCCGCCACGCTGCGCTGGCGTCATCCGTAACTCATCCCCCTGGCGCGATATTACCGCGCCAGCCAGATAAGAATCGGCTTAGCATTTAAGCGCAACGGGAGTACGTTGCGCTTGCTTCTTTCACATTTGTATTTTAGATTTCCCTAAATTTAGAAAAATCTAAAATAAAAATGCCACCATCGAATATTACCCAGTTACAGAACCAGGCAGAGCAGGCCGCTGCGCTGCTGAAAGCGATGAGCCACCCGCGCCGGTTGCTGATTTTGTGCATGCTCTGTGACGCGCCCGGCACTCCTGCGGGCGAACTCTCGGCGTTGACCGGCCTTAGCCCGTCGGCCACCTCGCAGCACCTGACGCGCATGAAAGATGAGGGGCTGATTGAGAGCGTGCGCCAGGCGCAGCGCATCACCTACTTCATCAAAGATCCCGCCGTGAACCATATCGTCAACACACTTAAGGGCATCTACTGCCCGGAGGTCTGAATATGTCCTACACATCCATTTCCCCGCACGATGCGCGGATACAACAGCAGCAGGGCGTGCCGTTGATTGATATTCGCCAGCCGGATGAGTTTCGCCGCGAACATCTGCCCGATGCCCTCTCCCTGCCGCTGGACGATCTGCTGGCCGGTAAACGCCTGAGCGCTGAGGTCGCCGCACAAACGGTGATTTTCCACTGCCAGTCCGGGATGCGTACCCAGAAAAATGTTGAAGCATTGATTCAGGCTGCCGCGCCTGCGCAGGTGCTGTTGCTGGAAGGCGGGCTGGCGAACTGGAAGCGCGCGGGCTTGCCGACGGTGCAGGACAAAGCTCAGCCGCGCCCGCTGATGCAGCAGGTGCAGATCGTTGCGGGCAGCCTGGTGCTACTTGGCGTGGTGCTCGGCTACCTGCTCAATCCGGCCTTCTTTCTGCTCTCGGGGTTTGTCGGCGCAGGCTTATTGTTCGCCGGATTAAGCGGCTGGTGCGGCATGGCGCTGCTGCTGGCGAAGATGCCGTGGAACCGATCCTGATGTGCGGCATTTCTCCTCCGGGTCAAATGAGTGATATATTTCCCGGCCTAAACCCAAGGAGACGCCATGGCGGAATTTGATTCACTCGCGCAGGAAGAGCTGGCGCAGGCAGAGGCTTTGCAGCAACAGGCACGGGATCGTGCCCTGCTCAACCAGGTACTCGACATCTATGGTCAAAAGTATGTGGCGGAGCAGTTAAAAAAAGCGGGCAAATCGGAGTGGAGCCGCGAAGCGCTCAACCGCTGGGTTAATGGCAAAGGCGCGGCGAAAACCCTTACCGCTACCGAGGAGAAGTTGCTGCGCGAGTTGCTGCCCTCCCCGCCCGCGCACCATCCCGATTACCGCTTTCGCTTTATCGATCTCTTTGCCGGTATCGGCGGCATCCGCAGCGGCTTTGAGGCGATTGGCGGGCAGTGCGTCTTTACCAGCGAGTGGAACAAAAACGCGGTGCGCACCTACAAAGCCAACTGGTATAACGACAGCGCCACGCACACTTTTAATCAGGATATCCGCGAAGTGACGCTGAGCGGCAATCCTGCTATCTCTGAAGCGCAGGCTTACGCCCATATCGCGCAGCATATTCCTGAACACGATGTGTTATTAGCCGGTTTCCCCTGCCAGCCCTTTAGCCTTGCGGGCGTCAGCAAGAAGAATGCCCTCGGGCGGGCGCACGGCTTTGAGTGCGAAGCGCAGGGAACGCTCTTTTTCGACGTCGCGCGCATTATAAAAGCCCGCCGCCCGGCAATTTTCGTGCTGGAGAACGTCAAAAACCTCAAGAGCCACGACAAAGGCAAAACCTTCAGCGTGATCATGAATACGCTTGATGAGCTGGGTTACGACGTCGCCGACGCGGAAGCCTCGGGCAAGAACGATCCGAAGATTATCGACGGCAAACACTTTCTGCCGCAGCACCGCGAGCGCATTGTGCTGGTCGGTTTTCGCCGCGACCTCGATCTCGCCGACGGCTTTACGCTGCGCGATATCGACCGCCTCTACCCGCAGCAGCACCCGACCTTTGGCGAACTGCTGGAGCCGACCGTCGACAGCAAATATGTGCTCTCGCCCAAGCTGTGGGATTACCTCTATCGCTATGCGAAGAAGCACGCCGCCAAAGGCAACGGTTTCGGTTTTGGGCTGGTCGATCCGGCTAATGCCGCCAGCGTGGCGCGCACCCTGTCGGCGCGCTATCACAAAGATGGTTCCGAAATTCTTATCGACCGCGGCTGGGATAAAGCGCTGGGCGAGGCAGACTTTACCCATGCTGAAAACCAGGCGCGCCGTCCGCGTCGCCTGACACCGCGCGAATGCGCCCGCCTGATGGGCTTTGAGAAAGTGGGCGAAAAGCCGTTTCGCATCCCGGTTTCCGACACCCAGGCTTACCGCCAGTTTGGCAACTCGGTGGTGGTGCCGGTCTTTGCCGCAGTGGCAAAACTGCTGGCGCCGCGCATCGATCTGGCGGTGAAACGGCGCAAAGAGAAGAGCAATCTGTGACGCAGAATACACTTCACTCTGCCTGAGTGAAGTGTTTAATAAGCGATCGTAAAGTTAAGCCAGGCCAGGTCGATAATTCTTGAGCAATCCCGACTCTCTTACGGACTATGGCCATGCTCAAAAACATACGTGTTATCACCGGCATTATTATCGCCCTTTCGGTATTTTGCCTTCTTCAACTGGTCACCGGGGGTCTTTTTTACTCGGCGGTCAATAACGACCGGGTCAATTTCCAGAACACCGGCGTGCTGAATGCGCAGCAAGAAAACCTTGGCGACAGCGTGAATACGCTGATCAAAACCCGCGTTACCGTCACCCGCGTGGCGATTCGCTTTCTGAAAAACCAGCGCGATCCGGCTTCCCTCGCCAGTATCGAAAAGCTGCTCAACACCGCAACCGATTCCCTGCAGAAATCTGAAACCTATTTCAGTAACTATAAAAGCACGCCGCGCGTCGCCGGGCAGGAGAGCGCACTGGCGGACGAAGTAGCGCAAAACATCACTAAGATGCACGATGTGTTGCAGCAGTCGATCGCCTTCCTGCGTGCCAACAATTATGAAGCCTATGGCAACCTGGATGCGCAGCAGGCGCAGGATGATATGGATGCCAGTTATGCCAAATGGCGTACCGAAAACAACACCTTCCTGCAGGCAGCCGCGCAGCAGAACCAGCACAGCTTTACCAGCATGCAGTGGACGCTGGGGGTGATTCTGCTGGCCGTGATTGCGGTGATGGTGATGATCTGGCTCGGCCTGCAACACCTGCTGTTGCGCCCGCTGCACAGCGTGATGAACCATATTCGCGCCATTGCCGGGGGTGATTTGACACAGTCCATTGCGGCGCAAGGACGTAACGAGATGAGCCAGCTGGCGGCCGGTCTGCATGAGATGCAATCTTCGCTGGTGAAAACCGTCAGCGCGGTGCGCAACAGTTCAGATTCGATCTATACCGGGGCCAGCGAAATCTCGACCGGCAATAACGATCTCTCTTCACGTACCGAGCAGCAGGCGGCGTCGCTGGAAGAGACCGCTGCCAGCATGGAGCAGCTGACCGCAACGGTGAAACAGAACACCGATAACGCCCGTCAGGCGTCGCAGTTGGCGAAAACCGCGTCTGATACCGCTGCACGCGGCGGCCAGGTGGTGAGCAATGTGGTGCGTACGATGAGCGAGATCTCTGACAGTTCCCAGCAGATCGCCCATATTACCAGCGTGATTGACGGAATTGCCTTCCAGACCAATATCCTGGCACTGAACGCCGCCGTTGAAGCGGCGCGCGCGGGTGAACAGGGCCGTGGCTTCGCCGTGGTCGCAGGCGAAGTGCGCACGCTGGCAAGCCGCAGCGCGCAGGCGGCAAAAGAGATCAAAACGCTGATCGAAAACTCTGTGAACCGCGTCAACTCCGGCACCACGCTGGTAGCGGAAGCGGGCGATACCATGAAAGAGATCGTCAATGCCGTTACCCGCGTGACGGATATTATGGGCGAGATTGCTTCAGCATCCGATGAGCAGAGCAAAGGTATTGAGCAGGTGAGCCTGGCCGTGTCGCAGATGGATAGCGTGACGCAGCAGAACGCCTCGCTGGTGCAGGAGTCCGCCGCTGCATCCGCCGCCCTTGAAGAGCAGGCAGAGCAGTTGCGCCAGGCCGTTGCCGTGTTTCGCGTCAACGGGCACAGCGCGCTGCTGAATGCCAAACCGGGTAAACCGAGCGTCGCGCCGCTGCGCCCGGTGGCTACCGCCAGCGCGGGCAGCGGTGACGGCAACTGGGAAACCTTCTGACAGACACCCGCGCGATGAAGCTGTCGCGCGGGTTACGCTGCCACCCACTGCGTAATCTCGTGATGTAAGTGTTCGATATACCGCGTCAATTTCGGGAGCGGTCGGCTGTCCTGGCGATAAACCAGATTCACCGGCCGCGGCCTGGGCGTGAAGGGCTGCATGATGCGCACCAGCGTGCCGTTTGCCAGCTCCTCGCGCACCAGGATTTCCGGCTGCAACAGCAGCCCCGCTCCGGCAATCGCCGCCATCCGTAACCCCTGCCCGTCATTGCAGCGCAGCACCGGATCGCGCTGCCAGCTCATCTCTCCCGCTTCGCCCGGCAATTTCCACTCATTGCGCCGGTTCCACACCCCATTCGACAGACAGCGGTGATCGCGCAGCGCCTCGGGTGAGGCCGGCTCGCCATAACGCGCCAGATAGTCAGGTGCGGCACATATCACCATCCGGTAGAGGCAGAGCGGTTTTACCACCACGTCCTCACTGTTCACCGCGCCGATGCGGATCGCCAGATCGAACCCCTCCTCCAGCAGATCGACACTGCGATTACTCAAATCGAGATCGACCCGCACCTGCGGCCACGCCGTGAGAAAGGTGGCGGTGATGGGTGCGATAACGCAGCCGCCAAAGGTAGTTGAGGCGCTGACGCGCAGCGTACCGGCAGGTGCCGCGCGCAGCCGCTCGACCGAGGTTTCGGCAATATGCACCTGCTCCAGCACCCGCCGCGCCTCCTCATAGAAGACGCGACCGGCATCCGTCAGGCTCTGACGTCGGGTGTTGCGCGCCAGCAGGCGTGTCGCCAGGCTGTTTTCGAGTTGAGCAATGTATTTACCAACCATCACCGCAGAGATCTCCAGCCTGGCGGCGGCCTGAGTAAATGATCCCGCCTCTACCACGGCGACAAACACCGCCATACTGCGCAGCTTATCCATAGTGCAAACCATTAGTTAGGAATGAATAAACATTCAGAGCATTTATCTTATCAATGATTAGCGAAAAAATGACCACTCCGCACACTGAAGGAGAGCTGAAATGAAGATTATCGTAATCGGTGCTACCGGCACCCTTGGCCGCGCAGTGGTGGCTGAGCTGGGTAAAGATAACGAGGTGATAAGCGTCGGGTTAACCCACGGCGAGTTACAGGTCGATTTAACCCGTGATGAGAGCGTTGAGGCGCTGTTCGCGCAGACCGGACGCGTCGACGCGATTATCGCCACTACTGGCTCGCTCTTTTTCGGCCCGCTGACGGCAATGCGCGCAGAGGATTTTGCTTTTGGCCTTAACGACAAACTGTTGGGCCAGGTGCGGCTGTCGCTTATAGGTCAGCACTATCTTAATGATGGCGGCTCGATCACGTTGACCAGCGGCATTATCCGCAGTGAACCCATTGCGCAGGGGGTGAATGCTACCGCGGTCAATGCGGCACTGGAGGGGTTTGTGCGTGCCGCGGCGTGCGAGTTACCGCGCGGCTTACGCATTAACGTCGTCAGCCCGACGGTGCTCAGCGAATCCGTTGAAAAATATGGCGCCTTCTTCCCGGGGTTTGAAAGTGTGCCCGCCGCGCGCGCTGCGCTGGCCTATCGACGCAGTGTTCACGGCGTGCAGACAGGCCGCACCTTTACCGTCGGGTATTAAGCGCGCTGGCTTTCGTCGCCCGCCGGTTGCTCCGCCGGTTTCAACAGGGTGGTGAACTGCGTCCACTGCTGCTGTAACGCGCTGATGTGGTTTTTCTCAAGCGCAGTGATAAACGGCAGCGAACCGCTGTTTTCCACCCGCTGATTCATCTGCGCAAACCAGCTCTTACTGTCGCCAGCGTTAGCGGTGATCGCCAGCATCGCCTTGCGGTCCGCCTGCGAGGAGTGTGTTCCGGCATCAAGCTGTTCGATCGCCTGCTGGCTCTGTTTCGCCTGAGCGGTGTCGCCACGGCTTTGCGCCAGCGCCGCCGACTGGGTCAGCACCGCGCGGTTGGTCTGATCCGCCTGTTCGCCTTTCTTTGCCACAAACCCGGCGACGAAATCGCGCGCCTGCTGCTGGTAATCCGCAGAGACAAACTTATCTACCACATAATTGAGTTTCACCTGGGTCATCGCGACATCCATGCCGAGGGTGGTCTCATCACCGCTGCCTTGCGGCGAGGTCAACGCCTGGTGCAGCGCCGTGGCCATGTCATCGGCATTGATGGTGGAGTGCTGGAAAAAGTCGATAAAGCTTACCGCGTCGTTGGCGGTCGCCGGGTCGCCATAGAAGGCGCTGGCAAGGCTCGGCCCGCGTGCATAAGAGGCCATATCGTTATTACGCAGGACGGCCATCTCGCGGGCGACCTTTTCGCTCTGCTCTTTGGTTGGTTTTGGCTGGCTCTCTGCGCCGCGCGCCAGCGCTTCTGCAGAGATAGAGACAGAAATCGAACTCTCGGTGACAATCTCTTTGCCACCAAACGTTATTGTTTTTGACGCACGCACTTCATATTGCGACTGCGCTGCCGCAGAGGCACTGACTTCCTGAATGCTCATTTCGCTTCCTAAAA
This sequence comes from Kosakonia sp. HypNH10, assembly GCF_029850615.1. Classification (NCBI taxonomy): domain Bacteria; kingdom Pseudomonadati; phylum Pseudomonadota; class Gammaproteobacteria; order Enterobacterales; family Enterobacteriaceae; genus Kosakonia; species Kosakonia sp. HypNH10. The sequence goes on from NZ_JAOTIU010000007.1 coordinate 96,518, forward strand.
GTGATTGCTAACGTGATATTTATCGACGTCATCAGCATTCTCTTTAAGGTTTTGGCGAAAAAATGTGCACTTGATCGGCGTGGGGCGGAGAACCGCCCCGGAAGGATCAGTCGCGGGATTGCACCCAGAAGGCGTGGATCAGGCCCGGGATGTAACCCAGCAGCGTGAGCAGAATGTTAAGAAGAAACGCCAGGCCTAAGCCTTTCCCGAGCAGTACGCCCAGCGGCGGAAGAAGAATCGTAATGACAATACGCCAAAAGCCCATATAGCCTCCTGTGCAAAGTAAATTCCAGGTGATTGATAATTTACACAATCTGTTTAAGCGTAGCCGCTACAGGCCACAGTGCCAATCAGCCATCAAGAGGTTTACCCTCTTTTACGCTGTACCACGCTCGCTGTTCAGTCTATGTTTACTCTTACAACCTCGTTACAAAGGAGAGACGTATGTTTGCTGTAGGCGATATCGTTCAACCACGCATTGGCGGCCCGAAACTCAAAGTGCTCGAAGTGCATGATGACCAGATTGTTGCGGTGCCCACTCACGACGAACAGGCGGAAAAGCTGACGCTTAAAGCCGATGACGTCGAGCTGTACAAAGAAGAGGGCGACTTTGGTGTCTGCTGAGTGATTGCGGTGGGCTCGCCCGCCGCCTAACGGCATACATACCCACTTCTGACGCGTAAAACCCCAACTCCTCCAGACCGCATCTTATGCTGCTAAAAACGCCTTACTAGCATAAAACATACTGCCTCAACGCTTTTCACTCTTCGCCAAAGCATAGCGCGCTGCGCTGACCGTTACACCCCGCAAGCAAAAGCTGTAACACGATGAAAATTAAAGCTTTCATACCAGGCCCCAACAATAATAGGGCAATGCGTAAAATTGCAGCAGTTGCAGAGCACTTTATCCAGGCGGCAGTCAAAAATAAAAATTAATAGCTAGTTGAGAGTTTTAAATCAGACAGATACGCTATGCGCGTAAATAAGTCCGTTTTAAAACGCTAAGCATCTTCATTGCGCCATCATTTTTCAAGGAGCTTCATCATGTTCTCTTCGCAGTCTCGCCTGCGCCACGCCGCTGCGGACACTTTCGCGATGGTGGTCTACTGTTCAGTAGTGAACATGGTGATTGAAATATTCCTCTCCGGAATGAGCTTTGAGCAGTCCCTTTCCTCTCGTCTGGTGGCGATCCCGGTTAACATTATTATTGCCTGGCCTTATGGCTTTTATCGCGATCTCTTTATGCACTATGCGCGCCGCATAAGCCCCGCAGGCTGGATGAAAAATCTGGCGGATGTGCTGGCGTATGTCACTTTTCAGTCGCCGGTGTATGTGGCGATTTTATGGTCGGTCGGTGCGGACTGGCAGCAGATTATGGCGGCGGTCAGTTCAAATATCGTGATTTCGATGTTGATGGGTGCGGTGTACGGCTATTTCCTCGACTACTGCCGCCGTCTCTTCCGGGTGAGTCATTACCACCAGGCGAAAGCCTGATGGCAGCTCTCGATTAGTGCTGTTCGCCGAACAGGCCAGTCAGGAAGCGCTCAAGCGCCATACGCGAACTGAAACCATGCGGAATGCCGTAATGATCCTGTTCATGACCGCCCAGGTAGAGCGGGAAATTGTGGTAGTGATCGCACAACTTAATGTCCGATGCGGGATCGGCCAGCGATGAACTGCGCTCTTTCAGGGTTGGATGGATAATCAGCGCCGTGCGGCCCATACGAGCTTCACGGTTAACATAAACATAGTTTTCGCCACGGCGATAACCGTACGCTTTGTTGGTCGCCACATCCATCGTAAAGCCGACATTCTCCAGCACGCGCGCCACTTCATCGGGTCGTAAATACATAGATTTTCCTCATCATCTCTCAACTGCTTCGCAACCTTACAGTACTGAGCATGGTCAGTGACTCAGAAAATTCCACAAACTGCGCGTAAAAGGGCGTTTGCCGTTTGGCCTGTAAAATTATGGTCTACGCTTAAAAGCACACCAAAAAAAGGGAGGCTACTATGTTAAACAGACCCACACGCCGTGAAGTAGATGAAGGTGTTGAAGATATCAATAATGATGTCAACCAGTTAGCTGATAGCCTGGAAGAGTTGCTTAAATCCTGGGGCAGCGACGCGAAAGATGAAGGCGAATCTGCGCGCCGTAAAGCACAGGCGCTGCTGAAAGAGACTCGCGCCCGCATGCATGGTCGCAACCGTGTGCAACAAGCAGCACGTGACGCCGTCGGCTGTGCCGATAGCTTTGTGAAAGACCGTCCGTGGTGCAGCGTAGGTGCTGCTGCTGCCGTCGGTATTTTTGTCGGTGCGCTGCTCAGCTTCCGTCGTTAATTTATACAAATAATCTGAAACCTCTGCCTATCCTGCCGGATGGCAGGGGTTTTTCTTTGTCCTTTTTCCACCCCGCTTTACAATACGCGGCGACATTTCGCCCTTACCCATTCAGCCACTTCCCTGGGCACGGCCTGTGTCTTTTTCCCATATATTGTATGGTTGATAAAATTTATAGCTACATCTAGTATCTCTTCTTGTGCTCCATACACTAACTGACGCGACTTATCGCGCCGCTCTATTACTTTTAACGGAAATACGAATCATGCGCATTACTATTTACACTCGAGATGATTGTGTTCAGTGCCACGCCACCAAACGGGCGATGGAGAGCCGCGGCTTTGAGTTTGAGATGGTGAACATTGATCATGTACCGGATGCCGCAAACCAGCTGCGTGCGATGGGCTTTCGCCAGCTGCCGGTGGTGGTTGCAGGCGAGACAAAGTGGTCCGGCTTCCGCCCGGATATGATTAATCGTCTCAGCGCAGCCGCATGAGCACGCTCGTCTACTTCTCCAGCAGCTCGGAAAACACCCATCGCTTTATTGAGCGTCTTGGGCTGCCGGCGGTGCGCATTCCGCTTAACGAACGTGAGCGCATTCAGGTAGACGAACCCTATATTTTGGTGGTTCCCAGTTATGGCGGCGGCGGTACGGCAGGCGCTGTGCCGCGCCAGGTGATCCGCTTTTTGAACGATCCGCATAATCGGGCGTTGATTCGCGGCGTGATCGCCGCCGGCAATCGCAGCTTTGGCGATGCGTTTTGCCGCGCGGGCGATGTGATCGCGCAAAAATGCGCGGTGCCCTATCTCTATCGGTTTGAATTGATGGGGACTGCGCAAGACATCATCAACGTGCGAACAGGAGTAAGCGAATTTTGGCAACGACAACCGCAGAACGCGTGATGCAGAGCACGCCCGATTTCCACGCCCTGAATGCCATGCTCAATCTTTACGATCGCGATGGCCGCATTCAGTTTGAAAAAGACCACCAGGCGGTGGAGGCGTTTATGGCGCACCACGTTCGCCCCAACAGCGTTCACTTTGCGAGCCAGGATGAGCGCCTTAACTGGCTGGTGGCGGAAAATTATTACGATGAGAGCGTGCTCGCGCGCTATGAGCGGGCGTTTGTCATCGATCTGCTGGCGAAAGCGAAGGCGCGCGGTTTCCGCTTCCAGACCTTCCTCGGCGCCTGGAAGTTCTACACCAGCTACACGCTGAAAACCTTCGATGGCAAACGCTATCTGGAAGATTTTGAAGATCGCGCCTGCATGGTGGCTTTAACGCTGGCGCAGGGCGACACCGCGCTGGCGCAGGAGTTGGTGGAGGAGATCCTCTCTGCCCGCTTCCAGCCCGCGACGCCAACCTTCCTCAACTGCGGTAAAAAGCAGCGCGGCGAACTGGTCTCCTGCTTCCTGCTGCGCATTGAAGACAATATGGAATCAATTGGCCGCGCGGTGAACTCCGCCCTGCAACTCTCCAAACGCGGCGGCGGCGTGGCCTTTTTGCTCTCGAATCTGCGTGAAGCCGGCGCACCGATCAAACGCATCGAAAACCAGTCTTCCGGCGTGATCCCGGTGATGAAGATGCTGGAAGATGCCTTCTCCTATGCTAATCAGCTGGGCGCGCGCCAGGGCGCGGGTGCGGTCTATCTGCATGCGCATCACCCCGATATTTTGCGTTTTCTTGATACCAAGCGCGAAAACGCCGATGAGAAGATCCGCATCAAAACTCTGTCGTTAGGCGTGGTGATACCGGATATCACCTTCCAGCTGGCGAAAGAGAACGCGCAGATGGCGCTCTTCTCCCCCTACGATGTGGAACGTCTGTATGGCAAGCCGTTTGGCGATATGGCGATCAGCGAAAACTACGAGCAGCTGGTTGCCGACGAGCGGGTGAGCAAAAGCTGGATCAACGCGCGCGACTTCTTCCAGACGCTGGCAGAGATCCAGTTTGAGTCCGGCTACCCCTACATCATGTTTGAAGATACGGTTAACCGCGCCAACCCGATTGCCGGGCGCATCAACATGAGCAACCTCTGCTCGGAGATTTTGCAGGTTAACAGCGCCTCAACCTTTGATGACAACCTCGATTACGCCGACACCGGGCACGATATCTCCTGTAATCTTGGCTCGCTGAATATTGCCCACACCATGGATTCACCCGATTTCGGTCGCACCGTTGAGACGGCAATCCGCGGTTTAACCGCCGTCTCCGATATGAGCCATATTCGCTCGGTGCCGTCGGTGGAAGCGGGCAACGCCGCCTCCCATGCGATTGGGCTTGGGCAGATGAACCTGCACGGCTATCTGGCGCGCGAAGGCATTGCCTACGGCAGCCAGGAAGGGCTCGATTTCACCAACTTTTACTTCTACACCATCACCTGGCATGCGCTGCATACCTCGATGATGATCGCCCGCGAGCGCGGCCAGACCTTTGCCGGTTTCCCCGCCTCTCGCTACGCCAGCGGCGAGTATTTTGACCGCTATCTTGAAGGCGACTGGCAGCCGAAAACCGATAAAGTGCGTGCGCTGTTTGCCCGCGCGAATGTCACCATCCCGACGCGCGAGATGTGGCAACAGCTGCGCGAAGAGGTGATGCGTTACGGCATCTATAACCAGAATTTGCAGGCGGTGCCGCCGACCGGGTCGATCTCCTATATCAACCATGCGACATCGAGTATTCACCCGATTGTGTCGAAGATTGAGATCCGTAAAGAGGGCAAAACCGGGCGCGTTTACTACCCTGCCCCGTTTATGACCAATGAGAACCTGGCCCTGTATGAAGATGCCTATGAGATTGGGCCAGAGAAGATCATTGATACCTACGCCGAAGCGACGCGCCATGTCGATCAGGGCCTGTCACTGACGCTCTTTTTCAAAGATACCGCCACCACACGCGACATCAACCGGGCGCAAATTTACGCCTGGAAAAAGGGCATTAAGACGCTCTACTACATCCGCCTGCGCCAGCTTGCGCTGGAAGGTACCGAAATCCAGGGCTGCGTCTCCTGTGCGCTATGAGGAAAACACGATGAACCCACTCTCCCGCGTCAGCGCGGTGAACTGGAACAAAATCCAGGATGATAAAGACCTCGAAGTGTGGAACCGGCTGACCAGTAACTTCTGGCTACCGGAAAAAGTACCGCTGTCGAACGATATTCCGGCCTGGCAGAGCTTAAGCCCGGCCGAGCAGCAGCTGACAATCCGCGTGTTTACCGGGCTGACGCTGCTCGACACCATTCAGAACACCGTTGGCGCACCGGCGCTGATGCCGGATGCCGCCACGCCTCATGAAGAGGCGGTGCTCTCCAACATCAGCTTTATGGAGGCGGTGCACGCCCGCTCGTATAGCTCCATATTTTCGACGCTTTGCCAGACGCGCGATGTCGATGCCGCGTACGCCTGGAGCGAAGAGAACAGCGCCCTACAGCGCAAAGCGCAGATCGTGCTGGGCCATTACCGCGCTGACGATCCGCTGAAGAAGAAGATCGCCAGCGTCTTTCTGGAGTCGTTTCTCTTCTACTCCGGCTTCTGGCTGCCGATGTACTGGTCAAGCCGCGGCAAGCTGACCAACACCGCCGACCTGATTCGGCTCATCATCCGCGATGAAGCGGTGCACGGTTACTACATCGGTTATAAGTATCAGAAAGGGTTAGAGAAAGTGAGCGAGGCCGAGCGCGAGTCGCTGAAAAGCTTCGCCCTCGATCTGCTGATGGAGCTGTACGATAACGAGCTTGCCTACACTGACGAACTCTATGCCGACAGCGGCTGGGCCGAAGAGGTGAAAGCGTTTCTCTGCTACAACGCGAACAAGGCGCTGATGAACCTCGGGTATGAGGCGCTCTTCCCGCCGGAGATGGCGGACGTCAATCCGGCGATATTGTCAGCGCTGTCGCCCAACGCCGACGAAAATCACGACTTTTTCTCCGGCTCCGGCTCGTCGTATGTGATGGGTAAAGCCGTCGAAACGGAAGACGAAGACTGGAATTTTTAAATATTCTCTCCTCTCGCGCTGCGGGAGGAGAATATCCCCCCGTTTTTTAATTCACCACTATTTATTCCGCCCCATCTAAGCTGATTCTTAGCAAAATAACTATGGAGCTCTGCGCTGTCATGGTTTGTTCATATTCCGCAAAATCATCTCCATTCAGGCTAATTTTTCTGTCCAATTCGAAAAAATGATTACCCGCGCCAGCCCTTATATCATGGGAAATAATGCCATTTGACTGCATGGAAATTCTGTAAAGCGCGGCACAGAAGGGTTGTCTCAGATGGAGAGTGTGGTAGGGTATGACCAGTCAAATATATTCATTGGGTAGCGTATCGAAATAATAAATAACAGGAACTCTATTATTGCATGGCAATTAAATTAGAAGTTAAGAATCTCTATAAAGTATTTGGCGAGCATCCGCAGAGAGCTTTCAAATATATAGAAAAAGGACTTTCGAAAGAAGAAATACTGGAAAAAACGGGTCTGTCGCTTGGCGTGAAAGACGCCAGTCTGGCCATTGAAGAAGGCGAGATATTCGTCATCATGGGGTTATCCGGCTCGGGTAAATCCACTATGGTACGCCTTCTCAATCGCCTGATTGAACCCACCCGCGGGCAGGTGCTGATAGATGGCGTCGATATTGCCAAAATATCCGATGCCGAGCTACGCGAGGTGCGCAGAAAAAAGATTGCAATGGTCTTCCAGTCATTCGCGCTAATGCCCCATATGACGGTGCTGGATAATGCCGCATTTGGTATGGAATTAGCCGGCACGCCCGCGCAGGAGCGCCAGGAAAAAGCGCTCGACGCACTGCGCCAGGTGGGGCTAGAAAATTATGCCCACGCCTACCCGGATGAACTCTCCGGCGGTATGCGCCAGCGCGTCGGATTAGCCCGCGCATTAGCCATCAATCCCGATATCTTATTAATGGATGAGGCCTTCTCCGCGCTCGATCCCTTAATTCGTACCGAGATGCAGGATGAGCTGGTAAAGCTACAGGCGAAACATCAGCGCACCATTGTCTTTATTTCCCACGATCTTGATGAAGCGATGCGCATTGGCGACCGGATTGCGATTATGCAAAACGGTGAAGTGGTGCAGGTCGGCACGCCGGATGAGATTTTAAATAATCCGGCCAATGATTATGTGCGCACCTTCTTCCGCGGCGTTGATATTAGCCAGGTGTTCAGCGCGAAAGATATTGCGCGCCGTACGCCCGTGGGTCTGATCCGTAAAACGCCCGGTTTCGGCCCGCGCTCGGCGCTGAAAGTGTTGCAGGATGAGGACCGCGAATATGGCTATGTCATTGAGCGCGGCAATAAGTTTGTCGGCATTGTCTCCATCGACTCCCTGAAAGCGGCGCTGGCCGCCGCGCAGGGGATCGAGGCGGCGCTGATTGACTCCCCGCTTGCGGTGGAGGCAGACACGCCGCTCAGCGAACTGCTCTCCCACGTCGGACAGGCGCCCTGCGCGGTGCCGGTGGTGGGTGAAGAGCAACAGTACGTGGGCATCATTTCGAAACGAATGTTGCTACAGGCTTTAGATCGCGAGGGGGCAAACAATGGCTGATCAAAACAATCCGTGGCAGAGCGCACCGGCAACCGATAACGCCGCACAGTCGGCAGATGCGTGGGGCGGCGGTGCAGCAGCACCCGCCGACAGCGGCAGCGCTGACTGGCTTAACAGCGCCCCGGCACCCGCGCCGGAACACTTCAACATTATGGATCCGTTCCATAAAACCCTGATCCCGCTCGACAGCTGGGTGACGCAGGCGATCGACTGGGTGGTGCTCCACTTCCGCCCGCTCTTCCAGGGCATTCGCGTGCCGGTGGATTACATTCTCAGCGGCTTTCAACAGCTGCTGCTCGGTATGCCATCGCCGGTGGCGATTATTCTCTTCTCGCTGATCGCCTGGCAGATGAGCAGCGCCGGAATGGGCGTTGCAACGCTGGTGTCGCTGATTGCCATTGGCGCTATTGGTGCCTGGTCGCAGGCGATGATTACGCTCGCCCTGGTGCTTACCGCGCTACTGTTCTGCGTGGTGATCGGCTTGCCAATGGGGATCTGGCTGGCGCGCAGCCCGCGGGCAGCGAAGATCGTTCGCCCGCTGCTGGATGCGATGCAGACCACTCCGGCGTTTGTCTACCTGGTGCCGATTGTGATGCTGTTCGGCATCGGTAACGTGCCGGGCGTGGTGGTGACGATTATCTTCGCCTTGCCGCCGGTGGTGCGCCTGACGATCCTCGGCATTAACCAGGTGCCGGCCGATCTGATTGAAGCCTCGCGATCCTTTGGTGCCAGCCCGCGCCAGATGCTGTTCAAAGTTCAGCTGCCGCTGGCAATGCCAACCATTATGGCGGGCATCAACCAGACCCTGATGCTGGCGCTGTCGATGGTGGTGATCGCCTCGATGATCGCCGTTGGCGGGCTGGGGCAGATGGTGCTGCGCGGTATTGGTCGCCTTGATATGGGCCTTGCCAGCGTTGGCGGCGTCGGGATTGTGATCCTCGCGATTATTCTTGACCGCCTGACCCAGGCCGTGGGTCGCGACTCGCGCAGCCGCGGTAACCGCCGCTGGTATCAGACTGGCCCACTCGGCCTGCTGACCCGTCCCTTCGCCAAATAATTTTGCTGCCCGGCGCACCGGCCGGGCAACAACATCACACCTGAAAAATAAGGAATAACGATGCGACATAGCGTACTTTTTGCCACAGCGTTTACTACCCTTCTCTCCACCAGCGCTTTTGCCGCCGATCTGCCGGGCAAAGGCATTACCGTTAAGCCGTTTCAGAGCACCATCGCCGAAGAGGCGTTCCAGACGCTGCTGGTTAGCCGCGGCCTTGAAAAGCTCGGCTATACGGTCGAAAAACCGGATGAAGTGGATTACAACGTTGGTTACACCTCGATGGCGGCAGGCGATGTCACCTTTACCGCCGTCAACTGGCAGCCGCTGCATGATGATATGTATGCCGCCGCCGGGGGCGATAAGAAGTTCTACCGTGAAGGCACCTATGTGACCGGCGCGGCGCAGGGCTACCTGATCGACAAGAAAACCGCCGATAAGTACCACATCACCAATATCGAGCAGTTAAAAGATCCGAAAATCGCCAAACTGTTCGACGGCAACGGCGACGGTAAAGCCGATATGATGGGCTGCTCGCCGGGCTGGGGCTGTGAAACGGTGATTAACCACCAGCACAAAGCCTATGGCCTGGAGAACACCGTTACGGTCAACCACGGTAACTACTCGGCGATGATGGCGGACACCATCACCCGCTTTAAAGAAGGGAAACCGATCCTCTACTACACCTGGACCCCGTACTGGGTGAGCGATGTGCTGAAGCCGGGTAAAGATGTCGTCTGGTTGCAGGTACCGTTCTCCTCCCTGCCGGGCGAGCAGAAAAATATCGATACCAAACTGCCGAACGGCATGAACTACGGCTTCCCGGTGAACACCATGCACATTGTTGCCAATAAAGCCTGGGCGGAGAAAAACCCGGCGGCAGCGAAGCTGTTCGCGGTAATGAAACTGCCGCTGGCGGATATCAACGCGCAGAATGCGATGATGCACGCCGGTAAAGCCTCAGAAGCAGATGTGCAGGGCCACGTTGATGGCTGGATCAAAGCCCATCAGCAGCAGTTTGATGGCTGGGTGAAAGAGGCGCTCGCCGCGCAGAAGTAACGCGCTGACTCTTTGACCTTCTCACGCGCCATCGGGTTATCGCCCGGTGGCGCGTTCGTTTATCCACTCAGGGTGCACAGATAACAACACGCGCCGCCGGGCAATTGTCTATGATGGATTTCTGACAAAAAACCTCATTGATAGTTGATACCTATGACAAAAACTCACCACGGTCCTAGCCCGGCGCTGATTGCGCTGATGTCGATGGCAACCGGTCTCGCCGTTGCCAGCAACTACTACCCGCAGCCGCTGCTGGATACCATCGCTAACGCCTTTTCGATCACCGCAAGCCAGGCCGGGTTTATCGTCACCGCCGCGCAGCTTGGCTACGCCGCCGGGCTACTGCTGTTAGTGCCGCTTGGCGATATGTTTGAGCGGCGCACATTAATTGTGGTGATGACGCTACTCTCAGCGGGCGGGATGCTGATTACCGCCAGTAGCCCATCGCTCGGCCTGATGATTCTGGGGACGGCACTCACCGGCCTCTTCTCGGTGGTGGCGCAACTGCTTGTGCCGCTGGCCGCTACGCTTGCCACGCCCGAGAGCCGTGGGCGAGTGGTCGGCACGATTATGAGCGGCCTTCTGCTGGGGATTTTACTTGCGCGCACCGTCGCCGGGCTGCTGGCAAGCCTCGGCGGCTGGCGCACCGTTTACTGGGTCGCCAGCGTATTGATGGTGCTGATGGCGCTGGCGCTCTGGCGCGGCCTGCCGAAACTCAAGTCTGAAACGCACCTTAATTACCCGCAGCTGCTCGGCTCCGTCTTCACCCTTTTCGTCAGCAATAAACTGCTGCGCACCCGCGCGCTGCTTGGCTGCCTGAGCTTTGCCAACTTCAGCGTATTGTGGACGTCGATGGCCTTTCTGCTCGCCGCGCCGCCGTTTCACTTCTCTGATGCGATGATCGGTCTGTTTGGCCTGGTGGGTGCCGCCGGTGCATTAGGCGCGCGTCAGGCGGGCGGGCTTGCGGATCGCGGCAAAGGCCATCTCACCACCACAGGTGGTCTGGTGCTTCTGCTGCTCTCTTGGGTGGCAACCTGGTTTGGTCACAGTTCCGTCTTAGCGCTGATTATCGGCATTATCGTGCTCGATCTCACGGTACAGGCAGTGCATATCACTAACCAGACGATTATCTACCGCGTTAACCCGGAAGCGCGTAACCGGCTCACAGCTGGCTACATGACTAGCTACTTTATCGGCGGTGCCGCAGGGTCGCTGATTTCGGCCACGGCATGGCAGCATGCGGGTTGGGCTGGCGTCTGCGCTGCGGGCGGTATCCTGGCTCTGCTGAATGTGCTGGTGTGGTGGCGAGGATATCGCCATACGGAGGCGCAGAGCTAAGCAACCGCTCACGTTTAGGCAATTCGGTGCCAAACCGGGGTGTTAACACGTCCGTCACTCTGCTAAGGTTATAGGACTTGTTTATCCCGGTTATATTAACGTGGGTGATATATAACAAACTTTATGGATATGGATCGTTCATTGAATTACACCGCCGGGCCTGAAAAGGCGGCATCACAGACGGAAGGCATCACAAACCGCCTGCCCCCTATTGTTAGCCACCCCGCCGTGGCATTTTCCTTCGTTTTATACGCCCGCTTCGCCGGTCGCCATCTCTGGCATCGTCACCGCCCTCTCTTCTTCACGCTAGTGAGCGCACTGCTGTCCGGTGTCGCCTGGAAATTTCTGCCACATGCATAGATAGAGCAAATTTATTAGCACAAATAATACATTTACTTTATTTGTCACCGTCGTTACTATATCGACTGCAATTAATGAGGTTATACCCAAATGGATAGTTCGTTTACGCCCATTGAGCAAATGCTTAAGTTTCGCGCCAGCCGCTATGAAGATTTCCCTTTTCAGGAGATTTTATTGACCCGCCTCTGTATGCATATGCAGGGCAAGCTGCTGGAAAACCGCAATAAGATGCTGAAAGCGCAGGGCATTAACGAGACACTGTTTATGGCCCTGATTACCCTTGAGTCGCAGGAAAATCACAGCATTCAGCCGTCGGAGCTGAGTAGCGCGCTGGGCTCGTCACGCACCAACGCTACCCGTATCGCCGATGAGCTGGAGAAGCGCGGCTGGATTGAGCGCCGCGAAAGCGACAACGATCGCCGCTGTCTGCATCTGCAACTGACCGACAAAGGGCATGAGTTCCTGCGTCAGGTTCTGCCACCGCAGCACAACTGCCTGCATCAACTCTGGTCAACCCTGACCAACGCTGAGAAAGATCAGCTCGAGCAGATCACCCGTAAGCTTCTGTCGCGTCTCGACCAGATGGATGAAGAAGACGTGGTCCTCGAGGCGCTGCGCTAACGCGATAAGCAGCTTTAGTTTCCAGGATGAGCAATGTGAAGGGCCAGCTAAGCTGGCCTTTCTGACGAAAGGTCGGTACACGCCGACATAACTAAAAATAAGATCGTGGAGAGAATCATGAGCGCAAATGCGGAGAGCCAGACCCCGCAGCAACCGGTCAAAAAGCGCGGTAAACGTAAAGGATTGCTGCTGTTACTGACCTTGCTCTTTGTTGTTATTGCCGTGGCATACGGAATTTATTGGTTTTTAGTCCTGCGTCATTTTGAAGAGACGGACGATGCGTATGTAGCAGGCAACCAGGTACAGATCATGTCGCAGGTTTCCGGCAGCGTGACGAAAGTCTGGGCCGACAACACCGATTTTGTGCAGAAAGGCGATGTACTGGTGACGCTTGATGAAACCGATGCCCGCCAGGCGTTTGAAAAAGCGCAGACCCAACTGGCCACCAGCGTGCGCCAGACCCGCCAGTCGATCATCAACAGCAAACAACTCCAGGCGAGCGTTGAGCTGAAAAAGACCGCCCTTGCGCAGGCGCAGAGCGATCTTAACCGCCGCGTGCCGCTTGGCAGCGCGAATCTGATTGGCCGCGAAGAGTTGCAGCACGCCCGTGATGCGGTTGCCAGCGCGCAGGCCGCACTGGATGTCGCGGTTCAGCAATATAACGCCAACCAGGCGATCGTGCTGGACACGCCCCTTGAAGAGCAGCCTGCGGTGAAGCAGGCGGCGACTGAAGTACGTAATAGCTGGCTGGCGCTGCAACGCACCAAAATTGTCAGCCCGCTCACCGGGTATGTCTCCCGCCGCGCGGTTCAGCCTGGCGCGCAGATTTCTGTCACCACTCCGTTGATGGCCGTGGTTCCGGCGACCAACCTCTGGGTGGATGCCAACTTTAAAGAGACGCAGCTTGCGCATATGCGCATTGGCCAGACCGCTACCATTATCAGCGATTTTTATGGCGATGAGGTTGAGTACAAAGGCAAAGTGGTCGGTCTCGATATGGGTACCGGCAGCGCCTTCTCCCTGCTGCCCGCGCAGAACGCGACCGGGAACTGGATCAAAGTGGTTCAGCGACTGCCGGTGCGTGTTGAGCTTGATGCCCAGCAGCTCTCAGATCACCCGCTGCGTATTGGCCTTTCCACGACGGTGAAAGTCGATACCTCGGCGCGCGATGGCGCCGTGCTGGCGAAGCAGGCACGCACCACGCCAGCGTATGAGAGTAACGCGCGGGAGATCAATCTTGAGCCGGTCAACACGCTTATCAATAACATCGTGAAAGCCAACGCCGGGTAATCTTATATGAGTGCCATGCAACAGAAACCGCTGGAAGGCGCGCAGCTGGTCATTATGACCATTGCACTTTCACTCGCGACCTTCATGCAGGTGCTGGATTCCACCATCGCCAACGTGGCTATCCCGACGATCGCCGGTAACCTTGGCTCCTCGCTGAGCCAGGGGACCTGGGTGATCACCTCCTTCGGGGTGGCGAACGCCATCTCAATTCCGATTACCGGCTGGCTGGCGAAACGCTTCGGCGAAGTGCGGCTCTTTCTCTGGTCAACGGTGGCGTTTGCCATCGCCTCCTGGGCGTGCGGCGTCTCCAACAGCCTTGGGATGCTGATCTTCTTCCGCGTTATTCAGGGGATTGTTGCCGGGCCGCTGATCCCGCTTTCGCAGAGCCTGTTGCTGAGCAACTACCCGCCGGCGAAGCGCTCTATCGCGCTGGCGCTCTGGTCAATGACGGTGATTGTTGCGCCGATTTGCGGGCCGATCCTCGGCGGCTATATCAGCGATAACTACCACTGGGGCTGGATCTTCTTTATCAACGTGCCGATTGGCGCGCTGGTGGTGCTGTTGACGCTGCAAAGCCTGCGCGGACGTGAGACGCGTACCGAGCAACGGCGTATTGATGGCGTAGGCCTCGCATTGCTGGTGGTCGGTATCGGTAGCCTGCAGGTGATGCTCGACCAGGGGAAAGAGCTGGACTGGTTCAACTCGACAGAGATTATTGTGCTGACGATTGTCGCGGTGATCTCCCTGAGTTTCCTCGTGGTGTGGGAGCTCACCGACGATAACCCGATTGTCGATCTCTCGCTGTTTAAGTCGCGGAACTTCACCATCGGCTGCTTGTGTATCAGCCTTGCCTATATGCTTTACTTCGGCGCGATTGTCTTGCTGCCGCAGCTATTGCAGGAGGTGTATGGCTATACCGCAACCTGGGCCGGGCTGGCGTCTGCGCCGGTCGGCGTGATCCCGGTGCTGCTGTCGCCGATTATTGGCCGCTTTGCGCATAAGCTGGATATGCGCCGGCTGGTGACCTTCAGCTTTATTATGTATGCGGTGTGCTTCTACTGGCGCGCCTATACATTTGAGCCGGGAATGGATTTTGGCGCGTCAGCGTGGCCGCAGTTTATTCAGGGCTTTGCCGTGGCCTGCTTCTTTATGCCACTGACGACGATTACCCTCTCCGGGTTGCCGCCGGAGCGGCTGGCTGCGGCCTCCAGTTTGTCGAACTTTACGCGAACGCTGGCAGGCTCGATCGGGACATCCATCACCACCACGCTGTGGACTAACCGTGAATCGATGCACCATGCGCAGCTGACGGAGTCCGTTAACCCCTACAACCCGAATGCGCAGGAGATGTATAACCAGCTGCAGGGAATGGGGATGTCGCAGCAGCAGTCATCAGGCTGGATTGCCCAGCAGATCACCAACCAGGGGCTGATCATTTCGGCGAACGAGATTTTCTGGGTCTCGGCGGGGGTGTTCCTGATCCTGCTTGGCCTGGTGTGGTTTGCCAAACCCCCGTTTGGTGCAGGCAGCAGCGGCGGCGCGCATTAACACCAAATAAAAACGCCTCCGCAGGGAGGCGTTTTTTTATTTCACGATACCGAGGATCTCAAGCGTCATAATCGACGCCACGCCCGGTGGCACCATGCCCGGGATCCCCTGCTCGCCGTAAGCCAGCTCAGCGGGGGTATAGATTCGAATCCGCCCCCCGACCACCACTTTTTCAATCCCTGTGCGCATCAGCGGCGGCAACTCGCTAATCCGCCCGCTGTGTACCGCGCCGCGCGACAGCACCTTGCCGGAGCTCAGTTTCTCATCAACCCGAAAGCGGATCACATCCCCGGAAAGCAGCGCAACGCCCTGCCCTTTTTTCTCCACCAGATAGATGATGCCATTGGCGGTGCGCTCAGCGCCTTTCAGCTTTGCCGCCTCGGCGAGCAGCTTTTGTGCCTGCTTCTTGTTCTGCGCCAGCTCGTTTTTCTGCGCATCGCCCATCTTTTTATTCAGGCTTTGCAGCACGTTTTCGATATCGTCGCTCTTCATTTGCAGGCTGCCAGCGAACTTATCCTGAAAGCCCTGTAAAAACGCCTCTGGCAGATATTTTTGCCCGGAGTGGGTCAGCGTGACGCTCTCCTGCTGCGCTTTCGCCGCAAACCAGGCGCCCCAGGCGTAGTTCATCTTCGCGGCGGAGGATTTGTTCTCTGTCAGCAGATAGTGGCTCTGCGCTTTTGGCGGCGCTAACGGCGCAGCACTCTTCTGCGCAGCCTGCGCTTTCTCCTCTGTGCGCTGCTTAAGCTGCGCCTCCAGCGTGGCGATACGCGCGGCCTGGTCGCTGACCTGTTTTGTGGCGAGATCAAGCTTGCCGCTCATCTCCTCTTTGGCCTGGGTGAGTTGCTTCACCTGCTCAGCGTTTTGCGCCGGTGCTACGGCGGTGTGCTGCTGGCCCTGCTTTTCCCGCGCTTCCAGCTGCTGCTGGCGGTTTTTCAGCTGCTGCTCCAGTTCGCTGTTTGCTGTACGAAACGCCTGCAGCGCTTGTGTGTCATCGGCGTGCTTCTGGTTCGTCTGCGCCAGTTGCTGCTGGCTGGTCTTGAGCTGTACTTCCAGCTGGCTTTTCTCATCACGCAGATGTTTGAGCGCGTCGCTCTCATCGGCAAGCTTCTGCTTCGTTTCGGCAAGTTGCTGAATATGCGTCTGCAACTGCTGCCTTAACGACGCACTCTCTTTTGCCACCGCATCCTGCTTAGCGGGCAGCACAATCGTCGTAGCCCGCTGCTTTTTCTTCAGCGCGGCGATCTGGCGTTGCGCTAATGCAAGCTTACGCTTCAGCCGCGCGACTTCCTCACGCTCTGCCGCACTCTCACTCGCCTTACTCTGCACCTCCACGGGTGGTGCAGGCGTCGCGCTCGGCTGCGCCGAAAAGCGATCGTTAATAAACGGAGATTGAGGTGTAACGGCGATAATCTTCTCTTTATTTAACTGCTCAAGTAATGCAGCCGGATCGGCACGAACCCCGGAGGATGAAATAGCTGATAGCAATACAGCTGACGAATATAATAATTTTCTCATAACTGTTTCAGTGCATTTGCGCGCCGGGACATGTTAACGAATACCGCGCTGCGTACGCGCGAACAAACAACTTCAATTTTGTTATCAATTTCCGTCTTCATTATTTCCGCCGAGTTGTTATCAATAATCGGCTGGTTTTTTTTGTAGACTTCATAACTTTGATTAAGGGTGGTGAACTGCTGTTTGTAGGTTTCAAATGCCGTTTTGTCGAGCCCCTGCAGGGCGGTAAGCAGTTCATAGCACTGCTGCGTCTCCTGCTTCTGCGGCGCATCCTGCACCAGCGCGGGTGCCTTTGATTTAACACAGCCGGTTAATGTGAGTGAGAGACAAAAAGAGAGACATAAGTAAGAGATGGGTGAGCGCCGCATAATATCCTCGTCATTCAGGCATTCTTTTCACTGAAATAGATGCAGAAAATAAATACAGAAGGTACACGTTCGCCTAATAGCGACGTGCGGTGCAAACTATCATGGCAAGATTGAAATAACAATAAGAAGGCGCGGCGGCGGCAAGGATATTATTTATATATTAAGCGCGGGTAATAATTAAAAGAATTAAATAGATATAATGTATAAAAACTTTCTTATAAATATGCGGACAAATAATAATGCCGCTTCCTGTTAACCAGAAAGCGGCATGGCGAACTAAATATGCAGTTCCTGCAACTTCTCTTTCGGCAGAGCCAGGTCATCATTGCTGTTGACGCGCACATCGCGATCGAGAATGTGACGCGCGATCTCCTGCGCCTCTTCCAGCGAGTGCATCTGGTATGTACCGCACTGGTAAACGTTCAGCTCAGGGATCTGGTTCTGCTCTTTCACTTTCAGCACGTCAGCCATTGCCGCTTTCCAGGCATCAGCAACACGCTGCTCATCCGGCGTACCGATCAGGCTCATGTAGAAACCGGTGCGGCAACCCATCGGCGAAATATCGATAATTTCTACGCCATCGCCATTGAGGTGATTACGCATAAAGCCAGCGAATAGGTGCTCCAGCGTGTGGATCCCTTTTTCCGGCATAACTTCTTGATTAGGAATGCAAAAACGCAGGTCGAATACGGTGATGGCGTCGCCGTGCGGCGTGTTCATAGTTTTAGCAACACGGACTGCAGGCGCTTCCATACGGGTATGATCGACAGTGAAGCTATCCAGTAACGGCATTTAGTCACCTCCGATAGTGATTTTTTTTAAAATAAACTGAACTCTTTGTTCGCGTGCGAGTCTGAATATATGAAAGACGCGCATTTGTTATCATCATCCCTGTTCTTCGAGAGATGAAATTTCGGCCACAGCGATGTGGCCTTTTTCTTTTCTACTACGCGTGACGCGCAAGCAGCGCTTCAAACGATTCCTTATCCCCGGCTTCAATTTCCGCCTGGCGCGCCAGCGAAGCGTGGCATTCAGCAATAAAATCCTCTTCATGCAGAATTTCCAGCGGCTCTTCACGCAGCTGCGAACGATACTGCTCGCTCAGCGCTTTACCTGTTCCGCCCATGCCTTCATCAATCATCGAACGCAAAATACGCGCCGAGAAGGTCAGCTCAGGATCGTCAAAGCTGGCGACCAGCCGATCGCATACGGCTTCATACTCATTGCCACCGTACACGCCATCCAGCGTTTGCGCTACCCGTTTCAGGTCGTTAAACAGATCGCGTCCGACATCGGCGAGCGGGTATTGCGCGGTTTCACAGCCTATTCCGAGCGTCAGGCCTGGCTTACGGCCTTCAAGGATCACGCGGTTCCAGTTAGTACGCGTACAGAGCAGTTCATCGCTGCTCATCTCCGGTGCATCGGCCAGCACACACCAGACCATAAAGAGATCGAGGAAACGCACCTGCTCTTCATCAACGCCAATCGCGGTGAACGGGTTGATATCCAGCGAGCGCACTTCGATATATTCAATGCCGCCGCGCAGCAGCGCATCCGACGGCGTTTCGCCGCTGCGGGTTACGCGTTTCGGGCGAATCGGCGCGTAGAGCTCATTTTCAATCTGCAGGATGTTGGTGTTGATTTGCAGATACTTGCCCTCTTTCTGCAAACCGATCTTCGCGTACTCTTCCGACGGCGTTTTGATCGCGCGTTTCAGCGCTACCACGTAATCGTGAAGATTGTTGAAGGTAATATTGAGGCTGTTCTGCGACTTATTGGTATAGCCCAGATCGCTTAAGCGCAGCGAGGTGGCATAAGGCAGATAGAGCATGCCGTTGTGCATCTTCTCAAAAGGCAACGAGGTCTCTTTGCCCTGCAGGAAAGAGGAGCAGATCGCCGGTGAAGCACCGAAAAGATAAGGGATGACCCAGCCGAAGCGATAGTAGTTGCGGATCAGGCGGAAATAGCCCTCCGAGACCGCTTCTTTATCGGTGCTGCCGCTTTTCGCCTGCCAGAATGCCATCGGCAGAGAGAAGTTATAGTGCACGCCGGAGATGGTTTGCATCAGCGCGCCATAGCGGTTTTTCAGCCCTTCGCGGTAGAGGGTTTTCAGGCGACCAATATTTGAGGTGCCGTACTGCGCCAGCTCAATCTCCTGCCCCTCTTTGATATAGCAGGGCATGCTCAGCGGCCAGAGACGCTCATCGCCAATCTGGCGGGCGGTATAGCGATGGATGTCGCGCATGATAGTGAGCATGCGGTCAATATCACCCTCAACCGGGGTGATAAACTCCAGCAGCGCTTCGGCAAAATCCGTCGTAATCCATTTATGAGTTAATGCAGAGCCAAGCGCTGCCGCGTGACCGGTTGTCGCCAAAGACCCATCCGCGTTAACGCGTAGGGTTTCGCGCTCAAGACCACGCTGGATGCCTTTGAGCGCCTGAGGATGTTTTTCCAGCCAGGACAACGCCTGTGATACGTCCGGGATCAAATTGACCTCCCGCCTGTAATAATCGTTTTATTAAGCATAATTGTAATGGTTGACGATGAAAGGTCACTCACGCAATCCAATTAGTGCCACCACGTCATACCCTGAAGCGTTACGAGGGCGAGAGCCACATAGCGTAACGCTTTGCCAAGGCATAAAAAAAAGAGCACTGGCCCCCACGAAAGGCGTAGCCATCCCGCAAGTATGCACAGCAGATCGCCTATAACAGGCATCCAGCTCAATAACAGCGCCGCGGCGCCGTAACGTTTGAGCCAGCCGGTCGCCCTCTCCTGCCAGCGCGATGCTTTACGCTGCGGGAAGAAGCGCCCAAGAATAACGTTAGTCAGCCCTCCAAGGCTATTACCCATTGTTGCTATTACGACAAGCCACCAGGGCTGGCTAACTTTCGCCAACAGCATTGCGACCAGCACCACCTCCGAGTTGCCCGGTAAAATCGTGGCACTGAGAAAACTGCTGGCGAACAGTGAAAGGAGCGACAGCGCATCGCTCACAATACGCGGACATCCACAGCGTCCATACCGGCCGCGCGCGCCGCCTGCAGGCCGAAATCGGCATCTTCAAATACCACGCACTTCGACGGCTCCACGCCCATACGTTCGGCGCAGAGTAAAAAGGTATCCGGTGCGGGTTTATGGTGCTGAACATGATCGGCGGCAATCACCGCATCAAAATAGTGTCGCAGGCCAAGATGGGCCAGCAGCGCTTCAGCAACGGCGCTTTCACTCCCGGTGCCAACAGACATCGGGCGACGCCCGTGCCACGCTTTTACCACCTCAATAAGCGGTAATGGGCGCACGCAATCGAGCAGCATCGCTTTCACGGCTGCGGTTTTCTCTTGAGCGAGTAAGTGGGGATCAAGATCGGCCTGGTTTTCTTTGATAACGGCTTCGGCAATACGCCAGGTTGGCGAACCGTTCAGCGCGACCATGGCCTGTTCGTCAAAATGCATGCCGTAACGCGCCAGCACTTCATGCCAGGCTTTGCGGTGGGTTGGTTCAGTATCCAGGATGGTGCCATCCATATCAAAAATCAAACCAGCGTAACGTGCGTACATCATGTTCTCACAAACCGGATAACTAGCATTTACTTTAACGTAAACAAGGCTTTTTGTCGCATCCAGCGCGAGATTAGCTTCAGGGAATATGATTTTGGGCAGAATTTCGTCGAAAGTGTGGGAGTTGTGGGGATGATGATTTAAGCAGAAAGAATAAGAGAGGAGTTTTTTGATAAGTTCGTAAAAGATGGTGCATCCGGGAGGATTCGAACCTCCGACCGCTCGGTTCGTAGCCGAGTACTCTATCCAGCTGAGCTACGGATGCATCAGGATTACTGCTTTACGATGAAAAGCAACACTGCTTTTTCATTGAGATGGTGCATCCGGGAGGATGACTCGGCTTTGCCTCGCCCTTCGGGTCGTTGCTGAAGCAACGCTATCCTCCCTGGTGCTTGCGTTTAGGCCCGCTACCCCTGAGAAAACAGATTCGCTGTTATCTCGCAGAAGATGGTGCATCCGGGAGGATTCGAACCTCCGACCGCTCGGTTCGTAGCCGAGTACTCTATCCAGCTGAGCTACGGATGCATCGGGATTACTGCTTTACGATGAAAAGCAAAACTGCTTTTTCATTGAGATGGTGCATCCGGGAGGATTCGAACCTCCGACCGCTCGGTTCGTAGCCGAGTACTCTATCCAGCTGAGCTACGGATGCATCAGGATTACTACTTTAACGATGAAAAGCGAAAACTGCTTTTCACTGAAGATGGTGCATCCGGGAGGATTCGAACCTCCGACCGCTCGGTTCGTAGCCGAGTACTCTATCCAGCTGAGCTACGGATGCAAAATGGCGGTGAGGCGGGGATTCGAACCCCGGATGCAGCTTTTGACCGCATACTCCCTTAGCAGGGGAGCGCCTTCAGCCTCTCGGCCACCTCACCACACGCCTCTTACGAGTGCTTCGAAGAGTTCGTTAAGAGCTCATCGTCGCTGCGTGGCGCACATATTACTTTCTGGGACTTATAAGTCAAACAATTTTTCCCAGCCCTGAATCGTTTGCACACTTCGCAGGCAATTAGGCGGTAAAAAGGGCAAAAAGGATGTTTTATCAGCAAAAATTCCCTGCCTCGCAGGCATGACATTACAGATGTGTGATAGACAAAAATGGCGCGAGAAAGTATCAGATGCAGGAAATCTGCAATAAAAATGAGACAAAGAAGCGGGAGAATCGACGGGAGGGTTGCGTCTCGCCGAACAACCGCGAGACGCATAATGGCATCAGAAATTGGACTGCTGGGATTTTTCAGCCTGGATACGCTGGTAGATCTCTTCACGATGGACCGATACTTCTTTGGGGGCGTTTACGCCAATGCGCACCTGGTTACCCTTAACCCCTAATACAGTCACAGTGACCTCATCCCCAATCATGAGGGTTTCACCAACTCGACGAGTCAGAATCAGCATTCTTTGCTCCTTGAAAGATTAAAAGAGTCGGGTCTCTCTGTATCCCGGCATTATCCGTCATACAACGCCAAAACATAAGCGATGACAAACTCATAACATGCAAGCAGCCATGGCATTACATTCTGTAGACGTAAGTTTAGCCGATATACACAACTTCAACCTGACTTTCTCGTTATCAATAGCGTAGTGGCAACAAAGCCATAACCTCGAGGTTATGGCTTGTGCGTTCGCTTTGTAATTATGACAGTTTAGCGCTTACCCAATCTTTAACACTGGCGAGAGCAGCAGGCAGCGCGGCCGCATCGGTACCACCGGCTTGCGCCATGTCCGGACGTCCACCGCCTTTGCCCCCAACCTGTTGGGCGACCATTCCTACCAGTTCCCCTGCTTTGACGCGGTCAGTCACATCCTTAGAGACGCCCGCGATGAGAGAAACTTTACCTTCAACAACAGTGGCAAGAACGATAACCGAAGCGCCGAGTTGGTTCTTCAGGTCGTCCACCATGGTACGCAGCATCTTCGGCTCGACACCTTCCAGCTCGCTCACCAGCAGCTTAACGCCGTTGATTTCCATCGCGTTACCGGAGAGGTTTGCGCTCTCTTGCGCTGCCGCCTGTGCTTTAAGCTGCTGCAACTCTTTTTCCAGCTGACGCGTACGTTCAATCACTGAACGCACTTTGTCGCCGAGATTCTGGCTGTCGCCTTTCAGCAACTGAGCAATATCCTGTAGCTGATCGTTCTGCGCATGCAGGCTGGCAATCGCCGCTTCGCCGGTAACGGCTTCGATACGACGCACGCCCGCCGCGGTGCCGGATTCAGACACAATGCGGAACAGACCAATATCACCGGTGCGCGAAGCGTGCGTACCGCCGCAAAGCTCGGTGGAGAAATCCCCCATCTGCAGCACGCGAACGCGATCTTCATACTTCTCGCCAAACAGCGCCATTGCGCCGTTCGCTTTTGCCGCTTCGAGATCCATGATGTTGGTTTCGATCGGCAGGTTGCGACGAATTTGCGCATTCACCATATCTTCCACCGCGCGGATTTCCGCCGGTTTCATGGCTTCGAAATGGGAGAAGTCAAAACGCAGCGCTTTGTCATTCACCAGCGACCCTTTCTGCGCAACATGCGTACCGAGTACGCTGCGCAGCGCGGCGTGCATCAGGTGGGTGGCAGAGTGGTTCAGGCGAATACGGGCGCGACGCGCTTCGTCAACTTCCGCTTTCACGCCGTCGCCCACTTTCAGCGAACCGCTGTTCAGCTTGCCGACATGACCAATCGCCTGGCCATACTTCTGCGTATCCTGGACGATGAACGTAAAGCCGTTGCCTTTCAGTTCGCCTTTATCGCCAACCTGGCCGCCTGATTCCGCATAGAACGGGGTTTCGTCAAGCACCACAACCGCTTCCTGGCCGGCGGCAATCGACTCAACCTGTTTGCCATCGACAAACAGTGCGGTCACTTTACCGTTCAGTTCAAGCTGGTCGTAGCCTTTAAATTCTGTTGCGCTATCAACGCGGATCATCGCGTTGTAGTCCGCGCCAAAGCCGCTGGACTCGCGTGCGCGACGGCGCTGCTCTTCCATTGCCGCTTCGAAGCCCGCTTCATCGACTTTCAGATTGCGCTCGCGGCAGACGTCCGCGGTCAGATCGACCGGGAAACCGTAGGTGTCGTACAGGCGGAAGGCGGTTTCGCCATCCAGCGTGTCGCCCTGCAGTTTGGAAAGCTCTTCATCCAGCAGCGCCAGACCGCGCTCCAGCGTACGTGCAAACTGCTCTTCTTCGGTTTTCAGAACCTGCTCAACCTGCGCCTGCTGGCGATGCAGCTCTTCCCCGGCGGAACCCATCACTTCAATCAGCGGGCCAACCAGTTTATAGAAGAAGGTGTCCTTCGCGCCGAGCATGTTGCCGTGGCGAATCGCGCGGCGAATAATGCGACGCAGCACGTAGCCGCGGTTCTCATTCGACGGGATCACACCGTCCGCAATCAGGAAGGCACAAGAGCGGATATGGTCAGCGATAACGCGCAAAGATTTGTTGCTCAAATCCGTCGCGCCGGTCACTTTCGCGACCTGCTGGATCAGCTTCGCGAAGAGATCGATTTCATAGTTGGAGTTCACATGCTGCAGCACGGCCGCAACACGCTCCAGGCCCATACCGGTGTCCACGGACGGCTTCGGCAGCGGCTCCATGGTGCCATCGGCCTGGCGGTTGAACTGCATAAAGACGATGTTCCAGATCTCGATATAGCGATCGCCATCCTCTTCCGGGCTGCCCGGCGGGCCACCCCAGATGTGGTCGCCGTGATCGTAGAAGATCTCGGTGCAGGGGCCACACGGACCGGTGTCGCCCATCTGCCAGAAGTTGTCAGACGCATACGCTGCGCCTTTGTTATCACCGATACGAATAATACGTTCGCGCGGGATACCGACCTCTTTTTCCCAAATTTCGTACGCTTCATCGTCGGTTTCGTACACCGTCACCCACAGACGCTCTTTCGGCAGGTTGAACCAGTTTTCGCTGGTCAGCAGTTCCCACGCATATTGAATAGCATCATGTTTGAAGTAGTCGCCGAAGCTGAAGTTGCCCAGCATTTCAAAGAAGGTGTGATGACGTGCGGTGTAGCCGACGTTTTCCAGGTCGTTGTGTTTACCACCTGCACGCACGCAGCGCTGCGACGTGGTTGCGCGGGAATAATTACGTTTGTCGAGCCCAAGGAAAACGTCCTTGAACTGGTTCATCCCGGCGTTGGTAAACAGCAGAGTCGGGTCGTTGTTCGGTACCAGGGAGCTGCTGGCAACTACCTGGTGTCCCTTGCTATGGAAAAAATCGAGAAACGCCTGACGGATCTCAGCGGTGCTCTTGCTCATAATTATCCTGAAATCAAGCTAACGAAATGTGGCAGCGGACCATCGCCATCGCATGGCAGACGCATCCGCTACTGGAAAAAGTGGGAATAAGATAAGTTTTCTTTAGTGGGAAGTAAAATCCCGTATGCGCTCACTCGGCAAAATTTCGCCATATTTCCTGAATATCTTCTTGCATAAAGCCGCGATAGAGCAGAAAGCGTTGCACTTTCACTTTTGCAGCAAATTCAGTGGGCAACGGCTCGCCATATTTGCGCTGCGCCTGATCGCGGGCGCTGCTCACCCAGTCAATCTCGCATTCGCGCATGGCGTTTTCGCTGGTCTCCCGGGCGATGCCTTTCTGGTTCAGTTCCTGACGAATACGCACCGGGCCATAACCTTTGCGCGCGCGGCTGGCGATAAACTGGCGGACAAAACGGCTGTCGTCGAGAAAGCTGTGCTCTATACACCACGCCACAACCTGATCGATCTCTTCCGGCGTCGCGTCAACCGCTTCGGGGCCCTTCTTCGTCATGATGGGTGCTGCAAGCTTGCGGCGAAATTCAAGTTCGCTGTGGTCGCGCATTGCCAGAATACGCATGGCGCGATCACGTAAGCGCGCCATAGCGCTGCGGCGGGAGGTGTTATCAGAAGAGGAGTTATCGGACATCGTAAAATCCTGTCACCATAAAAACAAAAAGGGCTGCATCAGCAGCCCTTGATTACGGATAACGTTATCAGAAATCTTCGTTAGTTTCTTCAACGCCCGCGTCTTTGTCGTCAACGATAAACTCTGGCGTCGCAGTCTGGTTGCTGAGCAGAATTTCGCGCAGCTTCTTCTCGATCTCTTTCGCAGCAGCCGGGTTCTCTTTCAGCCAGGAGGTCGCGTTCGCTTTACCCTGACCGATCTTGTCGCCGTTGTAGCTGTACCAGGCGCCCGCTTTTTCAATCAGCTTCTCTTTCACGCCCAGGTCGACCAGCTCGCCGTAGAAGTTAATGCCTTCGCCGTAGAGGATCTGGAACTCAGCCTGTTTAAACGGTGCCGCGATTTTGTTTTTCACAACCTTCACGCGGGTTTCGCTGCCGACAACCACATCGCCCTCTTTCACCGCGCCGATACGGCGGATGTCGAGACGAACGGAAGCGTAGAACTTCAGCGCGTTACCGCCGGTGGTGGTTTCCGGGTTACCGAACATCACACCGATCTTCATACGGATCTGGTTGATGAAGATAAGCAGCGTGTTGGACTGCTTCAGGTTACCGGCCAGCTTACGCATCGCCTGGCTCATCATACGTGCCGCAAGGCCCATGTGAGAGTCACCGATTTCGCCTTCGATTTCCGCTTTCGGCGTCAGCGCCGCAACGGAGTCGACTACCAGCACGTCAACCGCGCCGGAGCGCGCCAGCGCGTCACAGATTTCCAGCGCCTGCTCGCCGGTATCCGGCTGGGAGCAGAGCAGATTATCGATATCAACGCCGAGCTTGCGGGCATATACCGGATCCAGCGCGTGTTCCGCATCGATAAACGCACAGGTTTTACCTTCGCGCTGCGCCGCAGCGATAACCTGCAGAGTCAGGGTGGTTTTACCGGACGACTCAGGCCCGTAAATTTCGACGATACGGCCCATTGGCAGACCGCCCGCGCCCAGCGCGATGTCGAGGGAGAGTGAGCCGGTAGAGATAGTCTCTACATCCATGGAGCGGTCTTCACCCAGACGCATGATGGAGCCTTTACCGAATTGCTTTTCGATCTGACCCAGTGCAGCTGCAAGCGCCTTTTGTTTGTTTTCGTCGATAGCCATTATTACTCCTGTCATGCAGAGTGAAGCGCGTTACGCCCCGTGGTGAATAACTGATTTGTTGCGGCAATTATACTGTATAGTCATACAGTATCAAGCCTTTTGTAGAAAATGTTGCCAGAGGGTCGTAAGTGCATAAGCCGTCGCCTGACGACGCACCGATTCACGGTCTCCCTGGAAGCATTCGCGCCGCGTAATCCCTTCTCCGTTAACGCAGGCAAGCCCAAACCAGACGGTGCCGACGGGTTTGCTTTCGCTACCGCCATCCGGCCCGGCGATGCCGCTAATCGAAATCGCATAGTCAGCGCGCGCGGCTTTCAGGGCACCAATCGCCATCTCGACTACCACCGGCTCGCTGACGGCGCCGTGCGCATCCAGCGTCTCGCTTTTCACGCCGATCATTTGCGCTTTCGCTTCATTACTGTAGGTCACAAACCCGCGTTCAAACCAGGCGGAGCTGCCTGCAATATCGGTAATCACTTTCGCAACCCAACCGCCGGTGCAGGATTCAGCGGTGGTTAGCGTCGCACCGCGCGCCTTTAGCGCAAGCCCGATGCGCTCGCTGAGCTGCATTAATTCACTGTCCGTCATGATGGCTCCCATGCCTCCATTAAACCGTGGCGTGAAAGATAGCACTTTCCCGTCAAATAGGGGGATGAGATGGCAATTTTACGAGGCGACTTCCGAAAAAAGCAGTGTGATATAGCGGGAAAGTGGCGAGGAGAAGCCCGGTGCGCCGTCGCGTCACCGGGAAGTTTACAGGCTATCCGTGCAGAATTTACTTCATGCTATTGGCAATGGTTTCCACGTTGTGGCGAAAGGCTTTCTGATAGGTATCCGCCACGCCCCCTTTTGCGCTCAGCGCTTCAGGGTAGAGCTCGCCGCCCGGCTGCGCGCCGGTGGCATTCGCAATCTGTTTTACCAGACGCGGGTCGAGCTGGTTCTCCATAAACCACACCTTCACGCCATCCGCTTTAATCTGTTTGATAAGTGCCGCCACTTGCGATGCATTGGCCTCGCTTTCCGATGAGAGCCCCTGCGGTGCCATAAACTCAACGCCGTACGCGCGGGCAAAGTAGCCGAAGGCGTCATGGCTGGTGAGCACTTTGCGCTTCGCCTGCGGAATGGCACTGAAGCGCTCTTTCGCCCAGCTATCCATCTCTTTCAACTGCTCAATATAGCGCTGGCTCGAGGCGTTAAGCGCCGCTTCATCCGCCGGGTCGGCTTTCACCAGCGCCTTGAGGATATTTTGTGCATAAAGCGCACCATTCGCCGCGCTGTTCCATGCGTGGGGATCGGTAACCGTCGCACCATCCTCCTCCAGCGTATGGGTTTGCACACCGTCAGAGGCGATCACCAGCTGGCCTTTAAAACCGGAGGCTTTCACTAACCTGTCGAGCCAACCTTCCAGCCCAAGCCCGTTGACCACCACAACATCCGCATTATTAAGCAGCGCGCTATCTTTTGCCGAAGGCTCAAAGGTGTGCGGATCGCCATCCGGCCCCACCAGCGAGGTCACCTTCACATGATCCCCGCCCACCTGGCGGGTGATATCACCCAATATCGAAAAACTGGTCACCACGTTGATGGTTTTTGCCACTGCGCTCTGCGCCATCAACCCGAGCGCCAGCGCCAGAATCACCCCTGTACGTTTCATTATTTTCCCCTTTATGTAAAAAGCGCGCGCAGGCTGTTTGCCAGCCCGCTGCGCGTGCCGAATAAGATGGATAAAAAGAAGATAAGGCTGGCAGTCAGCACAATGGCCGGGCCGGCAGGCAGCCCCGCCAACCACGACAGACTTAAGCCGAGCCAGGCGCAGAGTGCGCCAATCGCCGCAGCCAGCAGTAACAGGCGCGGTAAGGTTCGTGCCCAGCAGCGCGCCGCCACGGCGGGCAGCATCATTACCCCCACCGCCATCAGCGTGCCGAGCACCTGAAAACCGGCCACCAGGTTAAGCACCAGCAGCGCCAGAAACAGCCCGTGCAGCACGCCCGGCAAGCGCGGCGCATTGACCTGTAAAAAGGCGCTGTCAAACGCCTCACTCACTAATCCGCGATAGCAGACGGCAAGGGTAACCAGCGTCAGGCTGGATACGCCTGCGACAAACAGCGCCGCGTCGCGATCCACCGCAAGGATTGAGCCGAACAGCAGGTGCAGCAGATCGACGTTCGATCCGCGCAGCGACACCAGCGTCACGCCCAGCGCCAGCGAGCCAAGGTAGAAACCGGCAAAGCTGGCATCCTCTTTCAGCGGCGTCCGGCGGCTCACCCACCCCGCAACCAGCGCCACGGCAATTCCGGCAATAAACCCGCCGATACTCATCGCCAGCAGCGACATACCGCTCAGCAGGTAGCCGACCGCGACGCCGGGCAGGATGGCATGAGATAACGCATCGCCCATCAGACTCATGCGCCGCAGCAGCAGAAAGATGCCGAGCGCCGTAGTGCTGACAGAGAGCGCAAGGCAGACCACCAGCGCGCGGCGCATAAAGCCGTATTCGATAAAGGGCTGGAAAAAGAGATGCCAGATCATGCGCAGTTCTCCTCAAGGCTCAGCGTCGCCCCCCACTGCGCCTGCTTCTCATCCAGCCGCAGCGTCTGCGGAAAGTAGCGCGTAACCCGCGCGCTGTCGTGCAGCACCGCCAGCAGGGTCTGCCCGGCGCGGTGCATATCCACCATCTGCTCCATCAGCAGCTGCGACGTCGCTTCATCGATGCCGGTAAAAGGCTCGTCGAGCATCACCAGCGGCGCGTTCTGCACCCATATGCGGGCAAACAGCATGCGCTGAAACTGCCCGCCAGAGAGGGTGTCGATGGTCTCGCCAGCCATCTCTGCAAGCCCGACACGCTCCAGCCCCTGCGCCACGCGTTTGCGCGCATCGCGGTTCAGGCCAGCAAACAGCGAGATGCGCGGCCAGCAGCCCATGCTGACCACCTCCTGCACCGTCAGGGGAAATTGCGCCTCCAGCGTGTGGCGCTGCGCCAGCCAGCCGATGGTTGGCCGCGCGCCCTGCCAGCGCAGCACGCCGCTGACCGGCGGCAAAAACCCCGCAAGGGTTTTCAGTAGTGTCGATTTGCCGCAGCCGTTGGCACCGACAATCGCCGTCATACTCCCGCGCGTCAGCGTGCCGCACAGCGCCGGAGTGATCGCCAGGCGGTCGTAGCCCGCCACCAGGTGGTCCAGTTCAATCATGGCAGCGCAACCGCCCACTCAGTCAGTAACCAAAGCAGCAGTAACAGCCCTGTCGCCAGCAGCAGGCGGCTCGCAGCGGAAAGGGAGAAAAGGGTTACGGGAATCATTCACACACCTCATATGTTATAACGTAACAATAAGCTGTAGTGATAATGATGTAAATCGCGGAGCGTAACGGGAGTGCGTCGAAATGTTTCAATCCCCTCCCGCAGGAGGGGAAAGCAATATTACTGGATACGCGCCAGCGCAACTGCCTGGCCGAGCTGCCAGACCGCCATCGCGTAGTGGGTGCTGTGGTTGTAGCGGGTGATGGTGTAGAAGTTCGGCAAACCGTACCAGTACTCATACCCGGTGCCGACATCGAGGCGCAGCAGGCTCGCCTGCTGATGATCGCCCAGCGGCTGTTGCGGTGTCAGACCCGCCGCCGCCAGCTGTCCGAGGCTGTAGTTGGTTTTAAAGCCGTTCTCCAGACCCGGAGCCTGGCCGTTAGCCGGAACCGCAACCTGATCGCCCTTCACCCAGCCGTGCTGTTTGAAGTAGTTGGCCACGCTGCCAATCGCATCTACCGGGTCCCACAGGTTGATATGGCCGTCGCCGTTGAAGTCCACCGCATACTGCTTATAGGAGGACGGCATAAACTGGCCGTAGCCCATTGCACCGGCGAAAGAGCCTTTCAGCTCCAGCGGATCGTCGCTCTCATCGCGTGCCATCAGCAGGAAGGTCTCCAGCTCGCTGGCGAAATAGTCCGCGCGGCGCGGGTAGTCAAAGGCCAGCGTCGCCAGCCCATCAAGGATGCGGGTTTTGCCCATTACGCGGCCCCAGCGCGTTTCCACGCCGATAATGCCAACGATAATTTCCGGCGGTACGCCGTAGACACGCCAGGCACGGTCAAGGGCATCCTGATACTGGTTCCAGAAGGCGACACCGTTCTGCACGTTATCCGGCGTGATGAACTGCTTGCGGTAGCGCAGCCACGCCCCGTTCGGCCCGGTTGGACCCGCGGTCGTCGGTGCCTGTTTGTCCATCAGGCGCAACACATAATCAAGACGTTTCGCCTGCGAGAGGATCTCACGCAGCTGCTGACGGTCGAATCCATGCTTGCTCACCATCGCATCAATAAAGCGCTCTGCCGCCGGGTTATTGGCAAAGTCGCCGCCGCTCATCACCACCTCATGCTGCGGTTTAAGCAGAAAGCCGCCGGATGGCGCGGGCGACACGGTCTGGGGAGCTTCAGCGAGCGGGGGTTTACTGCTACAGGCACAGAGCACAACAAACGCGGGCAATAACGCCGCGTAACAACGCTTCAACATGGGATATCCACTTAAACGAATTCAGCCAGGGGGCAAGTATGGTAAAGCATTTCCCCGCCGACAAGGAAGCGCGGCATCACCTGCGTAGAGGATCGCATTTCCTCTGTATCCCCTCCCCTTTTCATTCATTTAAAACCGAAGCATCTCGCAAAAACTTTCAAAATGATCATTTTTTCTTTCATAGTGAGATCTAAATAACACATTAAGACCTTTCATCATGATTATGATAGCGCCCGGTGACATAACAAAACCCCCTACAGGAGAGAACAATGGAAACCATCACGCATGGTGCCGAATGGTTCATCGGGCTGTTTCAGAAAGGCGGTGAGGTCTTTACCGGCATGGTGACCGGTATTTTGCCGCTGCTGATAAGCCTGCTGGTGATCATGAACGCGCTGATTAATTTTATTGGCCAACACCGCATTGAAAAACTTGCCCAGCGCTGCGCGGGCAACCCGCTCGCCCGCTACTTACTGCTGCCCTGCATCGGCACATTTGTGTTCTGTAACCCGATGACGTTAAGCCTCGGGCGCTTTATGCCGGAGAGATACAAACCAAGCTACTACGCCGCCGCTTCCTACAGCTGCCACTCAATGAACGGCCTCTTCCCGCATATCAACCCCGGCGAGCTGTTTGTCTACCTCGGTATCGCCAGCGGCCTTACTACGCTCGGCTTACCTCTCGGCCCGCTGGCGGTGAGCTACCTGCTGGTCGGCCTGGTGACCAACTTCTTCCGTGGCTGGGTCACCGATCTCACTACCCGCATTTTTGAGCGAAAAATGGGCATTCAGCTTGCACAAGAGGTTCACCTCGCCGGAGCAAAATCATGAGCCGAATCATTATTGAAAAAGGTGCCGGCGGCTGGGGCGGCCCGCTGGAGATCGATGCCAGCAGCGAGAAGAAGATCGTCTATATCACCGCGGGCACGCGCCCGGCAATTGTCGACAAACTGGCACAGCTGACTGGGTGGCAAGCGGTGGACGGCTTTAAAGAGGGCGAACCGCCCGAAGAGGAGATCGGCGTGGCGGTAATTGACTGCGGCGGCACCCTGCGCTGCGGCATCTACCCCAAACGCCGCATTCCGACCGTCAATATTCATGCGACGGGCAAATCGGGGCCGCTGGCGCAATACATCCTTGAGGATATCTATGTCTCCGGGGTGAAAGAGGAGAACATCCGGCTGCAGGGTGACGCTCCGGCTGCCAGCGCGCCCCAGCCGCGGGATTACGACACCACGAAAAAGATCACCGAGCAGAGCGATGGCCTGCTGGCGAAAGTCGGCATGGGCATGGGTTCGGCGGTGGCGGTGCTGTTCCAGGCCGGTCGCGACACCATTGATACGGTGCTGAAAACCATCCTGCCGTTTATGGCCTTCGTCTCGGCGCTAATCGGCATCATCATGGCTTCCGGGCTGGGCGACTGGATCGCTCATGGCCTCGCGCCGCTGGCCAGCCATCCGCTCGGGCTGGTGACGCTGGCGCTGATTTGCTCCTTCCCGCTGCTCTCGCCTTTTCTTGGCCCGGGGGCGGTTATCGCTCAGGTTATCGGCGTGCTGATTGGCGTGCAGATAGGCCAGGGGCATATCCCTCCGCACCTTGCGCTGCCGGCACTGTTCGCGATTAACGCCCAGGCCGCCTGCGACTTTATTCCCGTTGGCCTCTCGCTGGCGGAAGCCCGCCAGGAGACGGTACGCGTCGGTGTCCCTTCCGTGCTGGTAAGCCGCTTTTTAACCGGTGCGCCAACGGTGCTGATCGCCTGGTTTGTCTCCGGTTTTATCTATCAATAAGGGGTGATGTATGACCGTTATCTATCAAACCACCATAACTGCAATTGGCGAAAGCGCACCGGAGGCGCTCAGCGACAACATGCTGATCACCTTCCGGGAGGGCGCGCCTGCCGATGTCGCCGAGTTCTGTTTTATCCATAACCACGGCCCGCTCTGCGGCGCGCTGCTGCCGGGCGCGCAGTTTACGCTCGGTGAAAAGCACTACCCCGTCACCGCCGTCGGCGAGGTCGCCGAGCAGAATTTGCGCGAGCTGGGCCATATCACCCTGCGTTTCGATGGACAGACGCAGGCGGAGTTTCCGGGCACGGTGCACGTCGCCGGCCCGATACCGGACGCTATCGCGCCGGGCTGCATTTTAAAATTTGTCGCTTAAGGTCTAAGGAGAAGAGTATGAAACAGGTTGCCGTTGTCATTGGTGGAGGACAGACCCTCGGGGCGTTCCTCAGCCGTGGGCTTGCCGCAGAAGGCTACCGCGTGGCGGTTGTTGATATTCAGAGTGATAAAGCGGCGACGGTCGCACATGAAATTAACAGTGAGTTTGGCGAAGGGATGGCCTATGGCTTTGGTGCCGACGCCACCAGCGAGCAGAGCGTGCTGGCGCTGGCGCGCGGTGTTGATGAGATTTTTGGCCGCGCCGATCTGCTGGTCTACAGCGCCGGGATCGCCAAAGCGGCGTTTATCAGCGACTTTGCGCTGGGGGATTTTGACCGCTCATTGCAAGTCAACCTGGTGGGCTATTTCCTTTGTGCCCGCGAGTTTGCCAAATTGATGATCCGCGATGGCATTCAGGGGCGCATTATCCAGATCAACTCCAAGTCCGGAAAAGTGGGCAGCAAGCACAACTCCGGCTACAGCGCGGCGAAGTTTGGCGGCGTGGGGCTGACGCAATCCCTGGCGCTGGATCTGGCGGAGTATGGCATTACCGTGCACTCGCTGATGCTCGGCAACCTGCTAAAGTCACCGATGTTCCAGTCGCTGATCCCGCAATACGCCAGCAAGCTGGGCATCCCGGCAGAGGAAGTGGAGCAGCATTACGTTGATAAAGTGCCGCTGAAGCGCGGCTGCGATTATCAGGATGTGCTGAACGTGCTGATGTTCTACGCCAGCCCGAAAGCCTCCTACTGTACCGGCCAGTCAATCAACGTCACCGGCGGTCAGGTGATGTTCTGATTCGACCCAACGCCTAATGGCGCTGTGGTTTTGTAGGCCGGATAAGGCGTCAGCCGCCATCCGGCAAACCGACCGCACAAATGCCTGATGGCGCTGCGCTTATCAGGCCAACGGGTTCAGCGAGTTATGTGAACCTGGGTTTTCGTAGGCCGGATAAGGCGTTAGCCGCCATCCGGCAAACCGACCGCACAAATGCCTGATGGCGCTGTGGTTTTGTAGGCCGGATAAGGCGTTAGCCGCCATCCGGCAAACCGCCCGCACTAACGCCTGATGGCGCTGCGCTTATCAGGCCTACGGGTTCAGCGATTTATAAAGGAGACACCGATGGTTTCATCCCTTATCACTCTCGCCGTTATCGCCTGGCTCAGCCAGCTGGCGCTTGGCGGCTGGCAAATCCGCCAGTTCAACAAAGCTTTCGACGCCCTCTGCCAGCGCGGGCGCGTCGGCGTTGGGCGCTCGGGCGGGCGCTTCAAACCGCGTGTGGTGCTGGCGGTGGCCTTCGATCAACACGATCGCGTCAGCGACACGCTGCTGATGCGCGGACTCACGGTTTTTGCCCGCCCGAGCAAAATCGAGCGCTTAATCGGCGTAAAAAGAGAGGAATTAGAGCCCGATGTGATCTTTCCCCATGATCCTGGCTGTCAGAATGCTCTATCATTGGCGCTTAAAATGAAACATGGATAATTTCGTTGTGAACGCTAATAGCTTGCGAAATTATCATTTCGCAACGTAACGCAGGATATCTTCGCCTATGAAACCACGTCAGCGTCAGGCGGCAATTCTTGAGCATCTTCAGAAGCAGGGAAAGTGTTCTGTTGAAGAGCTGGCACACCACTTTGATACCACCGGGACGACCATCCGCAAAGATCTGGTCGCGCTGGAGCAGTCCGGTGCGGTGATCCGCACCTACGGCGGGGTGGTGCTTAATAAAGACGAGGCCGATCCGCCCATCGATCACAAAACGTTGATCAACACCGTGCAAAAGGGGCTGATTGCCGAAGCAGCCGTTGGCTACATTCACGACGGCGACTCGATTATCCTCGACGCGGGCAGCACGGTGCTGCAAATGGTGCCGCTGCTCAGCCACTTCAATAACATCACCGTGATGACCAACAGCCTGCATATCGTCAACGCCCTGTCAGAGCTGGATAACGAACAGACCATCCTGATGCCCGGCGGCACATTCCGTAAAAAATCGGCCTCCTTCCACGGCCAGCTGGCGGAGAACGCCTTTGAACAGTTCAGCTTCGACAAGCTGTTTATGGGCACCGACGGCATCGATCTCAACGCCGGGGTGACCACCTTTAATGAGGTCTTCACCGTCAGCAAAGCGATGTGCAACGCCGCCCGCGAAGTGATCCTGATGGCGGACTCCTCCAAGTTTGGCCGTAAAAGCCCCAATATTGTTTGCAGCCTTGAGAGCGTCGATAAGCTGATTACCGACGCCGGGATCCCGCCGGACGTTCGTGCCGCGCTGGAAGAGAAAGGAATCGATGTGATTATTGCCGGAGAAGAAAATGCGTGACTCTTTTATTAACGCCGCCCGCCAGGCGCTGCTGCTGGAACTACAGGAAGCAAGCCGCCTGCCGGAGCGCCTCGGCGACGATTTCGTCCGCGCCGCTGAAACGGTGCTGAACTGCAAAGGCAAAGTGATTGTCTCCGGGATCGGTAAGTCCGGGCATATCGGCAAAAAGATTGCCGCTACTTTCGCCAGCACCGGCACACCGGCTTTTTTTGTTCACCCGGCAGAGGCGCTGCACGGCGATCTCGGCATGATCGAGAGCCGCGACGTGATGCTGTTTATCTCCTACTCCGGCTCGGCAAAAGAGCTGGATTTGATCCTGCCGCGTCTCGACGAGAAAGCCGTCACGCTGCTGGCGATGACCGGGAAACCGCGTTCGCCGCTGGCGCTCGCCGCCCACGCGGTGCTGGATATCGCCGTTGAGCGCGAAGCCTGCCCGATGCACCTCGCTCCCACCTCCAGCACCGTCAACACGCTGATGATGGGCGATGCGCTGGCGATTGCGGTGATGCAGGCGCGCGGCTTTGACGAAGAGGACTTTGCCCGCTCGCATCCGGCGGGTGCGCTGGGCGCACGGCTGCTGAACAAAGTGCATCATCTGATGCGCAAAGCGGACCAGGTGCCGCAGGTAACGCTGACCAGCAGCGTGATGGACGCGATGCTGGAGCTAAGCCGCACCGGGCTGGGCCTGGTGGCGGTCTGCGACGCCGGGCACCACGTGCACGGGGTGTTTACGGATGGCGACCTGCGCCGCTGGCTGGTGGCGGGCGGAGCCTTAACCGCAGCGGTCAGCGAGGCGATGACGCCGGGCGGCATTACCCTTGAAGCCAGCAGCCGCGCGGTGGATGCCAAAGAGCGCCTGATGCAGCGCAAAATCGCCGCCGCACCGGTGGTGGATGATGCAGGTGAACTGGTCGGCGCTATTAACCTGCAGGACTTTTACCAGGCCGGTATTCTCTAGTCCTTCAGCCCAAGACGCTTCGCCAGCCGGTGCAGGTTGGCGACGTCCATCTCCAGCGCTCTGGCGCAGGCGGCCCACTTGCCGCCGTTCTCCTCAAGTGCGCGGGAGATAAGTGTGCGCTGGAACGCCTCTGTCGCTTCACGCAGGTTTTGCCCGCTTAACGGCACGCTTACCGGCTTTGCCTGCGGCGCAGGCTCATCGCTCAGGGCAAAGTGATGCGCTTCCAGCACGATCTCCCCGGCATGCTGCGTACCGCGCGCCAGCACCACCGCCCGGTGGATGGCATGCTCCAGCTCGCGCACGTTCCCCGGCCAGCCATAGCGCTGTAAATGCGCACGCGCGGCGGGGCTTAACGCCACGCGCCCCAGACCAAAACGCAGGCGGCACTGCTCACAAAAATAGCCCGCCAGCAGCACTAAGTCCTCACCCCGCTCGCGCAGCGGCGGCACCTGTAAGGGAAAGACGCTCAGCCGGTGATAGAGGTCGGCGCGAAACCGTCCGGCAACCACCTCTTCGCGCAGATCGCGGTTGGTGGCGGCCAGCACCCGCACATCGACGCGCTGGCTGCGATCATCGCCGACGCGCTGAATATCGCCATACTGCAACACGCGCAGCAGCTTCGCCTGTAGCGATAACGAAAGCTCGCCAATCTCATCAAGAAACAGCGTGCCGTTATCGGCCATTTCAAATTTGCCGCTGCGGTTGCTGATGGCTCCGGTAAAGGCCCCTTTCACATGACCGAAGAGTTCGCTCTCGGCGACGCTCTCCGGCAGCGCGGCACAGTTGAGGTAGACCAGCGGCTTGTCGGCGCGCGGCGAGGCTTCATGGATCGCCTTTGCCACCAGCTCTTTACCGGTGCCGGTTTCGCCGCCAATCAGCACGTTGAGATCCGAAGGTGCTACGATGGCGATCTCTTTTTTCAGCTGCACCATCCCTGGCGACAGGCCAATCATCTCGCTGCGCGCGACCTGCTCAAACGCCGCGGGCGCACCGGGCAGCATGTTCTGTCGCTCCAGCTCCTCAATCAGCAACGCGTTATTGAGCGCGCCTGCCGCCAGCGCGGCAACCAGCCGCAGCTCCTCGTCGCTGAAAGCGTCGAATTGATCCGGCGACATGCCATCAAGCGTCAGCGCGCCAATCAGGTTTTGCCCGGCAAACAGCGGCAGGCCGACGCAGGCGTGTACCTTGAGTTTCTCCTGGCCGGGGATCAGGCCATCATAGGGATCGGGCAGATCGCTGTCGGCGGGAAAGCGCACCACATCGCCAGCGCGGGCAATCGCTTCCAGCCGCGGGTGGCCTTCAAGGGTAAAGCGCCGCCCGAGCACATCCTGCGCCAGCCCATCGATCGCCAGCGGAATAAACTGCCGCGCCTCGTAGCGCAGCAGCGCCGAGGCGTCGCACGCCAGCACCTGACGCAGGGTGGTAATCAGCCGCTGGAAACGATCCGCGTGCCCGATCCCGCTTTGCAGCTCAATGGCGATGCCCGCCAGCACATTCAGTGAAAAACTCATTCTGACCTCACTGTCTTTTTGACAATGCATGGTGTCATATTGACTGTATTTATCATAGTCATAATGACATTATAATTTTGAATGGATTTTAAAAAATATATCAATATCAAAATGATAAAAAGCTGGCACGCCTCTTGATATAGCCATGTATCACATTGAGAAACTGCACAGGACTACGATCATGGCGATTCACGTAAAAAACAACATTCACTGGGTAGGACAGCGCGACTGGGAAGTCCGCGATTTTCACGGCACCGAATACAAAACCCTGAAGGGCAGCAGCTATAACAGTTACCTGATCCGCGAAGGCAAAAACGTGCTGATCGACACCGTCGATCACAAATTCAGCCGCGAGTTCGTGCAGAACCTGCGTGGCGAAATCGATCTGACGATGATCGACTACATCGTCATTAACCACGCTGAAGAGGATCACGCGGGCGCGCTGACGGAGCTGATGTCGCACATCCCCAATACGCCGATCTACTGCACCCATAACGCAATCGACTCGATTAACGGACATCATCACCACCCTGAATGGAATTTCCATGTGGTGAAAACCGGCGATACGCTGGATATTGGCAACGGCAAACAGCTGATCTTTGTCGAAACGCCGATGCTGCACTGGCCCGACAGCATGATGACCTACCTGACCGGCGACGCCGTGCTGTTCAGCAATGACGCCTTCGGCCAGCACTACTGCGACGAACATCTGTTCAATGATGAGGTGGATCAGGCCGAGCTGTTTGAGCAGTGCCAGCGCTACTACGCCAATATCCTCACCCCCTTTAGCCGCCTGGTAACGCCGAAAATTACCGAGATCCTCAGCTTTAACCTGCCGGTGGAGATGATTGCC
The DNA here is from genome assembly GCF_029850615.1 of Kosakonia sp. HypNH10. Lineage (NCBI taxonomy): Bacteria > Pseudomonadati > Pseudomonadota > Gammaproteobacteria > Enterobacterales > Enterobacteriaceae > Kosakonia > Kosakonia sp. HypNH10. The sequence continues at coordinate 135,481 of NZ_JAOTIU010000007.1, forward strand.
ACCTCCCACGGCGTGGTGTGGCGCGATAACCCGACGCAGATTGTTGAGTTGTATCTGAAATGGGCGGCGGATTATCAGGAAGATCGCATCACCATTTTCTACGACACCATGTCGAACAACACCCGCATGATGGCCGACGCCATCGCCCAGGGGATTACCGAAGTCGATCCGCGCGTGGCGGTGAAAATCTTTAACGTCGCGCGCAGCGATAAAAACGACGTGCTCACCAATGTCTTCCGCTCCAAAGGGGTGCTGGTCGGCACGTCGACGATGAACAACGTGATGATGCCGAAGATCGCCGGGCTGGTGGAGGAGATCACCGGCCTGCGTTTTCGCAATAAGCGCGCCAGCGCCTTTGGCTCCCACGGCTGGAGCGGCGGCGCGGTCGATCGCCTCTCAACGCGTTTGCAGGATGCCGGGTTTGAAATGTCTCTCAGCCTGAAAGCGAAATGGCGGCCCGATGTCGATGCGCTGGAGATCTGCCGCCAGCACGGGCGCGACATTGCCCGCCAGTGGGCGCTCGCTCCGCTGCCGGAACCGCTCAGCCAGCCCGCCGCGCAGGCCGCCTGTGGCTGCGCAGAATCAGCCGCCGATCTCGGCCCGCGTATGCAGTGCAGCGTCTGCCAGTGGATTTATGACCCGCAAACAGGCGAGCCGATGCAGGATGTCGCGCCGGGTACGCCGTGGTCTGAAGTGCCGGACTCCTTCCTCTGCCCGGAGTGCTCCCTTGGCAAAGTGGTGTTTGACGAACTGGCTGTGGAGGCAAAATGAGCGCCGGGATTGTGATTATCGGCTCGGGCTTCGCCGCCCGCACGCTGGTGAAAAATATCCGTAAGCTGGACAGCCAAGTGCCGCTGACGCTGATTGCCGCCGACGGCATGGAAGATTACAGCAAGCCGGAGCTGAGCCATGTGATAAGCCAGGCGCAGCGCGCTGAGGATCTGATCCGCCAGACAGCGGGCGACTTCGCCGAGCAGTTTAACGTGCGCCTTTTCCCCTACACCTTTGTCACCGCCATCGATCCCCATGCGCAGGTGGTGAAAAGCGCCGACAGAAGCTGGCAGTACGATAAGTTAGTGCTGGCAACCGGGGCGAAAGCGTTTGTGCCGCCGCTGCCGGGGCGTGAAATGATGCTCAACCTCAACAGTTTGCAGGAGTACCACGCCTGCGAAGAGCAACTGCGGGCGGCAAAGCGGGTGCTGATTGTCGGTGCCGGGCTGATTGGCTGTGAGTTAGCGATGGATTTTCAGCGCGCGGGCAAAACCGTCACCCTGCTGGATAACGCCGCCAGCATCCTTCCGGCGCTGATGCCGCCGGAGGTGAGCGCTCGCCTGCAACACTGCCTGACGGCAAGCGGCGTGCGCCTGCTGCTCGCATCAAAGCTGGCGCGGCTTGAGGCTCGGGAGAGTGGCGTGCGGGCGCGACTGGATGATGAGCGCAGTGTCGATGCCGATGTGGTGGTCGCCGCCACCGGCCTGCTGCCGCACACCGCACTGGCGCAAGCTGCCGGGCTGGAGACCCGCCGCGGAATTGTCGTCGACGCAACGCTGCAAACCAGCCATCCGCATATCTTCGCGCTGGGCGACTGCGCCGAAATCCACGGTCAGGTGCTGCCCTTCCTGCAACCCATTCAGCTCAGCGCCATGACGCTGGCGAAAAACCTCACCGGCAGCTCATCGCAACTGACGCTGCCGCCGATGCTGGTGAAGGTGAAAACGCCTCTGATGCCGCTGCATTTGGCGGGCGAAACCTCGCGCGCCGACCTATGCTGGAGCATCGCTACCGATGCCGCAGGCATGGTGGCGAAAGGGATCGACATTGATGATAAGCTGCGCGCTTTTGTGGTCAGTGAAGATCGCATGAAAGAGGCCTTTGCGCTGCTGAAGGCGCTGGGGCAATAGCCCGCGCGGCCGCCACCAGCCCCTGGCCGAAGGCGATGCCGCCATCCCCGGCCGGAAGCTGGTGGGGAAAGAGCAGCGTGAAATCGGCCAGGTAGTGCTGTAAGCGGGCTTTGAGCAGGCGGTTATGCAGCACGCCGCCGCTGAAAACCAGCGTCGTAATGCCGCGCTTTCGAGCCTGCTCGCGCGCAAGCCCGGCAAAGCCGCACGCCAGCGCATCGTGGAATGCCCACGCCCGCGCGGAGGGTAGAGCCTGCCAGCCCAGCCACGTCTGCCAGAAGGTCGCCAGATCGAGCCGGTTCCCGCAAAGCGGCATTTTCACCGGGTGCTCAACGTTTTCCGCCTTTGCCGCCAGCGCTTCCAACTGGCAGGCGGCCTCCCCTTCATAGCTCAGGTGTTCTGGCGCGCAGCCGAGCGCGCAGGCTAGCGCATCAAACAGACGCCCGCAGGATGAGGCCAGCGGCGCGTTGATGCCGCGCGCGATTGCTCGCTCCAGCACCGGCCAGTTCTGCTGTTGGATAAGCGCCGTTTCCGGGTACGCCTGCCACCTCTCAACAAAGGCCAGCATCTGCGCCAGCAAGTTGCGCCACGGCTGACGCGCGGCGAGATCGCCCCCCGGCAGCGCCACAGCTGGCAGGCCGCCGAGATGCTCGCAGTCGCGGTAGTTAACCCGCAAACACTCCCCGCCCCACAGCGCACCGCCCTCGCCCATGCCGATGCCATCAAGGGTTATGGCAATTACGTCCCCGCCGTCGAGCGGCCAGCTATACTCGCCAAGGCAGGCGGCGGCGTGGGCGTGGTGATGCAGCACGGTGTGAACCGGTAGTCCCGAACGATCCGCCCATGCACGAGTGCGGTAAGCGGGATGCGCGTCCACCACCACCTGCTGTGGCGTGAAATCGTAGATCTGCTGCATCAGGCGCAGGGCGTTTTGCCACTGCGCCTCGACGCCCTCATCGGTTAAATCACCGAAATGCTGCCCCGGCACGGCACGATCGCCGCGCAGCAGGCAGAAGGTATTTTTCATCTGCGCGCCGAGGCAGAGCAGCGGCGGAATATCGCGAAAGCCCGGCGGCAGCGGCAGCGCATCGGGTACATAGCCCCTGGCGCGCCGCAGCATCTCACCGCTCGCCCGCACCACGGAGTCATCCATACGCTGCACAATGTCGCGATTATGCAGCAGAAAACCATCGACTATCGACGCCAGCTCGGCCTGCGCGGCAGCGTTGGTGAGTGCGGGCGGTTTACCGCTGAGGTTGCCGGAGGTCATCACCAGCGGGCGCTGCAACGCCTGCGCCAGCAGATGCTGCACCGGGTTTGAAGGCAGCATCACACCAGTCTCATCAAGCCCAGGCGCAATGGCATCGCACAGGCCGCTGACGCTTGCGCTCTCCACCAGCACAATCGGTGCCGCAGGCGTGGCCAGCAGGCGCTGCGCTTCAGGGGAGAGCCCGTCGCTTGACGCCAGCATCACCGCCAGCGGTTTGGTCGGACGCTGTTTTCGCGCGCGCAGATAGAGCACGGCGGCCTCGTTGCCCGCATCGCAGACAAGATGGAAGCCGCCGATGCCTTTCACCGCCACCACGCCGCCGCTTTTGATTAGCGCCACCGCCATCTGCAACGCCTCTTCGCCCGCTGCCCGGTAGCTCGCATCATGCCAGCTCAGTTGTGGGCCGCATTCCGCGCAGGCCACCGGCTGGGCGTGAAATCGCCTGTCCAGCGGATTGCGATACTCCGCTTCGCACTCCGGGCAGAGGGGAAACGCCGCCATCACCGTCAACGGGCGGTCATAGGGCATGGCATGAATGATGGTAAAACGCGGCCCGCAGTGGGTGCAGTTGATAAAGGGGTAACGGTAACGGCGCCCGGCGGGGTCGAACATCTCGGCCAGGCAATCAGGACAGGTTGCGGCATCGGGAACAATCTGCGTATCCATTGCCCCGCCCGCGCTGTCGCGGATGGTGAAGGCCTGCGGTAAAACAGGCCAGTGAAAGGGGTGCTGCTCAACGCGATCGATGCGCGCCAGTGGCGGGCAGCGCTGGTGCAGAAGGCGGATAAAAGCCTGCGCGTCGCCAGCGAGGCGTATCTCTACCCCCTGCGCGTCGTTACAGACATCGCCGTTCAGCGCCAGCTGCTGCGCCAGCTGCCAGACAAAGGGGCGGAAGCCCACCCCCTGCACTTTTCCGTAAACGCGTAAGCAAACCCCAGGGCTTTGGCTCATATCATCATTGCAGCGCCGCATCGCGCAGGCGCGTCTTCATCTGTTGATAGGTGCGCTGAGTGTACGCTTCGGCCCAGGGCTGATCGTTGATCGCACTCACCCGTACCGCGCAATATTTGGTCTCCGGCGTTTTCGATATCGGATCCAGATTATCCTGCGTCAGCTCGTTACAGGCACCGATCCACCACTGGTAGGTCATATAGACGCTGCCCTGGTTGATGCGCTCGCTGACATCCGCGCGGGTGATCACCTTCCCGCGACGCGACTCTACCCACACCAGCTGACGGTCGCGGATCCCCAGCGCATTGGCATCCTGCGGGTTGATCTGCACAAAGCCCGGCTCATCGGCGAGGGTTTGCAGCGCCGCGCAGTTGCCAGTCATTGAACGGCAGGAGTAGTGCCCCACTTCGCGCACGGTACAGAGCACCAGCGGGAATTCGCTGTCCGGGCGCTCGGCGGGCGCACGCCACGGTGCGGCGAAAAGGTGGCCTTTGCCATCCGGCGTATCAAACTTGTTGTCGTGGTAAAGGTAAGGCGTGCCGGGGTGATCGAGGGTCGGGCACGGCCACTGAACATGGCCCATATCGCCCATCTTCTCGTAGGTGACGCCGTAAAAGAGCGGGCAGAGTTCGCGCAGCTCGTCCCAGATCTGCTGATTGTTGTCGTAGTGCATCGGGTAGCCCATCTCGGTGGCGATCAGGCTGATAATCTCCCAGTCACGTTTGACGTTATAGGTCGGCTCAATCGCTTTTTCGAAGCGCTGGAAACCGCGGTCGGCACAGGTAAAGACGCCGCCATGTTCGCCCCACGAGGTGGCGGGCAGCAGCACGTCTGCCTGCTCGGCGGTTTTGGTCATAAAGATGTCCTGCACCACGATAAAGTCGAGGGCCTCAAAGCCTTTACGCACCAGGCCCAGGTCCGCTTCGGTCTGGAGCGGATCCTCGCCCATGATGTAGTAGGCTTTCACTTTGCCCTCCAGCGCCAGGTGCGGCACTTCGGTAATGCGCACGCCCACCTGGTCATCCATCACCGCCGGATCGATCCCCCAGGCAGCGGCGAATTTCGCCCGTACCTGTGGGTCAACCACATCCTGATAACCGGGGAACTGGTTGGGGATGACGCCCATATCGCACGCGCCTTGCACGTTATTTTGCCCGCGCACCGGGCCGACGCCGACATGCTCGCGGCCGAGGTTGCCGGTGAGCAGCGCAAGGCTCGATAACCCTTTCACCACATCGACCGCCTGACCAAACTGCGTCACGCCCATGCCCCACATAATGGTGGCCGACGGCGCGGCGGCAAAGGTGCGCATCGCCTGGCGTACCTGTTTTGCCGGCACGCCGGTGAGGTGTTCCACCGCTTCCGGGGCGTACTCTTTTACCGTTTCACGGTAGGCATCCAGCCCGGTGGTAAAGCTGGCGACATAATCTTTGTCATACAGCTCCTCTTCAAGCAGCACATAGCCAAAGGCGTTGACCAGCGCCATATTGCAGCCATTTTTCAGTTGCAGATGCTGGTCGGCGATGCGCGCTGTCTCAATACGACGCGGGTCACAGACAATAATTTTCGCGCCATTTTGCCGCGCTTTAATCACTCTTCGCGCCACGATCGGGTGTGAATCGGCGCAGTTGTAGCCAAAAATAAGCAGGCAGCGGGAGTTTTCAATATCACTGATGGAGTTACTCATCGCGCCGTTGCCGAGGGTCTCCTGCAACCCGGCAACAGAGGGGCCATGGCAGACGCGGGCGCAGCAGTCGACATTGTTGGTGTTGAGCACGCCACGGGCGAACTTCTGCATCACATAGTTGGTTTCATTCCCCGTCCCGCGTGATGAACCGGTCGTCATAATGGCGCGCGGGCCGAACTGGGCTTTGATTTCGCTAAGGCGCTTAGCGGTGTAGCGGATCGCTTCATCCCAGCTGACCGGGGTGAGCTTGCCCCCTTTCTGATAGCGGATCATCGGTTGCGTCAGGCGCGGGGTGAGCAGCTTGGTGTCGTTGAGGAAATCCCAGCCGTAGTAGCCTTTCAGGCAGAGTTCATTCTGGTTGGTATGGCCGTCGGCAGCTTCCGCGCGGATGATTTTTCCGTCATCAACAACCAGTTTCAGTTTGCAGCCCGCGCCGCAGTATGGGCAAACACTTGTGATCTTCTTCATCAGTAACAGACCTGTTAAAAGTGAAAGTAAAGGGGTTAGAAGGTAATGGAGAGCGAACTATCGAGCGCGGCGCGACGCCGTTTATCCGCGCTCATCTGCTCCAGCACATTACGATCGATGCAGACCAGCGCCTTGGTCGGGCAGGCCTGAATGCAGGCCGGGCCGCTCTCGCTGTGGTGGCAGAGATCGCACTTGTTGGCTTCGGCTTTTTCCGCCCGCACATTGAGGCCCGCGCCGCTGTGGCGAATAACCGGACGCACCACCACCTCCATCGCGCCATAGGGGCAGGCCACCACGCAGGTTTTGCAGCCGATGCAGCGCTCCTGCATCACATGCACAAAACCTTCATCGCGGCGGATGGCGCCGTTCGGGCAGACATTGGCACAGGGTGCGTCTTCGCACTGACGACACATGGTTGCCGTCGACACATTGACGCCTTTCACCACGTGAATACGCGGCAGGAAGGTTTCCGGGGTGAGCGCCGCGCAGTCGCGATCCGCCTGATGGGAGACCACGCAGGCCACCTCACAAGTACGGCAGCCGATGCATTTTGCGGCGTCGGCCATAATAAATCGGTTCATCATTTTCTCCAGCTAAGAGCCTTGTCCCGCTGAAGTATTCATAAAGCGTGCCACTTTTTAAGTGGCTGAATTTAATGATGTTAGTAAAAGCGCAGCGCTGTCATCGACAGAAGTGTCGATGACGGCTGACACCTCAGGCGCAGGGGCCGCTGGTGATGGAGTCGCGCAGGATCAACTCGCCGGGAAAGGTGGATTGCAGGGTAAAGTCACCGCCATCGAGCATAAAGATCAGGCGGTTGATGGTCTCTTTGATCATGCCGGTGACCGGGATTTTGACGCTGGAGAGCGCCGGCACGGTGAAGGGGGCCATGGCGATATCATCAAAGCCCACTACCGAAACCTGGCCGGGTATGGCAATGCCGCTGTCATGCAACTGCTTGATGGCACCTACCGCCATGTCGTCATTGCTCGCCACCAGCGCGCTGAAAGAGACCTTGCGATCCAGCAGTTCACGCACGCCGAGCGCGCCGCTTTGTGGTGTCCATTTCCCTTCGACAATCAATTCGTTACGTACCGCAATGCCCTGCTGTAGCAGCGCATCTTTATAGCCGGATAAACGCTCAATACCGGTGGGTGAATCGAGCGAGCCAGTGATCAGCGCAATATCGCGATGGCCGCGCGCAATCAGAGCCGAGACCGCCTGCTGGCTGGCGGCGTGCTGATCGCAAAAGACGCAGTGGCTGAGGTTTTTTCGCAGGCGGCGGTTGAGCACCACAATCGGCTGAGGGTGGCTGTCGATGATCGCATCCAGCTCGTCGACGCTGAGAAAACGCGGGTAGATGATGACGGCGTCGCAGCGCAGATCGAGCAGGTACTGGATCGCCTGGCGCTCCTCTTCCGCGCTGTGTTTGCCGTCTGCCAGCAGCAGCTGACGCCCTTTGTCTTCGGTCATGCGCGCCGCGTGGGAGAGCAGTTCGCTGAAGTAGACGCCGTGGTAAAGGGTGTTGGTGACCACTAAGCCCAGCGTCTGGGTGGTGCTGCTGGCAAGGCTGCGCGCCAGCAAGTTTGGCCGGTAGCCGCTCTCGCTAATCGCCTGAAAGACGCGGCTTTTTGTCTCCTCGCTGACATAGCCTTTGCCCGTCAATACGCGTGAAACCGTGGCTTTCGACACTCCTGCCCGCTTCGCCACCTCCTGCATTGTCGCCATCTGTCCTGCTCCTGCAAATGTCCTGTGGCGAAGTGTACTTCAGCCACGAGGCGTATTGAAACAGTTAACCATCCGGTAAAAAGCGCGCGTTTGTGATTATCCGGTGATCTTCATCACGCTTTGAAAAAGTGCTTATTTTTAGGTCTTGTTTCCCTCACATAAACTCATCATGATTTTGTGGAACCGGTTACCTATTTCATGTTTCATCGCCGCCTGGGCGTGCGATAAGTCATTACCCTATTGATTAAACAGGATAAAAAACAATGGCTAAGAACTATGCGGCGCTTGCCCACTCGGTGGTAGATGCGCTGGGCGGTGTCGATAACATTGCCGCCGTAACGCACTGCATGACGCGCCTGCGCTTCGTGGTGAAAGATGAAACGCGCATCGACAGCGCCACTCTGAAAAGCATCAGCGGCGTGATGGGCGTGGTACGCAACGACAACCAGTGCCAGGTGATTATCGGTAACACGGTTTCGCAGGCGTTTCGTGAAGTGGTCAGCCTGCTGCCGCAGAATATGCAGCCCGTCGAGACGCAGACCAAACAAAAACTCACCTTGCGCCGCATCGGCGCGGGCATTCTCGATGCGCTGATCGGCACCATGTCGCCGCTGATCCCGGCGATTATCGGCGGGTCGATGGTCAAACTGCTGGCAATGGTGCTGGAGATGTCCGGCGCGCTGCCAAAAGGCTCCTCCACCCTGACGATCCTGACGGTGATCGGCGACGGTGCCTTCTTCTTCCTGCCGCTGATGGTTGCCGCCTCGGCGGCGGTAAAATTCAAAACCAATATGTCGCTGGCGATCGCCATTGCCGGTGTGCTGGTGCACCCGAGCTTTATTGAGCTGATGGCGAAAGCGGCGCAGGGCGAGCACGTCGAGTTCGCCCTGATCCCGGTGACCGCGGTGAAATATACCTACACGGTGATCCCGGCGCTGGTGATGACCTGGTGCCTCTCCTACATTGAGCGCTGGGTCGATCGCATCACCCCGGCGGTGACGAAAAACTTCCTCAAGCCGATGCTGATCGTGCTGATTGCCGCGCCGCTGGCGATTGTGCTGATTGGCCCGCTCGGGATCTGGATCGGTAGCGCCATCTCCGCGCTGGTTTACACCATTCACGGCTATCTCGGCTGGCTCTCGGTTGCCATTATGGGCGCGCTGTGGCCGCTGCTGGTGATGACCGGTATGCACCGCGTCTTTACGCCCACTATCATTCAGACCATTGCCGAGACGGGCAAAGAGGGGATGGTAATGCCGTCGGAAATCGGTGCGAACCTCTCCCTTGGCGGCTCGTCGCTAGCGGTGGCGTGGAAAACGAAAAACCCGGAGCTGCGCCAGACAGCGATGGCGGCGGCGGCCTCGGCGATCCTCGCCGGCATCTCCGAACCGGCGCTCTACGGCGTGGCGGTTCGCCTGAAACGCCCGCTGATCGCAAGCCTGATTAGCGGCTTTATCTGCGGCGCGGTGGCCGGTATCGCCGGGCTTGCCAGCCACTCAATGGCGGCACCGGGGTTATTTACCAGCGTGCAGTTCTTCGATCCGGCAAACCCGATGACCATCGTCTGGGTGTTTGGCGTGATGGCGCTGGCGGTGGTGCTGTCGTTTGTGCTGACGCTGCTGCTCGGCTTTGAGGATATTCCGGTCGAAGCGGAGAAAAACGCACCGACGGCGCAGCCGGTAACGGTAAAAGAAGCACAAGCCTGATTAATAGAGCGAGGTAACGCATGGCTGTTTTTCCGCAAGGATTTTTATGGGGCGGCGCACTGGCCGCCAACCAGTCGGAAGGGGGATATCTGGAGGGCGGCAAAGGGCTGACCACCGTCGATATGATCCCGCACGGCGCGAACCGTCTGGCGGTGAAACTGGGGCAGGAGAAGCGTTTTGCCCTGCGCGACGATGAGTACTATCCCAGCCATGAGGCGATCGATTTTTACCATCGCTACAAAGAGGATATCGCGCTGATGGCGGAGATGGGCTTTACGGTGTTCCGCACCTCGATTGCCTGGAGCCGTCTCTACCCGAAAGGCGATGAATTAACGCCGAATGAAGAGGGGATCGCCTTCTATCGCGCGGTGTTTGAAGAGTGCAAAAAGTACAATATCGAACCGCTGGTGACGCTGTGCCACTTCGATGTGCCGATGCACCTGGTGACGGAGTATGGCTCCTGGCGCAACCGCAAAATGGTGGAGTTTTTCACCCGCTATGCGCGCACCTGTTTTGAAGCCTTCGACGGGCTGGTGAAGTACTGGCTCACCTTTAACGAAATCAACATTATGCTGCACAGCCCCTTCTCCGGTGCCGGGCTGGTGTTCGAAGAGGGCGAAAACCAGGATCAGGTGAAGTACCAGGCCGCGCACCATGAGCTGATTGCCAGCGCGCTGGCGACCAAAATCGCCCATGAGGTGAACCCGCAAAACCAGATGGGCTGCATGCTGGCGGGCGGTAACTTCTACCCCTACTCCTGTAAACCGGCCGATGTCTGGACGGCGCTGGAGAAGGATCGCGAAAACCTCTTCTTTATCGATGTGCAGGCGCGCGGCAGCTACCCGGCCTACTCCGCACGCGTCTTCCGTGAGAAAGGGGTGCAGATTGTTAAAGAAGATGGCGATGATGAAATCCTGAAAAACACCGTCGATTTTGTCTCCTTCAGCTACTACGCCTCGCGCTGCGCCTCGGCGGAGATGAACGCTGCCAACACCAGCGCAGCGAATATCGTCAAATCCCTGCGCAACCCACATGTTGAAGTAAGCGAATGGGGCTGGGGTATCGATCCGCTTGGCCTGCGCATCACCATGAACATGATGTATGACCGCTATCAGAAGCCGCTCTTTTTGGTAGAGAACGGGCTGGGGGCGAAAGATGAGGTCGATGCCAACGGCGAGATCCATGACGATTACCGCATCAGCTACCTGCGCGAGCATATCCGCGCGATGGGCGATGCGATTGAAGATGGCATTCCGGTGATGGGTTATACCAGCTGGGGCTGCATCGATCTGGTGGCGGCTTCCACCGGCGAGATGAGCAAACGCTACGGCTTTGTCTATGTCGATCGCGACGACCAGGGCAACGGCACGCTGGCGCGCAGCCGCAAGAAATCCTTCTGGTGGTATAAGAAGGTGATCGCCAGCAACGGCGCGGATCTCGACTGATCCTGACGGCAGCGAAAACACCGCTTTTCGCTGCCGTTTTATTTCACATATTCCTGGTTTTCCTGCCAGTAACGTGACAACGCTCACATCTATGCCAGGCTTAAACACGTGTCTACATAACGTTTAAGGAGCAAGCATGGCAGAGCAAAACACTAAACGACCTTTAGCGCCGCACTACCCGACCCCTCCTTTTGCCGAGCAACCGCAAACGCCGCCTGGCCTTGCCAGCAAGATGATCCCGGTGCCGGATCATGGCGAAACCAGCTATCGCGGTTCTGGCCGTTTGACCGGACGTAAAGCACTGATCACCGGGGGTGACTCCGGTATCGGGCGCGCTGTCGCCATCGCCTATGCCCGTGAAGGGGCTGACGTGGCGATTAACTATCTGCCGGAAGAGGAGTCCGATGCGGCAGAAGTGATCAAACTGATTGAAGCAGAAGGCCGCAAAGCGATTGCCATTCCGGGCGATATCCGCTCCGAAGCCTTCTGCCAGCAGCTGGTAGAGGAAGCCGTTAAAGGCCTTGGCGGGCTGGATATTCTGGTGAACAACGCCGGTCGCCAGCAGTTCAACGAATCGATCCTCACCCTGTCGACGGAAGATTTCGACGCCACCTTTAAGACCAACGTCTACGCGATGTTCTGGATCACCAAAGCGGCGGTGAAACACCTGCCGGAAGGGGCGAGCATTATCAACACCTCTTCGGTGCAGGCTTATCAGCCAAGCCCGATCCTGCTTGATTACGCCCAGACCAAAGCCTCGATTGTCGCCTTTACCAAATCTCTGGCGCAGCAGCTGGGCGAGAAAGGTATTCGCGTCAATGCCGTCGCACCGGGTCCTTACTGGACACCGCTGCAATCAAGTGGCGGTCAGCCGCAGGAGAAAGTGCAGCAGTTTGGTGCCAGCGCACCGCTGAAACGCCCCGGTCAGCCGGTTGAGATCGCACCGCTGTACGTAACGATGGCGTCGCCGGAAAGTAGCTACAGCTCCGGCCAGGTGTGGTGCTCCGACGGGGGTACCGGTACGTTGTAAGGATTGCCACAATCCTGCATCTCGTGGTCGCCGCCCGGCGGCCACGTCCGCTTCACCCCTCCTCTCAACAGGACATAACAGACCGTGAAGAACGCGCAATACACCTCTCCCGTGCGGGAAAATGGCTTTGTCGAGGCGGGCGATTATGCGGCCATCGGCGAGGGTCGCTCCGTGGCGCTGATTGCGCCGGATGGTTCGATTGACTGGTGGTGCGCGCCCAATCTTGATTCGGCCCCGCTGTTTGACCGCCTGCTCGACCCCGATATCGGCGGTTTTTTTCAGCTTGAGCCGGATGCGCCCTACAGCGTGACGCGGCGCTATCGTGATGACAGCAATGTGCTGGAAACCACCTTCACCACCGACAGCGGCAAAGTGCTAATCACCGAATCGATTAACAGCACGCTGGCGGGCCGCCTGCCGTGGAGCGAGCTGGCGCGGCGCGTTGAAGGCCTTGAGGGGGAGGTGAAGATGACGCTCTCCCTGCGCTTTGGCACGCGGGCGGAAACCTGCTCGCCGTGGCTTAACGAAACCGCTCACGGCAATGTCTACCATATTGCCGATCTGATGGCGATGCTGCGTACCAGCGAGGATGTGGCGATCGTCGATGTTGATGATGAGCAGATCCACGGCACCTTTACGACCTCGCCTGAGAGCCGCACGCTGGTGGCGCTGCTGGTGACGGAGAAGGAGCCGCTGACGGTGCCGGACCTCGCGGCGATTGATGAGCGGATCGAGACCAGCCACACCGCATGGGTCGACTGGTCAAAAAGTCTCAGCTACCGCGGGGCGTATGAAAATCATGTCGGGCGCTCGGCGCTGGCGCTGAAGTTTCTCTGGTACTCACCGACCGGTGCCCTTGCCGCAGCGGCAACGACGTCGATTCCGGAAGGGGTCGGCAAAGAGAAAAACTATGACTACCGCTATGCCTGGGTGCGCGATGCCTGTCTGATTATTAAAGCCTTCGCCTTTCTCGGCGCGCTGGAGGAGTGCAAAGCCGCCTTCTCCTGGTTATCAAAAACGATTATTCGCCACGGTGTGCGCCTCCACGCTTGCTATACGCTGGAGGGCGAAGCGGTGCCCGCCGAGACCTATCCGCCGCTGCGCGGTTACAAAGATTCACGCCCGGTGCGCGTCGGCAATAACGCCCGCGATCAGCTCCAGCTGAGTATGTATGGCGACATGCTGGCGACGGCGCAGCTGTTTGTTAACGCCGGGCATGTGCTGGATCTGCGTACGTCACGTTTACTGGGCGAACTGGCGAACTGCTGCGCCGATCACTGGCGGCAAAAAGATTGCGGCATCTGGGAACTGCCTGAGCACCAGCACTATACCCATTCCAAAATGGCCTGCTGGCTGGCGCTCGACCGCGCGGTGGAGATGGCGCACGAGAAGCATATTGAGCCGACCTGGGTGGGGCGCTGGGAGCGCGAGCGCGACCGTATTCGCGACTGGGTTGAGGAGCACTGCTGGTCTGAGCGCAAGCAGGCCTACCTCTTTTACCCGCAAAGCGAGGATCGCCTCGACGCGTCGCTGGCGCTGGTGCACCGCTATGGCAACAGCGTTAATCCGCAGCGCATGTTATCCACCTACCGCGCCATCCGCGAGGAGTTGGGCGACGGCTGCGCCATGACCTACCGCTACAGCGGCGTGCGGGAGGAGGAGAACACCTTCGTCGCCTGTTCGTTCTGGCTGGCGGAAGCCTGGGCGGCAATGGGCGAGATCGAGTGCGCGAAAACCGCAATGGAGGAGATCCTTGAGTGCATCTGCGATAAAGGCAACGTCGAAACCTTCAACGAGATGTTCGACGTGCGCACCGGAAAATGGAGCGGCAACCTGCCGCAGGGGTTGAGCCACCTGGCGCTGATCTGCGCCGCGCAGGCGATAACGGAGCATTCGTAAGAGGTTGATGAGCCTTGCGTTATCCGACCAAGTTAAGCATGTGGCGCGCCTCATGCTCAATTAACCACTTTTTGCGGGCAATGCCGCCGCCATAGCCGGTCATGGTGCCATTTTTACCGATAATACGGTGGCATGGGAGCACTATTGCCACCCGGTTGGCACCATTCGCCGCCGCGACCGCCCTCACCGCCAGCGGTTTATCGATACGCTCGGCAAGGCATTGATAGTGCGTTGTTTGGCCATATGGCACATCCTGCAAGCCTTGCCAGACGAGGCGTTGAAAGGTGCTGCCCGGCAGATCTAATGCCAGATCAAAATGGCGGCGCTGGCCTGCAAAATAGTCGCTTATCTCCTTTTCGGCCTGCCGCGTATGCTCATTCTCGCCGGCAAGAATACGGGCATTAAGCAACCGTTGCAGATCGCTAAACTCGGTTTCAAGCATACGTCTGTCGACAAACTCAAGCAGGCAAACCCCGCGCGCGGTAGCGCAGACAAACATTGGACCCAGCGGCGTCGTGAAGCGGTGGATCATGATGGTCTGCCGCCCTTCGCTCGGCGCGGCACCGGTGAGTTTTTTATAGGTGTAACCGAACCCGCTCAGCGATTCATACCCACTGTCGAAAGCCACATCTGTGGCGCTGCGACCGCCTTTAAGCTCCTGCAACGCAACGTTGACGCGCATCATCCGCTGAAAGGCCTGAAACGTCATGCCGTGGTGTTGTATAAACCAGCGCCTGACACGCTCCGGGCTGATATTCCGTTCACGCAGCTGCGTATCACTGATGCGGGATTTCAGGTTATTACGCACCAGCGTAACCGCCTGCTCAATAAAGTCTGGCGCAGAGCAGGCATTTTCTGTTGGTCGGCACACTTTGCACGGTCGGAAACCCGCATCCAGCGCCGATTTCATATCGCTATAAAACTCGACATTTTCCCGCTTCGGCTTACGCGCCCGGCAGACAGAGATGCAGAACACACCGGTGGTTTTAACGCCGACGAAGAACACGCCCGTGTACTCCGAGGCGCGGTCAAGCAGCGCCTGATACCAGTTCGCGCATTGAACAGGATCACTGATTTTCATCGCAGAAAATCTCCTCAAAAAGCTGCTTCTGCTGGATGCCTGAGAGTAACGTTTTTAGCCGGGCCTGTATCGCTTGATGCAGGAAATTTCCTGTTGATATCCGCCGTACTCCCCAGCGTGAGAGTTCAGTAATATCAGCCAGCCCCGGTACGGCCATCACATTGAGCGGCAGCGCAACCTGTCTGGCAATGGTGATGATATCCGTGTCCTGTTTTACCCCCGGCACAAACAACCCATTGGCACCGTGGCCTGCATAGAGTTCGCCACGCCGCAGCGTTTCCTGCAGGGCATCATCGACCTCAAGCAGAAAGGTATCGGTACGGATATTGAAAAAGAAACCCGCGGGCAGCAGGCCGACAAGGGTTTGCAACTTACGCGCGAAAAGTAGGGGATCAACCAAAGATCGTATGCCGTTGACCACCTGGCTATCTTCCAGATTGATACCGACCACGCCCAGTGCGATTAACTGCTGGATATTTTGCGCAATCTCTTCGGCAGAACGGCCATAACCCGCTTCCAGATCGACGCTCAATGGTAAGTCGCTCACGGCGCGAATGCGCTCGACTATAAAGAGCAGGTGTGCGAAGAGCATTGCCTCGCCATCGGCATAGCCGAACTGTGCGGCGATAGCGGCACTTGAAGTACCTAATGCCGCATAGCCCGCCTGCTCCGCCGCCTGGGCACTGCTTGCATCCCAGACGTTAGCTAACAGTAAAGGGCAAGGTTGTTGATGAAGGTCGTTGAACGTCATGGTCGTCTCCGGTGATGTTGTTGAGCCGAGTCTGACGTTTAGAGCCATAGACGCACAACCGAAAATCGGACGACCATTTTTACCCTGAGCGGGCGCGGTTTATTGCCGGATGGCGGCTGCGCCTTATCCGGCCTACGAAGACGAGGGGCGGCGATCGGGGGCAGTTAAAGATGTTAGGTGTTTTCGAGAAGAAGGTGACGGTACGCGATTCTGTAAAAGCAGAAGCTTTTTTAATTTTGCGACTTTTTCATCGAATACTTTGAGATTTTGACTCTGCCTATACCCGCACAAAAAGTGTGATTATCTCGGCAATTTATAACAACCGAGAGCATAAAGATGGAAACCAGGGAAGGCTTTGAAAGAGCGTTAACATGTGGGGAAGTTGTGCTGGCACGCTCTATATATGGCAATTCAATTTTTTATAACGACGTCAAAGTACATTGTGACAGTTACTTTCCATTCGGATTACAAGATCCGGCTTATGCTATGGCCCCCAATGGAGAGCTGTGGTTTCGAAAAGAGGGTTATTTATCCGACTTCTCGCAAGGAAATGATGAATCTCAGCATACTTTCATACATGAAATGGCTCATGTCTGGCAGCACCAGAAAGGTATGTGGGTAAGGTTGAGCGGCCTTTTTAGCGGAGTTGCTGATTATACATACCGCCTTGATGGTAAGAGGTTGCTCCATCACTACACGATGGAACAGCAAGCATCCATCATTGCTGATTATTGGTTGCTTCGAAAACTAGGGTATTCCAGATGGATTAAAAACGTACGCCTTATCAATTTCAGGGGTGTAACAAATAAGACTGTCCTGCCAGAATACGAATATGTTCTTTCACACTTTTTAAACCAAAGGTAATAGCCAATGAAAAAAATGGTGTTAGTAAGCCTGTTAGTATTATCGCTTGCAGCCTGTCATCAGAACCCACAGCCTCCGCAGCTACGGGCTAAGGCTGTTACCGTCGCGAATAATGTTTGTGTTCTTGTTCAACCCGAAGGCGATGAAAAAGTGGCGATTGTCAAAATCTCAGAAGTCGGGAATCCGCAAAATGCGTTTGAAAAATATGATATCAACGATACAGCGGCCAGCTCTGATAGTTGCATGCCGACTTATGGCTATAAGTTTGAAAAAGGGCACTCCTATAACTTCACCGTGTACCTCGACTCAGACGAAAAAAGAGAGAAAGCGATAATCCCCTCTTCACGCATATTCTCTGTAGGCTTTGCCGTTCAGGATAATGACGGTAATACAGAAATATTTAGCGATAACTGATTTTGAGCCCAGTGGCTGGGCTCATATTTATTCTCTTACGGGTAAATCGCCATCAGTACACTGCGCTTATCCTGCGAGAAGATATTGAAATCATCACTTAGCGCCGGATTTTTTGTTAATAAACGCTGCTTAACCGCCGGAAATTTATCGTCGTTGGTAAAAAACAGCGCCATCAGATAATCCATATTTTCAATATGATTACTTTCCGATTCGCTGATTACACGTTGATAGCACGCATCATCTTTTTTACCCAGACGCTCTTTGAGCATGCACTCTTGCAGCAATAATGATGGATTAGCGTTAGCTCTGTTAACAGGCTCAAGGTAAGTGAGCGATTTCTGATAGTCGCCTCTGGAAGCAAGCAGACTGGTATAACTGCGAATAACGTTCACATTTTCAGGATTTTTGCGCGCGAGCTTGTCGAAATCCTCTAACACGGCAGTTTTATCCGCATCCTCTGCCAGCGTGTACTTTTTCACCAGCTCAGAGGCTTGCTGTGTGGGCTCCGCTATCGCGGGTGCGCTGAGAAAAAGGATTACGAGTAATGTTGTCACACCACTGATACGCATTGAGCTCTCCTTGCTTTAAAACGAGACATAACCTTACAGCACATCGCTTTGCACAACAAAGAGAGGGATATGCCTTATCCGGCCTACAGACGATTTGGGTTGCGTAGGCCTGATAAGCGCAGCGCCATCAGGCAGTAATCTGCTGCATTGCCGGATGGCGGCTGACGCCTTATCCGGCCTACAAAGGCGACGACTTTGGGCGCGAATGGTGGCGATCGAGACCGTTAAAGCTGGGGCCAGCACAGTGGTTGGTGTCTGGATATGTTGCAACCATCCACCGGAAAGCCATACGCGGTATAGCGCGGCAGCCTCAAATCTGAAAAGCCACCCGTTTACCGGTGGGCAACGTTATATCAATGGTTAACTCGCCGCCCAGCGCCGCAACATAGCGTTTAAGGGTTGAGAGACGCGGATCGTTGCCCGGCTGCTCTATTTTGGCAAGCGTTGGCTGCTTCACCCCCATCAGACTGGCAAGCTCCGTCTGGGAAATGTTCAACTCTTCACGAAGCTGGCTTAACACAATGCTGCGTCGTAACTCATCAACCCGCTCTTCAATGCGCGCCAGACTTTCAGGACTTCGTTTCGCTAATAGTTCGTCTAAGGTTGCCATAATAACTCCTTATTTCGCATATGCTTGCTGAACTCTGCGTCGGCAATTTTAATCATCTCTTTATAAAACCGCTTCTCGTTAAAACCCCGTTCCCTCATAGCTTTTTTGCTATGGGGAAAATTATAGCCTGCAAGCTATGTAAGCAAGATATCGTTGGTTATTTCACAAGCGTACCGACATTTTTCTTCTCATCCTTGCACACCAAACACCCTGAACAGCGCCCCTCTTCCCTCTTCAGTAATCGTCACTTCACGATAACCCGGTGTGCGCTGTAGCCAGCCGCGTTGTTCGAAGGCGATAAGCAGCGCAGCACCGGCATCGCCGCCGAGATGAAAGCGGCGCTCGCTCCAGTCGAGGCAGGCGCTGCAAGGTTTACGCCGGGTGTGCGGGTCGAGCGCTACGCCGAGTTTCGCAAGCTCACGCTTGCCGGTTTCGGTTACCGCATCTCCCGCGTCGTTGATCCACCCATCTCGCTGCATCACGCTGTAAATGCCAACGGCGATCTCGCCGGCGAGGTGATCGTAACAGGTGCGTGCCCGGCGTAGCGCCAGCGGCGTGCGGGTGACGGGCGCTTTTGCGCCGCGCATCGAGACCCCCATCATATTTTCCAGCAGCCCGGCGACGTCGCTGCCCGCCAGCCGGTAGTAGCGATGCCGCCCCTGTGAGACGCAGACCAGCAGCCCGCTGTTTAGCAGTTTGGTTAAGTGCGCGCTGGCCGTTGACGCGGCGATATCAACCACTGCGCACAGCTCCGTTGCGGTCCACGCCCGCCCATCCATCAGCGCGCAGAGCATCCGCGCGCGCGACGGTTCCGCCATGGCGCTGGCGATGGCGGCAAGAGCGCTCTCCAGCGCAGGCGGTGAATTGTCGGCAGGTAAACTCATGCTTTTGAAACGTCCCAATGTTGTGTCACCTTGTGCGCCAGTGGATCATTATCGGTGAGCAGGATCAAGCGATTATCGTGATCGCTGTACTGCACCTCAATGTTGATCCCGGCGTTTGCCAGCGCGCGCGCAATCTCACCCAACTCGCCCGGCCTCTCCTGCTTTAGTTTGCGGATAAGCGGCTTTCTGACGCTCTGCACTGCAAAGCCTGCCGCCTTCAGCACCTGCCCTGCGCGCTCACCCTCTTCCACCAGAAAATGAGCATGGCACTGCGCCTCAAAGGTAAACACCCCGCCGCCTTCAAGACCGACACCATTGCTACCCAGCGTTCTGCCAAGTGCCGCCAGCGCACCGGGTGCGTTATCCAGCACAACGTGAAGATCGTACATATCAGGCTCTCCTGTCGGTCGAGGTGTAGTCGCGAAACACCTGCGCGACGCGAATGCGGTAGAACGAAAAGATGGTGCGCTGCCCTTCCGCCTGCGCGGCCTGGTGCAGGACGTTTTGCTTCCAGGCGATCACCGCCGCCTCATCGCGCCACCAGGAGAGGGACAAAATCTTCCCCTCCGTGCTCAGGCTTTGAAAGCGCTCAATGGTGATAAAGCCGTCAATCTCCGCAAGCTGCGGCTTAAGCTCTGCGGCAAGCTGCAAATAGCGCGGCTGCTCGCCAGGCGCTATATCCGCTTCAAATAACACTGCGATCATAGGTTACTCCCTCCACTGTTCCGTCTCGCCAGTGTTATGCAGCGCGCGGCGCGATGCTTCGCCCGGCAACGAAATGTCGCCGCAGCCCCCTCTTTTTTAGGAGTGATTTAGCTCGCACTTTTCCATGAAACCGGTTGCGGCAGTGCGTCACCAGGCTAGCATGAAACCGGTTTCACCCAGTTACACCTACTCAGTTTCCGATAATAAAAGGTAAATAAAAATGGCCGTTATCAGGGATTACAATAAGTTAGCGAGCGATATCCTGCGGGAGGTTGGCGGTGAAGAGAACATCAGCAACTTCTCCCGCTGCGCCACACGACTGCGCCTCGTCCTCAATGAAACGCCCGCCACGGCGAAAAGCAATGTGCAGAGTCTGCCCGGCGTGATTGCGGTCGTTGAGAGCGGCGGTCAGTTTCAGGTGGTGATTGGTACTCACGTCGCCGATGTTTTTAACGCCCTGAGCGGCATGGTGAAAGAGCGCGGCGATGACGCGCCGCCAGCCAAAACGCGCTGGCTCGATGCGGTGATCGCCACCATGTCGGCGGTGTTTGCCCCGATCGTCTATATTCTTGCCGCCGCCGGGATTTTACAGGGTTTGTTGATCCTGCTCGGCCTTGCGGATGCGGATATCAAATCCACCGGCACCTTTGCGGTGCTCAACTTTATGTCCTGGACGCCGTTTGCCTTCCTGCCGGTGTTTATCGCTATCACCGCCGCGCGCCACTTTAAGTGCAACCCCTTTATTGCCGTGCTCTGCTGCTGTGCGCTGATCAACCCGGAGTGGACGGCGCTGGCGGGCAAAATCGCCGCCGGTAACGAAGTGAAGTTCCTCTTCTTCCCGCTGGCGGAAACGGTTTATACCTCGTCGGTGCTGCCGCCGTTGTTCCTCGTCTGGGCGCTGTCGTGGTTTGAGCGCCGGGTGGAAAAGTGGTTGCCGGAGGTGATAAGCCCGCTCTTTACGCCGCTTATCTGTTTTGTGGTGATTGTGCCGCTGACGCTGATTGTGATTGGGCCGCTGACCAGTTGGGCGGCGATTGGCGTGGCAAATGGCTACAACGCCCTGTTCCATGCCGCTCCGGCGCTGGCGGCAGCAATTATTGGCGGCGTCTGGCAGGTGATTGTGATTTTTGGCGTTCACTGGGGCATTACGCCGGTGATCATGGCCAACTTCGACACCCAGGGGTATGACTCCTTCCAGGCTTACCAGACCATCGCGGTGATTGGTCAGATGGCAGCAGTCTTCGGCGTGTTTATCAAAAGCCGTAACAAACAGCTGAAAGCCACCTCGCTGTCGGCGGGCGTGACGGCCATTTTTGGTATTACCGAACCGGCGATTTACGGCGTCACGCTGCGCTTTAAAAAGCCCTTTATCTGCGGCTGTATTGGCGGTGCCATCGGCGCGGTGGTCGCCAGCCTGTTTGGCAGCCTTTATTATGCTTATGCCGCGCTGCCGGGCCTCTTTACGCTGGTGAACGCCATCAGCACCGATGCGCCGATGTCCTTTATTGGCGAGCTGGCCGGTGCCGGGACGGCGATTGTGCTCACCGTGGTGATGGTGCAGTTTGTTGGCTTTGACGATCCGGTTGAAGAGACGCCCGCAGAGCAGAAACCGGCGACGGTTACCGTTGGCACACTGCAAATGCTCAGCCCGATTAAAGGCGAAGTGATTGCGCTGGAGAGCGTGAAAGATGAAGCTTTTGCCGGCAAAGTGCTGGGCGATGGCATCGCGATTGTCCCCGCCGAGGGAAAAGTGGTCGCGCCGTGCGATGCGCAGGTCGCGACATTAATTGACTCCCATCACGCTATCGGCCTGATCTGTGACAATGGCGCAGAATTACTGATCCATGTTGGCCTGAATACCGTTAATTTACAGGGGCAATACTTTACGCCGCTGGTGAAAGAGGGCGACCGGGTGACCGCAGGCACGCCTCTGCTGGCATTCGATAAGGCGAAAATTGAGCAGGCCGGGTATGATTTAACAACGCCGGTGCTGGTGGTGAACAGCGATGAGTTCACGCTTACTCACCATCAGTCACAAGGTGCCGTCACGGCGGGAGCGCCGCTGATGTCGCTGGCCTGACAAGAGAGATAACACGAGCGAGGATGAAGAATGGTAACGATACTGGATGTCGCACGGCTGGCAGGCGTCTCCAAAGCGACGGTATCGCGCGCGCTGAACGGCAAAGTCTTTGTCCGCGAAGAGGTTAAAGCCCGCATTATGCAGGCGATTGACGAAACGGGTTACAAGCCAAACCAACTGGCGCGCAACCTTGCCAATAATAAAACCAACTCCGTCGGTCTGGTGATCACTAACGGGCTCTACAACGGCCCGTTCTTCTCCAGCATGATTTACCATGCGGCGACCGACAGCGAAATGCACGGTCGGCAGTTGGTTCTGGCGGATGGAAAACACAGCGCGCAAGAGGAGCGGGACGCTATCGACCTGCTGCTGTCGCTGCGCTGTGAAGCGATCCTTATCTACCCGAAATACCTGACCGTCGACGAGCTGGATGAGATTATCGATACCAGCGAGACGCCGATTGTGGTGATCAACCGCGAGCTGACCCGCAACCGCAGCCAGTGCGTATTTGTTGACCACCAGCAGAGCAGTGAAAGGATGGTGGCCTACCTGCTGGCGCAGGGGCATACGCGTATTGCCTTCGTCGCCGGTTCCGAGGGTTCGCCCACCGGCGACAGCCGTCTGGCGGGGTATCACCAGGCGCTGCGCAACGCCGGAATCGAGCCTGACCCGCAGCTGCTGGTGCGCGGAAGCTGGAGCACCGACAGCGGTTATGACGCCGGGCGCGAGTTGCTGGCGCGCAATGTGCCGTTCAGCTGCGTGCTGGCGGGGAATGACGATATGGCGATTGGCGTGGCGAAAGCGTGTCAGGAGGCCGGGCTGCGCCTGCCGCAGGATGTATCCCTTGCCGGGTTCGATGATTCGGTGATTGGCAAATATTACAACCCGGCGCTCACCACCCTGCATGTGCCGATGGATGAGATGATCCGCCACGCGGTGGCGATCCTGTTGTTGCCGGACGAAACGCCCCCACGCGCCCATCAGGGCGAGTTGGTGTGCCGCGAGTCGGTGGTTAAGGTTGGGTAATACCGGATTTTTGTGGGCCGGATATCCGGCAATGCCGCCGACAAATGCCTGATGGCGCTACGCTTATCAGGCCTACGCAAACCGAAGCGGTTGAGAGTTTTGTAGGCCGGATAAGGCGGGAGCCGCCATCCGGCAATACCGCCGACAAATGCCTGATGGCGCTACGCTTATCAGGCCTACGCAAACCGAATCGGTTGATAGCTTTGTAGGCCGGATAAGGCGTCAGCCGCCATCCGGCAGTGCCGCCGATTAACGCCTGATGGCGCTACGCTTATCAGGCCTACAAATACTTATCACGCCGACAAATACCGAATCGTTTGCTACGCGCCGATGCTGTTTAATGTTTCCAGCGCCTCGTGCGGCAACACCAGCTTCGCGCTGGCGAGGTTCTCCTGCAAATGCTGCGGAGAGGAGGTGCCCGGGATCAGCAAAATATTGGGCGAACGCTGTAACAACCACGCCAGCGCCACCTGCATTGGCGTTGCATCAAGCTCTGCCGCCACCGCATTCAGCTCGCTCGATTGCAGCGGTGAAAAACCGCCAAGCGGGAAGAACGGCACAAAGGCAATGCCCTGCTCATTCAGACTATCAATTAGCGCGTCATCCTGGCGGTTCGCCACGTTATAGAGATTCTGCACGCAGGCAATAGACGTCATTTTCTGCGCATCCGCCACCTGCTTTGCCGTCACGTTACTGAGGCCGATATGGCGAATCAGCCCGCGATCTTTGAGCTTAATTAAGGTCTCCAGCGGTGCCTCCAGCGACCCTTCCGCCGGGCCGTGGGCACTAAACATCGCGCGCAGGTTCACCACATCCAGCACATCAAGCCCGAGATTGCGCAGGTTATCTTCCACCGCGCGGGTCAGCTCTTCGTCGCTAAAAGCAGGCAGCCAGTTGGCTTTCTCGTCGCGGCGCGCGCCGACTTTGGTGACAATCGTCAGGTTATCCGGATAGGGATGCAGCGCCTGTTTGATCAATTTATTGGTGACGTGTGGGCCGTAAAAATCACTGGTATCAATATGATTAACCCCGGCGGCCACCGCATCGCGCAGCACCTGCAGCGCGCGCGCTTCGTCGGCCGGCGGGCCAAACACGCCAGGGCCTGCGAGCTGCATTGCACCATAACCCAGACGACCCACTTCGTTGTCGCCCAGACGATAAGTCAGCGAAAGTTCAGACATAGCATTGCTCCTGTGTGTTAAGTCAGTCGATTGTAGGCGGCGCGTCTGGAGGCGGCAATGCACCTTTTGTGCGAAGGGTAAAGGCGCTCCTCAAGCCATGGATATATAACGCAATCGTTACAAGAAATGTCTACACTTGAGAAAACGGGCCTTCTCGAGGATGTCATATGATTTTTCCAGCTATGCCAGTCAACGAAAAAGAGCGTCTGCACTCTTTATACATGATGGATTTGCTTGATAAAAAAGATGACGAACGCTTCGACCGCTTAACCCGCATGGCGAAAACCACCTTCGATGTGCCGATTGCGGTGATCAGCCTGCTCGATCGCGATCGCCAGTGGCTGCTCTCGCGCGGCGGCATCGATACCCACGAAACCCCGCGTAACCTCTCTTTCTGCGCCCATGCCATCCTCGAAGAGGGCGTCTTTATTGTGAAAGATACCCAGATGGATACGCGCTTTGCCGATAACCCCTTTGTCACCGGCGAGCCGTGGGTGCGTTTCTACGCCGGTTGCCCGGTGCGTCTGCCGGATGGCGCGATTGCCGGTACCATCTGCATCATTGATACCTACCCGCGCCCCTTCTCCAGCGCGGAGATCAACACCCTGCTCGATTTCGCCGCCATCGTCGAAGATGAGTTTTTAATCCTCAGTATGGCGATGACCGATGCCCTGACCGGCATGCCCAACAGCCGCGGCTTTTACCGCTCCGGCGAGAAGCGCTTCACCTTGTCGAAAGAGCACAATACCCCTTTCAGCCTGCTCTATTTCAGCATCGACAACCTGAAGTCGATCAATGAAGTGCTGGGCAGTAAAGAGGGGGATGCGGTGGTGAAAACCTTCGCCAGCACGCTGACGAAATGCCTGCAGGAGCAGGATATCGCCGCGCGTATGGGCGGCGGGGAGTTTGCCGTGCTGCTCAGCAACAGCGCCGAGCACGATGTCGATGCCTTCCTCTTCGATCTGCAAACGCGAATGGACGCGCTGGAGATGAGCGGCGGCAAAAACTACCACATCAACTACTCTCACGGCGTGATTGAGCAGGATGAAAAGTACACCACCCTGCGCGACATGCTGGAGGAGAGCGGCAAAGTGATGTACGCGGAAAAACGTCGCCGTTAAAGGGTGGCGAAACCGCCCTGCCCTTGCCAGCCCTCAAGCCGCTGATAGATCGTCTCTACCGCCGCCTTCACCGGCGGCGTCATCGGGTAGTAAAAGCCGACGATATCAGGCTGAATGCCAAGGAAAATCACCTCGCCGACATCCTCTTTCAGCTGATCGATCAGGTAGTTGAGCGGCATATTGTGGGTGGTCATCATAAACATCTCGGCGATGTCGTCCGGGTTAACCACGCGGATCTCGCCGGGGTTAAGCCCCATATCGGTAGCGTCGACCAGCAGCAACCGCGCCGGGCGCAAATCGCGGATCGCGGCAACATCATTCTCCGGCGCGCTACCGCCATCAATCACCCGCCACTCTCCCGCAGGCTTAGCGGCGCACATCTCCGCCAGCAGCGGGCCTGCGCCATCGTCGCCCATCATGCTGTTGCCGACACAGAGTAAAACGTCAGTCACGTAACCTCCTGACCATCAGATAGATGGCGCTCTCCTGGTAAATGTCATGCAGCATCGACAACAACTCGCGGCTCCACGCCTGCTGCGTTTCACTTTGCTGCGCCAGCGCGCGGTCAAAGGCGTTCGCCAGCAGCATCACATGCGTACTGTCGATCACGATTTCGCCGTAGCGCGGCACCCCTTCCATTTTTCGCCGCGCCTCGCTGCCCGCCTCCAGCGTGGCAATCCACGCCAGATAGTCGTCCCACGAGCAGGTGAGCGCCGCCTCCAGACAGTCGATCACCCCAAGATGGTGGCCGATAGCCAGACTGTAGTAGACCACCTGCTGCGCCTGCGGCGGCGTCGCCTCGTTTTCGTCGATAAATTTGCGCCGCAGCTGGCTAAAGACCACCGTTTCGCCCATCAGATTTTCGCCTCCTGCACCACCTGGTTAAGGTGGCTGACAATCTCCGTCAGGCGCGGATCGTTCTCCTGCGCCAGCCAGTTCATCACTTCATGCTCGCCGAGGGTGCGCAGGCGCAGGTAATCATCAGCAATCTGGCGGCCATAGCGGTAACCCGCCAGTCGGCGCGCGGTGCGATCCACCTTGACCCGCAGCGGTTGCACCATCTGCGGATGGAGGATCTCTGCCGGTTGATCGTCCTGCTCGCCGGGCAGACGAGCGTGAATTTTCTGCTCCAGCAGCCCGAGCGCCATCGCAAAGCCATACAGCGTGGCGGCAGGCGTCGGCGGGCAGCCGGGAATATAGACATCGACCGGCACGATCTTGTCCGTTCCGCCCCAGACGCAGTAGAGATCGTGGAAGATCCCGCCGCTATTGCCGCAGGCACCGTAGGAGATGCAGATCTTCGGATCCGGCGCCGATTGCCAGGCGCGTAACGCCGGGGAGCGCATTGCGCGGGTGACCGCGCCGGTAAAGAGCAAAATATCGGCGTGACGCGGCGAGGGCACCACTTTAATACCGAAGCGTTCGGCGTCGAACAGCGGTGAAAGGGTAGCGAAAATCTCAATTTCGCAGCCATTGCAGCCACCGCAATCCACGCGGTAGACGTAGGCTGAGCGTTTGATCTTCTTCAGCAGCGAGGCTTTCATGCTGGCGATGGACTCCTCCACCGTCATCGGCAGCGGAATGCCCTCTGCGTCGCGCGGTCCAATAAGCTGGCTCATCAGCTGGCCTCTCTCATATGGCGGGTCAATTCAATCCGGTCGGTTGGCACCAGGCACTGCTGGCGTTTACAGGCCGGGCAGGTTTCAAAGCTGGCGCGGTGCGCTTCGGCGCGGGTGTCGCCGTTATGCGCCAGCAGCGCGATGGCGTAATCGATCTCTTTCTGTACGGCAAAGGGGCGCGCGCATTCGCGGCACTGGCACAGTTCAAAACGCGACTGTTGCAGAAAGTCAGCCTTGTTCCACACCGCCAGCTCATACTCCTGCGACAGGGTAATCGCCGCCGTCGGGCAGACCTCTTCGCAGCGGGCGCAGAAGATGCAGCGCCCAAGATTAAACTGCCAGGCCTGCTCGCCGGTGGCGAGATCGGTCTCCACCGTCAGGGCATTAGAGGGGCAGGCATTGACGCACGCCGCGCAGCCGATGCACTGCTGCGGGTTGTGCTGCGGTTTGCCGCGAAAATTTTTATCAACCGGCATCGGCGACAGCGGATAGTCGCTTGTCGGCGCGCCGGTTTTGATCACTTTTTTGATAAAGGTAAACATGGCTTGCAACGCTCCTTCTATTTCAGCGGCGAGTGCTTACGCTCAATGCTGTAGCGCTCCAGCTCTTTGTAGGGCACCACCTGGCTCTTTTTCTTGCGCACATCCACCACCGTCATGCGGTCGGTGCAGGAGTAGCAGGGATCGAGGCTGCCGATAATCAGCGGCGCGTCAGAGACGGTATTGCCGCGCAGCATGTAGCGCAGGGTTGGCCAGTTGGCGTAGGTCGCCGCGCGGCAGCGCCAGCGGTAGAGTTTCTGGTTGTCGCCGGTCATGCTCCAGTGGATATCATCCCCGCGCGGCGCTTCGGAAAAGCCAAGAGCAAAGCGGTGCGGAATATAGGTAAAGCCCTCGACCATCAGCGGGCCGCCGGGCAGGTTATCGAGCCCGAAATCAATCATGTTCAGGGCGGTAAAGACTTCGTTGATACGCACTTTCAGGCGCGAAATCACATCGCAGCCCTGCTCGGTGTGGACGGTCATTGGCAGCAGGCCGTAACCAACAAACGGGTGATCGGCGCGGGTGTCGCGAGCGTGGCCGCTGGCGCGCACCATCGGGCCAACGTTACTGAAGTCGCGGGCGATTTGCGGATCAAGGCGGCCAATGCCGACCGTGCGCTGCTCAATGTTCGGCGTGCTTAACAGCATATCGACCAGCTCCTGCACATCGCGGCGCATCTGCTGCGCCAGCTGGCGGGTCTGGATCATCTCATCCTTCAGCATGTCGCGACGGATGCCGCCAATCAGGTTCAGACCGTAGGTTTTACGCGCCCCGGTGAGAATTTCCGCCATCTTCATCGAGGTTTCACGCACGCGGAAGAACTGCATAAAGCCGGAGTCAAAGCCGACAAAGTGGCAGGCCAGGCCGAGGTTGAGCAGGTTGGAATGCAGGCGCTCCACCTCAAGCAAAATGGCGCGGATCATCTGCGCACGCTCCGGCACGACAATACCCATCGCGTTCTCCACCGAGGTGGTGTAGGCGGTGCTGTGGGCAAAGCCGCAGATGCCGCAGACGCGATCCGACAGAAAGGTCACCTCGTTGTAACCCATGCGGGTTTCTGCCAGTTTTTCCATGCCGCGGTGGACATAGAACATGCGGTAATCGGCGTCGATAATGTTCTCGCCATCAACAAACAGTCGGAAATGGCCCGGTTCATCAGAGGTGACGTGCAGCGGGCCAATCGGCACCACATTGTTCTTCTTATCGCCCAGTTCGTTGATGAATTCGTAGGTTTCCGCATCGGTGGTCGGCGCAGGCCGCTGGCGGTAATCCATGCTGTCTTTGCGCAGCGGATAGAGTTCATCCGGCCAGTCGTCGGGCAGCACCAGACGGCGCTCATCGGGCAGGCCTACCGGGATCAGGCCATACATATCGCGCACTTCACGCTCGCCCCACACCGCCGCCGGCACGCGCGGCGTGACCGAGGGGTACTCCGGTTTCAGGGCATCCACTTCGACGCGCACGGTGATCCAGCACTTCACGCCCTGCTCCATCGACAGCACGTAGTAAACGGCGAAGTGACCGTTGAGCTTACGCTCATCGTTGCCAAACAGCACCGACAGCCAGCCGCCCTGCTGGTAGTAGAGGAACTCGACCACTTCCGGCAGATAGTTGATTTTGATGGTCAGGGTCAGCTGATCCTTCGTCTGCCATGCGCTGTCCAGCACCACGCCGGGGAATTTTTCATGCAGCGCAGCAAGGTAGTGTTGGCCGATCTTTTCTTCAGACATAGATGAACTCTCTTAATAGGTCGCCAGCAAGGAGACAAAGGCCAGGAAGGCGACGCCGAAACCGGCCCAGGTGACGCGCGAGGCGGCAACAAAACGCAGGCGCGCCATGCTGTTTTCAAACAGGGCGATAACCAGCACGCCGAGCAGCAGTTTCAGCAGCGCGACAACCAGCGCCAGCAGCAGCCCGCCGACGCTGAAGGCAGTCATCTGCCCCCAGGGTAAAAAGACGCCGACAAACAGTTGCAGCACCACCAGCTGTTTCAGGCTGATGCCCCACTTGAGGATGGCGAAACCGCTGCCGCTGTACTCGGAGAGCGGCCCCTCCTGCAACTCCTGCTCCGCTTCTGCCAGATCGAACGGCAGTTTGCCCATCTCAATAAAAGTGGCGAAAGCACAGGCGCAGAGCGCAAGAAACAGCGGCAGGCTGGTGTGCAGCGGCCAGTGGTAAACGGTGTCGGTAATGTGGGTGATATGGGTTGATCCGGCGACCAGCGCCGCCACCCACAAGCCCAACAGCAGGATCGGCTCCACCAGCACGCCGAGCATCGCTTCGCGGCTGGCACCCAGCCCGGTAAAGGGGCTACCGGTATCCAGCCCGGCGATGGCGAAGAAGAAGCGGGCAATGGCGAAGAGGTAGATAAGCGTGATCAGATCCCCAAGCAGCGGCAGCGGTGAGGCCACCGTCACTACCGGCAGCGCGGTGGCAATCGTCAGCATGACGCCAACCATCACCAGCGGCGTCAGGCGAAAGACCCAGCCGGAAACCGCCGGGGCGACGCTCTGCCGCCCGAGCAGTTTGAACAGATCGCGATACTCTTGCAGCACGCCCGGCCCGCGCCGGTTGTGCAGGCGCGCACGCGCCACGCGGCTGATGCCGGAAAGCAGCGGCGCAAGGGCGAACAGCACCAGCGCCTGTACAACAGCAAACAGAAAACTCATCTTCAGGCTCCTCGGGAAATCACCACAACCACCAGCACTGCCAGCTCAATCAGCGCCAGGCGACGAAACAGCAGCGGCGCGGCGTCGCCCCGCCAGGCGGGCAGCGAGAGCGTTGGCTCCAGCCATTTGCGCAGCGCGAGTACCGGCGCGAAGGCCGCTTTAACCGGCATCGCAAAACCGTGGGCGGTGATGACCATCGATGCTTCATGGTCGTAACCACACACCCACGCTGCCCCCCTGCTGCGGGACGGCAGGCGGTCGCCCTTCAGCAGCACGAGCAGCACCAGCGGCAGCAGCGTCGCGGCAATCAGCAGCAGGGCAATCATCGGTTGCGACACCACGGTGTTCGCCGTTTCAAGCGGCAGCGGCACGGCACTGAACAGGCGCGGCAGCAGCCACGGCGCGGCAACCCCACCAATCACACAGCAAATCGCCAGCGCCGCCACGCTTACACTCATCAGCCACGGCAGCGGGCGCGGATTTTCCGCCTGCGCGCTGCGCGGTGCGCCAAGAAAGGTGACGCCATAGACTTTCGCCATGCACATCACCGCCAGCGCGCCGGTAATTGCCAGCCCGACCGCCAGCAGCGGCCCCATCACTTGCAGCAGGAAACTGCCGCTGGCGCTTAAGCGGAAGAAGGCCTGGTAGATCACCCACTCACCAGCGAAACCGTTGAGCGGCGGCAGCGCGGCCATCGCCATCAGGCCGACCAGCATCGCCAGTGAGATAAGCGGCATGCGTTTACCGAGGCCGCCCAGTTTTTCGATATCGCGAAAGCCGGTGGCAAACCAGAGCGCGCCCGCGCCGAGAAACAGCGTGCTTTTAAACAGGCTGTGGTTGAAAAGATGATAGAGACCGCCTACCAGCCCGAGCGCCACCAGCGCAGGCTGGCGCAGCGCAAGCCCGGTGATGCCCGCGCCAAGGCCGAGCAGGATAATGCCGATATTCTCCAGCGTGTGGTAAGCCAGCAGCCGCTGGATATTGTGTTCCATCAGCGCATACAGCCCGCCTACAAACGCGGTCAGCAGACCAAATGCCAGCAGCAGCACGCCCCACCACAGCGGCGGTTGCCCGCCAAATAAAGAGAGCGTCAGGATGCCGAACAGCCCGACTTTCATCACCACGGCGGAGAAGAGTGCCGCCGCCGGAGCCGGGGCATTGGCATGGGCCTGCGGCACCCAGGCGTGCAGCGGGATAATCCCCGCCAGCAGGCCAAAACCAATCACGCCAAGCAGCCAGGTGCCGCCGCTCAGCGGGTGCAGGCTCAGCACGCTGAAATCGAGGCTCTGGTAGCGCTGCCACAGCAGCCAGCAGAGCAGCGCCAGCAGCAGCGTGCCGAGACGCCCGAGGGCGAACCACAGTTTGCCGGAGGCGCTGCATCCGGTGAGGAACACCGCGCAGAGCGCCATGATCTCCGCCATCACCACCAGCGCGCCGAGGTTAGCTGCGCTCACCGCGCAGATCGCCGCCGCCAGCAGGAGGTTAATCAAAAGCCCATTGGCTTTTACCGCCTGATGGCGGTGCCACGCCAGGTTATAGAGGCTGATAAAGAAGCCGCAGACGCCAAGCGTCAGCAGCCAGACGGCGCCGAGCGGCGTGAGTAACAGATGCAGGTTGATGAGCGGCACAATACCGCTCACGGTTTGCCCGTCGAGCAGCGCACCAAGACCAGCCGCCGTTGCCAGCAGGCAGCCCGCCGCACCGCCCAGCCCCGCGAAGAAGCCGCTCAGGGGTTTGAACGCGCTCAGCAGGCCCGCCAGCAGCGCAGCAGCGCTCAGTGTGACGACCGCTGCGCTCAGCAAAGAGAAAAGCGTCATTTTGCACTCCCGTTATTCTGCGCAAACCGCGCCAGATCGCCGTAATCGGTATTAAGGGTCTGCTCGCGTTTGCGGCGGCTGGCGCGATTGATATCGTGCGGGCTGACCAGGTGCAGCGCCTTGGTCGGGCACATGCGTACGCAGGCCGGGCCCTCGGCGTCGAAGTAGCAGAGGTCGCACTTCACGGCGATAGCGCGCACGCCCGGCACCCAGTCGAGCAGCGAACTCACTTTCGCAGGCATCAGCGGCGCGGCGGGCGCTTTCGGCGTGTTGACGTTGGCCGGAATATCCAGCGGACGGCTGCCGGAAAACTCAATCGCGCCGAACGGACAGGCAATCGCGCAGAGCTTGCAGCTAACGCAGAGGCTCTCATTGAGCTGCACCGCACCATCCACGCGGTTGATGGCGTTCACCGGGCAGACCCCGGCGCAGGGCGCATCTTCACAGTGGTGGCACTGCTGCGGCGCGGATTCATGTTGGCTGCGCATAACGCGCAGGCGCGGCATCGCCTGCAATCCATACGCGCGGTGCGTCTCGGCGCAGGCCGCCTCGCAGGTGTGGCAGCCAATACAGAGCGCCGGGTCGGCAATTACAAAACGGTTCACCAGTCGATCCTCAGGTGAGTCGCCCGCTTACGGGCAGTCATTTTTGACGAAACATGTCGCTTTCGGTGTCATCTCGACACCCGTCGACACTCCAGCTCAGGCCAGCACCGGCGAGTGCCCGTCGCGGGCAAGCGTGGTGAGGTTGACCGGCGTATCGGTTTCCATTGCGGCATAGAGGTTGTCGTACACGGCGGCGAGTTTGCCGAGGTAGTGCTCAAGCACTTTTTCGCGATCGCGGACCTCAAACAGACCATCAATTTTTCCGTCGCTGGTGAGCCGCGCTTCGGCGATTAAGCGCTTCTCTTCACTGCCTTTATTGGCAATCGCGTACTCAATGGTGTGGCCGTTAAAGCCGCCGCTCAGGGTGATGTAAACCGTGAAGTGATCGAACAGTACGAAGCAGAGCTGCTGCTCCGGCGCACAGCCGATGGTGTGGTGCAAACGCGCTTTGGCGAGCGTAATGCCCTGAACCAGCGTATTGCAGTAACTGCGCCACGCCTCTTGCAGACGGTGGTGCCGTCCGGCGATGTAATCCGCCTTTTCGCTAATTTCCCAAATCGTCATCTCAGCTTACCCGCTTAATTGAAACAACTGCTGATAAGCATCATCCATGCCAGTTTTTAACTGGTTGATTTTCAATTACTTTATCAAAACAGGAGCGAGTTTCGACGTGTCATCTCGTCATTGTCGTCATCGTCACCCTGACTAAACCGGGAGTGGCACTGTTATTGCATTAACAGGGGAAATGATAAGGAGGCGTTATGCATGAAATCACGTTGTGCCAGCGCGCGCTGGAGGTGATTGAACAACAGGCGGCGGCAAATGGTGCACGCAAGGTCACCGGCGTCTGGCTGAAGGTGGGCGCATTTTCTTGCGTCGAAACGGACGCTTTAACGTTTTGTTTTGATCTGGTCTGCCGCGGCAGCCTGGCGGAAGGTTGTAGACTGCATATCGAACAACAACAGGCCGAGTGCTGGTGTGAGTCTTGCCAGCAGTATGTGACGTTACTCAGTCAGCGTGTACGCCGCTGTCCACAATGCCACAGCGACCAGTTGCAGATCGTCGCCGACGACGGTATGCAAATTCAGCGACTGGAAATTGAGGAGTAAGCAATGTGTACGACATGTGGTTGTCAGGATGGAAACCGCTATATAGAAGGCGATGAACATAACCCCCACTCCGCCTTTCGCAGCGCCCCCTTCGCCCCGGCGACGCGCCCGGCGCTGACCATTACCGGGGTCAAAACCGATGCGTTCAGCCCGACTCAGCTTGATGAAGGCGACCTGCATTATGGACACGGCGCAGCGGGAACCCACGCGCCGGGCATCAGCCAGCGGCGGATGCTGGAAGTTGAGATCGACGTGCTGGATAAAAACAACCGCATCGCCGCCCGCAACCGCGCGCGCTTCGCGGCCCGCCAGCAACTGGTGCTGAATCTCGTCTCCAGCCCCGGCTCCGGCAAAACCACCCTGCTCACGGAAACCCTGCTGCGCCTGAAAAACCGCCTTCCCTGCGCGGTGATTGAGGGCGATCAGCAAACCGTTAACGACGCCGCGCGCATCCGCGCCACCGGCACCCCGGCGATTCAGGTGAATACCGGCAAAGGCTGCCACCTCGACGCGCAGATGATTGCCGATGCCGCGCCGCGTCTGCCGCTCGCTGAGCAGGGCATCCTGTTTATTGAGAACGTCGGCAATCTGGTCTGCCCGGCGAGTTTTGACCTCGGCGAACGGCATAAAGTGGCGGTGCTCTCTGTAACCGAAGGCGAGGATAAGCCGCTCAAATATCCGCATATGTTCGCTGCCGCCTCGCTGATGCTGCTTAACAAAGTCGATCTGCTCCCCTACCTCAACTTCGATGTTGAGCAGTGCATTGCCTACGCCCGGGAGGTGAACCCGGAGATTGAAATCCTGCTGGTTTCCGCCACCAAAGGCGACGGCATGGACGCGTGGCTTGAGTGGCTGGAGGCGCAACGATGTGCATAGGCGTACCGGGGCAAATCTGCGCCATTGACGGCCTGCAAGCGAAAGTCGACGTCAGCGGCATCCAGCGTAATGTCGATTTAACGCTGGTCGGCAGTGAAGATGAGCAAGGTCGCTCGCGTATCGGCCAGTGGGTGCTGGTACACGTCGGCTTCGCCATGAGCGTCATCAACGAAGCGGAAGCGCGCGAAACGCTGGCGGCGCTGCAAAACATGTTTGACGTTGAGCCGGATGTCGGCGCGCTGCTCTACGGCGAGGAGGGGTGATGCGCTTTGTTGATGAATACCGCGCCCCGGAGCAGGTGATGCAGCTTATCGCCCGCCTGCGTGAACGCGCTAACGCGCTTGCTTACACCGCCGCACGCCCGCTGCGCATTATGGAGGTGTGCGGCGGCCACACGCATGCCATTTTCAAATTTGGCCTCGACCAGCTGCTGCCGGAGAATATTGAGTTTATCCACGGCCCCGGCTGCCCGGTCTGCGTCCTGCCGATGGGGCGCATCGATACCTGCGTGGAGATCGCCAGCCACCCGGAGGTGATCTTCTGCACCTTCGGCGATGCGATTCGCGTGCCGGGCAAAAACGGCTCCCTGCTGCAAGCGAAAGCGCGCGGCGCGGATGTGCGCATCGTCTACTCGCCGCTCGATGCGCTGGCGCTGGCGGAGAAAAATCCGCAGCGCAAGGTGGTCTTTTTTGGCCTCGGCTTCGAAACCACCATGCCCGCCACCGCTATCACGCTACAGCAGGCGAAAGCGCGGGATATCAACAACTTCTGGTTCTTCTGCCAGCACATCACGCTGATCCCGACCCTGCGCAGCCTGCTTGAGCAGCCCGATAACGGCATTGACGCCTTTCTCGCGCCCGGCCACGTCAGCATGGTGATTGGCACCGATGCCTATACCTTTATTGCCGATGAGTTTCAGCGCCCGCTGGTGGTCGCCGGTTTTGAGCCGCTCGACCTGTTACAGGGCGTGTTGATGCTGGTCGAGCAGAAGGTTGCGGCGCGAAGCGAGGTGGAGAACCAGTACCGCCGCGTAGTGCCGGATGAGGGCAACCCACGGGCGCAAGAGGCGATTGCCGAGGTGTTCACCGTGCGCGGCGACAGCGAGTGGCGCGGGCTGGGGATGATTGGCGAGTCGGGCGTGCATTTGACCGCTCCCTATCAGCGTTTTGACGCCGAAGCCCATTTCCAGCCAGCGGTGCAGCAGGTGTATGACGACCCGCGCGCCCGCTGCGGCGATGTGCTGACCGGGCGCTGCAAACCGCACCACTGCCCGCTGTTTGGCAATACCTGTAACCCACAAAGCGCCTTTGGCGCGCTGATGGTCTCCTCTGAAGGAGCCTGCGCCGCCTGGTATCACTATCGTGCTCAGGAGTGTGAAGTATGAATGAGGTTCAGATGGCGCACGGCAGCGGCGGCCAGGCGATGCAGCAGCTAATTGGCGAACTTTTTATGCAGGCCTTCGCCAACCCCTGGCTGGCGGAGCAGGAGGATCAGGCGCGCCTCGATCTCACGGCGCTGGCGGCGGGCGGCGACAGGCTTGCCTTTTCCACCGACAGCTATGTAATTGACCCGCTGATTTTCCCCGGCGGCGATATCGGCAAGCTCGCCGTCTGCGGTACCGCCAATGATGTGGCGGTCAGCGGCGCGATCCCGCGCTACCTCTCCTGCGGCTTTATCCTCGAAGAGGGGCTGTCGATGGCAACCCTCAAACAGGTGGTGGAGAGCATGGCGGCAACGGCCCGCAGCGCCGGGATCGCCATTGTCACCGGCGACACCAAAGTGGTGCAGCGCGGCGCGGCGGATAAGCTGTTTATTAATACCGCCGGTATAGGCGCGATCCCCGCCACTATTCACTGGGCGGCGGCCTCGTTACAGCCGGGCGACGTGCTGCTGGCGAGCGGTACGCTGGGCGACCACGGCGCGACGATCCTTAACCTGCGTGAAGGGCTGGGGCTGGACGGGGGGTTAAGCAGCGACTGCGCAGTGTTGACGCCATTAATTGAGACGCTGCGCGATCTGCCCGGCGTCAAAGCCCTGCGTGATGCAACGCGCGGCGGCGTCAACGCGGTGGTGCACGAGTTTGCCGCCGCCTGCGGGTATGGCATTGAATTACAAGAGAGCAAATTGCCGATTAACCCGGCGGTGCGCGGCGTCTGTGAACTGCTGGGGCTGGATGCGCTTAACTTCGCCAATGAAGGCAAACTGGTGATCGCCGTTGCGCGCGACAGCGCCGAACTGGCGCTCAGCCGCTTACGCGCCCACCCTTCAGGTAAAGATGCGGCGATGATTGGCGAAGTGGTCGAACAACAGGGCGTGCGATTAGCCGGGCTTTACGGCGTAAAACGCCTGTTAGATCTCCCCCATGCGGAGCCGTTACCGCGGATCTGCTAGTTGTTATTTTTCACACCAGTTGGTGTGTTTCTGGATGAGCAAAATGTCGTATACACCGATGAGCGATCTCGGACAGCAAGGGCTTTTCGATATCACGCGGATTTTATTACAGCAGCCGAACGTGGCGGCGCTCAGCGAAACGCTGGCGCAGCTGGCGCGTCAGGCGGGGCTGGCGCAGGGTGCGGCGATTGTGCTGTGGCATGCGGATAGCCACCGGGCGAGCCGCTACAGTGTGCAGACAACGGAAAAGGGCGCGGAGTATGGCGATCAGGCGCTGCTGGCGAGCGGGCCGGTGCGGCATATTCTCTCTCACCCGCAGGCGCTGCACTGCACGGCGGAGCTGTTTAACGAGACCTGGCCCGTCCTTGCCGCAAGCGGGCTTTACCCACCCTTCGCCCACTACGCGCTGCTGCCGCTGGCGGCGGAGGGGCAGATTTTCGGCGGCTGCGAATTCTTCCGCTATGATGACCAGCCGTGGAGCGAGCGCGAGCTGGACCGCCTTAATACGCTGACGCAGTTAGTTGCGGTGGTGGCTGAACAGTTGCAGACCCGCGACCGGCGCACGCCGGACTATGCCCTGCTCAGCCAGGAGCGCAACGATTACCGCATTCTGGTCGCCATCACTAACGCCGTGCTCTCACGGCTGCATATGGATGAACTGGTGAGCGAAGTCGCCAAAGAGATCCACTACTACTTCGGCATTGACGCCATTAGCCTGGTGCTGCGCGGCAGCCGCAAAGGCAAGCTGACCATCTACTCCACGCACTACCTTGATGAGGCCAATCCGACGCACGAAACCCAGGAGGCGGACGAGGCGGGCACGCTGACGGAGCGCGTATTCCTGAGTAAAGAGATGCTGCTGCTCAACCTGCACGAGCGCGACAAGCTTGCGCCCTATGAGCGGATGCTGTTTGAGACCTGGGGCAACCAGATCCAGACGCTTTGCCTGCTGCCGCTGATGTCGGGCAAGAACCTGCTCGGCGTGCTGAAGCTGGCGCAGTGCCAGAAAGAGGTCTTTACCCAGGCGAACCTCAAGCTGCTGCGCCAGATCGCCGAGCGTATCGCTATTGCGGTGGATAACGCGCTGGCCTACCAGGAGATCCATCGCCTGAAGGAGCGGCTGGTGGATGAGAACCTCGCGCTGACCGAACAGCTTAATAAGGTCGACAGCGAGTTTGGCGAGATCATAGGCCGTAGCGAGGCGATGTCGCGGGTGCTGAAACAGGTGGAGATGGTGGCGCGCAGTAACAGTACGGTGCTGATCCTCGGCGAAACTGGCACCGGCAAGGAGCTGATCGCCCGCGCTATCCACAACCTGAGCGAGCGCAACAGCCGCCGGATGGTGAAGATGAACTGCGCGGCAATGCCGGCCGGATTGATGGAGAGCGATCTTTTTGGTCATGAGCGCGGCGCGTTTACCGGTGCCAGCGCCCAGCGCATCGGCCGCTTTGAGCTGGCGGATAAGAGCTCGCTGTTTCTTGATGAGGTGGGCGATATGCCGCTCGAGCTGCAACCGAAGCTGCTGCGCGTGTTGCAGGAGCAGGAGTTTGAGCGGCTCGGCAGTAACAAATTGATCCGTACCGATGTGCGGTTGATCGCCGCCACCAATCGCGATCTGAAGAAGATGGTCGCCGATCGCGAGTTTCGCAGCGATCTTTACTACCGCCTGAATGTGTTCCCTATCCAGCTTCCGTCGCTGCGCGAGCGCCCGGAGGATATTCCGCTGCTGGTGAAAGCTTTCACCTTCAAAATCGCCCGCAAGATGGGGCGCAATATCGACAGTATTCCGGCGGAAACGCTGCGGGTGCTGAGCGCGATGGAGTGGCCGGGGAATGTGCGCGAGCTGGAGAATATGATTGAGCGCGCGGTGCTGCTGACGCGCGGCAATGTGCTGCAGCTTTCAATGGCGGAGATCGCCATGCCGCCTGCGGTCGTGACGCCGCCCGCCGAGTCGCCGCGCGACGGGGAAGATGAGTATCAGCTGATTGTGCGCGTGTTAAAGGAGACCAACGGCGTGGTCGCCGGGCCAAAAGGTGCCGCGCAACGGCTGGGGCTGAAGCGCACGACGCTGCTCTCACGGATGAAACGGTTGGGGATTGATAAAGAGGGGCTGTAGGCCTGATAAGTTGTAGGCCTGATAAGGCGCAGCCGCCATCAGGCAATGGGGCTGGCATGTGGCTTTTTGTGGAATGATTCCGTTCACCATCCCCCGTTGCGCACTATGCCGGATGGCGCTTGCGCTTATCCGGCCTACGCCGTTTCAGAAACAGGGTTTTGTAGGCCTGATAAGGCGCAGCCGCCATCAGGCGATGCGGTTAGATCAATGGAATGGTTCCTTTCACCATCCCATGCCGCACACCATGCCGGATGGCGCTTTCGCTTACCCGGCCTACTCCGTTTCAGCAACATGAGTTTCGTAGGCCTGATAAGGCGCAGCCGCCATCAGGCATTCCTTCAGCAACACAGATTTTCCCTTTACATCAAATCTCACAGCGAAGGGGTTGTGTCCCCGCTGAAATCGGCGAACCGAAGCGTGAATGACAAGGTCTGGACGCCATGGATGGCGGACAGAGGCGAACCGAGACAGGGAGCGAGTCCCGGAACGGGCGAGCAAGTCAAGTCGAGCCGGCCGCAGTCAGGCACGCGGGAGGTGAGCGCAGTGCGAAGCACCGATTTCCTCGCGGGGTCGCGGGGATTGACAAGGGGAGCGCGGCCGCTCCCCTTGTCCCGTTCACCGCACCGGTGATAAAAATATTCCGCCGCACGCATGGTGAACGGAAAAATACCACCAAAGCCATATGCGAACCCCATTGCCGGATGGCGCGTTACACGCTTATCCGGCCTACGGGTTATTTGCGCCGATACTTTTCCGGCAACTCCGGTACCGGGCGCTTATCGTCGATCAAATGGCGCACCGTCAATATCGGATGCCGCCACAACATGCGTGGCCCCGCCCAGCGCATCACCTGCTTCATCTCTTCACGTTTTGCGGGCTGATAACAGTGCACCGGGCACTGCTTGCAGGCCGGTTTCGCCTCGCCGAAGACGCACTTATCAAGCCGCTTCTCCGCGTAGGCATAGAGATCCGCGTAGTGCGCCGCGCTGCTCACCGCATCCGGGCAGGCTTGTTGATAGAGGGCAATCATCTTCCTGATGGTCAATTTTTCCCGCAGGATGCGTGGTCCAGACATGGTTATCACCAATAATTAAGATGCATTCATAATACAACTTAATGCCTCGTGATGGCACCCTGGGTGCGCGTTTTATGCCCTCTCGTTACTCAACGTCGCATGCACCATGGTAATAATCACCCGCTCCAGCTCCTCTTTCGCCTGCTGTTCGCTAATCGCATCCTGCACCGCCGCCCAGGAGAGCCCTTCGGCAGCGCCGAGCATCGCCCATAACGCGGCGTC
The DNA here is from genome assembly GCF_029850615.1 of Kosakonia sp. HypNH10. Classification (NCBI taxonomy): domain Bacteria; kingdom Pseudomonadati; phylum Pseudomonadota; class Gammaproteobacteria; order Enterobacterales; family Enterobacteriaceae; genus Kosakonia; species Kosakonia sp. HypNH10. The sequence continues at coordinate 175,887 of NZ_JAOTIU010000007.1, forward strand.
GCGTAGAGGCGCGCCACAAAACGGCGCAAACAGCGTGCGGCAGGTGCCGGTGAAATCCACCGCGTATTCGCGGCGGATCTTCTCCAGCTCCGGCGTTCCTGCCAGCGCCGCCAGCAGGCTCGGCATCTCGCGCCCCTGGAACAGCACGCATTCGATATAGGCTTTCGCGACCACTTCCGCGCGCGGCTGGAGTTCCGCCGCGGTCTGCGCCAGCAGCGCCTCCATTTTGCGGTTCTGGCGCTGATCGTACTCACGATAGAGCGCCGCCAGCAGCCCGGAGCGGCTGGTGAAGTGGTCATAGACCACCGGTTTGGTGACGCCCGCGCGTTCGGCTAAATAGCCGAGCGTCAGCGCTTCGGTACCCAACTCATGAATGATCTGCCATGCCACTTCCACCAGCTGTGCGTAGCGCTCTTCACGCGAGAGCCGCTGGCGTACACGCGTATCGGCCATAATTTGCCTCCTTGACAAGCTTATATACCGTTAGTAACTTACTAGTAGTAGGTTACCGATAGTATATAAGCCTACGGTGATTGATCCGTAATGGCAACCGAGGAGAAGAAAATGCATGCACTGATCGTAGTCTCTCACCCGCTCGACACCTCATTAACCCACGGCCTGGCGCACGCGGTGGCAGAAGGGATCCGCGAAGAGAACGCCCAGCACAGCGTCGAGATTGCCGATCTGGCGCGGGAAGGGTTTAACCCCTCTTTCACCGCCGCCGATTACAACGCTTTTATGCAAACCGCCCCGCTGCCCGCTGACGTGCGGGCTGAACAGGCGCGGATTGAGAAAGCTGACGCCTTAATACTGGTGTTTCCTATCTACTGGTGGACGATGCCCGCGCAGTTAAAGGGCTGGATCGATCGCGTCTTTGCCAATGGCTGGGCCTACGAAGATAGCGGCACCGGCAAGGTCATTAAGAAGCTGGGGCATCTGCCGGTGCATCTGGTGGCGACAGGAGGCGCAGATACTAAAACGTTTGAAAAACATGGCTATGCGCAATCCTGGAACACGCAAATCCCGCACGGTATTTTCGATTATTGCGGCGCGCCGGTGTTAACCAACGCCACGCTGATGCAGCCCGATCTCGGTTCGCCACAGGCCTGCCTGCAAAAAGCGCGTGAGATCGGCAAAGCTATTTTTGCTGCTGCCTGAGGGTCATTTTTTGCCGGAGAGGAGCGTGCGCCCTCTCCGGACTCGCTAAAAAATTACCGAAATTGTGAAGAAGAGCATAGCAATCGGTCAACCAGAGATAATTGTGGCAGATTGCAGAATACCTCCCGCCGATACGCTCCCGTATACTTGTTTTATCTCAGGAAAAAAGTACTAAACGCAAATTTACGGCTCCTGTGAAGATGTACTGACGCCCTTTTGGCAAAAATGGGAATAATTGCCGCGCGCGTTGAGGGTAAAGAAGCATATTACTCTTTCGACATTGCAGGCGAGCCTGTTTGCTTACGGTTAATGATGAGGCAGGTATCCTGCCGCTTCGGTCATTATTGAAGCATTTTCAGGAGCCCTGGACGCAAATAAAGAGCGTTCGCGCCGGAAAAAAAGGCTGCGTTCATTAAGCAGGAAGCGCGCAAAGCGATCGCCAACGCGCTGAAATTTTGACATGTATGAGCAAGTCGTAAGGAGTGAACGATGCAGCCAACGCCAATGATCGGCACACAGGAGATCAAAACCGTCCACGAACAGCAGCTCTTTAAGGGAAAGCCTTTCCATGTGTTTATCTTCAACAAATCGGAGAGCGCCAGCGGGCTGCACCAGCATGATTATTATGAATTTACCCTTGTTCTGACCGGGCGTTACTACCAGGTCATTAACGGTAAACGCGTGCTGCTGGAGCGCGGCGACTTTGTCTTTATTCCGCTCGGTTCACACCACCAGAGCGTGTATGAGTACGGTGCCGCGCGGATCCTTAATGTGGGGATCAGCCGCAAATTTTTCGAGCAGTACTATCAATCGCTGCTGCCATTCTGCTTTGTTGCCTCGCAACCTTACCGCACGCACAGCGCATTTTTGACCTATGTTGAAACAGTGATTGCCTCGCTCAATTTTCGCGAGAACGGGCTGGATGAGTTTATCGAAACCGTCACCTTTTATGTGCTCAATCGCCTGCGCCACTACCGCGAAGAGCAGGTAATGGAGGATATTCCGCACTGGCTGAGAAGCACCGTCGAAGCGATGCACGATAAGCGTCAGTTCAGCGACAATGCGCTGGAGAATATGGTGCGGTTGTCCTGCAAATCACAGGAGTACCTTACCCGCGCGACCCGGCGCTTTTACGACAAAACGCCGATGCAGATCATCAATGAGATCCGCATCGACTTTGCGAAAAAGCAGCTTGAGATGACCAACTACTCGGTGGCCGATATCGCCTGGGAATCGGGCTACAGCAGCCCAAGCCTGTTTATTAAAACCTTCAAAAAAATGACGTCCTTTACACCCAACAGTTATCGCAAGCGGTTGACGGAAATCACGCAGTAACGCCCGCTGGCGCGACCCTCCACAGGAGAGAGCATGGATCCGAAACTGAAAGTCGTCACTATCGGCGGGGGTAGCAGCTACACGCCGGAACTCCTCGAGGGGTTTATCAAGCGCTACCACGAACTGCCGATTACGGAGTGGTGGCTGGTTGACGTCGAGGAGGGAAGAGAGAAGCAGGAGATTATTTTCCAGCTCTGCCAGCGGATGGTGGCAAAAGCGGGCATTCCGCTAAAAGTCTACCAAACGCTGGATCGCCGCGAGGCGTTGCAGGGCGCGGATTTTGTTACCACCCAGTTGCGCGTCGGCCAGCTGAAAGCGCGCGAGCTGGATGAGCGCATTCCCTTAAGCCACGGCTATCTTGGTCAGGAGACCAACGGCGCAGGCGGCTTGTTTAAAGGGTTACGCACCATTCCGGTCATTTTCGATATTCTGCGCGACGTGGAGGAGATCTGCCCGAACGCCTGGGTGATTAACTTTACCAACCCGGCGGGGATGGTGACCGAAGCGGTCTGTCGCCATACCGACTTCAGGAAATTTATCGGCGTCTGCAATATTCCTGTCGGCATGAAGATGTTTGTCCGCGATGTGCTGGCGCTGGAGGCGAGTGATGAGATCGCGCTCGATCTTTTCGGCCTCAACCATATGGTGTTTCTCAGCGATGTGCAGGTGAACGGCGTGTCGCGCTTCGCGGAGCTGCTCGACGGCGTTGCCAGCGGGAAGTTGCAGCCATCGTCGGTGAAAAACATCTTTGACCTGCCGTTTAGCGAAGGGTTGATTCGCGCCCTCAACCTGCTGCCCTGCTCTTACCTGCTCTACTACTTTAAGCAGAAAGAGATGCTGGCGATTGAGCTTGGCGAATATTACAAAGGCGGCGCGCGGGCACAGGTGGTACAGCAGATCGAAAAAGAGCTGTTTGAGCTCTACAAAGATCCCAACCTCAACGTGAAACCGCAGGCGCTGGAGCAGCGCGGTGGTGCCTGGTACTCGGATGCGGCCTGCGAAGTGATTAACGCCATCTATAACGATAAGCAGACCGAGCACTATGTGAATATTCCCCATCACGGGCATATCGATAACATTCCGCCGGAGTGGGCGGTTGAGATGACCTGTCTGATTGGGCGGGATGGTGCGAGGCCTCATCCGCGCGTCACCCATTTTGATGACAAGGTGCTGGGGCTTATTCACACCATTAAAGGTTTTGAGATCGCCGCCAGCCGTGCGGCCCTGAGCGGCGAGTTTAACGATGTGCTTTTGGCGCTCAACCTCAGCCCGCTGGTACACTCCGACGGTGACGCCGAGGTGCTGGCGCGCGAGATGTTGCTGGCTCATGAGAAGTGGCTACCGAACTTCGCCGCTACCCTTGCGCGCCTCAGGCATCAGCAAGCTTGATACCGGGGCGTTTGGCAGCAATATTGCGGCGCATTTCTGCGCCGCATTGGTGACTTACCACCACACCTCAGCCTGGGCGCCGACGGTGAACTGCTCCCGCCGCTCGTCACCGAAGCGGAACTGGCTGATGCCGTTCTCCTGCGCGCGGATCCAGCTGGCGTAAAAACGCAGCTCCGGTCGCGATGTCAGCAGGCTGGTATCCACCTTCAGCGCGTGATAGAGCGTGGTTTTAACCCCCTTTTCGCGGTAATCCTCGCCCTGCTGGCGGTTGGTTTGTTTAAACCACGCCAGCTCAACGCCCGTCTGGTTATGTTTATCCCAGATCCACGCCGGGCGCATCACTGCCCGGTAGCTACTAAAATCCGTATGCGCGCCGGTGTCATAGCTGTAAATATCCTGCCCGGCGGCATAGACCAGCGCGTGCGCCAGCACGATCTGCGATGAGGGGTAGAATTCGCCCTGCGAGATGGCGCGCACCGCGTGCCCGTAGGTGTGTTCGCCATAATAGTTATCGCGGTAGCCGTAGGTTGCTCCCGAGTTGGAGATAAGCGCGAAGCCGCTCGCCAGCGCGTTATCCGCCGCCTGCAGCGTGAACTCCTCAAACCCGCCCGCGCTAAAGCTCTGTCGCAGGATCGCGCCCGCTAACCACGCGTCTTTAATGCTGTAGTACTGCCCCGCTTTTTCACCCGCCCGGTAGGTGGCAGATTTATTTGCCAGCGAGTAGCGGCCAAACAGCTCCAGCGTGGCGCGATCCCACAGCGGCAGGGCGTTATAGCGAAGATCGACAGTGTGGGTGTTGACCTGAAGGGTGTTGTGGCTGACAGGGTAGTTTACCGCATGGGCGTCCAGATCCTGGCGCACCAGCGCAACGTTGAGCTTGCCCGCGCCGAGCGCCCAGTTTTCCACGCCGATCCCGGCACCGCTGTCGGTCTGGTGGCTTTTCCAGTCCAGCATCTGAATTTCATACTTTGGCAGGTTGTGTTTACCGACCCAGAGATCCGCCTCCGGCGCAAAGGGCAGGAAACCGCGTGTGGTGAGATAGATATCGGAGAATTGCAGGAGATTTTCAGAGTGTTTGTCGAACCACGCGGTGCCGTACTGCGCGCCGACGTTGCCATCTAACTGCACAACGGCATGCGCCGATTTGCCCTCCTCCTCATACACCCGCTGCGAGAAGGTTAAATCGAACCATGATGAGTACTCATTGCCAAAACGCCCCAGCGAGCCGATGGCGTACTCTTTTGGCGAGCCGTTACCGGCAGCGCCCCAGCCGGAACGCAGATAGCCGTGCCAGGCAAAACCGATATCCTCTTGGACGTACTCGCTGATCTCTTTCAGCGTATAAGGGGATTTTTCTGCCGCAGCGGCCTGCGGCTGCGCGGTTGAACTTGCCCCGCTATCGCCCCTTGCTCTGGCCTGTTCCAGCTCCGCTTTTGCCTGCGCCAGCTCCGCCATATTCTGCTGCAATGCCATTTCCAGCTGGCTCAGTCGCTCCTCAACCGTTAATTGTTGCGCAGAGGCGTGCGCGCAGGCTGCTGTAATCAGCAGTGCGAGTAATGATTTATTCATAATAACTAATCCATTTATTAATATATAAACGCGCTGAATAAAGATTCCCTTTAATTTAATTTGCGCGCCTTACCCTGAATGCGTGAAATATAAGAAAGTTAACAAATACAGAAAGATAAGATTATTGATAAACAAGGGGGATAACCCGAAAAATACCTCCTTAACAACTATTATTGGGCGGGTAATAGTCATTCAGGATGTTTCGATATGTCTATAAAGATAAATTCATTTTTAGATCTCTCTCGCACAGAATTTTCTCGGAAATTTCACACATTCATGAAATGGTTTCTATACTCTCTGCGGAGGTTTATTAATGAGAAAATTACTTCGTTCTTTATTTGCCAGCCCTGACAAGCTGTTACAGGTGATGAGTCACAGTGAAATCCAGGATTCGATTGAAGATGGTGAGCGCATTGTGGTCGATGCTGATGGCAACGCCTCGGTGAATATCCACTGCAAAAGGGTACAGGAAGATTTTAGAGAGCACGTTGATGCATTGAAGAGGGCTTAGGATGGGTACAGCAATATTCATGGTTTTGATGGTTTGCGGCTACTGGTACACCTCACACGACCTCTCGACACGCTTTAAATTTAAACGCAGCTTCGGCTGGGACGTCTACTTTCTGGTGGCGCTCTACGGCTGCGTCTTCGTCCTGCAGGGGATTATCGCCACCGCCGTAATCTGGCTCTGCCTGCTCGCCACTTCGGCGGTGATGAACTCTTTTCCCGCCACGTTTGGCGCGGAAGAGCACCACCTGCATATGACGTTTATGAACTGGACCTTCCTCGGCATCCAGGCACCGGTAGTGATTATGCTCTCCTTTGCGGTGCTGTTTTGCCTGTGGCATTCGAACTGGTCCAGCAGCGCGCGCCTTGATATCCCTGGCCGCCGCGAGTTGTATAAACACCTCTCGCGCGCTAACGGCATTGAGGGGTTGATCTACCAGTGCATGGAGCGCGGCGATCTGGCGTGGATCACCCTGAAATCTCAGCGCATCTACATCGGCATGATCCATACCGCCACCTTTGATGTCGGCGATGCTAACAACATTGTGCTCATCCCGATGCTGAGCGGCTACCGCAACCATGAGACGCTGGATCTGCGGGTCGAGCATAACTACAGCGCCTGGTACGACGACCATAATATCGATCTCGCTTCAGAGCCGATGTCGGCGCTCGATTTCCGCAAGGTGCTGCTGCTGTCGCAGGTGGAGAGTTTGTCGCTGTTCCACCCCTCGCAGGTGATGGCGATGGGCATCAACAAACTGAAGTCCACGGAGTGAACAGAGGCTAAGGGATTAGCTTGTTCCGCTACTTTTACTCACGGCACGTTAATATTCAGCTTTCCAGTATAAAAGTAGCGAATTTCGCCAAAAATTTGCCTCATCCATAAATTTTAATTATGGTGTGCCCCTGCCGAAAACGTCGGCAATCTGCTTTTTCTTGCATCTTATAGCTTTCATTTCCCTCCATTTGAGCACTACGGCTGCGAAAGCTATAAGGTCGCACCACCAGCACTCATGGGGAGTTTATGAGCAACGGAACGACTTTACCGCACCACACGAATTCGGCCGCAACGGCCAGTGAACTGACCGTCGAAGACATCACGGTCATCGATAATAAGCTGCTGAAACGCGCCGTCGGTGCCGCCGCACTGGGCAACACGATGGAGTGGTTCGACTTCGGCGTCTACAGCTATCTGGCAGTGATTATCGGCCAGGTCTTCTTCCCCGGTGCCAGCAGCACCGCACAGCTGATTGCCTCTTTCGGCACCTTCGCCGCTGCCTTCCTGGTCCGTCCGATTGGCGGCATGGTCTTCGGCCCGCTAGGTGACCGCTTTGGCCGCCAGAAGATCCTCGCCCTGACGATGATCATGATGTCGATTGGTACTTTCTGTATCGGCCTGATTCCCGATTACGACAGCATCGGTATTGCCGCACCGATCCTGCTGCTGGTGGCGCGCCTGGTTCAGGGCTTCTCGACCGGTGGTGAGTATGGCGGTGCAGCCACCTTTATCGCCGAGTACTCCACCGATAAGCGCCGTGGCTTTATGGGCAGCTTCCTCGAGTTCGGCACCCTTGGCGGCTATTTGATGGGTGCCAGCCTGGTGACGATTATGATTGCCGTGCTGCCAACCGAGGCGATGCACAGCTGGGGCTGGCGTATTCCCTTCTTCCTCGCCGCGCCGCTCGGCCTGTTTGGCCTCTATATCCGCCTGAAGCTGGAAGAGACCCCGGCCTTTAAAGAGCATATGGATAAGCAGGATGCGCTGGAGCACAGCAAACCGACACTAACTCTGTTGCAGATGCTGCACAAATACCGCAAACAGATGCTGCAATGCATTGGCCTGGTGCTGGTGTTTAACGTCTCGAACTATATGCTCACCTCGTATATGCCGAGCTACCTGACCAGCGTGCTGGGCATGAGCGAGCTGACCGGCCTGCTGCTGGTGATGGTCATCATGTTCGTGATGATGCCGCTGACGCTGGCCTGGGGACACTGGACCGACCGTCTGGGCCGCCGCCCGGTGATCGCTTTCGGCGCGCTGGGGCTGGTGCTGCTGGCGATCCCGAGCTTTATGCTGATTGGCTCCGGCAATATGTGGGCGGTCTTCGGCGGGCTGGTGATTCTGGGCGTGCTGCACACCTGCTTTAGCGGCACCATGCCAGCCACGCTGCCAGCGCTGTTTATTACCGATATCCGCTACAGCGCGCTGGCGATTGGCTTTAACCTCTCGGTTTCGCTCTTCGGCGGCACCACGCCGCTGGTCACCGCCTGGCTGGTTGATACCACCCACAATGTGATGATGCCCGCTTACTACATGATGGGCGCAGGGCTGATTGGCGCGCTGACCGTGCTGACGCTGCGCGAAACGGCGCGTAAACCGCTGAGCGGCTCATCGCCTGCGGTCGCCACCCGCGCAGAAGCGCACAAGCTGATTGATAAGCTACGTAAGCAGCGCGCGGCGAAACGCCTGAAAACGCAGGCAGCGCACGAGCACGGCTAAGCCCAGTCTTCGATAGCGCTGTCCAGAGGCCGGAGCGGTGGCGCGATCCGGCCTATCTCCTCTTCAATATTGAACTCCGTCAGATCTTCGGCGGTTGCCAGCAGATAGGTGTGCCCTTCGGGCGATAGCCATTCGGTAATGAAGTACTGCTCTTTACGCGATAGCTCGACCTTCTTCTGCCCGCTTCGGTCAAAGAACTGCCCGAAGCGCTCATCATGCTTCGAGAGATTAAGCCCCATCGCCGGGTAGACGCCACGCCACACCTCGCCGTGGTGTTTACCGCCCAGCACAAGATACTCCTGCATGATCTTCTTGCTCATTTATCACCCCCGTTACGCCCGCTTTTTTTAAGCGTAGCTAATGCTCAGCCCTTGCACTATTCGCGCCGTCTGGCCTGGTGCAGACCTTTTTCAGCAACTATACCTTTTGGGGTGCAATGTTTAGCTTGCGGCCTGATGTGGAGGAGTATGAGTTATTTGATGTGGATGGCCGCAACCGGCGGCCTGTTACTGTTGATGTCATTATCCTACGGCTGGATAAGCCGCGTGCCGATCCCGGTGTTTGGTTTGTATCTGGTGGTTGGCATTATCTGCGGCCCGTGGGAGATGGGCGTTCTTAATATCGATATTGAAGCGAATGCCGAGCTTATTCGCCGCGTGAGCGAAATCGCGATGGCGGCCTCGCTGTTTATTACCGGCCTGAAAATCCGCCTGCCGCTCACCTCCCCCTACTGGAAGATGGGCATTAAGCTGGCGCTGCCCGCTATGCTGCTGACCATTGGCGGGATTACGGTCGCCGCCCACTATCTGCTCGATCTGGCCTGGCCGCTCTCGCTGGCGCTTGGCGCGATCCTCGCCCCCACCGATCCGGTGCTGGCAAGCCTTGTTGCGATCAACGACGCGCGCGATGATGACCAGTTGCGCATTGCGCTCTCCAGCGAGGCGGGGCTTAACGACGGCACCGCGCTCCCCTTCCTGATGCTGGCGCTGATCTGGTACAAAGCCGGTGGCATACCGTCCGGCGAGGAGTTGCTGCACTGGCTGAGCATCGATCTGCTGTGGGCGCTGGTCGGCGGGCTGCTGATTGGCTTCTTTATGGGGCGCTTAATTGGCCTTCTCGCCACCCGTTCGCGCCATAAACAGGGCGAGGTCGCACCGAGCGACTTTATCGCCCTGGCGCTGATCTGCCTGAGCTTTGCGCTGGCCCAGTCCGTCGATGCCTCCGGTTTTCTCGCCGCCTTTGCTGCCGGGATTGGCCTGCGCAGCGCCGAAGTGAGCGTGCAGAAGCGCCACGGCGATCCCGAAGAGGAGGAGGATGTGCCGGCGGAGATGCAGGTTAACCCGCACCTGCGCCACGCGCTGGAGGAGCAGAACCCGATTAAATCCGTCGGGCTGGTGATTGGCGATGCCCTCTCTTTTGGCGATACCGTTGAGCGATTACTGGCGGCGCTGCTGGTGATTGTCCTTGGCGTCACCCTCTCGCACCACTGGGATGCCCACGCGCTCGGGCTGGCCTTTGTGCTGTTTCTGGTGATCCGCCCGCTGTCGGTGTTTATCGTGACGCTGCGCTCCGGCACAACATGGTTTCACCGCGCGAGCCTTGGCTGGCTGGGGATCCGAGGTATCGGCAGCCTCAACTATATTGCCTATGCCTATGTCCATGGCTTGCAGGGGGCAGACGCTAATCTCGTCGCCCATATTGCCATCACCATCGTGACGCTGAGCGTGCTGCTCCACGGCATTTCGGTGACGCCGCTGTTAACGGTGCGCAGTAAAAAACTGGCGCGCAAAGCGAAACGTTAAGCATCGCGCGGCAATCGCTGCAAAAGCGTGGCAGAGTGGCCGCGGTTTTCCTGTAAACATTGATGAGGTTGCCTGTGACACCGATTGAGAGCTTCACGTCAGAAAAAGGTTTGTGGATAAATAAACCGGCCCACGTTTCGCAGACCGAAGAGCAGTTGCTGATGCGCACCGGGGCGAACACCGATTTTTGGGTCAAAACCTGGTACGGCTTTGAGCGCCACTCCGGTCATGCCTTTGGTTTTATGCTGGAGGGGGAGTTTACCCTTGAAGTGAAGATCGCCGCCGCGTTTGAACAGCTCTACGACCAGGCGGGGATCTTTATTGAAGCGTCGGAGACGCAGTGGGTGAAAAGCGGCATTGAGTATAACGATGGCGCGCCCGCGATTGGCTGTGTAGTGACGCAGGGGCAATCTGACTGGTCGACCGGTGTTTTCCCCGGCGATGCGCGTCAATTCTGGATGCGCGCGACCCTTGAGAAGCAGGCGTTACGCCTGCAATACTCCGCCGACGGTAAAACGTGGCCGCTGCTGCGGCTGTTTCCGTGGCAGGACAGCGGCCAGCGCTTTGTTGGTGTGATGTGCTGCTCGCCGGAACGAGAGGGGCTGGATGTGCGCTTCGAGCAGCTTCGCATCACCCGCCCGCTCGGCAAAGCATTGCATGATTTAAGCTGACCCCAGGCGGTCTGCGCCGCCGGAGGTCTGTACTCAACGCCTTAACGGCCCGTTGAGAGGGTTTGCAGCACTTTCAGTTGGGCAACCGCTTCCTGCATCGCATCCATCCCGGCGGTCAGGGTGCGCAGGTTGCTCAGCTGTTTGGCAATGTTTTCCCGCTCCTGGCGCGTCTGCTGGCTCATCTCGGCGATGGCATTAGCAGCAAGAATGCTGCGCTCCGCCATATCGGTTGCGGTCTCCACCGTATTGCTGGCGACTTCACGGATATGGGAGATGGTGTTAACCGCGTCGCTGATGTTGCTCGCCGTCGCTTCCGCCTGCTCTTTTGAGGAGTGCGCCAGGCGGCGAACTTCCCCTGCTACCACCGCAAAACCACGCCCCGCATCGCCCGCGCGCGCCGCTTCTACCGCCGCGTTGAGCGCAAGAATATTGGTCTGGAAGGCGATGTTGCTGATGCCGTGGGTGATCACGCCGATGCCGTTGGAGATCTGCTCCAGCGAATCCAGCCCTTCACCAAGACGCCCCTGCGCCCGCTGGCTTTCGGTGGCGATATCGCTAATGCCACGAATGCTGCTTTCCGCCATCACCAGCGCTTCGCTCTGGCTCTGGGTCGCGGCTTCCAGCGCCGGCAGCGCCTGCACAATCGGCGCCAGCTCCTGCTGATAACTCACCACGCGATCCAGCACGCGGGTCTGAATGCTGTTCAGCGCTTCCCAACGGCGCAGCGCGCGCTGGGCGTAGTGCGCGGCATACCCGGCGTACTCCACCGGAAACTGGGTCATCGCTTTCACGTCATGGTTAAAGAAGACCAGCGCGGAGAGAGTCTGGTTAATAGGCACGCCGAGGATTTCGCCAAAGCTGGAGAAGCCCGCCGCCGGAATGCCTTTAAAGAAGTGGGCATCGTGCAGCTGATCGCTGTTGCCCATACGCCGCAAAATACAGTCATTCATCATGATGGCGGCAGGCTTGCCTTTACCGGTGATAAAGGTTTGCCAGTCGCGCAGCGTCGCCTGTTTAAAGTCGGTCTCCTGCATCAGGAACAGCCGGTCGCCAAACTCCAGATCGCAGAAGAAGTGCACCATGCCGTGCTCGATTTTCGCCACCGAGCGGATGAAGTACTCGTCACCCACTTTCACACCAAAGGTCAGCCCTTTCAGGCGCTCGCTCAGCTGCGACTCTTTGCATTTCAGATGTTCGGCCAGCGCCTCGGTAAAGGCCTTCTGCTGCCCCTGGCGGTCAAAGACCGATGTTACCGTGCGGGCAATCGGGTCGGCGTCGGCAATCAACCAACTCTGATCCAGCGAGGTAAAGTTCTGGCTCTTGAAGGGCGAGAAGGATTTGCCTTCTGCCATGCGACAGAAAACGACAACCGCTTTGCCTTGTAAAACGCGGTCGCCAACGCCAATCCACGTGCCGTCAAAGGTCGCGCGTCCGCCTGCGGAGCCGCCAATCGCCAGGCACGGAAAGAGGCCGCTGTTATACCAGGCCTGCATGAAGAAACCTTCCGAGGCAGAGAGCCCGTCGCAGTAGATCATCGCGAAAGTGCGCTCAGCGGAGAGCGCCATGCGCGGTTTAATAGTGTTTAATTCGCGCTGAATGGCGCTAATACGCTGCGCGGCAGTCTGGGTGTCGTGCAGATGGAGATCGACAATGTGCGTCTCGTGCTCGGCGATAAGGCTATCCGGCAGCAGCAGGAAACTCCCCTCCTGCCCGTCGCCCGCGCAGTAGGTTGTCTGGCGACCGCTGGCGCTCAGTGCGCCATTTGATGAGAGGGTAATCACCGTCAGATCGGCAGAAGTGAAACGCTGCCACGCCTGGCTGACCCGCTGAAAATCCGCTTCGGGTGGAACGAAGGTCAATAAAATGCCGGATGAGCGCGCGCTAAGACCCGCAGCCGAAAGTGAGGTCGGCAAATCCCGGCAGTCGAAAATGCCGTTGGCAGGCTGAGAGCCACCCGCCAGACGGGAACCCAACAAACCGCGATACAGTGATCTTACGAAAGCCATAGTACTGTTTTCCTTAAAATAAAAAATTGCGCCTGAAAATGCGCTTGCAGAGATTGTTAAAGGAGGGCTAAAAGCAGATCCGTTCGCGATCAGAACTCGTTAAATAAAGATAATTGCGCCCCTGCATGATTGAGGGTGACGCTAAGACGTTATCGTCAATTTGCGCTAAAGCTTCACTAATCGCTGCAATAGATAAAAGTATCCCGCACAAAACAGGTTACGAGTGAAGCAGATAGCGTTTAACTATTTTTTGCGGCGCTGTTTTTAATACTTTTTTAAGTGCACGGGTTATTCCCGGACGGCCAGAAATATAACCCCCCTTTATTATGTGCCTTTCAAATCCTAATAAGATGATGCGCAAACCACCCATTTTCAGTGGGTATTCATTGCGGTTGTTTACTTCCCCCGGTTAAGCAGCCAGGATGTGCGCCTTGCTTTTTCTATCACTCATATAAGGATTAATCGTGTACTACGATTACAACGGTAACAGCCATCTCAGCGAGTTTGAACGCGATGAGGCTAACCGCAGATTAGCGGCGCAAAACCCCCATGCCGCAGCAGCAGGCCCGGCGGCGGTAAGTGTAGTCATGATTGTATTAATTGCCGCTTTTTCGCTTTTCGCACTGCTCTTTTTTGCCGCTAAAGCCTTTCTTACGCGCGGTGCGCCGAAATTATGGCCAGGCTCTGCCGCTCGTACGCTGAAATTATTTCTGCTGTATGAGTTTCTTTTTTATCTTTTCAATATGCTGGCCTCCTGGTGGTATGCGTTTATTAATACCCTTTCAGGCCCGTTGCCTGTTCCGCATATCTTCTCATGGATCTCTTCTGCGCAGTTCTGGCTTTATCAGCAGATAAATACCCAATTGCTCTACTCAATTAATCTGGGGCAATTAACGCTGCACTATCTGACCTTGCTGTGCATAAACACGCTGTCGATAATTATTTGGTTGTTATTAGCTAAAACGCTGGCAACCCATCTGCCCCATCTGAAGTGGTTCCGCTTTACGGATGCCACTGGCCAGCGCATCGACTGGCTGCGGGTGATGAAAGTCCATATGCTCACCTCTCTGCTTTTCTGGAGCGTGGTCTACTTTTTTAGCTAACCCCGGCCAGAGAGTGCGCAGTTAACCGCCCCTGCCCGCTGCGAGACTGGCTTTTTGTTAACAATCACGTTATAAACCCTGAACGCAGATGTTTAGACGTCCATACGTTTAGAGGGTTGTATGCAAAATCAGCAGGATCAGGCGCAGGGGCAGCTTAAGCGCACCATGAAGACCCGCCACTTAATTATGCTGTCGCTGGGCGGCGTGATTGGTACCGGGTTGTTCTTTAATACCGGCTATATCATCTCCACTACCGGCGCGGCCGGCACGCTGCTGGCCTATCTGATTGGCGCGCTGGTGGTCTGGCTGGTGATGCAGTGCCTCGGCGAACTCTCCGTAGCGATGCCGGTGACCGGCGCGTTTCATGTCTATGCCGCGCGCTATCTCGGCCCGGCAACCGGCTATACCGTCGCCTGGCTCTACTGGCTCACCTGGACCGTAGCGCTGGGCTCAAGCTTTACCGCCGCCGGGTTCTGCATGCAGTACTGGTTCCCGCATGTACCGGTCTGGATATGGTGCGTCATCTTCTGCGTGGCGATTTTCGCCCTTAACGTGGTTTCAACGCGCTTTTTCGCCGAGGGCGAGTTCTGGTTCTCACTGGTGAAGGTGATCACCATCATTGCCTTTATCCTGCTTGGCGGCGCGGCGATCTTTGGCTTTATCCCGATGCAGGATGGCTCCGCCGCTCCCGGTCTTGCCAACATCACCGCCGAAGGGTGGTTCCCGCACGGCGGCCTGCCGATTTTGATGACCATGGTGGCGGTGAACTTTGCCTTCTCCGGCACCGAGCTGATTGGTATTGCCGCAGGCGAAACGCAGAACCCGCAGCAGGTGATCCCGGTCGCTATTCGCGCCACTATCGTGCGTTTAATCCTCTTCTTTATCGGCACCGTGTTTGTGCTGGCGGCGCTGATCCCGATGCAGCAGGCAGGCGTTGAGAAGAGCCCCTTCGTGGTGGTGTTTGAGAAGATTGGCATTCCTTATGCCGCCGATATTTTTAACTTTGTCATCCTGACAGCGATCCTCTCGGCGGCTAACTCGGGACTCTATGCGTCCGGGCGCATGCTGTGGTCGCTCTCAAATGAGAAGACGCTGCCGCGCTGCTTTATGCGCGTGACGAAAAACGGCGTGCCGCTGACGGCGCTCTCCGTTTCTATGCTGGGTGGAGTGCTGGCGCTGCTCTCCAGCGTTATCGCCCCGGATACGGTGTTTGTTGCGCTGTCGGCGATTTCCGGTTTTGCCGTGGTTGCCGTGTGGCTCAGCATCTGCGCGGCGCACTTTGTCTTTCGCCGCCGCCATTTGCAGTCCGGCAAGTCGCTTGCGGATCTGCACTACCGCGCGCCGTGGTATCCGCTGGTGCCGATCGCCGGTTTCCTGCTCTGCCTGCTGGCGTGTGTCGGCCTGGCGTTCGATCCCGATCAGCGCATTGCGCTCTACTGCGGGCTGCCATTTGTGGCCCTGTGCTATGGTGCTTACTGGCTGACCCATCATGAAAAAGCGAAGGAGAGTGAACATGTCGCGCCCTAATCCCCTGACCGCGCTGCTGGAAAAGCAGCCCTTTATTGTGCTCGACGGCGCGATGGCAACGGAGCTGGAAGCGCGCGGCTGTAACCTTGCTGATAACCTCTGGTCTGCGAAAGTACTGATGGACGCGCCGGAGCTGATCCGCGATGTGCATCTCGACTATTTTCGCGCCGGTGCGCAGATAGCGATTACCGCCAGCTACCAGGCGACGCCGCTCGGCTTTGCCGCACGCGGCCTGGATGAGGCGCAATCGCGGGCGCTGATTAGCAAAAGCGTCGAGCTGGCGCAGGCGGCGCGGGATGCCGCGCTGGCGGAAAACCCGCAGGCCGGGCCGCTGCTGGTGGCAGGCTCCGTCGGGCCGTATGGCGCTTATCTGGCGGATGGGTCGGAGTATCGCGGCGATTATCAGCGCACCGCTGAGGAGTTTACTGATTTTCATCGCCCGCGCATCGAGGCGCTGTTAGCGGCGGGTGCCGATCTGCTGGCCTGCGAAACGCTCCCCTCCTTTGCTGAGATAAAAGCCCTCACCGCGCTGTTGCAGGCCTGGCCTGACGCGCGGGCGTGGTTCTCGTTTACCCTTCGCGACGCGCACCATTTAAGCGACGGCACCCCGCTCGCAGAGGTTGTGAAAGTGGTGGAAGCGACGCCGCAGATTGTTGCACTCGGCATTAACTGCATCGCGCTTGCTAATACCAACGACGCGCTGGAGCACCTGCATAGCCTGAGCGCGCTGCCGCTGGTGGTCTACCCCAACTCGGGCGAAACCTACGATGCGGTAAGCAAAAGCTGGCATGCGCACGGTGCTGCCTGCGACACGCTGGCCGGGCATCTGCCCGCGTGGCTGGCCTGCGGCGCAAAACTGATTGGCGGCTGCTGTCGCACTACGCCTGCGGATATTGCCGCCCTGCACCACTGCTGCACAAAATAGTCATCCGCCTGCGGCGGCTAGCGTGAACGCCAGCGTTGGTGCCCCCAGCTCAGCGCGCCGTTAACGACAATCCTGCCGCCGCAGGCCGGATAGCCCGGCGGATCGACCGCGACGTTGCGCATTGAAGGAAAGATATCGAAGCGCTGGAATATGGCTGCCAGCCTTTGATGCTCCGGGTTAAGCTCGGGCAGCGAAAACCACACCAGTTCGCCAAGCGAGCGCTCAAGCCACTCCTCAACTTCCCCCTCTTCGCTAACGGGATTGTTCAGCGCCGGGCTTTGCGCCATCGTCTGCAGTCGCGCATAGTGACCGATGCGCCAGCCGCAAAACTCCAGCGTTTCGCCTGCGTAATAGAGCTCGTCGATATATTCGCTCTCGTCGCTGCTTAAGGTCTCCGCTTGCGCCTCGGTCAGGCTATCCAACAGGAAGCGCGCGGCAAGCGTCGGCAAGTTATGCACCACCAGCCCCGGATGCTCGCCACTCCCGCCGCCCAGCACCAGGTTTTGCGGCGTGGCGCTGAAGTCATACGCCCCCCAGCCGCCGTCGCCCTCGATAGCTTCCAGCGGGTGGTAGATCGGCAGATAGCCAAGGGTGCCAATTATTTCGTGGTCAAAGCCATCGATGTAGCTCATAGAGATCCTTGTGCATAATCGTTTTCATTAAATAAACTCGGGGCTCATGCTATGAATTATTGCCGACAATGTCATGACCGCCACAATATTTATTCTGCTGTTACCAATACGAGTTGGTCTGCTGAGTCATAGCAAAGAATGTTTTTATAATTTGGCACAATAACGCCATTATTTTGTGAGCACCAAAACATATAGTTCCAACCGGGTACACCCCAATATGCCGCATCGATATTTTTAAAAGCAAAATCAGCGCTACATATCACGCAAGGTTGCTTCTGTGAATACCAAAAAGCAATGTACTCACCTTCAACGGCCCCGGCAGTAGTTATCCATTTTTTTACTTTCTCACTTTCTAAATCACCATTTTCATCAGAGAGCGAACGTAGTGAAGTGCTTATTATATTTAGCTGGCTAAAATCAATATGGCCAGCCGCCCAGGGAAGAGACTCAAGGATTTTAGAAAACGCCATTGATAAAGAATCGTGACTAACAATTGCGCCAAGATTCTTCCACTCGTTTAAGACAGTCTGTTCTATAAACCTCATAGGGATCACTCTCAGCGTTGCAATTTATCATTATAAAATGTGACATTATTCAATTGGCACCAGAAATTCGAAGATAGGGTCTTCCTGGGTTGCCAGAATGTAGTCAGGATGAGGATTTTCAACGACAGGGATAATCAATAAAGGAATAATAAGATCGTGCTGCTTTACCGGCTCAGCAATCCAGGCCAGTAAATCTCCTTTATGAGTGACTACGACATTACCAGTAAAAAAAATAACTTTACCTTTACGACGAGGCTCATTGTTCATCAAAAGATATTTTTCATGGATGAGTGCTTTATTCAGATCGGTAAACTGAAGGGTACATTTAGATTTATACTGTTTCATAATCTGATAATGCCGAAGGAAATTATCTTTTGCATCTTTTGGCTCTAATTTTTTTATTTTATTAAGCCTTGAAAAATCATACTCCATATATCCACAATTATCACTCATGCTCCTTCCCCCATCGATATCAACCAAACACACACAAAATCAGTCCCTATTCATATACCCTGGCAGCCATAAGCATATCGTAGAGGACCTTCCAGGTTACGTCTAACGGAACGTCTTGTTTCGTATTGATATAATACTGTTCCATGTCTTCGATCCACTCCTTTAGCGCATCCAAAAAAGAGGGAAGATCCCGATTAGCCCACTCTTCTGGACATGATTTGAGATCCTGGTTGTATAACGTAAGAAAAGCCAGGAAGTCTGCTTTTGATTTTATTTCTTTATCGTAAGGGATCATTTTGCTCTCCTGATTTCTATATAAGCGATAGCGGTGTCTGATACACATTCCATGATCTTCCCTTCCCGTAGTGACTCATTATTAATGACGGAGAGAACAAACTCTTTTTTATGAAGATCCATAACGTCCCCTAAATGCGCGCTTTCATTAGCCTGCAAAAGATCACTTTTTGAACATAACGCCTTAGTAATGAGTGAGCGAATGATATCACTTCTGGTCACGACAAACTGTCAATGTCTGTTGCCTGGAGGGATACAAACCAGGAAGAGTTCTGCTCCACAAGAGCAGGCAAAAAAAAGCCGTTCCTTGGGGAGGGAACGGCAAATACACATCACGGTCAAAGTGAGACCATACATCATTCATTTTCTATAAGTTTTACATAGTTACTATTAATTGTTCATTAATGTAAGCAAATGCAACCCGAATCATGTTGTTACGTATCTACGGCAAAGTTCCTGTTCCCTGCGACACTAATGGCCAGTTCCTGAAACCGGTTGAGTAAAAAACAGAGTTGATGAGAAAAAAGAGCTTACTCTCTATAAAACTAACTTATTCATCCTCGCAGCCCTGTTTCGCCTTATAGATAGACACGTTTGAAAAAAGGGTTGAAAAAATGCAATAAGTAATTTAGACATGCTTATACATAATGGAAAGCAAAAAAACAGATTATGATTAAGGGAGAGGTAAATGAAGACATTTGAATATAAACGCGCGTTGCTATATAGAAAGGCTCAAGGTAATGTACACAAAGTGGATTATTTTAATAAAATCCACTTACTCACCGGTTGTATCGTAGATCAGGAGCAGTTACTAACTCTTGAGGAACAGACGGCATTATTCAATCTCTTAAAAAAAAGAAAAATGATTTAAAAAAAACCTTACAAACCAATGATTACCAACAAATCATCTCTTTTATTGAAGAAAAAACAGGCGACTTAATTTTCCATTTACTGATTGATGAAGATTGGAAATTTTGCGGGGCATATAGAACAAATAAAATTCTGCTCGATAATTATAACTTCGACATACTAAAATCGGATGAGATAAGGATTATATCACATGATTTATCTTTCCAAATCCGGATAGATTACGATAATAATGAAATAACACTTGAATATACAGCCTTTAGATGAATACCTTAATAACAGCATTAGTTATCGATATTGCGTAGCATTCATTAAATATTCTTACCCATACTAAGGAGATACTATGCTAATTTCATGTGGTCGCAGCGTAACGGACGCCGATGTTAAAGCGTTACAAAAAGAATACAACATCTTCTTTCCTGAGGTTTAGGCTAATTTTTTATGGTTAAAGAAAGCAGGTGATAAAAATCGCTTCTAGAACATTGGCATACGTTTCGCGACTCACCGATAAACGATGCCAAAATCAGGATGACGCAGCTATACAGGAGCCCTTAAAATGGTTATTAATAAATATTTAACGCAACATATCACCACTCTAAAAGGGATCTCAGATAGAGAGAAATGTATTGTCGCGCTCTGCAATCTCCAGCGGCATGAAATTTGCGTAGCGCGTTTCGATCAATTTTATAATGAAAATCTGTCAAGTGACTTCAGAGCTAGCCTTAACGTACTGGTTGAGTGCCTTTGCGGAGCAGATATTGATCTGCAAGCAGTGCAAAAAACGGCATTGCGAGGGCCAGACAGTGATGATTACCCACATATTGAAGGCAGCCTTGCTCAAAACGCATTCGGTGCGCTGTATTACTTGTGTAAGTACATGAGCAGCAAAAATGACAAGAACTTTTTGCAGTCACTTGATAAGTCTTTTGAAAGCATAGATGCCCTGAAATATGATGAGGGTACGCAGGAAGAACAGGATAACTATTTTAGTGAAGAAGGCAGAGTCCTTGAGTCACTGATCAATAATACAATACGAGGCCCTTCAGCAACGATTGAAAATATAAAACATCTTATGCTTTTAGCACAGTTAAAAAGCATAGGTAGATAAAGATCATCACACAGACCTGCTATCGCGTCTGTTATCTAAAAGAGCATTGTCACTCTCGTAACCAATGCTCATGAGTCAGTATTATTAATATCAGGTGCAAACTAATAGCGTTTTAATTCATTGACAAAACGGCCGTCAATAAATAACTATTCGCACTCTGCAATAACCTTGCTGTGCTTGTCATAAGCCACAGAGCATTTTTTGGCGGTAGCCGGAACAATCACCCCAACCGTCTGCTTCGTATTCTTGTAGTGGCATATAAAATAGAGCGATGTTTTATGCTCTTTAGCTTCATCCTGATAATCAGGTAATGTCCACACCGTCTCCTGATCGCTATCCGGCATCAGCTCCACTAACTCTTTCGGTGGCCCGACGAACAGGCTGGCATCACTTAAGGCATGGGTTTTATCCTGCTCCGTTGGATATGACGGGCAGATTGTTGACGTTGCGTGAACGCCGCACGAGGATAAAAACAGGCCTGCGCTCAGCAACAGCGTCTTACTCCACAACATAGTAGTTATCTCCGTTGTTTTCCGCGCGGGGTGCCTTATGAAAACGGATGGTGCGTTTGCTGACATAATGCGGCGTCGCCACTCGTTCACCGCTGGGCAATTTTTTGTAGGTCATCCACTGGTCCAGAACCTGTATCCCGGAGGCATCCTGGCCCAGGTAAATCGTTGCGTGGGAGCTTCCGTCTGTATGGTTACCATAACGACCATTTGCATCAAAGGTAGCAATCGCCGTACCAGGTGCGATCGCGGTATTACCCTTTACTAATGCGCCCCGTTTCCATGCAACGGTACGCGGCATATTTGCCGCTTTTTGCGTGTACGCCACACACTGACCATTGCCAACAGACTTACCGACATACGCTGACGGCGTGCTTGCGATATATGCCATACGTTAACACTCAGAAGATTTATTAGCGCCATTCTGCGCTTAATGTAAAGTTATGCAAATGCAGGTTTCGCGCTACGCTTAGATTAGGATTTTTCTTAACGAAGCCGATTTTTAACCTTTCTTTTTCAGCAACTTATAAGCAATAGAGCCGATGCTCTTTCTCCTGTACCTTGCGATACAAAACTGGCGCGCCGGGCAATTTTCAACCTCTTTCTCATCATTTCTATCGCGTTAAAGCAAAGCAGCCCTCTCTTTTGTTTTACTGCCAAAAAGAGTTCGTTATCATGCTCGCTGCCCTGTCATGGACAGGCCGGTAAATTAGCCATTAACCTGCTTTATAACGCAGCATTTCATCAGCCGAAATGAGATAACGTGATACTTGATGATAATAACTAACATCACTAACTCATTAAAATTTAAGCAAATGGACATCATACACTGATGAGTACATTAGAGAATTTCGACGGTCACACGCCAATGATGCATTGGTGTTTCATCATTGATTAATATAATAAATTTTTGATTATTTAAAATAACCTATAATTCTACCTACATTGCATGTAGAGCATGAATAACAGATGTTGATTAACCTCAATTAAGCATCACTATCAAGCCGCCGAAATTTTCACAGGCCCTGGCTTGATATAGCTGACAGGAGATATCCAGGCGCTGCGCGGCGATCTGCGTGGTCAGACGCCGGTCGACGACATTCTGAATGATTTTGAGTCGGTTAACTTCAGCCAAAGTAAAAAACTCCGCTGCATGAGCCGTCATCAGAATCCCTTGAGGGTAAATCTACGTGACGGACATCTTAACTTAGCCCAGAACGGACATTACAACTTTGCTACTACATAGATGATCCGCATAATCTATCTTATGTTAAATTTAGCCCACCACTCATTTTGTTCATGAAACATCCTCACTGAAGATGATGTCCATTTTCAGAAAAAGTTTGAGCTAATACACATTATCAGTTCAGCGGTGTCAGAGTGCTCAGTTTAACAAACCCACGTTTGTTGCTCAGATGCCCTTTTTCCGCTTCGTCGTAAACTGCAACATAGATCCACGCTTTATCGACTGTTCTGATTTTAGCCAGCGTTTCATTACTGTTGACTGAGGCCAAATCTGACGCTGTTTCACTGGCCTCGCTTTTCAGGGATAACGTTTTTTCACCCTCTTTCAACTGATACAACACGAGATAAGGCGTATCTGATCCACAGCCGCCAAAATCCTGGGTCATCATATCGTCAGCGTTTTGCGCAGCATTATCCGGCTGAAATGACTGCAGATCGGCTTTATAGTTATCTGAGTTGCACTCCATATAGTTAACCACCGCAGGTACTTTAATCGTACCGGGTTGGTTAACGTACCACTCTTTAAAGGTAAAGAAGTTATCCGGGATATTCTTAAAGTTCTTTTTGATAAATGCGATCTTCTGCGCTTCACTGCCTTTAGCAGTAATATCAATTATTTTGTTATCTTTCTTTTTATTACCCAAGGCAAAATAGCGAAACTCTAACTCTGGCGTATTGACCGTTGCATCAGCATTCCAGTTCGGTTGCCAGTAAGCCTGGAGTACACCGTTCTTTATTTCCACCGTCGCCATTGCACGAAGAGAGAACACAGAAATAAAAAGAAGGAACATCAAGCTGGCGTATTTTTTCATTTTTTGCAATCCACGTAGCATTAGGTGATTAATACATTAAAATTTTCTATCCCTTTATCAACCATCAATTGCTTAATCTCTTCATATAACCCCAGACTCTGCCCTATTCGGTCATCTCCTTTTGACTTCCCGGGCAATAAACAACCATCCGTGTCGGCGGGAACGTTGCCTGGATGGATCAGTATAGCGCGACTTGAGGGTACACTCGCATTGAACAAATTAGGTAATGGACTGAATTTCCGCATTCTGCCGCTGGCATGCCATTTCAAGCTATAGGAGCCGTCAGGGATTCTTTTTCGTAAATTTGCTTCCGTCGTATCCGGCCCGGGGCGTTCCAGAAAATAACGGGAGATTTCAGTGCCGGATATCGAGAATTCACTTATTGTTGAATTTTCGCTCTGCCATAAACGTTTGATGAAAATAGTGTAAGACATAATGATTTATTCCATCTTGTTTTTATTGCTCTTTCACTTGTACTTATCATCTGAAAGAGAGATTTATTTCATTATTCCGGCTCAAACAAAATGAGTAGTTAGGATTATTCCCATAAAGGCTTTGTTGAATAAATCAGATTTTGGGTAAGCATCTCCGTAGCGGTCAGGTTTTCAGGCGATACGTACGCTTTCTGGCATACTGATCCTACCCATCATTAGTGGACACGCGACTAAGTGAGTAAACTCTCAACCAGAGGTGATTACTCATGACAAAACCAGCATCAAACAGCAAAACGGCCCGTAAACAGTACACCCCTGAATTCCGCGATGAAGCCCTGAAACTGGCTGAGCGTGTATCCACGGGGAACGCTTTATCAGCCGTGAAATAATGCGGACGACGGTGTTTAATTATATCGAGTGTGATTACAATCGGTGGCGGCGTCACAGTGCCTGTGGCGGTCTCAGCCCCGAACAGTTTGAAAACGAAAGCCTCGCTTAGGGCTGTGTCCACATTACGTGGGTAGGATCACGGTACACACAGTCCGCCGTAAATCATGCGGTCTCCAGCTCGGTATATCTAACATCTGGCCGGATTCACGTAAGCGCCACGCATTCTCCGTCAGATACTTTTGCTGGATTGGTTGTCTTGTTCGTGTAGACGGAAAAAGGTAGGTGTCCGAGTTGAGGCGGAGAACTTTTAGAAAATCTATGGCCTGCGTCGATAGCTGAACGTAACGTTCCACGCCTGTTTTAGTCTCTCTCAGATGTATCGTTCCCTTCTCCAGATCAACATCCTTCCACGCCATGTTACAGACCTCACCGGTGCGGCAACTTGTCCACAAGGTCAGACGAAGCACGTTTTTGATTGTCGGTGAAAAAGCAGAACCCGGTAGCCACTTGAGAAACTTTTTCAGCTCAGCTTCACTAAGAACTCGAGTCCCGCGATTATTAGTAAGCTTGATTCGAGTTTGACGCAGGCTGGAT
>NZ_JAOTIU010000008.1:0-193210 GCF_029850615.1 Kosakonia sp. HypNH10
TAAAGCAGAAGGCCTCGTCGAAAGACGGGGCCTTTTGTCATTCTGCATCCGGCTAAACCCGGCGATAAAAAAGGCCACCCATTGGGTAGCCTTAACAGGAAGCATGCGGCATTCAGTGAATAACCTGCGATAAAAATGCCCGCGTACGCTCTGATTTTGGTTGTGCAAAGAACTCATCGGGCGCTGCCTGCTCTACGATCTCACCGCGATCCATAAAGATCACCCGGTCCGCCACGGTGCGGGCAAAACCCATCTCATGGGTCACGCACAACATCGTCATACCCGACTGCGCAAGCCCAATCATGGTATCAAGTACCTCCTTCACCATTTCCGGATCCAGCGCCGAGGTGGGCTCATCGAAAAGCATAATTTTCGGCTTCATACAGAGCGAGCGCGCAATCGCTACGCGCTGCTGCTGCCCGCCCGAAATCTGCCCCGGGAACTTATGCGCATGCTCGGCAATACGTACCCGCTCCAGATAATGCATTGCCAGCGCTTCCGCCTCTTTCTTTGGCATCTTGCGCACCCATATTGGTGCCAGCGTACAGTTCTGCAAAACCGTCAGATGGGGGAAGAGATTGAAGTGCTGGAAAACCATCCCCACTTCCTGGCGGATCTTTTCGATATTGCGAATATCCTCATTCAGCTCAATACCGTCCACCACAATACGCCCCTGCTGATGCTCTTCCAGGTGGTTGATACAGCGAATGGTGGTCGACTTTCCGGATCCCGACGGGCCACAAAGTACAATCCTTTCCCCCTGCTTTACATGCAAATTAATATCTTTCAAAACATGGAATTGCCCGTACCACTTATTCACATTTTCGAGCGTGATCATCGCGTCGCCAGATTGCATTGTTGTATTACTCATCATCATCCTCAGTGCGGTGTACGCCCGGTGTTAAAGCGCTTCTCCAGATGCTGGCTATAGCGCGACATGCTGAAACAGAAAACCCAATAGACTAACGCAGCAAACACATACCCTTCCGTCGACATCCCAAGCCAGTCGGGATCGACCGTCGCCTGCTGCACGCTGCTAAAGAGATCAAACAGGCCAATGATGATCACAAGGCTGGTATCTTTAAACAGCGCAATAATGGTGTTCACCAGGCCCGGGATCACCAGCTTTAACGCCTGCGGCAGGATCACCAGCCCCTGCGTCTTCCAGTAGCCCAGCGCCAGCGACTCGGCCGCTTCATACTGCCCCTTCGGTAGCGCCTGCAAACCGCCGCGAACCACTTCTGCCACATAGGCGGACTGGAACATGATCACCCCAACCAGCGCGCGGATCAGCTTATCGATGGTGGTGCCTTCAGACATAAACAGCGGCAGCATTACTGAAGACATAAACAGCACCGTAATCAGCGGTACGCCGCGCCAGAACTCAATAAACATCACCGACAATATCCGCACTACCGGCATCGTTGAGCGTCGACCCAGCGCCAGCAAAATCCCCAGCGGCAGAGCGCCGGCAATACCGACCGAGGCGATAATCAACGTTAGCGTCAGGCCGCCCCACTGGCGGGTCTCAACGCGCTCCAGCCCGAAAAAGCCGCCAAACATCAGCCACCAAACAACCAGCGGATAGAGCACCGCCCAGCAGGCAATGTAGCGTCCGCGTCGCGGCATCCCTTTCCAGAACATCGGTACGATAGAGAGCAGGCCAACAATCAGCGCCAGGTTGATTCGCCAGCGCTGGTCGTGTGGGTAGAGCCCATACATAAACTGGCCGAAGCGTTGATGAATAAAGACCCAGCAGGCGCCCGCTTTAGTGCAGTCCGCGCGAGTCGAGCCGACCCAGTTCGCCTGGAACAGCGCCCACTGCAGCAGCGGCGGGATAAGCTCCCACATCATCCACAGGCAAAAGAGCGTCAGCAGGGAGTTTGACCAGCTTGAAAAGAGATTTTTACGCACCCACAGCAGCATGCCGTTATTTCCCGATGGCAGCGGGCGCGTGGAGGGCGACACAATAGCTTTTGTCATCATTTATCCTCAGCGCTCAATCAGGGCAATACGGCGGTTATAGATATTCATCAGCAGCGAAATGGAGAGGCTGATAAGCAGATAGACCGACATGGTAATGGCGATGGTTTCAATGGCCTGGCCGGTCTGATTCAGCACCGTACCGGCAAACAGCGACACCATATCGGGGTAGCCGATCGCCGCCGCCAGCGATGAGTTTTTCGCAATGTTGAGATACTGGCTGGTCAGCGGTGGAATGATCACCCGCAGCGCCTGGGGAATAATCACCTGCCGTAGCGTGACAGGATTAGGCAGGCCAAGCGAACGCGCCGCCTCTTGCTGTCCGTGCGGCACAGACTGGATCCCGGCGCGAATAATCTCAGCAATAAAGGCTGAGGTATAAACCGAAAGCGCGATAGTCAGCGCCGCCAGCTCCGGGATCAGCACCATGCCGCCGCGGAAGTTAAAGCCGCGCAGCTGCGGCACTTCCCAATGCAGCGCCGCACCGAACAGCGCATGCGCCATCAGCGGCAGCACAATAATCAGCCCCAGCGCGGTCGGCCAGGTTCGCCGCAGCTGACCGGTCTTGATCTGGTGCGCTTTATTAAAGCGAAACAGTCCAACGGTTATGGCCGCCGCCAGCACCAGCGCGCCGATAAAGGGAAGCATCCCTTCGCCCACTTGCGGTGAAGGAATATAAAGTCCACGGTTGCTGAGAAACACCAGCTCCATGGCATTTACCGCCTGGCGCGGACCGGGCAGGTTGCGCAGCACCGCAAAGTACCAGAAGAAGATCTGCAACAGCGGGGGAATATTGCGAAATGTCTCGATATAGATCGTCGACAGCTTTCGCAGCAGCCAGTTTTCAGAAAGCCTTGCAAGGCCAAGGAAAAAGCCCAGCAGCGAGGCGAAGACAATACAGAGCGCCGAGACCAGCAGCGTATTCAGTAAACCGACCAGGAACACTCGTCCATAGGTGTCGCCCTGTTCATAATCAATCAGGTGCTGAACAATACCAAAACCGGCCGCGCGGTCGAGGAAGGCGAAGCCGGAGGTAATGCCCCGGTTGTTGAGGTTAGTCACCGCGTTATGGAGCAGATAGAGGGCAACAACAACCACGGCGATAATCGCCAGGATTTGAAACAGCCAGGCGCGAACCGCAGGGTTTGAAAGGGAGAGCGCGCCTTTCACGGTTGGGCGGCGATGGGGCATAGAGAAAACCTCAGTAACCATAATTCTGGACTGGGCGTCACCGCAGAGTAACGCCCGTTACGGCAGCAGCGGATTAACGCACCGGTGGAGCGTACTGAATCCCGCCGTTATTCCAGAGGTTATTCTGGCCACGTTTGATTTTCAGTGGGCTTTCAGAACCGACGTTACGTTCGAAGACTTCGGAGTAGTTACCGACCTTCTTAATAATGTTGTAAGCCCACTTGTTATCGAGTTTAAGATCTTTGCCGAAGTCGCCCTCTTTCCCGAGCAGGTGCGCCATATCCGGCGTTGCAGGGTTAGCCACTTTCTCATCGACGTTCTTCGAGGTAATGCCCATCTCTTCGGCATTCAGCATGGCGAAGAGCGTCCAGCGCACGATGGCGAACCAGTCATCGTCACCGCGGCGCACCACCGGGCCGAGCGGCTCTTTAGAGATCACTTCCGGCAAGACGATCCACTCTGCCGGGTTGCTCAGCTTGATACGCAGCGCATAGAGCTGAGACTGATCGGAGGCCAGCGTATCGCAGCGGCCGGATTCCAGCGCCTTCGCCGACTCGTCAGAGCGGTCAAACGTCACCGGGGTGTAGCTCATTTTGTTGGATTTAAAGTAATCCGCCACGTTCAGCTCGGTATCAGTCCCGGCCTGAATACAAACGGTTGCGCCATCAAGCTCTTTAGCGCTCTTCAGGCCCGCTTTGTTATGGGTCAGGAAGCCGATGCCGTCATAGTAGGTTACGCCGGTAAACGAAAGCCCCATACCGCCATCGCGTGAAGAGGTCCAGGTGGTATTGCGCGAGAGCATGTCCACTTCGCCAGATTGCAGCGCGGTAAAGCGCTCTTTCGCCGTCAGCGGGGTATATTTCACTTTGCTGTCGTCGCCGAAAAGGGCGGCGGCAACGCCACGGCAGATATCCACGTCGATACCGGTGAATTTCCCGTTTGCATCCGCATAAGAGAAACCAGGTAAACCATCACTGATCCCGCACTGAACAAACCCTTTCTTTTTGACAGCATCAAGCGTTGTACCTGCGTGCGCCTGGCTGGCGACAGCAAACAGCACGCCGGCAGCGGCCAGGCTGGCGATCATCATCTTTTTCATAATGCATCCTGTGTGGCGAAAATTATCGTTATATGGGGCGTCCGGGTAACGCCTGAACCTGTCTGTGGCGAAGGCCGCAGTGGATATAGCAAAGGTGATGCCAGGTTGGTTTATGCAGGGTATTTAAGGAATCAAACAGGTTTCAGGATGAGTGTAGACAGGAAAGTGGAGAAGCAATGCCCCGGGCTGGTGCAAAAATAGAACGCACTCCACAAAATGGAGCAAAACAGCGTCGTTAATTCGCTATTTCTGCCAGACAAGTTTCGCAGGTGAATATAAGCATTAAATACGATGGGGTTGATTTGTGAATGTAATCACGTAAGACAAACAACAGCGTCGGAATGGCATTATGAAATATAAAAAAGTGATGCTTATAACGGGAACCGATGCACGTTTTCGATAGCAAAAGCGGTGAAATAAAAAATTGCTGCACCGTTATAAAGCAAAAGCGCGGAAAACCGCGCTTAAGAGAACTATTTGGTGAGGGCCACAATACCGAGCGTTAAGCCGGCAAGGGCTGCCGCGCCGCCGGCGATAGCGCCTGCTGTTTCCCAGTTATCCTGCGTGGTGCCTTTCACACAGGTGTTGGTATGCACCAGGCGGCCCTGATCGTCATAGACCGGTACGCAAGGTGAGTCGTGTGCACAGCCCGCGAGGAAGGTTGCCAGCAGGGCGACGGAGATCATTTTTTTCATTGTAATTACCTCTATTTAACCGCGACTCTTGATATCAACAGTCGCAATATCTGGTCAGTATCTATGGCTTGATTTTATCATTCAGTAAAACAGATTCACCGGGGCAATAATGTCCGGATATGTACTTTGTAAACTTGATGAAGTTAAAAAGGGTATTTAAGCGAAATTGTGCAGAAATTATGGAGACGAGATAAATAAAAGTGAGATTCAGAAAAAAGGAAGATAAAAGAAGGCGTTTAAAAGCGTAAACAGCGCTTAAGGGCATGAGAATAATCTAATTTCTCACTGACGTAAAATAAAAGCGTCCGCAGACGCCTTTATTTAATCATTAAATTCACGTCACCGTTTCAGTGGGGGCGAGACTCTTCCCTTGTGCGGTAATCGTTTCTGCACTGACCGGTTTACCTAAGAGATAGCCCTGCAACGTATTGCAGCCCAGCTCGGTGAGAAATGCCTGCTGTTCTTCCGTCTCGACGCCCTCTGCCACCACTTTGAGGTTCAGCGTTCTGGCTAACGCGACGATCGCGGAAACAATCGTGGCATCTTCACCCTCCTGGCCCAGTTCGCGGACAAACGCGCGATCGATCTTCAGCTCGCACGCCGGCAGACGCTTAAGATAAAGCAGGCTCGAATAACCGGTCCCGAAGTCGTCAATCGATGCTTTCACGCCTGCGTCACTCAACTCGGTTAGCACCCGCACGCTCTCATCGGGGTTACTCATCGCCGTCGTTTCAGTTACTTCAAGGATCAATTGCTCAGGCGGAACATTATGTCTGCTCAGCGTGCCCAGAATGGTTTGTACCAGCGCGCTATGCTCGAACTGTAATGTCGAAAGGTTAACGGCTATCGTCCAGTCCGTATGTCCCTGCTGGCGCCATTCGCTGAGCTGGCGGCAGGCCTCATCGATCACCCAGTCACCGAGCGGAACAATCAGGCCAGTTTTCTCCGCCAGCGGCAAAAAGAGATCCGGGCTCAGCACACCCTGCTGGGGATGGTGCCAGCGCAACAGCGCCTCAAAACCGACAACCGGCCCGGAAGGTGCCTGGAATTTAGGTTGGTAAACGAGGCGGAACTCCTTACGCTCCAGCGCCATCCACAAATCATTCAGCAGTTGCAGCTGGGTTTGCGCCAGCCGGTTCATTGAGGGCTGGAAGAAGTGATAGCCGTTACGGCCCATATGTTTGGTGTGATACATCGCCGCATCGGCGTTGAACATCAACTCGCGCTCATTTTTGCCATCGTCAGGGTAGAGCGCGATACCGA
Source organism: Kosakonia sp. HypNH10 (assembly GCF_029850615.1). Lineage (NCBI taxonomy): Bacteria > Pseudomonadati > Pseudomonadota > Gammaproteobacteria > Enterobacterales > Enterobacteriaceae > Kosakonia > Kosakonia sp. HypNH10. The sequence continues at coordinate 6,232 of NZ_JAOTIU010000008.1, forward strand.
TACTCAGTGTCACCATCACATCATAGGGATCAATAGTAAAAGGGCGATCGACAGCGCGGATGAGCGAACTGGCGATCGTGGCAGCATCGTCCGGCGCGGCAATCTCAGCCAGCAGCACGAACTCATCGCCACCAATGCGCGCCAGCGTATATTGCCCCTGCAGTTGCTGCGTGAGCCGCTCGGTTACCGCCACCAGTAATTTATCGCCAACATCGTGTCCCCATGCGTCATTGACCGTTTTAAAGCCGTCGAGATCCATAAACATCAGCGCAAACGCGCTCTCTTCACGGCGCGCTTTATTGATTGCCTGCTCAATGCGATCTTCCAGCAGGACGCGGTTTGGCAGACGCGTTAAGGTGTCGTGCAGCGCCAGCCTCGCCAGCTCGCGGTTTGCCGCTGCAAGTGACGTGGCAAGCAGCGACGTGCGCGCTTGTAAACGAGCATCAAACATCGAAACCAGTAAGGTAATGCCGAGCACGGAAAAGGCCATCATGCTGACCAGCACGGCGAGCCAGTTATTATTGAAGCCGTGGTGCACCACTGCAATGTGATGATGCTGGAAGGGGATCTGCGCTGCCATCATTCCGGTGTAGTGCATGCCGGTGATGGCCAGCCCCATTAAGATGGCTGCGCCAAAGCGCATAAGCGCAACCTGTGCCGCTTCGTGGCGTAGGCGGAAGGTGAGCCATAACGCGGCGAAAGAGGCCGCCAGGGCAATTACTATCGAAAGGGCGATCCAGCCTTTGTGCCAGACAATCGGCGGTGAAACCTGTAGCGCCGCCATACCGGTGTAATGCATCGCAGCAATGCCAAGACCCATCACGACAGAGCCAGGAATCAGCCGGCGCAGGTGCAGCTTTGGCGCGCTAACCAGCCACAACGCAAACAGCGAGGAGCCAATGGCGATCGCCATCGATAAGCCGGTGAGAACAGGCTCGTAGCGCATGTTCATCGACATATTCATCGCCAGCATGCCGATAAAGTGCATCGCCCAGATGCCGATGCCCATCGCCACGCCGCCGCCGCACAGCCATACCCAGGATGAGGCACCGCTGCTGGTGGAGACGCGTCCGGCCATATTCAGGGCGGTATAAGAGGCCAGAATGGCTACAACAAACGAAACAACAACAAGGATATAGTCGTATTGGCTAACCAGCATGATGTCATCAACTCATTCACTAAGGGCGTTACGTATTGCTACGGTCGTAGAGGCGAAAAGGGCTGAGACATTATCACTGTCCGGGAAGGACTCAAATCGATTTAAATCCCTGCGTTAATCAAGGCGATCGCTGCATTTTTACCAAATATCGCAGCAAGCAATCACTTAGAGAGAATCGCAGTGAACCAGTTTGAGTGGATTGACGGAGTTCATATTGCGGCATTTATTAATGTCAGTGGTCAGATACTCGATCCACTGCATGATTAAGCCATCCAGCGCAAAGATCGAGAGAGCGAAAACCAGCAGCCACCCATATTTGCGAATCATTCCGTCTCTCCCTTTTTTGCAACCATTTGCGGAAAATATACACGATTTTGCGCTGAGGTAATGCCGATGAAAGCGCTCTTTTTAGCGTCATTTCAGGCAATAAAAAAGGCGCTTACCCATGCCGGTCAGCGCCTTTTTATCAATACCACTCACTGACGAATCAGTTCATGCCGTATTTTTTCAGTTTTTTACGCAGCGTACCGCGGTTGATGCCCATCATCAGCGCCGCGCGGGTCTGATTACCACGGGTGTATTGCATCACCATGTCCAACAGTGGCTGTTCTACTTCAGCCAGTACCAGCTCATAGAGGTCATTAACATCCTGACCGTTCAGTTGAGCAAAATAGTTCTTCAGTGCCTGTTTTACCGAGTCACGGAGCGGTTTTTGGGTTACCTGATCCTGAGAGTTAACGGTAGAAACGGTCAGTACGTCAGAATTTACGCGTTGTTCGAACATAGTTCTGTCAGCTCTTTATTTCTGTTTACGCAAAATTTTCGAAGTATGCCTCCAACGCCTCCAGCTGTTCGCTGGCATTCTCAATGGCGTTGAATGTGCGCCGAAACTGGTCATTCGGGGCGTGCTCCTGGAGATACCAGGAGACGTGTTTACGTGCAATTCGGTAACCTTTTGCCTGACCGTAAAAGTCATGCAGTTCCCGAACATGCGCGCAAAGCAAGCGCTTAACCTCTGCCAGTGGCAGCGGAGCCAGCAGCTCCCCAGTGTCCAGATAGTGCTGGATTTCCCGAAAGATCCAGGGTCTTCCCTGAGCTGCGCGGCCTATCATCAGGGCATCCGCCCCCGTATAGTCGAGCACAGCTCTGGCTTTAAGCGGGTCAGTAATGTCGCCATTCGCGATAATCGGAATGGAAACTTTCTGCTTAACTGCCCGAATCGTGTCGTACTCAGCTTCTCCATTGAACAAACAGGCGCGGGTGCGTCCATGAATGGTCAGAGCCTGAATGCCACACTCTTCAGCCAGTTGGGCAATCTCTACGCAGTTACGGTGCTCAGGGGCCCAGCCTGTGCGAATCTTCAGGGTTACAGGAACATCCACTGCGCCAACCACCGCGGTGAGGATCGATTTCACCAAATCCGGGTGCTGCAACAGGGCGGAACCTGCAAGCTTGCGATTCACCTTTTTAGCCGGACAGCCCATATTGATATCAATAATTTGAGCGCCACTTTCCACGTTAATACGTGCGGCTTGGGCCATCTCTTCCGGGTCGCTGCCCGCAATTTGCACGGTGCGAATACCGGGCTCATCAATGTGCACCATCCGCAGTCGTGATTTGTCGCTCTCCCAGACCTGCGGGTTAGACGACATCATCTCGGATACGGTTAAACCGGCTCCCATCTCGTAGCACAGCGTCCGGAAAGGTCTGTCAGTAATGCCAGCCATGGGCGCTGCGATCAGGCGATTTCTAAGCTGGTGGTGTCCGATGCGCATGAGTTAAGAAATGACCATACTGTGACTGCAAGGCGGCGTATATTACGCATTTTTTGCACGAGATGAAAGGCCAAACTTTGAGCAATCCACTGTTGTAGATCAAGGAATAGCCAGTCCTGGAGAGGCAAACAGGCATTAAATCATAATTTTCATTGGGTTATAGCAAAGCTAAAATTTTTAGCTTGCTGATAAATTCACGAGATTTATCGTTTTTAATGGGGCAATAAGCAGCATAACTGCTGATTTTTAAGCCAAAAAAAAGCGGATTTTGCGAACCCGCTCTCATTTTTATGCTGATATTTTAAGGCCGCTACTCGACGACCAGCCGGCCATACAGCTGCTGTGTCGGGCGGTTATTGGCGTGCCCGAGCGCAGATTTGAACTGCGCAAGCTGCTCGGGAGAGAGTGTCAGCGGCTGTTTCATTACCAGCCAGGTAACCCCTTCTGAACAGGGCGGCGTGGTCAGCGATCCGCTAAAGCGCCAGTAGGTCTTTTCACGCGGCAGCAGCGCCGCCATATCAATGTGCTGCGCCGTTAGCGCCGTTGAGCCACCGCGAGTGGGGAGATGCTGCGATAGCGCCGCCAGCTCACGATTTGCCGCCCCCGTTTCAAATAGCACCGCGACAACGGTGATATCGCCTTTCACCGAGGTATGAACCAGATGCATCTCCAGCGGGGCATGCTTGCCATGCAGGGTATGCTCACTGGGGGCGTGGAAGTGAAACTGCTGGAGGTGCGAGACAACTCCCGCCAGCTCTATGGTATTGAGGTTATCGATAAAGTTGGCTTGCAGAGTATGGCCATTGTTTATCAGCAGCGCGGGGCTTTCACGGTAGTGGCTGCTAAGCGGTGAAAGGCGAGCAGTGACGATATTATCAATATCAATTGGCGACTGGTTTTTACCACTCTGGCAGGCCTGAAACTCCTGACTTAACTCACCCCAATGTTCCGGCGATGTTGCGCCTTCATAACTCCAGTGAGCGGACCACGCCAATAAGGGAAACAGGCTTGCCACAGCAAAGGCTGTTTTTGCTATACGAAGTGACATAGTATTCATCCGATGAATGTTTATAAATCAATGATTTACCATCCGTTAATACAGCGGCGGCTCATTATAAACTTCACGGGAAATAAATCACTACAAATGGCAGGGGAATAAAAAGCGTGGCCGGGAGGCCACGCTGTGGGGACTATTTTTTCTGGCCGGTGATGCGGCACCACTCCTCTTTTTCAACCACCGGATCGAGGTTGAACAGGTTGGTATAAGCTTCACAAACGCTCCCTGCCTGGCTGGCAAGAATGCCCGACAGCCCCAGCAGTCCGCCCGTAACAGGCAGAACGCTAATCAGCGGTGCCAGCTCGCGCAGCGGGCCGGCGAGGATATTCGCGACCACCACGTCGGCTTTCATCTCTGCGGGCTGATCGTCCGGCAGATAGAGTTCAATGCGGTCTAACACGCCATTGCGCTCGGCATTATCGCGGCTCGCCTGGATCGCCTGCGGATCGATATCGATCCCGATCGCTTTCGACGCGCCCAGCTTCAGGGCAGCGATGGCCAGAATGCCGGAGCCGCAGCCAAAATCGATCACCGTTTTGCCGTTAAGATCGAGGCCGTCGAGCCACTGCAGGCAGAGCGACGTTGTCGGATGGGTGCCGGTGCCGAATGCCAGCCCGGGATCGAGCATTACGTTGACGGCGGTTTCATCCGGCACATCGCGCCAGCTCGGGCAGATCCACAGCCGCTCGCCAAAGCGCATCGGGTGGAAGTTATCCATCCACTCGCGCTCCCAGTCTTTATCTTCCAGCTGCTCAATTTTATGCGCGAAACCTTCGCCCAGCAGCGGATGAGAGGCGAGTTGGGCAACCACCTCCGCCATCTCTGTTTCAGCATCGAACAGACCGATCACATCGGTATCGCCCCACAGGCGGGTCTCGCCCGGCAGCGGCTCAAACACGGGGGTGTCGTGCGTATCCTGGAAGGTAATGGAGACTGCGCCTGCTTCCATCAGAGCGTCGCTCAGATCTTCAGCATGCGCGCCGGTGGTGTTCAGTTTCAGTTGGATCCATGGCATGGCGTTACTCTTTATTGATTAGCAGAAAGGGAAGCAGCCTGCGGCGCCGGGCGGCCAAAACGGTTCCCGACCACAAAGGCTAACAAACTTAGCAGCAGCGAGGGCACGATCGGATGAAAGCCCAGGTACTGAATATTCAGGGTGGCGAGCACGGCATACAGCACGCCGCCGACAATCATGGCGCTAAGCGCACCTGCGGCATTTGCGCGCTCCCAGTAAAGCCCCAGCACCAGCGGCCACAGGAACACGGCTTCAAGACCGCCGAACGCCAGCAGATTCAGCCAGATGATCATCTCCGGCGGACGCCATGCCGCCAGCATCATCAGCACGCCGAGAATGAGCGTGGTTGCCGTCGAAATACGCTTCAGGCGCGGCTCATGGCGAATTTTAGTCGGCTGGGCGCTGAGCCACAGATCTTTAATGATGGTGGCCGAAGCCTGCAACAGATGAGCGTTGACGTTAGACATGATCGCCGCCATCGGCGCGGCGAGAAACAGTCCCGCCGCCCACGGTGGCAGCACTTCAACCATTAAGGTGGGGATCACCTGATCCGGCACCGACAGATGCGGCAGCACCGCCCGGCCCAGCGCGCCCGCCAGGTGCATACCGAGCATCAACAGTGCAATCACAATGGTGCCGATAATAATGCCGCGATGCACCGATTTGCTGTCTTTATAAGAGATGCAACGCACAGCGGTATGCGGCAGGCCAATTACACCAAAGCAGACCAGCACCCAGAAAGAGGTCATAAAGGCCGGGGTGAGAATATCGCTCGCGCCGTGGGGGCTGACCAGTTTCGGGTCGATCTGCCGCAGAGTATCCACCGCATGGTGCAGACCGCCCGCCGCGTGGATCACCCCCGCCAGCAGAACAAGCGTGCCGATCAACATCACCATTCCCTGCATGGTGTCGTTCAGTACGCTTGCGCGAAAACCGCCAAAGGCGGTGTAGAGCGCAATAGTGATGCCGAAAATCAGCAGGCCAGATTCATACTTGATACCGGCAGCGGTCTCCAGCAGGCGCGCGCCGCCGATAAACTGCACCGCAATCGCCCCGACAAAGGCCACCAGTAAACTGATGCTGGCGAGCCACACTACTGCCCGGCTCTGGTAGCGGGCCATCAGCATATCGTTGAGGGTAATAGCGTTATACCGCCGGGCAAGAATGGCGAATTTTTTGCCGAGGATACCGAGCGACAGCCAGATGGTCGGCACCTGGATCATCGCCAGCAGCACCCAGCCGAGGCCGAATTTATAGGCAGCGCCCGGGCCGCCGATAAAGGAGCTGGCGCTGACATAGGTCGCCGTCAGGGTCATCGCCAGCACAAATCCTCCCATCGAGCGGCTCCCGAGGAAATACTCGCTCAGAAAAGTGCCGCTGCTGCGCTGACGCATGGCATAGAAGGAGAGGCCGAAAACGATGAACAGGTAGATCACCAGCACGGCAATAATTTCAGTTTGCATCCTTATCCTCCAGCGGGATATCACGGAAGATAAAACGCACCATCGCCCAGCAGAGCAGCACAAACACCAGCGGCGTTAACAGGCAGGCCATCTCAAACCAGTGGGGTAAACCGGTGATGCCCTGCGCTGAATCCGGTATGTAAGCACACACTAACCAGGCAACAAGATAGAGAAGGGTCAGCCACAGCGCCCAGCGGGCTTCAATGTGTGCCTGAACAAAACGGTTGTCCATTTTATTCCCTTGTGGATGAAGAAAGCGGGGATTGTACCTTAAGGAAAAGATGAGGGGAGAGAAAAAGAAAAAAGGCCGGAAGAACCGGCCTTTTGCGCGTAATCGCGATTATTTTTCCTGCAGACCGAGTTTCTTCTCCAGGTAGTGGATGTTGGTTCCACCGTGCTGGAAGTTCTCGTCGGACATAATGCGCATCTGCAGATCGACGTTAGTTTTAATCCCGTCGATGATCAACTCCTGCAGCGCATTCTTCATACGTGCAATCGCCACATCACGGCTCTCGCCGTAGCAGATCAGCTTGCCGATCATGGAATCGTAATACGGCGGTACGGTATAACCGGCGTAGATATGCGATTCCCAGCGCACGCCAAAACCACCTGGCGCATGGAAGCGCGTGATTTTGCCCGGGCTCGGCAGGAAGGTGTTGGGATCTTCGGCGTTAATACGGCATTCAACCGCATGACCTTTGATCACCACTTCTTCCTGAGTGATGGAGAGCGGCTGACCGGCAGCGATACGCAGCTGCTCTTTGATCAGATCAACGCCGGTGATCATTTCGGTTACCGGGTGCTCTACCTGAATACGGGTGTTCATCTCAATAAAGTAGAACTCACCGTTCTCAAACAGGAACTCGAAGGTACCCGCGCCGCGATAGCCGATATCAACACAGGCTTTCGCACAACGCTCACCGATGTAGCGACGCAGTTCCGGCGTGATGCCCGGAGCCGGTGCCTCTTCAACCACTTTCTGGTGGCGGCGCTGCATGGAGCAGTCACGCTCGGCCAGATAGATCGCGTTACCCTGACCATCTGCCAGCACCTGGATCTCGACGTGGCGAGGATTTTCCAGGTACTTCTCCATGTAGACCATGTCGTTGTTGAACGCCGCTTTTGCTTCCGCGCGCGTCATGGCAATGGACTGCGCCAGGTCGGCGTCTTTGCGCACTACGCGCATACCACGACCGCCGCCGCCGCCGGAGGCTTTGATGATAACCGGGTAGCCGATGCGTTTTGCATGGGCACGGTTAGCGTCAACGTCGTCGCCCAGCGGGCCGTCAGAACCCGGTACGCAAGGTACGCCCGCTTTCTTCATCGCGTTGATCGCGGACACTTTATCGCCCATCAGGCGAATGGTGTCGGCTTTCGGGCCGATAAAGATAAAGCCGGAGCGTTCAACCTGCTCAGCGAAGTTGGCGTTCTCAGAGAGGAAGCCATAACCCGGGTGAATCGCCACTGCGCCAGTAATTTCGGCCGCAGAGATGATCGCCGGGATATTCAGGTAACTTTTAACGGACGGTGCCGGACCGATACAGACCGTTTCGTCCGCCAGTAATACGTGTTTTAAATCGCGATCCGCCGTGGAGTGCACAGCGACGGTCTTAATGCCCAGCTCTTTACAGGCACGAAGGATTCGCAGTGCGATCTCGCCGCGGTTGGCGATAACAATTTTATCCAGCATGTGCGCCTCGTTACTCGATGACGACCAGCGGCTCGTCAAATTCAACCGGTTGGCCACTCTCGACCAGAATGGCTTTCACCACGCCTGATTTATCGGCTTCGATCTGGTTCATCATTTTCATCGCTTCAACGATGCAGAGGGTGTCGCCCACGTTTACTTTCTGGCCAATTTCGATAAAGGCTTTCGCATCCGGGCTCGGGGTGCGATAGAAGGTTCCGACCATCGGGGAACGTACGATGTGACCACTGATTTCTGCTGCGGCTGCCGGTGCTTCTACTGTGGCTGTCGTAGCGACAGCGTTCGCCAGGGCAGGCTGTTGTTGCATCATCGGCGCGGCGTAAGCCTGCTGCATCATCGGGAAACTTGCGGCAGGTGCACTGCGGCTGATGCGCACAGACTCTTCGCCTTCGGAAATTTCCAGTTCGGAGATGCCTGATTCTTCAACCAGCTCGATCAGTTTTTTAATCTTACGAATATCCATGAGTGGGTTCCGTACTCTTGTTTAGTGTGATTGTGACAGGCGTTTTACCGCCGTCTGTAAAGCGTATGAATAACCGTCCGCACCAAGCCCGCAGATAACGCCAACGGCAATATCCGAGAGATAGGAGTGGTGACGGAACGGCTCCCGCGCATGTACATTGCTGAGGTGGATCTCAATAAACGGGATATTCACCGCCAGCAACGCATCACGGATAGCAACACTGGTGTGCGTAAACGCGGCCGGATTAATCAGGATGAAGTCAGTTACGTCTTTAGCCTGATGAATACGGTCGATGATTGCGTACTCCGCGTTAGACTGAAAATGTGCCAGTTCCACGTTAAGTGACGCGCTTTCCGTTCTCAAAGAATTAACAATCTCCTCAAGCGTCAGCGTGCCGTACTTCTCCGGCTCTCGCGTACCGAGCATATTCAGGTTCGGTCCGTTCAAAACCAATACATGGAACTTATCAGCCATTATGCTGCTATCTCCTGCGATTCTTCGGCAAAAAACAAAATATACCTTCGATTCGCGCTTGTCACCTTTTCGGAGCTTAAAAAAGTCCGATAAACGAACCAAAGTCGCACATTATAACCATTTCGTTGCTTTTGGCAGCTAAATACTGGTCTTATCTGAGAAGATTCTAATTCATGTTGCGGGAACGCGTCGCGAAAGGCGCTTTTTCTGCGGGGAACCGCGCAAAAACGGTGGCTAACGCCACCATTGGCGGAATTTTTTGTAACGCAACGCTAACAATACCAGCGCGGCAACCGCGTAGAGAACCGGCTGCGGGGAGAGGATCTTCACTGACCAGAGGTAGTGAATGGGGGCGAGGATCGCCACCAGATAGACGAAGTTGTGCAAAGTTTGCCAGCGTCTGCCCAGTTTACGCTGCGCCCACTGCGTCGACGTCGCGGCCAGCGCCAGCAAGATCAGCCAACTGATTGCGCCAAGGGTTAAATAAGGGCGAGTAACCAGCTCTTGTCCGAGCAAAGCCAGGTTATTAATGCCCAGTTCCAGCAGCGTATAGCTGACCAGATGTAAGCTGGCCCACGCAAAGCACCACAGCCCAAGCAGCCGACGCGTACGGATCAGCAGTGACTGCTTACCGTAGCGCGCAAGCGGAGTGATTAGCAGGCTGGCAAGCAGAAACTTCAGCGCCATTCTGCCGGTGAAATGTTGAATATCTTTTGCCGGATCGGCGCTGAAGTAGCCCTGGTTCGCTGCCCAGAAGAGCCAGAGCAGCGGCAGGAAACCGGCAAGATGTAGCGCAACTTTAAGCCAGGTAATCTGTTTTGCCGTTAACCGCACTTAGAAGTTCTCCCGCAAATCGAGACCGCGATAGAGGGAAGCGACCTCTTCACCGTAGCCGTTAAACAGCAGCGTCGGCTGGCGTTTCACGTCCAGCGCGCCGCCCGAACCGATAAAACGCTCCGTCGCCTGCGACCAGCGCGGGTGATCGACATGCGGGTTCACATTGGCATAGAAACCATACTCATTTGGCGCGGAGAGGTTCCACGTCGTCGGCGGGCGCTGGCTGGTGAGCTTAATACTGACAATAGACTTAATGCCTTTAAAGCCATATTTCCACGGTACGGTGAGGCGGATCGGCGCTCCGTTCTGCGGCGGCAGCGCTTTACCATATACCCCGACGGTGAGCAGCGTGAGCGGATGCATCGCTTCATCTATACGCAACCCCTCTACATAAGGGTAGGCCAGCCCGCCGCCAATAAAGCGATCCTTCTGGCCCGGCATCTCATCGGGCGCATAACGTGTTTCAAAAGCGACATACTTCGCTTTGCTGGTCGGCTCCACCAGCGCCAGCAGTTTATGCAGTGGAAAACCAATCCACGGCACCACCATCGACCAGGCTTCGACGCAGCGCATGCGATAAATGCGCTCCTCCAGCGGAAAGCGCGAAGTCAGCGCCGCATGATCGAGCGTCAGCGGTTTCGCCACTTCGCCATCAATGGTCAATGTCCAGGGATCGGTCTTCATGCTGCCGGCATTGGCAGCAGGATCGGCTTTATCCAGCCCAAACTCATAAAAGTTGTTGTACCCGGTAACCTTCTCTTCCGGCGTCAACGGCAGCTTACTTTGCCATTCGGCAGGCTGGGTGAATGTGAGTGGTTTACCAGCCGGCGCTTTTGGGCGGTCATTGCCTTTAAACCAGTCAAGAAGATCGGCGTGCGCCACCGAAGGGAGTGTGGCGGCCGTCGCACCGATGCCGAGCATCTTTAATACCTGGCGGCGCTGCATAAAAAACACGGATTCAGCGGTGACATCTGCTTCGGTCAATTTTTTCTTCATTTACATCCTCTGACGGTGTCGCGGCTGGCGTAGGGAAAGCTACGTTAACGCGAAGAAGAGTAAGTTAGCAATTAGTGAAAATTGCGTGTTAAAGACATTCTTTAAGCTTATTGATGATTGGAAAAAAATTTCTGAAGACTATACTCGCTGGGTGAAACGGTGTGCCATTTTCAGGCTTCACCGCAGTGCGCGCGCGTGTCGCGGCGAAGCTCAAAAGTTAGTGCTTACTATACAGACCTTCTTCAGGCGATATCGTTCTGTTCTTTACACGCGCGGAGTTAAATCAGGGATGCGATTAACGACGAAATTTAGTGCTTTTGTAACACTTCTGACCGGGCTGGCGATTTTCGTCACGCTCATCGGCTGCTCACTCAGCTTTTATAACGCGATACAGGATAAAGTCGCCAACCGCGTACAGGCCGTCGCTACCGTTATCGACACCCGCCTGATCTCCACTCCGTTTCCGCGCCTCTCCACGCAGCTTGATGAGATGATGGTGCCGGTCGATATCACCTCTATTGCCATCAAGCAGGGCCGCCATATCCTTTTAAGCCATACGCGCAAAGGGAGTTATCGCCCGGCGGGCAGTAACTCCGCCATGCGCGAGATTGAGATGCCGTCGATGAAGATCCCCGGCGTGACCTTTACGCTGGTCTATCAGGATCCGATGGCCAACTATTTCCGCTCGATGATGACCACCGCGCCGCTGACGGTGGCGATTGGTTTTATGATCGTCATTATCTTCCTCGCGGTGCGCTGGCTACGGCGGCAACTCTCCGGCCAGGAGCTGCTGGAACTGCGGGCGACGCGCATCCTTAATGGCGAGCGCGGGGCGCAGGTGCGCGGCAGCATTTATGAGTGGCCATCGCGCACCAGCAGCGCGCTGGACGTGCTGTTAACGGATATTCAGTTTGCCAGCGATCAGCGCAGCCGCATGGATACGCTTATCCGCTCTTACGCGGCGCAGGACACGCGCACCGGCCTCAATAACCGCCTCTTTTTTGATAATCAACTGGCAACACTATTAGAAGATCAGGAGAAGGTCGGTTCGCACGGCGTGGTGATGATGATCCGCTTGCCAGATTTTGACCTGCTGCGCGACAGCGACGGGCTTGCCTCTGCCGCCGAAGAGTATCTCTTTACCCTTATTAACCTGCTCTCCACCTTTATTATGCGTTACCCCGGCGCGCTGCTGGCGCGCTATCACCGCAGTGACTTCGCGGTACTGCTTCCGCACCGCACATTAAAAGAGGCGGAGAGCATCGCCGGGCAGATCCTGAAAGCGGTGGATGGTTTGCCGCCGACCAAAATGTTGACCCGCGAAGACATTATGCATATCGGCATTTGCAGCTGGCGCGGTGGGCAGTCGACCCGGCAGGTGATGGAGCACGCGGAGGCGGCGGCGCGCAACGCGGTGCTACAGGGCACCAATAGCTGGTCGGTCTATGACGACTCGCTACCCGAGCAGGGGCGTGGCAATGTGCGCTGGCGAACGCTGATTGAGCAGATGCTGAGCCGCGGCGGGCCACGCGTCTACCAGAAACCGGCGGTTAACCGTGACGGGCAAGTGCATCACCGGGAGCTGATGTGCCGCATTTTCGACGGCGAACAGGAGGTGATCGCCGAAGAGTATATGCAGATGGTGCTGCAATTTGGCATGTCAGAAGAGTATGACCGGCTGCAGATCACGCGTTTAATGCCGTTCCTCGGCTACTGGCCGGAGGAGAACCTCGCCATTGAGGTCACCGTCGAGTCGCTGATCCGTCCGCGCTTCCAGCGCTGGCTGCGCGATACCTTGATGCAATGCGAAAAATCGCAACGCAAACGGATTATTTTTGAACTTGCAGAGGCCGATGTGTGTCAACACATCAGCCGATTGCAGTCGGTCGTGCGATTGATCAATGGATTAGGCGCGCGCGTGGCGGTGGTTCAGGCGGGTCTGACGTTGGTCAGCACCAGCTGGATCAAAGCGCTGGATGTCGAGCTACTGAAGCTGCATCCGGGGTTGGTCAGGAACATTGAGAAGCGCACCGAAAACCAGCTGCTGGTACAGAGCCTTGTTGAAGCGTGTAAAGGCACACGAACCCGCGTCTTTGCGACCGGCGTTCGCACGCGCGGCGAATGGCAGATGCTGGTGGAGCGAGGCGTGGCGGGCGGACAGGGCGATTTCTTCGCGGCGTCTCAACCGCTCGACACCAATGTGAAAAAATATTCACAAAGATACTCGGTTTGAACTGCTGTTTGAGTCGTTTTCACGTAGAATAACGCGCGCTGCCGTGGTCGGGGGGCGTGCGAGCCTGCCCGCCAGATTGTTGCAGTAAAAATGCCGGTTTGACCTTTGCCAGCTTGCAGGCGCAATGTGCCGGAACGACGGTTTTTTTACGCTTCCGGACAGAGTCATGTCGTTTTGCAACAAAGGAAACAAACTGCACTAATTTTCACCGTAGCTGAGACTTCTTGTGCCTTGTCGCTGTTGCGTGTGGTTGGTAAAGTAAGCGGATTTTTCTTTCCGCCCCAGCTTTCAGGATTATCCCTTAGTATGTTGAAAAAATTTCGTGGCATGTTTTCCAATGACCTGTCCATTGACCTGGGTACCGCGAATACCCTGATTTATGTAAAAGGACAAGGCATCGTACTGAATGAGCCTTCCGTGGTGGCCATTCGCCAGGATCGTGCCGGTTCACCGAAAAGCGTGGCCGCAGTCGGTCATGAAGCGAAGCAGATGCTTGGCCGTACGCCGGGCAATATCGCTGCAATCCGCCCGATGAAAGATGGCGTAATCGCGGACTTCTTCGTGACCGAAAAGATGCTGCAGCACTTTATCAAACAGGTACACAGCAACAGCTTTATGCGCCCAAGCCCGCGCGTACTGGTCTGTGTGCCGGTTGGCGCCACGCAGGTTGAGCGCCGCGCGATCCGTGAATCCGCGCAGGGCGCTGGCGCCCGCGAAGTGTTCCTGATTGAAGAGCCGATGGCCGCCGCGATTGGTGCGGGTCTGCCGGTTTCCGAAGCGACCGGTTCTATGGTCGTCGATATCGGTGGTGGTACCACCGAAGTCGCCGTTATCTCCTTAAACGGCGTGGTTTACTCCTCCTCTGTCCGCATCGGCGGCGACCGCTTCGACGAAGCGATCATTAATTATGTGCGCCGCAACTACGGCTCGCTGATTGGTGAAGCCACCGCAGAACGTATCAAACACGAAATCGGCTCTGCTTACCCGGGCGACGAAGTGCGCGAAATCGAAGTGCGCGGTCGTAACCTGGCTGAAGGTGTTCCGCGCGGTTTCACCCTGAACTCCAATGAAATCCTTGAAGCGCTGCAAGAGCCGCTGACCGGCATCGTTAGCGCTGTCATGGTCGCGCTGGAGCAGTGCCCGCCGGAGCTGGCATCTGATATCTCCGAGCGCGGTATGGTTCTGACCGGCGGCGGCGCGCTGCTGCGCAACCTCGACCGTCTGCTGATGGAAGAGACGGGTATTCCTGTGGTAGTGGCAGAAGATCCCCTGACTTGCGTAGCGCGTGGCGGCGGCAAGGCGCTGGAAATGATCGATATGCACGGCGGCGACTTGTTCAGCGAAGAGTAATCCGCGTCAGATACGGGGCCTCGCGCTCCGTATCTGTCTGGCCTGAGAATACGCAAAGCCTATGAAGCCAATTTTTAGCCGTGGCCCGTCACTGCAGATTCGCCTGTTCCTGGCGGTTTTGGTGGCGCTTGGAGTCATTATCGCCGACAGCCGCCTCGGTACGTTCAGCCAGATCCGGACGTACATGGATACGGCCGTCAGCCCTTTCTATTTTATTTCCAATGGTCCCCGCGAATTATTGGACAGCGTGTCGCAAACGCTGGCTTCGCGCGATCAGCTCGAACTCGAAAACCGGGCGCTGCGCCAGGAGCTGCTGCTGAAAAACAGCGAGCTGCTGATGTTAGGGCAGTACAAGCAGGAGAACGCGCGGCTGCGCGAACTGCTCGGCTCGCCGCTGCGTCAGGATGAGCAAAAAATGGTCACCCAGGTGATCTCAACGGTTAACGATCCCTACAGCGATCAGGTGGTTATCGATAAAGGCAGCGTCAACGGCGTTTACGAAGGCCAGCCGGTGATCAGCGATAAAGGCGTTGTCGGCCAGGTGATTGCGGTCGCTAAGATGACCAGCCGCGTGCTGCTGATTTGCGATGCGACCCATGCGTTGCCGATCCAGGTGCTGCGTAACGATATCCGCGTCATTGCCGCCGGTAACGGCTGTACTGACGATCTGCAGCTGGAACATCTGCCGGCGAATACCGATATTCGCGTGGGTGATGTGCTGGTGACTTCCGGTCTCGGCGGACGTTTCCCGGAAGGCTACCCGGTTGCGGTGGTCTCCTCGGTGAAACTTGATACTCAGCGTGCGTACACGGTGATTCAGGCGCGTCCAACCGCCGGTCTGCAACGTTTACGTTACCTGCTTCTGCTCTGGGGCTCCGATCGCAACGGCGCTAACCCGCGCACGCCGGAAGATGTTCACCGCGTGGCGAACGAGCGTCTGCTGCAGATGATGCCGCAGGTCTTGCCTTCTCCGGATACCATGGGGCCGCCTGCACCGATGCCTGCACCGGCGACCGGCTTAACCCAGCCGATGCCGCAACAATCGTCGGGAGGGCAGTAGTGGCAAGTTATCGTAGCCAGGGGCGCTGGGTCATCTGGCTCTCGTTTTTCATTGCGCTATTGCTTCAAATCATGCCCTGGCCGGATGACATCATCGTCTACCGGCCAAACTGGGTGCTGCTGATTCTGCTCTACTGGATCCTCGCTTTACCGCACCGCGTAAATGTCGGTACGGGTTTCGCGATGGGTGCCATACTGGATCTCATTAGCGGATCCACCCTCGGCGTACGGGCGCTCTCCCTGAGCATCGTCGCCTATCTGGTCGCACTAAAATTTCAGTTATTCCGTAATCTGGCGCTCTGGCAACAGGCGCTGGTGGTAATGTTATTGTCGCTGGCAACAGAAGTGGTCGTCTTCTGGGCCGAATTTTTGGTGATCAACGTCTCGTTCAAACCAGAAATTTTCTGGAGCAGCCTGGTCAATGGCGTGCTCTGGCCGTGGATCTTCCTGCTTATGCGTAAGATCCGTCAGCAATTTGCGGTGCAATAAAGGTTGATATGACAGCTATCTGGCTTGCTTCTGGTTCTCCCCGCCGTCAGGAATTACTGACGCAGCTTGGGGTGTCGTTTGAGCGTGTTGTTCCGGGTATCGAGGAGCAGCGGCAGGCCGGTGAGAGCGCCAGGCAGTACGTGGCGCGGCTGGCGCGGGAAAAGGCGCAGGCGGGCGTGGCGATGGCATCGCGCGATCTGCCGGTGCTGGGCGCCGACACCATTGTCATATTAAATGGGGAAGTGCTTGAAAAACCCCATGACTCCTCGCATGCTGCCACTATGCTGCGCCAACTCTCCGGGCAGACTCACCAGGTGATGACCGCCGTCGCTATTGCGGACCGCGAACAGGTGCTGGAGTGTCTGGTAGAAACCGAAGTGACCTTCAGAGCGTTATCAGAAAAGGATATTGCCGACTATGTAGCGAGCGGGGAACCGCTGGATAAAGCCGGTGCGTATGGTATTCAGGGGCTGGGCGGTTGCTTTGTCAGGAAAATTAACGGGAGTTATCACGCTGTCGTTGGCTTACCGCTAGTGGAAACCTTTGAATTGCTGAGCAATTTCAACGCAGTGCGTGAAGGAAGAGATAATCATGACGGCTGAATTACTGGTCAACGTTACACCATCGGAAACGCGTGTTGCCTATATTGACGGCGGCATTCTGCAGGAAATTCACATTGAGCGCGAAGCACGGCGCGGGATAGTAGGCAATATCTACAAAGGTCGGGTCAGCCGGGTGCTACCGGGTATGCAGGCGGCTTTTGTAGATATTGGTCTGGAAAAGGCGGCGTTTCTACACGCCTCCGACATTATGCCGCATACCGAATGCGTTGCCGGTGAAGAGCAGAAGAACTTTACCGTGCGCGACATCTCCGAGCTGGTGCGCCAGGGCCAGGACCTGATGGTGCAGGTGGTGAAAGATCCCCTCGGCACCAAAGGCGCGCGTCTCACTACCGACATCACTTTACCCTCCCGTTACCTGGTCTTTATGCCGGGCGCCGCGCACGTTGGCGTCTCTCAGCGTATTGAGAGCGAAGCCGAGCGCGATCGCCTGAAAAAGGTGGTGGCGAGCTACTGCGATGAGCAGGGCGGATTTATCATTCGCACCGCTGCGGAAGGGGTTTGCGAAGAGGATCTCGCCTCTGACGCGGCCTACCTGAAGCGCGTCTGGACGAAGGTGATGGAGCGCAAAAAGCGCCAGCAGACGCGTTATAAACTCTATGGCGAGCTGGCGTTAGCCCAGCGCGTCCTGCGCGATTTTGCGGATGCCCATCTCGATCGCATCCGCGTTGACTCGCGCCTCACCTTTGAAGCGCTGCTGGAGTTTACCGCGGAGTACATCCCGGAGATGACCAGCAAGCTTGAGCACTACAGCGGCCGCCAGCCAATCTTCGATCTCTTTGATGTCGAAAACGAAATCCAGCGTGCGCTTGAGCGCAAAGTTGAGCTGAAATCGGGCGGCTACCTGATTATCGATCAAACCGAAGCGATGACCACCGTCGATATCAACACCGGCGCGTTTGTCGGCCATCGCAATCTCGACGACACCATCTTCAATACCAACATTGAAGCCACCCAAGCGATCGCCCGCCAGCTGCGGCTGCGCAATCTCGGCGGCATTATCATCATCGACTTTATCGATATGAATAATGAGGATCACCGCCGCCGCGTGCTGCACTCGCTGGAGCAGGCGCTGAGCAAAGACCGGGTGAAAACCAGCATCAACGGTTTCTCCCAGCTTGGCCTGGTGGAGATGACCCGCAAACGCACCCGCGAAAGCGTTGAACATGTGCTGTGCAACGAGTGTCCGACCTGTCACGGGCGCGGCACGGTAAAGTCAGTCGAAACGGTGTGCTATGAAATCATGCGCGAAATCGTGCGTGTGCATCATGCCTACGACTCCGATCGCTTCCTGGTCTACGCCTCTCCGGCCGTGGCGGAAGCGCTGAAGAGCGAAGAGTCTCATGCGCTGGCGGAGGTGGAAATCTTCGTCGGTAAGCAGGTCAAAGTACAAATCGAGCCGCTCTATAATCAGGAGCAGTTTGACGTAGTCATGATGTAATTCGCGGCCATGCTGCGAAACAAGCGGGTCTGATGGGTTTGACAAGGAGAGAGGCGTGAGGCGACTGCCGGGGATATTACTGCTTACAGGCGCGACGCTGATCGTTATCGCGGCGCTGCTGGTAAGTGGGCTGCGCCTTGTGTTACCCCACCTTAATGAGTGGCGCGAGCCGATCCTGGCGCGCATCTCCGCTGAAACCGGCCTTCCGCTTAAGGCCAGCGAGTTTCAGGCGCGCTGGCAAACTTTCGGCCCGGAGCTGGAGGTGCGCGATATTCAGGCCACGCTGAAAGATGGCGGCAGCGCTGAGGTTAAGCGCGTTACGCTGGCGCTCGACGTCTGGCAGAGCCTGCTGCACCTGCGCTGGCAGTTTCGCGATCTCACCTTTTACCAACTCGCGGTTAACAGCAATACCCCCCTTGAGAGCAGCGAAGAGGGCAATACCCTCGGCAAAGATCGCATCAGCGATCTCTTTTTACGCCAGTTCGATCACTTCGATCTACGCGACAGTCGCGTCAGCTTTTTAACGCCTTCAGGCCAACGCGCCGAACTGGCGATCCCGCAGCTTACCTGGCTTAACGGCGACGATCGTCACCGTGCCGAAGGGCAGGTGAGCCTCACTAGCCTCACCGGGCAGCATGGCGTGATGCAGGTGCGCATGGATCTGCGCGATGACAACGGCCTGCTAAATAATGGGCGCGTCTGGCTACAGGCCGATGATATTGACGTCAAACCGTGGCTCAGCCAGTGGATGCAGGATAAGGTCGCGCTCACCTCGGCCCGCTTTAGCCTCGAAGGGTGGATGACGCTCAACAAGGGCGAAATTGAAAGCGGCGATGTGTGGCTGAAAAAAGGTGGTGCCAGCTGGCTGGGGAATAATACCACCCATCGCATGACCGTCGACAACCTCACCACCCATATCAGCCGACAGAAAGCGGGCTGGCAGTTTGACGTGCCGGTAACGCGCATTGCAATTGATGACAAACCCTGGCCGCAGGGCGCGCTCAGCTTCGCCTGGGTACCGGCGCAGGAAGCGAAAGAGGCGAGCGATGAGCTACGCGTTCGCGCCAGCAACCTTGAACTGAACAGCCTCGACGGGCTGATGCCGATTGCGCAGAAGATCTCCCCGGCGATGTATGACATCTGGAATACCCTGCAACCGGCGGGAAAACTCGAGCGGCTGGCGGTCGATATTCCGTTAAAAACGCCGGAAAAGAGCCGCTTCCAGGCGCGCTGGCAGGATCTCAGCTGGCATCAGTGGAAGCTGCTGCCGGGAATGGAGCACTTCGCCGGTACCCTTGAAGGGAGCGTCGAAAACGGGCGCTTAACCGCCGATATTTCGCAGGCGAAGATGCCGTATGAGACGGTGTTTCGCGCGCCGCTGGAGCTCGAAAAGGGGCTGGCAACGCTCAACTGGCAGAAGAACGAGCAGGGCTTCCAACTGGACGGGCGCAATATTGATGTGCAGGCCACCGGGCTGCATGCGCGCGGGGATTTCCGTTATCTGCAACCGGAAGGCAAAGAGCCGTGGCTCAGCATCCTGGCGGGGATTAACGTCTCCGACGCCGGGCAAGCCTGGCGTTACTTCCCGGAAAACCTGATGGGCAAAGCGCTGGTGGATTATCTCAGCGGCGCGATTAAAGGCGGGCAGACGGAAAACGCCACGCTGGTCTACGCTGGCAACCCGAGCCTTTTCCCCTATAAGCACAACGAGGGGCAGTTTGAAGTGTTGGTGCCGCTGCGCAATGCCACCTTTGCTTTCCAGCCGGACTGGCCTGCGCTGCAAAACCTCGACATTAGTCTCGACTTCCTCAATGACGGTTTATGGATGAAGAGCGACAAGGTGATGCTCGGCGGCGTGACCGCCAGCAACCTGGCCGCCGCGATCCCGGATTACATCAAAGAGAAGCTGATCATTGATGCCGATATCAACGGGCCGGGCAAAGCGGTTGGCCCCTATTTTAAAGAAACGCCTCTGCATGACTCGCTCGGCAGCGCGTTAGATGAGCTGCAAATTGACGGCGATGTGAGCGCTCGCTTACATCTCGATATTCCGCTGGACGGCGAGATGACGCTGGCCAAAGGCGAGGTCGCGCTGAAAAACAATTCGCTGTTTATCAAGCCCATCAGCAGCACACTGAAAAACCTCAGCGGCAAATTCAGCTTTGAGAATGGCAACCTGAAGAGTGAGCCGCTGACCGCCACCTGGTTTAACCAGCCGCTGAACGTCGATTTCACCACTACCGAGGGCGCTAAAGCCTACGAGGTGGCGGTCAATCTCAACGGCAACTGGCAGCCATCGCGTACCGGCGTACTGCCGGAGCAGCTTAACGATGCGCTGCGCGGAAATGTGACGTGGAAAGGGGATGTTGGCGTGACGCTCCCTTACCGCGGCGAAGCGAGCTATAAGGTCAACCTGGCAGGCGATCTCGGTAATATCGCCAGCACCTTACCGCCGCCGCTCGATAAGCGGGCGGGTCATGCGCTGCCGGTGAAGGTGAAAGTGGATGGCAACCTGCACAGCTTTGAACTGACCGGTAACGCAGGCGCGAATAACCACTTCAACAGCCGCTGGCTGCTCGGCAGCAAGCTGGCGCTCGATCGCGGGATCTGGACCTCGGAGAGTAAAACTACGCCGCCGCTGCCGGAGCAGAGCGGGCTGGAGCTTAATCTGCCGCCGCTGGATGGCGCGCAGTGGCTGGCGCTGTTTAATCAGGGTGCGGCAAGCCATGTCAGCAGCAGCGCTTCACTGCCGTCGCGCATCACGCTGCGCACGCCCGCCCTGACGCTCGGCGGGCAGCAGTGGAATAACATGAGCATCGTCTCGCAGCCGCAGTTTGCCGGCACCACTATTGACGCGCAGGGCCGCGAGCTTAACGCGACGCTGAAGATCAATAAAAACGCGCCGTGGCAGGCCGATATTCGTTATCTCTACTACAACCCGGCGAGCGCCGCGAAGACGAAAGATATCACTTCGCCAACCACGCTTTTCAGCGAGCAGCAGCGGATTGATTTCAGCGGCTGGCCCGATCTGCAACTGCGCTGTAAAGAGTGCTGGCTGTGGGGGCAGAAATATGGCCGTATCGAGGGCGATTTCGCCATTAAAGGCGATACGCTGACGCTGGCAAATGGGCTGGTCGATAGCGGTGTGGCGCGCCTGACTGCCGACGGCGAGTGGGTCAACCGCACGGGCGGCGAGCGCACTTCTATTAAGGGCATTCTGCGCGGCGACAAACTGGATTCGGCGATGGGCTTCTTCGGAGTGCCGACGCCGGTGCGCGACGCACCGTTCAACGTCAATTACGATCTGCACTGGCGCAGCGCGCCGTGGCAGCCGCAGGAAGCGTCGCTCAACGGCATTCTGCGCACGCGCCTCGGCAAAGGCAAAATCGACGATATCAGCACCGGTCATGCCGGGCAGATCCTGCGCCTGTTCAGCGTCGACTCGCTGCTGCGTAAGCTGCGCTTTGATTTCAGCGACACCTTCAGTAATGAGGGCTTCTGGTTTGACTCCATTCGCAGCACGGCGTGGATCAAAGATGGCGTGCTGCACACCGATGACACGCTGGTCGACGGGCTGGAAGCGGATATTGCGATGAAAGGCTCAGTGGATCTGGTGCGTCGCCAGCTCGATGTTGAAGCGGTGGTGGCACCGGAAATTTCCGCGACCGTTGGCGTGGCGGCGGCGTTTGCCGTTAACCCGATTGTCGGCGCGGCGGTGTTCGCGGCCAGTAAAGTGCTGGGTCCGCTGTGGAATAAAGTCTCCATTTTGCGCTACCGCATTACCGGCCCGGTAGACCAGCCGCAGATCAATGAAGTGATGCGCCAGCCGCGCACCGACAAAAAGCAATGATTTGACGGCATCGGCGAATTGCCTCAAGCTCCTTGTATCGCACTTTTTTATTGCCCGATGTGGCGGCAACGACGAGAAAACATGATGAGTCTTAATCTGGTGAGTGAACAACTGCTGGCAGCGAATGGCCTGAATCATCAGGATCTGTTTGCCATTCTCGGTCAACTGACCGCGCGTCGTCTTGACTACGGCGACCTCTATTTCCAGTCGAGCTATCACGAATCCTGGGTTTTAGAAGACCGCATCATCAAAGATGGTTCGTACAATATTGACCAGGGCGTGGGCGTGCGCGCCATCAGCGGCGAGAAAACCGGTTTTGCTTACGCAGACCAGATCAGCCTGCTGGCGTTAGAGCAGAGCGCGCAGGCCGCGCGCACCATCGTCCGCGAAGAGGGCGACGGTAAAGTCAAAACCCTCGGCGCGATCGAGCATCAGAGCCTCTATACCAGCATCGATCCGCTGCAAAGCATGAGCCGCGAAGAGAAGCTCGACATTCTGCGTCGCGTCGATAAAGCGGCACGCGCTGCCGATAAGCGCGTGCAGGAAGTGACCGCCAGCCTGACCGGCGTCTATGAACTGATTCTGGTGGCGGCGACGGACGGCACGCTGGCGGCCGATGTTCGCCCACTGGTGCGTCTCTCTGTCAGCGTACAGGTTGAGGATGACGGTAAACGCGAGCGCGGTGCCAGCGGTGGCGGCGGTCGTTTCGGTTATGACTGGTTCCTGCAAGAGGTGGATGGCGAAGTTCGTGCCGATGCCTGGGCGCACGAAGCGGTGCGTATGGCGCTGGTCAATCTCTCTGCCGTCGCTGCGCCTGCGGGCACGCTGCCGGTAGTGCTGGGCGCAGGCTGGCCGGGCGTGCTGCTGCACGAAGCCGTTGGTCACGGTCTTGAAGGGGACTTCAATCGTCGCGGTACTTCCGTATTCAGCGGCCAGATGGGCCAGCTGGTTGCCTCCGAGCTTTGCACCGTGGTTGATGACGGCACCATCGCCGATCGCCGTGGTTCAGTCGCCATCGACGATGAAGGGACGCCGGGCCAGTACAATACGCTGATCGAAAACGGCGTACTGAAAGGCTATATGCAGGACAAGATGAACGCGCGCCTGATGGGCGTGAAGCCGACCGGTAACGGCCGTCGTGAGTCATATGCCCATCTGCCGATGCCGCGTATGACCAACACCTATATGCTGGCGGGCAAATCGACGCCGCAGGAGATTATCGAATCCGTGGAGTATGGCATCTATGCGCCGAACTTCGGCGGCGGCCAGGTGGATATCACCTCCGGTAAGTTCGTCTTCTCGACCTCCGAGGCGTACCTGATTGAAAAAGGCAAAGTGACCAAAGCGGTTAAAGGCGCGACCCTGATTGGCTCCGGCATCGAAGCGATGCAGCAGATCTCGATGGTCGGCAACGATCTGAAGCTTGATAACGGCGTTGGCGTCTGTGGCAAAGAGGGGCAGAGCCTGCCGGTTGGCGTGGGTCAACCGACGCTGAAGGTCGACAACCTGACCGTCGGCGGCACGGCCTAAGCTTTACCGTTCACCCTCTTTCGCGCAAAGAGGGTGAATGCTTTCACACCCTGCGCCCCTGCATGCTCTGGTAGACCTTCGCCACCTCGATAAAGTAATCCGTCAAATAGTTGATACAGACCTGCACTTTCAGCGGCAGCTTATCTTTCTGCGTGTAGAGCGCGTAAACCGGGCGCGGATCCGACTGGTAGCGCGGGAGCAGGATCTCAAGCTGGCCGCTGTTGATCTCTTCGATCACCCACATTAGCGGCACATAGGCGATCCCGGCGCCGGCGGTTAGCCAGCGGGTTAAGGTCATCGGATCGTTGGTGACAAACCGCCCCTGCGGGATCAGGCGCGTGGCGATCCCTTCCGGGGCCACCAGCTCAAACTCGTTATCCGGGCGCACGCTATACTCCAGCCACGAGTGGTTGACCATATCGGCCGGTTTTTCCGGTGTGCCGTACTGGGCGAGATAGTTTTTGGCCGCACAGACCACCATCGGCATGGTGCCGAGGCGGCGGGAGAAGAGGCTGGAATCCTGCAATGCGCCCACGCGGATCACCACATCCAAACCATCGGCGATAAGATCCGGCGCGGGGATGCCCGTTACCAGATTAACCGACAGCCCCGGGTGCTCTTTCAGCATCTCGGCGGTCATTTTTGCCAGCACATTTTGCGCCATGGTTGAAGAGCTACCGATGCGCAGCGTGCCGATGGGCGTATTGTTAAAGGCGTAGAGCTGCTCGTGCACATCCTGCACTTCATGGAGCATTCTGCGACAGCCCTGATAGTAGATCTTTCCCGCTTCGGTCAGCCCAATGCTGCGCGTGCTGCGGTTCAGCAGCTTAACCTGTAGCTCATCCTCCAGCTTCGCCACGGTCTGGCTGATGGACGAAACGCTCATCTGCAACTGACGTGCAGCGGCGGTAAAGGAGCCCAGTTCCACCACTTTGGCGAACACCGACATGCGTTTTAAACGTTCCATTATTCACTCTGACTTAAAAGTGATTTAGATCACATAATATAGATAACAGCATAACAGTTACGCTAATATACTATCTATCCATAATATTCACGTCACTCTCGCCTGGCTCTCCTTGCCCTTTCCTGCGGTGGCGTACGAACGATTTATCACCTGCAAGCGTAAAAAAACCAAGGTCAACATGAGTCTGTTTCCCGTCATCGTGGTGTTCGGTTTGTCGTTCCCACCGATTTTTTTCGAGCTGATTTTGTCGCTGGCGATTTTCTGGCTGGTGCGTCGGATGCTGATCCCGACCGGGATCTACGATTTTGTCTGGCATCCTGCGCTGTTTAACACCGCGCTCTATTGCTGCCTGTTTTACCTGCTGTCGCGTTTATTTGTTTGAGGTAGAAGTGAAAACACTAACAAGAAATATCACCCGTACCGCGATCACCGTGGCGCTTGTTATCCTGGCGTTTATCGCCATTTTCCGCGCCTGGGTTTACTACACCGAATCACCCTGGACGCGCGATGCGCGCTTCACCGCCGACGTGGTAGCCATCGCCCCGGATGTCACCGGGCTGGTCACCAGCGTCGATGTTCACGATAACCAGCTGGTTAAACAGGGCCAGGTGCTCTTCACCATCGACCAGCCGCGCTACCAAAAAGCGCTCGAGCAGGATGAAGCCGATGTCGCCTATTACCAGGCTTTAGTCAATGAGAAGCGACGCGAAGCTGGCCGCCGTAACCAGTTAGGCATCCAGGCGATGTCGCGCGAAGAGATTGATCAGGCGAATAACACCCTGCAAACCGAACTGCATCAGTTAGCGAAAGCGCAGGCGACACGCGACCTGGCGAAGCTCGATCTGGAGCGCACCACTATTCGTGCTCCGGCCGATGGCTGGGTCACCAACCTCAACGTTTACGCCGGTGAGTTCATCACCCGCGGCTCCACTGCCGTAGCGCTGGTGAAACAGAACAGCTTCTATGTGCTGGCCTATATGGAAGAGACCAAGCTTGAGGGCGTGCGCGCCGGTTACCGCGCCGAGATCACACCGTTAGGCAGCAACCAGGTGCTGAAAGGCACCGTCGACAGCGTCGCCGCCGGGGTGACTAACTCCAGCAGCACCAATGACAGCAAAGGGATGGCGACCGTCGACTCCAACCTCGAATGGGTTCGTCTGGCGCAGCGCGTGCCGGTGCGCATCCGTCTGGATCAACAGCAGGGCAACCTGTGGCCGGCAGGCACCACTGCAACCGTCGTGGTCACCGGCAAAACCGATCGCGACGCCAGCCACGATTCGCTGTTTCGTAAAATCGCCCACCGTCTGCGTGAGCTGGGGTAATCGCTATGGGGCTGTTCTCTATCGCCAGCCAGCATCTGCGCTTTGCCTGCAAGCTGGCCGGCGCGGTAGTGCTGGCGCTGTTTGTCGGCTTTCACTTCCAGCTTGAAACACCGCGCTGGGCGGTGCTGACCGCGGCGATTGTTGCCGCCGGTCCCGCTTTTGCGGCAGGCGGCGAGCCTTACTCCGGGGCAATCCGCTACCGGGGTATGTTGCGTATCGCCGGGACCTTTATTGGCTGTATCGCCGGGCTGACCATCATCATTATGCTGATCCGCACGCCGCTGCTGATGCTGCTGGTGAGCTGCATCTGGGCGGGGTTTTGTACCTGGGTCTCCTCGCTGATACGCGTTGAGAACTCCTACGCCTGGGGGCTGGCGGGCTACACGGCGCTGATCATTGTTATCACCATTGAGCCTAACCCGCTGCTGGCACCGCAATATGCCGTGGAGCGCTGTAGTGAGATCGTGGTGGGGATTTTGTGCGCGATTGTCGCCGATCTGCTCTTCTCGCCGCGCTCGGTGAAGCAGGTAATCGACCAGGAGCTCGACAGCCTGCTGTTAGCGCACTACCAGTTGATGCAACTCTGTATCAAGCATGGCGACAGTGAAGAGGTTGATGCCGCGTGGGCCGCGCTGGTTCGCCGCACCGCCGGGCTGGATGGCATGCGCAGCAACCTGAAGATCGAATCCTCGCGCTGGGGGCTGGCAAACCGCCGTCTGAAGGTGATCAATACGCTGTCGCTGACGCTGATTACCCAGGCGTGCGAAACCTACCTGATTCAGAATACGCGCCCGGAGCTGATCACCGATACCTTTCGCGAGCTGTTCGACGAGCCGGTCGAAACGGTGCAGGACGTACACCGGCAGTTAAAACGCATGCGCCGGGTGATTGTCTGGACCGGTGAGCGTGACACGCCGGTGACGCTCTACAGTTGGGTCGGGGCGGCGACGCGCTACCTGCTGCTTAAGCGCGGCGTGATTGGCAATACCAAAATCAGCGCCATCGAAGAGGAGGTGCTGCGGGGCGAAGCGGTGGTGAAAGCGGAATCCGCTGAGCGTCACCACGCGATGATTAACTTCTGGCGCACCACGCTCTCCTGCGCCCTCGGTACGCTCTTCTGGCTGTGGACCGGCTGGACCTCCGGCAGCGGGGCGATGGTGATGATCGCCGTTGTTACCTCGCTGGCGATGCGGCTGCCTAACCCGATTATGGTGGCGAAAGATTTCGTTTACGGCATGTTGTGGGCATTACCAATAGGCGCGCTCTACTTCCTGGTTATCCTGCCTGCCACCCAGCAAAGCATGCTGCTGCTCTGTATCAGCCTTGCGGTGCTGGCCTTCTTTATTGGTATCGAAGTGCAGAAACGGCGGCTGGGATCGATGGCGACGCTGGCGGGCACCATCAATATTCTGGTGCTGGATAACCCGATGACCTTCAAGTTCAGCTTCTTCCTCGACAGCGCGCTCGGGCAGCTGGTGGGCGTGGTGCTGGCGATAACGGTGATCCTGCTGGTGCGCGATAACTCGCAGGCGCGCACCGGACGCGTGCTGCTTAACCAGTTTGTCTCGGCAGCGGTCTCGGCGATGACCACCAACACCGCCCGGCGTAAAGAGAACCACCTCCCGGCGCTCTATCAACAGCTCTTCCTGCTGCTGAATAAGTTTCCCGGCGATGTGGCGAAGTTTCGCCTGGCGTTAACACTGATCATTGCCCACCAGCGGCTGCGCGATGCGCCGGTACCGATCAATGACGATCTCTCGGCGTTCCACCGGCAGTTGCGCCGCACCGCATCTGAGGTGATCGCCGCCGGATCCGATACCAAACGGCGTCGCTACTTTACCCAGTTGCTTGAAGAGCTGGCTGTCTACCAGCAGAAACTGCGTGAGTGGAATGCCTCGCCGCAGGTGACGGAGCCGGTCGAGCGGCTAACCGGCATGCTACATAAGTATCAACACGCGCTAACCAGCAATTAATGACAAAGCCGACGCCCTAAGCGTCGGTTTTTTTATGACTATACTTCACTGGAGAATCAACACACCGCAGATCAGGAGAACTCATGAGCACGCAGGCATTGCAGGAGAGTGCGCTTTTTCAGACCGGTTATCTGGTCGATGGCGTCTGGAAAACCCTGGAGACCACCTTTGAGGTTCTGAACCCGGCCAGCGGCGAGGTGATCGCGCGCGTGGCGAAAGCGGGGAAAAAAGAGACCGAAGAGGCGATTGCCGCCGCAGCGCGCGCCTTTCCCGCCTGGCGGGCAAAAACCGCCAAAGAGCGCTCAACCATTCTCTATCGCTGGTATGAACTGATTATCGAGAACAAAAGCTGGCTGGGGCACTTGATGACCAGCGAGCAGGGTAAACCGTTGAAAGAGGCGGAGGGCGAAGTCGAGTACGCCGCCAGCTTTATTCAGTGGTTTGCCGAGCAGGCAAAACGCGCCAACGGCGAGATCATTCCGCCGGTGAAGCCGGGATCGCGCATTCTGGCGACCCGTGAACCTGTCGGCGTGGTGGCGGCAATTACGCCGTGGAATTTCCCGATGGCGATGCTGACCCGCAAGCTCGGCCCGGCGCTGGCCGCAGGCTGCACCGGGGTGATCAAGCCCGCTAACAATACGCCGCTGAGCGCCTTTGCGCTGTTAACGCTGGCAAAAAAAGCGGGTGTCCCGGATGGCGTGCTAAACGCGGTTGCTGGCACAACTTCTGAGATCAGCGATGCCATTATGGCAAGCCCGGAGGTGCGCAAAATCTCCTTCACTGGCTCAACGGCGGTGGGCAAAACGCTGGTGCGCAACGCTGCCGAGACGATGAAAAAGGTCTCAATGGAGCTGGGCGGCAACGCGCCCTATATCGTCTTTGACGATGCGGATATCGATGCCGCAGTGCAGGGCGCGGTGGCGAACAAGTTCCGCAACGCAGGCCAGGTGTGCGTCAGCGTCAACCGCTTCTATATCCAGGAAGGGGTCTATGACGAGTTCACCCGCAAGCTGAGCGAGGCGGTTAAGGCGCTGAAAGTGGGCAATGGCATGGATGAGGGCGTGGTCGTCGGCCCGCTGATTGAGTCCTCCGCTGTCGATAAGGTGCGTGAGCATGTTGAAGATGCGGTAGCGAAAGGCGCGAAAGTGCTGACCGGCGGCGAACCGCACGCGCTGGGCGGTAACTTCTGGCAGCCGACGGTGCTCGGTGACTGTAGCGATGGCATGAAACTGGCGCAGGAAGAGACCTTCGGCCCGCTTGCCGCCTGCTTCCGCTTCACCAGCGAAGAGGAGGTGATCAAACGCGCCAACGCCACGCCGTTTGGGCTGGCGGCCTACTTCTATACGCAAAACCTGCAACGGGTGTTCCGCGTTTCGCAGGCGCTGGAGAGTGGCATGATCGGCGTGAACGAGTGCGCGGTGTCGACCGAAGTCGCGCCCTTTGGCGGCGTGAAGGAGTCGGGGTTAGGCCGCGAAGGCTCTGTGCTGGGGTTAGACGAGTTTATGGAAGTGAAAACGCTACATTTAGGCGGCTTATAAACAGTGGAACGGCAGATGATGGAGAGCATGAAAACCTACACTTTCGATTTCAAAGAGATCGCCGATCAGCGCGCCTTCTACCGCGATTTTTGCCGCCAGTTCGCCCTTGAAGAGGAGAAGGTGCACGATCTCGATTCGCTGTGGGATGCGGTGATGGGGGAAGCGTTACCGCTGCCGCTGGAGATTGCTTTTATCCATCTGCCGGAGAAGAAGCGCCGCCGTTTCGGGGCGCTGATCCTGCTGTTTGATGAAGCGGAAGAGGAGCTGGAGGGCGCGCTGCATTTTAATGTGCGCTAGCCGCACTCTATTTTCAGAATATATAAATATCGCGCTGTGCTAGAGTTAATTCGCGACGGGCAAAGAGCCTGTCGCGATAAATATAATAAGTAGGGGCTTATTACTATATTTTCAATGTAGAGCAATATTTTCTTCTATTACTAAACCAAAGGATGGTTGGTATGAAAAAAATATATTCGCTTGAAGTCACACTATCACTCTGTTTATCACTCTTTTTCCCTTCCTGCGCACTGCATGCGAAAGCGCGCATTGTTCAACGCTCCGTGGCGAATGCCGATATTCCTTATCAGACCTATCGTGATTTCGCGAGCAATAAGGGGGCTTTTTATCCGGGAGCCCGGGATGTGCCCATTTATAATAAATATGGTCAGACGGTTGGCCGGTTAAATCAGGCGCCGATGCCCGATTTCAGCAGCGTAAATAACACCACGGGTATCGCTACACTTATTCACCCGCAATATGCAACCACGGTGCATCATAATCCCACGTCATATCTCAGGACCCTGGAATTTGGTCATCATCCTTATGAGCTGGCAGACAGAGAGAGTATTCGGCTAAAGGACTTTAGCGTTATTCGCTTAAATAAAGTGGTGACGGAGGTGGCGCCCGCCGCGATAGCCCCCTTGAACATGCCGCTTAAAACGCTGCATGACGAGGCGCGTTTTCGTCTCTTTTACCGCATGGGCTCCGGCAGACAAAAAGTGAGCGATGCCGCGGGAAAGCGGAGCGATATTCAGGGGGCGTATCGTTTTCTCACCGGCGGAACTATCGGGCAGCCGCGGATTAACCTTTATCAACTGTTGGTGATCAACTCCGGCGATGTTTTTGACCCTAAAAATGGTCCGCTGGCGAGCCATGGCGCACTGGGCGATAGCGGCTCTCCGCTCTACGCCTGGGATAGCCTGAATAACCAATGGATCGTGGTCGGTTCATTAAGCATGCTCTATCTGGGGCCTCTTGAGCAGACCGCGTACACCTTTGTTGATCCGCAATTCATTCAGCAGACAAGGGATAAATATGCCAGCGCGGCGATAGAAAACAGGCAATACAATGCGCTGTTTATCTGGCGATACAATGCCGCCACAGGCACGGGCACGTTAACCCAGGGGAGAAACACTTATGCCATGCAGGGCAAGGGCACAGAGAGCACCCGCAGCGGTAACGATCTGATTTTTCGCGGCACGGACGCTATTTTGATGTTGCAGGATAGCGTCGATCAGGGCGCGGGAAGCTTAACCTTTTATGGCAACGCCAGCGTCTCGCCGATGCAGGCGCAGACGTGGACCGGCGGTGGCGTCAATATCGCTTCCGGCGCGACAGTAAAATGGCTGGTGAACGGCACCGACGGCGATAACTTGCATAAGGTGGGTAAAGGGACGCTGAATATTAACGCGGTGGGCGTCAATCCGGGCGGATTAAATGTCGGTGACGGAACCGTGGTGCTTGCCCAGCGTCCCGATGCACAGGGCAGGGTGAGGGCATGCAGCGTGCTGCGCATCGTCAGCGGCAGGCCGTTAGTGGTGCTTCGCGATGGTCAGCAGGTCGATCCCGATTCGATTACGTGGGGCTTTCGCGGCGGCAGGCTGGACGTTAACGGCAATGCGCTCACCTTCCACCAGCTCAATGCCGAAGATTACGGCGCTGCGCTGATTAACCGGGCAGCAAAGCGGGCCGATATCAATTTACGCTATCAGCGCGCTATCGACACCATTCCCGTCTACGAGTGGTCCTACTCGCGAACAGGGAAGGTCGGCGAGTTGTATGGGTACCGTAATTCCAACACCGGCACCAATGATTACTTCATTCTTAAAACGCCTGACTATGACTGGTTCCCGGACAATCAGCACAGCAATGAACACTGGGAGTTTGTCGGTCACGATCATCAGCAGGCGATCCGCACCCGGTATGAGCGCCTCAAAGATGAGGACTATATCTATCACGGCCAGCTGCGGGGAAATCTTAACTTCACTAACCGTGTCGCACCCGGAACGCGAGGCGCGTTGATCCTGGATGGCGCAGTCGACATAGCCGGTGATTTTACGCAGCAGTATGGTCGGCTGGTGTTTCAGGGACATCCTGTTATCCATGCCTATAACACGCCGGAGATTGTTGAAAAACTGCGTTCGCTGAGGGATTTCTCGCTGCGCAGCGAGCCGGTCTCGTTTACGCAGCCGGACTGGGAGCGCCGCATCTTTCACGTCAATCGGTTAGTGCTTGATTATGCCTCGTTCGACCTTGCCAGAAATGCGTCGCTGACCGGCAATATTGAGGCCAGAGGCTCGGCTATCACGCTGGGTAGCTCTACACCCTATATCGATATCAATGATGGCAATGGCGTGGTGAACGTACCGCGCCGGGGCAGCTCAACGGGAGCGCTTGATGAGGAGCTTAGCCGCTTCTGGGGGCACATTAATCTCTCTGCCCACTCGACACTCGCCATTCGGGAGAAATTTACCGGCACGGTTTACGGGCAGGATAGCCAGGTAACGGTTTCATCGCGGGATGCCACGTTTGATGGATTCAGCCAGTTTAGCCAAACCCCGCTCACCCTTGAGGAGAATGCACGGCTGACCGCAACGGGTGGCTGGGGCAGTGACGCTACGGTGACCGTCGGCTCTTCCGCCTCGCTACTGCTGGCGGCAAACCCTGTTGCGGCGGGGCGCGTTACCCCTACGCTCTATGCGCTCAAGAGCAGTGCGACGTATGAACTTAATGATGAAAGCACGCTTAACGTGGCCCCCTTCGCTTCTCTGTGGGGGCATATTCACGCCGTAGGCGAGGCGTTCATCCGCTTTGGTGAGAGTGATGTGCCGCGGCTTGTTCAGGGGCTTACGCCGGGGCAGAAGGGGAGCGTGGCCAGGCTCTTTGGTTTTAAGAGCAGCTGGATTGGTTCACTCTCTGCGCCGCGCGTGCGCTTAAGCCTCAATGCGACGCGGTGGCAGCTACGCCGTGATTCTGAGGTCGGCAAACTCTCTGCTTCGCGCTCGCTGGTGGGGCTTTCCGCAGGAAGATACCGCTTTAATACCTTAAAAATTGGTGAGTTAGAGGCCAATGATACGGGGTTCGCCCTGCGTACGGACCTGCAAAGCAGCGATAAAATCGTCATTAGCCAGCGTGCGGGGGGGCGCAATAACGTTCTGTTTCTTGATGTGCTCAAGCTCTCCCGACGCCTCCAGGGGCTGCATCTTCCGTTGATTACCGCCCCGCGCGGCACGCCCGCTTCGCTCATTACGGCGGCAAAAGCGGTACGGGGGTTTAGCAAACTTGAGCCGATTATCAAACAGCAAGAGGATGCGCTAAGCACGCAGTGGATCCTGACCGGTTTCAGGCAGACGCCCGATCCCGCCGCCATTGCCAAAGCCAGACGCTTTTTTGCCATGAGTTATAAGCGCTTCATTACGGAAGTGAATAGCCTGAATAAACGCGCCGTGCAGTTGCGGGAGAAGGGCGGGCATGCGGGGGCGTGGGCATTCACGCAGCGCCATAACGGCACCGGCAAAGGGAGCGTAAACCACCACGACGCCATGACCTGGTCGGGTATCGACAGAAAAAGCGCCTTGCCAGGTGCCGATCTCTTTTCTGGCGTCTATATGAGTTACGCCACTCAGCAGTTGAGCGGCGCAAGCGTCCAGGGAAGCAGTCGCGATTTCGGCGCAGGCTATTACGCCACGTTGCTGAACAAATCCGGTTTCTATCTCGATACCGCCGTGAAATATGTCCACTCATTCAATCACGACTGGCTGGCGTTCAGCGGTCTTAACGCGCGCGATTACCGCACTAACAGTTGGTTAGGCGGCGTTGAAGCGGGTTATCACTATCCGTTGACCCGGCACGCCTATATCGAACCGCAGGCGGGGGTGGTGCTGGGCAAGCTCTCCGGCGCCACGCTTCACTGGCACGATCGCGGCCTTCCTCTCACCCTGCATCGCCGGAGCGCAATTCCGTGGGTGGGGCGTACAGGGATCGTGGCGGGTGCGCACTTCTGCGATGACGATCGGGCGATTACGCTGCGGGCAGGGTGGCATTATGAGACTGAACTGCGGCCGGATGGCGATATCATCCTTCATGATGACGCAGGCAATATGCGGGTTAAAGCCGGGCGTGACGGGCGCATACACTACCATGCCAGCATTGATGGGCAAGTGAGCGATAACCTCCACATGGAGCTTGATGTCGCGCACTCAAGGTTTGGCAACATGGATGCGGAGCAGGCTATCAACGCGCAGGTGCACTACTACTTCTGATAAAAAAAGCCCCTGCCAGGGGAGGCAGGGGCAAGTCGTCGGACAGACGACGAGGGTTTATTTGTACAGTTCAGCCGTCACGTGGGTGTGAGAACCGGTGCGGGCTTCAATAATGCGGTAGCTGCTTGCGCCAGCCTGGTCGGCTTTCGCAGAGAGTTCCTGACGGATATCCATCGGTACACCGGCAATCTGTGAAACAGAGACGGTACCTACGGATTGCAGGTTGCTGGCCTGATCGCTGTTAACCAGCGTTGCGGCACCTGCGCCGAACGAGATCAGGGAAGCAAGGCCAAGGGATGCGATAATCAGATTGCGTTTCATACTGTGTTCTCCTTAAGAGAGACTCAACGGCGAGAAGGGTTAAACGTCTTTTCTTATGCCTGGTGCCGTTGAGCGATTAATTCATAGGGTTTGGGGTAAAACTTATTTGTAGAGTTCTGCCGTCGCGTGCCAGCGGTCACCGCTGTGCGCTTCAATGATGCGGTAGGAGGATGCACCCTGCTCTTCCGCTTTTTTGCTCAGCTGCGCGTTCATGTCCATCGGTGAAGAGGCGATGGCGCCGACGGAGACGGTACCCAGAGACTGGCGGTCTTGCGCCTGGTCTGCATTGATCATGTCAGCGGCAAAGGCGCCGAATGAGAGTGCTGAGAGGATACCCATAGTTGCGATAGATGATTTGATATTCATAATGCTTACCTCGTCGTATTCTTTTCTTTGAATTTTTCCAGGGGCTCGTTTTGTGACCCCCATCACGAAATCAAGTATACACTAATCACGCGAATAATTAATACCAAGCTAATTATAACTACGCCGAATACATATAACGCACGGCGGTTTTTATAACCTGCCAGCATAAAAATTTTGCTTAAGGCGAATAATTAGTTAACGAGGATTAATAAAATCAGCGAGATAGATTGCTTTGATTTTTTGTGCGGTGCTATCGGCTGTGGCAGGGGAATGAAACGAAAAATCGCACTATTTGTTAAATGAAATGGGGTGAAAAGTCGCCTGGAAGAGGAAAAATGCCGAACATTCCCCCTCAGCGGGAACCGAGGGGAATGCGCGGTTAAAGCTCTTGTTCGAAGAGGACCAGAATCGCTTCGTAGAGATCTTTAACGGTAAAACCGCGGGCCGGCGTGGTGAAGATGGTGTCGTCACCGGCAATGGTGCCGAGGATCCCTTCCGCTTTACCCAGCGAGTCGAGCAGACGCGCGATCAGCTGCGCAGCACCCGGACTGGTGTGGATGACCACCACCGCATCGTTGTAGTCGATGTCCAGCACGAGGTTCTTCAGCGGGCTGGAGGTGGTCGGCACGCCCATCTCGATCGGCAGGCAGTAGACCATCTCCATCTTCGCGTTGCGCGTACGCACCGCGCCGAACTTGGTCAGCATGCGTGAGACTTTAGATTGGTTGATATTGTCGAAGCCCTCTTCTTGTAAGGCCTGGACAATTTCCCCCTGGGAACTGAATTTCTCTTCTTTTAAAAGCGCCTTAAACGCCTTCACTAATTCTTCTTGTTTAGCCGAGCTTCGCATAAGTCACCCGTAATATGGCTGTGAAAATAACATTATTATGCATATTAATGAATTTTTATGCAAACATTGTGCAGATAAATATGCTGAAAAGTTATGGGGAAGGGCGCGAAGTTTAGCAAATTCTTTCGTTAAGGACATCAGCATGTGGCTTACGTCGCAAATAAGAGTAAAAAGTAAATTAAATGTTATAAATATGATGTTATTTTGGTGAATTCTACAGCTATATTATAAACTCGTTAAGTTAGTTGCTTAGCTTGCCGATCTGACGGTCGTATTTAACCCTTTTATAAAATCGCTACAGTGGGCTGTGCCGCGTTATTTTGGCGCACTTATTGTCATAATTAGCAGGGTGAATTAAGGTCGCCGCAGCGGAGTAACAATATATTTAGCTAACCATAATAAGGAGTTTAGGATGAAAGTCGCAGTCCTCGGCGCGGCCGGCGGTATCGGCCAGGCGCTTGCCCTACTACTGAAAACACAACTGCCTTCAGGTTCAGAACTCTCCCTCTACGACATCGCACCTGTCACTCCCGGTGTCGCTGTAGACCTCAGCCATATCCCGACCGATGTAAACATTAAAGGCTTCTCCGGTGAAGATGCGACGCCAGCGCTGGAAGGTGCCGACGTGGTGCTGATCTCCGCAGGGGTTGCGCGTAAGCCGGGGATGGATCGCTCCGATCTGTTTAATGTGAATGCCGGTATCGTGAAAAACCTGGTGGCGCAGGTGGCAAAAACCGCGCCGAAAGCCTGTATCGGTATCATTACCAACCCGGTCAACACCACCGTCGCGATTGCGGCTGAAGTGCTGAAAAAAGCGGGCGTCTATGACAAGAACAAACTGTTTGGCGTGACCACGCTGGACATCATTCGCTCCAATACATTTGTTGCTGAGCTGAAAGGTAAGAAACCAGCAGAGATTGAAGTGCCGGTTATTGGCGGGCACTCTGGCGTGACAATTCTGCCGCTGCTGTCGCAGATCCCGGGCGTGACCTTCAGCGAGCAGGAAGTTGCCGATCTGACCAAACGTATCCAGAACGCGGGCACCGAAGTGGTGGAAGCGAAGGCGGGTGGCGGTTCTGCAACCCTCTCCATGGGCCAGGCGGCTGCACGCTTTGGTCTGTCGCTGGTTCGCGCCTTGCAGGGCGAGAGCGGCATCGTTGAGTGCGCCTATGTTGAAGGCGATGGCGAACACGCCCGTTTCTTCTCGCAGCCGCTGCTGTTGGGTAAAAACGGCGTAGAAGAGCGCAAGGCGATTGGCCAGCTCAGCGCGTTTGAACAGCAGTCGCTGGAAGGCATGCTGGATACGCTGAAAAAAGATATCGAACTTGGTGTCGACTTCGTCAACCGCTAAGCGCGGCTGAGATGAGAAACCGGAGCCTGCGCTCCGGTTTTTTTATGGCCGTCAGTTGGTGGCCGGGTACTCCTGAATCGTGACGTGCAGGGTCAGCTTTTTGTCGTCGCGCATCACTTCAACCGGGATCTCTGAGCCAGGGCGGATCTCCGCTACCTGGTCCATGGTCTCCAGCGCGGATACCGCCGGTTTGCCGTTCACAGAGGTGATCACGTCATTGACCTGAATACCTGCGCGCGCCGCCGGGCCGTCTGGCGATACTTCATTAACCACAATCCCCTGAATCGGATCGATACCGGTGCCCTGAGCGTGCAGCGGGGCAATCTCGCGCCCGCCGATACCGATATAGCCGCGGATCACCCGCCCGTCGCGGATAAGCTTATCCATAATCTTGGTTGCCAGCTGGAACGGAATGGCGAAACCAATCCCTTCCGGCGTCTCTCCGTCGTTACTCTTATCAAACGACAGGGTATTGATACCCATTAACTCGCCCAGCGAGTTGACCAGCGCGCCGCCGGAGTTACCGTGGTTGATGGAGGCATCGGTTTGCAGGAAGTTTTGCCGCCCGCTGGGGTTGAGGCCGATACGCCCGGTGGCGCTGATAATCCCCTGGGTGATGGTCTGCCCGAGGTTATAGGGGTTGCCGATCGCCAGCACCACATCGCCAATATGCGGCGTGCGCTTGGCATTGATCGGGATCACCGGCAGCCCGGAGTTAGCGTTCACCTTCAGCACCGCCAGATCCGTCAGGCTATCTGAGCCGACCAATAAGGCTTCAAAGACACGTCCATCCTGCAGGGCGACGATAATCTGATCCGCATCGTTAATCACATGCTTGTTGGTGATGATATAGCCGCGCTGATCCATGATGACGCCGGAGCCGAGGGTGCGGATTTCGAGGCGATCGTGCGTGGAGCTGTTCAGGCTACGGTTATAGACGTTGACCACTGCGGGCGCGGCGCGGCGCACGGCCGGGTTATAGGACGCAGGCGTCTCATCGGCGCTGTCTAACTGATGCGTCGCGAGCGGGTTATTCTGACGTAGCGACGGCATGGCGGCGATGATCAGGCCACCGACGACAACACCGATTGCAATCGAACGTAAAAGCTTCACATACATGATGGGATAGTCGTTAAAAGAAGGACCGCAGCAGCATACCATGAGTTATCCGGACATCACACGCAGCGGTGATGCCCGGACGAGGAAAGGGTTAACGCAGCAGCAGATAGATGCTGTCGTTACCCCGCACAATGTGCAGCGCCATTATCGACGGCCTGGTCTCCAGCACTTTGCGCATCTCGGCGATGGACTGCACGCGCGTGCGGTTAACGCCGATGATCACATCATCTTTATGCAGGCCAGCCTGTGCCGCCGAGCTGCCTTTCTCAACTTCACCGACCCGGATGCCTTTGGTGCCATCCTTCAGCTGACCGTCGCTCAACTCTGCGCCCTGCAATGCCGGGGAAATCAGCTCTGCGCTGGCGGAAGCGGAGGTGCTCTTATCCAGCGTCACTTCAACGTCGAGCGGTTTACCGTCTCGCAGCAGCCCAAGCTTCACTTTCGCGCCCGGTTCGGTCGTGGCGATGCGCGAGCGCAGCTCCGCGAAGCTGTTCAGCGCTTTGCCGTTGAGGCTGACAATCACATCCCCGGATTTAATTCCCGCTTTCGCCGAGCCGGAGTTGGGCAGCACTTCGCTGACAAACGCCCCGCGCTGCACATTCAGGTTAAAGGCTTTGGCGATATCCGCGCTCATCTCCGTGCCCTTAATACCGAGCAGGCCGCGCTTAATCTCACCAAACTGAATCAGCTGGTGGGAGAGGGTTTGCGCCATATTGCTGGGAATAGCAAAGCCGATGCCGACGCTGCCGCCGCCGGGAGCGAGAATGGCGGTATTAATGCCGATCAGCTCACCGTTGAGATTGAGCAGCGCGCCGCCGGAGTTGCCGCGGTTAATCGAGGCATCGGTCTGGATAAAGTTCTCCAGCCCTTCGAGGTTAAGACCGCTGCGCCCGAGCGCTGAGACAATCCCGGACGTTGCGGTCTGCCCGAGGCCAAACGGGTTACCAACTGCGACGACAAAGTCACCGACGCGCAGCTTATCGGAGTCCGCAATGGCGATTTGCGTCAGGTTGCTGGGGTTTTGCAGCTGTATTAGTGCGATGTCGCTCTGGTCATCGCCGCCGATCAGTTTGGCGTCGAATTCACGGCCATCATTAAGCTGTACGCTGATTTTTTGCGCCTGGTTGATGACGTGATTATTGGTCAGGACGTAGCCCTTCGCGGCATCAATAATTACTCCGGAGCCTAGCCCTTCAAACGGCTGCGGCTGTTGCGGCTGGTCAGGCGCTTCTTCACCGAAGAATTTTTTTAGCTCTTCCGGCACCTTCTGGCCTTGTACCGCCGTGCCTTCAACCTGCACGCTGACCACGGCGGGAAGTACTTTCTCAAGAACCGGCGCAAGACTGGGTAACGCCCCCTGGCCAGGTACCTGTGACGGCATCGCCGCCGTTGCCAACGGTGCCGAGAGAGATAAGCCGACACTTAACGCGATTGCACTCAACAGCTGGGTTTGTTTCTTCATCGATGCTGGCTCTCAGTAACCTGAAGTGGAAGGATAGACGCCCAAAACAGAGTGATGTTATTGAAATTTCAACCGGGTAACAATGCGAAGAATGACTAAATAATAGCTGGAATGGGGAAGTTGCGACGGGCGCGGGGGACGCGCCCGTATAAATAAGGAGGGTGAGAAGCCTTATTTGCGATTGGCGCGACCGCGCAGCAGACCCGATGCGCCTTCAGAGTAGTCGCGCGGGATCTGTACCGGGGCCTGATCGTTGTTCGCTTCAGACTCTGACAGACGGTTGCGGAACGGATTCTCTTCCGCGGACATTTCCGGCAGCAGGCTTGAGGAGCTCTTCGCCATATGTTGATAGAGCTGACGATAGTCGTCCGCCATGTTGTCGAGGAGTTCAGCGCTGCGGGCAAAGTGGCTCACCAGCTCTTCGCGGTACTCTTCCAGTTCTGCTTTGTTTTTTTCCAGTTCATACTGCAAGGCCTGCTGTTGACGCAATTTCCGGTTTCCGAAACGCATGCCCACGGCACCAATAATAATGCCGACAACTAACCCAATTAGCGCGTATTCCCAGGTCATGACTTCTCCCATTGTTGTTCGATTCCGTAGGGGGTGGGCTGCAAGCTTCTTGCCTGCGCCGGAGAGTGCCACTATAACCGCTAAAGGTGCAGAAGTGGAATCCTGACGCTGCATCGCGTAGTGTAGAGCGGCCTTTTTTTCGTCAACCCTGTGGGGGCGGATCGATTTTCAAGGAACAACAATAACACCATGCAAAGCCTTTCCCCGACATCGCGATATCTTACAGCCCTGAAAGAGGGTAGCCATCAGCCGGACGATGTGCAAAAAGAAGCTGTCACCCGACTGGATACGATTTATCAACAGTTGATTGCCGAACAGCAGCCCGCCGCGCAGCAAAGCGGAGGCCTGATGGCGAAGTTCAGCAAGCTGCTGGGCAAACGCGATACCCCTTCGCGCGAGCCGGTACGCGGCCTCTATATGTGGGGCGGCGTCGGGCGAGGCAAAACCTGGCTGATGGATCTCTTCTATCACAGCCTGCCGGGCGAGCGTAAACAGCGTCTGCACTTTCACCGCTTTATGCTGCGTGTGCATGAAGAGTTAACTTCGCTGCAAGGGCAGAGCGATCCGCTGGAGATTGTCGCCGACCGTTTTAAGGCGCAAACCGACGTCCTCTGTTTTGACGAATTTTTTGTTTCTGATATCACCGATGCGATGCTGCTTGGCGGATTAATGAAGGCGCTCTTCGCGCGCGGCATTACGCTGGTGGCGACATCGAACATTCCCCCGGACGAGCTCTATCGCAACGGTCTGCAACGCGCCCGTTTTCTGCCCGCCATTGAGGCGATCAAGCAGTTTTGCGATGTAATGAATGTCGACGCCGGCATCGATTACCGCTTACGCACGCTGACCCAGGCCCATCTGTGGCTGTCACCGCTTGGTGAAGAGACCGCGCAGCAGATGGATAAATTGTGGCTGGCGCTGGCGGGCGCACCGCGCAGCCATGCGCCGGAGCTGGAGATTAACCACCGGCCGCTGGCGACGCTTGGCGTGGAGAATCAAACCTTAGCCGTCTCCTTTGCCACATTATGTGTTGATGCGCGCAGCCAGCATGATTACATCGCGCTGTCGCGCCTTTTCCACACCGTGATGCTGTTTGAGGTGCCGGTGATGACGAAGCTGATGGAGAACGAAGCGCGCCGTTTTATCGCGCTGGTGGATGAATTTTATGAACGCCACGTGAAGCTGGTGGTGAGCGCGGCGGCGCCGCTGCATGAGATTTATCAGGGCGAGCGGGTTAAGTTCGAGTTTCAGCGCTGTTTATCGCGCCTGCAGGAGATGCAGAGCGAGGAGTACCTGAAACGCGAGCATATGCCGTAATCCTTTTTTCATTGCCACCAGGCGCAGAAATCGAACAGCAAAAGACGAAAAGGGGTCGATCTTTGACCCCGACTTCTCTATAATCCTGCGACCCCACGTTACGGGAAAGTTTTTTTTCCCCAAAACTTTCTATGCGCCGGCATAGGCTATTCGAAGGGGTAGGTTTGCCGGACTTTGTCGTGTGAACCTCAACTGACAAACGTTTGGGTGTTCACCAACGTGAAACTAATTATTTGGGTAAGCTTTTAATGAAAACTTTTACAGCTAAACCAGAAACCGTAAAACGCGACTGGTATGTTGTTGACGCGACCGGTAAAACTCTGGGTCGTCTGGCTACCGAACTGGCTCGTCGCCTGCGCGGTAAGCACAAAGCGGAATACACTCCGCACGTTGATACTGGTGATTACATCATCGTTCTGAACGCTGAGAAAGTTGCTGTAACCGGCAACAAGCGTGAAGACAAAGTGTATTACCACCACACTGGCCACATCGGTGGTATCAAACAAGCGACCTTTGAAGAGATGATTGCCCGCCGTCCTGAGCGTGTGATTGAAATCGCGGTTAAAGGCATGCTGCCAAAAGGCCCGCTGGGTCGTGCTATGTACCGTAAACTGAAAGTTTACGCTGGCAACGAGCACAACCACGCGGCACAGCAACCGCAAGTTCTTGACATCTAATCGGGATTATAGGCAATGGCTGAAAATCAATACTACGGCACTGGTCGCCGCAAAAGCTCCGCCGCTCGCGTGTTTATCAAACCGGGCAACGGTAAAATCGTAATCAACCAGCGTTCGCTGGAACAGTACTTTGGTCGTGAAACTGCCCGCATGGTAGTTCGTCAGCCGCTGGAACTGGTCGACATGGTTGAGAAATTGGACCTGTACATCACCGTTAAAGGTGGTGGTATCTCCGGTCAGGCTGGTGCGATCCGTCACGGTATCACCCGCGCTCTGATGGAGTACGACGAGTCCCTGCGCGCTGAACTGCGTAAAGCTGGCTTCGTTACTCGTGACGCTCGTCAGGTTGA
Source organism: Kosakonia sp. HypNH10 (assembly GCF_029850615.1). Classification (NCBI taxonomy): domain Bacteria; kingdom Pseudomonadati; phylum Pseudomonadota; class Gammaproteobacteria; order Enterobacterales; family Enterobacteriaceae; genus Kosakonia; species Kosakonia sp. HypNH10. Next base: position 48,475 of record NZ_JAOTIU010000008.1, read on the forward strand.
ACGTAAGAAAGTCGGTCTGCGTAAAGCACGTCGTCGTCCGCAGTTCTCCAAACGTTAATTGTCCTCTGCTTCGGCAGAACGATTGGCGAAAAACCCGGTGCAAGCCGGGTTTTTTTATGGATAAAAATTGTGTTATCCACAGCAATCAGTCGCTTATCTCCTCTTTTTCAGCATTTCCGGAATCCCCTCACCACAAAGCGCGCAAAATCTGGTAAACTATCATCCAATTTTCTGCCCAAATGGCTGGGATTGTTCGTTTTTTGTTTGTTTTTTGAACAAGAGAGACAGTACGCGCGGGTAGCTAACTAACATCTGACCGGTCGAGTTAGTCCGGTAGCAGTATTTCTGAATATACCTGGAGGTTTTCATGGCTGTCGCTGCCAACAAACGTTCGGTAATGACGCTGTTTTCTGGTCCTGTGGACATCTATAGTCATCAGGTCCGCATCGTGCTGGCCGAGAAGGGTGTCAGCTTTGAAATTGAGCACGTGGAAAAGGATAATCCTCCTCAGGATCTGATTGACCTCAACCCGAGTCAAAGCGTACCGACACTTGTAGATCGTGAACTCACCCTGTGGGAATCACGCATCATTATGGAATATCTGGACGAGCGTTTTCCGCACCCGCCATTAATGCCGGTTTATCCGGTGGCGCGCGGTGAAAGCCGTCTCTACATGCACCGCATCGAGAAAGACTGGTACTCGCTGATGAACGTCATCGAGAACAACAGCGGTGCGCAGGCCGATGCCGCCCGTAAACAGCTGCGTGAAGAGCTGCTGGCGATTGGCCCGCTGTTTACCCAGAAGCCTTACTTCCTGAATGACGAATTCAGCCTGGTTGACTGCTACCTCGCGCCGCTGCTGTGGCGTCTGCCGGTACTGGGCATCGAGCTGAGCGGCACAGGCGCGAAAGAGCTGAAAGGGTACATGACGCGCGTCTTCGAACGTGATTCTTTCCTTGCCTCTCTGACAGAAGCCGAGCGCGAAATGCGCCTTGGTCGGGGTTAATCATGGATTTGTCGCAACTGTCTCCACGCCGCCCGTATTTACTGCGGGCCTTTTACGAATGGCTGCTGGATAACCAGCTGACGCCGCATCTGGTTGTTGATGTGACGTTGCCGGGCGTACGCGTGCCGATGGAGTATGCGCGTGACGGCCAGATCGTATTAAACATCGCACCGCGTGCGGTGGGCAACCTGGAGCTGGGCAACGACGAAGTGCGCTTCAACGCGCGTTTCGGCGGTGTGCCGCGCCAGGTGGAAGTGCCGATGGCTGCCGTACTGGCCGTTTATGCCCGTGAAAACGGTGCCGGCACCATGTTTGAGCCAGAAACCGCCTACGACGAAGAGCTCGTCAGTCTCAACGATGATGGTGAGATGCCCGAGCAGGAGAACGAGACGGTGATGTCGGTTATCGACGGTGATAAACCCGATCATGCAGTGGATCAGGATAACGATCCGGATGACGATCCGCCGCCGCGCGGTGGGCGTCCATCGCTGCGTGTGGTGAAATAACCTGAGAAAAGCAGAACCCCGGTTCTGCTTTTTTATTGCCCGCAGAATATAAAAAAGGAGGCCGCAGCCTCCTTTTTTATCGTTTTCGCAAGATCACACTTCGAGATAGTTGAGGATGCCGTCCGCGGCTTTACGCCCTTCGGCAATCGCTGTCACTACCAGGTCGGAACCGCGAACGATATCACCACCGGCGAAGATTTTCGGGTTGCTGGTCTGGAACGCGTTATCGCTCCCTTCCGGGGCAATCACGCGGCCCTGCGAATCGAGCTCAACGCTGTGCTTCGCCAGCCACTCCATGCTGTGTGGACGGAAACCAAACGCCATCACCACCGCATCAGCCGGAACAACGTGTTCAGAGCCGGCAACGATCTCGGCGCGGCGACGGCCTTTCTCATCCGGTGCGCCCATTTCGGTGCGCGCCATCTTCACGCCGCTCACTTTACCGTTGGCATTCACTTCAACTCCCAGCGGCTGTACGTTGAACTGGAACTCGACACCCTCTTCACGCGCGTTTTTCACTTCGCGGCGTGAGCCAGGCATGTTCTCTTCGTCACGACGATAGGCGCAGATTACGTGAGTTGCACCCTGGCGAACCGAGGTACGCACGCAGTCCATCGCGGTATCGCCCCCGCCCAGCACCACGACGCGTTTGCCTTCCATGCTGATATAGGGTTCTGACGGCGTTTCGCCATAACCCATAATCTGCTTGGTATTGGCAATCAGGAACGGCAGCGCGTCAAACACACCCTGCGCATCTTCATTCTCAAGGCCGCCACGCATCGACTGATAGGTGCCGACGCCCAGGAACACGGCGTCGTACTCTTTCAGCAGATCGTCAATCTGCACATCGCGACCCACTTCGGTGTTGAGCTGGAACTCAATGCCCATGCCGGTGAAGATCTCACGGCGACGCGTCATCACCTCTTTTTCCAGCTTGAAGGCCGGAATACCGAAGGTCAGCAGGCCGCCAATCTCCGGGTGACGGTCATAGACCACCGCTTTCACGCCGTTGCGAGTCAGCACATCCGCGCACGCCAGACCAGCCGGGCCCGCGCCAATAATCGCCACGCGTTTATCCGTTTGCTTCACGCCGGTCAAATCGGGACGCCAGCCCATCTCGAAGGCTTTATCGTTGATATAGCGCTCGATATTGCCGATGGTCACCGCGCCGAACTCGTCGTTCAGCGTACAGGAGCCTTCACACAGGCGATCCTGCGGGCAGACGCGCCCGCACACTTCCGGCAGGGTATTGGTCTGGTGCGACAGTTCTGCCGCCTCAAAAATACGCCCTTCATTTGCCAGCTTCAGCCAGTTCGGGATGTAGTTATGAACCGGGCACTTCCACTCGCAGTAGGGGTTGCCGCAGGCGAGACAGCGGTCAGCCTGCGCTTTCGCTTGCCCTTCGGAGAAGGGCTCGTAGATCTCGACAAAGGCAATCTTACGCAGTTTCAGCGGTTTCTTTGCCGGATCAACGCGCTGTAAGTCGATAAATTGGTAAACGTTCTGACTCATCTCAATTCCTTACTGCGCCTGCACGCGCAACTCTGCCGCGCTACGACTACGGTGACCCAACAGCGCTTTCACATCGCTGGACTTCGGCTTAACCAGGGCAAATTTGGCGGCAAATGTCGGCCAGTTGGCCAGCATCTCTTCACCGCGCTGCGAACCGGTATGCTGCACATGCTCGGTAATCAACCCGCGCAGATGCTCTTCGTGGATCGCCAGATCGTCGACGCTCAGCACTTCCACCAGCTCCGGGTTCACGCGCTTGCGGAACTCGCCATCTTCATCCAGCACGTAGGCGAAGCCGCCGGTCATGCCCGCGCCAAAGTTGACGCCGGTTTTGCCGAGTACGCAGACGATACCGCCCGTCATATATTCACAGCCGTTGTCGCCAATGCCTTCAACCACGGTAATAGCCCCGGAGTTACGCACGGCGAAACGCTCGCCCGCGCGGCCTGCGGCATAGAGACGACCGCCGGTTGCGCCATAGAGGCAGGTGTTACCGATAATGCTCGCTTCGTGGCTACGGAACGCCGAACCGACCGGAGGACGTACCGCCAGCAGCCCGCCCGCCATGCCTTTACCGACATAGTCGTTGGCATCGCCGGTGAGGTAAAGCTCAACGCCGCCCGCGTTCCAGACGCCGAAGCTCTGGCCTGCGGTGCCGCTGAAGTAGGCTTTAATCGGATCCGATGCCAGACCCTGATCGCCATGCGTCTGGGCGATATAACCAGAGAGCAGCGCGCCAACCGAGCGGTCAGTGTTGCGGATATCAAACCAGAAGGTTTTGCTCTGGCGCTCATCAACAAACGGTTTCGCCTGCTGCAACAGCTGGGCATTCAGCACGCCATTGTCGAACGGCGGGTTGCTCTCGGTGCAGTAGAGCGCTTTGCCGGCATGCGGTTCAGCGGTCTCCAGCAGTTTGGAGAGATCCAGCTTCTGCTGACGCGCGGTAAAGCCATCAAGCTCTTTCAACAGGTCCGTGCGGCCAATCAGGTCGACCAGGCGTTTCACGCCCAGCTGCGCCATCAGCTCGCGGGTTTCACGGGCGATAAATTCAAAGTAGTTGGTCACTTTGAACGGCAGGCCGTGGTAGTGGTTCTTACGCAGCTTCTCATCCTGGGTTGCAACACCGGTCGCGCAGTTGTTGAGGTGACAAATACGCAGGTATTTGCAGCCCAGCGCCACCATCGGTCCGGTACCGAAGCCGAAGCTCTCTGCACCCAGAATCGCCGCTTTGATAATGTCCTGGCCAGTTTTCAGGCCACCATCGACCTGCAAGCGAATCTTATGACGCAGACCGTTTGCCACCAGCGCCTGCTGGGTTTCCACCAGGCCAAGCTCCCACGGGCAGCCAGCGTATTTTACGGAGGAGAGCGGGCTTGCGCCGGTACCGCCGTCATAACCGGCAATGGTGATCAGATCGGCATAGGCTTTCGCCACGCCGGTCGCGATAGTGCCAACGCCCGGTTCGGAAACCAGTTTGACGGAGATCAGCGCCTTCGGGTTGACCTGTTTCAGGTCGAAAATCAGCTGCGCCAGATCCTCGATCGAGTAGATATCGTGGTGCGGCGGCGGTGAAATCAGCGTCACGCCCGGCACGGAGTAACGCAGCTTAGCGATATAGGGGGTCACTTTATCCCCCGGCAACTGACCGCCTTCGCCCGGCTTCGCGCCCTGTGCCACTTTAATCTGGATAACATCGGCGTTCACCAGGTAGGCCGGGGTTACGCCAAAGCGACCGGAAGCGACCTGTTTGATGCGCGACACTTTGTTGGTGCCGTAGCGCGCCGGATCTTCGCCGCCTTCGCCGGAGTTAGAGAAGCCACCGAGGCTGTTCATCGCTTCCGCCAGCGCTTCGTGTGCTTCCGGGCTGAGCGCGCCGATAGACATCGCCGCCGTATCGAAGCGTTTAAACAACTCTGTCGCCGGTTCAACGTCGTTAAGGCTTACCGCGTCACTGCCTGGCGTGATGGCCAGCAGATCGCGCAGTGTTGCTGCCGGGCGCTCGTTAACCAGCTTCGCGTACTGCTGATAATCGCTGTAGTCGCCGCTCTCAACCGCTTTTTGCAGTGTGCGCACTACGTCCGGGTTGTAAGCGTGGTATTCGCCGCCGTGGACGTACTTCAGCAAGCCGCCTTGCTCCAGCGGTTTGCGCGCCAGCCAGGCACGTTTGGAGAGGTTCAACAGATCCTGCTGGAAGTCCGGGAAGCTGGCACCGCCAATACGGCTGACCACGCCCTGGAAGCAGAGTTCGGTAACATCATCATGCAAACCAACCGCTTCAAACAGTTTTGAGCAGCGGTAAGAGGCGATAGTTGAGATGCCCATTTTGGACATGATCTTGTACAGCCCTTTGTTGATGCCGTTGCGGTAGTTCAGCATCACCGTGCGGTAATCTTTCTCAATCGCTTTGCTGTCGATAAGCTTCGCCAGCGTTTCATACGCCAGGTAGGGGTAGATCGCCGTCGCGCCGAAGCCCAGCAGCACCGCAAAGTGGTGCGGATCGCGGGCGCTGGCGGTTTCAACAATGATGTTGGCGTCGCAGCGCAGATTCTTATCCACCAGGCGTGCCTGAATCGCACCCACTGCCATCGGTGCCGGAACCGGCAGGCGGTTTTTGGCAATGTTGCGATCGGAGAGCACCAGCAGAACGGTACCGGCACGCACCATCGCTTCCGCTTTGTCGCACAGCGCTTTAATGGTCTCTTCCAGCGTCGTTGCCGTGGCGTCGAAGGTGATATCGAGCGTATCCGCGCGATAGTGCTCCTCGGTCATGGTGGTGAGCTGTTTGAAATCGGAGTAGAGCAGAATCGGCGATTTGAAGCTCAGACGGTGCGCCTGGCCTTCCGCTTCGCAGAAGACGTTCATTTCACGGCCGATGCTGGTCGCCAGCGACATCACATGCGCTTCGCGCAGCGGATCGATAGGCGGGTTGGTCACCTGCGCAAACTGCTGGCGGAAGTAGTCATAAATGATGCGCGGCTGGCTGGAGAGCACGGCGAACGGCGTATCATCGCCCATCGAGCCGACCGCTTCCTGGCCGTTTTCGCCCAGCACGCGGATCACCGAGTCCAGCTCTTCAAAGCTGTAGTTAAACTGTTTCTGGTAGCTGGTGAGCAGATCGTCATCCATCTCGCGGATGCCGACTTCATCGTCGGAGAGATCTTCAAACGGTACCAGGCGGCGGACGTTTTTCTCCATCCACTCTTTATACGGGTGGCGGCTTTTCAGATCGTCATCGGTCTCGGCAGAGTGCAGAATGCGCCCGCCGCGAGTATCGATAACCATCAGTTCGCCTGGCCCGACGCGGCCTTTCTCGACCACTTCATCCGGCTGGTAATCCCAGATGCCCACTTCAGAAGCGCAGGTGATGAGCTTATCTTTGGTGATGACGTAGCGCGCCGGACGCAGACCGTTACGGTCGAGGTTACAGGCGGCAAAGCGCCCATCGGACATGACGATGCCCGCCGGGCCGTCCCACGGCTCCATATGCATGGAGTTAAAGTCGAAGAAGCTGCGCAGATCCGGATCCATCTCCGGGTTATTCTGCCAGGCTGGCGGCACCAGTAAGCGCATGGCGCGCACAATATCCATCCCGCCTGCTAACAGCAGCTCCAGCATGTTATCCATTGAGCTGGAGTCAGAGCCGGTTTCGTTGACGAACGGCGCGGCATCATGCAGATCGGGGATCAGCGGCGTCTGGAATTTGTAGGTACGCGCGCGCGCCCACTGGCGGTTACCGGTAATGGTGTTGATTTCACCGTTGTGCGCCAGGTAGCGGAAAGGCTGCGCCAGCGGCCAGCGCGGCACGGTGTTGGTGGAGAAGCGCTGGTGGAACAGGCAGATGGCCGATTCCAGACGCAGGTCCGCCAGGTCCAGGTAGAAGCGCGGCAGATCCGCCGGCATACAGAGACCTTTATAGATGTTGACGAGGTTAGAGAGGCTACAGACGTAGAACTCTTTATCCTCCTGTAAACGCTTTTCAATGCGGCGACGGGCAATAAAGAGACGGCGCTCCATATCGCGCGGACGCCAGCCAGCCGGGGCGTTAACGAAAACTTGCTCAATACGAGGCAGTGAGGAGAGGGCGATTTCACCGAGTACGCCTTCGTTGGTCGGCACATCGCGCCAGCCAACGAGCGAGAGAGTCTCACGCTGAAGTTCTTCTTCTACAACACGACGCGATGCAGCCGCTTTTTCCGGATCCTGATTGAGGAACAGCATGCCGACGGCGTAGTTTTTGGCTAAGCGCCAGCCGCGCTCTTCGGCGACGATGCGGAAGAAACGGTCAGGTTTTTGCAACAGCAGGCCGCAACCGTCGCCGGTTTTACCATCGGCAAGGATCGCGCCGCGGTGCTGCATGCGGGCCAGTGCGTGAATAGCGGTACGCACTACCTTGTGGCTAGGTTCGCCTTCTATGTGGGCGATCAGGCCGAAACCACAGTTATCTCTCTCAAGAGATTTATCGTACAACATATCAGTGAACCTCCCCAGGCTCTGCGAGAGCCCTCCCGATCGTTACGCACAGGCGCAGAAAGAGCATGGCGACGGGGCAATGGCCTCGTATGTCGCCCTCTTCATTTCCTTTTCGCATCGATTCACAAGTGTTGAGGACTTGCTTAAGAGGGAATCTCAATTACTGCATAAATATGATGAGCAGACTGCTCATCCAGAAAGCTTCCAGCGGATTTCCAACTTATCGGGAATCCGCACACAGGTCAAATGCCGAGCTTATTTATCCAAAAATGTGCTAACGCGCATTCATCTAATTGATTTAAAAGGATGTTTAATCAGTTTTACATTCAGTTATGGCAGCATAATGCAGGGGGAGAGTGTGATCTGACTCACTATAGTAATGCGCTGTTTCCGCTCTTCTGTTCTGACCTGACTTTTATTAGCAGATTATTATCCTGCTTGTGTGGCTGGCGCCGCATAATCCCACTGTTTTTGAGATAGAGACCTATTTCTGCAAATTTACCTTTCAGCATAAGGAAAAGTAATCGCCCCGAGGGTGAATGAAATAGCGGTTATGTTGACTGATTATGCAATGGATAAAGCCTTCCCGGGCGATTGATCCAGGTCATCGCCGATGAAAGCTAATAGTGGCAGGCTACGCCCTTTGATTTGGGCGGCCTTTCAGATTATGCAGTTACAGAAATTAGTCAATATGTTTGGTGGGGATCTTGCCCGGCGCTATGGCGAAAAAGTTCATAAGCTGACCCTGCATGGCGGCTTTAGCTGCCCAAACCGCGATGGCACGCTGGGCCGTGGCGGCTGTACTTTCTGTAACGTTGCCTCGTTTGCCGATGAGGCGCAGCAGTATCGTTCAATTGCGCTGCAGCTTGCCGAACAGGCGCAGCGCGTGAACCGCGCCCGGCGCTATCTCGCCTATTTTCAGGCCTATACCAGCACCTGGGCGGAAGTGCAGGTGCTGCGCGAGATGTATCAGCAGGCGCTGAGCCAGGCCAATATGGTTGGGTTGTGCGTCGGAACGCGTCCCGACTGCGTGCCGGATGCGGTGCTGGATCTGCTGTGCGAATACCGCCAGCAGGGCTTTGAAGTATGGCTGGAGCTGGGGCTACAAACCGCGCACGATAAAACCCTGCACCGCATTAATCGCGGCCACGATTTTGCCTGCTATCAAAACACCACGCGGCTCGCCCGCGCGCGCGGCCTGAAGGTCTGTACCCATCTGATTGCTGGCCTGCCGGGCGAGCGGCTGCCGGATTGCATGGCGACGCTTGAGCGCGTGGTTGAAACCGGCGTCGACGGCATCAAGCTGCACCCACTGCATATTGTGAAAGGCAGCATTATGGCAAAGGCCTGGGAAGCGGGGCGCCTCAATGCCATCGGGCTTGAGGAGTACACCACCATTGCTGGCGAGATGATCCGCCACACGCCGCCGGAGATAATCTACCACCGTGTTTCTGCCAGCGCGCGTCGTCCTACACTGCTGGCGCCGCTGTGGTGCGAAAACCGCTGGACCGGCATGGTCGAAATTAATACCTACCTTACTGCACATGGCGGCCAGGGTTCGGCGCTCGGTCGCTGCTGGACGCCGCCCGCCTGAACCTGGGTCAACCACACATTATTGCCGCATTTTTCGCACAAGCTTCAACGCCTTGCTCAGAATTGAGTATTATTGAGCGGACTTGTTTAAGGAAAACGCTATGAAGCAAATCCGTTTACTGGCGCAATATTACGTCGACCTGATGATGAAGCTGGGTCTGGTGCGCTTTTCCATGCTGTTAGCGCTGGCGCTGGTGGTGCTGGCCATCGTGGTGCAAATGGCGGTCACGATGGTATTGCAGGGGCAGGTTGAGCGTATTGACGTGATCCGCTCTATCTTCTTTGGTCTGCTGATCACCCCCTGGGCGGTCTACTTCTTATCGGTGGTGGTTGAGCAACTGGAGGAGTCGCGCCAGCGCTTATCGCGACTGGTGGAGAAGCTGGAGGAGATGCGCGAGCGCGATCTTAAGCTCAACGTGAAGCTTAAAGACAACATCATGCAGCTTAATCAGGAGATCAGCGATCGCGAAAAAGCCGAGGCGGAACGACAGGCAACCTTTGAGCGGCTGAAGATTGAGATGCAGGAGCGTGAGCAGACGCAGATCCAGCTTGAACAGCAATCCTCTTTTCTGCGCTCCTTCCTTGATGCTTCCCCTGACCTCGTCTTCTATCGCAATGAAGATAAAGAGTTTTCTGGCTGCAACCGTGCCATGGAGTTGCTCACCGGTAAAAGCGAAAAGCAGCTGATTCACCTCAAGCCGCAGGATGTCTACTCGCCGGAAGCGGCACAAAAAGTGATTGAGACCGACGAGAAAGTGTTTCGTCACAATGTCTCGCTCACCTATGAACAGTGGCTGGATTACCCTGACGGGCGCAAAGCCTGCTTCGAAATCCGCAAAGTTCCCTATTATGACCGCGTTGGTAAACGCCACGGGCTGATGGGCTTCGGGCGCGATATTACCGAGCGTAAGCGCTATCAGGATGCGCTGGAGCGGGCCAGCCGGGACAAGACCACCTTTATCTCTACCATCAGCCACGAACTGCGCACGCCGCTTAACGGCATCGTCGGTTTAAGCCGCATTTTGCTGGATACCGATCTTGCGCCGGAACAGGAGAAGTACCTCAAAACGATCCATGTCTCTGCGGTGACGCTGGGCAATATCTTCAACGATATTATCGACATGGATAAGATGGAGCGGCGCAAAGTACAGCTCGATAACCAGCCGCTCGACTTCACCAGCTTCCTGGCGGATCTGGAGAACCTCTCCGGGTTGCAGGCGCATCAAAAAGGGCTACGTTTCGAACTCGAGCCGACGCTGCCGCTGCCGCACCAGGTGATCACCGACGGCACCCGTTTGCGGCAGATCCTCTGGAACCTTATCAGCAACGCCGTGAAATTTACCCGCGAAGGGCAGGTGACGGTGCGCGTGCGCTACGACGAGGGTGAGATTCTGCATTTTGAAGTGCAGGACTCCGGGATCGGTATTCCGCGCGATGAGCAGGATAAAATCTTCGCCATGTATTACCAGGTGAAAGATAGCCACGGCGGCAAACCGGCCACCGGCACCGGCATTGGGCTTGCGGTTTCGCGCCGTCTGGCGAAAAGCATGGGCGGCGATATTACCGTCAGCAGCCAGCCTGGCAACGGCTCGCTCTTTACATTGACCGTTCATGCCCCTGCGGTGGCGGAAGAGGTCGACGACGCCTTCGAAGAGGATGAGATGCCCTTACCGGCGCTGCATGTGCTGCTGGTAGAAGATATCGAACTCAACGTGATCGTCGCGCGCTCGGTGCTGGAGAAACTCGGCAACAGCGTCGATGTGGCGATGACCGGCGGTGCCGCGCTGGAGATGTTCGCCCCGGGCGAATATGACCTGGTACTGCTTGATATTCAGCTGCCGGATATGACCGGGCTGGATATCTCGCGCGCGCTGACCAGCCGCTATTCGCGCGACGAACTGCCGCCGCTGGTGGCGCTGACCGCAAACGTGCTGAAAGATAAGCAGGAGTATCTGGATGCCGGCATGGATGATGTCTTAAGCAAACCGCTGGCGGTGCCAGCATTAACGGCGATGATCAAGAAGTTCTGGGACGCCGGAGATGAGGAGGAGGAACAGGTGGCAACGATAGACAACGACAAAGCGCAAACTCTGCTGGATACCGCCATGCTTGAGCAGTACCTCGAGCTGGTTGGGCCGAAGCTGATTACCGATGGGCTGGCAGTGTTTGAGAAGATGATGCCAGGCTACCTGAGCGTGCTGGAGTCGAACCTCACCGCGCGCGACCAGAAAGGGATTGTTGAAGAGGGGCACAAAATTAAGGGTGCTGCTGGATCCGTCGGCCTGCGCCATCTGCAGCAGTTGGGCCAGCAGATCCAGTCCCCGGATCTTCCCGCCTGGTGGGATAATGTCGGCGAATGGGTGGAAGAGATGAAGCAGGAGTGGCGCAATGATGTCGCGGTGCTCAAAGCCTGGGTGGCAGACGCTGCAAAAAAATGACCCCGGATTAACCGGGGTGCGCGAATACTGCGCCAACACCAGGGAAACCGTGGCTGCGCCGTAATTTTTGGTTTTAATTGCAAGGGCGCAGTCTATTAAAATTCGACCACACGCACATAAGATAGCAAATCTTAAATGATTTGTTACAGCAATCAGTGAAATGTGTGAAGCAAGGCTCCCTTATCAAAATTTTTAGTTATTGACCGCAATTCGCAGAAAGGATGTTTGGCATGAAAAGAGTCGGCGTTGTTCTTAGTGGGTCTGGCGTGTATGACGGTTCCGAGATCCACGAAGCGGTAATTACCCTGCTGGCGCTTGCCCGCAACGGCGCAGAGGCCGTCTGTTTTGCGCCCGATAAAGCACAGAGTGATGTCATCAATCACCTCACCGGCGAAAGTATGGCGGAAAGCCGTAACGTGCTGGTTGAAGCTGCCCGCATTACCCGCGGCAAGATCGCGCCGCTGGCGCAGGCATCGGTAAACGATCTGGATGCGCTGATTGTCCCCGGCGGCTTTGGCGCGGCGAAAAACCTCAGCAGCTTTGCCAGCCTCGGCGGCGACTGCGCGGTGGATAACGATCTGAAAAGCCTCGCGCTGGCGATGCACCAGGCTGGAAAACCGCTCGGTTTTATGTGCATTGCACCGGCGATGCTGCCGAAAATTTTCGACTTCCCGCTGCGTCTCACTATTGGAACCGATGTCGATACCGCCGAAGTTTTGGAAGAGATGGGCGCGGAGCACGTGCCGTGTCCGGTGGACGATATTGTTGTCGATGAAGAGAACAAAGTGGTGACCACACCGGCTTATATGCTGGCGGAAGATATTGCCCAGGCGGCAACAGGAATTGAGAAGCTGGTGACGCGCGTGCTGGTATTGTGCGAATGAAGCGAGGCGGACGCGGTACGCTGAAGACCGCGCTGAAACGCCTTCTTCTGCGTGTTCTGTTAGTGCTGGTGGCTTTCTGGGGCGGCGGTATTCTGCTGTTCAGCTTTATGCCGGTGCCGTTTTCCGCAGTGATGGTCGAGCGGCAGCTGAGTGCGTGGCTGAGCGGGGACTTTAGCTATGTCGCCCACTCCGACTGGGTCAGCATGGATGAGATCTCGCCGTGGATGGCGCTGGCGGTGGTTGCCGCTGAAGATCAGCGCTTTCCCGATCACTGGGGATTAGATGTGGAAGCCATCGAAAAAGCGCTTTCGCATAATGAAAAGCATGAGAACCGCATTCGCGGCGCTTCGACCCTGTCGCAACAGACGGTGAAAAACCTCTTTTTGTGGGACGGTAAAAGCTGGCTGCGAAAGGGGCTGGAAGCAGGGCTGACGGTAACAACGGAAGCGGTATGGACGAAACGGCGCATCCTGACGGTCTACCTGAATATTGCGGAGTTTGGTGACGGCATATTTGGTGTGGAAGAGGCGTCGCAGCGCTATTTTCATAAACCCGCGAGCCGGCTGACGATGTCGGAAGCCGCGCTGCTGGCGGCGGTGCTGCCTAACCCGATTCGTTATAAAGCCGCAGCGCCTTCAGGCTATGTGCGTAACCGTCAGGCGTGGATCATGCGCCAGATGCAGCAGCTCGGTGGCGAAGGCTTTTTGCAGAGTAACAACCTGCACTGATTACTCTTCGTCGAACCCGGCGATAAACAGCGCCACCACCGCGGCCAGCGCTTCCTCTTCCTGGGGGCCGCTGGCTTCGACTTCAATCTGTCGGCCTTTGGCGGAATCCAGCATCAGCAGAGCGATCACGCTGCTGGCTTCCGCTTCGGTTCCCTCTTCGTTACGCAGCAGCACTTCCGCGTCAAAGCCCTGTACCAGTTCAAACAGTTTCATCGCCGGGCGCGCGTGCATGCCCAGCTTATTGGTGATCTCAACGGTTTGTTTTACGGTCATGTTTTGCGTTTTTCCAGCGTACGGTGACGGGACTGCACGTTTTTGCCGCGCGAGCGGAAGTAGTCCGCCAGCTGTTCGGCGATATAGACAGAGCGGTGTTTACCCCCGGTACAGCCGATGGCCACCGTCAGGTAGCTACGGTTGTTGGTCTCCAGCATCGGCAACCACAACTCGAGGTAACTGCGCGTCTGATAGATAAAGTTATGTACTTCGGTGTGCCTGTCGAGGAATGCGGCGACGGGCTTATCGAGGCCGGTCATCGGACGCAGTTTCGGATCCCAGTGCGGGTTCGGCAGGAAGCGCACGTCAAAGACGTAATCAGCATCGATAGGAATGCCGTGCTTGAAGCCGAAGGATTCGAAGACCATGGTCAGTTCGCGCTCGCGTTTGCCCAGCAGGCGAGTGCGCAGCATCTCCGCCAGCTCATGCACCGACATCTCTGAGGTATCAACAATCAGATCGGCACGCGAACGCAGCGGCTCAAGCAGATTGCTCTCTTCATCGATGGCGCTCTCCAGCGACAGGTTTTTGCTTGAGAGCGGGTGCAGGCGGCGCGTGTCGCTGTAGCGGCGAATCAGGGTGTTGCGATCCGCATCTAAAAAGAGCAGCTGCGGCGAAAACGCCTCCGGCAGATTGCTCATCGCCTGCTCAAAGATCTCCGGCGACTCCGGCATGTTGCGCACATCGATACTGACGGCGGCAGAGATCTGGCGATCGGCGAGAGTTTGCGCCAGTTCCGGCAACAGCACAACCGGCAGGTTATCAACACAGTAGAAACCCATATCTTCCAGTGCGCGTAGCGCCACGGATTTCCCTGAACCCGAACGACCACTGACGATCATCAGGACCATGGGTCATTTCTCCTCAGAACGACTGACAAGTAGAGTCTTACCCGGTTACGCATCGCCGCGCTCGCCTTCTGTCTGCGTGATGATCTCATACAGCTCTTCATCACTCTGCGCGCCGCGCAGGCGTCGACAAATGGTTTTATCCGCCAGCCGTTTGGCGACCAGCGAAAGGGTGTGCAGATGCGTTTTGGTCTGATCTGCCGGCACCAGCAGGGCAAAGAGCAGATCGACGGGTTGATTATCGATAGCGTCGAAGGCAATAGGCGTTTCAAGTTGCACAAACACGCCGACGGCGCGCAGTGTATCTTCCTCGAGCTTGCCGTGAGGAATGGCGATACCGTTACCAATACCGGTACTGCCCATTTTTTCACGCGTAAGAACCGCCTCGAAGACCACCTGCGGCGGCAGGCCTAACTGTTTCGCCGCCAGCTCGCTGATAATTTCCAGCGCGCGTTTTTTACTCTGGCAGTGAACGCCGCTACGGGTGCATTCCTGGTTAAGTACTGTGCTCAGTTGAAGAGCCGAATCGTTATTCATCATAATTTCACCTAAGCGACGCCGGAGCCAGCACCCAACCGGGTTGCGGTCGGGTGCAACGCGCCAGACGGACGCCCGGACAATTAGTGTTGTTTCAGTTTATCTTTATGCTTCGTGAGCTGCCGCGCCAGTTTATCAATTAAACCGTCAATAGCAGCATACATATCTTGTCCTTCCGCACTGGCATGCAGCTCGCCTCCATTCACATGCAGCGTGGCATCTGAAATGTGCGTCACCTTTTCCACTTTCAACACAACATAAACCTGATTAATCCTGTCGAAATAGTGCTCCAGCTTGGCAAATTTGCTGTTTACAAACTCGCGCAGGGCATCGGTAATCTCAACGTTTTGTCCGGTGATGTTTAGCTGCATAGTGTCTTCCTTATCGGTTGGGTCACACCAGCTGTTTACGCTGGTTAGACGGCGGAATGGATAAAGATTCTCGATACTTCGCAACGGTTCGCCGCGCGACCATGATCCCCTGATCGGAGAGCAGCGTCGTCAGCTTACTGTCGCTCAGCGGTTTTGCAGGGTTTTCCGCGGCGATCAACTTCTTCACCAGTGCGCGAATGGCCGTGGAGGAGGCTTCGCCGCCGCCTTCGGTATTCACGTGGCTGGAGAAGAAATACTTCAGTTCAAAAATGCCGCGAGGACTGTGCAGGTACTTCTGGGTGGTCACACGAGAGATGGTCGACTCGTGCATCTCGACGGCCTGGGCGATATCCGCCAGCACCATCGGTTTCATAAACTCTTCGCCCTGCTCAAAGAACGCCTGCTGCTGCTCGACGATGCAGCGGCTGACGCGCAGCAGCGTGTCGTTGCGGCTCTCCAGGCTTTTGATCAACCACTTCGCTTCCTGCAAATTACTGCGAATGAACTGCGTGTCGGCATCGTTACGCCCGCCGCTGCCCATCGCTGCATACTGCTGGTTGATCTTAAGACGCGGAATGCTGTCGGCGTTAAGCTCCACCGTCCAGCGCCCGTTGTGTTTGCGCACCAGCACATCGGGGATCACATACTCTGGCTCGCTGGTCTGGATCGACTGACCGGGGCGTGGATCGAGCGACTGGATCAGATTCACCGCCTCTTTCAGCACATCCTCTTTCAGGCGCGTCACGCGCATCAGCGAGCGGAAGTCGTGATTGGCCAGCAGATCGAGATGATCGCAGATAATCAGCCGGGCCTCTTCGCACCACGGCGTCGCTTTCGCGAACTGGGAGAGCTGAACCAGCAGGCAGTCGCGCAGATCGCGCGCCGCTACGCCAACGGGATCGAAACGCTGAACGCGCTTTAGCACCGCTTCAACTTCATCCATGCCGATCTCGTCGTTCCCCATGCTCTCGAGGATCTCCTCCAGCGTCACGGTGAGATAGCCGGTTTCGTCCACGGCATCAACGATCGACGTCGCAATGGCGCGATCCGTATCGGAGAAGGGCGTCAGCTCAACCTGCCACATCAGGTAATCCTGCAGCGACTGGGTGGTTTCGCCCTGGTAGATCGGCAGTTCATCATCAATGTAATCGTTACTGCTGCCTGACGGGGTGCCTGCGGTGTAGATCTCATCCCAGCTGGCATCGAGCGGCAGTTCGTCGGGCATCTCTTTCTGTTCAAGCGCATCTGCGGTGTCCAGGCCATCTTTTTCCTGAACCTGTTCGCTATCCACTTCTTCGTGAAGATCGGTTTGTTCCAGCAGTGGGTTGCTCTCCAGCGCCTGCTGAAGTTCCTGCTGAAGTTCCAACGTGGACAACTGCAAAAGGCGAATGGCCTGTTGCAGTTGCGGCGTCATGGCTAGCTGTTGGCTAAGCCGTAGTTGCAAACCTTGCTTCATATTCAGAGCAGCACTCTCCGACAAAAAATGTCAATAAACCTTACCCTATCAGAGTCTGAAGTCTTCCCCAAGATATACGCGCTTAACATGTTCGTCTTCAAGGATTTGCTGCGGTGTGCCGTGGGCGATGAGATGTCCCTGGCTGACAATATAGGCGCGCTCACACACGGCCAGCGTTTCGCGCACGTTGTGGTCGGTAATCAGCACCCCAAGCCCGCTGTCGCGCAGATGCTCGATAATGCGTTTGATGTCGATAACCGAGATCGGGTCAACGCCCGCAAAGGGTTCATCGAGCAGGATAAATTTCGGGTTTGCTGCCAGCGCGCGGGCAATCTCGACGCGGCGACGTTCACCGCCGGAGAGCGCCTGACCCATGCTGTCGCGCAGGTGATCGATGTGGAACTCTTCCATCAGCTCGTTGGCGCGATCTTCACGCTGTTCCGCGGTGAGATCGTCACGAATTTGCAGCACTGCCATCAGGTTGTCGTAGACGCTGAGGCGGCGGAAGATGGAGGCTTCCTGCGGTAAATAGCCGATGCCGCGGCGCGCGCGCGCATGCAGCGGCAGCAGGCTGATATCTTCATCATCAATAATGATGTTGCCGGCATCGCGCGCGACAATCCCGACCACCATATAGAAGGTGGTGGTTTTCCCTGCGCCGTTAGGGCCAAGCAAGCCGACGATTTCACCGGAATTAACGGTCAGACTGACGTCTTCGACCACGCGACGGCCTTTATAAGCCTTGGCGAGATTCTTTGCAGTTAATGTTGGCATAACGGATTAGTTACTCTTCTTTTGCGCCGGGGCCGGGGCGGATTTATTGCTCTTGTCCTGCAACTGCGACGGTACCAGCACGGTAGTTACGCGCTTGCCTTTGTCGCTGAACGCTTGCATCTTCTGCTCTTTCACCAGGTAGGTGATTTTGTCGCCAGCAATATTGCTGTCTAACTGCTCGAGATAGGCGTTACCGGTCAGGATGACGAAATCTTTTTCCAGTTCGTAGTGCATCTGCGAAGCGTGGCCTTTCACCGGCTTGCCGTTGTCCTGCATCTGGTAGAAGGTGGCCGGATTACCGTAACCGTCGATAATCTCTCTGCCCTGCTGGCCGCCAGGACGGGTGACCACGACCTTATCGGCGTTGATCTTAATGGTCCCCTGCGTCACGACGACATTGCCGGTGAAGGTGACAACATTCCCCTGCATATCCAGCGACTGCTGATCGGAGTCGATGTGAATCGGCTGTTCGGTATCCCCGGTCACAGCGAGCGCCGGAAGCGCGGCAGCGAAGAGCGTACCCGCCAGGAGAAGATTAAGGCTGCGTTTGTTTGTTTTGAATTTCATAGGAGCTTCTAACCTTTTCAATCAGCTCGGCGTTTTTGCTGCGTAAATTGCCGCGCATTTTCAGGCCGGTGGAATTAAATGTTGTTCCGTATAACGTAACCTGATCGTCTGAGAAAACATCCTGGGTGACCAGGTTGATCCGGGCGTTATCCGTGGTGATTTTGCGTAATTGTGCGTCCGCAGTCAGTGCGTTAACTTCGACATGTCCATAGAGGTAAAGCATTTTGTCGTCGGTGAGCTTCGCTTTATCCGACTTGATAGACCAGGTCGGTACTTTGTTCTCATCGAAGGTGGTTAACACCGGTTTGGCAAACCAACTGATGCTATCGGCGGAGTAGTACTCCACATTCTGCGCGATCAGGCGATAGTTCAGCGCGCCTTCCGGGCTGTAAACGACAGTATCCGTATGTTGGCTTTTATAAGTCGGATCTGAACTGTTTGCGGCGCTCTGTTCCGGCGCATCCTGAGTGGTGAAGTTAATACCAATCAGAACCAGTGCGACCAGCGCCAGCAGAATAATGACCCAACGTCTGGTTTTACTCATATTGATTGCCCTTTGGCTTCATCCAGCTTGCCCTGTGCCAGCAGCAGTAAGTCACACACTTCACGCACCGCGCCGCGACCGCCGTTAATCCGCGTCACGTAATCGGCGCGCGCGCTGAGCAGCGGGTGCGCATCGGCAACGGCAACGCTCAGGCCAATCTCCGCCATCACCGGCCAGTCGATCAAATCGTCGCCGATATAGGCAACCTGATCGGCGGTCAAATCGAGGCGGGCAAGCAGCTCCCGGTAGGCGATCATTTTGTCGGATTGCCCCTGGTAGAGATGCGTGATGCCCAGCGTCTCACAGCGATCTTCTACCAGTTTAGCGTTACGCCCGGTAATGATCGCCATCTCAATACCGGAGGTGAGGGCGCTGCGAATGCCGTAACCGTCACGGACATTGAACGCTTTTAGCTCTTCGCCATTATTGCCCATATAGATGAGCCCGTCGGACAGCACGCCATCCACATCGAGGATCAGCAGGCGAATCTTCGCGGCTTTCTCCATGACTTGCGTGCTTACCGGCCCATAGCAGGTGGCAAGCGACGCGCCAGCATTACTCATTCTTATGTCCTTCTTTACACCACGCCCGCGCGCAGTAAGTCATGCATATGTAACACACCCAGTAACTGCTCACCATCGGCAACCAGTACGCAGGTAATGTGACGGGATTGCATCAGGTTCAGGGCATCGACCGCCAGCGTATTGGGGCGCACGCGCACACCGCCTGGCGTCATCACATCGGCGATGCCGAGGCTGCGCACATCGGCACCCATATCAAACACCCGACGCAGGTCACCATCGGTAAAGATACCCTCGATCTTCATCAGATCGTCGCAGATCACCGTCATACCTAAATTCTTACGCGTGATCTCCAGTAACGCATCACGCAGGCTGGCCTCTTTGCTGACGTGCGGGATCTCATCCCCGGTGTGCATGATGTCATTCACACGCAGCAGCAGTTTACGGCCCAGCGCGCCGCCCGGATGGGAGAGGGCAAAATCTTCGGCGGTAAAGCCGCGCGCTTTCAGCAGCGCTACCGCCAGCGCGTCGCCCATTACCAGCGCTGCGGTGGTGCTAGAGGTCGGCGCCAGGCCCAGCGGGCAGGCCTCTTTCGGCACTTTTACGCATAAATGAATATCCGCCGCGCGCGCCATGCTGCTCTCAGGGCGGCTGGTCATGCAAATCAGCGCGACCTTGAGGCGCTTCAGCACCGGGATCAGGGCGAGGATCTCGTTGGACTCACCGGAGTTCGACAGCGCAATCACGACATCCTGCGGGCTGACCATACCCAAATCGCCGTGCGCGGCTTCACCGGGGTGGACAAAAAACGCGGGCGTGCCGGTGCTGGCAAAGGTTGCCGCCATTTTCCGGCCGATATGGCCCGATTTGCCCATGCCCATCACCACGACTTTGCCAGCACAATAAGCGATGCTTTCGCATGCGCGAGTGAAATCTTCATTAATGTACTGATCCAGCTGTGCGAGGCCTTCACGTTCAATCGCCAGAACTTCTTTGCCGGCTTGTTGAAAGTCAAAACCCGGCTGCAAATCTATTTGCGACATAGTGCGTATCCGATTATCCCGTCAAAAGCGGCGACAGCCAGTAGAGCATCGCCAGCCATATGATAAATCCACCGAACAACAGCCCCCCGATGCCACGGCCGATCTGCTTGCGTCGCCAGCAGATAAGCGCGAAAAGGGCGCTGACCAGCACCATTACCCCGTAGTCGCGTGTGAACGCCATCGGGTTAAAGCTGCCTGGCGCAATCAGTGCCGGCAAGCCAAGCACGATCGCGATATTAAAAATGTTGGAGCCGATAAGGTTGCCGATGGCGATATCGTCTTCCCCTTTGCGCGCGCCGGCGATGGCGGTGGCAAGCTCAGGAAGGCCGGTACCGATGGCGATAACCGTCAGGCCGATAGTCAGTTCGCTAATGGCGAAGAAGTTCGCCACCACGGTGGCGTTATCCACCACCATGCGCGTCGCCATCGGCATGATAATCAGCGCCACGCCCAGCCAGAGGCAGGCAACTGACACACTTCCTTCTCGCGGCAGCTCGGCCAGCTGCTCGCGCGTCAGGCTATCATTACCCTGGCGTTCGGCCAGACGGGCGATTTTAACAATGAACACCAGCCATAGCACGGCTAATAACAGTAAAAAGATGCCGTCTATGGGCGTAAGCCGCCCATCATACAGCACGACGCCCGCCAGCAGGCTAGCTACTAAGGTTAACGGCAATTCACGGCGCAGAATATCGGAATGCACGGTAAAAGGGTGTAATAGCGCAGCAACGCCGAGGATCAGCAGGATATTGGTGATGTTCGATCCGATGGCGGTGCCGATAGCGAGATCGAGCTGGCCATGCAGCGAGGCGGCAACAGAGGTGATGATTTCCGGCAACGAGGTGCCAATACTGACCACCGTCATACCAATAATTAATGGCGGAATACCGAGAGCGCGGCAAAGAATGGAGGCGGCAAACACCAGACGATCGGCACTGTAGACCACAAGAAGTAAACCAATTATCAATAGCGCCGTCGCTAAGAGCATCTAACGTCCTTTCTTCAGGTATAATTTCGCCGGTTCGCAGGCTGCTATACCGGGTTAAAACCGGAACTTACGCGTAGCGTAATGATTCCTAATTTTGACTTTATGCGGCTCAAAAGTAAAACAAATGCCAGCTTTCGCTAACCTGGGCGGGTAATATTCTGTAAAAATGCTGGGTTCGTGATGATATCAAGCGTAATGCTTGCGGCCCACAGGGTGATAAGGAAGAGGAAATGAGCCAGACAGTGGCGAATTTGGTCGATGTTCGTGGCGTCAGCTTCTCCCGAGGCAGCCGCCCGATCTTCGACAATATTTCACTGACCGTGCCGCGCGGGAAAATTACCGCGATTATGGGGCCGTCAGGGATCGGTAAAACCACCTTACTGCGCCTGATTGGCGGGCAGATCCCGCCCGATAGCGGCGAAATCTTATTTGATGGCGAAAACGTGCCGGCCATGTCGCGTTCGCGCCTCTTCACGGTGCGCAAAAGAATGAGCATGCTCTTTCAGTCCGGCGCGCTCTTCACCGATATGAATGTGTTCGATAACGTCGCCTATCCGCTGCGCGAACATACCACCTTGCCACCGGCGCTGTTGCACAGCACGGTGATGATGAAGCTCGAAGCGGTCGGCCTGCGCGGTGCGGCAAAATTAATGCCCTCCGAACTCTCTGGCGGTATGGCGCGGCGTGCAGCGCTGGCGCGTGCGATTGCGCTGGAGCCGGATCTGATCATGTTTGATGAGCCCTTTGTCGGCCAGGATCCCATTACCATGGGGGTGCTGGTAAAGCTTATCTCTGAGCTGAACAATGCGCTGGGCGTCACCTGTATCGTTGTATCCCATGATGTGCCGGAGGTGTTGAGCATCGCGGATTACGCCTATATTGTGGCGGACCGGAAAATTGTCGCCCACGGCAGCGCGCAGGGATTGCAGGAGAATAGCGATCCTCGCGTGCGTCAGTTCCTTGATGGCATTGCCGACGGGCCGGTTCCGTTCCGCTATCCTGCTGGTGATTACCAGCGCGATCTTTTAGAAACAGGGAGTTAATACACTCATGCTGTTAAATGCACTGGCTGCGCTTGGCCATCGTGGGATCAAAACGATCGCGACGTTCGGGCGTGCCGGGTTAATGCTGTTCAACGCCCTGGTTGGCAAGCCGGAGTTTCGCAAACACGCGCCGCTGCTGATTCGTCAGCTCTATAACGTCGGTGTGCTGTCGATGGTCATTATCCTCGTCTCCGGCGTCTTTATCGGCATGGTGCTGGGGCTGCAGGGCTACCTGGTGCTGACGACCTACAGCGCGGAGACGAGCCTCGGCATGCTGGTGGCGCTCTCGCTGCTACGCGAATTAGGCCCGGTTGTTGCCGCGCTGCTGTTTGCCGGACGCGCAGGCTCGGCGCTCACCGCAGAGATTGGCTTGATGCGCGCTACCGAGCAGCTCTCCAGCCTCGAGATGATGGCGGTCGATCCTTTACGTCGGGTTATTTCGCCGCGTTTTTGGGCCGGCGTCATCTCACTGCCGCTGCTGACGGTTATGTTTGTCGCAGTTGGCATCTGGGGCGGCTCGCTGGTGGGCGTTAACTGGAAAGGGATCGACAGTGGTTTCTTCTGGACTGCGATGCAGAACGCCGTCGACCTGCGAATGGATCTGGTTAACTGTCTGATTAAAAGCGTGGTCTTTGCTATCACCGTGACCTGGATTGCGCTGTTTAACGGTTACGATGCGATCCCGACTTCGGCCGGGATCAGCCGCGCGACAACACGCACCGTTGTGCACTCCTCGCTGGCCGTTCTCGGTCTGGATTTTGTGCTCACCGCATTGATGTTTGGGAATTGAGTTCATGCAAACGAAAAAAAGTGAAATTTGGGTCGGCCTGTTTCTTCTGCTGGCGTTACTGGCGGGGCTCTTTATCTGCCTGAAAGCGGCGGATGTCGCCTCGATGCGTACAGAACCGACGTACCGCGTTTATGCCACCTTTGACAATATCGGCGGCCTGAAAGCCAATTCGCCGGTGCGTATCGGCGGGGTAGTGATTGGGCGCGTATCGGATATCTCTCTCGACCCGAAAACTTACCTGCCGCGCGTAACGCTGGATATCGAAGAGCGTTACAACCAGATCCCGGATACCAGTTCGCTGGCGATCCGCACATCTGGCCTGCTGGGCGAACAATATCTGGCGTTGAACGTCGGGTTTGACGATCCCGAGATGGGAACATCTATGCTTAAGGAAGGCAGCACGATTCAGGACACCAAGTCCGCGATGGTGCTGGAAGATCTCATTGGCCAGTTCCTTTACAACAGTAAAGGCGGCGACAATAAGAATTCAGGCGATGCGGCGGCGCAAAATGAAGGGAATACTCAACCTGCGCCGTCTGCGGATCAGACGCATTAACGAGGAGAAGTTACGCAATGTTTAAACGTCTCATGATGGTTGCTCTGCTGGTCGTTGCACCGTTGAGCTCGGCTTTGGCTGTTGATCAAAGCAACCCGTACACCGCAATGCAGGGGGCGGCGAAACAGACTTTCGATCGCCTTAAAAATGAACAACCGAAAATTCGTGCAAACCCGGATTACCTGCGCGAGGTGGTCGATCAGGAGCTGCTGCCCTACGTTCAGGTAAAATATGCCGGGGCGCTGGTGCTGGGCCGTTACTACAAAGAAGCGACCCCTGCGCAGCGTGATGCCTACTTCAAGGCGTTCCGCGAATACCTGAAACAGGCATATGGTCAGGCGCTGGCGCTCTATCACGGCCAGACTTACCAGATTGCCCCGGAACAGCCGCTGGGCGATGCCACCATCGTGCCGATCCGCGTAACCATCGTCGACCCGAACGGTCGTCCGCCGGTACGCCTGGATTTCCAGTGGCGTAAAAACAGCCAGACCGGTAACTGGCAGGCTTATGACATGATCGCTGAAGGCGTAAGCATGATCACCACCAAGCAGAATGAGTGGAGCGATCTGCTGCGTACCAAAGGCATCGATGGCCTGACCGCTGAGCTGCAATCTATCTCCCGCCAGAAAATTACCCTGGATGAGAAGAAACAATGACCCAGCAGCTAAGCTGGTCGCGTGACGGCGAACGCCTGGCGCTGCTGGGCGAGCTGGATCAGGACGTGTTAAATCCTTTATGGGATGCGCGCGCAGAGGCGATGAAAGGGGTAACCATCATCGATCTGCAGGGCGTAACACGGGTTGATACCGCGGGCGTCGCGCTGCTGGTTCATCTGGTTGAGCTGGGTAAAAAGCAGGGCGCGGAAGTAACGCTGCTGGGCGTAAGTGAGAATGTGAGCACTCTCGCGGCGCTCTATAACTTGCCGCAAAGTGCCCTGCCACGCTAATTTTTTCAATACGTTACTATTTAAAGCCCCGTCCAGAGAGTGGATGGGGCTTTTTGCTTATTTAAGACCGTCGCACTTTCCTCTAAGATGTGTGACTGTTTTCACTTTTAGATGATATTTACGCCCATGGAAAATCATGAAATCCAGACCGTGCTGATGGAAGCACTCTCTCTCCAGGAAGCCCACGTCACTGGCGATGGCAGCCACTTTCAGGTTGTCGCTGTGGGTGAAGTTTTTGACGGCATGAGCCGGGTCAAGAAGCAGCAAACCATTTATGGCCCGCTGATGGAGTACATTGCGGATAACCGCATTCATGCCCTGTCGATCAAAGCGTATACGCCGCAAGAATGGGCGCGCGATCGCAAACTTAACGGCTTTTGAGCGCAGGCGGTATGACCCGCCGCGCGTGTGAATTCTTAACAGAGATCAGATAAATGGATAAGTTTCGTGTACAGGGGCCAACGCGTCTCCAGGGCGAAGTGACAATTTCAGGCGCTAAAAACGCCGCACTGCCGATTCTTTTCGCCGCGCTGCTGGCGGAAGAGCCGGTCGAAATCCGCAACGTGCCGAAACTGAAAGATATCGACACGACCATCAAGCTGCTGAGCCAGCTGGGCACCAAAATTGAGCGTAATGGCTCGGTGTGGATCGATGCCAGCAAGGTGAACGTCTTCTGTGCGCCTTACGACCTGGTGAAAACCATGCGCGCCTCGATTTGGGCGCTGGGTCCGCTGGTTGCCCGTTTCGGCCAGGGGCAGGTTTCACTCCCGGGCGGTTGCGCGATTGGCGCGCGTCCGGTCGATCTGCATATCACCGGCCTTGAGCAACTGGGCGCGGAGATTAAGCTGGAAGAGGGGTACGTTAAAGCCTCTGTCGACGGTCGCCTGAAGGGCGCGCACATTGTGATGGACAAAGTGAGCGTTGGCGCGACGGTGACAATTATGTCCGCCGCAACGCTGGCTGAAGGCACCACCATTATCGAAAACGCCGCGCGCGAGCCGGAAATCGTCGATACCGCCAACTTCCTCAATACGCTCGGTGCCAAAATTACCGGCATGGGCACTGACCGCATTACCATTGAGGGCGTAGAGCGCCTTGGCGGCGGCGTTTATCGCGTGCTGCCGGACCGTATTGAAACCGGGACTTTCCTGGTGGCAGCCGCCATCTCTGGTGGAAAAATTGTTTGCCGCAACGCCCAGCCGGATACGCTGGATGCCGTGCTGGCTAAACTGCGTGACGCGGGTGCGGATATTGAGCTGGGCGAGGACTGGATTAGCCTCGATATGCACGGTAAACGTCCGAAGGCCGTTAACGTGCGTACCGCGCCGCATCCGGGCTTCCCGACAGATATGCAGGCGCAGTTCACGCTGCTGAACCTGGTGGCCGAAGGTACTGGTGTGATCACCGAAACCATCTTCGAGAACCGCTTCATGCACATCCCTGAGCTGATTCGTATGGGCGCTCATGCAGAGATTGAGAGCAACACCGCGATTTGCCACGGCGTAGAAAAGCTCTCCGGCGCGCAGGTTATGGCGACCGATTTGCGTGCATCGGCGAGCCTCGTGCTGGCAGGCTGTATTGCGGAAGGGACCACTTTTGTCGATCGCATTTACCATATTGATCGTGGTTATGAGCGTATTGAAGATAAGCTCAGCGCGCTGGGTGCGAAGATTGAGCGTGTGAAGGGCGAATAACCTTTATGCCGTTAATAAAGGGAGCGAAAGCTCCCTTTTTTTATCTGCAACATTTTCAGGCTTCACTGCGTTTTTTCCGGATGAACTTCGTTTTATCAAGAAACGCGTGCGTGATGGGATCGTGGTAACGCGAGGGCCATATAACCCAGGGATCGGTATCCAGCGCCCGGGCAATAATCAACTCACCCTTCGGCCAGGGCCGGGTCAGTGCATTGGCGAGGGTGGATGAACTCAAGCCATTTTTTCGAGATTCAGCCGCCAGCGACGTCCCCTTCTTTCGCAGCCCGGCAATGATATCGGCTTGATGCCAGTCGGTATATTTCGTTTCCATAACATCTCCCTGATGAGAATCGGTTTCAACCATCGTTCGCCAACAACGCAGATTACTATACGCACATGGGAATATTTGTTCTAAAAAGTTCAGGGAGGTTGTTGTGTTTTCAGATTATGCCAAGGCTTGCGCCGCAAGGATTCGGCACCTGAAAATAGATGCTATTAGAGCTTATTGGAACTTTCCCGCGATAAATCGCGGGAAACAGAGAGTTTAACGATCGCGCTGAACGGCGATGTGGGCGAGGGCAATAAGGGCGTCGCGCCACTCAGAGTGAGGGAGAACCTGCAGCGCGGCGATGGCTTTATCCGCCTCTTCTTCGGCACGACGGCGCGTCCACTCCAGCGACCCGCACTGCGCCATTGCTTCCAGAACCGGTTCCAGAAGATGACGTCCGCTTCCCTGTTCAATTGCTTCGCGGATCATCTGTGCCTGCTCAGGCGTACCGTTATGCATCGCATGCAGCAGCGGCAGCGTCGGTTTGCCTTCGTTAAGATCATCGCCGGTATTTTTACCCAGCGTTTCGCCATCCGCGCTGTAATCAAGCAGATCGTCAATCAGCTGGAAGGCGGTGCCCAGGTAGCGGCCATAATCCTGCAGCCCCTTCTCCTGTGCCTCCGAACAGCCCGCCAGTAAACCAGAACACTGGGCGGCCGCTTCGAACAGGCGCGCGGTTTTGCTGTAAATCACGCGCATGTAGTTCTCTTCGGTAATGTTCGGGTCATTGACGTTCATCAATTGCAGCACTTCGCCTTCTGCAATCACGTTTACCGCTTCTGACATCACCTCCAGCACTTTCAGCGAGCCGAGGCTGGTCATCATCTGGAATGCACGGGTATAGATAAAATCCCCGACCAGTACGCTGGCGGCATTACCAAAGGCAGCGTTTGCCGTTGCCTTGCCGCGGCGCATATCTGATTCATCCACAACGTCGTCGTGGAGGAGGGTTGCTGTGTGGATAAATTCGATTAATGCAGCGATGGTGACATGCGCGTTGCCTTCATAGCCAACTGCGCGCGCCGCCAGTACAGCGATCATCGGACGTATGCGTTTGCCGCCGCCGCTTACGATGTAATAACCCAACTGGTTGATTAATTTCACATCCGAGTTGAGTTGTTGCAGAATCGTCGCGTTCACACCCGCCATATCTTGCGCGGTTAACTCATTGATTTTTTCTAAATTCATCGCAAAAGCCGGGCTTTCAGTCCTGTTTACCACATATCAAAAGTGGGATAACAAAGGGTTACGGGTTTGAATAGTATTGTCGATTGTACTGAAAAAACGCGCCAGATAAACGTTACCTTACACGTTGTGTTTTTTTTCTGCGAGGAGTGACGATCACACTTGTCAACGGCTCGCAATTTGCGTAATATTCGCGCCCTATTGTGAATATTTATAGCGCCCTCTGAATTAATCAGGATAGGTGCGCGGAAGCGGAGTTTTATATGTACGCGGTTTTCCAAAGTGGTGGTAAACAACACCGAGTAAGCGAAGGTCAGACCGTTCGCCTGGAAAAGCTGGACATCGCAACTGGTGAATCTGTTGAATTCGCTGAAGTTCTGATGATCGCAAACGGTGAAGAAGTCAAAATCGGCGTTCCTTTCGTTGATGGCGGCGTAATCAAAGCTGAAGTTGTTGCTCATGGTCGTGGCGAGAAAGTTAAAATCGTTAAGTTTCGTCGTCGTAAACACTACCGTAAGCAGCAGGGCCATCGTCAGTGGTTCACTGATGTGAAAATTACTGGCATCAGCGCCTAAGACCTGAGGAGAGATTTAAATGGCACATAAAAAGGCTGGCGGCTCAACTCGTAACGGTCGCGATTCAGAAGCTAAACGTCTGGGCGTAAAACGCTTCGGCGGTGAAGCAGTTCTGGCAGGTAGCATCATCGTTCGTCAACGTGGTACTAAATTCCACGCTGGTTCCAACGTAGGTTGCGGCCGTGACCACACTCTGTTCGCTTTGACTGACGGTAAAGTTAAGTTCGAAGTTAAAGGCCCGAAAAACCGTAAATTCATCAGCATCGTTGCTGAATAAGTTTTTCGCGTCCCGGTAACGGAAGAAAGCCCCGCAACACGTTGCGGGGCTTTTTACATTAGAAGCCCGGCAAAATTCGGGCAGGGAAGAAGCATGAAACAGCAGGCGGGCATCGGTATTCTCCTGGCGCTGACAACAGCGATGTGCTGGGGAGCGTTGCCGATTGCAATGAAGCAGGTGCTGGAAGTGATGGAGCCGCCAACGGTGGTCTTCTATCGCTTTTTAATGGCGGGCATTGGTCTCGGTCTGATCCTGACCTGGAAACGAAAACTGCCGCCACTGCGTATTTTCCGCAAGCCTCGCTGGCTGCTGCTGCTGGCAATTGCCACCGGCGGGTTGTTTGGCAACTTCATATTGTTCAGCTCTTCTCTGCAGTATGTCAGCCCGACCGCGTCGCAGGTGATTGGCCAGCTCTCGCCCGTCGGTATGATGGTCGCCAGCGTCTTTATTCTCAAAGAGAAGATGCGCATCACGCAGGTGATTGGCGCGCTGATGCTGATTAGCGGTCTGGTGATGTTTTTCAATACCAGCCTGATTGAGATCTTTACCCGGCTGACGGATTACACCTGGGGCGTTATTTTCGGCGTCGGTGCGGCGACGGTGTGGGTAAGCTACGGCGTGGCGCAAAAAGTTCTTCTGCGTCGTCTGGCCTCCCAGCAGATCCTCTTTTTGCTGTACACTTTATGTACGCTTGCGCTGCTGCCACTGGCGAAGCCCACCGTGGTGCTCCAGTTGAGCGACTGGCAACTGGCCTGTCTGGTTTTTTGCGGGCTCAACACGCTGGTTGGTTACGGCGCGCTGGCAGAAGCAATGGCGCGCTGGCAGGCGGCGCAGGTAAGCGCGTTAATTACCTTAACGCCGCTGTTTACACTGTTTTTCTCAGATTTGTTATCAATGGCCTGGCCCGATGTTTTCGCCAGACCGATGTTAAACCTTGTCGGTTATCTCGGTGCGTTTGTCGTGGTTGCGGGCGCGATGTTTTCCGCTATTGGCCATCGTCTTTTGGGACGCAGGCGTAGTCGTGAAGTGGTCGTCACTGTGCCCCGCTCAGGCGAATGAGTTACGGAGAGTAAAATGAAGTTTGTAGATGAAGCTACGATTCTGGTCGTAGCGGGTGATGGCGGTAACGGCTGCGTAAGCTTCCGCCGCGAAAAGTATATCCCGAAAGGCGGCCCTGATGGCGGCGACGGTGGCGACGGCGGTGATGTCTGGCTGGAAGCGGACGAAAACCTGAATACCCTGATCGACTACCGCTTTGAAAAATCTTTCCGCGCAGAACGTGGGCAGAACGGCCAGAGCCGTGATTGCACCGGTAAACGCGGAAAAGATATTACGGTGAAAGTACCTGTTGGTACGCGCGTGATCGACCAGGGCACTGGCGAAACCATGGGCGATATGACCAAACATGGTCAGCGCCTGATGGTCGCTAAAGGCGGCTGGCACGGTCTCGGCAACACCCGTTTTAAATCCTCGGTAAACCGTACTCCGCGTCAGAAAACGATGGGTACGCCGGGCGACAAGCGCGATCTGCAGCTGGAGCTGATGCTGCTGGCAGATGTCGGGATGCTGGGGATGCCGAATGCCGGTAAATCCACCTTTATCCGCGCGGTATCCGCCGCAAAACCAAAAGTGGCGGATTATCCGTTTACCACGCTGGTTCCGAGCCTGGGTGTTGTTCGTATGGACAATGAGAAGAGCTTCGTGGTTGCCGATATTCCTGGGCTGATTGAGGGTGCGGCTGATGGCGCTGGCCTCGGTATCCGCTTCCTGAAACACCTTGAGCGCTGCCGTGTGCTGCTGCACCTCATCGACCTCGATCCGATCGACGGTTCCGATCCGGCAGAAAACGCCCGTATCATCGTTGGCGAGCTGGAAAAATACAGCGAGAAGCTGGCTGCCAAGCCGCGCTGGCTGGTATTTAACAAGATCGACCTGATGGATAAAGACGAAGCAGAAGCGAAAGCGAAAGCGATCGCCGAAGCGCTGGGCTGGGAAGATAAGTTCTACCTGATCTCTGCTGCCAGCCAGCAGGGCGTTAAAGACCTGTGCTGGGACGTGATGACCTTTATCATCGAAAACCCGATTACGCAGGCGCAGGAAGAGCAGCAGCCGGAGAAAGTCGAGTTTATGTGGGATGATTATCATCGCCAGCAGCTCGAAGAGGCCGAAGCGACAGAAGAAGATGACGAAGAGTGGGATGACGACTGGGACGAAGACGACGAAGAGGGCGTCGAGTTCATCTACAAACGTTAATCTCTGCTTCCTCCTCGCTCAGGCGGGGAGATGAGATAAAAAAATGCCGGGTCAGCATGATGCTTCCCGGCATTTTTTATTAGTTGTTCTGATAGATATCTTTGTAGAGACGGCTTTCGAAACGCACCAGTGGAATACGACGATTACGCTGATCGGCAGGTTCAACCGCATACCCCGATAGATACTGCACAAACGCCATTCGCTGACCGCTGGCGGTGGTGATAAAGCCTGCCAGGTTGTAGACGCCCTGCAGCGAGCCTGTTTTGGCTGATACCTTGCCGTCGACGCCCGCTTCGTGCAGCCCTGCCCTGTATTGCAGCGAGCCATCATAGCCCGCCAGCGGCAGCATCGAGATGAAGTTAAGCTCGGTATCATGCTGAGCAATATATTGCAGCACCTGCATCATGGTCGCTGGTGCGAGCAGGTTATGGCGCGAGAGGCCGGAACCATCCGCAATGATGGTATTACCCAGATCGACGCCAGCCTGCTGGCGCAGGATCTGCCTCACCGCATCCGAACCCGCTCGCCAGGTGCCCGGCACGCCAAAGCGCGCATGGCCAATCATGCGAAAGACGGTATCCGCAATCATGTTGTCCGACTTCTTCAGCATGATTTTCAGCAGATCGTGTAGCGGCGCGGATTGTTTACTGGCGATAACGGTACCGGGCTGATTAACCTGCGTCTGGCGCAGCAGCGTGCCGGTATAGGTAATGCCCGCCTGGGTCAGCTCCTGCTTGAGAATAGCGCCTGCATAGCTGGCACCATCCTGCACGGCAAAGGCGAGCGGCAACGGATCGGCGCGCTGGGGCAAACAGCCTGTTAACGTGAAACGGTTGAGATCGCCCGGCACTACATCCAGTTCGCAATATTGTGCTTCCGACGATCCGCGCGCCAGGGTGCGTACCTGGCTGAACATGTTCACCGGATAGTAAGAGGCGACCCGGATGTAGGCCAAATCACCGGCGTTTTGCGCGCTATACAGCGAAATGGAGAAACAGTTGCGATCGATGATGGCGGCAGCGGGCGGGGCGCTAAAACATTGCGTCATATCGTTCCACGGCCAGCCTGGCGCTTTATCGTGACTGGCAAAGATCGAGGTATCGATCAGAACGTTGCCATCGATTTTTTGCACGCCTGATTTTTTAAGCGTTGCGACCATATTGCGAATATCCTGACGTTTTAGCGTCGGATCGCCGCCAAATCGTGCAATTAAGTCGCCTTTAAGCGTACCGCCATCGACAGAACCTTTGCTTTCCAGCGTGGTTGTAAAGCGAAAGTCCGGCCCCAGTTGTAATAATGCAGCCAGCGCGGTGATCACTTTTTGCGTGCTCGCCGGCAACGCCATCTGTTTGGCGTGGTAATCAATTTCAGGAGCCTCGGCGCCGACCTTCTGCACCATCAACGCCAAGTTGGCACCGTCCGGAAGCTGGTTGATGTACTCGTCGACATTCGCGGCCTGAACATTCAGGGCTATACTGGTGGACAATCCGATGATAAAGCTGGGAAATCGCATAATCTCGCGCTAACAAGCTGGAAACAGGCCGACATACTACGGCGCATCGACCCGGAAAGTAAACGATGACCCACGGTGAACTTCCGGTTAAAATACGTATCAAATTGAAAAATTGCGCTGACCTGGGGCTTTGTCTCCGGGTCAGTTTTCTTTTGCTCCTGCCCGGCTGTTTACGCCTGAATGCGGGGAGGTAACGCTGACGGGGTGGGGGACTACTCCTAACAGGAATGTTTAAGAGGTATAACAAATGCAAGCTATTCCGATGACCCTACGTGGTGCAGAAAAACTGCGCGAAGAGCTGGAATTTTTGAAAACCGTTCGTCGCCCTGAAATCATCGCCGCTATTGCGGACGCCCGCGAACATGGCGATCTCAAAGAGAACGCTGAATACCACGCGGCGCGTGAGCAGCAGGGCTTTTGTGAAGGCCGCATTAAAGATATCGAAGCGAAACTGTCGAATGCGCAGGTTATCGATATCTCCAAAATGCCGAAAAATGGCCGCGTCATTTTCGGTTCCACGGTGACCGTGCTGAACCTGGATAACGACGAAGAGCAAACCTACCGCATCGTTGGCGATGACGAAGCCGACTTTAAGCAGAATCTTATCTCGGTGAACTCGCCTATCGCACGCGGCCTGGTGGGGAAAGAGCAGGATGATGTGGTTGTCATTCGCACCCCTGGCGGCGAAGTGGAGTACGAAATCATCAAGGTGGAATATCTTTGATTGCAGCGTCAGCGTTAATTGTTGACGGATTGTAAAGATAAGAAAAAGGCCGCATTGCGGCCTTTTATGAACTCCTGGAGCGTGGCATTTTGCTCATCTGCTGGCGGAAACCCCTCGTTTTACACTGATTTTGTGTTCAACTCAGGATATCCTTTAGCGCGGCAGCGAAATTTTACGCTCTGCGGTCGGGCGATAAAGCACCAGCGTTTTACCGATGACCTGGACATTACAGGCACCGGTTTCGCGAACGATAGCTTCCACGATCAAGGTCTTAGTTTCTCTCTCTTCAGAGGCGATCTTCACCTTGATAAGTTCATGGTGCTCAAGCGCTTGTTCGATCTCGGCCAGTACCCCTTCGGTCAAACCATTGTTGCCAAGCATAACTACCGGCTTGAGCGGATGTGCCAGACCTTTCAGGTGCTGTTTTTGTTTAGTACTCAGATTCATCGTATATTTTGCTTACGTTGGGATTGAAAACGGGTCATTCTACCGCCATCTCCTCTGTATCGCCAAATTGCGCGTCGAAATTTCTCTGTGACGCCGATGAAACCGGATGGAAAGTTAAATGACAGGTAAAAAGCGTTCTGCCAGTTCAAGCCGCTGGCTCCAGGAACACTTTAGCGATAAATATGTTCTTCAGGCGCAGAAAAAAGGGTTACGTTCCCGTGCCTGGTTTAAACTTGATGAAATACAGCAAAGTGACAAGATTTTTAAACCGGGGATGACCGTGGTTGACCTGGGTGCTGCACCCGGTGGATGGTCGCAATATGCGGTCACACAGATTGGTGGGAACGGGCGCATTATCGCGTGCGATCTTTTACCGATGGATCCAATCGTCGGCGTAGACTTCCTTCAGGGCGATTTTCGTGATGAATTAGTTCTGAAAGCGTTACTGGAACGTGTTGGTGACAGTAAGGTTCAGGTTGTCATGTCAGATATGGCTCCTAATATGAGCGGAACGCCAGCGGTGGATATTCCCCGCTCTATGTATCTGGTAGAGCTGGCGCTGGAGATGTGCCGCGATGTGTTAGCGCCAGGCGGTAATTTTTTAGTGAAAGTGTTCCAGGGCGAAGGTTTCGATGAGTACCTTACGGAAATTCGCTCCCTGTTTACGAAGGTTAAAGTGCGTAAACCGGACTCTTCGCGTGCTCGTTCGCGCGAAGTGTATATTGTAGCGACCGGGCGAAAATGATACCCCGTTGATTTCGGCCTTCGGTTTGAATGAAACGGGATATGTTGTATCCTGCCGCTGTTTTTAACACAGTTGTAATATGAGGTTAATCCCTTGAGTGACATGGCGAAAAACCTAATACTCTGGCTGGTCATTGCCGTCGTGCTGATGTCAGTATTCCAGAGCTTTGGGCCCAGCGAGTCAAATGGCCGTAAGGTGGATTACTCTACCTTCCTGCAAGAGGTCAACCAGGACCAGGTTCGCGAAGCGCGTATCAACGGACGTGAGATCAACGTTACCAAGAAAGATAGTAACCGTTACACGACTTACATCCCGGTCGAAGATCCTAAACTGCTCGACAACCTGGTGACCAAAAACGTCAAGGTTGTGGGTGAACCACCTGAAGAACCGAGCCTGCTCGGTAACATCTTCATCTCCTGGTTCCCGATGCTGTTGCTGATTGGGGTATGGATTTTCTTCATGCGCCAGATGCAGGGCGGCGGTGGCAAAGGCGCCATGTCGTTCGGTAAGAGCAAAGCGCGCATGCTGACTGAAGATCAGATCAAAACCACTTTTGCCGACGTCGCGGGCTGCGATGAAGCTAAAGAGGAAGTAGGCGAGCTGGTTGAATATCTGCGTGAGCCGAGCCGTTTCCAGAAACTGGGCGGTAAAATCCCGAAAGGCGTCCTGATGGTCGGCCCTCCGGGTACCGGTAAAACGCTGCTGGCGAAAGCGATCGCCGGCGAAGCAAAAGTGCCGTTCTTTACGATTTCCGGTTCTGACTTTGTTGAAATGTTTGTCGGCGTGGGCGCATCCCGCGTACGCGACATGTTTGAACAAGCCAAGAAAGCCGCACCGTGCATCATCTTTATCGATGAGATTGACGCCGTAGGCCGTCAGCGTGGCGCAGGTTTAGGCGGTGGTCATGATGAACGTGAGCAGACCCTGAACCAGATGCTGGTTGAGATGGATGGTTTCGAAGGCAATGAAGGCATTATCGTTATTGCTGCGACCAACCGTCCGGACGTACTGGACCCGGCGCTGCTGCGTCCAGGTCGTTTCGACCGTCAGGTTGTCGTTGGGCTGCCGGATGTTCGCGGTCGCGAGCAGATCCTGAAAGTGCATATGCGCCGTGTGCCGCTGTCGCCGGATATTGACGCTGCGATCATCGCGCGTGGTACTCCGGGCTTCTCCGGTGCGGATCTGGCCAACCTGGTCAACGAAGCTGCGTTGTTTGCTGCGCGCGGTAACAAACGCGTTGTCTCGATGGTTGAGTTCGAAAAAGCGAAAGACAAAATCATGATGGGTGCGGAACGTCGCTCCATGGTGATGACGGAAGCGCAGAAAGAGTCCACCGCGTATCATGAAGCGGGCCATGCGATTATCGGTCGTCTGGTGCCGGAACACGATCCGGTACATAAAGTGACGATTATTCCGCGCGGTCGTGCGCTGGGCGTAACCTTCTTCCTGCCGGAAGGGGATGCGATTAGCGCCAGCCGTCAAAAGCTGGAGAGCCAGATCTCTACGCTCTACGGCGGTCGTCTTGCAGAAGAGATCATCTACGGTGTTGAGCATGTTTCTACCGGTGCGTCGAACGACATTAAAGTCGCGACCAACCTGGCACGCAACATGGTGACGCAGTGGGGCTTCTCGGACAAACTGGGTCCGCTGCTTTACGCCGAAGAAGAGGGCGAAGTGTTCCTCGGACGTTCCGTCGCGAAAGCGAAACATATGTCTGATGAAACTGCGCGCATTATCGACCAGGAAGTGAAGGCGCTGATTGAACGTAACTACAATCGCGCACGCCAGATCCTGAATGAGAACATGGATATTCTCCATGCGATGAAAGATGCTCTGATGAAATATGAGACCATCGACGCACCGCAGATTGATGACCTGATGTCTCGTCGTGATGTACGTCCGCCAGCGGGCTGGGAAGATCCAGGCGCGAATAACTCTGACAATAACGGTACCCCGCGCGCGCCGCGTCCGGTTGATGAACCGCGTACGCCGAACCCGGGCAACACCATGTCAGAGCAGTTTGGCGACAAATAAGCTTTCTGCAGTTGATGAACTGTGTGTAATGAAACCCTGGGGCCTGCTCCGGGGTTTTTCTTTTTTGTTCAACCGTAATACCTTCAGGGACTTCAGTCATGAAACTTCATGCCCAGGGCTCCACACTTGAGCTGTCTCATCCCCACGTGATGGGGATCCTCAACGTCACGCCGGACTCCTTTTCTGATGGCGGCAGCCACAACACGCTGATTGAGGCGGTCAAACATGCCAACCTGATGATTAACGCAGGGGCGACCATTGTGGATATCGGTGGTGAATCTACGCGACCTGGTGCCGCGGAAGTGAGCGTTGAAGAGGAACTGGCGCGCGTTATCCCGGTTGTGGAAGCGATAGCGCAGCGTTTTGAAGTGTGGATCTCGGTTGATACCTCAAAGCCTGAAGTGATCCGTGAAGCCGCGCGGGCAGGCGCGCACATCATCAATGATATTCGCTCTTTAACGGAGCCTGGCGCGCTTGAAGCGGCGGCACAAACCGGCCTGCCTGTCTGCCTGATGCATATGCAGGGTCAACCGAAGACGATGCAGGAAGCGCCAAAGTATGATGACGTCTTTGCCGACGTAAACCGCTTTTTTGTGGAGAATATTGCGCGCTGCGAACGTGCGGGGATCGCAAAAGAAAAATTGTTGCTCGACCCTGGGTTCGGTTTCGGTAAGAATCTCTCCCACAATTATGCGCTGCTTGCCCGATTAGGCGAGTTTCACCACTTCGGTTTGCCGTTGTTGGCAGGAATGTCGCGTAAGACGATGATCGGCCAGTTATTGAATGTCGGGCCCACAGAGCGGTTAAGCGGCAGTCTGGCATGTGCAGTGATTGCTGCGATGCAGGGTGCGCAGATTATTCGTGTCCATGACGTAAAAGAAACGGTAGAAGCTATGCGGGTGGTGGAAGCCACACTGTCAGCGAGGGAAAACAAACGCTATGAGTAATCGTAAATATTTTGGCACTGATGGCATTCGTGGCCGTGTTGGCGACGCACCTATCACCCCGGATTTCGTTCTGAAACTGGGCTGGGCGGCAGGCAAGGTGCTGGCGCGTCACGGCTCACGTAAAATTATTATCGGCAAAGATACCCGCATCTCGGGCTATATGCTGGAATCGGCACTGGAAGCCGGGCTGGCTGCCGCTGGCCTTTCTGCTTCCTTTACCGGTCCGATGCCGACCCCTGCTGTCGCTTACCTGACACGTACTTTCCGCGCGGAAGCGGGGATTGTGATTTCTGCTTCCCATAACCCGTTCTATGACAACGGGATCAAGTTCTTCTCCATTGACGGTACTAAGCTGCCGGACGCGGTTGAAGAGGCGATTGAAGCGGAGATGGAGAAAGAGCTGACCTGCGTTGACTCTGCCGAATTGGGTAAAGCCAGCCGTATCGTCGATGCCGCTGGCCGTTATATTGAGTTCTGCAAAGCGACCTTCCCGAATGAGCTAAGCCTCAACAGCCTGAAAATTGTGGTGGATTGTGCCAATGGCGCGACATACCACATCGCCCCGAATGTCTTCCGCGAGCTGGGTGCTAAAGTCATTGCGATTGGCTGCGATCCGGATGGCGTCAACATCAATGAAAAATGTGGTGCGACGGATGTGAAAGCGCTGCAAGATCGTGTTCTGGCAGAGAAGGCGGATCTGGGCATCGCTTTTGACGGCGATGGCGATCGCGTGATCATGGTTGACCACGAAGGTAATAAAGTCGATGGCGACCAGATTATGTATATCATCGCGCGTGAAGGCCTGCGTCAGGGGCAGTTGCGCGGTGGTGCGGTCGGCACGCTGATGAGCAATATGGGGCTCGAACTGGCGCTTAAGCAACTGGGCATTCCCTTTGCGCGCGCGAAAGTGGGCGACCGTTACGTGCTGGAAAAAATGCAGGAGAAAGGTTGGCGCATCGGTGCGGAAAACTCAGGCCATGTGATCCTGCTGGATAAAACCACCACTGGCGACGGAATTGTTGCCGGGTTGCAGGTTGTCGCGGCGATGGTGCGTAACCATATGACGCTGCACGATCTCTGCAGCGGCATGAAAATGTTCCCGCAGGTTCTGGTAAATGTCCGCTTTACCGCTGGTAATGGCGATCCGCTGGAAGATGAGAACGTTAAAACCGTGATGGCAGAGGTTGAAGCGACGCTGGGGAACCGTGGTCGCGTGCTGTTGCGTAAGTCTGGCACTGAGCCATTGATCCGCGTGATGGTTGAGGGCGAAGATGAAGCGCAGGTTACCGCGCTGGCTAATCGCATCGCCGATGCCGTTAAAGCGGTTTAACGATTCGGTAAGTGGCTAAAAAGGCAGCTTTTGCTGCCTCTTTCTTCGCCATGTTGCGCGCTTTTGCTGTTTTTTTCCGCACTTGATAAAAAGCGTCGAAATTGCCCTTGCGCAGGTCAGTCGCTTTAGTTAGTATTCACACCCGCTTCAGTGGGAAAGCATGAAACATCCCGCGTTATTGGTTTGAAGCATTGGCTGCGGCAACCCCGCAAGGAACAGGTTGATTATGTACGAAGCTCTTTTAGTAGTTTTCCTTATTGTGGCTCTGGCTCTTGTAGCTCTGATTATGCTGCAGCAAGGTAAAGGCGCTGACATGGGAGCCTCCTTTGGCGCTGGCGCGTCCGGTACGCTGTTCGGTTCAAGTGGTTCTGGTAACTTCATGACTCGTGCAACTGCTGTGCTGGCAACACTGTTCTTTATTATTAGCCTTGTGCTGGGCAACATTAACAGCAATAAAACCAATAAGGGAAGCGAGTGGGAAAATCTGAGCGCACCGGCGAAGAGTGAACAGACTCAGCCAGCAGCGCCGGCGAAGCCGACCAGCGATATCCCACAGTAAGTTGTGAAGAAGTAAGTCGTGCCGAGGTGGTGGAATTGGTAGACACGCTACCTTGAGGTGGTAGTGCCCAATAGGGCTTACGGGTTCAAGTCCCGTCCTCGGTACCAATATTCCGAAAGAAAGACATCGAAAGATGTCTTTTTTTTCGTCTGTAGTTTGTATGCCTGACGTTTGTGGCAGTTCAACCGGTAATAAAAAAGCGCCCGCAGGCGCTTTTTGCATTTCAGTGGCGGCGATTATTTCTTATCGCTGTGCTCCAGATTTTCCACCTGCGGCAGGCCATTACCTGCCGTGGTGGAGATCAGGCCAGTCTGTACATAGTTGAACAGCTTGGCGCGGGTATCGGTAATGTCGAGGTTACGCATCGTCAGCTGACCAATACGATCGTCCGGAGAGAATACCGAGTCGCCTTTCTCCATGGTCAGACGCTCTGCCTGGTAGGTCAGATTGTCGGAAACCGTATTGAGGATTGAGTAGTCATTCCCGCGACGCAGCTCGAGCGTCACTTCGCCAGTAATGGCGCTTGCCACCCAACGTTGCAGAGCATCACGCAGCATCAGCGCTTGCGGATCGAACCAGCGGCCCTGATAGAGCAGGCGTCCCAGCTGACGGCCGTGCGCATGATACTGCTCAATGGTGTCTTCGTTATGAATGCCGGTCAGCAGACGTTCATAGGCGATATGCAGCAGCGCCATCCCCGGGGCTTCATAGATACCGCGGCTTTTCGCTTCAATGATACGGTTTTCGATCTGATCGCTCATGCCCAGACCGTGACGGCCACCAATACGGTTGGCTTCCATCATCAGTTCGACATCGTCGCTGAAGGTTTTGCCGTTCAGCGCAACAGGATGGCCCTGTTCAAAACGTACGGTAACTTCCTCGGCCGGGATCTTCACACTCTCATCCCAGAACTTCACGCCCATAATCGGGTTAACGATTTTTACGCTGGAGTTGAGAAATTCGAGATCCTTCGCTTCGTGGGTGGCACCCAGCATATTGGAGTCCGTCGAGTAGGCTTTTTCGGCCGACATTTTGTAGTCGAAGCCCGACGCGGTCATGAATTCGGACATTTCCTGACGGCCGCCCAGCTCGTCGATAAAGTCAGTATCGAGCCACGGTTTATAGATCTTCAGCTCGGCATTGGTCAGCAGGCCGTAACGATAGAAACGTTCGATATCGTTGCCTTTATAAGTGCTGCCGTCACCCCAGATGTTGACGCCATCCTCTTTCATTGCCGCAACCAGCATGGTGCCGGTTACCGCACGACCGAGTGGGGTGGTATTGAAATAGGTTAAACCGCCGGTGGTGTTGTGGAACGCACCGCACTGAATAGCCGCGATGCCTTCAGCGACCAGCTGTTTACGACAATCGATCAGGCGAGCATTTTCCGCACCGTACTCTTTCGCGCGACGCGGGATCGCCTCATAGTCATCCTCGTCAGGCTGGCCCAGGTTAGCAGTATATGCATAAGGAACTGCGCCTTTCTGACGCATCCACAGCAGCGCTGCGCTGGTGTCCAGACCGCCTGAAAAAGCAATACCAATACGTTGACCTGCGGGAAGATGCTTGAGAATCGTTGTCATAAAAAAATCCCTGCTTGATAGACTGATGGTGAGAGACTTAACAGCCACGCCACGCTATTTACACCACTCATTCTTACTTCTTTAGTGAATGGTTATGCAAAATAAATGAGTTTTCATTTAATCATCTTTTGGCGCGCACCGGAAGAGAGAAGCGCAATTTTCATTGTATAACTGAAAGAAAAAGCGCCTTCTGTGCATAAAAACTCTCTTAATAATATGTAACAACGGCGGAGCACGTGATGCTATAGATGAGCGGTTGACACAACGCGATGTTTTTCAATATACTGCAAGCCGGTTTTACGTCCCGTCTTCGGTACCAAATCCCAGCATTATTTGCAAGTTGACGCTCAATCGAGTAAAATTTGCCACGTTTCAGGCGCGGGGTGGAGCAGCCTGGTAGCTCGTCGGGCTCATAACCCGAAGGTCGTCGGTTCAAATCCGGCCCCCGCAACCACTTTCCCTTAGTGTTCTTTTTCAAATATACTGTGAAGACTTAACGCCTTCTTTAGCGGGATTTGAAAAGAGTTCTTCCGGAAGGTTATCCAGGCCGCAGTTGCGGCTATAGGGTTCAGTTATTTAAAGCCCCGATTTATCGGGGTTTTTTGTTATCTGAGTACGAAATAACTGGGCTATATGCCCTTTTTTTATGTCTTGG
Source organism: Kosakonia sp. HypNH10 (assembly GCF_029850615.1). Classification (NCBI taxonomy): domain Bacteria; kingdom Pseudomonadati; phylum Pseudomonadota; class Gammaproteobacteria; order Enterobacterales; family Enterobacteriaceae; genus Kosakonia; species Kosakonia sp. HypNH10. The sequence continues at coordinate 89,718 of NZ_JAOTIU010000008.1, forward strand.
GGGTGGACTTGTCCACATTAGAGCAAAAATTAACAGAGATGATTACGGCGCCGGTTGAAGCACTGGGCTACGAACTGGTCGGTATCGAATTCGTGCGTGGTCGCACATCTACACTGCGCATCTATATTGATAGTGAAGATGGCATCAATGTTGATGATTGCGCTGATGTCAGCCACCAGGTCAGTGCGGTACTGGATGTCGAAGATCCCATTACCGTAGCGTATAACCTGGAAGTTTCCTCACCAGGTCTTGAGCGACCTTTGTTTACGGCTGAGCACTACGCGCGCTTTAAGGGCGACGAAGTTTCGCTGGTGCTACGGATGGCGGTGCAGAACCGTCGTAAGTGGCAGGGCATCATTAAAGATGTCGATGGCGAAATGATCACCGTTACGGTCGAAGGTAAAGATGAAGTGTTCGCCTTGAGCAATATTCAAAAAGCGAACCTGGTCCCCCACTTTTAACAGTCTGGATTGAGGTGAAAGGCCCCCAATGAACAAAGAAATTTTGGCTGTTGTTGAAGCTGTTTCTAACGAAAAGTCGCTTCCGCGTGAAAAAATCTTTGAAGCGCTGGAAAGTGCTCTGGCTACAGCAACCAAGAAAAAATATGAGCAAGAGATTGATGTGCGTGTAAGCATCGATCGTAAAAGCGGTGATTTCGACACATTCCGTCGCTGGCTGATCGTAGAAGAAGTGACGCAGCCGACGCGTGAAATCACTCTCGAAGCGGCACGTTACGAAGATGAGAGCCTGAACCTCGACGATTACGTTGAAGATCAGATTGAATCCGTGACGTTTGACCGTATCACCACCCAAACCGCGAAGCAGGTTATCGTACAGAAAGTACGTGAAGCAGAGCGCGCAATGGTTGTCGATCAGTTCCGCGAACACGAAGGTGAAATCATCACCGGCGTGGTGAAAAAAGTGAACCGCGACAACATCACGCTGGATCTGGGTAGCAACGCTGAAGCCGTGATCCTGCGCGAAGATATGCTGCCGCGTGAAAACTTCCGTCCGGGCGACCGCATTCGCGGCGTGCTGTACGCAGTGCGCCCTGAAGCGCGCGGTGCGCAGCTGTTCGTTACGCGTTCCAAGCCGGAAATGCTGATCGAACTGTTCCGCATTGAAGTGCCAGAAATCGGCGAAGAAGTTATCGAGATTAAAGCCGCAGCCCGCGATCCGGGTTCTCGTGCCAAAATTGCGGTGAAAACCAACGACAAGCGTATCGACCCGGTTGGGGCATGCGTTGGTATGCGTGGTGCCCGCGTTCAGGCCGTTTCTACCGAACTCGGCGGCGAGCGTATCGATATCGTACTGTGGGACGACAACCCGGCCCAGTTCGTTATCAACGCGATGGCACCGGCTGATGTTGCTTCTATCGTGGTGGATGAAGATAAGCACACCATGGATATCGCTGTTGAAGCGGGCAACCTGGCGCAGGCGATTGGCCGTAACGGTCAGAACGTGCGTCTCGCGTCTCAGCTGAGCGGCTGGGAACTCAACGTTATGACCGTTGAAGATCTGCAGTCCAAGCATCAGGCTGAGGCTCACGCAGCGATTGATACCTTCACCCGTTATCTGGATATTGACGAAGATTTCGCCACTGTTCTGGTCGAAGAGGGTTTCTCAACGTTGGAAGAACTGGCCTATGTGCCAATCAAAGAGCTGCTGGAAATCGATGGCCTGGATGAAGACACCGTCGAAGCGCTGCGTGATCGTGCGAAAAGCGCACTGACTACTCTGGCGCTGGCGCAGGAAGAAAGCCTGGGGAATAAAGAACCGGCTGAAGACCTGCTGAACCTGGACGGTCTGGATCGTGCACTGGCTTTCAAACTGGCTGCTCGTGGTGTTTGTACGCTGGAAGACCTCGCCGAGCAAGGTGTGGATGACCTGAGCGATATCGAAGGGTTAACTGCCGACAAAGCCGGTGAGCTCATCATGGCCGCGCGTAATATTTGCTGGTTTGGTGACGAAGCGTAATAAACTGTAGCAGGAAGGAACAGCATGACAGATGTAACCGTAAAAACGCTGGCCGCTGAGATTCAAACCTCTGTGGACCGCCTGGTACAGCAATTTGCTGATGCAGGGATCCGCAAGTCTGCTGATGATTCAGTGACGGCGCAGGAAAAACAGACGCTGTTAGCGCATCTGAACCGTGAACACGGTTCTGCGCCTGATAAGCTGACGTTGCAGCGCAAAACGCGCAGCACATTAAATATTCAGGGCACCGGTGGGAAAAGTAAATCGGTGCAGATCGAAGTCCGTAAAAAGCGCACCTTTGTAAAACGCGATCCACAAGAGGCTGAACGTCTCGCTGCGGAAGAAGAGGCGATGCGTGAAGCGGAGGAGAAGGCCCGTCGTGAAGCAGAGGAAGCCGCTGAGCGAGAAGCCGAGGAAAAAGCCAAGCGTGAAGCCGAAGTGCGTCTGAAACGTGAAGCTGAAGAAAAAGCTAAACGCGAAAATGCCGAAAGCACGAAACGCGAAGCTGCGGAAAATAGCAAAGTGAGCAACCATCAAACTGACGAAGTGACCAGGGCAGCCCAGACGGAAAAAGCCCGTCGTGAATCCGAAGCGCAGGAACTCAAGCGTAAAGCGGAAGAAGAGGCTCGTCGTAAACTGGAAGAAAATGCACGTCGCGTAGCGGAAGAAGCCCGTCGAATGGCAGAACAGAACGAAGCAACCTGGACGGCAACGCCAGGCGAAGAAGAAGAGACGACCGGCGATTATCACGTCACCACCTCCCAGCATGCACGTCAGGCTGAAGATGATAACGATCGTGAAGTCGAAGGTGGCCGCGGCCGTACCCGTACCGCTAAAGCCCCGCGTCCGAAGAAAGGCAACAAGCACTCTGAAAGCAAAGCTGACCGTGAAGAAGCGCGTGCCGCGGTTCGCGGTGGTAAAGGCGGCCGTCAGCGTAAAGGCTCTGCACTGCAGCAGGGCTTCAACAAACCGGCCCAGGCCGTTAACCGTGACGTTGTGATCGGTGAAACCCTGACCGTCGGCGAGCTGGCTAACAAAATGGCAGTTAAAGGCTCTCAGGTCATCAAAGCGATGATGAAACTGGGCGCGATGGCAACCATCAACCAGGTCATCGACCAGGAAACCGCACAGCTGGTTGCGGAAGAGATGGGCCACAAAGTTATCCTGCGTCGTGAAAACGAACTGGAAGAAGCGGTAATGAGCGACCGTGACACAGGTGCTGCGGTTGAACCGCGCGCGCCGGTCGTGACCATCATGGGTCACGTTGACCACGGTAAAACCTCGCTGCTGGACTACATTCGTTCAACGAAAGTGGCATCCGCTGAAGCGGGTGGCATTACCCAGCACATCGGTGCTTACCACGTTGAAACCGACAACGGCATGATCACCTTCCTGGATACCCCAGGCCACGCCGCGTTTACCGCAATGCGTGCCCGTGGTGCTCAGGCAACGGATATCGTTGTTCTGGTTGTTGCAGCAGACGATGGCGTGATGCCGCAGACTATCGAAGCTATTCAGCACGCGAAAGCGGCGAAAGTGCCGGTAGTTGTTGCAGTGAACAAAATCGATAAGCCGGAAGCCGATCCGGATCGCGTTAAAAACGAACTCTCTCAGTACGGGATCATTCCGGAAGAGTGGGGCGGCGAAAGCCAGTTCGTACACGTCTCCGCGAAAGCCGGTACCGGTATCGACGACCTGCTGGATGCAATCCTGCTGCAGGCCGAAGTTCTGGAACTGCACGCTGTCCGTAACGGCATGGCGAGCGGTGTTGTTATCGAATCCTTCCTCGATAAAGGTCGTGGTCCGGTAGCTTCCGTGCTGGTACGTGAAGGTACGCTGCATAAAGGCGACATCGTACTGTGCGGCTTCGAATATGGCCGTGTACGTGCGATGCGTGACGAGCTGGGTCGCGAAGTGACCGAAGCGGGTCCGTCCATTCCGGTGGAAATCCTCGGTCTCTCCGGCGTTCCGGCGGCGGGTGATGAAGCCACTGTGGTACGTGACGAGAAGAAAGCGCGTGAAGTTGCGCTCTATCGTCAGGGCAAATTCCGCGAAGTTAAACTGGCTCGCCAGCAGAAATCTAAGCTGGAGAACATGTTTGCCAACATGACCGAAGGCGAAGTGCACGAAGTGAACATCGTGCTGAAAGCTGACGTTCAGGGCTCCGTGGAAGCGATCTCCGACTCGCTGCTGAAACTTTCTACTGAAGAAGTGAAAGTGAAGATTGTCGGCTCCGGCGTAGGTGGTATCACCGAAACCGACGCCACGCTCGCAGCTGCGTCCAACGCTATCCTGGTTGGCTTCAACGTTCGTGCCGATGCCTCTGCGCGTCGCGTGATCGAAGCGGAAGGTCTGGATCTGCGCTACTACTCCGTCATCTATAACCTGATCGACGAAGTGAAAGCGGCGATGAGCGGTATGCTCTCACCTGAGCTGAAACAGCAGATCATCGGTCTGGCTGAAGTGCGCGATGTGTTCAAATCGCCGAAATTCGGCGCGGTCGCTGGCTGTATGGTTACCGAAGGCGTCGTCAAACGTCACAACCCGATCCGCGTCCTGCGCGACAACGTGGTTATCTATGAAGGCGAGCTGGAATCCCTGCGCCGCTTCAAAGATGACGTTAACGAAGTCCGTAACGGCATGGAGTGTGGTATCGGCGTTAAGAACTACAATGACGTACGTACCGGCGATATGATCGAAGTCTTCGAAATTATCGAAATTAAGCGCTCTATCGAATAATCGACGCATTAGCGCAACGTAGGCCGGGAGCGAAGCGCCACCCGGCAAGAGATATCTAAAGGGGCTACGGCCCCTTTTTAGTCTGGAGAAGTAATATGGCGAAAGAATTTGGTCGCCCGCAGCGCGTCGCTCAGGAGTTGCAAAAAGAGATTGCCACTATCCTGCAGCGTGAAATCAAAGATCCGCGCCTGGGCATGATGACCACCGTATCCGGTGTCGAAGTCTCCCGCGATCTGGCGTATGCCAAAGTGTTCGTGACCTTCCTGAATGACAAAGATGAAGAGTCGATCAAAGCGGGCATTAAAGCCCTGCACGACGCTTCCGGTTTTATTCGCTCCCTGCTGGGTAAAGCGATGCGTCTGCGTATCGTGCCGGAACTAACATTCTTCTACGACAACTCGCTGGTTGAAGGGATGCGCATGTCAAACCTGGTCACCAGCGTGGTGAAGCATGACGATGAACGTCGTGTGAACCCGGACGACAGCAAGGAGGACTGATGAGTCGTCCTCGTCGTCGCGGTCGCGATGTGCATGGCGTACTGCTGCTGGATAAGCAGCAGGGCGCATCAAGCAATGATGTCCTGCAGAAAGTAAAACGCCTCTATAACGCCAACCGTGCGGGTCACACCGGCGCGCTGGATCCGCTGGCAACCGGCATGCTGCCGATTTGTCTCGGTGAGGCGACAAAATTTTCTCAGTATCTGCTGGATTCCGATAAGCGCTACCGGGTAATTGCCCGCCTTGGCCAACGCACTGATACATCGGATGCCGATGGCCAGGTCGTTGAAGAGCGCCCGGTGACCTTTACCGCTGCAGAACTGGCGAGCGCACTGGAGAGCTTTCGCGGTAACACGCAGCAAATCCCTTCGATGTACTCGGCTCTGAAGTACCAGGGTAAGAAGCTTTACGAGTATGCGCGTCAGGGCATTGAAGTGCCGCGTGAAGCGCGCCCCATAACCGTGTATGAACTGCTGTTTATCCGCCATGAAGGGGATGAGCTGGAGCTGGAAATCCACTGCTCCAAAGGGACTTACATTCGCACCATTATTGACGATCTGGGCGAGAAGCTGGGCTGCGGCGCGCACGTAATCTATTTGCGTCGTCTGGCGGTCAGCCGTTACCCGATTGAGCGGATGGTTACCCTTGAGCAGTTGCAGGCGTTAGTCCAGCAGGCCGAGCAGCAGGAAGTTCCTGCGGCTGAGCTGCTCGATCCGCTGTTGATGCCGATGGATAGCCCGGCGTCCGATTTCCCTGTTGTAAACATTCCCTCTGTGGTTGCTGCCTATTTCAAAAACGGCCAACCGGTGCGCGCTTCCACTACGCCGGCCGAAGGGCTGGTCCGCGTGACGGAAGGCGAAGAGGGTAAGTTTATCGGCATGGGCGAAATTGATGATCAGGGGCGAGTTGCGCCGCGTCGTCTGGTTGTTGAGTATCCTGCTGACTGACGGGCTTACCTTGCGGGAATGCCCGACTACGAGTAGAATATTGCCGCTTAACGCCGGGCTATGTATTTAACATACCCGGCGTTAAACCTGGGGGAGCTGAATTAGAGATCGGCACCCTGTCATTCTTATATCACTGGAGTTGAAAATGTCTCTAAGCGTTGAAGCTAAAGCAAAAATCGTTTCCGAGTTTGGTCGTGGTTCTAACGACAGCGGTTCTACCGAAGTTCAGGTTGCACTGCTGACTGCTCAGATTAACCACCTGCAGGGTCACTTTGCAGAGCACAAAAAAGATCACCACAGCCGTCGTGGTCTGCTGCGTATGGTTTCTCAGCGTCGTAAACTGCTCGACTATCTGAAACGTAAAGACGTTGCACGCTACACCGCGCTGATCGAGCGTCTGGGTCTGCGTCGCTAAGTCTGGCGAGTTTCAAGAAGGGGCCTTTACGGCCCCTTTTTTCAACCAGGCGGCAGCAATTGGCACTAAACTGATGTATTGTTGCCAGGTATGATCTTCATTGCAGAGGTTCGCGCGGCTAATGAGAGGCTTTATCCGTAATGGGCGGGTTAAGGTTGTCATTAGTCGCGAGGATGCAAGAAGGTCCGGTTTAATTATCAGCACGCCCTGGGTGTGCTGATGTTCATTAAGAAAGGATAGAATTTTGCTGAATCCGATCATTCGTAAATTCCAATATGGTCAACACACCGTCACGCTGGAAACCGGCATGATGGCCCGTCAGGCAACCGCTGCCGTGATGGTAAGCATGGACGACACCGCGGTATTCGTTACCGTTGTTGGCCAGAAAAAAGCAAAACCAGGTCAGGACTTCTTCCCGCTGACCGTTAACTACCAGGAGCGTACCTACGCTGCCGGTAAAATCCCGGGTGGCTTCTTCCGTCGTGAAGGCCGTCCAAGCGAAGGCGAAACCCTGATCGCGCGTCTGATTGACCGCCCGGTTCGCCCGCTGTTCCCGGAAGGTTTCGTCAACGAAGTCCAGGTTATCGCCACCGTGGTTTCCGTTAACCCGCAGGTTAACCCGGATATCGTAGCGATGATTGGTGCTTCTGCTGCACTGTCTCTCTCTGGTATTCCGTTCAATGGCCCGATCGGCGCCGCGCGCGTTGGTTACATCAACGACCAGTATGTGCTGAACCCGACTCAGGAAGAGCTGAAATCCAGCAAGCTGGATCTGGTTGTTGCCGGTACCGAAGCCGCTGTGCTGATGGTTGAATCCGAAGCAGAACTGCTGAGCGAAGATCAGATGCTGGGCGCGGTGGTTTATGGCCACGAGCAGCAGCAGATTGTTATTCAGAACATCAACGATCTGGTGAAAGAAGCGGGTAAACCGCGCTGGGACTGGCAGCCGGAAGCGGTCAACGAAGCGCTGAACGCGCGCGTTGCAGCGCTGGCAGAATCCCGTCTGAGCGATGCTTACCGCATCACCGACAAACAGGAGCGTTACGCCCAGGTTGACGTGATCAAATCTGAAACCATCGCGACGCTGGTTGCAGAAGATGAGTCCCTGGACGCTAACGAGCTGGGCGAAATCCTGCACGCTATCGAGAAAAACGTTGTTCGTAGCCGCGTACTGGCAGGCGAACCGCGTATCGATGGCCGTGAAAAAGATATGATTCGTGGTCTGGACGTTCGTACCGGCGTTCTGCCGCGTACTCACGGCTCCGCACTCTTTACCCGTGGTGAAACGCAGGCGCTGGTAACAGCAACCCTGGGTACAGCACGTGACGCGCAGAACATCGACGAACTGATGGGCGAGCGCACTGACAGCTTCCTGTTCCACTACAACTTCCCTCCGTACTCCGTAGGTGAGACCGGTATGGTCGGTTCGCCGAAGCGTCGTGAAATTGGTCACGGTCGTCTGGCGAAACGCGGCGTGCTGGCTGTTATGCCGGAAGCTGATAAATTCCCGTACACCGTGCGTGTGGTTTCTGAAATCACCGAATCCAACGGTTCCTCTTCCATGGCTTCCGTGTGCGGCGCATCGCTGGCACTGATGGATGCAGGCGTACCGGTGAAAGCCGCTGTTGCCGGTATCGCAATGGGTCTGGTGAAAGAGGGCGAAAACTTTGTCGTTCTGTCTGACATTCTGGGCGATGAAGATCACCTGGGCGACATGGACTTTAAAGTGGCCGGTTCCCGCGACGGTATCTCTGCGCTGCAGATGGATATCAAAATCGAAGGCATCACCAAAGAGATCATGCAGGTTGCGCTGAACCAGGCGAAAGGTGCACGTCTGCATATCCTCGGCGTGATGGAGCAGGCGATTAACGCGCCGCGTGGCGATATCTCTGAGTTCGCGCCGCGTATCCACACCATCAAGATCAACCCGGACAAGATCAAAGACGTTATCGGTAAAGGCGGCTCCGTTATCCGTGCCCTGACCGAAGAGACCGGCACGACCATCGAAATCGAAGATGACGGTACCGTGAAAATCGCGGCAACCGACGGCGACAAAGCGAAATTCGCGATTCGTCGTATCGAAGAGATCACCGCTGAAATCGAAGTGGGCCGTATCTACAACGGTAAAGTCACCCGTATCGTCGACTTTGGTGCGTTTGTTGCCATCGGTGGCGGTAAAGAGGGCCTGGTACACATTTCTCAGATCGCCGATAAGCGCGTAGAGAAAGTGACCGACTACCTGCAGATGGGTCAGGAAGTACCGGTGAAAGTTCTGGAAGTTGACCGCCAGGGCCGTATTCGTCTAAGCATTAAAGAAGCAACTGAACAAACTCAGCCTGCTGAAGCGTCAGAAGCGCCGCAAGCAGAACTGGGCGAGTAAGGTTTGCCTTGCCCTCCGCGCAGGCGGAGGGCTTATTCTCAGGCAGGACGCCATGTTTGCAGCCGGGGGACAGGACGTTCATCCAATTGTTGTCTTCGGGAGTAGGAAATGAAGCCTTTTTTGCGCTGGTGTTTCGTTGCGACAGCTCTAACGCTGGCAGGATGCAGCAACTCTGCCTGGCGTAAGAGCGAAGTCCTCGCGGTGCCATTGCAACCGACTTTGCAGCAAGAAGTGATTCTGGCACGCATGGAACAAATTCTTGCCAGTCGGGCTTTATCCGATGATGAACGCGCACAGCTTTTATATGAGCGCGGAGTATTGTATGATAGTCTCGGTTTGAGGGCGTTGGCGCGGAATGATTTTTCACAAGCGCTGGCCATCCGACCCGATATGCCTGAAGTATTCAATTACTTAGGCATTTATTTAACGCAGGCAGGCAATTTTGATGCTGCCTATGAAGCGTTTGATTCTGTACTTGAGCTTGATCCAACTTACAACTACGCGCACTTAAACCGCGGCATCGCTCTGCACTATGGCGGTCGTGATAAGTTAGCGCAAGATGATCTGCTGGCGTTTTATCAAGACGATCCTAATGATCCTTTCCGTAGCCTGTGGCTTTATATCGTTGAGCGGAAGCTCGATGAGCACAAGGCGAAAGAAGCACTGAAACAGCGCTTCGAAAAATCGGACAAGGAGCAATGGGGATGGAATATTGTCGAGTTCTACCTCGGTGACATTAGCGAATCTGAGCTAATGGATCGCCTGAAGGCGGACGCAACGGATAACACCTCGCTCGCTGAGCATCTCAGTGAAACCAACTTCTATTTAGGTAAGTACTACCTAAGTCTGGGGGATAAGGACAGCGCTACGGCACTGTTCAAATTAGCGGTTGCTAACAACGTCCACAACTTCGTTGAGCACCGTTATGCATTGTTGGAATTATCGCTCTTGGGCCAGGAGCAAGACGACCTGGCAGAATCGGACCAGCAATAGCTGACGACATAAACATCAGCCCGTAATCTTTTTTGATTGCCATCACCTTAACTGGTGAGGGCGTTGTTGTTCGTCAATACACCTACTTTGAGCCGGTTCACACTTTTCAATGAAAATTGCCAAATATTTTCACGATGAGTTATGTAGACTGGCCGCCAATGACATAGAGGCACTTGTACTACATGGCTGAATTCGAAACCACTTTTGCAGATCTGGGCCTGAAGGCTCCTATCCTTGAAGCCCTTAACGATCTCGGTTACGAAAAACCATCTCCGATCCAGGCTGAGTGCATTCCGCACCTGCTGAACGGTCGTGACGTGCTGGGCATGGCCCAGACTGGTAGCGGGAAAACCGCAGCGTTTTCTCTTCCGCTGCTCCATAACATCGATCCGGACCTGCGTGCGCCGCAGATCCTCGTGCTTGCTCCGACCCGCGAACTGGCGGTTCAGGTAGCTGAAGCGATGACCGATTTCTCTAAACACATGCATGGCGTGAACGTGGTTGCTCTTTACGGCGGCCAGCGTTATGACGTGCAATTACGCGCCCTGCGTCAGGGCCCGCAGATCGTTGTCGGTACGCCGGGACGCCTGCTGGATCACCTGAAACGCGGCACCCTGGACCTCTCCAAACTGAGCGGTCTGGTGCTGGATGAAGCCGACGAAATGCTGCGCATGGGCTTTATCGAAGACGTAGAAACTATCATGGCGCAGATCCCGGAGGGTCACCAGACCGCTCTGTTCTCCGCCACCATGCCGGAAGCGATTCGTCGCATTACCCGCCGCTTTATGAAAGAGCCGCAGGAAGTGCGCATTCAGTCCAGCGTGACAACTCGCCCGGACATCAGCCAGAGCTACTGGTCTGTCTACGGCATGCGTAAAAACGAAGCGCTGGTTCGCTTCCTTGAAGCTGAAGATTTTGATGCCGCGATCATCTTCGTACGCACCAAAAACGCAACTCTGGAAGTGGCTGAAGCGCTGGAGCGCAACGGTTACAACAGCGCCGCGCTGAACGGTGACATGAACCAGGCCCTGCGTGAGCAGACTCTGGAGCGTCTGAAAGATGGTCGTCTGGACATCCTGATTGCAACCGACGTTGCGGCCCGTGGCCTGGACGTTGAGCGTATCAGCCTGGTTGTTAACTACGATATCCCGATGGACTCCGAGTCTTACGTTCACCGTATCGGCCGTACCGGTCGTGCGGGTCGTGCTGGCCGCGCGCTGCTGTTCGTTGAGAACCGCGAGCGTCGTCTGCTGCGCAACATCGAACGTACGATGAAGCTGACCATTCCGGAAGTAGAGCTGCCGAACGCAGAACTGCTGGGCACACGCCGCCTGGAAAAATTCGCCGCGAAAGTACAGCAGCAGCTGGAAAGCAGCGATCTGGACCAGTACCGCGCGCTGCTGGCGAAAATCCAGCCCTCTTCTGAAGAAGAGATGGATATCGAAACGCTGGCTGCCGCACTGCTGAAAATGGCACAGGGCGAACGTCCGCTGATCCTGCCGCCGGATGCACCGATGCGTCCTAAGCGTGAGTTCCGCGAGCGTGATGAGCGTTTCGAACGTCGTGGCGATCGTAACGACCGCAATGATCGTGGTCCGCGTACCGAACGTGCCGGTGAAGACCGTCCGCGTCGTGAGCGTCGCGATGTTGGCGATATGGAACTGTACCGTATTGAAGTGGGCCGTGATGACGGTGTTGAAGTTCGTCATATCGTTGGCGCGATCGCTAACGAAGGCGACATCAGCAGCCGCTACATCGGCAACATCAAGCTGTTCGGTTCGCACTCTACCATCGAGCTGCCGAAAGGCATGCCGGGCGAGGTTCTGCAGCACTTTACCCGCACGCGTATTCTCAACAAACCGATGAATATGCAGCTGCTGGGCGATGCACAGCCGCGTGAGCGCAGCGAACGCCGTCCTGGCGGCGGTGAGCGTCGTAGCTTCGGCGGCGGCGAGCGTCGCGAAGGTGGCCGTGGTCCGCGTCGTGATGGTGCAGCACCTGCCGGTGCAGGCCGTTTCAGCGGTGAGCGTCGTGAAAATCGCGGCCCGCGCCGCGAAGAAGGTACTACCCGTCGTCGTGATGCGTAAACCTTACGCTTCAAACGTAAAGTAATAGATACAGCCCCGATCGAAAAGATTGGGGCTTTTTTTATCCGCAATGTACTCCTGTACTGGTACAATGCATCGGCTTTACTTTCGGCATAGCGCCATTACAGGAGAACGTTTCAGATGTCGACACTGACAACCACCCAGGCTACCCCTTCGCTGTTCGGCGGAGTGGTGATTATCGGCGGCACAATTATTGGCGCAGGCATGTTTTCCCTGCCGGTGGTGATGTCCGGCGCGTGGTTCTTCTGGTCGCTTCTGGCACTGGTGTTTACCTGGTTCTGCATGCTGCACTCGGGCCTGATGATCCTTGAGGCCAACCTCAACTACCGCAGCGGCGCGAGCTTCGACACCATCACCAAAGATCTGCTGGGCAAAGGGTGGAACCTGATTAACGGCCTCTCTATCGCCTTTGTGCTCTACATCCTGACCTACGCCTACATCTCGGCGAGCGGCTCGATCCTGCACCACACGTTTGCGGAAATGTCGCTGGATGTGCCGCCGCGCCTGGCAGGGCTGGGTTTTGCGCTGCTGGTGGCGTTTATCGTCTGGCTCTCAACCCACGCGGTCAGCCGCATGACGGCGATTGTGCTGGGTGCCAAAGTGATCACCTTCTTCCTCACCTTCGGCAGCCTGCTCGGGCATGTGCAGCCGGCAACATTGTTTAATGTTGCGCAGAGCGATGCCTCTTACACGCCGTATCTGCTGATGACGCTGCCGTTCTGTCTCGCCTCTTTCGGCTACCACGGCAACGTGCCGAGCCTGATGAAGTATTACGGCAAGGATCCGCGCGTGATTACCCGCTGCCTGGTCTACGGCACGCTGCTGGCGCTTGGGCTGTATGTGGTTTGGTTACTGGTGACGATGGGAAATATTGCCCGTCCGGCGTTTATCGATATCGCGGCAAAAGGCGGCAATATCGATGTGCTGGTGCAGGCGTTGAGCGGGGTGCTGAACAGCCGTAGCCTCGATCTGCTACTGGTGATCTTCTCCAACTTTGCCGTTGCCAGCTCTTTCCTCGGCGTGACGCTGGGGCTGTTTGATTACCTGGCGGATCTCTTTAAGTTTGATGATGCGCCGCTGGGGCGTTTTAAGACCGCGCTGCTGACATTCCTGCCGCCGATTGTTGGTGGTCTGCTGTGGCCGAACGGCTTTTTATACGCCATTGGTTATGCGGGTTTAGCCGCCACCATCTGGGCGGCGATTGTGCCAGCGCTGCTGGCGAATGCTTCACGTAAACGCTTCGGCAGCCCGGCGTTTCGCGTCTGGGGCGGTAAGCCGATGATTGTTTTAATCCTGCTTTTCGGCGCAGGCAACGCGGTAGTGCATCTGTTATCAAGCTTTGATCTGCTGCCGGTCTATCACTAATCAAATCCGGCCTGCGCAATCGCGTAGGCCGGATAAGCGCCAGCGCCATCCGGCATAAAGACAGCACAATCCCCGTAGGGCGGATAAGCGTCAGCGCCATCCGGCATAAAAGCCGGGCAACGCCCTAACCGAACAACTCCTCTTTCACCTGCATCGCCAGCTCAAACGAATACAACCGCGCCTGGTGATCGAAAATCTGCCCGTTAACCATAATCTCATCCGCCTCGGTTTCCCGCAGGATCGACTCAAGACCGTGGCGCACTTTCGCTTTATCACCCACCAGTGACATGCTCAGGGCCTGCTGCACGCCATATTTTTCAGACGGCGACCAGAAGTGATCCATATTCTCAATCGGCGGCGGCAGCTGGCTCGTCTCACCGCGACGCAGCTTCACAAACGCCTGCTGCATCGAGGTAAAGAGATACTCCGCATCGCGGTTGCTATCAGCGGCGACAATATTGATACACACCATCGCATAGGGTTTTTCCAGCCGCGCCGAGGGCTTGAACTGGGTGCGATAGAGATGCAGCGCCTGGAACAGCATATCCGGCGCAAAGTGTGAAGCGAAGGCAAACGGCAGGCCAAGCTGGGCGGCAAGCTGCGCACTGTAAAGGCTGGAGCCTAACAGCCACACCGGGATCTTCTCGCCGTAGCCCGGCACCGGGCGCACGTGCGGGTTCGGATCGTTGGCGTCAAACCAGTCGACCAGCTCCTTCACATCGCGGGGGAAATTATCAACATCACCGCTCATGTGGCGGCGCAGCGCCATCATGGTGCGCTGATCGCTGCCCGGCGCGCGGCCAAGCCCAAGATCGATACGTCCCGGATAGAGCGTATTCAGCGTACCGAACTGCTCGGCAATCACCAGCGGAGCGTGGTTCGGCAGCATCACGCCGCCAGAGCCGAGCCGCAGGGTTTGCGTATTCGCTGCCAGGTAACCGATCAACACCGACGTCGCCGCGCTGGCGATACCGGTCATGTTGTGGTGCTCCGCCAGCCAGAAGCGATCGTAACCGCGCTTCTCCGCCAGCTTCGCCAGATCGAGGGAATGGGTAAACGCGTCACGCGCGCTTGAGTTTTGTGGAATCGGCGCTAAATCCAGCACCGAAAACGCAACGGTTTTCTCAGACATAAACACTCACTTTGCTACAGCATCGTCATCAGATTGAAGGTCTTCTTCCAGCCTGGCGCAAGGAGCCGCGTCAGGCCAGAAAAGCTGCAACTTTCATACTGCATGAACGGGCGACGATTGCTGTTAACAAAGTGAGCCTTTTACGCCTCGAGCATCAGCCCAGGCAGCCTGCGCCAGTAACCATTGCAGTCGCTATTGGACGCCAGCGGCAGTGGCGCGCCGCCGGTTTCATTCCCTTTAAACGCCTCAAGCATGGCGAAGGTTTCACTCCCCATCGGCGAGAGGCGCACAACATCGACCAGCCCCTGCATTGAGGTCAGCTCGTTACCGAGGTTATAGACATAGCCGCTCATGGTCTGAATACCGTTAAGCACAAAGACCTGCTGATCTTCCTGCGAACGCATGCTGCGCCCGGTCGGGTATTTAATGCAGCAGGTTTCGCACTCATCTTTTGCCCGGTTCTCCGAGCGCGCGGTAAAGCAGCGGGCGGAGTAGGCGAGGGGCAGATGGCCGTAGCTCAACACTTCAACTTCAAACTGCTGGCGAATACCGAGTGTGTCGCACTGATCGAGCAGGTTTACCAGCCAGTCGCGGGAGAGCTCCACCGGCATGCACCAGCGCACCATCCCCTGTTTAAGCAGCAAGCGCAAGGTAACGGCGTTATAGCAGTTGAGGGCATGTCCTGCGACAAACGGCAGCTTGCGCTCGGCGCACAGATTCACGACCCCGAGATCGCTCGCCTCCAGCAGAAACTCGCCGTTATCGACATAGCGTTTCAGTTCGTTGAGCTCCGATGATGCCTGCACCAGCGCCAGCGTCGAAATCACCACCTGTTTGCCGCTATCGGCCAGCGCTTTCGCCATCGCCAGCCAGTCACCCACTTTGGTGGCGCGGCGTTTGCTGCACACCGCTTCGCCGAGATAGACCACATCAGCGCGGCTGTTTGCCGCCTGCTGATAAAACTCCTCAAGCGTCTCTTTTGACCAGTAGTAAAGCACCGGCCCTAATGAATATTTCATGGTTTACCTACTGCCATTTACGGTGATATGCGCCAAGGGTGGTCTGGGTGCCTTCTGACATGGCACCGAGTGTCTCCATCCACGCCGGCTGCGGCACAAAATCCTGCGGTGAGGCGATGCAGCGGTCGATCGCCTGTCGCCACACTTTTGCCACCTGGCTGACATACGCCGGGCTGCGCTGACGTCCTTCAATCTTCACCGAAGCGATATTCGCTGCCAGCAGATCCGGCAGCAGCTCAAGCGTATTGAGGCTGGTCGGCTCCTCCAGCGCGTGATAGCGCTCGCCGTCGACCCGATAGCGCCCTTTGCATAGCGTCGGATAACCGGCATTTTCCCCCTCCTGATAGCGATCGATCAGCACATCGTTGAGGCGTGATTCCAGCCCCTGCGGCGTCTGCTGCCAGCGGACAAAGCGCGCCGGAGAGCAGGCACCGACGGTATTCGGCGACTCGCCGGTCAGGTAAGAGGAGAGGTAACAGCGCCCTTCGGCCATGATGCAGAGGCTGCCGAAGGCGAACACTTCCAGCGGCACCGGCGTTACGCGGGCAAGCTGTTTGACCTGATGAATGGAGAGCACGCGCGGCAGCACCACGCGGGCGACATCAAAGTGACGGTGATAGAAGCGGATCGCCTCTTCGTTGGTCGCCGAGGCCTGCACGGAGACGTGACGCTCAATATGCGGATAGCGCGCGGCGGCATACTCCAGCATCGCGAGGTCGGCCAGAATCAGCGCATCGGCACCAATTTGCGCCGCCATATCCACCGCGCGCTCCCAGCGCTGATAGCCATCCGGGTGCGCAAACGTGTTGATGGCAATATGCAGCTTGCGGCGGTGCTGGTGGACGAAACTGACCGCTTCCTGCAGCTTCTTCTCGGTAAAGTTGAGTCCGGCAAAATGACGGGCGTTCGTGTCATCTTTCAGGCCGATATACACCGCATCGGCACCGTTTTCGATGGCCGCTTTCAGTGCCGGTAGGTTCCCGGCAGGGCAGAGCAACTCCATAGTCTTTCCTGCAATCAGGGGCGCAGTGGCCCGGGCGTACCCCGAAGGGTCACTGAATTGTTAATGAACTGGGATTCTAGTTAACCTGTCAGCGACAATTTTTGATTTAAGGCAGTTAAATGCGCATTGATGACGGCAATAATCGTTGCCCATTTATTCCGTAATTGTTGATGTGCGCCGCTATGCACATGGCTGATTGTGGCAAAATAGCGCGCATTATCACTTCAGGGAGTCATCGTCGTGTTGGAAAAATTGCGCTCACAGCTTGTTCATCTTGGCCCGTCACTGCTTGCTTTTCCGGTAAAGCTGACGCCGTTTGTCCTTAAACGTCAGGTACTTGAACAGGTGCTGCGCTGGCAATTCCAACAGGCGCTGGCGGAAGGTGATCTTGAGTTTCTCGAAGGGCGCTGGTTAAGTATTCAGGTACGTGATATTGGCCTGACGTGGTATACCTCTGTTGAGGATGGGCAGATGATCGTACGTGAGTCTGCCGACGCGGATGTCAGCTTTAGCGCCGATGCCAGCGATTTACTGATGATTGCCGCGCGAAAACAGGATCCCGATACGCTTTTCTTCCAGCGTCGCCTGCTTATTGAAGGGGACACGGAACTGGGGCTGTATGTTAAAAACCTGATGGACGCCATTGAGCTGGAGCAGATGCCAAAACCCCTGCGGGTGATGCTGCTACAGCTGGCGGATTTTGTTGAGGCGGGCCTGAAAACGCCGCCTGCAACGACACAACCTTCTGTAGGTGAGCCATGCTGATTAGAGTTGAAATTCCCATTGATGCACCCGGTATTGATGCCCTGTTGCGCCGCAGTTTTAACGGCGAGGCTGAAGCGTCACTGGTGCACGATCTGCGTGAAGACGGGTTGATCACGCTGGGATGCGTTGCCACGGACGATGAAGGGCAGGTAGTGGGCTATGTGGCATTTAGCCCGGTCGCTGTCGCAGGTGAAGAGTTACAGTGGGTCGCGCTCGCGCCGCTGGCGGTGGATGAAGCCTACCGCGGTCAGGGCATCGCCCGCCAGCTCGTCTATGAAGGGCTGGATTCCCTCAATGAATTTGGCTACGCCGCTGCGGTAGCGCTCGGCGATCCTGATTTCTACCAGCGTTTGGGCTTTGAGCGCGCCTCGCAGTACGATTTACGCTGCGCCTGGTCGCAAAGCGAAGCCGCATTCCTGGTGCATCGCCTTGCTGACGATGCCTTCAATGGCGTCAGTGGTCTGGTGGAATACAGCGATCACTTCAATCGCTTTTAACCGCTGACGTCAGCAGCGTTTCCCGCAGCGCCTCGAAGATGCCCTCTCCGGCAACGAGGCGCTCTTTCTGGTGCTTGGTCAACTGCTTGATGCGGTACTCGAGGCGCAGCGCCAGCGAACGCTCACCAACCTGCGCCGAAAAGACCAGTTCCAGCGCGCCCTTACCGCGCAACGCTTTCGCCCCCTTTCCCGTTTGATGCTGCGTAAAACGCCGCGCGACATCGGTTGTAATACCGGTGTAGAGCAGGTTGTCGCGCGTGCGGATGAGGTAGAGAAACCAGGGCGTCATGGCAATCTTCGCTGTGTTAAGGTGGGCGAAAAATAGCATGAGAAGGAGAAAAAATGGAGTCCCTTGCGGCGATTAACCGCTGGCTGGCAAAGCAGCATGTTGTGACCTGGTGTGTGGCGAAGGAGGGCGAACTCTGGTGCGCCAACGCCTTTTATATCTACGATCCACAGGCCGTCGCCTTCTATGTGCTGAGCGAAGATAAAACACGCCATTCGCAGATGACAGGATCACACGCCCCGGTAGCGGGTACAGTTAACGGGCAGCCGAAAAGCGTCGCTTTGATTCGCGGCGTACAGTTTTCCGGTGAGATAAAACGGCTGGAAGAGGCGGAAAGCGCGGTGCTGCGCGAACGCTACAACCGACGCTTTCCGATAGCCCGCGCATTGTCAGCCCCGATGTGGGAGATTCGCCTTCGCGAAATCAAATTCACCGACAACACGCTGGGGTTTGGCAAAAAGTTTCACTGGTTACGCGACTCAGGCACCGAGTAGACGCAGCGCTTCGCGGTTAAATGCCGGTAAGTCATCAGGCGTACGGCTGGTGACCAGCTGATCTTTATCGATTACTACTTCCTGGTCGAAGAACTCGGCACCGGCGTTTTTCACATCAATCACAATCGGTTTTACCGCCGTCAGCTTGCGGCCGCGAATGACGTCGGCACTAATCAGCAGCTGTGGGCCGTGGCAGATGGCGAATACCGGTTTGCCGGAGTCAACAAACTCGCGGGTAAAGGTGACAAAGCGATCGTCGCCACGCAGGGAGTCAGGAGAGTGGCCGCCAGGTAACAGCAGGGCGTCAAATTCATCCGGGCTTACGTCATCAATGGCTTTATCGATCTTAACTTTTGCCTCGCCCTGTTTGCCGGTGACGGTTTTTCCGGCCTCTTTCTCAATCGTCACAACCTCGTGTCCGGCCTTGCGATAGGCTTCTGCCGGAGAGGTGAATTCTGAATCTTCAAACTCGTCGGTGATCAAGACCGCTATTTTCTTGCTCATACTTCCTCCGTTGTTTTGGCTTCAGAAAGGGAGTTATCCATACTGTAACTCACCAGTAACCGTAAGCCTGGTTCACGAGGCTGACATTGCAAGGCAGATTCGTCTGTAAAGGAGAAGGGATGGAGCGGGTATTAATCACCGGCGCGACCGGTTTAGTGGGCGGGCATCTGTTGCGGTTGCTGATGGCGGAACCCGGCGTCAGCGCCATCTATGCGCCCACGCGTCGCCCACTGCAAAGTGCCGAAGGCGTTATAAACCCGCACGACCCGCAGCTCAGCGATGCGCTGGCGCAGGTGACCGAACCGGTTGATACGGTCTTCTGCTGCCTCGGCACCACGCGGCGCGAAGCGGGCAGCAAAGAGGCGTTTGTACTGGCCGATTTCACACTGGTGGTGGATACGGCGTTAACTGGCCAAAGGCTCGGAGCCAGACAGATGCTGGTGGTGAGTTCAATGGGCGCTAATGCACATTCGCCCTTTTTCTATAACCGGGTGAAAGGGGAGATGGAGGCGGCGCTTATCGCGCAGCAGTGGCCATCGCTGACGCTGGCGCGCCCGTCGATGCTGCTCGGGGATCGCGAGAAAAAGCGCGCTAACGAATCGCTGCTGGCACCGCTTTTTCGCCTGCTGCCCGGCAACTGGAAGTCGATTGCCGCGCAGGATGTCGCCCGCGCGCTGCTGGCGGCTGCGCATTCTGGTGACAATCGCGGCGTTGAGATTATCGAATCGGCACAGCTGCGGGCGATGGCCGCTCAGAGCCCGTTTGCAAAATAGCAATTCAGGCGTACTATGCCGGGGCTAAAAACTACACTATCCCCGGGGCATGTTATGGCTGGTCAGTCTTCACCTCATGCGGCGACACCGATCCAATGGTGGAAACCCGCGCTGTTCTTTCTTGTTGTTATCGTTGGTCTCTGGTTCGTGAAATGGCAGCCTTATTACGGCAAAGCCTTCACCGCCGCTGAGACGCACAGCATTGGTAAATCGATTCTTGCCCAGGCTGATGCCAGCCCGTTTAAGGCGGCGCTGGATTACGCCATGGTCTATTTCCTCGCCGTCTGGAAAGCCGCCGTGCTTGGCGTGCTGCTCGGCTCGCTGATTCAGGTGCTGATCCCGCGCGACTGGCTGCTGCGCACGCTTGGTCAGCAGCGTTTTCGCGGCACGCTGCTCGGCACACTCTTCTCCTTACCTGGCATGATGTGCTCCTGCTGTGCGGCACCCGTCGCGGCCGGCATGCGCCGTCAGCGCGTCTCGATGGGCGGTGCGCTCGCCTTCTGGATGGGCAACCCGCTGCTTAACCCGGCCACGCTGGTGTTTATGGGCTTTGTGCTCGGCTGGCACTTCGCTGCCATTCGCCTGGTGGCAGGGCTGGTGACGGTGCTTGGCGTCGCGATGATTGTGCAGACCGTGGTTAAAGAGAGCCCGCAGCAGGCGGAAGCCGTGGATATCACGCTGCCGGAGCCGCAGGGCAGCTTTATGGCACGCTGGGGCCGAGCACTCTGGCAGCTCTTCTGGAGCACCATCCCGGTCTATATTCTCGCCGTGCTGGTGCTTGGCGCAGCGCGCGTCTGGCTCTTCCCCCATGCTGATGGCGCGGTGGATAACACGGTGCTGTGGGTAGTGGCAATGGCGATTGCCGGCTGCCTGTTTGTCATTCCAACGGCGGCAGAGATCCCGATTGTGCAGACCATGATGCTGGCGGGGATGGGCATGGCGCCTGCGCTGGCGCTGTTGATTACGCTGCCAGCCGTAAGCCTGCCATCGCTGGTGATGCTGCGTAAATCCTTCCCGGCAAAAGCCCTGTGGCTGACCGCCGCGCTGGTGGCGGTGTGCGGAATGCTGACCGGATTTGTCGCGCTGGTGTAACGCGTGAAGTGAAAGAAAAAAGCCCGGTATCAACCGGGCTTTTTCATTATTTGAGCAGGGTAAAGGCGGTGGTGACGTGCTTGACGCCGCTGACGCGGCTGGCGATATCCGCCGCGGCCTGGCCTTCACGCGCGGTGACCAGACCCATCAGGAACACTTCACCATTCTCGGTGGTGACTTTCACGTTAGAGGATTTCACCTGGTCGCTGCCAAGCAGCTGCGAGCGCACTTTGGTGGTGATCCAGGTATCGGAAGAAGCCGTACCGAGACCGATCGGCTGACCCGGGCGGATCTCGTTAAAGACTTCCGTTGCGCCTTCCACGCCGATGGCAATCTGTTTCGCCCGTGAAGAGAGTTCAGTGTTCGGCGCCTGGCCTGTCAACAGCACTTTCCCCTGATAGGCAGTGACGTTAACACGCGCCTCTTTCTTCAGCTGCTGATCTTTCGACAGTGCGCTGTTGACACGCAGCTCCAGGGTGCCGTCATCCACCTGGGTGCCCACGGTGCGGGGATCCGTCGCGGCTTTGGTGCCGACGGCGGCAGACCCGACCACCACTGCGCCAACGCAACCCTGTAGCAGCAGTGCGGAAATAAGGACTGCGAGGGGCGTAAATGCCTTCATGTGTACTCCTTAATCATCCTGGTGAGGAAAAAGCGTGTTATCAATCAAATCGCACAAGCAATTCACCGTCAGCATGTGCATCTCCTGGATGCGCGCGCTGCGGTGAGAAGGAATACGAATTTCCACATCCTGCGGGCCCAGCAGGCCGGCCAGCTCGCCGCCGTCATAACCGGTCAGCGCGATGATCGACATATCGCGCGTCACGGCCGCTTCCACGGCTTTTACGATATCGCGGCTGTTACCCCGGGTGGAGATCGCCAGCAAAATGTCGCCGTTGTGACCCAGGGCGCGCACCTGCTTGGCATAAATCTCATCATGCAGACGGTCATTCGCTATCGCGGTTAAGACCACATTATCGGTATTAAGTGCAATGGCAGGTAAACTGGGACGCTCTGTTTCAAAGCGGTTGATCATGCTGGCAGCAAAATGCTGTGCGTTGGCGGCGGAGGTGCCGTTGCCACAACAGAGGATTTTGTTGCCGTTGAGCAGGGAGTGCACCATTGTCATGGCTGCGCGGGAAATCGCATCGGGCAGCGCTTCCGCAGCTGCAATTTGAGTTTGAATGCTTTCCGTAAAGCAGACTTTAATTCGTTCGAGCACGGTAATCCCTATGATTGAGCAATTATGCGTGGCCGCCAAAGGCGTTCTGTAGCCACTCAACGTCATTTCCGGTGAAGGCTACCACATCAAACCGGCAATCCACAGTATCAAAACTCCCATTGTGCCGGGCAAGCCACAAATGGGCGGTATGCAGCAGTTTGCGCTGCTTGGCGAGGGTTACGCTGCTTGCCGCGCCGCCAAAACGCGCCGAGGCGCGGTAGCGCACCTCGACGAAGACGGTGGTGCTATCGTGGCGCATAATCAGGTCGATTTCGCCGCCGCGCTCGCGCACGTTGGCGGCGATAAAACGCAATCCCTTGCTCTGCAGAAAACGGCGCGCCTCCATCTCCCAGGCGTCGCCGCTCTGTTTGCGGGTTAGTTTGCCGGGACGATCTGCCCCTGCTGGTATTTGAGCCATGACAACTTCCTGTTGATCACGCAATCCTGGGTGGCGGTGAGGTCGCCGGTGTTGCCGTTCAGCTCAAAGCCCGGCACCTGACGCATTTGCGAGAAGTTATTCGCCAGCGACCAGGCATCCGCGCCCATCGCGTAAAGACGCGCCAGCGAGTAGTCGTTATTCACACTGCGCAGCGCTTGCTGCATCAGGGAAGGATTCGCGCCTGCGAGCATCGGGATCTCATTGTATTGCAGCCCTTCCATCTCAAGGCGGAAGTCCGGCCCTGCGCCGCCCTGTGCGCTGCGCGAGCTGGCGTAGAGCATCACACCGCTCTGGCTGCCGGTGCGCAGGGTGATCATCGGTTTGATCAGCGCAATTTCATCCTGCGTTGCCAGAATATAGACCGCATCGACTTTGCCGCCGCTGCTAATCTGCGCATCGCTCGGCGGAGCCGGAATATTGAGACCGCCAATAGTGACGCCCTGCTGCTGCGGCAGGCTGGCGGAGACCGGGCTGCCGGTCATTGAGATGCCGGAGCGGCCATTCAGCCCCATACGCAGCTCCGCGGTGGAACCAAATTTCTGCGCCAGCACAACGCCACCGCCGATTTTCTGCCACTCGTCAGCAAACGCGGTGCTGACGCGATCGCCCAGCGCGCTGCGCGGGATCAGCAGCAGCGGAGCCTGGCGGCCCTGATCGTGAATATGGCGCGCCGCGTCGCGGGCTTCATCTTCCGGCGACAGGGCGAAGTAGCAGATATTCGGCCGGTTCTCGACCTGCTCCGGCTGGTTAAGCGCCAGCACATTGAGCGTGGTATGGCTGCGCATCAGCTCTTCAACGTGGTTTTTCAACAGCGGGCCAACGACGATGCTTGCGCCATCCTGCTGAACCTGGTTGAGGATCTGATCCATCGGCTGCGCGCTGGTGTCGTAGATTTTCAGCTCCGCTCCCGAGTTAGATTGGGCGGTAACGGCGACGGGCTGAGATGGCGTGGTTTGTGGTGCTGTCACCGCAGGCGTTTGCTGCGCATTTGCAGCCGGTTGCTCCGTATTTGCCGCTGGCTGCTGCGTATTTTCAGCAGGCTGCGCTTCGCTGGCAGGAGCGCTTTGCGCCGCGCTATCCGGAGCCTGGACCGGCTGGGCATTCGGTGCGGCGACGTTCTGCTGCGCATCGCCATTGGTCAGGTCGGCAACATTTGCCTGTGAAGGGCTTACCACGTCAGAGGTGGCGGCCTGCGCGACCTGCTGCGGAACAGCCGGGCCGGAGACCGGAGAAGCGCCGTTTTTCGCCGCTTCAAAACCCTGCTGGATGGCGCGACCAAATACCGCCGCCTGGCCGTTTAACGGCAGCAGCAGGGCGATTTTATTGGTCGATGCCGGTTTGAAATTTTGCAGGTTGGAGAGCTGAGTCGGTAGCATTTTCGCCGCCGGGTTCTGCGGGTAGCGGGTCTGCCAGTCGCTGATACCGGCTTTCAGCATTTTGGCATCGTTGCGGTTGTCGAACCACATCCGTTGCAGATCGAGCCAGCCCTGTAAGGTCACTTCATCGGCGTTGATCACCAGCGCTTTGGCCTGATCCTGGGTCATGGAGGAGAGCGCCTGCCAGGTGGCATCGATATTTTTCTGCTGCTCTTCCGGCGTCGTCAACAGCGGCTGGCGGGCGATAAGGGCGCGCAGCAGCGTCAGGGAGGGTTTACCCTGCGCGGCGGCAATGGCGATCTGCCAGTAACGCGCCTGCTGGTTCTTCTCAAGCTCAGCGGGATCGATCTTATCAAGTAACGCCTGCGCACCGGCTACATCGCGCTGCGCCAGCTTCATTTCGGCGGCGAGCAGCGCGTACTCTTTACGCTGCGTATCGTTCAGATTCTGCGGCAGCTGACCAAACAGCTCGTTGGCGTGCTGGGTTTTGCCCTCTTTGAGCAGTGCACGAATGGCGAGTAATTGCCAGTTGGTCTTGCTATCATCTGTGCTTTGCTGCATCTGATGCAGGTAGTAGGCAGAATCAGCCTGCGCTGAGCCCTGCATATGCGAGGTGCTCTGGTCTGTTGACTGTGTGCCGCAGCCCGCGAACAGCAGGGCGGCCAGCACCACAGGCAGGCAGCGCGTGGCTTTCGAACGAAGAAATTTTGACGGTAGCATACTGTATCCAGTGATATTTTTTACGCAGTGCTCAATATTAAATCGGCAATACGGATGAAACAATGAAACAACACGAATCGGCGGAGAATTCTCAAGGTCAGCTTTACATTGTACCTACTCCCATCGGGAATTTGGCTGATATTACCCAACGCGCATTAACCGTGTTGCAAGACGTTGATTTGATTGCCGCTGAGGATACCCGCCACACCGGTTTACTGCTGCAACATTTCGCCATCAACGCGCGGATGTTTGCCCTTCACGACCATAACGAGCAGCAAAAAGCGCAAATGCTGGTGGCGAAGCTGAAAGAGGGGCAGAACATTGCCCTCGTCTCGGATGCGGGCACGCCGCTGATTAACGATCCCGGCTACCACCTGGTGCGTACCTGCCGCGAAGCCGGTATCCTTGTCGTGCCGCTGCCCGGCCCCTGCGCGGCGATTGCCGCCCTCAGTGCGGCAGGATTGCCCTCCGATCGCTTCTGTTACGAAGGCTTTCTGCCAGCGAAATCAAAAGGCCGCCGCGACGCGCTCAAAGCGATTGAGGCCGAGCCGCGCACGCTGATCTTCTACGAATCAACCCATCGCCTGCTGGAGAGCCTGGAGGATATGGTCGCGGTTTGGGGCCCGTCCCGTTACGTGGTGCTGGCGCGCGAGCTGACCAAAACCTGGGAGAGCATTCAGGGCGCGCCGGTCGGCGAGCTGCTGGCGTGGGTGAAAGAGGATGAGAACCGCCGCAAAGGCGAGATGGTGCTGATTGTAGAAGGCCATAAAGCGCAGGAGGACGCGCTGCCCGCCGATGCGCTGCGCACGCTGGCACTGCTGCAAGCCGAACTGCCGCTGAAAAAAGCCGCCGCGCTAGCCGCAGAAATCCACGGCGTGAAGAAAAACGCCCTCTATAAATATGCGCTGGATAACCAGGGGTAACACCGATGAGCCGCTATGTGCCTCCCTTTACCATCACCGCCGCGATCCTCAACCAGGTCGTTGAGATCGCGGAGTTGCTGGGACACTGGGCGGCGCAATCCGGGCGCTCTTCACCGCTGCTGCGCAAGAATAACCGTATTCGTACCATCCAGGCTTCGCTGGCGATTGAGCATAATAGCCTGACGACAGAGCAGGTTACCGCCGTGCTGGAAGGGAAGCGCGTGCTGGCACCGGCAAAAGATATTCAGGAAGTACGCAATGCGATAAACGCCTATGAGTCCATGACTCGCTGGAAAAGCGGACGTGTTGCCGACTTGCTGGAAGCGCATCGCCTGCTGACGTTTGGGCTGGTGGATAATCCCGGCCATTTTCGGCGCGGTAACGTCGGTATCTATCGTGAAACGCAATTAATCCATATGGCACCGCCCGCTTCACGGGTCGCGCACCTTATGGATGAGCTACTGGAATGGCTCGCCACCACAGATTTGCATCCGTTAGTCGCCAGTTCAGTTTTCCATTACGAATTTGAATTTATTCACCCCTTTGCCGATGGCAACGGACGCATGGGCCGCTTATGGCAGACGCTTATCCTTAGTGAGTGGCGCTCCGAACTGGCCTGGCTGCCGGTAGAAACCATCATTCATTACCAGCAGGACCGCTATTACCAGGTGCTCGGAGAGTGCGATAAAGCCAGTGACTGTACGGCATTCGTCGCCTTTATGCTCTCGGCGGTCAACGCGGCGTTGATCGAGGGGCTTAATCCGTCATTCACCTTGTCGGATAGCGTGTCGGAAGAGATGTCGGAACAAAATTTCTCCCTCACCGAGGCTGAACGCGCGGTGTTAAGCCTGCTTAAAAGGCGGCCGGATCTCTCTGCAAAGGCGCTTGCCAGCGAACTGGCGGTAAGCGCGCGCACGGTGGAGCGCTATCTGCACTCGCTGCAACAAAAGGGAAAGCTGCTGCGTGTCGGAGCGAAGAAAGGGGGCCACTGGCAGGTAAAATGACAGCGGCCCGCTAACAACGCCAGCAGGGTATTAAACCACCCGAAGATCCTTACCCAGCTTTCTCAGTGCCGCTTTCTCTTTCTCACCAATCCCTTCGTCGGTGATCACGCAATCGATCTTCTCCATCGGCAGCACCTGATTAAAGCCGCGTCGGTTGAATTTGCTGGCGTCCACCACTGCCACAACCTTATGCGCCGCCGCCGCCATGACGCTGCTGATGGAGTAGCCTTCATTAAAGGTGGTGATGCCATGAGTCGGATCGATGCCATCTGCACCGACAAACATAATATCGGCGCTGATACCCTGCAGCGATCGCTCTGCAATCGTGCCGTGCATTGAGTGGGTTTTATGTCGCAAGGTGCCGCCACACACCACCAGCGTAATGTCCTTATTTTCCGACAGAGCAAACGCGGCGGGGAGGTTATTAGTGATGACGGTGATATTGCTTTTTTTCGCCAGCGCTTCGGCAATCAGCATGGTAGTACTGCCGCTGTCGAGGATAATCGTCATCCCTTCATCGATCATCGCCGCCGCTGACTGAGCGATACGCTTCTTCGGGTCGCTCGCCAGTTTGTAGCGATCTTCCAGCACCACTTCCTGATTTTCGCTGTCGAGCATATAACTGCCCGGCTTCGCTGCGCCGCCGTGAAAGCGCGTTACCAGACCTTTCTCTTCCAGCAGCCGCAGATCGGCGCGGATAGTGACTTCTGAAATACCAAAGCTGTTGGAGAGGTCAATAACCAGCACACTTCCTTGCGCATTCACCAGATCGACGATCTTATTCCTTCGTTCAAATGAGTTCATGTTGATTTGCCTGCGAATTAACTCTCCGTAGTGTAATCGAAGGTTTGTGAAACGTGAACGTTAACTTTCGAAAGGAAATGTGAGCCAGCGCAGGTTGCTGGCTCAGTCGCTTAATCAAGGCGCAGCAGGATTTTTCCCTGCATCGGTTTGCCATTTAGCGCCTGCACCGCGCGCGCGTAGCTTTCGGGGCCACCGCGATGGGCGATCAGCGGCTCAAGGGCGAGGCGTTTTTCCGTCAGCAAACGCGCCGCGGTATGCCACTCCTCTCCGGGCCAGGGGCCGGAGTAGTTCATCCAGCTGCCGATAAGCGTCAGCTCTTTACGCAAAATCAGCCCAAATATCGTGGCGGTAAGCGTAAGGTCGTGATGGAGCGTCCCCACCAGCGCCACCTGCGCACGCGGCCCGGCAATTTCGATAGCCAGCGAGACCGTTTGTGGTGTGCCAGCCGTTTCCAGCACAAGCTGGTCGAAGCTCTCTGCTTCCAGCCCGGCGAGAATGTCAGCCGCGCTCTGCTCGCGGCTGTTAAAGGTGAGGGTAGCACCGAGCGCAGTGGCCAGCGCTAATTTGTCAGGGTTGATATCGATGGCGGTGACGCTTTTCGCCCCTAAGGCTCGTGCGCACTGCATTGCCAGCAGCCCGATGGTGCCGGCCCCGACGATCACCACGTTTTTATCTTTGCAGCCGCCGGCGAGGTGAAACGCGTGCAGGCCAACGGTTATCGGTTCAATAAACGCCCCATCTTCAATGGGCAGATCCGCAGGTAAGCGAACCAGGTTGGGCCGCTTAACAACAATGTATTCAGCATTGCCGCCGTCGCAGCGTGACCCGATAAACTGGTAGCGTTTGCACAGCGAGTAGTACTCCCGGCGGCAGGCAGGGCAGTCAAAGCAGGGCAGCAACGGTACACAGGCCACGGCGTCGCCAGCGTGCAGATCGGTGACCGCCGGGCCGCAGGCTTCTACATAACCGCTGAACTCATGCCCAAGGGTAATAGGGTAAGAATGCGCGCCGTTAGCGAAGATGCGCGGAATATCCGAGCCGCACAGGCCGGAGCTGACTACTCTCACCTTCACCTCATCCGCATGCTGCAACTGGGGTTCAGGGCGATCTTCAACGCAGACGTTGCCCTCAGCATGAATAACCACTGATTTCATAACACTCTCCAGGATGTAACAGGGGAGCGAAAGCTCCCCAACGATCACGATGCGGGCTGGCTTTCCGGCGTAGCAGCCGCTTTCTCTGCCGCTTTAAAGTGGCGCGCTCTGCGCCAGGTAAGCAGGACGCCGCTCAGGTAAATCGCGGCGATAACCATGAAACCGACCAGATTTTGCCAGGTAAAGAGCTGAATGAGCAGCCAGGTGACGGGGGAACCGCCCTGGTCCATCGAGGCCACCATCCCGCCTGATTTTAGCGCGCCCGCGTTGGCGGCCAGCTGCGTATGCAGACCGATGGTTTGTGTGGCGATCCACAGGGTCATGCTCATAATAATCACCCCGGAGATCAGCGTGCGGAACAGGTTGCCCTGATGCACCGCAACCGCCATTGCCACAAAGAAACCAATGGTCGCCAGGTCACCGAATGGCAGCACCTGGTTACCCGGCACCAGCACCGCAATCAGAATGCTCAAGGGGATAAAGATCAGGCTGGCGGAGACCACCGAGGTATGGCCCAGCAGCAGCGCCGGATCGAGACCGATCAAAAACTCCTGGGTGCCGAACTTTGCCTGCAGACGTTTACGCGCTTGCTTCGCAATCGGCGTCAGGCCATCCATAATCGGTTTGATCACCCGTGGCATCAGCAGCATAACGGCTGCGGTTTTCACCGCCAGTTGCAGCACGCCTTTCAGGTCATAACCAGCCAGCAGCCCAATTACAATCCCCATCACAAAACCGACGGTGACCGGTTCGCCGAATGGCCCGAAGCGTTTCTGAATATCGTCGGCGCTGAAATGAATACGCCTCAGGCCGGGGATTTTGTCGATGAGGCTATCCACCAGCACGGCAACCGGCCCCAGATAGGCAGAGGTGCCATGAGGAATGGCGATGCCTTCGAGGCCAAAGAAATCCCGCGTATCTTTGGCAAACCAGTCGCCCAGTTTATAGACGAACGCCGCGTGCGCCGCCACGCCGAGAATGCCAATCCAGTAAGAGCCGGTGGCGAGATGCAGCATCGCGCCAGTAAAGGTCATGTGCCAGATATTCCAGATATCCACGTTGACCACCCGCGTCATGCGCGTTACCAGCATGATGATATTCACGGCGATAGCGACAGGGATAGCAACCAGCGCAATTTGCGATGCCCATGTCATCGGTGACGATCCCGGCCAGCCAACATCAATGACCTGAAGGTTGATCTGGAAATGTTCCGCCATGGCTTTTGCCGCCGGGCCGATGGAGTCGAGCATCAGGCCGATCACCAGGCCGATGCCGACAAAGCCAATGCCAATATGCAGACCCGATTTAAAGCAGTCGCCGAGTTTCATCCCCAGCAGCTTCGAGAAAATAATGATCACCACCGGCAGCATCACGGTAGGACCTAAGTCGAGGATATAACGCATTATTTCGCTAAACATAGCGTTACCCCACGAGAATGGTCAGGATTTTTTGCTGTAGCGCCTCAATGCCGACTCCTGAAACGAAGGGCATACCGTGCACAACAGGAATATCACCGAAGGCGCGATCCACTTTCGCGGTGGTGCAGATGAGATCCGCCCCGTCCATATAGGTTTCGATCTCATTTACCCGACACTGCACAAGATCGAGTTCGATGTGGTGCGTATCGCATAGCTCTTTGATCTCTTCTGCCGCCATCGTGGAGGTGGCGACCGCACCGCCGCAGGCGACAATCACTTTACGTTTCATAGGGTACTCCTTTTATTATCAGTATGTTATTAAGCCTGACCGCATGTCTCAGGCTCCAGGAACGTCTCCCGAAAACATCTCGCCAGATCGTCATCCGCAGCGTTCAGCAGCGCGTCCAGCGTGTTCGGGTTTTGTAGCTCACTAAACAGTTTTCTCAGTAGCGTCAGCTGCGCCGCCGGGTTTTCAACAATCAGGGCAATAATCAGCGAGACGGCAACCTCGCCATCATCGTCAGCTTGTTGAAAAAAAATAGGTTTGCGCGGACGAATCAGATAGAGCGCCGGGGAGAGGGCGTGGCTCGCCTCGCAGTGGGGAATGGCGATCGCATGACGCTCCAGCGCGATGCCGGTTGGGTAGTTTTCCTCGCGCGCCAGCAGCGCGGCGGGGTAGCTTTCATGGACGACGCCTTTTGCCAGCATCTCCTCGCCAATGTGTGCCAGCAGTTGCTGGCGCGAGGTAAAATCCACTCCGGTTCGGACAAACAGTTGGCTCATACACACTCCGCTTAACAGGCAGTTTCAGGGGCGCATCCATAGCGATAGGCACGCAATACGTCCTGTATTTTGTCAATAATCAGGCTGCGTGGCGTTGTGACTATCTCGTTTAGCGACGCGCGTTCCAGTTGTAGAGGCATAAACTGGCTAATCAGCCCCAGCGGCAGCCTGACGGTGTCGAGATTCGCGAGCAGTTTTTCCACCGCCTGGCGGATGCGCGGGTGGGGCCAGTAGTAGCGGATGCGGTCAGAGAGGCTGAAGTGGATATCGACCATCGCCTGGCTCCAGGTGGGGTGGTAATACTTCTTCCAGTAGTCCGGCTCGTTCAGCATCACTTCGTCAATCACCTCCAGCACCCGGCTACGACTCTCCGGAGCAATCAGCTCGTTTTCCATCTGCGCGAGGGCGAAAATCGCTTCGCGCAAGGCAAAGGTCAGCGCCGGGCCAACTTTCAGGATGGCGAAATGATCGCGTACCAGCGCGCGATAGGCGTGGCGGGACTGGTAATCCGTCGAGTGGGCTTCATAGACCATCGGCGTCTGGCGGATCCAGCCGGAAAGCGCTTCGGCGGCCTGAGGCTGGTAATGAATCACCTGCGTATGATCGAACTCTACTCCCGGCTGAACCACAATGGCGATAACCCGCTTCATCGCCGCTTCAAGCCTCAGCGCTTCGAAGGCGACACGGTGAGTTTCCAGCGTGCGTGCGGCATCTTCCACATGGGTAACGTGCACCGCGCTGATGCTGCTGGCCTCGCCCCCCGGCACCGGTACTTCCGTGCCGATGACATAGGTCAGCGCCTGTTTCTGCACCTCGCTTGCCGTCTGCTCCGCAGCCAGACACAGGCGCGCGGCGCGCTCCGCCACCACCTGCGGAGCCAGCGGTACCGGATCGTCCGCGCAGGACATTGAGGCATCAAGGTGGATCTTGCTAAACCCGGCGGCAACGTAAGCTTCGATCAGCGCGATCGCTTTCTCCATCGCCACATCGGCATGCTCGTTCTGCCAGCAGTTAGGCCCAAGGTGATCGCCACCAAGGATCAGCCGCTCCAGCGGAAATCCGACCTCGCGGGCGATGGCATAGACAAAGTCGCGGAAATCGGCCGGCTGCATACCGGTATAGCCGCCAAACTGGTTAACCTGGTTGGATGTCGCTTCGATCAGCACGCTGTTACCGGTATGCAAATCGAAGCGCAGCGCGGCTTCAATCACTAACGGATGGGCCGAGCAGACGGAACAGATACCAAGGTGCTCTCCCGCTTTATGGCGGGCAATAATCTCTTTCACGTGATTCTCCGGTTAAATGGGTGGGCTTACAGCTTCCCTTCACAGCCGCAATCGTGGATGACTTTGCGTACCACCTCTTTCATGGCGGCTTTGGCCGGAACCATGTAGTGGCGCGGATCGCTGGCATTCGGGTATGAGAGCAGGTATGCCTTAAGCGCGTCGGAAAAGGCGATTTTGAGTTCGGTAGCGACGTTGACCTTACAGACGCCAAGGCCGATAGCGCGGCGAATATCGGCCGCAGGCAGGCCGGAAGCGCCGTGTAACACCAGCGGAACCTCGACGGCCTGACGAATCTCCGCCAGCCGGTCGAAATCGAGCTTCGGCTCCTCACTGTAGAGGCCGTGCGCGGTGCCGATCGCCACCGCAAGCGAGTCGATGCCGCTCTTTGCGATAAAATCCTGCGCCTGCTGTGGATTGGTAAAGCGTGTGTCTTTGGCATCGACGATCAGGTCGTCCTCCTGACCGCCAAGACGCCCCAGCTCCGCCTCAACGCTGACGTCATAGCGATGGCAGAAGTCGGTAACGGCTTTTACCACTGCCACATTTTCGGCATAAGGGAGGTGAGAGCCGTCGATCATCACCGAGCGCACCCCGGCGTGTACTTTGCGCTCGATATCGGCAAGCTCTTCATGGTGATCGAGGTGGATCGCCAGCGGTTGGTTATAGGTTTTTGCCAGATCGGCGGCAATGGCAACAATATTGCCGATTCCGGCGTAGCTAAAGGTCCCTGGTGTACCCGCTACAATCAGCGGTGAGCGTAGCTCGGCGGCGGTCTCAACGACAACCTGAAGCGTTTCGAGGTTATGGATATTAAAGGCAGGCACCGCGTAGCCCTCGCGCTGCGCCTTAGTGAGCATGGTTTTTGTTGAAATGATAAACATCCTGCCTCCGAACCCTTTCGTTTATTTTCTTCGAAAGAAGATATAGTCTTTCGGAATGGTTTTTTGTGATTTGAATCGTAAAAGCGAAACTTTCGAAAGGGAGGGAAAGAGAATGAAAGGGAGAGGGGCAAAAAAAAGCATGGCCGGAGCCATGCTAAGGGTGAGGTTTATACATCTTCTTGCGGGGATCAGGTCACCGGCGCCGGGTTAAACACTGCCAGCTGGTTATGCAATCCCCATTGATCGGAAAAGGTTTTTTTACGCCCGCTGGCGACATCGAGAATAAAGTGGAACAGCTTCCAGCCCACCTCTTCAATACTCTCTTCGCCGGTAGCGATGGTGCCCGCGTTAATATCCATCAAGTCATACCAGCGGTTTGCCAGCTCGGTACGGGTCGCCATTTTGATCACCGGTACCGCCATCAGCCCATAGGGCGTGCCGCGACCGGTGGTAAAGACCTGCACGGTAATGCCGGAGGCCACCTGCTGGGTGCCGCAGACGAAATCACTGGCCGGCGTGGCGGCGTAGATCAGGCCGCGTTTGGTCGGGCGCTGTCCGGGAGAGAGCACCTCGGAAATGGCGCTCTTGCCTGATTTGGCAATCGAGCCCAGCGCTTTTTCCACCACGTTAGCCAGCCCGCCTTTTTTGTTGCCGGGCGATGGGTTAGCGCTGCGATCGGTTTTGCCAAGATCCAGGTAATTATCGTACCAGGCCATCTCTTCCAGCAGGCGTTTGCCTACCTCTTCGTTGATAGCGCGCGGGGTGAGCAGGTGGATCGCGTCGCGCACTTCTGTTACTTCCGAGAACATCACCGTGCCGCCGCAGCGGATCAGCAGATCGGAAGCAAAGCCCACCGCCGGGTTAGCGGTCACGCCGGAGAAGGCGTCGCTGCCGCCGCACTGCATGCCGACCACCAGTTCCGACGCCGGGCAGGTTTCGCGTTTGCGCTGGTTGAGTTTTATCAGATGCCGCTCGGCGACCTGCAAAATGTCATCTACCATTGAGCGGAAGCCCACGTGGTGCTCATCCTGCAAACGCACAATGCTGGCGCCGTCTGCCGGGATCGCCTGCACATCATCTGTTCCCTGTAGCAGCCGCTCCGGCTGCAATTTTTCACAGCCGAGGCCAATCACCATCACTTCGCCGCCGAAGTTCGGGTTAAGGGAGATGTTGTGGATAGTGCGAATTGGGATCACCGCCGCTGGGGCGTTAATCGCCACGCCGCAGCCGTAAAGATGGTTAAGGCCAACCACGCCGTCGACATTCGGGTATTTTGGCAGCAGATCGCGCTCAATCAGCTTCACCACATAATCCACCACCCCGGCAACGCAGTGCACGCTGGTGGTTAAGCCGAGCAGGTTTTTCGTGCCGACGCTGCCATCCGCATTGCGGTAGCCTTCGAAGGTGTATCCTTCTAGTGGCGGCAAGGGTTCGGGCACTTTGGTCGCCAGCGGCAGGGTGTTGAGCGGAGGGGCCGTCGGCAGCTCAACGAGGGATTCATCGATCCAGCTGCCGCGCGGGATCGGGCGCACGGCGTAGCCGATCACTTCGCCATAGCGCACGATCTCGCCGTGATGAGGAATATCGACCAGCGCGACTTTATGCCCCTGCGGAATATGTTCAATCAACTCCAGACCATCCGGGAAGCGGGTACCGGCTTTTAAGCCGTTGTCGTTAACGATAATCGCGACATTATCGGTGTCGTGAACCTTAATATAAAACGCGCCAGGCATTTGCTCTCTTATTTCAATGTCGGACATTATTAATTTATCTCCCGCTCACTGTACGCTGCATCACTCACAATAGAGAAACCCGTTCTTTACTCTGGAATTAATATCAGCAAGAAAAGTCTTGTTTACTGGAAATAAGAATGTCAGGTGTTCAACTATTAAAATGTGACGCATATCACTTATTAACGCCGGGCCGCATGCTGCGCGGCGGCATAATGCAAGAAGTGTGCATCAGCGCCCAGCTTTATGGGCATATGCTCAAAATAATCTTTCAGGACAGTTAAAAAATTGAGCAAGGTTACAATGTGTGCTCTCCCGGCGCTGTTTATACTGAGGGCTAATTAAATCTCTGTATCTGTTATCTGAATTAACTCTGCGTTGTTAAATATCATCAGATAAACCACCCAAATAAATATATTTAAAAGTTAGCGGTGTCCGAGGAAATTAAAATGGCTATTGAACAAACCGTCGAAGCAAAACGGGCGATTCCTACCCGTTATTTAATTCTGCTGATTATATTTATTGTCACCGCAGTTAACTACGCTGACCGTGCCACGCTCTCTATTGCCGGAACCGATGTCGCCAAAGAGCTACAACTCGATTCCGTCTCGATGGGTTACATCTTCTCCGCCTTCGGCTGGGCCTACCTGCTGATGCAGATCCCCGGCGGCTGGCTGCTCGACCGCTTCGGCTCCAAACGCGTCTACACCTACAGCCTCTTTTTCTGGTCGCTCTTCACTTTCTTGCAGGGTTTTGTTGATGTGTTCCCGCTCGCCTGGGCCGGGGTTTCGATGTTTATCATGCGCTTTATGCTCGGTTTCTCTGAAGCGCCCTCCTTCCCGGCGAATGCGCGCATTGTTGCGGCATGGTTTCCAGCGAAGGAGCGTGGTACCGCCTCGGCGCTCTTTAACTCGGCGCAATACTTCTCGCTGGCGCTCTTTTCGCCGCTGCTCGGCTGGCTGACCTACGCCTGGGGCTGGGAGCATGTCTTTACGGTGATGGGCGCGATCGGTTTTGTGCTGACCTTTGCGTGGGTGAAGTTTGTGCATAACCCAACCGACCATCCGCGTATGAGCCGCGAAGAGCTGGAGTACATTGCGGCGAACGGCGCGGTGGTCGACATGGACCATAAAAAAACGGGCGACGACAAGAAAGCCGGGCCGAAGCTCGATTACATCAAGCAACTGCTGAGCAACCGTATGATGCTGGGCATCTTCTTTGGTCAGTACTTCCTCAACACCATCACCTGGTTCTTCCTCACCTGGTTTCCCATCTACCTGGTGCAGGAGAAGGGGATGTCGATCCTCAAAGTGGGCTTTGTGGCCTCCATTCCGGCGCTGTGTGGCTTTGTCGGCGGCGTGCTGGGCGGGCTCTTTTCCGATTACCTGATCAAACGTGGCTCATCCCTGACCGTGGCGCGTAAAGTGCCTATCGTGATGGGGATGCTGCTCGCTTCCAGCATTATCCTCTGTAACTACACCAACAACACCGCGCTGGTGGTCGCGCTGATGGCGCTGGCCTTCTTCGGCAAAGGTTTTGGGGCGCTCGGCTGGCCGGTGATTTCCGACGTCGCGCCAAAAGAGATTGTCGGCCTGTGCGGCGGCGTGTTTAACGTCTTTGGTAATGTGGCCTCTATCGCGACGCCGCTGGTTATCGGCTACATGGTAAAAGAGTTGCACTCCTTCAACGGCGCGCTGGTGTTCGTCGGCTGTTCGGCCCTGATGATGATGGTCTGTTACCTGTTTGTCGTCGGCGACATCAAACGTATGGAACTGAAGAAATAAGCACCAACACATTTAAGGTACAAAAGATGACTAACGATATCTTCCCTAACAAATTCAAGGCCGCGCTGGCCGCGCAGCAGGTTCAGATTGGCTGCTGGTCCGCGCTGGGTAGCCATATCAGCACGGAAGTGCTGGGGCTTGCGGGTTTCGACTGGCTGCTGCTCGACGGTGAACACGCGCCCAATGATGTACTCACTTTTGTACCGCAGCTGATGGCGCTCAAAGGCAGCGTCAGCGCGCCGGTTGTACGCGTGCCCACCAACGATGCGGTGATCATCAAGCGCCTGCTCGATATCGGTTTCTATAACTTCCTGATTCCCTTCGTCGAGAGTGAAGAGGATGCGTTGCTGGCCGTAGCGGCGACCCGCTATCCGCCGGAAGGCATTCGCGGCGTCTCCGTATCGCACCGCGCCAATATGTTCGGCACCGTGCCGGACT
Organism: Kosakonia sp. HypNH10; assembly: GCF_029850615.1. Taxonomy (NCBI): domain Bacteria; kingdom Pseudomonadati; phylum Pseudomonadota; class Gammaproteobacteria; order Enterobacterales; family Enterobacteriaceae; genus Kosakonia; species Kosakonia sp. HypNH10. Next base: position 126,666 of record NZ_JAOTIU010000008.1, read on the forward strand.
ACTTCCGCCAGTCCAACGCCAATATCTCGATTCTGGTGCAGATAGAGAGCCAGGCGGGTGTCGATAACCTTGACGCGATCCTCTCGACCGACGGCGTGGACGGCGTGTTTGTCGGGCCAAGCGACCTGGCGGCGACGCTCGGTTACCTCGGCAATGCCGCGCACCCGGAAGTGCAGCGCACCATTCAGCATATTTTCGCCCGCGCGAAGGCACACAACAAACCGAGCGGCATCCTGGCACCGGTTGAGGCGGACGCGCGTCGCTACCTGGAGTGGGGCGCGACCGTGGTTGCCGTCGGCAGCGATCTGGGCGTATTCCGTGCGGCGACGCAGCGACTCGCCGACGCTTTTAAAAAATAACCTCACCACCTGAAAAAGAGAGACGCAATTATGACGATGAAAGTCGGTTTCATTGGCCTCGGCATTATGGGCAAACCCATGAGCAAAAACCTCATCAAAGCCGGTTACTCACTGGTGGTCGTTGATCGCAACAGTGACGCGGTGGGCGAGCTTGTTGCCGCTGGTGCCGAAACCGCGAGCAATGCCAAAGCCATCGCCGAGCAGTGTGATGTCATCATCACCATGCTGCCGAACTCGCCGCATGTGAAAGAGGTGGCACTGGGTGAAGGCGGCATTATTGAAGGGGCGAGAGCGGGCACGGTGCTGATCGACATGAGCTCCATTGCGCCGCTGGCAAGCCGTGAAATCAGCGAAGCGCTGAAAGCGAAAGGTGTGGAGATGCTGGATGCGCCGGTCAGTGGCGGCGAACCCAAAGCGATCGACGGCACGCTCTCTGTGATGGTTGGCGGCGACAAAGCGGTGTTTGATAAGCACTACGACCTGATGAAAGCGATGGCGGGATCGGTGGTGCATACCGGTGATATCGGTGCGGGGAACGTCACCAAGCTGGCAAACCAGGTGATTGTGGCGCTCAATATTGCCGCCATGTCGGAAGCCTTAACCCTGGCGACGAAAGCGGGCGTTAACCCGGATCTGGTCTTCCAGGCAATTCGCGGCGGTCTTGCGGGCAGCACGGTGCTGGAGGCGAAAGCGCCGATGGTGATGGATCGCAACTTCAAACCGGGTTTCCGCATCGATCTGCATATCAAAGATCTGGCAAATGCGCTGGATACCTCGCACGGCGTGGGCGCGCAGTTGCCGCTGACCGCCGCGGTGATGGAGATGATGCAGGCCTTGCGTGCAGACGGCATGGGTACCTCCGATCACAGCGCGCTGGCGTGCTACTACGAGAAACTGGCGAAAGTCGAAGTCACTCGTTAATCAGAAAGGGCGCAGGCGCGCCCTTGCTTCTCTTGATCTCCACCTTTGCAGTCTACCTCTGGCCTGCAGGGTGACGTGCGCGGCTTGACCAGGCTCACCACTATGAAAATCGTAATCGCCCCAGACTCTTATAAAGAAAGCCTCTCTGCGACGCAGGTCGCGCAGGCAATAGAAAAAGGATTTCGGGAGATCTTTCCCGATGCGCACTATGTCTCTGTTCCTGTCGCGGATGGCGGTGAGGGTACCGTTGAGGCCATGATCGCCGCCACGCAGGGCACGATGCATACCGCCCGCGTGACCGGCCCGCTGGGCGAGCCGGTTGAGGCCTGCTGGGGAAGCTCGGGCGATGGCGCGACTGCTTTTATTGAGATGGCGGCGGCAAGCGGGCTGGCACTGGTTGCGCCCGAATTACGTAATCCATTAATTACCACGTCGCGCGGCACCGGGGAGCTTATTTTGCAGGCGCTGGATAAGGGCGCGAGCAACATTATCATCGGTATCGGCGGCAGCGCGACCAATGACGGCGGAGCCGGTATGGTGCAGGCGCTGGGTGCGCGTCTTATGGATGCCAACGGCAAAGAGATTGGTCACGGCGGCGGAAGCCTGATCGGACTTAATCATATTGATCTCTCTGGCCTCGATCCGCGTTTGCAGAAGTGCACGATCCGCGTGGCCTGTGATGTGACCAACCCGCTCACCGGCGAGAGCGGCGCATCGCGTATATTTGGCCCGCAAAAAGGGGCGACGGAAGCGATGATCATCGAGCTGGATCGCAGCCTCGATCACTTCGCTGACGTGATCAAAAAAGATCTGCATATCGATGTGAAGTGCGTGCCGGGATCGGGCGCGGCGGGCGGTATGGGGGCAGCGCTGATGGCGTTTCTCGGTGCGGAGCTGCGCAGTGGCATTGAGATTGTTACCCAGGCGCTCAACCTGGAGGAGCATATTCACGACTGCACGCTGGTAGTGACGGGCGAAGGGCGCATCGACAGCCAGAGCATTCATGGCAAGGTGCCGGTGGGCGTGGCGCAGGTAGCGAAAAAATACCATAAGCCGGTGATTGGTATCGCCGGCAGTTTGACCAGCGATGTCGGCGTGGTGCATCAGTACGGTATCGACGCGGTGTTCAGTGTGTTGACCACTATCGGCACGCTGGAGGAGGCGTTTCGCGGCGCGTTTGACAACATTTACCGCGCCTCGCGAAATATCGCGGCGACGCTGGCGGTGGGAATGTCGACGGAAGGGTGACACGCGGGCGCAAACCCTCTATACTGCGCGCCGAAGCTGACCAGACAGTCGCCGCTTCGTCGTCGTCCTCTTCGGGGGAGACGGGCGGAGGGGAGGAAAGTCCGGGCTCCATAGGGCAGGGTGCCAGGTAACGCCTGGGAGGCGCAAGCCTACGACCAGTGCAACAGAGAGCAAACCGCCGATGGCCCGCGCAAGCGGGATCAGGTAAGGGTGAAAGGGTGCGGTAAGAGCGCACCGCGCGTCTGGCAACAGTTCGCGGCACGGTAAACTCCACCCGGAGCAAGGCCAAATAGGGGTTCACAAGGTACGGCCCGTACTGAACCCGGGTAGGCTGCTTGAGCCAGTGAGCGATTGCTGGCCTAGATGAATGACTGTCCACGACAGAACCCGGCTTATCGGTCAGTTTCACCTCTTAAAAAACCCCGCCTCGGCGGGGTTTTTGCTTTTTCAGGCCGGATAAGGCGTAAGCCATCCGGCGGTGGGTGCAAATGCCTGATGGCGCTGCGCTTATCAGGCCTACAACGACAGCTCTCGGCATTTGCGTAGGCCGGATAAGGCGCGAGCCGCCATCCGGCGATGGGTGCAAATGCCTGATGGCGCTGCGCTTATCAGGCCTACAACGACAGCTCCCGACACTTGCGTAGGCCGGATAAGGCGTGAGCCGCCATCCGGCATTGGGTGTAAATGCCTGATGGCGCTGCGCTTATCAGGCCTACAACGACCGCTCCCGGCATTCGCGTAGGCCGGATAAGGCGCGAGCCGCCATCCGGCGGTGGGTGCAAATGCCTGATGGCGCTGCGCTTATCAGGCCTACAACAACCACCGATCCTGGCATTTGTGTAGGCCGGATAAGGCGTGAGCCGCCATCCGGCGGTGGGTGCAAATGCCTGATGGCGCTGCGCTTATCAGGCCTACAACGACAACTGGTCCCGGTATTTGCGTAGGCCGGATAAGGCGTGAGCCGCCATCCGGCAATGGGTGTAAATGCCTGATGGCGCTGCGCTTATCAAGCCTACAAATTGCGCTTATCACGCCTACGAACGGCTTCGACGCTGGGCTTTTTTTACGCTCTCTAAGCTAATTCTGTCTAATTCATAAACAATTAATCGATCATCCTGGCAGCGAAACGCGCTAACCTGTCTGGCACATGTCTATTTTTTCGCCATGGGAGGCGTTGCTGTTATGGAACAAAAATCGATTTTGATTCTCCAGATGGGGAACGCTCCGCAGACCATGCGCGACGCGCACGGCGATGTGCCGCTCTGGTTTTGCCAACTGCTGGGATGCGAACTTGATGATGTCGAGGTGATCCGCGTTTTCGAAGGCGAAGCGCTGCCGGCACCGGATCCGCGCCGGGCGGCGATCATCACCGGATCCTGGGCGATGGTTACGGACAGATTGCCCTGGAGCGAGCAGACCGCCGCGTGGATCCGCGAGGCGATGGCGGTGGAAATGCCGCTGTTTGGCGTCTGTTATGGTCATCAACTGATGGCCTGGGCGCTGGGCGGCGATGTGCAGTATCACAAGGATGGCCGTGAAGCGGGAACCAAAACCGTTTATCTCAATGCCGCCGCCGCTCACGAACCGCTGCTTGCGCATCTTGAAGGGAGCTTTCCTGCCCACCTGACCCATCGACAGACGGTTACCCGTTTACCCATTGGCGCTACGGTGCTCGGTGCCTCAATTCACGATCCGCATCAGATCGTGCGTTACGGGCCAAACGCGTTTTCGGTGCAGTTTCACCCCGAAATGCGACCGGAGATCGCCACCGATCTGTTACGGCTTAACCGTCCCCATATCGAAAAAGAGGGGGGTGACACAGATAGCTTAATCGCTGGCGTAACGCCCGCGCCGGGTGCGGCAGAGATTTTACGGCGGTTTATGCAGGAGGTGTTCAGGCAGGAGAAGGCGCTTTCACTGCGCGCGGCTTCATAAAGGCAGGAACATAACCCCGGCGTGCGCCGGGGCTGGCAATCAGGCGGCTTCTTCTTCCTCAGCAAGACGGACAACGGCTTCTTCGACGATCACTTCCAGTTCCGTCAGCATCTCTTCAAACCCGAACGCCTGGTTGGCAGCGGCGGAACTCTCCTGGCTCGTGGTGACACGATCGAACGAACTGTACATAGTGCGGATACTCATTTACTCACCTGATAAAAATGTTCATTACACTGGTAAATCCACCAACAGCGCGCGAAGCGGCGTGTCGGCGACCAGCGTGATAGTGGCTTCATCACGAATGAAAGCGCCGTCACCGCAGGTGAGGGCCTCTTGCTCTTTGTGATGGGTGACGGCATGCACCGTCCCGTGAATGGACTGCAGATAGGCTCGCGGTCCGTGTAATTCGATTTTCAGCTCTTCGCCTTTATTCAGCGAAATATGGTGCAACCACACTTGTTGGCGCAACTGCAGGCTACCTTTGTCGCCATCCGGCGAGGCCAGCAACTGGCAGGCATCATCAGCAAGGGTCAGCTTCTGCACCGGCGCGTTTTCCCGCTCCGGGCAGGCATCCAGCCATAGCTGCATGCGCGTAAGCGACTTGTCTTTACTCAGATTGTGCTCACTGTAACTGATGCCAGGCTGGGTTGCGATAAGCAGCGCTTCACCCGCTTTGGCCTGCACATGATGACCTTCGCTGTCGCGGTACTCCGCTTCACCTTCCAGAATCAGATTCAGAATATCCACTTTCGGGTAGGCGCGCGGCTGGAAAGAAGCCCCTGGTGCGAGCACTTCCTGGTTCAACACGCGCAGTGACGCATAACCCAGCAGTTTGGGATCAAAGTAGTGTCCAAAGGAGAAGGTGTAGCGGGCTTTAAGCCAGCCGAAGTCAGCTTGTCCGCACTGTTTTGCCGTTCGGGTAGTAATCATTATTCTTGACCTCTCTTTACTTAAAACAATGTTAAAGGGATGGACGCTGCATTGTTAGCCAGATATTCTGCCCGGTATGTTCAAATTTCCTGAATGAGAACACCTATGGCCAAAGAAAGGGCACTGACGCTGGAAGCACTGCGCGTGATGGATGCAATTGACCGGCGCGGAAGCTTTGCCGCCGCTGCGGATGAACTGGGGCGTGTCCCCTCCGCGCTCAGCTACACCATGCAAAAACTTGAAGAAGAGCTGGATGTGGTGCTATTTGACCGCTCCGGTCACCGCACCAAATTCACCAATGTCGGGCGTATGCTGCTGGAGCGCGGGCGCGTTCTGCTGGAAGCGGCTGATAAATTAACGACCGATGCCGAAGCGCTGGCGCGCGGCTGGGAAACCCATTTAACGCTGGTAACGGAAGCGCTGGTGCCAACGGTAGAGTTGTTTCCGCTGGTGGAGAGGCTGGCGGCGAAAGCCACTACCCAGCTATCGATTATCACCGAAGTGCTGGCAGGTGCCTGGGAGCGGCTCGAGCAGGGGCGGGCGGATATTGTTATCGCGCCGGATATGCACTTTCGCTCTTCGTCGGAGATCAACTCCCGCAAGCTCTATACCGTGATGAACGTCTATGTCGCCGCGCCCGAGCACCCGATTCATCAGGAGCCGGAGCCGCTCTCCGAGATCACACGCGTGAAGTATCGCGGCGTGGCGGTGGCAGATACCGCCCGCGAACGCCCGGTGCTTACGGTTCAGTTGCTGGATAAACAGCCGAGGCTGACGGTCAGTACAATTGAAGATAAACGCCAGGCGCTACTCGCCGGGCTGGGCGTCGCCACCATGCCCTATCCGTTAGTTGAGCGTGATATTGCCGAGGGCCGCCTGCGCGTAGTCAGCCCGGAGTACAGCGGCCAGGTGGATATTATTATGGCCTGGCGCCGCGACAGCATGGGCGAGGGCAAAGCCTGGTGTCTGCGCGAGATCCCCAAGCTTTTTGCCGGTAAATAACGCTATGCGCCGCGCTCGGTCGCATGCACGGTTTGCGGGAAGGGCTGCGGCTCCGGGCCGAACTCATTCTCCTGCGGCGTGCCGCGCTGGCTATAAAACGCGAGCAGCACCAGCGAGCCAAACAGCGGAATAATCATCAGCAGCAGCCAGCGCCAGCTGCGGTTGGTGTCATGCAGGCGGCGCACCTGTACCGCCAGCGTCGGCACCAGCATCAGCAGGGCATAAACAAGGCTTAAGATGTGGTGCCAGCCCACGATACGATCAATCACATTCAGCACGCCGAACAGGATGATGTTAACGAGTGTGAACATCCAGAATTCGCGGCGATGGGCGCGTCCGTGGAAAGTGGCGTAATTACGAAGTACCCAGAAATACCAGTCCATTTTTACCTCGGTCAACGGTCAATCCGTTGTTTTAACAACGATAACAGTAAGAATAGACGGCAAATTTACAAAGGGATAAGTCGGGCGGGGAATTATTTGGGCGCGATGTGACGCGCCCGAAAGTTCAGGAAAAACGGCTGTCACGACCGTGCGGTTCATCAAGATCCTGCCACGGGCCGATGGAGATAATCCCCGTCGGGTTCAGCGTTTTATGGCTGCGATAGTAGTGATTGCGGATATGCGCGAAATCAACCGTCTCGGCAATGCCCGGCATCTGGTAGATGTCGCGCAGGAAGCCATGCAGGTTGAGGTAATCACTGATGCGGCGCTTATCGCATTTAAAGTGCGTCACATAGACCGGATCAAAGCGCACCAGCGTTGTCCATAAACGGATATCCGCTTCGGTCAGGCGATCGCCCGTCAAATAGCGGTGCCGTCCAAGGATCTGCTCCAGGCGCTCCAGCGCACTAAATACCCCGGATACCGCTTCATCATAGGCCTGCTGGCTGGTGGCGAAACCGGCTTTATAGACGCCGTTATTCACATTGTCGTAGATCCAGCCATTCAGCTCGTCAATCTTCTCGCGCAGTTCAGGCGGATAGTAATCCCCCGCTTTGGCACCCAGCCCGTCGAATGCGGTATTGAACATGCGAATAATATCCGCCGATTCATTGCTGACGATGGTGTGATTCTTCTTATCCCACACCACCGGTACCGTTACGCGCCCGCTGTAGTGCGGATCGGCATGCAGATAGAGCTGATAGAGAAATTCGTGCTGATAGAGGGTGTCGCCCGTTGCGGCGGGAAAATCATCGCCAAACGTCCAGCCATTTTCCAGCATCAGCGGATGCACGACCGAAACCGGTAAAAACGGCTCCAGGCCCTTCAGCTTACGCAGGATCAGCGTGCGGTGTGCCCACGGGCAGGCGAGCGAAACATAGAGATGGTAGCGATCTTTTTCAGCGGCAAACCCGCCTTCGCCAGAGGGGCCGGCAGCGCCATCGGCGGTCAGCCAGTTGCGAAACGCCGATTCTGAACGTTTAAAGCGTCCGCCGGTGGATTTGGTGTCATACCAGGTGTCGTGCCAGACGCCGTCAATCAGTTGTCCCATTGCTGCTTCTCCTTCTGATAGCAAAAGCGAGGAGTGAACTCCTCGCTTTGGTGTATTCAGTCAGTATAGAGCGCTTACCACTTTTTATTCAGTACTCGGTCGATGCTGAACGCGCCCGGACCGGTGATGCCCAGCAGCAGGTAGCCGCCAGCGATGGTCAGGTTTTTCATGAACATAATGGAGTTCGCGCCTTCCGCAAAGTTGTTGTGGAAGATAAACGCCGTCAGCAGCGTAAAGCCAGCGGTGAACAGCGCAGTAGTGCGGGTCAGGAAGCCGAACAGAATGGCCAGACCGCCGCCAAACTCAAGCAGGATGGTCAGTGGCAGGAAGAAGCCCGGTACGCCCATCGATTCCATATATTGCTGAGTGCCTGCATAGCCGGTGATTTTGCCCCAGCCTGCAACGATAAACAGGATCGGCATCAGAATACGAGCAACCAGGAAACCAACATCTTCTAATTTTTTCATCTTTCTCTCCAGGAACCGCATAGGCGCTATGCAGTAAAAATTGTGTAAGAAACGGCGTGTGCCGCGGGCTTGCAGTTGATGGAGAGGATAGTAATCGCGGAGTGAATATATTGTTAGCTAGGAAAACTGTCGAAATCTTTCAAAAAAATTGCCTAAGCAGAAAAGCAAACGGGCGATCCCAGGATCGCCCGTGTTAGCAAGCAAGTGACGCTTTAGCGCTGCGCATTAACGGTGGATTTCACCAGCCGCCACATGCTCCAGGCGCCGAAACCGCGTCTGGCCCAGCGCACCAGCATATTAGGATGGCGAACGCTCCAGATAGCCATTGCGCTACTGCCTACCAGCGCCCATGAGCGCAGGCTTAACAGCGTGTTCCAGCCGCGATCGTAAGCGCCGGTGGCTTCAAGCCAGTCCCGACGCCCGGCGGTAAGATCCAGACGTTGCTGCTGGATCATGCTGAGCAATTGCGCTTTACGCTTCAGACGTTCGGCTTTGCTGCTCACGATTTATCGTCCTCCAGCAAGGCGCGATCGTTCGACAACTCCTGACGCGTGTGACGCAGCAGTGTCGAGGCCCGCGCTTTACGCAGTGTCGAAATGCCGCCTATCAGCGCCAGCACAAGTAACACTACGGTGGTTGCAATCATCACATTCAAGCGATATTGCGGATCGACGGCCCAAATAATTAGCACCATCAGACTCATCAGGCCAAATGCAGCGAAAAGCATGGTCAGCCCCACCATCAGGAGCAGCTGGAATAAGTTGGCTTTCTCTTCTTCAAGCTCAACAACCGCCAGCCGCAGGCGGGTCTCAACCATTTCAACCAGAATGGTCAGCATACGCTGACCAATCCCGAGCGCGCTTTTGCCAGGCCCTTGCGCGTATCGTGAATCCGCCATATCAGCGACGCGACATCAGAACGCCTAACACCACGCCGATTGCGGCGCCGATGCCAACGCTGGCCCACGGATTGTCACGCACGTACTCATCGGTACGGGCAGCGGCTTCGCGGGTCTGGCGAGCAATAACATCGCCGGTATCGCCCAGGCGGTCGCGGCTGTTACGCAGCGCTTTTTCCGCTTTGGTACGCAGCTTGCTCAGCTCTTCTTTCGATTTTTCACCAGAATTACCCAGCACTTCTTCCAGGGTGTCCGCCAGCGATTTCAACTCAGCGCGCAGATGGTCAGCATTATCTTTCGACATAATTCTCTCCAGGTGAGTGTGTGGTCATTTCCATTTAATCAGTAGTCACGCGCTTCAAGAGATTTCAGCTCCTGCTGAGCCTCTTTCAGCTTGTGCTCCCGCTTGTGTATCTTGTCCGCATCGCCTTTCTCTTTCGCTTCGCTCAGGTCACGACGGCGCTCGGCAATCTCTTCTTTCTGTTCAGCGATTTTCTTCTGATGCGCAGCGCGCAGCTTCTCATCAGAACAGTTGGCGCGAACTTCACGCAGGGCTTTATTCAACCCGTCAATACGGCTCTGATTGTTATGCTTTTCGGCATAGCTGATTTCGCGTTGGATCTCATGCTCCTTTTCCTGACACGGGGAAGCAGCATGGGAAAGAGCGCTAACGGAAAAAAGAGCCAGCGCCATAGCGATGCGGTTTTTCATAATCGATAACCTTCCGTTGTTAGCTGGCGAAACAGGGTACGCCAGCATCCAGTTACGTAATGTGAACCCTGGTCCCGTTACTCAAGCATAGTTAAGTAACGGCTAAACACCAAAGTTAGTGAAAAGATTCAGAATCCTGGAGAGATTATCCGAATCGATGCGTGCTGTTGCGCAGGCGGTTAAGCCACGCAGAAGTTTGGGTGTCGGCATCATCCTGAGCGGCAATGACATACCCCTGGGGGAGAGTGCGATCCAGCACGGCCTTGGCGGCAGCGCTCTGCTCGCTGGAGTCGAATTTAATCAGCAGGGTGTCATCCTGCGGGGTGATGCTTTTAAAGTGAATGCCGTTGGCGTCGAGATGATGCCAGATGGAGAATCCATCCGGCACGGTAATGTTTTGCGTCAGCGGGCGGATCGCAAGCGTCGACTCGCGATTTTGCACCGCCGTCCAGGCGAGAAACAGCACGCAAAAGAGCGCCGCAGCAGTGAGGCTTGTAAATACCCAGCGCAGAAAAGGCGCACGCAGTTCCATTGTCTTTTAGCTCCGATTGCTATGTTTTTTCTTCCACAACACCACCAGTGAGCCAACCAGGCCAATCACCAGCAGCACCACCGGAAGCAGCATCAAACAGGACATCAACGCATCTTCATACTTTTTAAACACCGGCGTGATGCCCAACAGGTAACCCAGCGTTGTCAGGATCAGCACCCACAGCAGGCCGCTCATCCAGTTGAAAAATTGAAAACGCGTATTGCTCAGACCAGAGAGTCCGGCAATAGTTGGCAGCAATGTGCGAACAAATGCGATAAAGCGCCCGACTAACAGCGCCGACAGCCCATGTTTGTGGAACAGATGGTGCGCGCGCTGGTGGTAGTGGGCCGGAAGATGAGAGAGCCATTTCTGCACCAGCCGCGTATTGCCAAGCCAGCGCCCCTGAATGTAGCTCAGCCAGCAGCCGGTACTTGCAGCGACGGTAAGCAGTAACAGAGTTTGCGGATAGCCCAGCGCACCTTTGGCAATCAATACGCCAACCAGCACCAGCAGGCTATCACCGGGCAGAAACGCCGCCGGCAGCAAACCGTTTTCCAGAAATAAAATGACAAATAAAACGAAATAGAGCATGCCGATCATGCCAGGCTGCGACAGTGTCTCAAAATCCTGGCTCCAAAGGGCGTGAAGTAACTGGCTTAAAAGTTCCATTCGGTGTTCCTGGTACATCGGTTTACGTCACGTCTGCTACGTACGAAACAGCACGGCGATACGTTCTCATACATTATGGTCGCTCGTGGCACATCCGGTGCAGGGGTCATCCTGGTGAGGCGCTGTGAGCAAGCGCTGACTCACACAGAAGCGAAATGCATCCAATTGTAACAAAGGCTGAGGTAATGCGTCAGTCAGAAAAGCGCTCAGAAGTGATTTTGCCGGGGGAAGGCGGAAAGAGGCGAGGGTATTTACACACGCTGACACTCTATACTTTTCACTTACCCAAAATTCTTACAGGCGCGGTGTAAGTGCGCGCCTGTAGAGGATTTTTTATTTCGTGCCGTTAGCCGCCGTATCGAGATGAACGACCGGGTTATCGGCGAAGAGGTAGCGGTCGGCATTGAACTCAAAGTCGTCACTGGTTTCGTTAAACAGCATCTGTTTGGTGTTCTCCAGGTGCTGCCACATCGCCAGCTTCGCGCCGTGGGGATCTTTACGGATCAGCGCTTTCAGGATCTGGTCATGATCGTCGCACCAGTTATCAACGGTGCGCAGATCGATATGGTCGTGCAGTTTCTTCCAGTAGGGGTTGTGCACGCGCTGCGTCCACATCTTTTCAACGATAGCGGCCAGGGCCGTATTCTGCGTTGCCAGCGCCACCTGTACGTGGAACTGCAAATCCCATTCAGAGTCGCGAAAGCACTTCTCTTTGCGCGCTTTGTCCTGAATCTCCATCAGCTTCATGATGTCCTGCTTCGTCACCTGCGTAGCAGCGAACTCCGCGATATTGCTCTCAATCAGCTGGCGCGCCTGCAGCAGCTCAAAAGGACCGTAGCTGGCGAACTCAAGATTCTCATCCGGCGCTTGTGTATGGCGTGCCTGATTGGAGATGACGTGAATGCCGGAGCCTTTACGCACTTCGACATACCCTTCCACCTCAAGCATGATGATCGCTTCACGCACCACGGTCCGGCTGACGCTCTTCTCATCGGCGATAAAGCGTTCGGCGGGCAGCTTCTCTCCCACAAGATAAACGCCTTGCTCAATCCGGCTTTTAAGCTCGGCGGCAAGTTGCTGGTAGAGACGTCGTGGTTCGGAGATTTCCATACAGGCTCCAGAGGAGAGGGCAATAATAGGATTTGTTATACCACTTTTAGCGCCTTCTCACCATTGTCAATAACGAAAAAGCCGCCCTCAGGCGGCTTTAAATAGTTTTAAAAAAGCGGGGCTAACTCTGTGCCGCGGGCGAGCCGACAGCCTGCTCTTTTGCTACCTCTTCGGCAGATTTGTTTTTCAGCACCGTCCAGATGAGCACTGCACCCATAAGGTCAAACAGCGCCAGTACTGCGAACAGCGGGCTAAAGCCGATGGTATCCGCCAGCGCACCGACCACCAGAGCGAACATGGTGCTTGCCATCCACGCCGCCATCCCGGTCAGGCCGTTGGCAGTTGCCACTTCGTTACGACCAAAGACATCGGAAGAGAGCGTAATCAATGCACCGGAGAGAGACTGGTGCGCAAAGCCACCGATACAGAGCAGGCCAATCGCCACATACGGGCTGGTGAAGAGACCAATCATGCCTGGGCCAATCATCAGCAGCGCGCCCATGGTGACCACCATTTTACGCGACACAATCAGGTTCACGCCGAAGATGCGCTGGAACAGCGGCGGCAGATAACCACCCACGATACAACCGAGATCCGCGAACAGCATCGGCATCCAGGCGAACATCGCAATCTCTTTCAGGTTAAAGCCATACACTTTGAACATGAACAGCGGGATCCAGGCGTTAAAGGTACCCCAGGCTGGTTCAGCCAGAAAACGCGGCAGCGCGATACCCCAGAACTGGCGGGTGCCAAGGATCTGGCGAACAGACATTTTCTTGCCGTTGTTGGTCTGATGCTGTGCTTCCTGGCCGCCAATAATGTATTCACGCTCCTCTTCGCTCAATTTTTTCTGATCGCGCGGGTGCTTATAGAAGATGAGCCAGGCCATCGCCCAGATAAAGCTCAGTACGCCGGAGATAATGAACGCCATCTCCCAGCTGTGCATAACGATCGCCCATACCACCAGCGGCGGTGCAATCATCGCACCAATTGACGAACCGACGTTGAAGTAGCCGACGGCGATGGAGCGCTCTTTTGCCGGGAACCATTCAGAAGCCGCTTTCAGGCCCGCCGGGATCATCGCCGCTTCAGCTGCGCCCACCGCGCCGCGCGCCAGTGCCAGACCGCCCCAGCTGCCAGCCAGTGCGGTCGCGCCGCAGAAGATAGCCCAGGTAATTGCGAAGAAGGCGTAACCAACTTTGGTACCGAGAACGTCGAGGACGTAGCCTGCAACCGGCTGCATGATGGTGTAGGCTGCGGAATAGGCCGCGATGATATACGAATATTGCTGAGTCGAGATGTGCAACTCTTCCATCAACGTCGGAGCGGCTGCCGCTATGGTGTTACGTGTCAGGTAGCCAAGCACGGTGCCGACCGTCACCAGCGCTATCATGTACCAACGTAATCCTTTGATTTTACGCATGTAAACCTCATCGTTATGTTATTACCGCTTGCGCGGACACCCTTCGCTCGCATCGGAGGGTGGAAACGGGAGGGCGTAACCGGAAAGAGGTTCCGCTACGGCCCAAGCCTGCCATCAGTAAACGTTCTGTTTGTAAGTCGGCGTCCGTACCGTTAATTCCGATTAACGTTTTATCGGGAATGCATTCCGTCGGGTTATCAATTCGACGGCAGCAAGATAACTTGTCATACAACTTGAAAAGGTGAGTGACATCACAAAAGCGTTTTTCTTTGTGTGGTCTTTAACTCAGGCGTGGAGAGCCAGATTTGGCGCGGCCTGGCGGGGGATTTAACCAATTAGCGTCTCTGTTTTTGTCTGCTTTTATTGATCCAACTCACGAAAATACCTTCGGTCTATAGAAATTGGTGTGATAACTTTGACAGCATTAAGGTAGACATCAGACGCACTCGTTGAGAGGAAGACGATAATGACCCCGTTTATGACCGAAGATTTCCTGCTAGATACCGAATTTTCCCGCCGTCTGTACCACGACTACGCCAAAGACCAGCCGATTTTCGACTACCACTGCCACCTGCCGCCGCAGCAGATCGCAGAAGATTATCGTTTCAAAAACTTGTATGACATCTGGTTGAAAGGTGACCACTACAAGTGGCGCGCGATGCGCACTAACGGCGTGCCGGAGCGCCTCTGTACCGGTGATGCGTCGGATCGTGAGAAGTTTGACGCCTGGGCAGCGACCGTACCGCACACCATTGGCAACCCGTTATACCACTGGACACATCTTGAGCTGCGCCGCCCGTTTGGTATTACAGGTAAGCTGCTGTCACCCGCGACGGCTGATGAGATCTGGGAGCGCGGTAACGCACTGCTGGCGCAGGATAGCTTCTCCGCGCGCGGCATCATGCAGCAGATGAACGTCAAAATGGTCGGCACCACCGATGACCCGATTGACTCCCTGGAGCACCATGCGGCAATTGCTAAAGAGACGGCTTTCAGTACCAAAGTGCTGCCGAGCTGGCGTCCGGATAAAGCCTTCAATATTGAACAGGCGACCTTTAACGACTACATGGCGAAACTGGGTGAAGTCTCTGATACCGAGATCCGCCGCTTTACCGATCTGCAAACCGCGCTGACTAAACGCCTCGATCACTTTGCCGCACACGGCTGTAAAGTCTCTGACCACGCGCTAGATGTTGTGCTGTTTGCTGAAGCATCTGAATCAGAGCTCGACGCTATTCTGGCGCGTCGTCTGGCGGGTGAAACCCTGAGCGAAAAAGAGGTGGCGCAGTTTAAAACCGCGGTGCTGGTGTGGCTCGGCGCGGAGTATGCCCGTCGCGAATGGGTGCAGCAGTACCATATCGGCGCGCTGCGTAATAACAACCAGCGTCAGTTCAAACTGCTCGGCCCGGATGTCGGTTTCGACTCCATTAACGACCGTCCGCTGGCGGAAGAGCTCTCTAAACTGCTGAGCAAGCAGAATGAAGATAACCTGCTGCCGAAAACCATCCTTTACTGCCTGAACCCGCGCGATAACGAAGTGCTGGGTACGATGATCGGTAACTTCCAGGGCGAAGGCATGCCGGGCAAAATGCAGTTCGGCTCTGGCTGGTGGTTTAACGATCAGAAAGATGGCATGGAGCGTCAGATGACCCAGCTTGCACAGCTTGGCCTGCTGAGCCGCTTTGTCGGCATGCTGACCGACAGCCGCAGCTTCCTCTCCTACACCCGTCATGAATATTTCCGCCGCATCCTCTGCCAGATGATTGGCCGCTGGGTGGAAGCGGGCGAAGCTCCGGCTGACATTCAGCTGCTGGGTGAAATGGTGAAAAACATCTGCTTTAACAATGCGCGTGATTACTTCGCGATTGAACTGAACTAGGGCCGTTTGAGGTTGATATGCAATACATCAAGATCCATTCGCTGGATAACGTCGCAGTAGCGCTGGCCGATCTTGCTGAAGGCGCGGAAGTCGTTATCGACAACCAGACCGTACAGCTGCGCCAGGCCGTATCGCGCGGGCATAAGTTTGCGCTGCACGCCATTAAGCAGGGCGAAAATATTGTCAAATATGGTCTGCCGATTGGTCATGCGACGTCAGATATCGCGTCGGGCGAGTATATCCATTCCCACAATGCGCGGACGAACCTCAGCGATCTGGACGAGTATAGCTATCAACCTGATTTTCAGGATGAGGGCAGCCAGGCGGGCGATCGTGACGTGCAGATCTACCGCCGGGCGAACGGGGAAGTGGGGATCCGTAATGAGTTGTGGATCCTGCCGACGGTCGGCTGCGTCAATGGCATCGCCCGTCAGATCCAGAACCGCTTCCTGAAAGAGACCCACGACGCCGAAGATATCGACGGCGTTTACCTCTTCAGCCACACCTACGGCTGTTCGCAACTGGGCGATGACCACATCAACACGCGCACCATGCTGCAAAATATGGTGCGTCATCCAAATGCGGGCGCGGTGCTGGTGATCGGCCTTGGGTGTGAAAACAACCAGGTTGACGCTTTCCGCCAGACGCTGGGCGAATTTGATGCTGAACGCGTCCACTTTATGGTCTGCCAACACCAGGACGACGAAGTGGAGGCGGGGCTTGAGCATCTGCGCGCGCTCTATGAGGCGATGCGTAACGATCAGCGCGAGCCGGGTAAACTGAGCGAGCTGAAGTTTGGCCTCGAGTGCGGTGGCTCTGACGGGCTTTCCGGTATTACCGCCAACCCGATGCTGGGCCGTTTCTCCGATTATGTGATTGGCAACGGCGGCACCACGGTGCTGACCGAAGTGCCGGAGATGTTCGGTGCTGAGCGCATTCTGATGAGCCATTGCCGTGACGAAAGTACCTTTGAGAAGACCGTGACCATGGTTAACGACTTCAAACAGTACTTTATTGCCCACAATCAGCCGATCTATGAGAACCCGTCGCCGGGCAACAAAGCGGGCGGCATCACTACGCTTGAAGAGAAGTCGCTGGGCTGTACGCAGAAAGCGGGTGCCAGCCAGGTGGTTGATGTGCTGCGCTACGGCGAGCGTCTGCAAACTCACGGCCTCAACCTGCTGAGCGCACCGGGCAACGATGCGGTCGCGACCAGCGCGTTAGCCGGTGCCGGCTGCCATATGGTGCTGTTCAGCACCGGTCGCGGGACGCCCTACGGCGGTTTTGTGCCGACGGTGAAAATTGCCACCAACAGTGAGCTGGCAGCCAAAAAGAGACACTGGATCGATTTTGATGCAGGTCAGTTGATCCACGGCAAAGCAATGCCGCAGCTATTGGAGGAGTTTGTTGATGTGATTGTAGAGATCGCCAACGGCAAGCAGACCTGCAATGAGAAAAATGATTTCCGTGAGTTAGCCATCTTCAAAAGTGGTGTAACTTTATAAATCGCACTGAGAAGTGCAGTAAGCAAAGCGGCGCTACCCTGACAGCGCCGCTTTTTTTTGCCTCTCCGCCGCTCAGCTACGCAGCGCGTTCTTTACCAGCCGCTCATCTTCCGCCTGACACACCGCAGCGGTAAACAGCACATCGGTTGAGGAGTTGAGTGCGGTTTCGCAGGAGTCCTGCAACACGCCGATGATAAAGCCGACCGCCACCACCTGCATGGCAACATCATTAGAGATACCAAACATGTTGCAGGCCAGCGGGATCAGCAGCAGCGAGCCGCCCGCCACGCCGGATGCGCCACAGGCACAGAGCGAAGCCACCACGCTCAGCAGCAGCGCCGTCGGCAGATCGACCGTAATGCCCAGCGTATGCACCGCCGCCAGCGCCAGCACGGTAATAGTGATCGCCGCGCCCGCCATATTAATCGTCGCCCCAAGCGGAATGGAGACCGAGTAGGTGTCGCGATCGAGATTAAGCTTTTCACACAGCGTCATATTGACCGGGATATTCGCCGCCGAGCTGCGGGTGAAAAAGGCCGTTACGCCGCTTTCGCGCAGGCAGGTAAAGACCAGCGGGTAGGGGTTGCGGCGGATCTTCCAGTAGACCAGCAGCGGGTTAATGACCAGCGCGACAAACGCCATGCAGCCCACCAGCACCACCAGCAGTTGCGCATAGCCTAACAGCGCACCAAAACCAGAGGTGGCAAGGGTCGAGGAGACGAGACCGAAAATGCCAATCGGCGCAAAACGGATCACGATCCGCACCATAAAGGTGACGGCACCCGACATATCCTGCACCATCTTTTTCGTCGTCTCGCTGCTGTGACGCAGGGCAAAACCCAGCCCGACGGCCCACACCAGAATGCCGATATAGTTGGCATTCATGATTGCCGTTACCGGGTTGGCGATCATGCTGGTCAGCAAGCCGCGCAGCACCTCGACAATGCCGGAAGGTGGCGTTACATCGCTGGCACCGGGGACTAACTGCAAAGTGGAGGGGAAGAGGAAACTTGCCAGCACGGCGGTAAGCGCAGCGGTAAACGTACCTAATAAATAGAGCACCAGCACCGGACGAAGGTGGGTGCGCTGGCCCTGCTGGTGTCCGGCAATAGACGCCATCACCAGCATCAATACCAGCACCGGCGCAACGGCTTTTAAGGCGCTGACAAACAGCGTACCGAGAATACCGGTAGCGATAGCGGCGGGCGTCGAGATCCACGCCAGTAAAATCCCCAGAACGAGGCCAAGAAGAATCTGTTTCACCAGGCTGCCATCAACGAAACGTTGCAGCAACCCTGACGAGCGGTGCGTTGTCATGCCATTTTCCTTTCGTGTTGTGGAATCACACCCCGCTGCTCTTTTAAACAGAGCTTTGTCAGGATGTAACAATTGTTTGCTGAAAGGAGTATATGAACTCTGCGAGAACAGGGAAGAGAGAGATTTCTACTTTTACGCTCTGGCGCGTCTTTTTCATTTTTGCTGTCGGCATTTTGTGACCAGCACGACAGGGCACGATGAATCGCCGCTCGCGGGGGTGGCAGAGCGGCGATTTACGGCTTACGCGCGGTTTTTCTTGTCGTTCTGGTAGTTAACCCAGCTATTAATTAGCAGCGTCAGCACCAGGATACCGCCCACCACGCCAAGGGAGATGGCGATCGGGATATGGAAGAAATCGACGATCAGCATCTTGATACCGATAAACACCAGAATCACTGACAGACCATATTTGAGCATTGAGAAGCGCTCCGCTACGCCCGCCAGCAGGAAGTACATCGCGCGCAACCCCAGAATGGCAAACAGGTTAGAGGTGAGGACGATAAAGGGATCGGTGGTGACGGCGAAGATTGCCGGAATGCTGTCGACGGCAAAGATCACATCGCTCAGCTCGACCAGAATCAGCACCAGCAGCAGCGGCGTGGCATACAGCAGACCGTTTTTGCGCACAAAGAAGTGCTCACTTTCGATGCTGTCGGTCATGCGCAGATGGCTACGCAGCCAGCGCACCACCGGTTTATCGCCAATGCCCTTCTCATCCTCTTTCGCCAGCGCCATCTTCACGCCGGTAAAGAGCAGGAAGGCACCGAAAACGTAGAGCAGCCATGAGAACTGGGTAATCAGCCAGCTGCCGGCGAAGATCATGATAGTACGCAGCACGATCGCCCCAAGTACGCCGTAGATCAGTACCCGGCGTTGCAGTGCCGCAGGGACGGCAAAGTAGCTGAACAGCATCAGCCAGACGAAGACGTTATCCACCGCCAGCGCTTTTTCAATCAGATAACCGGTTAAGAACGCCAGCGCCTGGGTATCTGCGACCGCGCGCCCTTCGGTTTGCGTCAGATACCACCAGAAGGCGGCATTAAACAGCAGTGACAGGCTAACCCACACCACTGACCACACGGCCGCCTGCTTCATGGTCATCGTATGCGCGCCGCGACGCCCCTGAAGCAGAAGGTCGATCGCCAGCATAACCACCACGGCAACGGCAAAAACGCCCCATAACATCGGTGTGCCAACACTATTCATCACCAGATCCTCACGCAAACAAAAACGGCCAACGTCAGAAGACGTTAGCCGCTTGCCTGGTGCAGGGGGATCTCGCCTTCCGGCAAGGTCTCACTTACGTCGATAACGACGCCCGGCGACCGGGTGCTTAACGCACCGTAATGACGACCCACCGGCGAAGAAGTTACTCCCCTTTGCTGGTAACAAATTATGTCAACACATTGAGCTGGTCAATGTGTCGCCAGCGCTTCTTACGAAGCTTTACGCAGGGAGCTGGGCGCTGAGATCATCGGCCGGGAAGACGACGCCGGTCTGGCGGCGGATCTCCGTTAGCAGTTTTGCCGTAATACGGCTGATCGCAAGCCCCGGATGATTGACCTCATTCTCCTCCACCAGCCGCGCGAAGGTTTCGGCTTCATACAGCATGGTGTTGATATGCTGCGGCTGCGTCAGCTCCTGCGCTTTGCCGCCGCGCGGGATAAAGGAGAGCTTCTGGCACTCGGAAATCTTTTCAATCACCAGCGAACCCGCTTCGCCCTGAATCTCACTCGCCAGCACCGAATCGCTCACTTTCGAGTGTTGCAGCGTGACGCTGAAATCGCCGTAATTCATCACCACCACGCCGTGCGCGTCGACGCCGCTTGAAAGCAGGCTCGCGGAAGCCTGCACGCTGTGCGGTTCGCCCCATAGCGCCACCGCTGAGGCGAGGCAGTAAAAGCCGATATCCATAATCGACCCGTTAGAGAACGCGGGGTTGAAGGTGTTGGGGTTTTCGCCGTAGAGAAAACGCTGATAGCGCGACGAGTACTGGCAGTAGTTAATAAAGGCTTTGCGCAGCTTACCCGCTTTCGCCAGCGACTGCTTCAGCGCCAGGAAGTTTGGCAGGCTGGCAGTTTTGAAGGCTTCAAACAGCACCACCTGATTTTCACGGGCGCAGGCGATGGCGGCCTCCACTTCACGCAGGTTTGAGGCCAGCGGTTTTTCGCAGATCACATGCTTTTTATGGCTGAGAAACAGCTGCGTCTGAGCAAAGTGGAGGGAGTTGGGGCTGGCAATATAGACCGCGTCAATCGCATCGCTCTGCGCCATCTCCTCAAGTGAGGTAAAGAGATGCTCGACAGGGTAGTCGGTGGCGAAGGTTTGCGCCTGTTCAAGGCTGCGGGAATAGACGGCGGTGAGTCTGTATTTGCCCGTTTCATGGGCGGCATCGACAAACTGGCGCGAGATCCAGTTCGTCCCTATGACAGCGAAACGTATCATAAAGGCGCTACTTCTCCGTTAAAGGGTTCCGCTGTCACTCTATCACGTCAACATGACAAAACCAGTGCGCTGGCGCGCATGCTTAGCGCAAGGCGAGATGAGTCAACCACAGCCTGGTATCGAACTCGAGCTGGTGGTACTGCGGCTCCATATGACAGCAGAGCTGGTAAAAAGCTTTGTTGTGCTCTTTCTCGCGCAGGTGCGCCAGTTCGTGCACCACAATCATGCGCAAAAAAGCTTCCGGCGCATCGCGGAAAACGGTGGCGACGCGGATCTCCGCTTTAGCTTTCAGCTTGCCGCCCTGCACGCGGGAAATGGCGGTGTGCAGGCCAAGGGCATTATTGAGCACGTGAATTTTGCTGTCATACATCACTTTATTGACCGGCGCGGCGTTACGCAGAAACTGGTTTTTCATCTCTTGCGTATAGTGATAGAGCGCTTTATCGGTGGTGACGCCGTGGCTGTCGGGGTAGCGTTTTGCCAGCACCTCGCCCAGACGGTTCTGCTCAATCAGCGTATGTACCTGCGCCAGCAGGGATTCAGGATAGCCCTGAAGATAGGTGAGGGTCTTCATGGTGAAATGTGTTTACATCCTTACGTAATTGAGCGATAAAACGCGCGAATTTTAGCATTGCGGAGGGTCGATGAGCCAGGTTGAGTTAAACGGACAGTCATTCACTTTAGACAGATTCCCTGTCGGCGTGGAAGAGGCGTCGCTACAGGCGTGGGATGCAGCGGATGAATATCTTCTGCAACAGGTGGATGCGGTCGATGGCCCGGTTCTGATCTTCAATGACAGCTTCGGCGCGCTGGCCTGCGCGCTGGCGGCCCATCATCCGGTGTCGATTAACGACTCCTTTATTGCCGAGCTGGCAACGCAGCACAACCTGCGCATTAACGATCTCGATGAAGAGGCGGTCACCTTTCAGGACTGCCTCAGCCCGCTGCCGGCCAATCCGGCTTTAGTGCTGATCAAAATACCAAAACAGCTGGCGCTGCTTGAGCAGCAACTGCGCGCTCTGCGTGACGTGGTTACGCCGCAGACGCGAATTATCGCCGGCGCGAAAACCCGCGATATTCACAATTCAACGATGGCGCTGTTTGAAAAGATCCTCGGCCCGACCACCACGACGCTGGCATGGCGCAAAGCGCGCCTAATCAACTGCACCTTTAACGCTCCCGCGCCTGTTGAAACCTCGCTGCTGGCAAGCTGGACGCTGGATGGTACGCCCTGGACCATTCATAACCATGCGAATGTTTTTTCCCGCAGCGGGCTGGATATTGGCGCACGCTTTTTCCTGCAACATCTGCCGGAAAATGTAGAGGGCGAGATGGTCGACCTCGGCTGCGGCAATGGCGTGATTGGTCTGCAACTGCTGGCGAATAACCCGCAGGCGCAGGTGCTGTTTGTTGATGAGTCGGCCATGGCGGTCGCCTCTTCGCGTCTGAACGTGGAGAGCAACCTGCCAGCGGATGTAGAGCGCTGCGAGTTTATGATCAATAACGCGCTCTCCGGCATTGAGCCGGATCGCTTTGCGGCGGTGCTCTGTAACCCGCCGTTCCATCAGCAGAGCGCCATCACCGATCACATTGCCTGGCAGATGTTTAACGATGCGCGCCGCTGCCTGAAGTATGGCGGTGAATTACGTATTGTCGGCAACCGCCATCTCGACTATTTCCGCAAGCTGAAACGCGTGTTCGGCAACTGCGAAACGGTAGCGACCAACAATAAGTTCGTGATCCTCAAATCGGTTAAAGTGCGCAAAAAGCGCTAACCGCAGCGCCATCAAACCTTTGCCGGATGGCGGCTTACGCCTTATCCGGCCTACAACGTCTCAAACTCCACAGGCCTGATAAGCGCAGCGCCATCAGGCGCTTTGCCGGATGGCGGCTCACGCCTCATCCGGTCATCAACATCTCAAACGCGTAGGCCTGATAAGCGCAGCGCCATCAGGCGCTCTGCCGGATGGCGGCTCACGCCTTATCCGGCCTACAAGTCTCAAACTCCGTAGGCCTGATAAGCGTAGCGCCATCAGGCCCTTTGCCGGATGGCGGCTTACGCCTTATCCGGCCTACAAGTCTCAAACTCCGTAGGCCTGATAAACGTAGCGCCATCAGGCGCTTTGCCGGATGGCGGCTTACGCCTTATCCGGCCTACAAATTCTCAAACCCCGCAGGCCTGATAAGCGTAGCGCCATCAGGCATTTTGTTAAATGGTTAACGCCAGTTGCGTGCCCTGGGCTATCGCCCGGCGGGCATCCAGCTCCATCGCCACATCGCAGCCGCCAATCAAATGCACCGGTTTACCGGCTTCGCGCAGCGGTTCGGCCAGCTCGCGTCGCGGCTCCTGGCCTGCACAAATCACCACATTATCCACCGCCAGCACCTGCGGCTCGCCGCCGACCAGAATATGTAAACCCTCATCGTCGATCTTCTGGTAACTCACCGCCGGGATCATCTTCACCCCACGCGACAGCAGCGTGGCGCGGTGGATCCAGCCGGTGGTTTTCCCCAGCCCGTCGCCTGGCTTGCTGGCTTTGCGTTGCAGCATCACAATCTGCCGCGGGCTTTTCGGCAACTGCGGCCCTTCCGGACGCAAGCCGCCGACCTCATTCAGACTGGTATCAATGCCCCACTCTACGCAGAATTCAGCGATATTCTGGCTGGTGGACTCCCCCGGCTGGCTTAAATAGACCGCGGTATCAAAGCCGATCCCGCCGCAGCCGACGATCGCCACGCGTTCACCGACTGGCGCTTTATCGCGCAGTACATCGAGATAGTTCAGCACCTTCGGATGATCGATGCCGTCGATAAGCGGCATGCGCGGCTCAATGCCGCAGGCGAGGATCACCTCATCAAACAGCGTCAGCATACCGGGATCGACACGTTGATTGAGGCAAAGTGCGACGCCGGTTTTGTCGATCATCCGCCGGTAGTAACGCAGGGTTTCATAAAACTCCTCTTTACCGGGGATCTGCTTGGCGACGTTAAACTGCCCGCCGATCTCTGCCTGCGCATCAAACAGCGTTACGCTATGCCCGCGCGCGGCGGCATTCACCGCAAAAGCCAGTCCGGCGGGTCCTGCGCCAACCACCGCGAGGTTTTTCTTCTGCTCTGCCGGGTAGATCGGCATCAGCGTTTCATGGCAGGCGCGCGGGTTGACCAGGCAGGAGGTCACTTTACCGTAGAAGATCTGATCCAGACACGCCTGGTTGCAGCCAATGCAGGTGTTGATCTCCTCTTCCCGGCCGCTCTGCGCTTTGCTTAGCAGCTCCGCATCAGCGAGGAAAGGGCGCGCCATCGACACCATATCCGCATCGTCACGGGCAAGGATCGCTTCGGCCACCTGCGGATCGTTAATGCGGTTGGTGGTGATCAGCGGAACGTTGACTTTGCCTTTCAGCTTGCGCGTCACCCAGCTAAACGCCCCGCGCGGCACCGGTGTGGCAATGGTTGGGATCCGCGCTTCATGCCAGCCGATCCCGGTATTAATAAGCGTAGCGCCTGCCGCTTCAACGGCCTGCGCCAGCGCGATGGTCTCATCCAGCGTGCCGCCACCTTCCACCAGATCGAGCATCGACAGGCGATAGATCAGGATGAAGTTCTCCCCGACGCGCTCACGGATCGCCCGCACCACCTCGAGTGGAAAACGCATCCGGCGAGCATAATCACCGCCCCATTCATCTTCCCGCTGGTTGGTACGCGCGGCGAGAAACTGGTTAATCAGATAGCCTTCTGAGCCCATCACCTCGACACCGTCGTAACCGGCCTGCTGGGCCAGATGCGCGCAGCGCGCGAAATCCTCAATCAGGCTAAGTATTTCATCATGGCTCAGTTCATGAGGTTTGAAGCGGTTGATCGGCGCCTGAATGGCGGAAGGGGCGACCAGGTTGGGCTGAAAACTGTAGCGCCCGGTGTGCAGGATCTGCAGCGCAATTTTGCCCCCCTCCTGATGCACCGCGTCGGTAATGTGCCGATGGTGCGGCAACTGGCTGATATCGTTCAGCACTGCGGCACCCTCCATGGTTACCCCGGAGTGGGCGGGCGAGATGCCGCCCGTGACAATCAGCGCCACGCCATGACGAGCGCGCTCGGCGTAGAAGGCAGCCAGCCGCTCTGCGCCGTCCGGGCGCTCCTCCAGACCGGTGTGCATCGACCCCATCAGCACACGGTTTTTAAGCTGGGTAAAACCCAAATCCAGCGGGGCGAACAGCGACGGGTAGTGGCTCATGCTCTCTTCCAATGTAAAATTATTGTTATGTGGTCGGATGAGTTCTACTTTAGCCGCCGCGGCAACAGAAGGGAAAAGCGGGAGCGAATGATTGTGATGGAATTCAAAAAAGCGCGGGCAGAGTAAATGCCGGATGGCGGCTACGCCTTATCCGGCCTACGGTGAGTGCGGTTTGTTGGTCCGGTAAGGGAAGCGCCATCGTGCAAAAGCGCCGGATGGCGGCTGACGCCTTATCCGGCCTACGGGGGAGTGCGGTTTGTAGGCCCGATAAGCGAAGCGCCATCGGGCAGAAGCGCCGGATGGCGGCTACGCCTTATCCGGCCTACGGCGAGTGCAGTTTGTAGGCCCGATAAGCGAAGCGCCATCGGGCAGGGGTTACACCGGCTCTACCGAAACGCGCAGCGCGGACAATGCTTCGCCTGCGGCGCGCAGCACCTGTTCGCACTGCTCAATGGTGAGCGTGAGCGGCGGCTCAATACGAATGGTTTTCGCATTATTGAGCGTACCGGCCACCAGCACGCGCTGGCGGAACATCTGGCTGGCAAAATTGTACCCCGTCTCGTTATTCACAAACTCAAGCGCCATCAGCATGCCGCGCCCGCGCACATCCTGTACCAGATCGGGATACTGACGCGCCAGCGCACGGAAGCCATCCAGCAGCATGTCGCCTTTCTGCTCTGCCTGCGCCGGCAGGTTCTCTTCCAGCAGCACATTGATGGTCGCCAGCGCCGCCGCACAGGCCAGCGGATTGCCGCCAAAGGTGGTGGTGTGCAGAAACGGGTTATCAAACAGCACCGAGAAGACCTCTTCGGTGGCGATGGTCGCGCCAATCGGCATCACGCCGCCGCCGAGCGCTTTGGCTAAACACATAATGTCCGGCTGCACGTTTTCATGCTCGCAGGCGAACATCTTGCCGGTGCGCCCCATACCGGTTTGCACTTCATCAAAGATGAGCAGCGCGCCAAATTCATCACACAGCTTACGCACCGCAGGCAGGTAGCCCGGCGGAGGCAGGATCACGCCGCCTTCACCCTGAATCGGCTCGAGGATCACCGCCGCAACCTCATCCCCGGTTTTCTGCCCTTCGCAGAGCGCCCTGCGCATGGCGTCGATATCGCCAAACGGCACATGGTGGAAGCCCGGCAGCAGCGGCATAAAGGGTTTACGGAAGGTCGATTTCGCCGTCGCCGAGAGCGAACCAAGGGATTTACCGTGGAACGCGCCGCTGGTGGCGATAAAGGAGAACTTTCCGCGCGGAGATTGATACGCTTTCGCCAGTTTCAGCGCCGCTTCGACGGACTCCGTGCCGCTGTTGCTAAAGAAGCTGTATTTGAGTTTGCCGGGCGCAAGCGCCGCCAGCGTTTTTGCCAGCATCGCCCGTAGCGGGTCGAGAAGCTCCTGGCTGTGCAGAGGTTGTTTGGCGAGTTGGTTCTGTACGGCGGAAACGACAACTGGATTACGGTGCCCCACATTGAAAATACCAAATCCACCCAGGCAATCTAAAAACTCCACTCCCTGGGTGTCGACAAGCGTATTCAGACTGCCTGCTTGCCACTCTACGGCTCCGTAATCCCCGCCGGCAGTTACAGATTTTCGATACTCTAAAAACCCCGGGTTAACATGCTCTTTAAAGTAATCCACAACCTCTCGGTTTAAAGCTTTCATCTCCTCATGATCAAGCGTTCGCTTCTCAATGAGATTCAGGGCGTGAGCGCTGCACGCTAAAGCGGATGCGCTGGAAGGTAACCTGTTCAAAATAAGCTCCAGGAGTCGCGTATCACATGATACTGATTAAAGTATTGCAGGGATTACGCCACTTCGGCGGTGGGCAGAGAAATCGGGATAAACGCCAGGTGAAAGCCAAATCGTACAAGATTTAATCATGCCGCCTGGGCAAAAAATAGGTTACAGCATTGTTAAAAGAGGCGTCGCAAGAGAGTGAAAAAGCCCTTTGCGCCAAAAAAGTGCGTCGAATGCATGAAAATGGGGCATAACCGGTAAGCTTAACTAAGTGTTTTCAAGCTGAAACTATTAAAATCAATATCTTAACAAACCTATCAAAATCAGGGTTTTCTGCCGATTTGCGATCTAAATCAAATTTAACAACTAAAGATAAATTCATTATCGCCGAAATAACATTCGCAATAATTTTTTCACGGCAATATAACCTGCACAGGACGCAACCATGTCTTCTCCTCTTTATGTCAGCCAGCGCAACTTTCCGCTGGACGATGACGCCACGCTGATGTCCACCACTGATACGCAGAGCTACATCACTCACGCTAACGATGCGTTTATTCATGCCAGCGGTTATCACCTCAATGAGTTAAACGGCCAACCGCACAATGTTGTGCGCCATCCCGATATGCCGAAAGCGGCATTTGCCGATATGTGGTTCACCCTGAAACAGGGCGAGCCGTGGAGCGGTATTGTGAAAAACCGCCGTAAAAATGGCGATCACTACTGGGTGCGCGCGAATGCGATTCCGATGGTGCGTAACGGCGAAGTGACCGGCTATATGTCGATTCGCACCCGCGCAACGGAGCAGGAGATCGCGGCAGTCGAGCCGCTATACAGCGCATTAAATGAAGGAAGCAGCAAAAAGCGCCTGCATAAAGGCCTGGTGCTGGGTAAAGGCGTACTCGGGAAAGTGGCCACGCTGCCGCTGCGCTGGCGCGCGCGCAGCGTCATGACGCTGCTGTGGGTGGCGCAGCTAGCGGCGCTGTGGTTTACCGGTGCGCATCCCGTGTCGATGCTGGTCAGTACGCTGGTAATGCTGCTGGGCGCGCTGGCGTTTGAGTGGCAGATTGTTCGTCCGGTCGAGAATGTGGCAAAGCAGGCGCTGAGTGTGGCAACAGGCGATCGTAACAGCGTCGATTTCCTTAACCGCAGCGATGAAGTGGGGCTGATCCTGCGTTCTGTCGGACAACTGGGGCTGATGTGCCGCTGGCTGATTAACGATGTCTCTGGTCAGGTGAGCAGCGTGCTTAACGGCAGCGAAACGCTGGCGAAGGGCAACGATGATTTGAATGAGCGTACGCGCCAGACGGTAGTTAACGTGCAGCAGACCGTGGCGACAATGGGCCAGATGGCCGCGTCGGTACAGAGCAACTCGGAAACGGCGTCTGCGGCGGATAAGCTCTCCAGCTCTGCCAGCAACGCCGCCGCTCACGGCGGTAAAGCAATGGAAACGGTGGTGAAAACCATGGATGAGATTGCCGACAGCACGCAGCGTATCGGCTCCATCACCGCGCTGATTAACGATATCGCTTTCCAGACCAACATTCTGGCGCTGAACGCCGCGGTTGAAGCCGCGCGAGCAGGGGAGCAGGGCAAAGGCTTCGCGGTGGTTGCCGGGGAAGTTCGTCACCTGGCCAGCCGCAGCGCTAACGCCGCGAATGATATCCGTAAACTGATTGATGCCAGTGCCAGCAAAGTGCAGTCAGGCTCCGACCAGGTTCACGCAGCGGGCCGCACGATGGATGATATTGTGGCCCAGGTTAAAGATGTCACCGCCTTGATTGCCCAGATTAGCCAGTCTACTTCTGAGCAGGCGACGGGGCTTGCGGATCTGACGCGCGCCGTGGCGGAGCTGGATGCGATTACGCAGAAAAACGCCGGGCTGGTTGAACAGAGCGCGGAGGTGTCGTCAATGGTGAAACAGCGCGCAGGTCGGCTGCAGGACGCGGTTTCCGTATTGCATTAAGAAATATTTAATTAAAAAAACCGCCGCCTCTGCTGGCGGTTTTTTTATTTCTGGTAATGCGGTTTGATGTTAATAATTTATTCTTAATTGTTACTTTTTTATTAAATGATATTTTGTTAGGGCTGGATTGAATAAATTAGTTAGCTTGAAATTTAATTTCCAATTAACTCTAGTTAACTCCCATTAATATATCCATGAAATAATAAGAAAACGAAACAAATAACGATCAATGACGCTAAATTGATAGCTCATGGCTATCCAATGGGCAATTAATTTAATAAAAAAACGATCAAACTCATAAAGTTAGCATTTACGTTACCGATAACGTCTGGTGGCGGCAGGCTTTCCATTCGCGCCGGGGACTTAAGCGTGCCTTCTGAATTAGG
Organism: Kosakonia sp. HypNH10; assembly: GCF_029850615.1. Classification (NCBI taxonomy): domain Bacteria; kingdom Pseudomonadati; phylum Pseudomonadota; class Gammaproteobacteria; order Enterobacterales; family Enterobacteriaceae; genus Kosakonia; species Kosakonia sp. HypNH10. Next base: position 155,834 of record NZ_JAOTIU010000008.1, read on the forward strand.
GTTCAAGGCTTTTGTCAGCAAGACATTCAAATCCACGGAGAAGATATGTTTTTACATGATGTAAAAATCGGTACGAAATTATTTCTGGCATTCGGATTCTTTATTGTATTGATGGTGGTGAGTTCCTGTTTCTCGCTTTTTAGCCTTAATCGTGCCAACAACGGTATGCAAGAAATTGTGCATGAGGATTATCCCACGACCGTTAAAGCAAACCAGCTGATTGATAATTTCCAGACGTTCGTCAGTACGCAACAATTAATGCTGTTAGATACGGACGGCAAATGGTCGGCTGATTCTCAAAAAGAGCTGGCGGCCATCAGCGCGCGTATTACGACTATACTGGCAGACTTATCGAAGAACCTGCGCGACGAGCAGTCGCAGCAAATCCTTGCTGATATTCGCACCGTGCGCCAGCAGTACCTCGACTCCCGTTTTCGTATTCTCGATGCGGTAAAACGCAACGATCGCCCGGCCGCCATTCAGGAGATGATGACCAATACCATCACTGTCCAGAAGGCCTATAAAGCGAAAGTGCAGGAGCTGATCGCCATCCAGGATCGGCAGATGCGTGACGCGGGTCAGCAGGTGCAGAATGACTTTGGCTCTAACCGCCTGCTGTTGATTGCGCTGGCGGCGATCAGTATTGCCCTCGGAAGCCTGATTGGCGTGGTGATCGCGCGTATGATCACTCGTCCGCTTCGCGAAGCAGTGACTTTTGCTGAAGCGATTGCCGACGGTGACTTAACCCGTTCGATTGACTCGCGTCATCGCGATGAAACCGGGACGCTGTTGCGCGCGCTGATGGAGATGAAAAACCGCCTGGTGGAGATTGTGCATCAGGTGCAGAACGGCTCTGAAAATATCTCCAGCGCGGCGGCGCAGATTGTTGCTGGTAACCAGGATCTGGCGGCACGCACGGAAGAGCAGGCGAGTTCCGTTGAGCAGACCGCGGCATCCATGGAGCAGATCACCGCAACCGTGAAGAACACCGCCGATCACACCTCTGAAGCCACCACGCTGTCGGCCGATGCGGCGACGGTGGTGAAAAGCAATGGCGAGATGATGATGCAGGTCACCGAGAAGATGCGGGTGATCAACGATACCTCTAACCGCATGTCCGATATCATCAACCTGATTGATGCGATTGCCTTCCAGACCAACATTCTGGCGTTGAACGCCGCGGTGGAAGCGGCACGTGCCGGTGAGCATGGCCGTGGTTTTGCCGTGGTGGCGGGTGAAGTGCGTCAGCTGGCGCAGAAAAGCGCTTCATCGGCGAATGATATTCGCCATCTGATCGAGAGCTCAGCCAGCCAGACCCGTGAAGGGATGGCGCTGGTGGAGAAAGCCAGCGCACTGATTAACGGTATGGTGACCAACGTCGAAGAGATGGATGTGATCCTGCGTGAAATCGGCCAGGCGAGCCGCGAACAGACCGACGGCATTTCGCAGATCAACAGTGCTATCGGCCTGATTGACTCCACCACCCAGCAAAACTCAAGCCTGGTGGAAGAGTCCGTCGCGGCGGCGGCGGCACTGAACGACCAGGCGCTGCATCTGCGCGAACTGGTGAAGGTCTTCCGCCTGCGTGAAGCGCCAATGCCGGCTTAATCCAGCTGGGATATCTCCAGCGCCGCGCGGTCGATAATGCCAATTATCTGTTTAAGCTGCGCGGCGCTGAGCGCCTGCTGATTCACGCGCAGATCGAGCACGGCTTTAAAGTTCGCCAGTGCCCGTTTCATCTGCGGATCTCTGCGCAACTGATAGCCGACATTCCGTGCTTTAACCCGCTCCAGAATCTGCGCCAGCTGCTGCTGGCTCTCGTCCAGCCACTGCTGACCGTGTCGCGTTATCGCAATCACCCTGCGCCCACTCTCCTCATCGCTGATAGTAATCAACTGCTGATCGCGCAATAGATCGAGAGTCGGGTAGATCACGCCGGGGCTGGGCGTGTAGTTTCCCTCGGTCAGCGTTTCGATGGCTTTAATCAGCTCATACCCGTGGCTGGCGCTGTCGCGCAGCAGATGCAGCACCACCAGGCGTAACTCCCCGTGACCGAAAAAGCGCTGCCGACGGCCGCCTTGATGTGGGTGATCGTGACTCTTCTGTGAATGGCGCATCTTACTCTCCGTCTTAATTAGATATATCTAATCTATATCTAAACCCTGTCTGTTAATAGGATCGTTTAATGCCATATTTTTATCTTGTTGATAATTATGATTTTAAATAGTGGTTTTGTCAGCGCGTGCTCTTAGTTGTCGCTATATCTTAAAAAGATCTTGCCTTCGCTACAAACAACAATCATTATCATTTGCACAAAATTTAGATATATCGATTTCACATTCAGTAGGGCCGATTATGACCACAACTTCTTCACGCTATCCGCAGCGCGTGCGCAATGAGCTGCGTTTTCGCCAGTTAACCGTTTTGCGCGTTGAGCGGGCAAGCGAGGGCTTCCAGCGCATTGTGCTTGGCGGCGAGCAGCTCGATGGCTTTAGCTCACGCGGTTTCGACGATCACACTAAAGTCTTCTTCCCGCAGGAGGGCGCTCCCTTTGTTCCGCCAGAGGTAACGGATGAGGGCATTAACTGGGGCGACGGGCCGCGTCCGCTGTCGCGTGACTATACGCCGCTCTATGATGCCAGCCGCCATGAGCTGACCCTCGATTTTTATATTCACGACGGTGGTGTGGCGAGCAGTTGGGCGCTTCACGCGCAGGCCGGAGATCATCTGACTATCGGCGGGCCGCGCGGTTCGCTGGTGGTGCCGGAAGATTACGCCTGGCAACTCTATGTATGCGATGAGTCCGGTATGCCGGCACTGCGCCGTCGGCTGGAGGCGATAAGCCAGCTGGCGCTGCGCCCGCAGGTGACGGCGCTGGTAACCATCGACAATGCCGATTATCAGGATTACCTCGCGCACCTGAAAGGCTTTGATATTGAGTATGTGATTGGACATAACCCGCAGGTGGTTGCGCAGAAACTGGCAGCGCTAACGGTGCCGGAAGAGGACTATTTTATCTGGCTGACCGGGGAGGGGGAGGTGGTGAAATCCCTGAAGGCGCAGTTTGAAACGGACGCTATCGATCAGCAGTGCGTTCGCGCGCAGGCTTACTGGCATAAAAAGTAATTACGGCCCGGCAGAGCGCCGGGCGCATATCAGGCAACTTCGTCGTATTCGGCTTCGTTAACCTGCTGCTCAAGGGATTCACGGATCTCTGCCAGCGCTTTCTCCTGCTGACGGAAATAGGTTTCCCGATCGCCGAGGGAAGAGACTAGCTGCCAGGTCTCCTCTTTGTCCAGCGTCATTAACTCTTCAATCAGCGTGGCGATGTGCTGCTTCACTTCCACAATGCGCTGACGCAGACGCTGCACGTCATTCAGCCTGTCGCTGGCCATCAGCGGCTCCAGCCCTTTTTGCAGGCGGCTGAGCATGGAGCGAATAGCGCTCAGATCGCCGCGCTGACGGGCCTGGTTGAGCTGCACCATCATGCTGTTGGCATCGTTTTTCATCTCGCTGTCGACCAGATCGGGGTGACAGAGTTTACTCGCCTGCCGCCAGAGGCGCTTCAGCTCATGGCGCTCCTCTTCCGACATCTTCTGCTCGAAGCTGAAGCGTTTTTCCGCGTCGTGCTGCTGCTCCTGATAGCTTTCGTACTCCTGACGCGCTTCGTCGCGCGCCTGGCGCGTCGGCTCCTCTTCACGCGTCAGACCGCGCTCCAGCTCCTGTGCTTCTGCCAGCAGGGAGGCGATCAGTTCGCTTTGCTGCTGGAGATGTTTACGCGCTTCAGCCGCCTGCATCGAGTGCGGCGGCATGCTCTGCCAGCGCTGCGTGAGCGTCACCAGCACATTCACCGCCTGCGAAAGGTATTTCTGGCAGCGCAGATAATCAGCCTCACGGCGACGTGCTTCCGCTTCCTGGCGACGCACCGCGGCCTCGGCCAGCATTTTACGCAGGCGCAGGATCTGCGACATCAGTGGCCCGAGACGGGTTAAGTAGAGATCGTTAAATTCATCCAGTTGCTGAATGCGCGCGTTGCGCTTGTCGATAAGTTCGCGAAGCTGCTCTTCCAGCGCTTTAAGTTCAAGCTTACTGGCGGAAACCTGGGGATCTTGCCAACTGACGACCGAGCGCTGGCTCTGTAGCCACGAGGTAATGGCGCGCATCGCATCGCTGTAGTTCTTCTCTTCGAGCGCGTGAACAATAAACGCTAACTCCGGGTCGGTCACTTCCGTTTTCAGCAACGGAAGCTGGCTGAGGATGATGCTGTCATCCTCCAGTTCAATGGCGTATTTGATGATTTCAAGCCGTTTTATGGGTTTGTTCATGGCGTTTCGTCAAAGCGCTTAATGAGTCTGTTAAGGGGAGTAGTTATTCATCAAATCTGGACCACGAAGGCGAAAGTCGCAATAGCCCGGCCTCATATTACATGGGCATATTTCAATGCGTTAGTCTTTCTATGAAAATTGCGCTTATGGCGGTGTAATTCGGTGAAATGAGGGCGAAAACGCCCCTAAGGGGCCAGGTAAATGGCTCTGAAAATGTCGCAACGCCTCTGCCTGGATAAGGCGTAACCACGTCCAGTAGGTGTAAGGAGGCTTACGCCTCTCTCAGCACCTGAACCGTCTCTTTTTTGGTGTAGTAGACATTATTATCAGGAATATCTTTATTCACGAATGTCATCGCACCGATTTTTACGTTATCTCCGATACGGATATCATCAGATATGATGCAGCAATTAGCACCAAGAACGACATCGTCGCCAATTTTGATTCTGTAGTCTTCATCTTTTCTTCCCGGGGTTTTGATACCGATGGTGGTATTTTGCCGGATCAGGAAATTCTTACCGATATCGCAATATAACGAAACTACAATGCCATTATAATGAGCGACGAAGAGCCCAGGTTGAATTTTTGCACCAAGGCCAATCTCAGTATTATATTTCTTCATTAATCTACGATTAAGGAAATGTGCGATTTTCTTGCATCTTTTTCCTTTTTTATCATTAAGATAGGATGCAATCCGCCACCAGAAAAGAAAACGGCGCTTTGGCTGGCGCCATGCATGTCGCAAGGCTCTTCCCCATGAGAATTTTTTATCCTTCCCGCCAATGACTTCTACTCGTAAGCACTCTTTTAAAAATTCCATATTTACCTGGTTGTTCATAATAAATATATCAAATAAGTTTTTAGAACTATTCAAAGATTTTTTATTATTTTTTTTATAAATCAATGCTGGCGTTACTCCACAGCATGCATTTATGTTTTGATTTTTAATTTGCTGCGAAATTTTTGATGCAAAAAATTGAGATAAGGAATGACTTATCGAGAATGTTGTTATTAATTTTGCTGGGAAATTTTACTCGGATTATTCCTAATGTCAATAAAGATGTGACAAAGTGTGACTGGAATTTGCGTGCTGTTTAGGCTCAGTTTATCTGGTAGGTTCAGTAGATTAAGGGGTAAAGAGAGCCTCGTCACCTACTAAACTTTGTCTCCAGGAATTACCATGCCAGTGAACTCTCACTGGTAGAAGTGTATTAAGGGTGTGTGGTTAAGGGTGTTGTGGCGCTGATTCAAGTCGGTCGTGCCTAACTTCCCTGCTGCGGTCGTTTGGGGGTGCACACTGGCGTGATCTTATTTTTATACACCGTGTCGCCGGGGATGCTCTGAAGCACCAGCGAATGCGCACCGATGGTCACATTGTCGCCAATGGTGATCTTCCCGCCCAGAATCGACGAATTGCAGCCAATATCCACATTATTGCCAATCTGAATCATCGCATCGGCGCTGTCGGTCCGCAGACCAATGGTGATGCCTTGCTTAAGGTCGGCATAGTCGCCGATGACGCAGTTATCCGTAATCACAATTCCATTCAGATGAGCAATGTTTAAGCCCTTGCCAATCCGGCAGGAGAGGGAGATATCGACGCTGTGACGGTATTTGAGCCGGTTTTCAATCCGGCGCGCCATACGCTTTTTGAACTTGCTGTTTTGTGCATACAGGTATGACGCGATGCGCCACCAGAACATAAAGTGCTTCTTGGGGTTGCGCCTTGTGCGCAGTAGCGCTTTTCGCCATGAAAACGGTTTGTCATGCCCGATGATTTCAAGGCGGATGCACTCTTTGAGTTCTGTATAAGACGTCATCGCAATCTTCCCGTGCAAAACGGTGATTTTAGGCGATAACTTTTTGAAAACATACCTAAACAATAAATATCTGATAACGCATTGCAGAGCTATGTTTTGCTGGCTATCCAGTAACGTGAGGTGGCTTCCTGCTTATCAGAAGCGCAAGCGATGCCGTGGCTTCATATCGTTGGCCAAACAGCCCTGACCACAACAAACTACAAATTCCTGCCGCCATTTTGCTGCCGTTTGCCAACAAGGCAACAAAAAAGCCACTTCGTTAAAAGTGGCTTATTTATATGATTTTAAAGCTAAAATTTGGTGGCCCCTGTTGGGTTTGAACCAACGACCAAGCGATTATGAGTCGCCTGCTCTAACCACTGAGCTAAGGGGCCGTGGCGGTGAATTATAGAGTAACTTACCCTCGCAATCCAGCAGGAATCGCCCGGCTGATGTTTTTATAAACAGCGCATTTTCAATCTCTTATACTTAAGTTTATCGTTTCTAATCGGGAGTAAAGCATGATCCACGATATTCTGGCGCCGGGGCTGCGCGTCGTGTTTTGTGGCATTAATCCGGGGAAATCCTCTGCCCATACGGGTTTTCATTTTGCGCATCCGGGAAATCGCTTCTGGAAAGTGATTCATCAGGCCGGCTTTACCGACCAGCAGTTGCGCCCGGAGGATGAGCACCATCTGCTGGATACGCGCTGCGGCATCACCATGCTCGTGCAGCGTCCGACCGTGCAGGCGACAGAAGTCGGGCTGCATGAGCTGCGTACCGGCGGCAGGGATTTGGTACATAAAATAGAGGAGTATCAGCCCGCCGCGCTGGCAGTGCTTGGCAAGCAGGCTTTTGAGCAAGCCTTTAGCGTTCGCGGTGCGAAGTGGGGGAGGCAGGAGATGACCATTGGCGTGACGCAAATCTGGGTGCTGCCCAATCCCAGCGGCCTGAACCGCGCGTCGTCAGAGAAACTGGTTGAAGCCTATCGCGAGCTGGATGAGGCGCTGGCGTCGCGCGGGTTGTAAATAACAGGCAAAAAAAAGCTCCCGTCGGGGAGCTTTTTGTCTGGTGTGACGATTAATCGTCTAGGAAGCTACGCAGCACTTCAGAGCGGCTCGGGTGGCGCAGTTTGCGCAGCGCCTTCGCTTCGATCTGACGGATACGTTCGCGGGTAACATCGAACTGTTTACCCACTTCTTCCAGCGTATGGTCGGTATTCATGTCGATACCGAAACGCATGCGCAGCACCTTCGCTTCACGAGCGGTAAGACCAGCCAGCACATCGTGCGTTGCAGCGCGCAGGCTCTCGGTAGTTGCAGAGTCCAGCGGCAGCTCAAGGGTAGTATCCTCGATAAAATCACCCAGATGCGAATCTTCATCATCGCCAATCGGCGTTTCCATGGAGATTGGCTCTTTGGCAATTTTTAGCACTTTGCGGATCTTATCTTCCGGCATCAGCATACGCTCAGCCAGCTCTTCCGGCGTCGGCTCGCGACCCATCTCCTGCAGCATCTGGCGAGAGATACGGTTGAGCTTGTTGATTGTCTCAATCATATGCACCGGAATACGGATGGTGCGCGCCTGATCCGCGATAGAGCGGGTGATTGCCTGACGGATCCACCAGGTTGCATAAGTCGAGAACTTGTAACCACGGCGATATTCGAACTTATCAACCGCTTTCATCAGGCCGATGTTCCCTTCCTGAATCAGATCGAGGAACTGCAGACCACGGTTGGTGTATTTCTTGGCGATAGAGATAACCAGACGCAAGTTCGCTTCCACCATCTCTTTCTTCGCACGACGCGCTTTCGCTTCGCCGATAGACATACGACGGTTGATATCTTTAACCTGCTCAATCGTCAGGCCGGTCTCTTCTTCAATCTGCTGCAGCTTCATCAGGCCGCGTTGCACTTCTTCAGTCACATCTTTCAGCTTCTCAGACCACGGTTTGTTCATGGCCAGCGCGGCGTTGAACCAGGTTTCGCTGGTTTCATTACCGGTGAAGAGGGTGATGAAGTTTTTCTTCGGCATTTTGCACTGTTCAACGCACAGCTTCATGATGATGCGTTCTTGGGTACGTACGCGATCCATCATCACGCGCATGCTGTTTACCAGGTAGTCGAACTGCTTCGGCACCAGACGGAACTGCTTGAAGACTTCAGACAGCTTGAGGATCTCTTCCTGTGCGGCAGCGTGGCTGCGTCCTTTTGCTTTGATAGTATCGCGAGTCAGCTCGTACTGCGTGCGCAGTTCAGCGAATTTCTCACGCGCCAGCTCAGGGTCGATGCTGTTGTCATCGTCGCTGTCGTCATCGCTGTCGTCTTCTTCTTCATCTTCATCGTCGTCCATCTCTTCGCTGGAGAGCTCAGAGCCGACGTGGGTCGCCGTTGGCGCCATATCTTCTTCGGCGTTCGGATCGACGAAACCGGTGATCAGATCGGAGAGACGAGCCTGCTCTGCTTCAACACGGTCGTACTGTTCCAGCAGATAGGTGATAGCTTCCGGATACTCGGCAACGGAGCACTGAACCTGGTTAATCCCGTCTTCAATACGTTTGGCGATGTCGATTTCGCCTTCACGGGTCAGCAGTTCAACGGTGCCCATTTCGCGCATATACATGCGCACCGGGTCGGTAGTTCGTCCGATTTCAGACTCTACGCTGGACAGTACCTGTGCAGCGGCTTCTTCAGCATCTTCGTCTGTGTTGTTGGAGTTTTCAGCCAGCAACAGATCATCAGCATCCGGCGCTTCTTCCATCACCTGGATGCCCATGTCGTTGATCATTTGGATGATGTCTTCGATCTGATCGGAGTCGACGATATCTTCCGGCAGATGGTCATTGACCTCGGCATAGGTCAGATAGCCTTGCTCCTTACCACGGGTAACAAGAAGCTTCAGCTGTGACTGCGGGTTTTGCTCCATAAGACGGTATCCACACTTAAATTCATGAGGTTGGTGTCGGTTAGCGAAATAAACCGCCAACATTTAACGCGAGGGTGTATTTATATTTTTGCCGCTGGCCCTCGTCGCGGCTGTCGGGATCAACCCGAACGATTATCGGCACTTAAGCCGTTGAATTTATTTTTTAGCCAGCTCCTGGTTCAACTGCCAGAGCTCCCGGCGTTCTTCGCTGCTTAGACCGTGCGTGCGATCGCGAGCTATCAACTCTTCTTGTCGCCGTTCAAGCATCGAATCAAACATATGATTGAGCGCGTCGGTAAAGGTTTTTTCAGCGATGTCCTTATCTGCTATATCGTCCCACATTGACAGTTTTTCAAGGGTTGCGGCCTCATTCGTGCCGCGATAATGTTCCAATAACTGCCCAGTTGTCAGACCAGGTTGAGACAAACAAGTGTTGACCAGTTCTGCAAATAAGCCAAGTCCAGGCAGTCTGGATTGATCAAGACCGGCCAGCGAAGGCACTTTTGGTGCAAGCTCCGGATTCTGGATCAACAACCCTATCAGTATACGCATGGTTGTGCGTTTTAGCTGAGGGGCAGGGCGCGCCGCCGCGCTCTCCACCTGCTTCGGCATTAATCGATCGAGCTGTGCATCGTCGAATATGCCGATCTTGTTGCCGAGGATCTGGCGTAACTGAATGCGTAGCGTTTCGCCCGGCACCTGGTTGATCAACGGCAGTGCCAGCGCGGCAAGCTGTGTTGTCCCATCCGGCGTGGTGAGATCCGCCTTCGGCAACAGGCTGTTAAACAGAAACGTGGAGAGAGGCTGAGCCTGCTCCATCCGCGCTTCGAACGCCTCTTTGCCCTCTTTACGCACCAGCGTATCCGGATCTTCGCCATCCGGCAGAAACATAAAACGCAGCTGACGCCCGTCGCTCATATAGGGCAGCGCGGTTTCCAGCGCCCGCCATGCGGCTTCGCGGCCGGCACGGTCACCGTCGTAACAGCAGATGACGTTTTTGGTCACCCGGAACAGCAGCTGAATATGATCCGCCGTCGTGGAAGTGCCAAGCGATGCAACGGCATAGTTAATGCCATATTGCGCCAGCGCCACCACGTCCATGTAACCTTCGACCACTAACAGCCGCTGCGGTTCATCCTTATCCTGCTGCGCTTCATAGAGGCCATATAGCTGGCGGCCCTTATGAAAAATGTCCGTTTCCGGGGAGTTCAGGTATTTGGGCGTATCGTTGCCCAGCACGCGTCCACCAAAACCAATCACCCGGCCGCGCTTGTCGCGAATCGGAAACATCACCCGCTCGCGGAAGCGATCGTAACTGCGTCCTTGATCGTTTGTGACCAGCATGCCTGCATCGATCAGCGACTTGCGGTTTTCGCTATTGTTGCCGAAACGCTTTAAAACGTTGTCCCAACCGGGCGGCGCGTAACCAATAGCGAATCGCGTAATGACTTCACTGCTCAAACCACGCCTGGAGAGGTACTGACGAGCAGGCTCTGCGGCGGATTGGGTCAGCGACTGCTGATAAAAAGCATTCAGCCCGTCCATCAACTGATAGAGTGTTTGCCGTTGATGGCGCTCTATCAGGCTCGGTCCGCTGCCTGCTTCGAACGGCACTTCGAGGTTGTGCATTGCCGCCAGCTCTTCGACGCTTTCGACGAACTCGAGCTTGTCGTAGTTCATTAAAAAGTCGAGGGCGTTGCCGTGCGCGCCACAACCAAAGCAGTGGTAAAACTGTTTTTCACCGTTCACGGTGAAAGAGGGGGTTTTCTCGTTATGGAATGGACAGCACGCGTGGTAGTTCTTGCCCTGCTTTTTTAGCTTTACGCGCGCGTCGATAAGATCGACGATGTCGGTACGTGCCAGCAGGTCATTGATAAAAACACGTGGGATTCGTCCAGCCATAGGCCCCGTTTTGATCTTATATAGTTTTCGTTATGCTCATCAGCGGTAAGTTGCTGAAAAGGCGAAAATTATATCAGGTTATAAACGAAAATAAGCCGCGCATTCCTTTCGGAAGCACGGCCTTACAACTACAACTCGGTCTAACACAGAGGGCGCTCGCCCTCAGTAATTAGTACAGACGAGTACGGCGTGCGTTTTCGCGAGCCAGTTTCTTCGCGTGACGTTTCACAGCGGATGCTTTAGCGCGTTTACGTTCGGTAGTCGGTTTTTCATAGAACTCACGACGACGAACTTCCGCCAGAACACCTGCTTTCTCGCAGGAACGCTTGAAGCGACGCAGAGCTACGTCGAACGGCTCGTTTTCACGTACTTTAATTACCGGCATGTGCCTCTCACCTTTGATTAAATCGGTTTGCCGCTGGCGTTCACGCCAGCTTATTTCAAAATGGTGCGGAATTTTACTGCAACTGGTGCTGCTTTGTAAAGCACCGCCGCCCTTTTTGAAAGGGGACTTTTGTAAGGGTGAGGAGTATACACGAACTCAGCTGCACAAGTGAGCAAAGTTTTACATCGCCCCGCATTCGCCCTACACTGCGCGCTATTGCAAAGAGGTAAACAGAGCCATGCGCGTACTGGGTATTGAAACATCCTGCGATGAAACCGGCATCGCTATCTATGACGACCAGAAGGGTCTTCTCGCTAACCAACTCTACAGTCAGGTAAAACTGCACGCCGATTACGGTGGCGTGGTGCCGGAGCTTGCTTCCCGCGACCACGTGCGCAAAACCGTGCCGCTGATTCAGGCTGCTATAAAAGAGGCCGGATTAACCGCCAAACAGATTGATGCCGTGGCCTATACCGCGGGTCCAGGCCTTGTCGGCGCGCTGCTGGTCGGTGCGACCATTGGGCGTTCGCTGGCCTTCGCCTGGGATGTTCCGGCGATTGCCGTGCACCATATGGAAGGGCACCTGCTGGCACCGATGCTGGAAGAGAACCCGCCAGCGTTTCCGTTTGTCGCGCTGCTGGTTTCCGGCGGTCACACGCAACTGATTAGCGTGACCGGCATCGGTCATTATGAACTGCTTGGTGAGTCTATTGATGATGCTGCCGGCGAAGCGTTCGACAAAACGGCCAAACTGCTGGGTCTTGATTACCCGGGCGGGCCGATGCTATCGAAGATGGCGTCGCAAGGAACAGAGGGGCGCTTTGTCTTCCCGCGTCCAATGACCGACCGACCAGGGCTCGATTTCAGCTTCTCCGGCCTGAAGACCTTTGCCGCTAACACTATTCGTAATAGTGGTAATGACGATCAGACCCGGGCAGATATCGCGCGCGCCTTTGAGGATGCGGTGGTCGATACGCTGATGATTAAGTGCAAGCGCGCGCTGGATCAAACCGGTTTTACCCGGCTGGTGATGGCGGGCGGCGTCAGCGCTAACCGTACGCTGCGTGCGAAACTGGGTCAGATGATGGAAAAACGTCGCGGGGAAGTGTTCTATGCGCGCCCGGAATTCTGTACCGATAACGGGGCGATGATTGCTTATGCTGGCATGGTGCGCCTGAAAGCGGGTCATGATGTCGGGCTTGGCGTGACGGTGCGTCCGCGCTGGCCGCTGGCGGAACTTCCCGCCGCGTAAATGAGTGTTGCCCGGTGTTTTCACGCGCCGGGCAAATCTACGCTTTATCCTGCCGCTTCTTCCTTTTCAGCTTCGTCCAGATTTTGCTCTCCTGATGCCGCCACAAACGCTGAATATTGTCATGATGACGCAGCAGGATCAGGCATGAGAGCATCGCCACCGGAAAGGTGAACTGCGGTTTAAACCACCAGACATAGAACGGCGCAATCAGCGCGCTGACAATCGCGCCCAGCGACGAGTAGCCGCTTAACAGCACCGTCAGCAGCCAGGTACCTGCCATTACGCCCGTTAAATCCCAGCCGATCGGCGCAATCGCGCCAAACGCGGTGGCCACGCCTTTACCGCCTTTAAATTTAAAGAATACCGGCCAGATATGGCCCAGACAGGCGGCGATAGCGATAAGACCCAGCCAGAAGGGCGTAACGCCAAGCGCATAGGCACCCCAGACCGGCAGCATGCCTTTTAAAACATCAAAAATCAGTACCGCTGCGGCTGCGCCCTTGCCGCCAATACGTAATACGTTGGTAGCACCGGGATTACCGGAGCCACTCTCTCGCGGGTCAGGGAAACCTGCAAGGCGGCAGACAAGGATGGCGCTGGAGATTGAGCCACAAAGGTACGCAAGGAAAATCATCCCAGGCGCGATTGCACTCATAACGCTGTTCCGTTTTGAAAATGTCGTTTTATTCTCTGCATCCGTGGATAATACGCATAAATTACGCAAAGTGGTATCCGGGTTTTGTGCAAATTCTGAAAGATAACCACTCAATAAGCGGCCTGGCGGCATGGCCCAGGCGCAAGTAAGCAGGCGGAGAAAAATGGACATTGTATTTATCGAACAGCTTTCTGTGATCACCACCATTGGTGTTTACGACTGGGAACAGACCATTGAACAGCAGTTGGTGTTCGATATCGAAATGGCGTGGGATAACCGCCAGGCGGCAAAAAGTGATGATGTTAAGGATTGCCTGAGTTATGCAGACATTGCCGATACCGTGGTCGGGCATGTCGAAGGCGCGCGTTTTGCGCTGGTCGAACGCGTCGCGGAAGAGGTGGCAGAGTTGCTGCTTGCGCGCTTTAACTCCCCCTGGGTGCGCATCAAGCTGAGCAAACCTGGCGCAGTGGCGCGGGCAAAAAATGTCGGCGTGATTATCGAGCGTGGCCTAAATCCGAAAAAAAGTTTTTAAATTCATCATCGTTAAACCAAACGCTAGTATTCAGGTCATAGATACGGCTTTTCGCGGCTTCTCCACTGGATGAGCCGTTTTTTATATCTTTTTAGGGGTTTATTTGATGAGCGATATGCACTCCCTGCTGGTGGCGGCCATTCTTGGTGTCGTTGAGGGGCTTACCGAGTTTCTTCCCGTCTCCAGTACGGGGCACATGATTATCGTCGGGCATCTGTTGGGCTTTGAAGGCGATACCGCAAAAACATTCGAAGTGGTCATTCAGCTCGGCTCGATTCTCGCCGTGGTTGTGATGTTCTGGCGACGCCTCTTCGGCCTTATTGGCATCCATTTCGGCAAGCCGCCGCGCCATGAAGGCACCGGCAGTGGGCGTTTGTCGCTGATCCATATTCTGCTTGGCATGATCCCGGCGGTGGTGATTGGTCTGGTGTTCCACGATGCGATCAAAACGCTATTCAACCCGAAAAATGTCGCCTATGCCTTAGTGGTTGGTGGCGTGCTGCTGATCGCCGCGGAGCTGCTGAAGCCAAAAGTGCCGCGCGCGCAGGGCGTGGATGATATGACCTATCGTCAGGCGTTTTTGATTGGCTGCTTCCAGTGTCTGGCGCTGTGGCCGGGCTTCTCCCGCTCTGGTGCGACCATCTCCGGCGGTATGCTGGTAGGCGTCAGCCGTTACGCGGCGTCTGAGTTCTCGTTCCTGCTGGCGGTGCCGATGATGATGGGCGCGACGGCGCTGGATCTCTATAAGAGCATCGGTTTTCTCACCACTGGCGATATCCCGATGTTCGCCGTCGGTTTTGTGACGGCGTTTATCGTCGCGCTGATCGCTATTAAAACCTTCCTGGAGCTGATTAAACACATCTCCTTTATTCCGTTCGCCATCTACCGCTTTATCGTCGCCGCAGCGGTCTACGTCGTCTTCTTCTAAGCGTTAATGCCCTCAGGCTTCGGGCTGAGGGCAGTGCTCTGCTTTCCACTGCGCAACCGCCGCAATACGTCGGCGGGTCAACTCTTCACGCACTGCCGCACCGGTAAAACCTGCCTCAATCACCGCTTTTGTCGGCACCGCGCGCGCTACTTCCCAGGCCGCACGCAGTAGGCGCCCCTGCGAGTAATCGATGGCTTCAAATCCGGTGCGCCCGCGCACATCCGCTTCGCTGGTCAGCGCGATTTGCTCCACCCGCTGCGGTTTGCGCCAGGCATCAATGGAGTCGAACAGCTTGACGATGGTTTTCGGCTGCAAAACAGGGAAGGTGTGGATCAGATCGTGGTACTCGGCCACCAGCTTCGCTAAATCGCGCAGTTCATTCGGCACGCGCAGACGCTGGCACAACCCCTCAACCAGCCGGACACCCGCCGGGCCGTGGCCGTGATGGCGCGGCCAGAGCGCAGGTGGTGTCAACCCTTTGCCGAGATCGTGGCACAGCGTGGCGAAACGCACGTCCACCTCGGGGCTAAGCATCGCCGCCATTGAGACGGTCATTAGCGTGTGAATTCCGGTATCAATTTCCGGGTGCCATTTCGCCGGAGCCGGAACGCCAAACAGCGCATCGATCTCCGGGAAGAGCACCTTCAGCGCGCCGCAGTCGCGCAGCACCTGAAAGTAAACCTGCGGATTACGGGTGCGCAGCGCGCTCTCCGTCTCTTTCCATACTCGCTCCGGCGTCAGGTGCGCCAGCTCGCCCGCTTCGGTCATGTCGCGCATCAGCGTCATGGTTTCATCGGCAATACGGAAGCTGAGATGGGCATAACGGGCGGCGAAACGCGCCACGCGCAGCACACGGAGTGGATCTTCATTAAACGCGGGGGAGACGTGGCGCAAAATGCGCTGACGCAGATCCTGCTGACCGTTAAACGGGTCGATAATCGTGCCGTTTTCATCCTGCGCCAGCGCGTTAACCGTTAAATCACGGCGCAGTAGATCCTGCTCAAGGGTGACATCGGGGGCGGCATAGCAGGTAAAACCGGTATAGCCGGAGCCAGACTTCCGCTCGGTGCGGGCCAGGGCGTACTCTTCGCGGCTTTGCGGATGAAGGAACACAGGAAAATCGCGGCCTACCTGCTGGTAGCCCGCGTCGAGCATCTCTTGCGGCGTGGCGCCGACCACTACCCAATCTCTGTCTTTGACCGGCAGGCCCAACAATGTATCGCGTACTGCACCACCGACCAGATAACTCTTCACGCCGCCACTCTCCTCTACACAATTGTCGTCAGATAATACGTAAGTGTAGAGAAGATGGCGAATCTGCTTAGTTCATCCAGCGATCTTTGCGTTTACGCGTCGGGATCATGTGCGGCAGTAACAAGCCGAGCAGCAGGCCCGCGCCCAGCACGCCACCGCCATACATAAACCACTGCATAATGATGGTGCGCTGCTTGTCATCCAGCTGCAGATTAGCGGCGTTGACCTTCTTCTGCGCCACAATCAGCTCATTTTTGAGCTTCTGGTTCTCATCTTTCAGACCGTTAATCACTCCGTCGCTGCGCGCCACTTTCTGCTGCATCTCTGCGGTACGCTGGTTCCAGGTGTTGTCGATATTGGTCAGTTTATCGGTCAACGTTTTCACCTGGTTTTCCAGTTCCGGCACGCGGGTGCGCAGGCTGGGCTGGGTATTAAGCTGTTTAAGCGGGATCCAGGCAGTACGGCCGCTGCTGTCACGCACCTGGCCATACTCATTGTTTTGTTGCAGCAGGGCGACCTCTTCACCGGCGTTTACCGTGCCAACAAGGCGGTAATTATCGCCGGGGCCGCTGCGGACCCAGGTGCTCAATTCGTCCGAAACATACCGCTTCTCTTCAGCGTGGGTGCCGACAGAGACGCTAAGCGCGAAAAGGGTTATTCCAATCAGGCGTAAATTTGGCATCAGGCAATCATTATTTTCTTTGAATGTGAATGGTAAACAGTGGCGACAGTCTGACGACACCCGGCAGGTACCATCAATCGGAATCTTCCAGATCAAACTGCGCACTGATGCGAACATTTGCACCCGCCAGATTGCGCATTGCATGGCAATTTGGCAAAAAATACTATCTACTGACAAACCGAGGGCGCGTTAGTTCGCCAAAAATTTTCACTGATGTGACATAACCATAAGTGCAAGGCCATGGCTCAGGAAATCGAATTAAAGTTTATCGTGAAGAACGACTGCGTGGAAACGCTTCGTCACCATCTTCATACGCTGACCGACGAACATATCGCGTCCAGCCAGTTACTCAACATCTATTACGAAACGCCTGACAACTGGCTACGCAGCCATGATATGGGGCTGCGTATTCGCGGTGTGAACGGCCAATATGAGATGACGATGAAAATCGCCGGTCGCGTCATTGGCGGTTTACATCAGCGCCCGGAATACAATATTCCCCTCGATAAGGCCGAACTTGACCTTTCGCGCTTTCCCGCCGAAGTGTGGCCCGAAGGCGGCCTGCCAGACGATCTGCAATCGCGCGCGCAGCCGCTGTTCAGCACCGATTTTTACCGCGAAAAGTGGCTGGTTAACGTCGGCGACAGCCGCATTGAGATTGGCCTCGATTTAGGCGAAGTGAAAGCGGGCGAGTTCGCCGAGCCGATTTGCGAACTGGAGCTGGAGCTGCTGAGCGGCGATGCGGCGGATATTCTCAAGCTGTCGCGCCAGCTGGCGACGCTCTCCTGCCTGCGTCAGGGCAGCCTGAGCAAAGCCGCGCGCGGGTATCATCTCGCGCAGGGCAATGCGCCGCGCGAACTTCGCCCGACCCCCTTTTTGCAGGCCGCGCCGAAAGCGACCGTTGAGCAGGCGTTTGCCAGCGCGCTGGAACTGGCCCTCTCCCAGTGGCAGTACCATGAAGAGCTGTGGGTGCGCGGTAATGACGCGGCACGGCCTGAAGTGCTGCGCGCCATTGCGCTGCTGCGCCACGCCTTTACGCTGTTTGGCGGTATTGTGCCGCGTAAAGCGAGCGCTCACTTACGTGACCTGCTGACCCAGGCAGAAGCGACGCTGACCTCCGCCGTCTCCGCTGAAACGGCGGTATGGGATGTGCCGTCGGCAATGGCGAAACTGCTGTTAACGGAGTGGCTGGTGACTCAGGGCTGGCGCGCATTCCTTGACGAAAAAGCACAGGCGAAATTTGCCGACTCCTTCAAGCGCTTTGCCGATATCCACCTCTCGCGCACCGCCTCTGAACTGAAAAAGACCTTTGCTCACCACCTTGGCGACAGCTATCGCGATCAGCTGCCACGCCTGGCGCGTGATATCGACAGCACGCTGCTGCTGGCAGGCTACTACGACCGGGCGCTGGCGAACGCGTGGCTGGAGAACTGGCAGGGGCTCTACCATGCGATTGAAACGCGTCAGAAAATCGAGATTGAGCATTTCCGTAATACCGCCATTAACGAGGAGCCATTCTGGCTACACAGCGGGAAACGCTAACGTAAGGACGTTTTGAATGCAGCACGCATCCCTCTTATCGCAACAGTGGCAAACGGTGCTTTCCCGCTTGCCGGAGGCGCTGATCGCCCGGCCGCTTAGCGCGCAGGCGCAGTCAGTGCTCACGTTCAGTGATTTCGTCGAGCAGAGCCTGGCCGCTTATCCCGAGTGGCTGGCAGAGCTTGAGAGCGCGCCGCCCACGGCTGATGAGTGGCAGCACTATGCGACGTGGCTGGATGCGCTGCTGCAAACCGTCACCGATGAAGCCTCACTAATGCGCGCGCTGCGGCAGTTTCGCCGCCGCATCATGGTGCGTATCGCCTGGGCGCAGGCGCTGCGAATCATCAGCGATGAAGCGGTGCTGCAACAGTTAAGCGTGCTGGCGGAAACCGTGATCGTTGCCGCGCGCGAGTGGCTCTACAGCGCCTGCTGCCGCGAATGGGGCACGCCGTGTAACGCACAGGGCGTTCCGCAGCCGATGCTGGTGCTCGGCATGGGCAAGCTCGGCGGCGGCGAGCTGAACTTCTCTTCCGATATCGATCTGATCTTCGCCTGGCCGGAAAATGGCGTGACACAGGGCGGCAGACGCGAGCTCGATAACGCCCAGTTTTTTACCCGCCTTGGGCAGCGGCTAATCAAAGTGCTGGATCAGCCGACGCAGGATGGTTTTGTCTACCGCGTCGATATGCGCCTGCGCCCGTTTGGCGAGAGCGGCCCGCTGGTGCTGAGCTTTGCCGCGCTGGAGGATTATTACCAGGAGCAGGGGCGCGACTGGGAGCGTTACGCAATGGTAAAAGCGCGCATTATGGGCGATGACGAAGGTGCGCACGCCAGCGAACTGCGCGCCATGCTGCGCCCGTTTGTCTTCCGCCGCTATATCGACTTCAGCGTCATCCAGTCCCTGCGCAATATGAAAGGGATGATTGCCCGCGAAGTGCGCCGTCGGGGGTTAAAGGACAACATCAAACTCGGCGCGGGCGGCATTCGCGAAATCGAATTTATCGTGCAGGTGTTCCAGCTGATTCGCGGCGGGCGTGAACCGGCGCTGCAATCCCGCTCGCTGCTGCCGACCTTAGCGGCTATCGATCGGCTGCATCTGCTGCCGGAAGGCGATGCGGAGAAATTGCGCGTTGCCTATCTCTGGCTGCGGCGGCTGGAAAACCTGCTGCAAAGCATTAATGACGAACAGACGCAGACGCTGCCGGGCGATGAGCTAAACCGTGCGCGTCTTGCCTGGGGCATGGGTGTGGAGAGCTGGGATGCGCTCAGCAGCCAGCTTGAGGCGCATATGGCCGCCGTGCGGCGCATCTTTAATGAGCTGATTGGCGATGATGACGCGGAGTCTGCCGACGAGGCGCTCTCTGAGCAGTGGCGCGAACTGTGGCAGGACGCGTTGCAGGAGGAGGACAGCACGCCGGGGATTGCGCATTTAAGCGATGAGGATCGCCGCCGCGTGGTGGCACTGATCGCCGATTTCCGCCACGAGCTTGATAAGCGCCCCATCGGACAGCGCGGCCGCCAGGTGCTCGATCACCTGATGCCGCACCTGCTAAGCGATGTCTGCTCGCGCGAGGATGCGCCGGTGCCGTTATCGCGCCTGACGCCGCTGCTTACCGGCATCGTGACCCGCACCACCTATCTTGAGTTACTAAGCGAATTTCCCGGCGCGCTGAAACACCTCATCTCGCTGTGTGCCGCTTCACCGATGGTGGCGAGCCAGCTGGCGCGCTACCCGATTCTGCTCGATGAACTGCTCGATCCCGCCACGCTCTACCAACCGACGGCAATGAACGCCTACCGCGATGAGCTGCGCCAGTATCTGCTGCGCGTGCCGGAAGAGGATGAAGAGCAGCAGTTGGAGGCGCTGCGCCAGTTTAAACAGGCACAGCTGCTGCGTGTTGCGGCGGCGGATATCGCCGGCACGCTGCCGGTGATGAAAGTGAGCGATCACTTAACCTGGCTGGCAGAGGCGATTATCGATGCCGTGGTTCAGCAAGCCTGGGGGCAGATGGTGAAGCGCTACGGCCAGCCTGCGCATCTGCACGATCGCGAAGGGCGCGGCTTTGCCGTGGTTGGCTATGGCAAACTGGGCGGCTGGGAGTTGGGTTACAGTTCCGATCTCGATCTGGTCTTTTTGCATGACTGCCCAATGGATGTGATGACCGATGGCGAGCGTGAAATCGATGGCCGCCAGTTTTACCTGCGGCTGGCGCAGCGCATTATGCATCTCTTCAGTACGCGCACCTCTTCCGGCATCCTTTATGAAGTGGATGCGCGCCTGCGCCCTTCCGGCGCGGCAGGGATGTTAGTCACCACCGCTGAGGCCTTCGCCGATTACCAGAAAAACGAAGCCTGGACCTGGGAACATCAGGCGCTGGCCCGCGCGCGCGTGGTCTATGGCGACCCGCAGCTGACCGTGCAGTTCGACGCTATTCGCCGCGATATCCTGCTGACGCCGCGCGAGGGCACGAAGCTGCAAACCGAAGTGCGCGAGATGCGCGAGAAGATGCGCGCCCATCTTGGCAATAAACAGAAAGATCGCTTTGACCTGAAAACTGATGAGGGTGGCATTACTGACATCGAGTTTATCGCGCAATATCTGGTGCTGCGTTACGCCCACGATAAGCCGAAGTTAACGCGCTGGTCAGACAATGTGCGCATTCTGGAAGGGCTGGCGCAGAACGGCATTATGGAGGAGCAGGAGGCGCTGGCGCTGACCCATGCTTACACCACGCTGCGCGATGAGCTGCATCACCTGGCGCTGCAGGAGCTGCCGGGAAATGTGCCGCTCTCCTGCTTTGTTGCCGAACGAGAGCTGATTAAAACCAGCTGGGTGAAGTGGCTGGTGGAACCGTGCGCCCCGGCGTAAGTGTGCTATCATCGCGCGCAAATTTTGTATCTCTCAGGAGACAGGAATGAAAGTTACGCTGCCAGAGTTTAAACAAGCCGGTGTGATGGTGGTGGGCGATGTGATGCTGGATCGTTACTGGTACGGTCCAACCAGCCGCATCTCCCCGGAAGCGCCGGTGCCGGTGGTCAAAGTTGACACCATTGAAGAGCGTCCGGGCGGCGCGGCGAACGTGGCGATGAACATTGCCTCGCTGGGTGCCTCCGCGCGCCTGGTCGGCCTGACCGGCATTGATGATGCGGCGCGCGCGCTGAGCAAAGCGCTGGCGGACGTTAACGTCAATTGCGACTTTGTTTCTGTTCCGACTCACCCGACCATTACCAAGCTGCGCGTGCTGTCACGCAACCAGCAGCTGATCCGCCTCGATTTCGAAGAGGGGTTTGATGGCGTCGATCCACAGCCCATGCATGAGCGCATCAACCAGGCGCTCGGCTCGATTGGCGCGCTGGTGCTCTCCGATTACGCCAAAGGCGCGCTCAACAGCGTTCAGCAGATGATTGCGCTGGCGCGTAAAGCCGGTGTACCGGTGCTGATCGATCCGAAAGGGACCGATTTTGAGCGCTACCGTGGTGCGACGCTGCTGACGCCGAATCTCTCCGAGTTCGAAGCGGTGGCGGGCAAATGTAAGAGTGAAGAGGAGATCGTTGAGCGCGGCATGAAAGTGATCGCCGATTACGATCTCTCTGCATTGCTGGTGACCCGCTCCGAGCAGGGGATGACCCTGCTGCAGCCGGGCAAAGCGCCGCTGCATATGCCGACCCAGGCACAGGAAGTGTATGACGTGACGGGTGCAGGCGACACGGTGATTGGCGTGCTGGCGGCAACGCTTGCGGCGGGTAACTCGCTGGAAGAGGCCTGCTTCTTTGCCAATGCTGCCGCCGGTGTGGTGGTTGGTAAACTCGGCACCTCAACGGTATCCCCGATTGAACTGGAAAATGCCGTGCGCGGTCGTGCGGAAACCGGCTTCGGTGTGATGAGCGAAGAGGAGCTGAAAGTGGCCGTTGCCGCCGCGCGTAAACGCGGTGAAAAAGTGGTGATGACCAACGGCGTCTTCGACATCCTCCACGCCGGGCATGTCTCTTACCTGGCGAACGCACGCAAGCTCGGCGACCGCCTGATTGTCGCGGTCAACAGCGATGCTTCGACCAAACGTCTGAAAGGCGAGACGCGTCCGGTCAACCCGCTTGAGCAGCGCATGATTGTGCTGAGCGCGCTGGAAGCCGTGGACTGGGTGGTGTCGTTTGAAGAGGATACGCCGCAGCGTCTGATTGCTGGCGTTCTGCCAGATAAGCTGGTGAAAGGCGGGGATTACAAACCGGATCAAATCGTCGGCAGTGAAGAGGTGTGGGCTAACGGCGGTGAAGTGCTGGTGCTCAACTTCGAAGATGGCTGCTCGACCACCAATATCATCAAAAAGATCCAGAAAAACAGCCAGTAAACGGCGGTTAAATCGGTAAAGCAGAACGGGCCTTGCGGCCCGTTTTTTATTACGGCGTATCGTCCACGGGCGGGATCGCCGGTGCCGGTTTTATCTCCGTCACCTCAGAAGCCACAACTGGCGCAGGGGCCGGTTGCGCGCTGGCAGCGTAGGAGCCGCGGTTTTCCAGATCGTTCAGACGCTGCTCCAGCAGCGCCAGCTTTTCGCGGGTGCGCAGCAGAACCTGCGTCTGCACATCGAACTCTTCCCGGCTGACCAAATCAAGGCGGGTTAACTGCCCCTGCAAGGCCTGGCGAATCTTCTTCTCAACGTCTTCGCCAAGCTCACGGATCCCTTTCGGCATGGATTCGTGAACCTGTCGTGCAATCTGTTCAATTTTCTTCGGATCAATCATTTTCGGTTCCCTGCTCGGATGGGCTCAGCTAATTATTGTAGTGTGATAACCGCAGGTGATAAACCAGAATTGTTTGAAGCTTATGCATTGCCCGCCGTTATCATTGGCGTTATAGTTATCGCGCTTATTCTCAGGGCGGGGCGAAATTCCCCACCGGCGGTAAATCAGCGTACGCTGAAAGCCCGCGAGCGCTTCAGACTTCGGTTTGAAGGTCAGCAGATCCGGTGTAATTCCGGGGCCGACGGTTAAAGTCCGGATGGGAGAGAGTAACGATTCTGCCGGGCAAAGGTGCCCGCTCGCGTTATTTTTGGTCGTTTAATGACACTCCTAAGACTGCCCTGATTCTGGTAACCATAACTTTATTGAGGTCTTTTACCATGAATCAGACGCTACTTTCCTCTTTTGGCACCGCTTTCGATCGCGTTGAACAGGCGCTTGCCGCCCTGCGCGAAGGGCGTGGTGTAATGGTTCTCGATGACGAGAGCCGTGAGAACGAAGGCGATATGATTTTCGCCGCCGAAACCATGACCGTTGAGCAGATGGCGCTCACCATCCGTCACGGTAGCGGCATCGTTTGCCTCTGCCTGACCGACGAACGTCGTAAGCAGCTCGACCTGCCGATGATGGTGGAGAACAACACCAGCGCCTTCGGTACCGGTTTTACCGTCACCATCGAAGCAGCACATGGCGTGACCACCGGCGTTTCCGCCGCTGACCGCCTGACCACCGTGCGCGCTGCGATTGCTGACGACGCCAAACCGTCCGACCTGCACCGTCCTGGCCACGTCTTCCCGCTGCGCGCGCAGAAGGGCGGCGTACTGACCCGCGGCGGCCACACCGAAGCGACCATCGACTTAGTGTCGCTGGCGGGCTTTAAACCGGCTGGCGTGCTGTGCGAATTAACCAATGATGATGGCTCGATGGCGCGCGCGCCGGAGTGCATCGCCTTTGCGAAGCAGCACAATATGGCTGTCGTAACGATTGAAGACCTGGTGGCTTACCGCCAGGATCTGGAGCGCAAAGCCAGCTAACGGCGAGCGTTCAGCAGAGAAAATCCGATGCCAGCGGCGTCGGATTTTTTTTGCCTGCGCCAGGTCAAAGTTTGGTGTGCTTACAGGCGTTGCGCATTGCTATTAACCCTTCCTACTTATAAAGTGGTAGTCGCTACGGCACGGACACGCCGCAGCTAACCTATTATTTTTGCGAAGTTTTATTTGCGGAGGCGCCGTGTTTATTTCCTGGTATTGGTTACTGCTCGTGGTAGTGCTGGTGGTTGGTTATGTTCACGCCCTAAGACGCCGTTATAGGGCCTGCCGCCACGAGCGCGACGCCGTTTACGAGGGCTATCAGCGTGCGCAGGCGGAGCTGAAAAGATTTCAGCGCGTGGGGCAAACCAAATAACGCAGCCGTTAACCGCCGAAGCCCAGCGCCTGCAGGGCGACCAGGCTTAAGCCCATCACCGACATGCCGCACAGCACGCCGTAGCTTGGGTTGTTGTTGGGATCGATCTCCTTTGCCAGCGGCATTAACTCATCCACCGACAGCGCGACCATAATCCCGGCGACCGCCGCCATAATCGCCGCCATCACCACCGGCGAGACCAGGCTGCCAAGAATCAGCCACGCCAGCACGCCGCCCAGAATCTCTGCTAAACCAGAAATACCGGCCCACATCACCGCGCTGCGTTTCGAGCCGGTCGCCGCGTAAACCGGGCCTGCGACCGCCAGTCCTTCAGGAATATTGTGTAAAGCCACGGCAAAAGCGATGCCGAAGCCCAGCTCCAGATCGTTGCTGGCGGTGACATAAGTGGCGATCCCCTCCGGGAAGTTGTGCAGGCTGATACCGAGCGTCAGCAGAATAGCGGTTCGGCGAATGCCGCGCGGCAACGCCTCCTGCGAGCCCTGCATTAAGTCCTGCGCATGGGCATGGGGCAGCAGGCGGTCCAGCGCAAAGTAGCCGAGCAGGCCAACAACAAACATGCCGTAACCGAGCATCGGCGGCATACTTTCGGTTGCCAGCGCGGCGGGGAGCATCTCCATTAACGAGATAAGCAGCATAATCCCGGCGGCAAAGCCGAGTGAAAACGCCAGTACGCGGTTGGAAGGTTTCTGGCCGATAACGCCCAGAATGGCGCCAATAAACGTGGCGGCGCCCGCCAGGATGGTCAGAATCAACGGGACTGACATACATCGCTCCTTTATGATAATCATTCTCATTAATGTAAGTTTTCGCCCGCGGAAAAGCGAGGCAGCCACGGCACTTTTACCTATTCCTTACATTCAAAATTACTGACGATCTTCATCATGCTTATCTGAGTTCATCGCCCTGAGAAAAAGCGTAACCTGCTTTCATCATATTGGCATCTTCTGTAAGGATATCCTCATGTCTGCACCTCGTATGCCCGCGCTGTTTCTTGGGCATGGCAATCCAATGAATGCGCTGCAGGATAACGTCTATACCCGCGCCTGGGGAAAACTGGGCGATACGCTGCCGCGTCCGAAAGCGATTGTGGCGATCTCCGCGCACTGGTTTACGCGCGGCACTGGCGTAACGGCGATGGAGGCACCGCAAACGATCCATGATTTCGGCGGTTTCCCGCAGGCGCTGCACGACGTGCATTACCCCGCGCCCGGTTCGCCCGCGCTGGCACAGCGGCTGGTGGATCTGCTCTCACCGCTGCCGGTGACGCTCGATCATGAAGCCTGGGGCTTCGATCATGGCTCCTGGGGTGTGCTGATCAAAATGTACCCTAATGCGGATATTCCGATGGTGCAGCTCAGTATCGATAGCACTAAACCGGCGGCGTGGCATATGGAGATGGGGCGCAAACTTGCCGCGCTGCGCGATGAAGGGGTGATGATTGTCGCCAGCGGCAACGTAGTGCACAACCTGCGCACGGCGCGCTGGCACGGCGACACCACGCCTTTTCCATGGGCAGTCGCTTTCAACGATTTTGTGAAGCAGAACCTGACGTGGCAGGGGCCGGTTGAGCAGCATCCGCTGGTCAACTATCTCGACCATGAAAGCGGTTCGCTCTCCAATCCGACGCCGGAACACTTTCTGCCGCTGCTCTATGTGCTTGGCGCATGGGATGGCAACGAGCCGCTGTCGATTCCCGTCGAGGGGATGGAGATGGCTTCCATCAGCATGCTGTCGGTGCAGGTGGGGTAAAAATGATGGCGCGCAATGCGCCATTTTTTTGCGCCCTAATCGCGGAAACCGGAGAAAGATCGCAAAAAAAGGCCCATGAACCGGGGTTTTTATGAAAATAAAAAGATCTGTTCTGCAAAAATGAAACGGCGTGCTGAATTTGGTGTTTTTTTGTGAACCCCATCGTCGCGCAAATTCTCACCAGTAACTACTCTTCTGATTGTCCTGTTCTCATACCCATAACCACTCTCGACTCCCAGCCACGTGCTTTTTGCTCGCGGCAGTTTTGACTGTGTCAAAAATCAAACCTCTGGAGATCCGGCAATATGAACGCTGCACAACGTTTTCTGACTCTATCAATCGGTTCCGCTCTGCTCTTTATGTCGCATACCGCCCTTGCACAAACCTTTCGCGCCGCCGATGTTCACCCGGCGGATTACCCCAATGTCGTGGCGGTAAAACATATGGGTGAGAAATTAAGTAAAGCCACCGATGGCCGGCTGGAAATTAAAACCTTTCCCGGCGGCGTATTAGGCGATGAGAAACAGGTGATTGAGCAGGCGCAAATCGGCGCTATCGATATCATTCGCGTTTCGATGACGCCGGTGGCGGCGATATTGCCGGAGATTAACGTTTTCACGCTGCCCTATATTTTTCGCGATGAAGATCATATGCACAAAGTGCTCGACGGCATGATTGGCCAGGAGATTGGCAACCGGCTCTCTGCGAGCAGCAAATCGCGGCTGGTTTTCCTCGGCTGGATGGATGCCGGCACGCGCAACCTGATTACCAAAGCGCCAGTCACTAAAGCGGAAGATTTGAAGGGGATGAAAATCCGCGTTCAGGGCAGCCCGATTGCGCTTGATACCCTGAAAGCGATGGGGGCGAACTCGGTGGCGATGGGGGTGAGCGAAGTCTTCAGCGGCATGCAAACCGGTGTGATTGATGGCACGGAGAACAACCCGCCGACCTTTGTGGCGCACAACTATTTGCCGGTGGTGAAGAACTATACCTGGAGCAAACACTTCATTATTCCCGAGCTGTTTCTCTTCTCAAAAGCTAAGTGGGACAAGCTGAAAAAAGAGGATCAGGAGCTGATCCTGAAGCTGGCGAAAGAGGCGCAGGCAGAGCAGCGCGAGCTGTGGAAAGCCTATAACGAGAAGTCGTTACAGGCGATGAAAGCGGGCGGGGTGCAATTCCACGACATTGATACCAAAGCCTTCTACGATGCCACGCAGTCGGTACGCGATAAGTACGGGAATGCGCACCAGGATCTGATTAAGCGTATTCAGGACGTGCAGTAAGCTGGCCGGGCAGGTTCGCCTGCCCGTTTGCGACTTCTACCGGGAAAACCGTTATGGCAGAACGCTATTCGTTGTTAATGGATATTCTCTATCGCCTCTCTATGTGGGTGGCCGGTCTGGCGCTGTTGGTGATGGTGGCGATTATCCCCGTAGGGATTTTCGCCCGCTATGTGATGAACAGCGCGCTCTCCTGGCCGGAGCCGGTGGCGATCATCTGCATGGTGGCCTTTACCTTTATCGGCGCTGCGGTGAGCTACCGTGCCGGATCGCATATCGCGGTCAGCATGATGACCGACAGGTTAAGCGAACCGCTGCGTAAGGTCTGTTTCCTGCTGGCGGATCTAATGCTGATGGCGATCAGCCTCTTTATCCTCTGGTACAGCGCGACGCTGTGCGCCGAATTGTGGGAGCAGCCGGTGGCGGAGTTCCCGCTCTTTACCGCCGGAGAGAGCTATTTACCGCTGCCGATAGGCTCTGCGATCACCCTTCTGTTTATTGTCGAGAAGATGCTTTTTGGCGCGCAGTACCACCGTCCGGTGGTGATGCTTGGCTCGTCGAGCTGACTTCGGTAAGGAACCTTTATGGATGCATTTATTCTGGTCTTTACGCTCGCCATTATGCTGGCGATTGGCGTGCCGGTCGCCTATGCGGTCGGCATCAGCGCAGTACTCGGCGCGTGGTATATCGATATTCCGCTGGAAGCGGTGATGATCCAGCTGACCAACGGCGTGAATAAATTCTCACTGCTGGCGATCCCGTTCTTTATTCTGGCCGGGGCGATTATGGCGGAGGGCGGCATTGCCCGCAGGCTGGTCAACTTTGCCTATATCTTTGTCGGCTTTATTCGCGGCGGCCTGTCGCTGGTCAATATCGTCGCCTCGACCTTTTTCGGTGCCATTTCGGGATCGTCGGTGGCAGATACCGCCTCGATTGGCTCGGTGATGATCCCGGAGATGGATAAAAAGGGCTATCCGCGCGATTTCGCTGCCGCCGTCACCGCCAGCGGATCGGTGCAGGCGATCCTCACACCGCCCAGCCACAACTCGGTGATCTACTCGCTGGCGACGGGCGGAACCGTCTCCATCGCCGCGCTGTTTATCGCCGGGATTTTGCCAGGCCTGCTGCTCAGCTTCACGCTGATGGTGATGTGCGTGGTCTTTGCCCATAAGCGCGGCTACCCGAAAGGGGAGCGAGTGCCGTTTCGCCAGGCGTTAAAGATCTTTGCCGATACGCTGTGGGGGCTGATGACGGTAGTGATCATCATGGGCGGCATCCTTTCCGGGATCTTCACCGCTACCGAATCGGCGGCGATCGCCTGTCTGTGGGCCTTCTTTGTCACCATGTTTATCTATCGTGACTACAAATGGTCCGAGCTGCCGAAGCTGATGTACCGCACGGTGAAAACCGTCACTATCGTGATGATCCTGATTGGCTTCGCCTCTGCCTTCGGTGCGGTGATGACCTATATGCAGCTGCCGGGCCGCATCACTGAGGCGTTTACCCAGCTCTCTGACAACAAGTATGTAATTCTGATGTGCATTAACATCATGCTGCTGCTGCTCGGCACGCTGATGGATATGGCACCGCTGATCCTGATCCTGACGCCGGTATTGCTGCCGGTCACCAATGCGCTGGGTATCGATCCGGTGCATTTCGGCATGATCATGCTGGTCAACCTGGGGATTGGGTTGATTACGCCGCCGGTGGGATCGGTGCTGTTTGTCGCCAGCGCGGTGAGTAAACAGAAGATCGAGCAGGTGGTGAAGGCGATGCTGCCTTTCTACGCCATCCTGTTCGTGGTGCTGTTGCTGGTGACCTATATTCCGGCCATCTCGCTCTTCCTGCCGAAGCTGTTTGGCGTGATGTAAGCTGAGCCTGTGAGAATAAAAAGCCCGGCGCTGATGGCCGGGTTTTTACTTATTCGACAAAGATATGCGGGTAGAAGCGGGAGAGATCCTGGGTGATCAGCGCCCGATCTTCGCGGATGCCGATGCCGGCAGGCTGATCGTTAATAAGCCAGCTGCCGATCAGCGTGTAGCTGTCGCCAAACTTCGGCAGCGGGTAGAACTCCTGCACGATCATCCCCTCTTCGCCGTACGGGCCTTCCACCGACTCGACGGTTTTGCCGTTCTCAACGATCGAGACATTGGCACCTTCACGGGAGAAGATCGGCTTCACCACATACTTCTCCATCGGCGGATGATCTTCATCGGCAAACCATGCTGGCAGCAGATTAGGATGATCCGGGAACATCTGCCACAGCATCGGCAGCAGCGCCTTGTTGGAGATAATGCTCTTCCAGGCCGGCTCCAGCCAGCGCACGCCGGCATCTTCCAGCTTGGTGGAGAACATTTCGCGCAGCATGTATTCCCACGGATAGAGCTTGAAGAGGTTGCCGATCACCTGATCCTGCAGATCGGAAAACTGCCCCTTTTCACCAAGGCCAATATCTTCGATATAGAGAAACTCAGAGGCCAGCTCCGCTTCGGCTGCGCAATCCTGGAGATACTGCACCGTTCCGCGATCCTCTACCGTGTCGCGGCAGCAGGTGAAGTGCAGCAGCTGGAAGCCGTGCTGCTCGCGCAGCTCTGCAAAGCGCGCGATAAGCTTCTCCTGCAGGCTGTTGAACTGATCGCTGCCCTGCGGCAGGTTGCCAGCGTTGAGCTGATCTTCGAGCCAGATCCACTGAAAGAAGGCCGCTTCATACAGCGAGGTCGGCGTGTCAGCGTTGTTTTCCAGCAGCTTAGGCTCGCCGACGCCATCCCAGGCGAGATCGAGACGTGAATAGAGTGAAGGCTGACGCGTGGCCCACGACTGGCGCACAAAGCCCCAGGTGTGTTTTGGAATGCGGAATTTGGTCATCAGCTCATCGCTGGCAACGACCTTCTCCACCACCTGCAGGCACATCTGGTGCAGCTCGGTGGTGACATCCTCCAGTTTCTCAACCTGGGCAAGCGTCAGTTTGTAGTAGGCATCTTCACACCAGTAGGGCTCGCCATACATGGTGTGAAAATTAAAGCCATACTCCGTCGCTTTCTCGCGCCAGTCCGGGCGCTCGCTAATGCTGATTCTTTCCATCGACGTCAGCCACCCATTGAACGGCTGGAAGTGCCGGAGGCACTGCTGCGCTGCATGGTGTTCTGTTTAGCAACAGATTCACCAAAGCCGCCGCGGGTTACGGTGGTGGTGGTGGCTGGTTTCGGTGCTAACGCGGTTTTAGGCACCGTTGCGGTACGGCCCGGCTGCGCTGCGCCGTAACCTTTACCGGAGGCGTCGGTGTACTGACCGTAAGCCGGGCTTGCCGGGTTACGCGAACTGAAGAGCGGCTGCTGAGCAAAGCCCGCGCCGCCGCCCATTAAGCGGCCCATCATGTAACCGGCCATCAGCGGCATCCAGAAGCTGCCGCTGGACTGGTTCTGCGCCTGGTTTTCTGTGCCCGCCGCACCCACGCCTGCCTGAGCGGGTGCCTGCTGGCACTGGCCTTCGCCAAACTCCGCCACGCAATCTTCGCGCGAGGCGTATTTCGGCGCGGTACGTTCGGCTTCTTTTAAGGCGTTGTTGTACGCGGCTTTACACTCCGCGCTTTTACCCGGATTCGCCGAAGAGCAGTCGTCGGCGTTCTGGTACATGGAAACTGTTTCGTCATTTTGTTCACAGGCTGCCAGCATAAATACGGCGGAGACCGCCAGCGCGACAGGCGTTAAATGACGTGCGCTCCAGCTTTTGCGGAACGTCGCATGATTAATATTTTTTGTCCGTTTCATTGTTATCTTCCTGTGGACCCAAAGGCATGAATAAACGATCAGGATAGAGGATGGGGGGGCGAAGTTAAAGCGAGGCGGGAAGGCCTTTACGTTGCCTTACGTAAAAACGGGGGCTATGTGCCCCCGTAGTGTATAGCGGATGTTTAACGCGTCAGGCCGGTACGTGCGGCGGCAGGTTGTGCACCCGCGCCGAAGTTCTCAACCTTAGCCTGCTGCTGCGGGTTTTCCGGTGCCACGCTCTCCGGCGCAGTAGAGATGGATTTGCCCAGCGCACCGTTGAGTGCCACCAGATCCTGCTCGTTCAGCGTACCGAGCGCCTGCTTAATATTAAGCTGGTTAATCAGGTAGTTATAACGAGCACTTGAGAGCTGCTGCTTCGCGTTGTAGAGCGTAGTGGTGGCATCCAGCACGTCAACAATTGTGCGCGTACCGACCGAGTAGCCCGCTTCCATCGCATCGAGGGAGCTCTGCGCAGAGACCACCGCCTGTTTGTAGGCGTTGATGCTGCTGATCGAGGCGTTGACGTTATTAAAGGAGGAGCGAACGTTCTGCACCACGCTGCGGTGCGCGCTCTCCAGCTGCTCGCTGGCACCCACGAAATTATATTGCGCCTGTTTGACCTGCGAGTTTACCTGACCACCCTGATAGAGTGGCAGGGAGAAGCTCAGGCCAACTTTGTTCTGACCGACGTCGGAGTCGCTGAACTGCGAGTTGTTACGCGTTCTGGAACCGCTGTAAGAGGAGTTCGACACGCCGGTCGAGGCAGTCAAATCCAGGGTCGGTAAGTGACCATCCTGCGCCTGGCGAATCTGCTCGCGTGCCAGATCCTGGCTCAAACGCGCCTGCAACAGCGTCAGGTTACGTTTTTCCGCCTCTTTCAGCAGGTTGTTCACCGGCTGCGGTTTGTCGGTTTTAAAGCTCTGGACGTTCAGCGACGCCAGCTCCGGATAGTAGTTACCGGTCACCTGGCGCAGTGTCTCTACTGCGTTATCCAGCGCGTTACGCGCGGAAACTTCGTTCGCCAGCACGGTGTCATACTGTGAGCGGGCGTTCTGCACATCGGTGATGGCTACCAGGCCAACGTTAAAACGCTGGGTGGTTTGATCTAACTGGCGATAGATAGATTGCTTCTGCGCTTCGGTGTAGGAGAGCGTATCGATGGCGCTCAGCACGTTGAAGTAGGCAGTTGCGGTGTTCAGCATCAGCGTCTGCTGGTCGGTCTGCCAGGTGACATCCTGAATCCCGGCTGTTTTTTCCTGTAAAGTCAGCGCGCGCCATTTCGACATATCAAAAATGGTCTGCGTTAATTGCAGTGTACCGCTGGTCACGTTGGAATCGACGCCCTGGCTATCGCGGAAGCCGTTGGTATAGGTGTAGTCTGCCCCCAAACCAAGCTGAGGCAGTAACGGGCTACGCGCTTCATTGATCTTTTCGAAGGCGGCATCGCGTTCGGCGGCGGATTTACGCAGATCCGGGTTGCTTAAACGCGCCTGCTGATAAACCTGTAACAGGTTTTCTGCCTGGCTCATCGCACTGAAACCGGTCAGGCTCAGGCCGATAAAGAGGGGGAGCAATTTCTTCATTTGCATTCCTTGTTGTGAAGCAGTACTAGCGCTGATCTAAATTGGAAAAATAATCGCAGATTCTACCAGAAGTACGCACCGCGAAAGCTTGGCGTAACGTGCCATCGGCATAAATTTGCATCAATCTAACACATAGCGCTTGAAACACGCGTAAAACAGGCTTGAAAATCCACCGATTTATCATCACTTCATATGAGATGCCGCCAATGAATAAGCCAGACTCATCCATCGTCACTTTCACAAAAAATGATGTAGAAATTATTGCACGGGAAACGCTCTACACCGGTTTTTTTTCGCTTGTTCGCTATCGTTTTCGCCATCGTCTTTTTAATGGCGGAATGAGTGGCGAAGTGCAGCGTGAAATTTTTGAACGCGGTCACGCCGCAGTCTTGCTACCCTATGACCCTGTGCGCGATGAAGTCGTGCTGATCGAACAGATTCGCATTGCAGCTTTTGATACCAGCGACACGCCGTGGCTGCTGGAGATGGTTGCCGGCATGATCGAAGTGGGCGAGTCGGACGAAGAGGTCGCACGGCGTGAAGCGGATGAAGAGGCCGGTTTAGCGGTCGGACGCGTAAAAAGGATGCTGAGCTACCTGGCAAGCCCGGGCGGTACCAGCGAGCGCACTGCCGTACTGGTTGGTGAAGTGGATGCCACACAGGCCTCAGGTATTCATGGTCTGGTGGATGAAAACGAAGATATTCGTGTTCATGTGGTGAGCCGGGAACAGGCTTACCAGTGGGTAGAAGAGGGGACAATTGACAACGCAGCGTCTGTCATCGCCTTGCAATGGCTGCAGCTGCATTATGAGAGCTTACAAAACGAGTGGAAAAAATGAAGCGTTACACACCTGACTTCCCGGAAATGATGCGCCTGTGCGAAACCAATTTCGCCCAGCTGCGCCGCCTGCTACCGCGAAATGATGAGACGGGCGAAGCGGTAAGTTATCAGGTGACCAATGCGCAGTACCGATTAACGATTGTTGAATCCACCCGCTACACTACGCTTGTGGAGATTGAACAGACCGCGCCTGCCGTCAGCTACTGGAGCCTGCCCTCAATGACAGTGCGCCTGTATCACGATGCGATGGTGGCCGAAGTGTGTTCGAGCCAGCAGATCTTTCGATTTAAAGCGCGGTATGATTACCCCAATAAAAAGTTGCATCAACGCGACGAAAAGCATCAAATTAACCAGTTTCTGGCCGACTGGCTGCGTTACTGTTTAGCACATGGAGCAATGGCGATTCCGGTTTGTTAGCGTCGTGAAACCTAAGGACACCATTTGGAAAGCCTGTTAAACCTCTCTCTGGGGAGTGAGTCCAGAGTCAGGGTATTACAAATAACCGATTCTCACCTGTTCGCCAAAAAGCATGAAACGCTGTTAGGGGTTAATACCTGGGAAAGCTATCAGGCGGTACTGAACGCAATCCGGGCTCAGCAGCGTGCGTGCGATCTGATCGTTGCCACCGGCGATTTGGCGCAGGATCATACCGCTGCGGCTTATCAGCACTTTGCTGAAGGTATCGCAAGCTTCGACGCACCCTGCGTCTGGCTGCCGGGCAATCACGATTTTCAACCTGCTATGTACAGCGCGCTGCAGGATGCGGGCATCTCCTCCGCGAAACGTGTTTTTGTCGGTGAGCAGTGGCAAATCCTGCTGCTCGACAGCCAGGTGTTCGGCGTTCCGCACGGTGAACTAAGCGAATTTCAGCTCGACTGGCTGGAGAAAAAGCTCGCCGACAGCCCGCAGCGCCACACTTTACTGCTTCTGCACCACCATCCGCTGCCGTCCGGCTGCAGCTGGCTCGATCAGCACAGCCTGCGCAACGCCGCGGAGCTGGATAACGTGCTGCAACGCTTTCCTAAAGTGCGCACACTGCTGTGCGGCCATATCCACCAGGAACTCGATCTCGACTGGAATGGCCGCCGCCTGCTGGCGACGCCGTCGACCTGCGTGCAGTTTAAGCCGCACTGCGCCAGCTTCACGCTGGATACCATCGCGCCAGGCTGGCGCTGGCTGGATCTCTACCCTGACGGAACGCTGCACACCGAAGTGTGCCGCCTGGCGGGGAGTGAATTCAGGCCCGATACCGCTTCAGAAGGCTATTGATGTCAACGCTTCTTTATCTCCATGGTTTCAACAGTTCGCCCAGCTCCGGCAAAGCGACGCAGCTGGCGCAATGGGTCGCTCAGCATCATCCGCATATTGAAATGGTGGTGCCGCAGCTGCCGCCCTATCCGGCTGAAGCCGCAGAGATGCTGGAGTCTCTGGTGCTTGCACGAGGTGGAAAAACGCTCGGTATTGTCGGCTCTTCCCTCGGCGGTTATCTGGCGACCTGGCTCTCGCAATGCTTTATGTTACCGGCAGTGGTGGTCAACCCGGCGGTGCGGCCGTTTGAATTGCTGGCGGATTATCTTGGCCCTAACGAGAACCCCTACACAGGGCAGCAATATGTGCTAGAGTCTCGCCATATTTACGAGCTCAAAGTGATGCAAGTTGACCCGCTTGAGGCACCAGATCTGATCTGGCTGCTGCAACAAACCGGGGACGAAGTGCTCGATTACCGCCAGGCGGTGGCCTATTACGATGCCTGCCGCCAGACAGTTGAAGAGGGCGGAAATCACGCCTTCACGGGCTTTGAGAAACATTTCACACAGATTATCGATTTCCTTGGGCTTGAATAAGCCGCCGGAAACGATGCGATCACTATCTACGAATACACCATGACGCAATCCTATAACGCTGATGCCATAGAGGTACTCACCGGGCTTGAGCCGGTTCGCCGCCGTCCGGGGATGTATACCGATACCACGCGCCCTAACCACCTGGGCCAGGAAGTTATTGATAACAGCGTGGATGAAGCGCTGGCGGGCCACGCGAAGCGCGTGGAGGTCATTCTTCACGCCGATCAGTCGCTGGAAGTTATCGACGACGGGCGCGGCATGCCGGTGGATATCCACCCGGAAGAGGGCGTTCCTGCCGTCGAACTGATCCTCTGCCGCCTGCACGCGGGTGGGAAGTTCTCCAACAAAAACTACCAGTTTTCGGGCGGCCTGCACGGCGTCGGCATTTCGGTGGTTAACGCCCTGTCACGCCGCGTGGAAGTGACCGTCAAACGCGACGGCCAGGTCTACAGCATCGCTTTTGAGAATGGCGACAAGGTGCAGGATCTGAAAGTGATTGGCACCTGCGGTAAGCGCAATACCGGCACCAGCGTGCACTTCTGGCCGGATGAATCCTTCTTCGACAGCCCGCGCTTCTCCGTCTCCCGCCTGATGCATCTGCTGAAAGCGAAAGCGGTGCTTTGCCCGGGCGTTGAGATTGTCTTTAAAGACAATGTGAATAACGCCGAGCAGCGCTGGTGCTACCAGGATGGTCTGAACGACTACCTGAGTGAAGCGGTCAACGGCCTGCCGACGCTGCCGGAAAAACCGTTTATCGGCAACTTCTCTGCCGAAACGGAAGCGGTGGACTGGGCGCTGCTCTGGCTGCCGGAGGGCGGCGAGCTGCTGACCGAAAGCTACGTTAACCTGATCCCGACTATGCAGGGCGGCACCCACGTTAATGGCCTGCGCCAGGGCCTGCTTGATGCGATGCGCGAATTCTGCGAATACCGCAATATTCTGCCGCGCGGCGTGAAGCTCTCGGCGGAAGATATCTGGGATCGCTGCGCTTACGTGCTGTCGGTCAAAATGCAGGATCCGCAGTTTGCCGGGCAGACCAAAGAGCGTCTCTCCTCCCGCCAGTGCGCGGCGTTCGTCTCCGGCGTGGTGAAGGATGCCTTCAGCCTGTGGCTGAACCAGAATATTCAGACCGCGGAAATGCTGGCCGAGTTGGCGATCTCCAGCGCCCAGCGCCGCATGCGCGCCGCCAAAAAAGTGGTGCGTAAAAAGCTCACCAGTGGCCCGGCGCTGCCCGGCAAGCTGGCGGATTGCACCGCGCAGGATCTCTCGCGCACCGAACTCTTCCTGGTGGAAGGGGACTCCGCAGGCGGATCGGCGAAGCAGGCGCGCGATCGCGAGTTTCAGGCGATTATGCCGCTGAAGGGCAAGATCCTTAATACCTGGGAGGTATCCTCCGATGAAGTGCTGGCCTCGCAGGAGGTGCATGATATTTCGGTGGCGATCGGTATCGATCCGGACAGCGAAGATCTCAGCCAGCTGCGCTACGGCAAGATCTGTATTCTGGCGGATGCGGATTCCGACGGACTGCACATCGCCACGCTGCTCTGCGCGCTGTTTGTGAAGCATTTCCGTACGCTTGTGAAAAATGGTCACGTCTATGTCGCGCTGCCGCCGCTCTACCGTATCGATCTCGGCAAAGAGGTCTATTACGCGTTGACGGAAGAGGAAAAGACCGGCGTGCTGGAGCAGCTGAAACGCAAAAAGGGCAAACCGAACGTACAGCGCTTTAAAGGGCTGGGCGAGATGAACCCGATGCAGCTGCGTGAAACCACCCTCGATCCGAATACCCGCCGCCTGGTGCAACTGGTTATCAGCGATGAAGATGATAAGCAGACCGACGCCATGATGGATATGTTGCTGGCCAAGAAGCGCTCGGAAGATCGACGCAACTGGCTGCAAGAGAAGGGCGATACAGCGGAAATCGAAGCCTAAACCCTCTTGCCCGGTGGCGCTCTGCTTACCGGGCCTGTCAA
>NZ_JAOTIU010000009.1:0-156759 GCF_029850615.1 Kosakonia sp. HypNH10
GGTCACCCGGACGCGGCGGTGCAGTATATCTATACTGAAAACAGCTATGAACCGCTGGCGCGCGTCGACAGCCACGGTGAGCACGCGGACATCTTCTGGTACCACACGGAACTGAACGGCCTGCCGGACAGTGTGACCGACAGCAACGGCGAGACCGTCTGGCGCGGCGCATCTAGCGCCTGGGGCCGCAGCCTGCGCGAGAGCGCGCCGGTCGACCGGGACACCCCGCAGAACCTGCGCTTTCAGGGCCAGTACCTGGACCGTGAAACGGGCCTGCACTACAACACCTTCCGCTACTACGACCCGGCGGCCGGGTGTTACACCCAGATGGACCCGATAGGGCTGGCGGGGGGCATAAATTTATATCAGTATGCTCCGAATCCACTAACGTGGATTGATCCATTGGGCTGGGAAAACAGTTGGATTTGGGTTAATCCGAATGATTTGAATTTTTCTCAAGCTTATATTCTTGAAAACAATTATGCAGAGTTGATGAATTCGGGGAAATGGAATTGGGATAAACCACTAAATGTCATGGAGGTTAATGGACAACTTGTATCGTTAGATAATAGACGTCTTCATGCGGCGCAGGCTGCTGGATTAAAGGAGGTTCCCATAGAGAAGGTAACTACTGATCAGGTTATGCAAGGTGGTGGAACTTATGGAAAGAATATTTCTAAAAAACTTAATTCGGCTCCTAAAGGCTCTGGTTTACCCAAAGTTCAGTTGCCAGAAAGAGGAACAAAGGTAAAACCGCAGATTGTACCAAACCCTAAAAAATCAGGAGGAAAAATTGGACGTTGTTGACGCTATTCAGGAACGGTGGCAACAAGATGAAATTCTTGGCTACGATTGTGTAACATTTTCTGACGGAAGGGTTGTACTTTTAAATTGTTTAGAACTGGGCGATAGAATTATAATTAATCCTTATGCTGGAAGCAGTGTGGATCAAATAGTGGAATATGAATCAGAACCATGGTCTTCTATTCAATCATATGGCTCTATATCTATTGCGCAAAATGGATATGAGTTATTGTTTGGTGAAGGAGCAATGGGAAATGAAGGGTTCATTGCATGTACTAACTCAGGAATTTTGAACTGGAGTTTATTTCTAACACAGTATAATCCAATTCAACGTGGAGAGATACTGGATGAAAGTCACGCTGTTTTTTTTAGCGAATATATAAAATTGATCGTAAATTTTAAAAAACCTATAGAAATTGATGCGTACCCTATATAGAAATAACGTGACAGAATTTTAAAACGGATAATATGATTTGTACAGGTTAAATGGCTGGAGGATTGGCCTTAATCTGATAAGGAGAGTCGCCATATGCGACGAAGAGGAATTTGCGGTTTGCCGGACAGTACCATGATGAAGAGATGGGGTTGCACTATAATACGTTCAGATATCATGATCCGGAAAGTGTGTAGTTTACGCAGCCGGATCCGATAGGGCTGAATGCAGGTACCAACCTCTATAGCTACGGTTCGAACCCATTAAGTTGGATCGATCCGTTAGGTCTTAAATGTGGTTTAGCCAAAAAAGGCGAAGATTTATATGTTGGTACATATTGTCGGGTACGAGTAGGTAATCTTAGATCTGGTCTTAATTCAACACATAATCCTCATCATGCAATTCAAACTGCTGCTGTGTCCTACAACACATAGTAGAGGCATTACTATTAACTTACGGCAAAATCTTTATGAGTTAACAAGTCGGGGTTACAAGGCCATTACCATATTTTACCCGAGGAAGTGAAGATGCCTGATGGATTGGGTATTAGACATGATGGAAGGGACATGCCTGGAGGGTATATGTCACCGGGACATAGCACGATATATCCTACTAAAGATATGACTGTAGACGAATTTGACGATTTGTTTAACTCATTGCCATGGGAAAATGGAGGTAAAATATGAGTAATTTTATTGATGACTTCTTCGAGGCTGAGGATGAATTAAATGAAAATACTAGGTTTCTTATCGATAAATCACATCAAAATGGCCTCACTTGGCCAATGTATGAAAAACATGAAAAAGCTTTAAATAACTATTTCTACAAAGTAAAAAAGATAATTTCTAGCCATGATTTTGATTTCTACACATTGTTGAGAACAAAGGATGCTGAAGTTAGGATGGTAGCTCTTAAATTGATTAAAGATGGTTTGTTAGATGTTTCATCTTCTGTAATGAAAGAGTTGTTCATGATTTCTATAGCAGGAAATGATGAAGAGAAACTCTTAGCTTTCAGTTTGATTTCATTACGAAACTGGTTGGAGGATTATGAGGAAATTATTCAAAAGCTTTTGAGTGAATTATATAATGAACCTATGGATTATTACTTGTTTGAATCCATCGCTAACTTTTTACTTATTTTAAAAGATAAAAACATGTTCATTAAACATGTGCAAATGGGCTTAGCAAATAATGATGAAGATATCCTTGAGTTAGCAAATGAGTATATGGAAAAGCTTTAGTTTTTTGTGCTGTTAGATTAGTGATGATTATTTATACCTAAACGGGAATCGTTACATCTCTAATTAGGCGTTTTCATAAATTTTGCAATCGGATGAACAATAGCGTTTCTGGTATGACGCGGCGGACAACCGCACCACGCCGGAGATGCAGCCGGTATGGAACAACCTGCTGAAACGCCTGGACGGCGTGAGCCGCGAGTATGACGGTTTCGGGCGCATGACCGTGCGCCACGACACGCACCGGAGAGTGACGCAGCGCTTCAGCTATGACGACGAACACCGCATCAGCCGGGTGGAAATCGACGGCGATGCGGAATACACCCGGGCCGAGTACCGCTACGACGCCCTGGGCCGCCGTACGGAGAAACAGGTGTGGCGACGCCATGCCCGGAAACCGGAGCGCACGCAGTACGCCTGATCCTGCCTGCAGAAGGTGGGCAAAACCAGCGACATTCACCCGGACGCGGCGGTGCAGTATATCTACACCGAAAACAGCTATGAACCGCTGGCGCGTGTCGACAGCCACGGTGAGCACGCGGACATCTTCTGGTACCACACGGAACTGAACGGCCTGCCGGACAGCGTGACCGACAGCAGCGGCGGCACCGTCTGGTGCGGAGCTTCCAGTGCCTGGGGCCGCAGCCTGCGGGAAAGCACACCGGTCGACCGGGACACCCCGCAGAACCTGCGCTTCCAGGGCCAGTACCTGGACCGTGAAACGGGCCTGCATTACAACACCTTCCGCTACTACGACCCGGCGGGCGGGTGTTACACCCAGATGGATCCGATAGGGCTGTTGGGCGGGCTGAATACCTATACCTATGTGATTGATCCGCTGGGGTGGCTAGATCCGTTGGGGTTGTGTAAAGTCGATCTCACTGAACATAGAAAAGACCATATATTGAATAGGCATCGGCATGGCGCAAACAAGCCCGATAAGACTGAGTTTCCGGCAGGTTGGAGTGATGATGATATCCTCCATCATGTTTCTGATGTGGCAACAGATCCAAACTCAGTTTCCGGGGTCGGGAAATGGAATTCACCTTATGTTACAGGTACGAGAGAAGGAATTGATATCAGGGTTGATTTTTATCCGCCAAACCATCCTGAATATGCAGGTAAAATATCAACGAGCTATCCAACAAATACGCCACCTAATCCACCAAAACAACCTAAACCTTAATGTGAGTGAGAGATAATGAGAAGCGAAATTGACTATAGTGAGATGCGTGAGGCTATGTTATCTCTATTAAGTATTTATTCTGAGATAATCGAGGCTGATATCTATAGTGCAGTTATGCACTATTTACAGCATGGAGAGTATGAAATGGCTTTTGAGGGGCTACTTATCGATTTAATAAACGCTAAATTTGAGAAACGGAAAATTAATATCGATTACTACTTGTCTTTAGGTCAAATTTTAGGTTTGGATAAAAATACTGTTTTTAATCCTAATTTTTGGAATGATTTTGTTAATTATCTTTATAAATAATAAAGTAATTCGGTCACATATTAACCTTGTTGATTAATAGCATATAAAAGCCGAGAACAGCTACGACGTGCTGCACCACTGCACGGAAAAACAGGTGTGGCGACGCCATGCCCGTAAACCTGAGCGCACACAGTACGCCTTGTCCAGCCTGCAGATGGTGGGCGAAACCATCGACAGTCACCCGGACGCGACGGTGAAGTATATCTACACCGAAAACAGCTATGAACCGCTGGCGCGCGTCGACAGCCACGGTGAGCATGCGGACATCTTCTGGTACCACACCGAAATCAACGGCCTGCCGGACAGCGTGACCGACAGCAACGGCGTGGGGCTTCCACCGCCTGGGGCCGCATCCTGCGCGAGAGCACACCGGTCGACTGGGACACCCCTCAGAACCTGCGCTTTCAGGGCCAGTACCAGGACCGTGAAACGGGCCTGCACTACAACACCTTCCGCTACTACGACCCTGCGGGCGGGTGTTACACGCAGATGGTTCCGATAAGGCTGCTTGGTCGATTAAACTTATACCAAATGTGCCCAATCCAATAAGTTGGATCGACCCGCTGGGATTAACAGGGGAGTGGGTTAATCCCAAAATATTAATTTTTCTCAAAGAACAATATCACCTCGTGATTATGCCGACGTTATGCGTAATGGTGGTTGGGATTGGGACATGTCGCCATTAAGAGTAATTGATATTGATGGGCAATTAGTCTCTTATGATAATAGACGATTAGACGCAGCTCTAGAGGCCGGATTAGATAAGGTTAAAGTCATTAGGGTTGACCCTAATGCTCCTCATCCTGACTCATCTACTGGGAAAACATGGTCACAAAAATTTTAGAGGCCGAAAAAATATAAAAGCCGATGGAATAGTACCAGATAACGGATTAAACTCTCGACCGGAAAGAACAACAAGAGGTTGCAAATGAAAAATATTATTCAGTTATGGGAAGGTGGTTTATTACCGATAAAAAATGCCATTTACTTTTCTAACGGCAAATCTTTCCTTTGTGAAATAATACTTTACCCTACTCCTTGCATTGAGAAAAATGGTGAGTTTGATTTCTCTTCCTTTTATGAAGAAGATAAAGATGAAGTTACTGATATTGATAAGTTTAGAGAGATTAAGTTAGCGAATAATTGCTATTGTTGCATTGGAGAAGGCAGCTATGGCTCTGAAGGATTTATTGCATATCTCGATGAAAATAAAAATTTAGTTTGGGTTCTTTATTCCGAAGAATCTAACCCATTTATTAATGTATATGAATATATGCCTGATATTATTATAGTGGAATCAAGTTGTAATATTAGGCTAAGAATAAATATAAATAATCCAGTGGATTTAGAATTAGCACTATAAATAAAATGCGGGTAAGAAATTAAATCTTCCCGGCTTTTTTATTATTTAACCTTCGTTCAGCACACTAAACATCCCGTCTTTAATCCCTTTAACCACCGGGCCTGATAAAGCTGTTCCCGCAACTCCTGCACCTCGTTATTGTCAGCGATGATGGTCAGGCACCCCTCCGCAATCTTCACCGTCACGCCGCGCCCGGTCTCAAATCCCGCCTCGGCCAGCCAGTCGCTCTTAAGGTGCAGGCTGGAGTGAGTAGTACGTGGTCATGTAGGTTTTGCTGTTGATGTGGCGGGCGCTGACGTAGTCGACTTTATAGCGACGGCGGGTTTTGGAAATGGCGGGTTCTGCCTTAGAATGCTTCTCAGCCATGATTAACTCCCTCTGATAGGGGATGTGATAAGCGGGGTGACTTGTTGCAGGTGTATCAATTTCGTATTAAGGATGGCACTTAGCCAGTGCCTGTAACTACTTCCTGGTGAAAAAGGCATCTGACACCTCCTGAATCACTTCCACTCCCCACCGAACAACCGCTCCATTTGCTGAAACGCCTGGACGGCGTGAGCCGTGAGTACGACGGTTTCGGGCGCATGACCGTGCGCCACGACACGCACCGGAGAGTGACGCAGCGCTTCAGCTACGACGACGAGCACCGCATCAGCCAGGTCACTATTGAGGGCGACGCGGAATACACCCGGGCCGAATACCGCTACGACGCCCTGGGCCGGCCTGCAGATTGTGGGCGAAACCAGCGACAGCCACCCGGACGCGGCGGTGCAGTATATCTATACTGAAAACAGCTATGAACCGCTGGCACGCGTCGACAGCCACGGTGAGCACGCGGTGATCTTCTGGTACCACACGGAACTGAACGGCCTGCCGGACAGCGTGACCGACAGCAACGGCGACACCGTCTGGCGCAGAGCCTCTACGGCCTGGGGCCGCAGCCTGCGGGAAAGCACACCTGTCGAGTGGGAAACCCTGCAGAACCTGCGCTTCCAGGGTCAGTACCTGGACCGCGAAACGGGCCTGCACTACAACACCTTCCGCTACTACCACCCGGCGGGCGGGTGTTACACGCAGATGGACCCGATTGGTCTAAGAGGTGGGTTAAACCTGTATGCTTATGCGCCGAATCCGTTAAACTGGATCGATCCGCTGGGGGGATCCGTTGGGGCTGGCAAGAAAATGTATTAGTGGATTTAATAATGTGGATGAAGCAGCAGAGTCTGCCTTGAATAAATACAATCTGATGTCCATATTTAAAAACAGAGAGTATGACGGAATATTATATAGGGCTAAAGATGGTTCCTATGATTATACACGCGGAAGGTTCGGTACAGGCAGGACTGCCCCGACTTTTAAAGAATCAGCAGCAGGATTACCATATGGCGCAACTCCAGTTGGGCAATACCACACTTATGGGGATTATGCAGACTTTGGTTTTAATATAACCAACAAGTTGGGGGGCATATAGGAACGCATATAATAGTGATAAATTCTCAGTTAAAGATATATTCTTTCACAATTAAGTGAGTAATACTTTTCCTGACTGTACTGATGCGTTAGGCACTCCAGGCGGGGATAGCTGGAAAATTTTTGGCAGAGTTAATGGTCCAGACGACGCTGTACTTTTATAAAAATGAGAGGGAATATGGACATGAGTAATTTTAAATCTAACAAAATATCAAAGGAGTTAACTCCTTTTTTACTAGCTGCTATTTTTGCTGTAAAAAATAGCGAGTGGAATGGATATTATGCAATTGACGATTTTTATATATATATAAACCCTATAATTCGAAAAAAAGGAGACACTGAATTCTATACGGTTACTTTTCTTTCAAA
Source organism: Kosakonia sp. HypNH10 (assembly GCF_029850615.1). NCBI lineage: Bacteria > Pseudomonadati > Pseudomonadota > Gammaproteobacteria > Enterobacterales > Enterobacteriaceae > Kosakonia > Kosakonia sp. HypNH10. The sequence goes on from NZ_JAOTIU010000009.1 coordinate 7,175, forward strand.
TGATATAACTCAAGATAATTGGATGGGTATTGGGGACGGGGTTATTGAAGTAAAAGAGTTGAATGTCGATATTGATATAAGGAGTAAATGCGTGATTTCTATTTATGGGGGGAGGTGACTTATTTTTATAGAGCATTAAAATACAGGCATTCATTATAATTTATTGATATTGATATTGATATTGATATTGATATTGGATTTTTTCAGTTTTTATTAAATGAGCATATTTCTATGCCTCTTCATTTTTCTTTATTGAATTTATGAATTGATAAAAATACTCAGCTACATAATGACCTCTATAATACTATCATAATGGATCATCTGGCCAGATAATCCGTCGTATATACACCGACGGCGCACCCTCCACCCCGGCTGAGAAGTACTGTCAGTCGCTGTGGGGCGACGACGGTTTCGGGCGCATGACCGTGCGCCACGACACGCACCGGAGAGTGACGCAGCGCTTCAGCTACGATGACGAGCACCGTATCAGCCGGGTGGAAATCGACGGCGATGCGGAGTTCACAAAAACCGAATACCGCTATGACGCGCTGGGCCGCCGCACGGAGAAGCAGGTGTGGCGACGCCATGCCCGTAAACCGGAACGCACGCAGTACGCCTTGGGCCGGCCTGCAGATTGTGGGTGAAACCCGTGACAGCCACCCGGACGCGGCGGTGCAGTATATCTACACCGAAAACAGCTATGAACCGCTGGCGCGCGTCGACAGCCACGGTGATCACGCAGACATCTTCTGGTATCAAACGGAACTGAATGGCCTGCCGGACAGTGTGACCGACAGCAACGGCGACACCGTCTGGCGCGGAGCTTCCACGGCCTGGGGCCGCAGCCTGCGTGAGAGCACACCGGTAACCCGGGACACCCCGCAGAACCTGCGCTTCCAGGGTCAGTACCTGGACCGCGAAACGGGCCTGCATTACAACATCTTCCGCTACTACGACCCGGCGGGCGGGTGTTACACCCAGATGGATCCGATTGGTCTACTGGGCGGGCTGAATACGTATACGTATGTGGTTGACCCGCTGGTGTTGGTGGATCCGCTCGGGTTGATGTGTGGTAAAACAACTCCTGTTTATCGTGTCAAAACTGATGTTGTAGCAAGGCAAAGGTTTTTATTGATGAGTTAGGAAATATTACTATTCCCGATAGATAAAGAATGTTGTTTTTAAACTTTGGTAGTAAGGAAAGATCCGCTGAATTTCGTGGTATGGGTGATAAACAAGTTAAAACTTTCGAGGTTAAACAAACATTGCTGGACAAACTACGGGAAACGTCTATGACTGAAAGAGAGTTAGGTAAATCTAAACACAAAGCAGATCGAAACAGGCCATTACGAGTTGATAAACAAACGCCTGATCAATATGGATTAAGGCCATAGCAGATTAATGAATTATTGGAAAACATCATACAAGGTTCTGGGAGAACATTATGAATTATTTGGATGTGTTGAAAGAGTACTTAGAAGATGAGGGGGAAAGAATTTCCTCATCTTCTTGTCTTAAAAAGAATAATGGGTTTATCGTCGAGTATATGACAACTTGTCGTGCTGGTTGCGGCGATTTTATATTGCAAAAAGCGAGAGATATATTATTGACAATTAATCAGAATACTTTCCCTAAGTGGCCTGATCTAGATTTTTGGCTTGCAATTTTACCTAAGTACTTTACTAATTCCTTTTCAAGTGATGGTGACGATTGGACATTTGAGAATTGGCTTTACTGGTTTGAACCTGAAAACAGATTCTGGTTTTTATGGAGCGCCAATGCGATAGACGAGACCCACTTAAAAATTAGTATATTAGTACACGAACACCCTTTTCCATCAGAAGCTTTAAAGGTTTTATTCATGAAATTGGGTACTGATGAATTGGAGGAGGTAAATATTTATTCTTGTAAATAGCAAAGCAGAGGAAGTAATAATCATCATGGTTTTTTATTAGAGTTGATTTTTTGGATATGTTTATGGGCATTACTAATTGCAATAGCGACTTTAAGGAATAATCTTTTTTTGAATTGAAATTTCAGTATCTTAATGATACCTATACCACACCGGAACGCACGCAGTACGCCTGGTCCGGCCTGCAGATGGTCGGAGAAACCAGCGACAGCCACCCGGACGCAGCGGTGCTGTATATCCACACCGAAAACAGCTATGAGCCGCTGGCGCGGGGCGACAGCCACGGGGACACCGTATAGCGCGGAGCATCAAGCTCCAGGGGCCGCAGCCAGAGGGAAAGCACACCGGTTTCATGGGATACAGTGCAGAACCTGCGCTTCAAGGGCCAGCACCTCTACCGCGAGAGCGGGGTGCACTATGACCTGTTCCGCTGCTACGATCCGGTCGCCGGGCGTTATATCCAGATGGCCCCGCCAGGGCTGCTGGGTGTGCTGAATAGCTACAGCTAAGTGGATGATCGCTGGTGTAGGCGGATCCGTTGGGGTTGGCGGGATGTGGTTCAGGGAGGGTTACTGGTGATTTTAAAAACTATTCACGAGGAAATTAGACTTGTCAAAAATGGTGACGTTACGGCACAAGCAGAGATAGCATATGCTGATATATGCGCAGTCAGGGTAATCATGTGCAATTTAACACACCGCCGACCTGTTCTATTTCTATGGCAGGTCTTAAGGTTAACTTTACGCAGGTCGATACGAAGATCTTGAGCTGTATAAGTGGAAATGCTGCAAAGGATGCCAATAAAGGTATATGTCAAGTTGGTGACGGTGACATTGTTCAAGTAATAAGGTGTTCTAATTCTAAAGACATGCTCTACAATTTGATAAATTCTTTGGCGATTTTAAAGTCAATATCCCTGGTATCCGTATGAATGTAAAAAAGATCATTTAGTCAGAGCCCTGAAGCGACATAAAGCATAGTGATTTGAAACCGCTACCAGCCGCTGGGGCGCGGTTTAGCTTGATAAGGCTGTTCGTGCAGCTCCTTCATGTTATTGGGCACAGCGATGATGATCACGCATCTCTCAGTAATCCTTACTGTCACGCCGCATCCAGTCTCGAATTGCGGCTTTATAAAGTTAATTGCCTTTAAGATGCATGCCAGTGCTGCGCGAATATAATGAAGTAGCTTTGTTTGTGGTCGACGTGGGAGATGTCTGAATTCGTCTTTGAGACTGTACCTGGGTTTGGAAAAGTGGCTTCTGGCGTAGTATCGTGCCATCCATAATTAACTGCCCTGGGAGTTGATTGTGGTAAGCGGGCTGAAATGGCGCAAGCGCGTCAATTTCAAATTAGCGACGTTGCTTTGCCAGCGACTGCACCTGCTCCCTATGGTCCAGCCTGCAGAGGATGGCATACGCCAGCAACCAAAGCGTGTATGCGACGGTGAAGTGTATTTACGCCGAAATAGCTATGAGCCTTTGGGATGCGTTGACCGTTAGCTCGCGCAGATCTTCTGGTATCTCAGGGGCTTGAACGGCCTGCCAGAGGCGTGGTCGACAGCAACATCGACAACGTCTGGCGCGCGTCATCAGGTGCCAGGGGCGGTAGCCTGCGCGTAAGCACGCTGATCACTTAGACACCCCGCAGCACCTGCGCTTCGTGGAGCAGTACATTGACTACCAAAATGCCCTGTACTGCTACATCCCGCTGTTACGACCCGGCGGGTAGAGGCCATAGCGAGATAAGCCTGATTTGGCTATTGTACGAGCTTAACTCGTATACCAATTCGTTGGAGTCGTTGGGGGTACAACGGGCTTGCGCTCTTGGATATAGAGGCGTGGCAAAAGGGGCTGGTGAGAAAATTCTTTTTGCCATATGCAAAGTTATAATACTCCTGCCAGCAAGGACGAAATTATAGCCTTTGAGAAAGAGACTGGTGTTTTCTTTCCTGAAGATTATAAGTCGTTTCTAAAAAAGTATAATGGAGGCCAACCCATACCGAGCGCATTTTATTTTCTATGTAATCAATAAGATGGCTCTGCAGTTGATTGGTTTCTTAGTCTAGGGAAAGACAAATATAGCAACTTAAGTAAGTATTATGAGAGATATAAAGGCAGAGTGCCCGAAGACATGATACCTATTGCGCATGATGCTGGTGGTAACCTTGTCCTGCTTGGTGTAAACGAGAAGCAGGGGATTTACTTTTGGGATCACGAGCTTGAAGCTGAGGAGGGAGAAGTTCCTGACATGTCGAATGTTTATGCTATTAGTCAGACATTTACGGATTTTCTTAACAATCTTAATGAGATAGAGCTGTAAAGCTGAAAAACAGTTAAATATATATTTTATTTATATATGTAATCAGCTCATGTTGGCTTAAAAATACTCTATTTGAGTGCGTAAGATAAAGAAAACTAACTGGCAAGACTGTAATCTTCGCCTTGAGGTACATGGCACGGGCAGCCCGTTCCATCTATTGGAAGCAAAGACAGCTCGCGCAATCAAAATTTCTTACAGCGTTATGCATCAAGCAATACAATATATGCTGTTGATCTATATTGAGAAAGCAACTATAGAGCGGGTGGTTATGAAAAGAAGATGGTTAAGGTTTGTGTTGTTAGAAGATTGTTGTTTTGCTGATTTACTTATTAAATTATCCGTAGCTTTTAATCAACAGTTTCTTATGCGTGATGATAAAGGGCGTTATATCGCAGAAGTTGTGTTTGATAATTACAAAATTAAAGTTGTGGATAAAATTGATAGATTGAATGAAATGTTGTGCGATAGTAATTATACCTTGGACGTTGTTATAGACTCTGATGAATATTTCAATATTTCTTTTGAGGGAATAATAAAAAATATTCTCCGCAAACACGCTATAAAATGGAAACGTTCAATTTGGGCCCCGTTACCCCTATCCAGTCATTAAGTTTATGGGACTTTTCGCCGAGATAGCATTGAAAATAATTACACTTATCCCTGGTCAGTCAGGCGGTAGCGCTGCCACGGAACTATGGACAGGTGATTGAAAGAACGGAGGGGGTTGATATTGTCTAAGCTGCTGGGAAATATATGATTAGAGATAAGCTTATACAATTAAAGTTTGAGCTGGAGTGTGCTGGTTGGATAATTATGAATGAATCGGATTTTTTTTCAGCATCAGACGACAAGATAGAATGGGAATTATATAATGAATATACGTCAAGTAAAGAAACTCTAATATTTTATCTGTTTGATGATCTTGGAAGAAGAACCGATAAACTATCTAATCTCTTCTATGTTATGCGTTTAAATGATAACGTCAGACTCTATATATATGATGACGGGAAAGAGTGGAGATATAGATTGAAAGAATTTGTTCATACTATTAAATAAATCCAACCACTCAAGAGTCTGGAACACAGCTTCGATACACTCTAAATTCCCAAAAAAAACGTATCCAGCAGGTGTTCATTGTAGAGATTACAGATCCATGATTTTGAGGGATTAACATGTTTTGGAACGAACTTGAAGGCGCTTATCTTTTTAATAAAGTTTTTTCAAGGCCTATAGATATCGACAGAGTAGATCTTTTCTCGGTTAAAATTGAACGGGACGGGCCCTCGGTGATACTCGAATTTGATTTGCTTGAGGCATTGCCAGATAATCCACTACCTCGCTGGCAGTCTAATTATGATAAGTGTAGGTGTGGTCTTATCTGCGCAGGGGTGAAGTCAATGCAACTATCCGGTATAGCTACAAATATGGAAGTACATGTAAGTATCCAGGATAGTAGCAAGCTCATTATGAGAGGGCCTGGCTTCAGTTTAGAACTGGATTGTATCTACATGCATTTATCTGGCCCTTCGGTCTATTTAACTGGTCAATAATACCAATCAAATACTATGAATTTTTTTATTTATTTAAACCAAGAGCCTTCATTTTACCGCCTGCACATAATAGTTTTTAACTGATCTAAACTTGGTGATATATAATGACGTTAAGTGAAGAAGTTAAAAAGAAAATAACTGATCGTTACGGAGCAGAGGTAATTGTTGACGATTGGGGCTACATTGTTGATGATTTATCTAAATCCTTTCAGTGGTCGGGATCTAAAATACGGTGGTCTACGGTATCTGGACATGAATTCCGTAAATTAGACGACAGATATGGCGACTGGCTGATGCAAATTAATGCTTTTATTTCAGGCGGCGCTGCCAGCGACGCCATTAACACCAGTGGTCTTTTTTACTATGTAAATGATTCTTCGTTAGATTTTGCTGTACTTATGGAGACATCTCAATTTTACAGCTTCCTCGATTATGTGATTAATTCTATTCCTCAACATCATTATTTTACTGACAAAAAGAAACGATGGTGTTTAGTAATAAGCTCGGAAGGTTATATTGATTTTGGTTATTCAAATAACAACTTCTAAATTCTTTTCGTGAGTTTTGTTCACTCAATTTTGACGGTTTTAAAATCTAGTAACTTACATTGAGCTAGTATTATAAAGTAAATTTGTCCTGCAATAACCTTTATTTCCATCACAGAGTATCCCACACGCGTAAAAATTTGAGCCGAGAAACAGAATGAATGACACCTGGACTAACCTCCAGCCCCTACGTATAGCTAGCGGTTGGTGTATCGATGTTAACAATTTTTATGCATTCGAACCTAATGCAGAAAATATGAGATGGTTTTATGGCTCCATATTGATAAGTGGACATAATCAAAAAGGTTTATGTTTCGACTCAAGATATGAGCCTGAGGGTGATCCTGATGGGGCGTTTGTCCTTGACTTCATACAGCTCCCTCAGGATGGTAAGGCGGAAATTTTTTTAGGTACCACTAAAACCCGTTCTAAATCTGACTTTATAACCCAAATCGAAACCTTCATGTTTACAGAAAAAGCGCCTGCCTGAGCGTACTGTTTATAATTCCTGTGCTGTTTCGAATAATTAAATAATTCCGAAAGGATATCAGTTATGAAGATTTATGAGAGTGGTGCTTTCTCAAGAGAAGAGGCAAATGCGTTAATTAAAGCGATTCTTTATATCAAGTTTACATGCCATGAACCTGATTCACTGCTCTATTCTGGAAGCCCATTAATAAACTCTGCTCTTGATAAGCTTTTTGAAATGCACGGTCATAAAGCTGATTGGGATAAAGTTTTTGTCACGTTGCCTGAGCCTAATAAGCAAACAGTGCTCGATAAAATAAAGCTTTCTGAGATGAATGAGGAACAAGCGTTAGATGAAGAAACCAGGCAACGGGTCATGAACTATAGTCTTCATCCATATGAGCTTTGATCAAAAATCAATAAGGATTTAGATTTAATGTTGAGCGTAAAAGCGCGCTTTATACAGGGTACTTTGAACGCTGGAATAACATAAACAGTTGTCTATCTGCTTCTGATTCAACTTATAGCACGCCGGCTATGACTATAGCGCAGGAACATGCTCATTCCACTCTATAACGCGGCTGTGCGGTGTCAGAGCGTGTGGCAGAGGCGAGAATAACCGTACCAGTCAGAATGATAGTTAATGCCAGGCATTGAGGAGTCCTGGTGACACCTAACATGAGAGGGAGCCCTTACTGAAGGTTGGGCATCGATTAGTACCCGGCTCCCACTGAGCGGCATAGCTGCTACTGAAGTTACTCTCCTCATAAAGCCGGATGTCATGCCGAGCCGCTTAAGCCACAGCTACGGCTGCATTATTTTGCGCCAATTCTCAGATGCAGGAACCCGGCTGCGTAAGAGCCTGTCACTGAGGCACAACATGTCGCACTATCTATGCCTGCAGCTTACTCCGGTTCGTAAGGGAAGAGAGGTACCATACTCTTCGCTAACATAACTCACTTGAGTAGGAGCGGGCTTACACCTAGTGGATGACGGCAGAGCGAATACCTACAGACTATTTCAAAAAGGTGACACATGCAGGATGTGCTTAAGTCTATTGATGAAGCAATTAAGAAATCACATTTAGATCAATCTTCGCTTAATCAAATCAATAAGTTGTTTTTTTTAAGAAAATTAGCCACGTATCTGATGACGCGGGATATGTCATCGGAAATTGACAGTATCATTCAGATTGAAAACGAAGAAACTGGCTATTCGGAGTACAGAATTTTGAATGATTGTGAAACGGATAACAGGGATTTGTGGGTCGAATATAAGAACGGAAGCGTCAGAGTAAATCCTGGTGATTTATTGATAAAAATGAAGTGATGGTTACCATATTTTATAAAGTGAGGGTCGCAGGCCTTATGTCCACACATTCATCTCAAATCATTGAGAATAATATGATCTGTTATTTTCTATCTCTACAGAATTGAAACCATATGGATTATAATTTAGATGTCATTTTACCCCGTTCATTCAAACTAAAAGATATTGATATAGATGAAGACTTAATTGAGTGGGGAGCAGAGCGTTACTCTCGAAATCCTGCTGTTTATAAATGGTGTAATAACCTTAAATTAGAGAAATGTACATTGCCTCTGATTTATACGCGAATGCTGGATGATTATATTAATGCCGCACAGTATGATGCTTTAACGCTTAAAGGCAATCCATTATCTGAGCTGGAATGGGTAGTGAATAAGGGAGGCGACATACATGGGAATCCAGTAATAGAATTTATAAATACCCTATCCGTAAATGTGGAAGGCTGGTTTTTGATATTATCTTTCGACGATGAAAAAATAGACATCGTCAAGCGTGTCAATAAGCCTTTTCTTTGCTCAGATAACCTGGTAGACGCATTGCACTGGGATCAAGCTTACGGGCTTATACTTTTAAATGATTTTGACTTTGCTATGGGCGATATAACGGCATGACACTCTTTTGATAGCCGCGAGAAATATACATGTCGTTGAGTGGGTTAAACCTGCATCTATCTATCATATTTAGGGCTTTTGGTAATGCGATCAGCTATGAATGATTTATTAATTAGTGTAAATAGTGGGAGCGATGGAATTATAAGGGGAATTAAGTTCAACTCATTTGATACTGCCAGTATTACTATATCTGCAATAAAATATCCGGAAAAAAGATGGGTTAATATAAGATTTATGCTGAGTGAAGTGAAAGAGTTTACCGTCAGGCAAAAGTTGCATTACTCCAACGTTGTAATCTCTAATGGAATAGCTTATGAAAATTTTAGCGGTTTACATTATATGGATTTTTCTCCGTTCTCAGAAATCATGGAGAATGTCGATGATTTTAGAGCTTCCGACCTCTATTTCGCTGCGGTGAATATTGATTTTAAGGTTTTATCATATTGTGAGTAAAAGCTGTTATATGGAGCACATCAGAGCTGCATCAGAAGGTGTGCTTACAACGTTACGTAAATGACACGCATAGTTCCCCGGTGGGATCAATTCATTACTCATGCTCCATGGCGGCTATGCTTTACGCAGGATTTTCTTCTAGATGAAAATGAGCGCAATACAAACAAAATATGGTGTTCTGTATGGAAGGAACGCTCTAATCTTAACCGATGCAAAACTTACTTTCTATCCCTGGGAGCTGACAATAACTACATCCTTATCGTTGTCAGCCTGCAAGCCGGCAATCATGAACCGGGATAATGTAATAGTGGATTTTATATTTCGGGATATCGAGAGTTTAAGCATTTTTAAAATAGATGATTACCCTTATGAAAAATATACTTCATCTTGTTTTGATATGGTTGTAGGGGAATGCAAAAATGAAAATGAGAGAATCATTCTTAGCACGTACGATCAGGTTTTCGATATTGTTGGTAAATACCTTGTCACATATACATAGTGCTAAGTTTGCGTATGGCGTTAGGTTAATATCTTTATACAGTTATCTTTCATTGTTGTTCAAATCCCTTCACGATAACAATCCTACAAGTAAGATCTTTTTCCGTTTAACTCATGCTTAAGCTCATTTAATGAGACGGTGCAGGCATGTTTTTTCATAAATAATAAGATGGAGAAGGTGTGAATAAATCAGAGAAAAAGATAAGAGAGAATATTGGAAAAGGATATCGGTATCCACAGGATATTGAGTCGGTAGTATCAGCCATATACAATTTAGAGAAGAAGGGGGGGAGTGACTGATGAAACATTAATAAATGATTTCATAGAGAGTATCAATGCTTCTCAATATAGTGACATCGTTAATATTACTTATGACTATTTTAAGAGACTGGCGCAGTATGAACATTCATTGATAGGAGAGGAAAAGGAAAAAATTTTAAAGTTGTATGAATCGATAAATATTTTGCTCTATTTAGGTGCCGAAGGCGGGGATAGTGTACCAGATGATTTGGAAACTATAATTATCGGTATGTTAGCGCGGCGAAAATTAGTCTTACCTCCTGTGACGGAAAGTTCAAGCCCCTGGTGGAAAGCATTACTCGTCAAAAGTTGTCAGAGTTGATTAATTCATGAGTAGTGGTTAGCGTGAGGTTATATGTTCATCAATAAACCCGAAGACGTGCTGGTTATAATAAAAAAAGATCAACTTTTTTACTGGCTCGCCGCGTTTAAAGAAATGTGGATAATGGATAGAGTTAAATGGGTGGCGGACTTTATTCGAAATCGAATTGAGGCCATAATTGAGGGGGGTCATGAGGAAAGATATAATATCTCTATCCTGAGTGAAAGAAATGTCGATGAATTCATTTCCCTACTGAAAAGAGACAGATCTCTTTATAATCGCGATGAGATAGCTAACGAGTTTTACAAAAGATTAACTGCAGATACAACATGGTGGAATATTAACGATCTTATGCCTGATTTGTTTATTGATTTTGATAGCAAAATCCTTTATTCGCAATATGTCGAAAATATGCACTATGAAACATATGTGCCGGAAGGATGGCGGGGCGAGTTAGTTGATTTTTGTGATAGTTGCTTTCTGGACATCCATGAATGTTATTGGATAAAAAATGGCTTCAATTACAGAACAATGATCATGACGCGAACTTGATACTGCTGTCACCTGGTTATAAATTACAAAATGGCCGATTATGGTACCTCTTCAACGCCCAACCGCATAGCGAGAGTGTTAAATTAACACTAATGATTTTTCGTTAATGGTCTGTAGGAATATATTTTACGAGTGCCTGCATGAGCGTAATATCAAAGATATGTCATGACCTCGGTTTACCCACCGGCGATCGTTTTACTCAAGATTGGGCGTACGAACTTCCTGATGAATACCGCACTAAAGAGTGGCTAGCGAAGTATATCGCAGCTTATTCAAACAATAGTGACTCTTTAGAGGTGAGGCGAGAGTTGATGGCGCTGTCTCTTGACATCATAAACGATTTATTAGCATCTGGATTGAGTACGGCAGATGGACACGTGGTTAAGACGCTGGGCTTGCTTTTCGAAAATTATCCTATTCACATTGATCTTGTTACTTATTGGGAATGTGGTGCTGATTTTCCAGAGGATTGCTTCGCGTTGACTCCGGAGATAAGACGGCTAAAAGAAAGATTTATCGATCTTGCATTTTAACTCTTGCTACCCTGTTTCAGGGCTTGTGGCGACCAGATTTTTATTCATAGAAGACGACAGAATGAAATCAAATAGCTTTTCTAATGAAAACCACGAAGTGATGGAGATGTTATCTGAGGCCATTTTAACATCATGGTGCTATAAAAATCAGTCTCTTGAAATTCACTTAACATCTGACAATGATGATGAAATCGTATTGACGGCTTTAACAGATACTGTCATTTCGGAAGCCATGAGCGAAGAGGCTTTTTTGAATACATGCCACATTGAAATCATAAATTTAAAAGGCACACTTGAGATTGAAAATGGATACTACATGCCATGCAAAAATTTTAATAACATAATGAAGTGGAGAAATTTATCTTTCTTATATGGGAGAGATATCTCTTTTGCATATTGTATATCATTTGTGGGTTTTAAAAGCCTTTTGACATTCCCTGTGAAAAGTCTTTCTGATATCACCTTTGGTATTAAATAGATTATCCAGTTGCAGTTTATAGCTTTCTAAAAATTCATAATTGCTTGCTGATAATAGAACTTGGTCCACGCACTCTTCTTGAATGCCAACATCGTTTTTGTTCTGCTCAAGAGGATAAACTATGCTTTGAGGGAAATACGCTTATCGCAATTTAAATAAATCAATCTCAAGGGATGACTGCTAATGTTCGAGTACGATGCGTTTTGGCTCTTGAATTTCAGGAGGTAGGGTGTGGGTTGTATTATGTTCCGCCGATCTCTTTGCGGCAATTGGGGAGTCAGAGACGTTTTTTATCCCTAGCGACAAAATAAATTTTAGAATGTGGGATGATATCTTTTACAACTAACAAGTAGTCATAAATACTTTTGAGACTTTGATAGAAGAAATGTTATGGTGTACTTTTTTAAGCGTAAGTCTGTGTATTCCCCACGGGCACTGTTTCATAATCGTGAAAGGGTGTAAAAAACCTCTTTATTGAAATGTGAGATACTGTTAAACATAAAGATAAACTATTTAATAGGATTTTGATGAAGAAAACTCTATTTTCTATTTCTGAAGGTTTTTCGGAGAAACACGGTATTGTCAATGTTGAGCCTGCTGTTTGCATGGCATGGGTGTTTAATACTAATGAGAAAGAATTATTTGTTAATGACTTCTTGAGGTTCATTAATCAATTCCACTCAAAAAGATTGATCGTCTTCGATGATGGTTACTATCCGATTTTTTCAAAACCCCAAATCAAGGTGCTTCAGCGTGCGTTAGGAGGCGTTGGTTTATCCGAACTTAAGCGTTTTTTAGTCAATAAAAATGATTTTATCGCGCATGATGGAAGCCGGGTGTATCTTGATGACATTATCATTAACGAATGCATCGATAAATCTTTGATTACTAATGTACTTGATAAAATATACAGCGGACTTTCTATCGATTTTTTTGTATCCAGTGATGGCACCTATAACTCTTTAAGCGCTGAGTCTATTTTACTGGAGAAAGAAGCCATTAAAGGGATTGATGGTTGCAGGTTTTTGTTTGGGGATTTGAGAAATGGAGCGCGCTTTGCTATTGCTGCCTGCTTAAATGGTTCCGATGCTCATTTCAGACGTGAAGATGTGTGCAATAGAAACGACTTTATTGATTCTTTATCAGAGGGAATAGTTCATTTCTACCCAGTAAATTTCAATACAAAGATGAAGTACTTCATTGCAAGAAAAAGTCAGTGATTTTTCCGGAACAAGTTAAATCAACTGGTGCGTAAAAAAACGTCAAAGCTATAGTCTCTCTGCCAGCACATGATTATGGTGCAGGTAGTCTGATAAGACTTGTACGAATCGACCTTATTACATTCACAGGATCGTTCTGGTACGTTCTGTAAACCCATAATGATTGCGTCGTATTATTCACCACCCCGCAATCCAAGCCACGAGCCAGTTTATATGACAAATCAGAAAAAAGAGAGATTGATCAAGTTCCCACTTTCAGACTGGATTGCAGATATCAGTAAATTTTCTGGCCATCTGCCATCTTGTGCATATTGCATCTGCTATCAGTTTGACTGGAATGAAGGTGACTATGGGCCCTATGGTTTTAGCTCCGACTCATCAAAAAAGTTGCTGAGTTTTTTATTTAATGAGCTACATTTCTACAATCAAATTAGCATCTCTCTACAACCTGCTTTAAGCCCCGGAAATAGTGGCCTGTATTTTTATGGCCCGAATGTAGAGGAAGTTAAACGTCTGATAGTTGAGTATAAAAAGGAAGCCCTGAAAAGAAAGCTAAAGTCGCATGTAACGCACCAACCCGATTTGTCTATCGAGGTGCCAGAGCTTATTAATATGTATATAAATGACAAGGTTAGTACAGATGTTCTAACCCGTCTTATTAAAAGTAACTATTCCTTTTTCTTTAGTTGTTTTTTAACTCCTATGGCAGGTCAAACATTCATCTTCTTTGATATGGATATATGGGATAAGGCTAAGTCCTTTTGCGTGCAAAATGGGATTGAGTTTTTCGAAGCTGATTCAGTTAATGAACTTACTTCATGGTAAAGCTTCAATCGTCGAAAAGCATTTCACCTGGTGCATTCCGCTGATATGGATATAACGGATAGTTTCAGCCAACAGAACGGGGAGCGTTATGAAGATAAGTTTTGTGATGGATGAAAAAAAGTATGCTATGGCGTGGCGCTTCAATTCAAAAGATTGCCAGCTATCAGTTGAGGATAAGAAAAACATAATCATGCTCGGCGAGGATGATTCTGAGCGTTTATGGGATGCTTTTTTTCCATTTGAGATCTTAATGCAGATAGATAGTTCGCATTGTGAGATCCTTGATAAAAAAGTGCTCGATTTTGATGATGTCGACGCGGGTAGGCTTTTCTTTCAGGATAAATTAGATGCGTGCGATGAGGTCATATTCTTTTGGGGGCGAAGGTCATCAGCATTAATATCTTCACCTGCAATTATAGCGAAAGCATGGGATGATTTTTTCTACCCCAGTGATGAGGCAAGCTTAATATATATACCAAATTTTAAAAAAATAATTTTTTCCTATGAAGAAACGTTTTTTCTGGCCAGAACGAATAGATAGAATTTTCCAGCATCAACTTTCGGTTAGAAAATCTGTTCCACACTCATATCAATGATTAATCAAGGGCTTACTTCAATAGCTCTTGTTTTGTTTAGATAGAGTCTTGACATCATTTCCGCTGTGATATTTGAAGTGTAACGCGAGTTAGCAATTAGATGACACGAAAGTTAAGTTCCATTTAGGTTAGCGAGGGAATATGTGGTTTGATCACGCCAATGGCAATGAAAAAATTAAATTCATGTTCAATAATGAGTTAAGCATAGAGAGAGTCGAGTTTGAAAATATTCTTGTTTATGACCTTTCAAAAGTAAAAATTCGATTTAATTCAAAAAATATTCCTACCACAGTGCCTGATAAATGGAAGAGAAATTACTTTAACGCCATTTCTATTGACCTTGTTTTTGTCGGTTTAAGGCGATTAAGTTTGGAGGGTGACCGTATTGGTTTTGAGTGCACACCTAAGTTCTCTTACTCGGGCGATATTACCTCGTTGAGAATTGAGAATTGAGGATGAGAAGGGCATTCTGTTCATGACTCTGTCTGCGGAAGCGATGGTTATTGACTCTATCGAGCCTTATTTAGATCACCGTTGGAAATAGGGCTGTCACCCATACGATAAATTTACTATATTCCATAATGTATAGATAATAATTTTAAGGTACTTATGCCGCTAGACTTAGATATAAAATACGAAAGCAAGATGCTCCATTTCGAAATTAGCGAGGCTTTACATCAATCTATCTTCGCAAATTCAACAAGATGGAGTTCATATAAACATCTACGAAAAATAAAGGATTATTATCGTGCTGACTGCATGTTGAGAAAGAGCGACGCTATTATTTTTATCAATGAATTACTGAAGATTAGTGAATTACATAATCTCTCATTAGGGACACTTGAAGAACTCAAAACGTCTGTTGTATTAAACAAAATTGAGTGCATAAGAGTAAGTAGCGATTAATATTTAAAACCGAGAGTACAAGCAGGCCAAAGCTCTGCCTGCGAACAGAGGCAGTTGATATGTTTTTTTATGATTTATATGCATTTTCTGGAGAAAGTTTAAGTCAGGCACGTGATTTTCTTGAAAGTGAATCTGACATCATTTTTCGCGAACACGATAGCACCTATCAAGGAGGGGTGTATTATATCGCTGGAGATAAATGGAACGAGCACCTCGTGCTCAAAGAAAACATCGATCCCCATGATGGGGAGCCTGATGAAAAAGACTACCCGCATCATAAGTTCCTCCTCTATATAAATCGTACACCGAGGCCTGAATTTTTTAAGCACATACTATCAGCATGCGATTGATTTAACTTATTAAAATCTGAGCGTTTATAGACGTACGCATCTATACTATTACCGAGACGATAAAATGAGTCTGCTAATAACGGTTCAACAGGCTGGGAGGAGTATCTATGTTCCCAATTCCTGAGAAACTTCATTTCAGAGTTTCAACGCCCGTCTTAAGGTAACTTATGCTTCAACATAAGAGGAGTGAGAGAATATACTCACTATCAATAATCAGTTTGCCAAATTATTTATAATGAGGATTGCTCTAAATGAACGATTCTATGGTTTCGCTGATCATTACAGCTGTAAATAACGGTAAGGTTAGAGGCTTCAGTGAAATCAAACAGGTTGATGGGCGGTTGTTTTTCTTTCAATATGCGATCAAAAAAGAGGCGGGTAGCTATTTGTCTTATCAATTTTGCATACCTGAAGATAAGATAGAAATGGTTGAAGATTATGGCAGTGAAGAGATACTTGTGCATAATAGCATTACTGACGCATTGCTTTATTTTCAGGGTAAGGGTGTGAACATAGAGTACTTTTCTTTTTTTAAGGGTGTGCTGCCTTTTTGATTTTATATCCTTACTTTTCTTAAAACTTACAAGTCGATGTCTATGGTAATCAATTTTAAAATATTCCATATTAGCCCCTTTAAAACCTCACGACCTGTTAAACCATGATTGATTTTAACGCCGACATCATTAGCTTCACCTCGCTTGCCAATATCCGTCTCGGGCATTCTGTGGATATTTACCTTGAGGAGATGCTTACCCGCTTTACTGTCGAGACGAAAGAGTACCCCTCTTCATCGCCATTGGGCGGCGATATGCACGGCTATTTTCTTGATGACAACACGGTATCGATCTTTACCGATGCGAACGACATCATCGTCTCCGTCGTTTGTAACCAGAACTACCACGGGAGATATCAGAACAGGCTCTATGCCGGTATCACCATGGAGCGGCTTACGCTTCTCAGTAAAAGCATCCTGCTGATTAACGGCGCTCTGATTGTTGATGGTGATTACGGGCTCGCTTTTTCTCTCCCTTCGCCCTATGACGAAATTGCCGATCATCTCCAGCACATCCCCGGCGATCTGCAACTTTTTGAGATTGTCGTCAGCGACTACTCTTCCTGGGCACCGCAAGCTTCACGCAGAGGACGTAAAAAAAGATGAATAACAGCCTGTTGCAAACCACCCTGGACGCATTCAAAACCTCCAATCACCTGACTTTCCCCGAACGTTACACGCGCTTTCTCGCCGCGCAGCGCGACGCTACTGAAATCACCACGCCCGAAGGTGATGCTATCTATCTATACGCCCACGGCGATCTGCTGGAGCGAAACGACACCTACGCCATCCAGCAGGTGGAGCCTGAGTATCTGCTGATTGGCCAAGATGGCGATGTTGGCTACTTTATCCACGGTAAATCGGGTAGTGAGACGATTTACCGGCAGGATCTTGGCGCGCTTGGCGCACTGCCCATGGAGCCTGCCGCTGAGAGTATCGACCAGCTGCTCGCCTGAGCGTTTTGCCTTTGATTTTCCTCACAAAGCCCATTCCAGCACTGCCCGCCCGCGCATCACACAAAAATTTAATTTAAAGCCGGTATAACTTTTGCGCACATTCTTCCGATAAATCCGTCATGCGCCCCGCGCCACGCCATATCGGAGAAGTTATGTCAGTCAAAAGAAATACCGGGAAAAAGCTCAAAGCCAGGACGCTGATGTTGATATCCATCTTTGTCACGATAACCGCCGGTTTTCTTGTGACCATTGGCCTGCTGATATGGCAAGCGATGGCGCAACAGGAGGCGGTGGCAAAGAAACATCTGCAACAGATTGCCCAGACCGAAACCCTGCAAGTGAGCCAGCAGCTTGATTCCGCGCTGGTTGCGGCGCGGGATGTCGGTAACAGCGCCTGGTCACTGCGTGAAGCGGGCCTTGCAGATCGCAAAGGGCTGGACCAGCTCCTGCGCGACTACCTGCATGCGCACAGCGATTTCCTCTCAATGTCGCTGGCCTTTGAACCTAACGCTTTCGACGGTAAAGATGCCGAATTTGCCGGCAAACCGGAGCAGGATCCTGCCGGTCGTTATGCCCGTTATGTCGATCGCGACTCGGCAGGCAACCCGTCGCTGCACAACCTGCTCGATTACGAAACGCCGGGCAGCGGTAACTACTATGTGCTGCCGCGCCAGCGCCAAAAAGAGGTGATCATCGAGCCCTATATCTACCCCTACAACGGGGTCGATGTGATGCTTACCTCCATCGCCGCGCCGATTATGCGTAACGGTAAATTCCAGGGCTCGGTTACGTCCGACTTCTCGCTGGCGACGCTGCAAAAACGGATTGGTGCCATCAAACCGTGGGATGGCGTCGGCTATGCCGTGCTGCTGTCGGCGGAGAATAACGTCGTCTCCAGCCCGGATAAAGCGGCCATCGGCAAGCCCTACAAGGGCAGCATTACGGGCAGCGAGGTGGTGCGTTTTGACGATCCGCAGCTCGGCGAACCGGCATTTATCACCTGGCGCACCATTGCGGTCGGTAACAGCGGCACGCCGTGGAAGCTGGCGATTATCACCCCGGTCAGCGTGGTGATGGCGGAAGCCTGGCACTTCCTGATGAACGCGATAGTGATGATGGTGCTGAGCATTATTATCGTCAGCCTGGTGGTGGCGCTGGTCTTTACCCGCAAAGTCGCACGCCCGGTGGGCGGTGAGCCATCCGAAGCGGCGGAGATCGCCCTCTCGGTTGCGCAGGGCGATCTCAGCAGCATCATCCCCGTGCAGAGGGGTGACAGCAGCAGCATCTTCTACGCGCTGCACGCCATGCAGGGGCAACTGCACCGCATTGTCAGCACCATCACCGATGCCAGCAACTCGGTGCGTGCGGGCAGTAGCGAAATTGCCGCCGGAAACCTCGATCTCGCTTCACGCACCGAAGAGCAGGCGGCGGCGATTGTGCAAACTGCGGCGAGCATGGAGCAGATTGCCGTCACGGTGAAAAATAACGCCGATAACGCTCACAAAGCGACGCGTCTTACCGAGCAGGCGACGGAGATTGCCGGGCAGGGCGAAGCGCTGGTCGACGAAGTCGTCGATGTCATCAATAAAATCGACGAAAGCGCGCAGAAGATCGGCGATATCAACAGCATCATCGACGGCATCGCTTTCCAGACCAATATCCTTGCGCTGAATGCCGCCGTGGAAGCGGCGCGAGCCGGTGAGCAGGGGCGTGGTTTTGCGGTGGTTGCGGGTGAAGTGCGCAGCCTGGCGCAGCGCAGCGCCAATGCGGCGAAAGAGATCTCAACGCTGATTGATGAGTCGACCGGCCGCGTCAGCAAAGGCGTGGCGCTGGTGAATGAAACTGGCGCGATGATGAAGCAGATCATCGAGGCGGTCACCAATGTCCACCTGGTGATCAACGAAATCGTACAGGCGCTGGATGAGCAGACCAAGGGCATCAACCAGGTCAGCGTGGCGGTAAATCAGATGGATAGCGCCACCCAGCAGAACGCCTCGCTGGTGCAGCAGATCTCCGCGGCCGCCATGTCGCTGGAGGAGCAAGCGAAATCACTGGAAGAGACGCTGGCCTTCTTCGCCGCGCGTCAGGTGTAATGCAAAGGCCCGCAATGAACGGGCCTTTCTCTTTAATGCGTCATTTTGCCAGATCGTCGAGCAGCGCCCGGTGAAACGTCGCCGGGTCCTGCATCTGCGGCGCATGGCCTAAACCATCAAACTCCACCAGCCGGGCATTAGGGATCAGCTCCGCCGCCTCTTTGCCCAATACCTTGTAGTTGCCGACCGCCTTTTTCACCTCCGGGGGCGCATCATCGCTACCGGGCGCGGTGGTATCGCCGGTGCCGATAAACAGCGTAGTGGGCACGCGTAAATCCTTGAACTCATAGAACACCGGCTGGGTGTAGATCATGTTGTAGATCAGCGCCGAGTTCCACGCCACCCGCGTCTTGCCCGGCCCGTTGTTTAATCCCGCCAGCATCTCAACCCATTTATTGTATTCCGGCTTCCATTCACCCATGTAATAGGTCTTCTGCTCGTAGGCTTTAATGCTCTGCGCGGTGCTTTTCAGCTCGCGCTGATACCACGCGTCCACGCTGCGATAGGGCACGCCCTTCGCCTTCCAGTCCTCAAGGCCAATCGGGTTAACCATCACCAGCTTCTGCGTCTCTTGCGGGTACATCAGCGCATAGCGCGTTGCCAGCATGCCGCCAGTGGAGTGGCCGATAATCACCGCTTTTTTCACTCCCAGCTTCGCCAGCAGTTGATGGGTATTCTCCGCCAGTTGCTGAAAGCTGTACTGGTAATTGACCGGTTTAGTGGAGGTGCAGAAGCCAATCTGATCGGGGGCAATCACCCGGTAACCGGCCTCATGCAGCGCGGTAATGGTGCTCTCCCAGGTGGCGGCGCAAAAGTTTTTGCCGTGCAGCAGCACCACGGTTTCGCCGTTCGGTTTATCGGCGGAGATATCCATATACCCCATGCTTAAGGGCTGGCGCTGGGACTGAAATTCAAAGTGCATCAGCGGCCACGGGTAGGTGAACCCTTCAAGCTGGCCACCATACTCCGCGGACTGCGCCGCACCGGTGAAGAGCAACGCGAGCAGTAGCGCGCGGCGGGGAAAACGTCGCATACAACCTCCTGGCTCGTTTAAACGATATCGTCCACCACGCCGCCATCGACGCGCAGCGCTGCGCCGGAGGTCGCCGACGCCTGCGTTGAGCAAACATAAACCACCATATTCGCCACCTCTTCAACGGTGGCGGCGCGCTGGATAACCGATGAGGGGCGATTAGCCATCACAAACTCTTTCGCCAGCGTCTCCAGCGACTTACCGGTTCTCTCCATCTCTTCCTGCATCATGCCGGCGAAACCGTCGGACATCGTTGGCCCCGGTAATACGCTGTTAACCGTGACGCCGCTACCGGCAACAAACTTCGCCAGCCCGCGCGCCAGCGACAACTGCGCCGTTTTGGTCACGCCGTAGTGGATCATATCCGCCGGAATATTCAGGGCGGACTCGGAGGAGATAAACACCACGCGGCCCCAGCCTTTATCGACCATTGCGGGCAGCAGCGCGCGTGCCAGCCGCACGCCGGACATGACGTTGGTCTGCCAGTAATTCTCCCAGGTTTCGTCATCGGTGGCGTAGAAATCTTGCGGGCCATAAATACCGGCGTTATTAACCAGGATATCAACGTCAGAGGCGGCTTTAAGCAGGGAAGCCACGCCTTCCGCCGAGCCAAGATCGGCAACGGCGGTGCGCACGCGAGCACCGCTCACTTGCTCAGCTAACGCTGCTTTGGCCTTGTTGACCGACTCGTCGCTGCGTCCGTTGAGGATCACCTCTGCACCGCTCTGTGCCAGCCCGGTCGCAATCGCGAAACCAATCCCGCCCGTCGAGGCGGTAACCAGCGCCACTTTTCCGCTCAGATCAATCTTCATTATTCGCTCCTTATCACGTGGATTTGGCAAATAAATAAGCCTGGCACATGTGGCGCGGTGCGGGCGAAAAAGCATCAGCTGTGGCTATGAGGTTCCTGCGCCAGACACTGTAAATGGCCGTGGCGCACGCCGCGCTGGGCGATCACCTCATCGGCGAAATGCTCAATCTCGCCGCGTTTGCCTTTTAGTACGGCGATCTCAAGGCAGTCGTCATGGCTGATGTGCACGTGCAGGGTGGCCACTGAGAGATCATGATGGTGGTGCTGAGTGGCGACCAGCCGGCTTGCCAGCTCGCGCTTCTCATGTTCATACACGTAGGTCAGCACACCGAAGCCCGGTTTATCCTGATCGGCTGGAGCCTCCTGCGCCAGTGCGCCGCGCAACAGATCGCGTGCGGCTTCTGAGCGGTTGTGGTAGCCGCGCCGCTGGCTTAGCGCGTCCAGGGCAGCGAGCAGATCGTCGTCAAGCGTTAGGGTAACGCGTTGCATAGCGGGTTCCTCGGGCGAAGTGAAGGGAGGGCGGGTAACACCGCCTGTTGTAGCGCCTGGCCCGCAGCGGAGCTAAAGCGCAGCGGCGCGCTGACGGTGACGTTTTCGACTATCTGCCCGGCCTCCATCACCAGCACCCGCTGGCAGAAGCGCTCCACCAGGCGCAGATCGTGGGTGATAAACAGGCACGCCGCGCCGGAGCGCTGTTGCAGGCGTTGCAGCAGGGCGATGATGCCGCTTTGCACCACGCGATCGAGGCTGGAGACCGCTTCATCCAGGATCAGTAACCCTGGCGCGACCGCCAGCGCCCGGGCGAGGCAGACACGTTGCAGCTGACCGCCGCTCAGCTGCATAGGGCGTTTCTCCAATAAATCAGGCTCCAGCTCGACATCTGCGAGCAATTGCATGATGCGCTGGAGCTGCTGCGCTTTGCTGAGCTTTGCCAGGTGGCGCAGCGGTTCACGCACGATGTCGCGCACCGTCATGCGCGGGTTGACCGCGCTAATCGGATCCTGAAACACCATCTGTACATCGCGGCGAAAATTGCGGCGCGCGGCACGATCAAGCGCCGAAAGTGGCGTTCCTCGCCAGCAGACGTGGCCTTGCTCAGGTGCTTCCAGCCCGACCAGCAGGCGCGCCAGCGTGCTCTTGCCGCAGCCGCTGCGCCCGAGCAGGGCGACGGTTTCACCCTGCTTTAGCGTCAGGGAGATATCGCTCAGCACCTGTTGGTGGCGGTAAGCGTGGGAGAGTTGGTTAACGGTGAGGAGGGTCATTACGCAAGCTCCATGCCGTAGAGCGCCAGGTGCGCGCTCACTAGCTGGCGAGTGAGCGGATGCTGCGGCGCGTGAAAAATAGCCCCGACCGCGCCGCGCTCGATGATGCGCCCGTTATCCATCACCGCCACCTCATCGGCGAGACGCGCCACCACGCCCATATCGTGCGTTACCAGCAGCATTCCCGGCTGGCGTTGCTGCATCAGGGAGTCGAGCAGGTCGAGGATACTGGCCTGGGCGATGGCGTCGAGATCGGTGGTCGGCTCATCGGCGATAAGAAAGGGCGCCTCGGCCAGCAGCGCCAGCGCAATCATCACCCGTTGCAGCATGCCGCCGCTCATCTCAAAAGCGTGAAGGGCGAGAACCCGGCGTGCATCGCGCAGGCCGACCTGCTCCAGCGCGGCGATAGCGTGCGTTTCACTGAACGGTTTGCCGAGCGCCAGGCAGCTCTCCCGCGCGTGGTCGGCCATGGTTCGCAGCGGGTTGAACGCGCTGCGTGGGTTTTGCATCACCGTTGCCACCGTCACGCCGCGCAGCGCCTGGGGGGAAACTGGCTGACCGTCGATCAGCACCGCGCCCGCCGTTTGTCGAACGCCTGCGGGCAACACGCCAAGCGCTGCCGCACAGGTGAGAGATTTACCGCTGCCGCTGGCACCGACCAGCGCCAGCACCTGGCCGCGCCGTAGGGTAAGAGAGAGATCGGCAACCAGCGGTCGCGCTGCGGAAAGTGCGAGATGTTGCAGGCTCAATTGCGTAGCCATCAGTGGGCATGCTCCGTGACCAGATGCGGATCGAGATGGTCGCGCAGCGCGTCGCCCATCAGGTTGAAGGCCATGACGCTCATAAACAGCGCCAGCCCCGGCCACAGCATTTGCAGCGGCTGCGTCCAGATAAACTGCCGCGCGTCATTGATCATCACTCCCCACTCCGGCGTCGGCGCGCTGACCCCGAGGCCGAGGAAGGACATCCCGGCGACATGCAGCATCATATGGCCGATATCCAGCGTCGCCAGCACCAGCAGCGACGGCACAATTGCGCCCGCGAGGTGGTCGCGAAAAAGATGCAGATAACCCGCTCCGCTGAGGCGTGCTGCCAGCACATATTCGCGGCTACGCAGCGACAGCACCAGGCTGCGCACCATGCGCGCATACCAGGCCCAGTGGGAGAGGGCGATGGCGATAATCACATTGGTCAGGCCGGTGCCGAGCACGCCCACCATAAAAAATGACAGGATCGAGGTGGGAAAGGTCATAAAGAGATCGGCAACACGCATAATCAGCTGATCCACGCGCCCACCGAGCAGCCCGGCGCAGCCACCGGCGCTCAGCCCGAGGATCAGCACCAGCAGCAGGCAGCAGAGCACCGAACCGAGCGATACGCGGGTCGCAGCCAGCAGCCGGGAGAAGATATCGCGCCCGAGATGATCCGTGCCGAGCCAGTGCTGGCTATCGGGCGGCAGCAGCCGCGCAGGCAGGTCGATAGCCTGCGGATCGAAGGGCAGCCACCACTGGCAACTGAGGGCGATGATAAACAGCAGCGCCAGTATCAGCAGGGCGAGGCGCACCGGCCAGCGCGCAGTGTGGAGAAAGTGCATCAGCGCGCTCCTTCATGATGACGCACGCGCGGATCGAGCGCGGCGCTCAGCAGATCCACCGCCAGGTTGCAGAGGGCAAAAACCATCACCATCACCAGCGTAAAGCACTGGATCACCGGGTAGTCGCGGTTGAAGATCGCCGAGACGGCGTAGCGGCCAATGCCGGGCCAGGCGAAGATGCTCTCAATAATCATCGTGCCGCCAATCAGCTCGCCAATATGCATCCCCAGCGCTGTGATTACCGGCAGCGAAGCATTGCGCAAAATATGCCGCCGCTCGGTCTGCTTCTCGCTCAACCCGCGCAGCCGCGCCCAGGTGACGTGGCGCTGCCCGGCGGCCTCCAGCAGGCTGGCGCGCAGCAGACGCGCATTGATGGCCAGCGACATCAGCGCGATGGAGACGGCGGGCAGAATCAGGTGCTGCCAGCCGCCGTAACCGAGCGCGGGCAGCCAGTGCAACTGCACGGAAAAGAGCATCACCAGCAGAAAGGCGAGCCAGAAGTTGGGCATTGAGACGCCAAGAAACGCCACCGCGCGGACAACAAAATCGGGCCACTTATCGCGGTGCCTCGCCGCCCAGATGCCGAGCGGTAGCGAGGTCAGCAGGATCAGCACCAGCGCCGCGCCCGCCAGTTGCAAGGTGGCGGGCAGAAAGCGCAGCACATCCTCCAGCACCGGGCGCTGGGTGGCATAGGAGAGGCCAAAATCGAGATGCAGCGCGCGCCATAACCAGTTGGCGTACTGATCGACTAACGGCTGATCCAGCCCGAGCGCCACGCGCGTGGCGGCAATCATCTCCGGCGTCGGCGGCAGGTTCGACAAGCGCAGGTAATCGAGCGCCGGGTCGCCCGTGCCGAGGCGCAGCAGCAGGAAAATGACCACCGAGGCGGCAAGGATCATCGGGATCAGTATCAGCAGACGCTTTATCACGTAGCGGCTCATTGCGCGCTGCCCGGCTTGATCTGATCAAACGGGATCTCGGCTGCAACGGGCGCAAACGGGATCTCTCCAAGCTCCGGCTTCGCCACCACCATTGTCGACACATAGCTGATGGGCAGATAGACGGCATCGTTATGCAAACGGGTAAGAATATCGCGGTAGAGCGCCTGTCGCGTGGCTTCATCGCGGGCGGTAAGCACTTCGCCAATCTCTTTGTCGATCAGTGGTTTGTCAGGCAAACCCTGCTGCGCCTGGTAATCGGCGTGCGAGGGCACACGCATCGAACTGATAAACGCGTGGGGATCGTAGGGCGCGCCCCAGCTGCGGTTGAAGATCATGCCGAAACGGCCGTCGCGCTGGCGGGCATAGATGCTGCTCTCCTCTTCACCGACCAGCGCGATATCCACGCCCACCTGGCGCAAATTGGCCTGAATGATCTCCGCCATCGATTTGCTCAGCGCGTCGGTGCCGGTAAAGGCCAGTTCGATATGCAGCGGCTGGCCCGCTTTTTCGCGGATTGCTTTCCCGGCGGGCAATAACCAGCCCGCTTTTTCCAGCAGTGCATTAGCGCGGGCGGGATCGTACTGGCGCGCTTTAAGGCCAATATTGGCGTAGGGCACGCCCGGAGCGAAAAGCGTGTCGGCGACCTGCTGCGTACCGTACAGTGCGCCGTCGATAAGGGTTTTTTTATCCACCGCGTAGTTCAGCGCTTCACGCACCGCCAGCTCGTTAGTCGGCGCGCGGGCGGAGTTGAGCGCCAGCATCACCGTTTCCACTGGCGCAGAGAGCTGGGTGCGCCACTGCGGGTTCTGCCGATAGCGGGCGAAGGTATCGAGCGTCAGCAGCCCTTCGTTGCCGTAGAGCAGGTCAATCTCGCCGGTTTCAAACGCCACGGCGCGGCTGGTGGCATCGGGGATCACCTTAATCACCACTTTTGCCAGCGCCGGTTTCGCGCCCCAGTAGCGCTCGTTGCGCACCATCACGTCATATTGATTCAGGCGTGACTCCTGCAAGACCCACGGCCCGGTGCCGATGGGGGCGACAATGCCGTTCAGGGTTTCATGGTTTTTAAACTGCGACGGAGCGATAAAGCGAAACGGGCGGGGCAGGGCGAGCTCTTGCAAGAAGGGGTAATAGGCGCTTTTGAGCGTGATTTGTAGCTGATTGGGGCTTAAGGCTTTCACCTCGCTTATCTGGTTCACCAACTCAAGCCAGGCGTGGCGCGAGCGGTTATCCAGCACCGCACGGAAGTTCTCTGCTGCCGCTTCGGCGTTAAAGGGCTCGCCGTTGGAGAAGGTTACGCCGTCGCGCAGGGTGAAGACCCAGGTTTTGCCATCGTCCGAATGGTGCCAGCCTGTCGCCAGCCACGGGCGCACCGTGCCGTCGGCCTGATATTTCACCAGCGGTTCATAAACCATGCTTTGCGCGAACATCTGGTTCGGGGTGTAGAGGTGAGGGTTGAGCGGGCCGACATTCACCGGCCAGGCGGTGGTGAGAGTATCCGATGCCGCGAAAAGGGCAAACGATGCGCAGAGCAGCAGCAGAGCGCCAGCATAACGGTAGAAAAACACGTAAGCGTCCTGACGAAACGTCATTGGCGGGAAAGTATGACGATTTTAGTTATTCATCATACGAATGAGATGTTTTAGATCAAACGGCGGGCGGTTGGACGGATTAATTTTGGCGGGCGGATGAGGATTGCCGGATGGATAGGTGCGCGGAATACGTAGGCCCGGTAAGCGCAGCGCCACCGGGCATCTTCCCTTACTGCGCTTTAAACAACTGCAACAGCATCTCTACCTGCTCATCAATCGGGGCGAGATCCTTTTTGACGATCAGATGCAGCGGCGTGGCGCGGCGTGCGCCGTGGTTGAGCGGCAGCGCTTTCAGCTGACCGCTCGCCAGCAGCGGGGCAATACGCTCCTGCGGCAGCCAGCCGTAACCGACCTGATACTGCACCGCTTCGATGGCGGCATCAATGGTGGAAAAGGTCCACGCCTCCTGCGCGACCGGCGTTTGCCGGGCGTCGCTTTCGGCGATACGGATCTGCGGCCAGGCGGCAAGCATCGCTTCGCTCACCTGCTGCGCCGCGCTGAGAGGGTGATCGCGATGCGCCACGCAAACAAAATCGATATTCATCAGCCACTCCCCGCGACCGGTCATATCCTGGCGGCGGGTTAACACCATCACATCCGCCTGCGCGTAGCTCGGCGCATCGTCCGGGGCGGTCTCCAGCACTTCGGTCAGGCGCACCTGGGTTTGCGGATAACAGTGCTGGAACTGGCGCAGGATGGCGAACAGCCGCGCGCGCGGAAAGATGCTATCGACCACCAGATCCAGCCGGGTGCGCATGCCATTTCGCAGCGTGGCGGCGCGGGTCTCCACCCACTCAAAGGCTTTCAGCAGCGGCTTCACCTGGCTGAGCAGCAGTTCGCCCGCTGGCGTCAGCACCGCCCGTCGCCCCTCCGGCACCAGCAGCGCGACGCCGAGCCGCTCCTGCAGCAGCGCCAGGTTATAGCTGACCGAAGACTGGCTGCGGTGCGTCTCTTCCGCCGCTTTAGCAAAGCTGCCCAGTTCGACCACTTTTTGCAGCAGCGACCATTGTTCCAGCGTGCTCTTGTGCATAACTCATCTAATTTTTGAATGGATTTAATGCAAATATAGCGTTATTCATTGGTTTTTTGCAGAGGTACGATCTCCTCAACAACAAGAGGAGATGAGATATGAGCAGCTTTGATAAACATGATTTGAGTGGCTTTG
Organism: Kosakonia sp. HypNH10; assembly: GCF_029850615.1. Classification (NCBI taxonomy): domain Bacteria; kingdom Pseudomonadati; phylum Pseudomonadota; class Gammaproteobacteria; order Enterobacterales; family Enterobacteriaceae; genus Kosakonia; species Kosakonia sp. HypNH10. Next base: position 34,944 of record NZ_JAOTIU010000009.1, read on the forward strand.
TCGGTAAACATCTGGTCTACACCTACGATAATGGCTGGAACTACGAGCTGTATGTGAAAAACGCCAACACCATCGATTACCGCATTCACAGCGGGATCGTGGCCAACCGTTGGGTGAAAGATCAGCGGGTCTATATCGTTCGCGTTGGCGAAAGCATCTATAAAATTTCCTGGACTGAGCCGACCGGCACCGACGTCAGCCTGATTGCCAACCTCGGCGACCGCTTGTTCCACGGCACCATCTTCTTCCCGCGCTGGGTGATCAACAATCCGGAGAAAACCGTCTGCTTCCAGAACGATCATATTGCGCTGATGGAGTCTCTGCGTGAGGCGGGCCCGGCTTACCCGACGGAAGTGATTGATGAGTTTGCCACCATCACCTTTGTGCGCGACTGCGGCGAGAATAATGAGCAGGTGATTGCCTGCCCGGCCAGTGAATTACCGGCTAATTTCCCGCGCAACTTATCAGAATAGTTTCACATTTATGACGTTATTAACGCTGTGGCTAATGAAATAATTGTTTGCAGAAAAATAAGACTATTTTTGCTTTGTTGTCATTCTGTTTAAATAATTAAGATAACGCTCGTTCATTGACTGAATGGGCGTTTTTTATTGCACTTTTTTGACAGGAATCACAGTATAAAAAACTTGTTGTATTATATATCGCGATGTTTTTAAAGGTTTTTATGTTTTTATCTGTAGGTTAATTTCTTAATCTTCTCCTAATCTTTTATTGCTACTCTCTCCATTATCACTTTTTCGGTAAAAAGCACTGAAATCGTAGGTTCATTCTATTTTCATTTAAGTTTTGTGCGCCATTTTATTCCCATTACATGTTTCACTGTGGCAGGTTTCTAATATGCCGTTGATGCCAGGAAAAAATGATGAGTGAATTTTTACCCTTTTCACGCCCATCGATGGGAGAGGATGAACTCGCCGCCATTCAGCAGGTGCTGGCGTCGGGCTGGATCACTACCGGGCCGAAGAATCAGGCACTTGAAGCGGCGTTTTGCACACTGACCGGCAACCAGCACGCTATTGCCGTCAGCTCTGCAACGGCGGGGATGCACGTCACGTTAATGGCGCTGGGTATCGGCGCGGGCGATGAAGTGATTACTCCCTCAATGACCTGGGTCTCTACCCTCAACATGATCGTGCTACTCGGCGCGACGCCGGTGATGATCGATGTCGATCGCGATACGTTGATGGTGACACCTGAGGCGATCGAAGCGGCGATCACGCCACGTACAAAAGCGATTGTGCCGGTGCACTACGCGGGCGCGCCGGTGGATATCGACGCTATTCACGCCCTCGGTGAAAAGTACGGCATTCCGGTGATTGAAGATGCCGCGCACGCGGCGGGCACCTACTACAAAGGCCACCACGTCGGCACGCGCGGTTGCGCAATCTTCTCCTTCCACGCCATCAAAAATATGACCTGCGCCGAAGGCGGGCTGGTGGTGACCGATGACGAGGCGCTGGCAAACCGCATTCGCAGCCTGAAGTTTCACGGCCTCGGCGTCGATGCCTATGACCGCCAGACCCACGGCCGCGCGCCGCAGGCCGAGGTGATCTCGCCGGGCTTTAAATACAACCTGGCGGATATCAATGCCGCTATTGCACTTGTGCAGCTCGACAAACTGCCGGCCGCCAACGCCCGCCGTCAGGAAATTGCCCACCGTTATCTGACTGAACTGGCAGCGACGCCGTTTCAGCCGCTGGCGCTGCCGTCGTGGCCGCATCAGCACGCCTGGCATCTGTTTATTATTCGCGTCGACGAGCAGCGCTGCGGCCTCTCTCGCGACGCACTGATGGAGCGGCTAAAAGCGCAGGGTATCGGCACCGGCCTCCATTTTCGCGCGGCGCATACCCAGAAGTACTACCGCGAAAACTTCCCGACCGATCTTCCCAACACGGAGTGGAACAGCGCGCGTATCTGTTCCCTGCCGCTCTTTCCGGATATGACCCATGACGACACAACCCGCGTCATTGACGCGCTTAAACAGATCGCAGGCTGCTGATATGTTCACCCTCCCGCTTATTGAAAAAGTCTCGGTGGTGATCCCGGTTTATAACGAACAGGAGAGCCTGCCGGAGCTGATCCGCCGCACCACCACCAGCTGCGCGCAAATCGGTATCGATTACGAAATCCTGCTGGTGGATGACGGCAGCAGCGATGACTCCGCGCGTATGCTTACCGACGCAGCCGAGCAGCCCGACAGCCATATCGTCGCGGTGCTGCTCAACCGCAACTACGGCCAGCACTCAGCGATCATGGCCGGTTTCAGCCATGTTACCGGCGATCTGGTGATTACCCTGGATGCGGATCTGCAAAACCCGCCGGAGGAGATCCCGCGTCTGGTGGCAAAAGCCAACGAAGGGTATGACGTGGTGGGCACCGTGCGGCAAAACCGCCAGGACAGCCTGTTTCGCAAGCTAGCGTCGCGCGGCGTTAACCATCTGATCCAGCGCGCTACCGGGAAAGCGATGGGCGACTACGGCTGCATGCTGCGCGCCTATCGCCGTCATATCGTTGACGCGATGCTGCGCTGCCACGAGCGCAGCACCTTTATCCCGATCCTCGCCAACACCTTTGCCCGCCGGGCGGTTGAGATCCCGGTGCAGCATGCCGAGCGTGAATTTGGCGACTCGAAATACAGCTTTATGCGCCTGATTAACCTGATGTACGACCTGGTGACCTGCCTGACCACCACGCCGCTGCGCCTGCTCAGCGTGTTTGGCAGCGCCATCGCGCTGTTTGGCTTCTCGCTGTCGCTGCTGCTGGTCATTCTGCGGCTGGCGTTTGGCGCGCAGTGGGCAGGGGAAGGGGTGTTTACCCTCTTCGCCATTCTCTTCACCTTTATCGGCGCACAGTTTATCGGCATGGGCCTGCTTGGGGAGTATATCGGGCGCATCTACAACGATGTGCGCGCCCGTCCCCGCTACTTTATTCAACGCGTTGTCCGCCAGGATCATGACGTTTCGCAAGAGGAAAAGAACCAATGAAAGCCGTTGTTTTTGCTTATCACGATATGGGATGCGTCGGTGTGCAGGCGTTACTGGATGCCGGGTTTGATATCGCCGCGATTTTCACCCATGCCGACAACGCACAGGAAAACGCCTTTTTCGGCTCGGTGGCGCGCCTTGCCGCCGAGCGCGGTATTCCGGTTTATGCCCCGGATGACGTTAACCATCCGCTGTGGGTCGACCGCATTACCGAGCTGAAGCCGGAGATCATTTTCTCGTTCTACTACCGTAACCTGCTCGGCGAAGCGATCCTCAACAGCGCGCGCATCGGCGCGTTTAACCTGCACGGTTCACTGCTGCCTGCCTATCGCGGACGCGCGCCGCTGAACTGGGTGCTGGTGAATGGCGAAACGCAAACCGGCGTCACGCTGCACCGGATGATCTCCCGCGCCGATGCCGGGGCGATCATCGCCCAGCAAGCGGTTGAGATTGCCGACGCCGATGACGCGCTGTCGCTGCACCGTAAACTGACCGAGAGCGCCAAACATCTGCTGGAAGGGATTTTACCGACGCTGAAAAGCGGCACCTTCAGCGAAACCGCGCAGGATGAGAGCAAGGCGAGCTATGTGGGCCGCCGCACGCCGGAAGATGGTCGCCTGGAGTGGGAAAAACCGGCGCAAACCCTGCACAACCTGGTACGCGCGGTGAGCGATCCGTGGCCGGGCGCGTTCAGCTTTGTCGGCACGCACAAATTTATCGTCTGGAAATCCCGCGTGCGCAGCGATGTTGCGCCAGCACGAGCGGGAACCGTTATCTCCGTCGCGCCGCTGATTATCGCCTGCGGCGAGGGGGCGCTGGAGGTGATGACCGGCCAGACTGAGAAAGGCGTTTATATGCAGGGCGCACAACTGGCGCAGTCGCTGGGACTGGTAGCCGGGGCGCTGTTGAGCAGTAAACCGGTGGTGGCGGTAAAACGCCGCACTCGCGTGCTGATCCTTGGGGTAAACGGCTTTATCGGCAACCACCTGACCGAGCGCCTGCTGCGCGACGATAACTACGAGATTTACGGCCTCGACATCGGTTCCGACGCCATCGGACGTTTCCTCGACTGCCCGCGTTTTCACTTTGTCGAGGGCGATATCAGCATTCATTCCGAATGGATTGAGTACCACATTAAAAAATGCGACGTGGTGCTGCCGCTGGTGGCGATCGCCACGCCGATTGAGTACACCCGCAACCCGCTGCGCGTCTTCGAGCTCGATTTTGAAGAGAACCTGAAGATCATCCGCGACTGTGTGAAGTACAACAAACGCATCATCTTCCCGTCGACCTCGGAAGTGTACGGCATGTGCACCGACAAGGTGTTTGATGAGGACAACTCGAACCTGGTGGTCGGGCCGGTAAGCAAACAGCGCTGGATCTACTCGGTGTCGAAACAGCTTCTCGACCGCGTCATCTGGGCATATGGCGAGAAAGAGGGGTTGCGGTTTACGCTCTTCCGTCCGTTTAACTGGATGGGCCCGCGTCTGGATAACCTCAATGCCGCGCGCATCGGCAGCTCCCGCGCCATCACTCAGCTGATCCTCAACCTGGTGGAGGGTTCGCCGATCAAGCTGGTTGAAGGCGGAAAACAGAAGCGCTGCTTTACTGATATCAGCGATGGTATCGAAGCGCTGTTCCGAATTATTGAAAACCGCGACGGGCGCTGCGACGGCGAGATTATCAATATCGGCAACCCGGAGAACGAAGCCAGTATCAAAGAGCTTGCCGAGATGCTGCTGGAGAGCTTTGAGCAGCATCCGCTGCGCCACCGCTTCCCGCCTTTTGCCGGTTTCCGCGACGTTGAGAGCAGCAGCTATTACGGCAAAGGCTACCAGGATGTTGAGCACCGCAAACCGAGCATTCGCAACGCCAAACGCTGCCTGCATTGGGAGCCAACGGTGGCGATGCGCCAGACGGTTGACGAGACGCTCGACTTCTTCCTGCGTACGGTCGAACTGACGGATGAGCAATAAGCATGAAAAAAATCGGCTTACGTATTGATGTCGATACTTTTCGCGGCACGCAGCAGGGCATGCCGCGCCTGCTGCAACTGCTGGAGAAACATCAGATCCAGGCGAGCGTCTTTTTTAGCGTTGGCCCGGACAATATGGGGCGGCATATCTGGCGTCTGCTGAAGCCGAAATTTTTCTGGAAGATGCTGCGCTCGCGCGCGGCGTCGCTGTATGGCTGGGATATTCTGCTGGCGGGTACCGCCTGGCCGGGACGCATTATTGGCGATGCCAACGCAGAGATCATTCGCCAGACGGCGCGTATGCATGAAGTCGGGCTGCACGCCTGGGATCACCACGCCTGGCAAAGCTGGAGCGGCGTCTGGGATCAGGCGCGGCTGGAGACGGAGATCGCACGTGGCCTCTCGGCGCTGGAGCGGATTATCGGCCAGCCGGTCACCTGCTCGGCGGCGGCGGGCTGGCGGGCAGATCAGCGGGTGGTGAAGGCGAAAGCGGTTTTCCCGTTCCGCTATAACAGCGACTGTCGCGGTAGCCAGCCTTTTCGCCCGCAACTGACAGAGAAAACCTACGCCGCGCCGCAAATCCCCGTTTCGCTACCCACCTGGGATGAGGTGGTTGGCTCCTCGGTGAGCGCCGAGGGCTTCAACCGCTTTATCCTTGATCGCATGCATCGCGCCCACGGTACGCCGGTTTACACCATCCATGCTGAAGTGGAGGGGATTATCGGCGCCGATGCGTTTGATCAGCTGCTGACGCTGGCGGCGCAGGAGGAGATTACATTTTGCCCGCTGGGGCAGTTGCTACCGGACGATGTCACGACACTGCCGCCCGGCAAAGTGGTACGCGGCGAAGTGGTTGGCCGCGAAGGGTGGCTGGGATGCCAAAAACTGTTGAGTGCACAACGATGAAACCTGTTCACTATGGTTTAGCGCTGCTGGCGCTGTTTGCCCTTTATTACCTTGCGCCGCTCGAGTATCGCCTGCTCTGGCAACCGGATGAGACTCGCTATGCGGAGATCAGCCGCGAGATGTTGCAAAGCGGCGACTGGATGGTGCCCCATTTCCTGGGGTTACGTTATTTTGAAAAACCGATCGCCGGGTACTGGATCAACACCCTTGCGCAGTGGGTGTTTGGTCACAACAACTTCGCGGTACGCTTTGGCGCGGTCTTCTCCACCACCGTTTCTGCCCTGCTGGTTGGCGCGTTAGCGTGGAAAATGTGGCGCGACAAAGCGACGGCGCTGCTCTCTGGCGTGATCTACCTGACCGTGCTGCTGGTGTACGGTGTCGGTACCTATGCCGTGCTGGATCCGATGATCGCCTTGTGGATGACGCTGGCGATGTTCAGCTTCTGGCTGGCGGCGCAGGCCACCAGCCGACGCGGGAAAGCGGGTGGCTATCTGCTGCTCGGCATCGCCTGCGGCATGGGGGTAATGACCAAAGGGTTCCTGGCGCTGGCGCTGCCGGTTATCGGCGTGCTGCCGTGGGTGATTGCGCAGCGGCGCTGGAAAGAGGTGCTGATTTGGGGCTGGCTTGCGGTGCTGGCGTGCGTGCTGACGGTGCTGCCGTGGGGGCTGACCATTGCGGCGCGCGAGCCTGATTTCTGGCGCTACTTCTTCTGGGTGGAGCATATTCAGCGCTTTGCCCAGGATGACGCGCAGCATAAAGCCCCGTTCTGGTACTACATTCCCTGTTTGCTTGCCGGTTCGCTGCCGTGGCTTGGGCTGCTGCCCGGTGCGCTGAAAACCGGCTGGCGGGCGCGCAGTGATGCTTTTTACCTGCTCGGCTGGGTGGTGATGCCGCTGATCTTCTTCAGTATCGCCCAGGGAAAACTGCTGACCTATATTCTGCCCTGTTTTGCGCCGCTGGCGATATTGATGGCACGTTACGCGCGCACCGCTGCGAGCGTGAAAGTGCTGCGCATCAACGCCGGGATCAATATCGCTTTCGGGGTCACTGGCGCGATCGCCGCGCTGGTGGTGTCGCCGTGGGGGATGTTGAAGCACCCCGTCTGGCTGCCGATCGAAGATTATAAAGCCGCGCTCGCTGCCTTCATCTTCCTGATGTGGGCGCTGGTCGGGCTGTTTACCTTCAAGGCCAGCGCCGAGCGTTGGTTCTTCGCCGCGCTTTCGCCGCTGACGCTGGCGCTGCTGGTGGGGTTTGCCATTCCGGATAAAGTGATGGATTCCAAACAGCCGCAGTTCCTGATCGCCTGCATTGATGACGCGCTGGCGGAGAGCCGCTACGTGCTGTCGGATAATCCCGGCGTCGCCTCCGGGCTCGCCTGGGAGCTGAAGCGCAGCGATATTCTGCTGTTCGGTTCGCGCGGTGAGCTGGCTTATGGCCTGGATTATCCCGATGCGAAAGGGCGTTTTGTCGCCGAGCGTGATTTTACCGACTGGCTGGCCGGGCATCGCCAGCAAGGGATTGTTTCGCTGGTGCTGCATCAGTCGCAGGCCGATGAGTTTATGCGTCTGCCTATTCCGAAACCGGATAACGTCTATCAGCAGGGGCGGATGGTGTTATTGCAGTACTTTCCGCAATGAGTAGCTGGATCTGGCTCGGCGCGGCCAGCCTGTTGAGCTGCCTGGGGCAGTTGTGCCAGAAGCAGGCGACGCGCCCGGCGAGTGGGGCATCGCGCGGCAGGCACGTTGGCCTGTGGCTGGCGCTGGCATTGCTGGCGCTGGGTGCGGGGATGGTGCTGTGGCTGCTGGTGTTGCAGCGCATTCCGGTCGGCGTCGCCTACCCGATGCTGAGCCTTAATTTTGTCTGGGTGACCCTGGCGGCGAGGGCGATCTGGCATGAGCGGATCACGTTGCGGCATGCCTGCGGTCTGGCGTTGATTATTGCCGGTGTGGCGCTGCTCGGGAGTTCATTATGAAGGGGCTACCCTGGGCGCTTCTTAGCGTGCTGCTGGTGAGTGGGGCGCAACTGTTACTGCGTGATGGCATGCTGTCGCTGCCGCCGTTGGCCGATCTGCGCGCCTTTTTGCTGGCGCTGCTGCATGGTCAGGCTGGCACGCTGGCGCTGCTGTTGGGATTGGTGGGCTACGTGGCGTCGATGGGCTGTTGGTATCTGGCCCTGCACCGGATGGCGCTGAGCAAAGCCTATGCCCTGCTCAGCCTGAGTTACATTCTGGTGTGGGCCGCCGCCATCTGGTTACCTGGCTGGCATGAACCCTTCACTCTGCGCGGTGCGTTTGGCGTGGCGCTGATTGTGGCGGGCGTGCTGGTTATCTTCCTGCCCGCCCGCAAGAGAGCTTAACCGGGTAATCGCGATTTCGGTCGGCCTGGGCCAAGCATAATCGCCAGCTTGCTGCCGCCGGTGGTGGTCTCCATCCAGATTTTGCATACGCTGGTGAGCGGCACCGAGAGCAGCATCCCTACCGGGCCGAGCAGCCATCCCCAGATTAATAACGAGAGGAATACCACCAGCGTCGACATGCCGAGGCGGTGGCCCATCATGCGCGGCTCAAGGATGTTGCCAATCAGCATGTGTACAACAAGGAAGAGGGCACCGACTAACAGGCACTCGTAGGTGCCATTGAACAGCAGGGCCTGGATCATCGGCGGAATGGCGGAGATCACCGACCCGATATTGGGCACGTAGTTCAGCAGGAAGGCGAGCACGCCCCACATCAGCGCAAACTGCACATCGAGCGCCACCAGCCCGACCCAGACAATCAGCCCGGTCCAGACGCTGAGCAGCGTTTTCAGCGCCAGGTAGTGCGACACCCCTTTCAGCGCGCGGTGCAGGCCAGCGATGTGGATCTGCGGATTATTCAGAGCGAAGCGCATTTTGTAGGGCACATGGCGCACTTCAAACAGCATAAACACCACCGTCATCACCAGCAGCACGACGCTTGCCATCGCATTTGATAACTGCGTCGCCATGGTGGTGGCGAAGGACATCATGCGGTCGGAGTCCATGCGTTGCAGCATGCGCTCCGGGGAGAGATGCAGATGCAGGAACGGCAGTGCGTCCTGAAGCTGCAGAAACTTGCGTGTCAGCTCGCGGTTGTACTTCGGCAGCAGGGTCATAAAGTCGTTCATCGACGCGGCAAGCACGGCGAATAACGCGGTCAGAAAGACCAGCATCACCAGCACGACAATGGCAATGGCCGCCGGGCGCTTGATGCCGCGGCGCAGAAACCAGGTCACTAGCGGGTTAAGAACAATGGCGAAGAAGAGCGCCAGCAGGAGTTGCACAATAATATCGGCTGCGGCGTGGATACCGGCGAGTATTACCACCAGTGACGCCAGTTTGAGAAGAATGTGGAGGCCCGCCCGGTCTGGCTGAGGTTGCATCATGATTAATTCCTTTTTTTTCTTATTGCCAGTAAGTGTAGTGCGCCGCGCCACCTTCGCCTGACAGAGATAATCTTAAAGTCGTGCTGCTTTCTACCTTGTGTCGTGGTAATAGTGAAATCCTGTTGTAAAAAATCTGAGTAAATCCTGATGCCTGAACACCGCGCTGAACCGGCGCTAAGCGGATTGCGTCTCAATCTGCGGATTTTGTCCGTCGTGATTTTTAACTTCGCCAGCTATCTCACCATTGGTCTCCCGCTGGCTGTGTTGCCCGGCTTTGTCCATGACGTGATGGGCTACAGCGCCTTCTGGGCGGGGCTGGTGATAAGTCTTCAGTACTTCGCCACGCTGCTCAGCCGCCCGCATGCCGGGCGCTACGCCGATCTGCTGGGGCCAAAAAAAGTGGTGATTTTCGGCCTCTGCGGCGCGTTTCTCAGCGGGCTGAGCTATCTGCTGGCGGGAATGCAGTCGGGCGTGTTGAGCCTGCTACTGCTCTGCCTTGGGCGGGTGATTTTAGGCATCGGCCAGAGTTTTGCCGGTACCGGCGCGACGCTGTGGGGCGTCGGCGTGGTCGGTTCGGTGCATATCGGGCGCGTCATCTCGTGGAATGGTATTGCCACCTACGGGGCGATGGCGCTTGGCGCACCGCTCGGCGTGCTCTGTTATCACTATGGCGGCCTGCACGGGCTGGCGGTGACGATTATGGCCGTCGCGCTGTTGGCGGTGCTGCTTGCGCTACCGCGCGCGGCGGTGAAAGCCAGTAAAGGCAAACCGCTGCCGTTTCGCGCTGTGCTCGGGCGCGTCTGGCTCTACGGGATGGCGCTGGCGCTCGGTTCGGCAGGTTTTGGCGTCATCGCCACCTTCATTACCCTCTATTACGATGCCAGAGGCTGGGACGGGGCAGCGTTCGCTCTGACGCTCTTCAGCGTGGCGTTTGTTGGCGCACGGCTGCTGTTTCCCAATGGTATCAACCGCTTTGGCGGGCTTAACGTGGCGCTGCTCTGCTTTGCGGTGGAGACCTGCGGGCTGCTGCTGGTGGGCCTGGCGGTCGATCCGTGGATGGTGAAACTGGGCGTCTTCCTGACCGGGGCCGGTTTCTCGCTGGTCTTCCCGGCGCTGGGCGTGGTGGCGGTAAAAGCGGTGCCGCAGCACAATCAGGGCTCCGCGCTGGCAACCTATACGGTGTTTATGGATCTCTCGCTAGGCGTGACCGGCCCGCTGGCAGGGTTGCTGATGGCCTGGGCGGGCGTCTCATCTATTTATCTTGCTGCCGCCGGCCTGGTGGCGGTTGCGCTGCTGTTGGCGTGGCGGTTAAAGCAGAGAGTACCGGATAGCGTGTAAACGCTTATCTGGCCGGGCATAAAAAAGGGAACCCGCAGGTTCCCTTTCTCTTTTCGATTGTTGCGGCGTTATTTCACCACGATGGTGTTAATAATGTTCTCGGCAGCGGTCTGCGCCTGCTGCTGATTTTCCGCCGGCAGCGTCACCTGAAGGGTAACCAGGTGGTTATCAATTTTCCCCAGCACCACGGAGGACCATGCGGTCTGGCCTTTAGCGGAGATCACGCTGTCGAGCTGTTGCAGGGTCTGCCCTTTCAGCTCAATCGAGCGGTTGGTCACAACCTGCAACTGCGGGTCGCGGCTGCGCTGCTGATCTTCCAGACGTTTCGCCAGCACGCTCAGATCTTCCTGCGTGTTATCACCAACAATCACAATCACCGCTTTCTGGCCGGTGGCATCAGAGTAGACGTGCATGTTGTTGGATTGCGTGCCCAGCTTGCCGCTCTGATCGGTCATATCCGCAGGCAGCGAGAAGCTGAGTTTACCGTCGAGCAGGGTCACCGGCTGGCCGGAGGCGTTACTCTCTGCGGCGGCACCCTGTGCGGGCTTCTTGCTGTCGCTGTTATCACAGGCAGCCAGCCCCATCACCAGCAGGCCAATACCGACATATTTCACCAGATTGCGCATTGACTTCATCCTTTCAATAAACAGCCATAATGGCTCGTTGTTCCATATTATCACAACTGATAAGTCGTACCTTTAACCCGCCTGTAATGCAGAGATTTCAGATTTGTCTGCCAGTCTTTTCAGCAACATATTCAACAGCACGCCATACATCGGCAGGAAGAAGACGATGCTGATAAGCACCTTGAAGCTGTAATCCACCAGCGCGATTTCGGTCCAGTGCTGCGCCATAAAGGGATCCGGGCTGCGCCAGAAGGCGATAAAGAAGAAGGCTACCGTATCGCTGGCGTTACCAAAAATGGTCGAGACCGTCGGCGCAAGCCACCAGCGGCGGCTCTGGCGCAGGCGGTTAAAGACGTGTACATCGAGGATCTGCCCCAGCGCATACGCCATAAAGCTGGCGGCGGCGATACGCGCGACGAACAGGTTAAAGTGGGCGAGCGCGCCGAAACCTTGCCAGCTGCCCATATAAAACAGCGACGAGATAACGTAAGAGGCGAGCAGGGCGGGCACCATCACGGCAAAAATAATCCTTCGTGCCAGAGGCGCGCCGAAAATGCGCACGGTGAGATCCGTTGCCAGGAAGATAAACGGGAAACTGAATGCACCCCAGGTGGTGTGGAAGCCGAAAATGGCGACCGGGAGCTGCACCAGGTAGTTACTGGAGATAATCACCAGCAAGTGGAAAAGCGATAGCCAGACCAGCGCCTTCATGCGCTGTGCGTTGGAAAAGTGCGTCATATTGTGACCTTTTTGGTAAATGGGGTGAGGGAACCCAGTTCAATTTATGCTCTGCCAGGCAGAAGCCGCCGCATGATACTGCAATCATCGCGCGATGCAATGGCTAATTTTAACGCAATCGTTAACCTCCCTTGCGCCCTGAAAATGGCAGCGTAAACTAGGGCGGTTTTTTCACTTGTGAGATGAAGATGAGCGATCCGTTTTCTACCGCCGACCACACTCTTGATGCCCTTGGCCTGCGCTGCCCGGAGCCGGTAATGATGGTGCGCAAAACCGTGCGTAACATGCAGGTTGGCGAAACTGTACTGATTATCGCCGACGATCCGGCAACCACCCGCGATATTCCCGGCTTCTGCCGTTTTATGGAACATGAACTGGTGGCCGACCAGACCGAGACGCTGCCCTACCGCTATTTAGTGCGTAAAAGCCACTAATCTTTGCGGCGTAACAGGCGCAGCGCGTTGGCAGTCACCAGCACCGTTGCGCCGGTATCCGCCAGCACCGCCAGCCATAATCCGGTGATTCCCAAAAGCGTGGTGACCAGGAAGATCCCCTTCAGCCCCAGCGCAATGGCGATGTTCTGACGAATATTACGGTGCGTGGCGCGCGCCAGGCGGATCATCTGCCCAAGGCCGGAGAGCCGGTTATGGGTTAATGCCGCATCGGCGCTCTCCAGCGCGACATCGGTACCGCTGCCCATCGCAATGCCGAGGGTTGCCGCTTTCATCGCCGGCGCATCGTTAATGCCGTCGCCGACCATCGCCAGCGGGGCAACTTCATTCAGCGCGCGCACGGCGCTGACTTTATCTTCCGGCAACAGCCCGGCGCGAAACTCCAGCCCCAACTCACCGGCAATCGCTGCCGCTGCCCGCGGGTTGTCGCCGGTGAGGATTACCCCCGTGATGCCAAGGGCATGCAGCTCGGCTACTGCGGCTTTTGCATCGTCGCGCAGGGTGTCCTGTAGCGCCAGCGTACCGATAATGGCGTTATCGCGCAGAACCACTACTACCGTTTGCCCGCGTGCTTCCTGCTGCTCAATTTGCTTGCGCTCTGCGTCGTTTAGCAGGCCTGCTGGCACCTTTTCCGGCGCGCAGATGTGAATGTTATGCGCGCCGATGCGCGCTTCAATGCCTTTCCCGGCCAGCGCCCGTTGCCCGTCGGCCTGCGGAATAGCGATGCCACGACGTTGCGCCTCCTGCACAATCGCCAGCGCCAGCGGGTGCGTCGAACCCTGCTCAACCCCGGCGCTGAGCGCCAGCAGTTCCTGCTCCTCTGTAGCCGAAAATGCCTGAATGGCGACCAGCTGGGGTTTGCCGAGAGTCAGGGTGCCGGTTTTATCAAACGCCACCTGACGCAGGGTGCCGAGCTGCTCCAGCGCCGCGCCGCCTTTGATCAGCGCCCCGCGACGTGCGGCTGCCGCCAGCCCGGAGGTGATGGCCGCAGGCGTGGAGATCACCAGCGCGCAGGGGCAGCCAATCAGCAACAGCGCCAGCCCTTTGTAGACCCACTCCAGCCACGGAGCGGAAAAGAGCAGGGGGGGAATCACCGCCACCAGCAGCGCCACGGCCATGATCGCCGGGGTGTAAATGCGGCTGAAGCGATCGATAAAGCGCTCGATGGGCGCGCGGCGCTCTTCTGCCTCCTCAATCAGTTTCAGGATGCGGTCGATGGCGCTTTCGCCCGCTTTTGACACGACTTCGAGGGTGATCAGCCGATCGACGCTGGTGGCACCTGCGGGCACGCTTTCACCCGCGCTGCGCTCGACGGGCAGTGACTCGCCGGTTAAGGCACTCTCATCAAAACTGGCGAACGGCGAGATTAGGCGGCCATCCGCCGGTAAACGCCCGCCCGCGGGCACCTCAATGGTATCGCCGGGTTGCAACTGGCTGGCGGGAATAGTTTCACGCACGCCGTTATGCACGCGAATGGCGCTGTCAGGTTTTAACGCCATCAGTGCGCTGACGCCTTTGCGCGCGCGGCTGGCGGCCCAGCCCTCAAGCCGTTCACCGATTAAAAACAGCAGCAGCACCATCGCCGCTTCGGCGGTCGCGCCGATAAACAGCGCGCCTATCGCCGCCACGCTCATCAACATTTCAATGGCGAACCAACTGCCGCTTCTTATCAGGCGTACGGCCTGGCGGGCAATCGGCCATAAGCCGACCAGCGTGGTAAGCACAAAGGCCGCCTGGCCGAAGGGGTGATTGAACTGCTCCAGCCCCCAGCTTAGCGTCATCATGACGATGAGCAGGATCAGCGGCAGGTTTTCGCGCAGAGGTGAAGATGCAGGCGCGGGAGCACTGTTTTCGCTGCGAAGCTGGTAGCCCGCCTGCTTAACGGCTTTTTCTACACGCTCGCGCACATCGTCTTGCGCGATGACAATCAGCTTTTCAGTGGCGAAGGCAACCTGCACCTGCGTGATGCCCTCGACCTGGCGAACCGCGTTTTCCACTTTACGGGCGCAGGCGGCACAATCCATGCCGCTCACCTGCCAGCTAAAGCGATCGCCTGCGGCGGTTATTTCCGGTGCGGAGCGGGTTTCACAGCTTGTATCGCCGCAGCAGGGAGCATTGCTTTCAGCAACGGGGCGCAGTTTGAGCGCGGCAAAGTGCGGTGTTTTCTTGAGTTCGGGAGCAGCCATCGCATCCTCCGGTGAATGATAATTTTCTCATTAACCGGAGGATACACTCTGGAGTCGACTCCAGAGTCAAGCGCTTTAGATATAGAGCGAACGGACGATCAGGAAGTGACCGGCAAAATAGCAGGCGGAGGAGATGGCGTTATCCGCGCTAAAGCGTTTACGGTAGTGGCTGCCGAGCCAGACAATATTGCCGATAAGCAGCAGCGATGCGCCGATAAACGCCGACAGCGCCTGGCTGGTTGGGCGGAAGAACCACAGCTCACCGGCCAGCCATACCATCACCAGCGTCATGGCGACAAAGGTGGAGACAGCCATGCGCAGCTCTTCAAGACGCGTCCAGATCACCGCCAGCAGCAGGGCGCCAATCACCAGCAGCACCAGCGGCAGCGGCCAGAAGAAGGTCAGCGTCATCTGGCTGGCGAAGTAGATGGTATAGAGCAGATGGGCCAGGAAGAAGGCACCGATGGCGTAAAGTAACTTTTGACGCGGCAGCAGCGTCAGGGCATCACCCACCAGCGAGGCGCACAGACCCGCCAGCACCAGATAGCTGATGGCATCAAACATGGGCGCTTGCCAGGCGAGCAGGAGTAACAGCAGAAGGGTTACGGGTTTGAACACCCAGCGTTGCCACACCGGGCCACGATAGGAAGCGTCGACGAACAACCAGCCGGAAAAGCAAACAGCAATAAATGACCACAGCATAATTAAGTCCCTGTAACTGTTATTGTTGCGTAAAACTCTCCCCTCAAGTGTAGTGGCGTAAAAAGGGGGATGACAATGCGAACTTCCCCCAATGCCCTGCAATTCCACTTAATCTGACGGAGTTATCTCTTTGCTTTCAGCTTCTTCTGCCAGACCAGCAGTTCAAAGACGCCAAAAAGAAAAATGCGCAGCTGCTCGACTTTGGTCATTTGCGGCCCCTCTTTCGGCAGCGCGGTCTTCATCATCGTCGCCTGCAAGGCATGCATAAAGAAGGTAAAAACCAGCGCGACGTTGACGAAAATATTCAACGGGCGCGGAAAGGGGTGGATCAGATTGAAGATCAGAAAGGCCCAGATGCAGAGCATCATCAGACGGCCCAGATTAATCAGCAACGGCATGCTTCTCTCCTTGTGCTTCGCGGTGATACAAACGATAAGCCACCTGGCCCGCGACTTTTTCCCGGTGTAAATGCCAGTGCGCAGGCACTGACGGTAAGCCATTTTCCACTTCGCTCTCGATATAAATGAGCGCATCATCCGCCAGCCAGCCGTTGTTCTCCAGCAAACGCACGGTGTCGTCCAGCATCCCTTTGCGAAACGGTGGATCGATAAACACAATGGTGTGCGGGGTGCCCGCTGCGGCTAAAAAGTTCAGCGTGTTGCTGTTAACGACTTTCGCGTTAGTGGCTTTAAGCGTAGCGAGGTTTTGCTGGAGCTGCTGGGCGACGCTGCGCTCCATCTCGACCAGCGTCGCGCTGGCGGCGTAGCGGGAGAGCGCTTCCAGCCCGAGCGCGCCGCTGCCGGCGAAGCAGTCGAGGCAGCGGGCGTCAACCATTGACGGTGCCAGCCAGTTAAAAAGGGTTTCACGCACGCGATCGGTGGTCGGGCGCAGGCCTGGGCTGTCGGGAACCGGTAATTTACGGCCCCGCCACTGCCCGCCAATAATACGAATTTGTCCGCTGGCGGCACGGTTGGGTTTCTTCATGGTCTTCGCTTTGCTCATCATTTCGGCCTGCTATTCTAGCGGGCGGATGAATTGCGTTAAACCCTAATCCTCAGGCCGTGATGAGAGATAAGGAAAGTGTTAGACTATCCGACTAATTCACCAATGATTTCAGTCCTGGTCGAGCAGACAGGCTGCGCTATAGAATCAACAGCGAGGAGTGTAGTCGCCAATGGCAAATGAAAAGAAACGTGGCTTTTTTTCCTGGCTGGGCTTTGGGCAGAAAGAGCGTGCCGATGAGGCGCAAGCAGAAGAGCAGAAAACAGCGGAACAACAGGTAGAAGAGACACCGGTTGCCGAGCCTGCCGCCGACAGCGAAAAGTTCGCCGAAGAGGTTGTCGAGGTCAGCGAGCAGCTGGCGCATGAAGAGGCACCGCAGCCGGTCGCTGAAGAGCGCGTTGTAGCAGAACCGGTTGCCGAAGAGCCGGTTATAGAAGAAGCGGCTGTTGAAGAGCCTGTCGAAGAGATTATCGAAGCCGCACCTATTGCCGCCGTTGAGCATGAAGCGCTGCCGCTGCCGGAAGAGCTTAGCGAGCAGAGCATTGACGCCGAAGAGTGGCAGGCCGAAGCCGAGCCGCTGGTTACTGCGGACGTTGAAGTCACCGAGCCAGAAGTTGAAGAGATAGAAGACGAGACGCTGCCGAGCGAGGAAGAGCTGGATGCGCTGGCGGCCGAAGCGGCGGAAGAAGCGGTGATGGTTGTGCCGGTCGACGAGCCAGTTCAGGAGCAGGAGAAGCCAACCAAAGAGGGTTTCTTCGCGCGTTTGAAGCGCAGCCTGCTGAAAACAAAAGAGAATCTCGGTTCCGGATTTATCAGTCTGTTCCGCGGTAAAAAAATCGATGATGATCTCTTCGAAGAGCTGGAAGAGCAGTTGCTGATTGCTGATGTCGGCGTTGAGACCACGCGGAAAATCATCACCAACCTGACAGAAGGGGCCAGCCGCAAGCAGCTGCGCGACGCGGAAGCGCTGTATGGCCTGCTGAAAGAGGAGATGAGCGAGATCCTCGCGAAGGTGGACGAGCCGCTGAATGTCGAAGGCAAAACGCCGTTCGTTATTCTGATGGTCGGCGTTAACGGCGTCGGTAAAACCACCACTATCGGCAAGCTGGCGCGCCAGTTTGAGCAGCAGGGCAAATCGGTGATGCTGGCGGCGGGCGATACCTTCCGTGCTGCGGCCGTTGAGCAATTGCAGGTGTGGGGCCAGCGCAACGATATTCCGGTGATTGCCCAGCATACCGGCGCAGATTCCGCTTCGGTTATCTTTGATGCTATTCAGGCTGCGAAGGCGCGTAATGTCGATGTGCTGATTGCGGATACCGCTGGCCGTCTGCAGAATAAATCGCACCTGATGGAAGAGCTGAAAAAGATTGTGCGCGTGATGAAGAAGCTCGATGAAAATGCGCCGCACGAAGTGATGCTCACGATTGATGCCAGCACCGGGCAAAATGCGGTAAGCCAGGCCAAACTGTTCCACGAAGCGGTCGGTTTAACCGGCATCACGCTGACCAAGCTTGACGGCACCGCGAAAGGCGGGGTGATCTTCTCGGTTGCGGATCAGTTCGGTATCCCAATCCGCTATATCGGTGTTGGCGAACGTATTGAAGATTTGCGTCCGTTTAATGCGGGCGATTTTATTGAGGCGCTTTTTGCCCGAGAGGATTAACAATGATTCGCTTTGAACATGTCAGCAAAGCCTATCTCGGTGGGAGACAAGCGCTGCAGGGGGTGACTTTTCACCTGCAGCAGGGCGAGATGGCGTTTCTGACCGGGCACTCCGGCGCGGGGAAAAGTACCCTGCTGAAGCTGATCTGTGGGATTGAACGGCCAAGCGCCGGGAAAATCTTCTTCAGCGGCCACGATATTTCCCGGCTGAAAAGCCGCGAAGTGCCGTTTTTGCGCCGCCAGATCGGCATGATTTTCCAGGATCACCATCTGCTGATGGATCGCACAGTGTTTGATAACGTCGCGATCCCGCTGATTATCGCCGGGGCCAGCGGGGATGATATTCGCCGTCGCGTGTCGGCGGCGCTGGATAAAGTCGGGTTGCTCGACAAAGCGAAAAGCTTCCCGATCCAGCTCTCCGGCGGTGAACAGCAGCGTGTGGGCATCGCCCGTGCGGTGGTGAATAAACCTGCCGTCTTGCTGGCGGATGAACCGACCGGGAACCTGGATGAAGCCCTGTCTGAAGGGATTTTACGTCTGTTTGAAGAGTTTAACCGCGTTGGGGTGACGGTACTGATGGCGACGCACGACATGGGGCTCATTTCCCGGCGTTCGTACCGCATGCTGAGCCTGAGCGACGGCCATTTGCATGGAGGCCTGGCGGGTGAATAAGCGCGACGCAATCAATCATATTCGGCAATTCGGCAGCAAGCTCGACCGTTTTCGCAAATCCTCCTCAGCGGCGGGTGAAGGGAGCCGCAACGCGCCGAGGCGCAGCAAACCGGCCTCCCGGCCGCCTTCGCGTAAAACCAATGTCTTCAACGAGCAGATGCGCTACGCCTGGCACGGTGCGCTGCAGGATCTGAAGAGTAAACCGCTGGCAACGTTCCTGACGGTGATGGTGATTGCCATCTCGCTGACGCTGCCGAGCGTCTGCTATATGGTCTACAAAAACGTCAGCCATGCGGCGTCGCAGTACTACCCTTCGCCGCAGATCACCGTCTACTTCGATAAATCGCTGGATGATAACGCCGCGCAGCAGGTGGTCGGGCAACTTCAGTCCGAACCGGGCGTCGAGAAGGTGAACTATCTCTCCCGCGAGGATGCGCTCGGCGAGTTTCGTAACTGGTCCGGCTTTGGCGGCGCGTTAGATATGCTGGAAGAGAACCCGCTGCCGGCAGTGGCGGTAGTGGTGCCGAAAATCGATTTCCAGAGCACCGAGGCGCTGAACACGCTGCGCGATCGCATTACGCGCGTGCAGGGCATTGATGAAGTACGCATGGATGATAGCTGGTTTGCGCGTCTGTCGGCGCTGACCGGGCTGGTTGGGCGCGTTTCGGCCATGATTGGCGTGTTGATGATCGCTGCCGTCTTCCTGGTAATCGGCAACAGTGTGCGTCTCAGCATCTTTGCCCGTCGCGATACCATTAATGTGCAAAAGTTGATTGGCGCAACCGATGGATTTATTCTGCGTCCGTTCCTTTACGGCGGCGCACTGCTTGGCTTCTCCGGCGCGTTTTTATCGCTCATTTTATCTGAAATTTTGGTGATGCGACTCTCGTCGGCGGTGACGGATGTGGCGAAGGTCTTCGGCACGCAGTTTGAGTTAAGTGGCTTATCTTTCGATGAATGTTTGCTGCTATTGCTGGTGTGCTCGATGATTGGCTGGATTGCCGCCTGGCTGGCGACGGTGCAACATTTACGTCACTTTACTCCGGACTAACGATTCTCTGGTATACTCCTCCCCTGCAATGACGAATACCGTTGCAGGGAGAGCGTATCCAACTGTCTTGCTGTTCCCCGCGTCGGCTGTTCATCCGGATGTCACAATTTGTGCGTAATTTATTCACACGCCTACAAGGAACTTGTGGATAAAATCACTGTCTGATAAAAAAGTGAATGCTATTCTCGTTGCTCAAAAATGCTGGCATGTTTGTTGCCTTATGGGGACAGACCGCCGCCAGTTGATAGTGAATTGAGAGGATTTGAATGACCAAAGAAATGCAAACTTTAGCTTTAGCCCCTGTTGGCAACCTGGAATCTTACGTCCGGGCCGCTAACGCATGGCCGATGTTGACGGCCGATGAAGAGCGGGCGCTGGCTGAAAAGCTGCATTACCAGGGCGATCTGGAAGCAGCGAAAAAGCTGATCCTGTCTCACCTGCGCTTTGTTGTTCATATTGCTCGTAATTACTCGGGCTATGGTCTGCCGCAGGCGGATCTGATCCAGGAAGGAAATATCGGCCTGATGAAAGCGGTACGCCGCTTCAACCCTGAAGTCGGTGTGCGTCTGGTCTCTTTCGCCGTGCACTGGATCAAAGCTGAGATCCACGAGTATGTGCTGCGCAACTGGCGTATCGTGAAAGTCGCGACCACTAAAGCACAGCGTAAGCTGTTCTTTAACCTGCGTAAGGCTAAACAGCGTCTCGGCTGGTTTAACCAGGACGAAGTCGAAATGGTCGCCCGCGAATTGGGTGTGACCAGTAAAGACGTGCGTGAAATGGAGTCGCGTATGGCGGCCCAGGACATGACGTTTGATATGTCTTCCGATGACGATGCGCAGGACGGCCAGCCGATGGCACCGGTGCTCTACTTACAGGACAAAACATCTAACTTTGCTGATGGCATTGAAGATGATAACTGGGAAGAGCAGGCAGCCAACAAGCTGACCGATGCGATGCAGGGTCTCGACAAACGTAGTCAGCAGATCATCCGCGCCCGCTGGCTGGACGAAGATAACAAGTCCACGCTGCAGGAGCTGGCCGACCGTTACGGCGTTTCCGCCGAACGCGTACGCCAGCTTGAAAAGAACGCGATGAAAAAACTGCGCGCCGCTATCGAAGCGTAAGCGCCAGCCGCAAACAGACCGGGTCAGCGAAAGCTCACCCGGTTTTTTATTATCTGAATTTCCTCTCACTCCCGGTGCTGGTTAAAACGTCGTCTTAACGAAGGCGCTATATACTTACTCTGTGGGTTGGCACAGAGAGGGGAAAAAGGTGAAGAATAGTGAATTACATCAGCGGCGTGTAGCCGCGACGCCGCGCGGGGTTGGCGTGATGTGCGGCTTCTACGCTGAGAAAGCAGAAAACGCCACGCTGTGGGATGTGGAAGGCAACGAGGTAATTGATTTTGCCGCCGGGATCGCGGTGCTAAATACCGGCCATCGACACCCAAAAGTGATGGCAGCAGTCGAAAAACAGCTCCAGGCTTTTACGCACACCGCGTACCAAATCGTTCCTTACGAAAGCTATATCTCGCTTGCCGAGCGCATCAACGGGCTGGTTCCCATTGATGGCCCGGCGAAAACTGCCTTCTTCTCTACCGGTGCCGAAGCGGTTGAAAACGCGGTGAAAATCGCCCGCGCTTATACCAGACGCCCCGGAATTATCGCCTTTGGCGGCGGCTTCCACGGACGCACCTTTATGACCATGGCGCTGACGGGAAAAGTTGCGCCTTACAAAATCGGTTTCGGGCCGTTTCCCGGTTCGGTTTATCACGCCCACTATCCAAATGAACTGCACGGCGTCAGCACCGAACAGGCGCTGCAAAGCCTGACGCATCTCTTCAAAGCCGATATCGCCCCCGATCAGGTCGCCGCGATCCTGTTAGAGCCGGTACAGGGCGAAGGGGGCTTTAATATCGCTCCGCCAGAGTTTATGCAGGCGCTGCGTACTCTGTGCGACAGCCACGGCATTCTGCTGATCATTGACGAGGTGCAGAGCGGTTTTGCCCGTACCGGCAAACTCTTTGCCAGCGAGCATTACGCCATCAAACCCGATCTCATCACTATGGCGAAAAGTCTGGCGGGCGGTTTACCGCTCTCGGCGGTTGCCGGGCGTGCCGAGTTGATGGATGCTCCTGCGCCTGGCGGCCTGGGCGGAACTTATGCCGGTAATCCGCTGGCGGTGGCGGCAGCGCATGCGGTGCTGGATGTGATTGAAGAGGAGAAGCTGTGCGAACGCGCGAACCAGCTGGGCAAAGATCTGGTCGAAGTGCTGACCCATGCGAAAGCGCACTGCCCGCATATTGCCGATATCCGCGCGCAGGGCTCAATGGTGGCGGTAGAGTTTTCTGACCCGCATACCGGCGCGCCGTCCCCGGAGTTCACCAAACAGGTACAGGATAACGCCCTCCAAGCCGGTCTGTTGCTGCTGAGCTGCGGCGTCTATGGCAACGTTATCCGCTTCCTCTATCCGCTGACCATTCCTGATGAGCAGTTCCGAAAAGCGCTGGATATTATCCAGCGGTCGCTGACGCATTAATTATTCAGCCGCCTTATGGGCGGCTTTGTCACGTTCTCGCATCGCTCTGCCGCATAACCTGCAAAATTGCTATTCCTTATTCCATAAAATGGGGTATGTTTTAGCAGAGTATGCTGCTTACAGGGCACTATTCTGCACAATAACAAATATCATATTCTTTGCTTAGGGTAATAGGCGAAGCAATATTCCAGATAACAACATCACAACAATTGCAAAAACCATAACAATGGGGAAACTCAGGATGAAAATGAAGGGCAAAGCGTTACTGGCAGGATGTATTGCGTTAGCAATGAGCAACGTGGCATTCGCCAAAGATATCAAAGTTGCCGTTGTCGGTGCGATGTCCGGTCCGGTTGCGCAGTATGGCGATCAGGAATTTACCGGTGCTGAGCAGGCTGTTGCCGATATCAACGCAAAAGGTGGCGTCAAAGGCGACAAACTGGTGGTGGTGAAATATGACGATGCCTGTGACCCGAAACAAGCGGTAGCGGTAGCCAACAAAGTGGTTAACGACGGCATCAAATATGTTATCGGCCACCTCTGCTCCTCTTCCACTCAGCCCGCGTCCGACATTTATGAAGACGAAGGCATCCTGATGATCACGCCTGCGGCCACTGCCCCTGAGCTGACCGCGCGCGGTTACAAACTGACGCTGCGTACCACCGGCCTCGACTCTGACCAGGGCCCGACCGCGGCGAAATACATTCTCGATAAAGTGAAGCCGAAGCGCATCGCCATCATTCATGATAAGCAGCAGTATGGCGAAGGTCTGGCGCGCGCCGTGCAGGATGGCCTGAAAAAAGGCAATGCCAACGTGGTCTTCTTCGACGGCATCACCGCCGGTGAAAAAGATTTCTCCACGCTGGTTGCGCGTCTGAAGAAAGAGAATATCGACTTTGTTTACTACGGCGGTTACCACCCGGAGATGGGCCAGATCCTGCGCCAGGCGCGCGCGGCCGGTCTGAAAACCCAGTTTATGGGACCGGAAGGCGTGGCGAACGTGTCACTCTCTAACATCGCCGGTGAGTCTGCCGAAGGGATGTTAGTCACCAAGCCGAAGAACTACGATCAGGTACCGGCGAACAAACCGATTGTGGATGCCATCAAAGGCAAGAAACAGGATCCGAGCGGTGCGTTTGTCTGGACCACCTACGCCGCGCTGCAGTCGCTGGCTGCGGGCCTGAACCAGTCTGACGATCCGGCTGAAATCGCCACCTATCTGAAAGGTCACTCCGTTGAAACCGTGATGGGGCCGCTGACGTGGGATGAGAAGGGCGATCTGAAGGGCTTTGAGTTCGGCGTCTTTACCTGGCATGCGAACGGTACCGCGACCGACGCGAAGTGATGAATATTTGATAGTCGCCTTTCGCGCCGCAGGTGCGTTGGCTGCATTCGCCCCGGTCGCTTACGCCTGTAAGCTTCCGGGGATTAACGACTTCCTGCGATGCGAAATCCTGCTCAGGCATGGCTCACGCTGCCCGCTATTTTTAGTGCTTTTCCCAGCCATCTTGCTGCGCGGTAAAGCCGAGCGCTTGTGCAAAAGCGGCCATCACGGCGCGATCTTCAACGCCGATATCTGCGATCCACCAACTGGTCATCGCCGGGTTATCGCGGATCACCTCTTCCACCAGGTATTGCCCGACGCCGCGACGGCGAGTGACCTCCCGTACCCGCAGCGAATCCAGCACGCCTTCGGTGCCGCGCAACGTCACCCGCACGGCGGCCAGCAGGCGGTCATTAAACCGCGCGGCATAAATACGGTGCGTATCGTCAATATCCAGAGAGGCGGGGGCGTATTCCGGCCAGACTTTCGCTAAATCAATATGATCCTGCTCGCTGAAACTGGTCAGCCGGATAATGGTTAATTTCATCTACCGTTTGTCCAAAACGTGAAACAGGGAGTGAGTGTAAACAATTTCACCCGCCGGGGCTGGAGACTTTTTTATATTTAATACAACAGGTGAATAGTTTTAGCGCAGCGACTGGCATAGCCGGAAACGTCAGAGATCGAAAAAGATACAGGATTTTAACCTGAATGATGGCGCTTTTTCCCGCGTATACTGCCGTTATTTTATGCTGAAAGCCCCACTTTTAGATGTTTATCTCGCGCTTAATACAGAATATTATCTCTGCTTAATCGCCTGAAAAATAGAGTATTTAGTATGGTTTACGCCAGAAAACCACGCTAACCCATTAAAGGCGCTGATAAAAATAGCATTGTGCATTAAAAGTACAGAATGCTTTTTAACCACATAAAAACAAAATTTTCACACAACATCACGAACGGGGTAGCAGACATGAAAAGGCACGCGAAAACATTTGTCGCGGGAATGATTGAAAGCCGGTCATGGCAACGCGGTCTTGTTTAAAGGTATTACCGTCAGGGAAGTAGTTTTTTCTGCGCTTAACGCTCATCTAAAAAAAGAAAATATCGTCTTTGTCTACTACGGTGGTTATTAACCGGATAGTGGAGAGATGCTGCGCCGGGGACGTTGAAACAAGCCGCTGACCTGATTAACGCGTTAAAAGCCAACGGGGCTAAAACCGAAACAGGGCCGCCGAACTGGGATGAAAAAGGCGATCTGAAGGGATTTGAGTTGAGTGTCTTCTAACGACACGCCGATGGTTCGTCCTGTGTGGCGAAGTCACAGTCATCCCTCTCTTTGGACGAAAATCTTGAGAGATTTAAGAAGGTTAAGTTATGTCTGAGCAGTTTCTCTATTTCTTGCAGCAGATGTTCAACGGCGTCACGCTGGGCAGCACTTACGCCCTGATCGCCATTGGCTACACCATGGTGTACGGCATTATCGGCATGATTAACTTCGCCCATGGCGAGGTCTACATGATCGGCAGCTACGTCTCTTTTATGATTATCGCCGCGCTGATGATGATGGGCATCGACTCAAGCTGGCTGCTGGTCGGGGCCGGTTTTGTCGGCGCGATTATTATCGCCAGTGCCTACGGCTGGAGTATCGAGCGCGTTGCTTACCGCCCGGTGCGCAGCTCCAAGCGTCTGATTGCGCTTATCTCCGCCATCGGCATGTCCATCTTCCTGCAAAACTACGTCAGCCTGACAGAAGGCTCGCGCGACGTGGCCTTGCCAAGCCTGTTCAACGGCCAGTGGACTATCGGCAGCAGTGAAAACTTTGCCGCCTCCATCACGACAATGCAGCTGGTTATCTGGATCGTCACCTTTGTCGCCATGCTCGCATTAACGCTCTTTATCCGCTATTCGCGCATGGGACGCGCCTGCCGCGCCTGTGCTGAAGACCTGAAAATGGCGAGCTTGCTCGGCATCAACACCGATCGGGTGATCGCGCTGACCTTTGTGATTGGCGCGGCGATGGCGGCGGTGGCTGGCGTGCTGCTCGGCCAGTTCTATGGCGTGATCAACCCGTATATCGGCTTTATGGCGGGTATGAAGGCATTTACCGCTGCGGTGCTGGGCGGTATAGGCAGCATTCCTGGCGCGATGATTGGCGGGCTGATCCTCGGTGTGGCGGAAGCGCTCTCTTCAGCCTACCTGAGCACTGAGTATAAAGATGTGGTCTCCTTCGCGCTGCTGATTGGCGTCCTGCTGGTGATGCCGACCGGTATCCTCGGTCGCCCGGAGGTAGAGAAAGTATGAAACCGATGCATTTTGCGATGGCGCTGCTCTCTGCCGCCATGTTCTTCATCCTTGCGGGCGTCTTTATGGGCGTACAGCTGGAGCTGAATGGCACCAAACTGGTGGTCGATAACGCGGCGGATATCCGCTGGCAGTGGATCTTTATCGGCACCGCGGTGGTCTTTTTCTTCCAGTTACTGCGTCCTGTTTTCCAGAAGAGCCTGAAGGGCATTTCCGGGCCGAAATTTGTTCTGCCCGCTATCGATGGATCTACCGCTAAGCAGAAGCTGTTCCTGCTGGCGCTGTTGGTGATTGCCGTGGTGTGGCCGTTTATGGTGTCGCGCGGCACCATCGATATCGCCACTATGACGATGATCTACATCATCCTCGGTCTCGGGCTGAACGTGGTGGTTGGGCTTTCCGGCCTGCTGGTGCTGGGCTACGGCGGTTTTTATGCTATCGGTGCCTACACCTTTGCGCTGCTGAACCACTATTACGGGCTGGGCTTCTGGACCTGCCTGCCGCTGGCGGGGCTGGTCTCTGCCGCTGCCGGTTTCCTGCTCGGCTTCCCGGTGCTGCGTCTGCGCGGCGACTACCTGGCGATTGTGACGCTGGGCTTCGGTGAGATTGTGCGCATTCTGCTGCTTAATAACACCGAAGTGACCGGCGGGCCAAACGGCATCAGCCAGATCCCGAAACCGACGCTGTTTGGCCTTGAGTTCAGCCGCACAGCGCGCGAAGGGGGCTGGGATACTTTCAGCAACTTCTTCAATGTGAAATACGATCCGAGCGACCGCGTGGTGTTCCTCTATCTGGTGGCGCTGCTGCTGGTGGTGCTGACGCTGTTCGTTATCAACCGCCTGCTGCGTATGCCGCTGGGCCGCGCGTGGGAAGCACTGCGTGAAGATGAGATTGCCTGCCGCTCGCTGGGACTCAACCCGACGCGCATCAAGCTGACGGCATTTACCATCAGCGCCGCGTTCGCCGGTTTTGCCGGGACGCTGTTCGCCGCGCGCCAGGGCTTTGTCAGCCCGGAGTCTTTCACCTTTGCCGAATCGGCCTTTGTACTGGCGATAGTCGTACTGGGCGGGATGGGTTCGCAGTTCGCGGTGATCCTTGCCGCTATTTTGCTGGTGGTCTCGCGTGAACTGATGCGTGATTTCAATGAATACAGCATGTTAATGCTGGGTGGTTTGATGGTGCTGATGATGATCTGGCGTCCGCAGGGCTTGCTGCCGATGACGCGGCCGCAGCTGAAACTGAAAAACGGCCAGGCAAAAGGAGAGCAGGCATGAGTCAGCCACTGTTATCGGTAAATGGCCTGATGATGCGCTTCGGCGGTTTGCTGGCGGTCAACAACGTCTCGCTGGAGCTGCGACCGCAGGAGATTGTCTCGCTGATTGGCCCGAACGGTGCGGGGAAAACCACCGTCTTCAACTGCCTGACCGGGTTTTATAAACCCACCGGCGGCACCATTATGCTGCGCGACCAGCATCTCGAAGGGCTGCCGGGCCAGCAAATCGCGCGTATGGGCGTGGTGCGCACCTTTCAGCATGTGCGTCTGTTCCGTGAGATGACGGTGATTGAGAACTTACTGGTGGCGCAGCATCAGCAGTTAAAAACCGGGCTCTTCTCTGGCCTGTTGAAGACGCCCGCGTTTCGCCGCACGCAGAGCGAAGCGCTCGATCGCGCCGCGACCTGGCTTGAGAGGATCGGTTTGTTAGCACACGCCAACCGCCAGGCCAGCAATCTGGCTTATGGCGATCAGCGCCGTCTGGAGATTATCCGCTGCATGGTGACGCAGCCGGAGATCCTGATGCTGGATGAACCCGCGGCAGGGTTAAACCCGAAAGAGACCAAAGAGCTGGATGAGCTGATCGTCGAGCTGCGTAACCATCACAACACCACCATCCTGCTGATTGAGCATGATATGAAGCTGGTGATGGGCATTTCCGACCGGATCTATGTCGTCAACCAGGGAACACCGCTGGCCAACGGAACGCCGGAAGAGATTCGTAATAACCCGGACGTGATCCGCGCTTATCTGGGTGAGGCATAAGATGCAAAACGCAATGTTATCTTTCGACAAAGTTAGCGCCCACTACGGCAAAATCCAGGCGCTGCACGAGGTCAGTCTGCATATTAATCAGGGAGAAATCGTGACCCTGATTGGTGCCAACGGCGCGGGGAAAACCACTTTGCTCGGCACGCTGTGCGGCGATCCGCGCGCCACCAGTGGCCGCGTGGTATTCGACGGCAAAGATATTACCGACTGGCAAACGGCGAAGATTATGCGTGAAGCGGTCGCGATCGTGCCGGAAGGCCGCCGCGTCTTCTCGCGGATGACCGTAGAGGAGAACCTGGCGATGGGCGGCTTCTTTGCCCACCGCGATCAATATCAGACGCGTATTAAATGGGTGTATGAACTCTTCCCGCGCCTGCATGAACGCCGCATACAGCGCGCCGGCACCATGTCCGGCGGTGAACAGCAGATGCTGGCGATAGGCCGCGCGCTGATGAGCCAGCCGCGCCTGCTACTGCTGGATGAGCCGTCGCTCGGGCTGGCACCGATTATCATTCAACAGATCTTCGACACCATTGAGCAGTTGCGTAAAGAGGGGATGACCATCTTCCTCGTGGAGCAGAATGCTAACCAGGCGCTGAAGCTCGCCGATCGCGGCTATGTGCTGGAGAACGGGCATGTTGTGCTCGAAGATACCGGCGACGCGCTACTGGCGAATGAAGCGGTAAGAAGCGCTTACCTCGGCGGCTAACGTATTGAAGTACAATCATTTAAACCGGTCTCGCAAGGGCCGGTTTTTTTCTGAAAAATGCACTTCAGTCATACGCAGCGAGAGGGTTCGCAACAGGATGCGGGCGGCGCTTGAGGCTTTTTGCCTCATGGCTGCGCTTTAAGACGTTATGCAGAAATGTTGTGAGGCAGAAAGATGAAAGCCCCGAGTCAATTTTTCAATTAACCCGAGGCTACACAGACGCCCAGACAACGTCAGCGTAGCCTCTTACCTGCTGAAAGGCAAGGAAGTGAAGCTGCGCAAATAAGGGGCTTTCTGGTTCGCCAGAAAGCCCTTTTTTATTAGCGAAAACAGTAACATCAGCGATCGGGTTTAAATCTGAAAAACGCATTTCAGCCATGAAGTATGGCGTGTGACCGGGATATGATGCGGGCGGCGCTTGAGGCTTTTTGCCTCATGGCTGTGTATTAAGACGTTATGCAGAAATGTTGTGAGGCAGAAAGATGAAAGCCCCGAGTCAATTTTTCAATTAACCCGAGGCTACACCGACGCCTAGACAACGTCAGCGTAGCCTCTTACCTGCTGAAAGGCAAGGAGTTAAAGGCTATGAAAATCCCGCAAACTTTTATCTGCTGCGTGTTTATTCTCTGCTTCACGCTGCTGATATTCACCTACCTGACCCGTAAATCCCTGTGCGAGCTTCGCTACCGGGATAAGGAGAGAGAGGTGGCGGCTTTGATGGCTTACGAATCCGGTAAGTAGCGACCTGGGGCAGGGAGCAATCCCTGCCTTTCAGGTGCGATGATGTTGTTGCAGCGTTGCCTTCGAGCGCCGCTTAAAGGGCTTTCTGGTTCGCCGGGAAGCCCTTTTTTATTAGTGAAAACAGTAACATCAGCGATCGGGTTTAAATCTGAAAAATATATTTCAGCCATGAAGTATGGCGTGTGACCGGGATATGATGCGGGCGGCGCTTGAGGCTTTTTGCCTTATGGCTGCGCTTTAGGAAGTTATGCAGAAGTGTTGTGAGGCAGAAAGATGAAAGCCCCGAGTCAATTTTTCAATTAACCCGAGGCTACACCGACGCCCAAACAACGTCAGCGTAGCCTCTTACCTGCTGAAAGGCAAGGAGTTAAAGGCTATGAAAATCCCGCAAACTTTTATCTGCTGCGTGTTTATTCTCTGCTTCACGCTGCTGATATTCACCTACCTGACCCGTAAATCCCTGTGCGAGCTTCGCTATCGGGACAAAGAGAGAGAGGTGGCGGCTTTGATGGCTTACGAATCCGGTAAGTAGCGACCTGGGGCAGGGAGCAATCCCTGCCTTTCAGGTGCGATGATGTTGTTGCAGCGTTGCCTTCGAGCGCCGCTTAAAGGGCTTCCTGGTTCGCCGGGAAGCCCTTTGTCTGCGCCGCCATTTTTCCTTCATCTTTCCATCACTTGCGCGACATCTCTCTGACGCCTGGCTGTCATTTTTTTGTAATCAAAAAGTTATTTTTCTGTCATTCGAGCGTGTCATGTTACCTCGCGAGCACAAAACGCGTGATATCGCGCATCCCGTATAACAAGAGAGAGCACAATGACGACGTTACGACATACAGCTTTGGGTCTGGCGCTGGGATTTGTTTTTGCTGGCAATGCCATGGCCGTAACCACTATCCCGTTCTGGCACTCTATGGAGGGCGAGTTAGGCAAAGAGGTCGACTCCCTGGCGCAACGTTTTAATGATACCCATCCCGACTACAAAATCGTTCCGGTCTATAAAGGCAACTACGAGCAGAACCTGAGCGCGGGCATTGCCGCCTTCCGCACCGGTAATGCGCCAGCGCTGTTGCAGGTTTACGAAGTGGGCACCGCGACGATGATGGCCTCCAAAGCGATCAAGCCGGTTTACGAGGTCTTTAAAGATGCGGGCGTCACCTTTGACGAAAGCCAGTTTGTGCCGACCGTTGCGGGTTACTACACCGATTCAAAAACCGGGCATCTGCTCTCTCAACCCTTTAACAGCTCCACACCGGTGCTTTATTACAATAAAGATGCCTTCAAAAAAGCGGGCCTGAACCCGGATCAGCCACCGAAAACCTGGCAGGATCTGGCGGCCTACACCGCGAAGCTAAAAGCGGCGGGTATGAAGTGCGGTTACGCCAGCGGCTGGCAGGGCTGGATCCAGATTGAGAACTTTAGCGCCTGGCACGGTCTGCCGGTCGCTACAAAAAACAACGGTTTTGACGGTACCGATGCGGTGCTGGAGTTCAATAAGCCGGAGCAGGTGAAACATATCGCCATGCTGGAAGAGCTGAATAAGAAAGGTGAATTCAGCTACTTTGGCCGTAAAGATGAATCCACCGAGAAGTTCTACAACGGCGATTGCGCCATCACCACCGCCTCATCCGGTTCGCTGGCAGATATCCGCCACTATGCGAAATTTAACTACGGTGTCGGCATGATGCCGTACGACGCCGATGTGAAAGGCGCGCCGCAAAACGCCATTATCGGCGGTGCCAGCCTGTGGGTAATGAAAGGCAAAGATGATGCGACCTACAAAGGCGTGGCGCAGTTCCTCGACTTCCTGACCAAGCCGGAAATCGCGGCCGAGTGGCATCAGAAAACCGGTTATCTGCCTGTCACCAAGGCCGCGTACGATCTGACGCGCCAGCAGGGTTTCTATGACAAAAACCCGGGGGCGGATATCGCCACGCGCCAGATGCTGAACAAGCCGCCGTTGGCCTTCACCAAAGGGCTGCGTCTGGGCAATATGCCGCAGATCCGTACCGTGCTTGATGAAGAGCTGGAGAGCGTGTGGACTGGTAAGAAGACCCCACAGCAGGCGCTGGACTCAGCGGTTGAGCGCGGTAACCAGTTGCTGCGCCGCTTCCAGCAGTCGACCAAGTCTTAATGAGTTAAAGGCCGGATAAGCGCAGCGCTTGTCTGGCCTGTAAATCGGTCCATGTATCGCGTCGCCGCCCTCCGGCATATTTAAAAAGAGCCTTGCTATGTCCTCATCCCGTCCGGTGTTTCGTTCACGCTGGCTACCCTATCTGCTCGTCGCGCCGCAGTTGGCGATCACGGTGATTTTCTTTCTCTGGCCTGCGGGCGAAGCGCTGTGGTACTCCGTGCAGAGCGTCGATCCCTTTGGTCTCTCTAGCCAGTTTGTCGGGCTGGATAACTTCACCGCGCTGTTTCATGACAGCTACTACCTCGACGCCTTCTGGACGACGATCCGTTTTAGCGCGATGGTCACCTTCAGCGGCCTGTTTGTCTCGCTGTTCTTTGCCGCGCTGGTGGATAACGTGGTGCGCGGCAGCCGCATCTACCAGACGTTGATGCTGCTGCCCTACGCCGTGGCACCAGCCGTTGCCGCCGTATTGTGGATCTTTCTTTTCAATCCCGGACGTGGATTGATTACGCACTTCCTTGAGCAGTTCGGTTATCACTGGAACCATGCGCAGAATAGCGGTCAGGCGATGTTTTTAGTGGTGTTCGCCTCGGTGTGGAAGCAGATTAGCTACAACTTCCTATTCTTCTTCGCCGCGCTGCAGTCCATTCCCCGCTCGCTGGTGGAAGCCGCCGCCATTGATGGCGCGGGACCCATTCGCCGTTTCTTCAAACTTTCGCTGCCGTTGATCGCACCGGTCAGCTTCTTCCTGTTGGTGGTCAACCTGGTCTATGCCTTCTTCGATACGTTCCCGGTTATCGATGCGGCGACTGCCGGCGGCCCGGTGCAGGCGACCACTACGCTGATTTATAAGATCTACCGCGAAGGGTTTGTCGGCTTGGATCTCTCTTCATCCGCGGCGCAGTCGGTGATCCTGATGGTGCTGGTGATTGTGCTGACGGTGGTGCAGTTCCGCTATGTCGAAAGTAAGGTGCGCTACCAATGATTGAGAATCGCCCAGGGCTGACGCTGTTCAGCCATATCATGCTTATCGCAGGCGTTGCGGTGGTGCTCTTCCCGCTCTACGTCGCGTTTGTCACCGCCACGCTTGATATCAACGCGGTGTACGACACACCAATGACGCTTATTCCCGGCGGCCATCTTTGGGAGAACCTGCGCGCGATTTGGGTTAACGGCGTCGGCTCCAATAGCGCGCCATTCTGGCTGATGCTGACCAACAGCTTCATCATGGCACTGGTGATAACCGTAGGGAAAATTGCCGTTTCTATCCTTTCGGCCTTCGCTATCGTCTGGTTCCGTTTTCCGCTGCGAAATCTTTTCTTCTGGATGATTTTCAGTACCTTGATGCTGCCGGTAGAGGTACGCATCTTCCCGACGGTGGAAGTGATCGCCAACCTCAAGATGCTCGACAGCTACACCGGCCTGACCTTGCCACTGATGGCCTCTGCCACTGCGACTTTTCTCTTCCGCCAGTTCTTTATGACGTTGCCGGATGAACTCATAGAAGCCGCGCGCATTGATGGCGCTTCGCCGATGCGCTTTTTCCGCGACATTGTGCTGCCGCTGTCGCGCACCAATCTTGCGGCGCTGTTCGTCATCACCTTTATCTACGGCTGGAATCAGTACTTATGGCCGTTGTTGATTATCAGCGACGTCAACCTCGGCACCGCCGTGGCGGGCGTCAAAGGGATGATGTCGAGCGGTGAGGGCACGACGCAGTGGAACCAGGTGATGGCTGCGATGCTGCTGACGCTGATCCCCCCGGTTGTTATCGTTTTAACCATGCAGCGCGCCTTTGTGCGCGGTCTGGTCGACAGTGAGAAATAAGATGTCATCTCTAAAATTACAGGCAGTGACAAAAAGTTGGGACGGTGGCAAAACTCAGGTGATTGAGCCGCTGACGCTGGATGTGGCCGACGGCGAATTTATTGTCATGGTTGGCCCGTCGGGCTGCGGAAAGTCGACGCTGCTGCGCATGGTTGCCGGGCTGGAGCGCGTCTCCGGCGGCGATATCTGGATTGACCGCCAGCGCGTCACGGAGAAGGAGCCAAAAGATCGCGGTATCGCGATGGTGTTTCAGAACTATGCCCTCTATCCGCACATGAGCGTGGAAGAGAACATGGCCTGGGGGCTGAAAATCCGCGGCATGGGCAAGGCGCATATTGCCGGACGCGTGGCGGAAGCGGCGCGTATTCTGGAGCTTGAAGGCCTGCTGAAACGCCGTCCGCGCGAGCTTTCGGGCGGCCAGCGCCAGCGCGTGGCGATGGGCCGCGCCATTGTGCGCGATCCGGCGGTCTTCCTGTTTGATGAGCCACTCTCTAACCTTGATGCCAAGCTGCGCGTGCAGATGCGCCTTGAGTTGCAGCAACTGCACCGACGCCTTAACACCACCTCGCTCTATGTGACTCACGATCAGGTGGAAGCGATGACGCTGGCGCAGCGCGTGATGGTGATGAACAAAGGCGTTGCCGAGCAGATCGGTACGCCGGTTGAAGTGTATGAAAAGCCCGCCAGCCGCTTTGTCGCTAGCTTTATCGGCAGCCCGGCAATGAATCTACTCGATGGGCACATCAGCCAGACTGGTACGCACTTCGAGCTGGCAAGCGGCATGGCATTGCCTATTAACTGGAACTATCGCGGTTATGCCGGACGGAAAATGACGCTGGGTATCCGCCCGGAACATATTGCGCTAAGCTCACAAGCCGCAGGCGGCGTACCGCTGGTGATGGATACGCTGGAGATGCTCGGCGCGGATAACCTGGCCCATGGCCGCTGGGGTGAGCAGAAACTGGTGGCGCGTCTGTCGCATCAGGAGCGCCCGGCACCCGGCAGCACGCTGTGGCTGCATCTGGCGGAACATCACCTGCACTTATTCGATGGTGAAACAGGACAACGCGTATGAATAACTGGCCCTATCCCCGCATCGTCGCCCATCGCGGCGGTGGAAAACTGGCTCCGGAAAACACCCTGGCAGCGATCGATATCGGCGCCAGATATGGCCATACAATGATCGAATTTGACGCCAAATTATCAAAAGATGGGCAGATCTTTCTGCTGCATGATGACAACCTGGAGCGCACCAGTAACGGCTGGGGCGTGGCGGGCGAGCTGGCGTGGAGCGATCTGCTGAAAGTCGATGCCGGGAGCTGGTACAGCGGCGAATTTAAAGGCGAGCCGCTGCCGCTGCTGTCGGAGGTGGCGCAGCGCTGCCAGCAGCATGGCATGATGGCGAATATTGAAATCAAACCAACGACCGGCACCGGCCCGCTGACGGGCAAAATCATCGCGCTTGCTGCCCGCGAGCTGTGGTCAGAGATGACCCCGCCGCTGCTCTCCTCGTTTGAGATCGATGCGCTGGAAGCGGCGCAACAGGCTGCGCCGGAACTGCCGCGCGGTCTGCTGCTGGATGCCTGGCGCGATGACTGGCAGGAAGTGACAGACCGCCTGGCCTGCACCTCTATTCATCTCAACCATAAACTGCTTGATGAAGCACGCGTTCGCATGCTGCGCGACGCCGGGCTGCGTATTCTGGTTTACACGGTGAATCAGCCGGCGCGCGCGGCGGAGTTGCTGGCGTGGGGCGTCGATTGCATCTGTACGGACAATATCGAAACCATCGGGCCCCACTTTGGCGCTTAAGGCGTAGTGGTTTGCGGCGTGCTGTGCAGCATGCCGCCACTTTGTGTTTGGGTCTGCGGCAACATATGCGGCTGCTGCAGGGTCGAACCGCTGGCGCTGTTTTGCGGATGAAGCATGCCGCCGCCGTTGCCGCTTTGCTGGCTTAGCATTTCGCCCCCGTTGCTGCTGCTCTGGTTTAACGCTCCTGCGTTGTTACTGTTCTGCTGGCTGAGCATCCCGCCACCGCTACTGCTGCCCTGGCTTAACATCCCGCCGTTGCTGTTGGGGAGCACTTGCTGGTGGGCGGGGTCGAGCTCCCCCGGCTGAGCCTGCCTTATTCGCTGTGAGTTATCGTTCATCTGTATTTGCAGGTTCTGCTGCTGCTGGCGGCTCTGCGTCTGCTGCTGCTGTTTCAGTAACCCTTGCTGCTGCTGTTGCTGGTTGAGCATTTGCGTCTGCATCCGCTGCTGGCTGGGCACGACATACTCTGGTTGATTCGGGTTGTTTGTCGGGTTAAGCGGCTGCGCGAAAGCGGTAAACGGCAGCAGGGCTGCCACAATCACAAGGCGTTTCATTCTCATCTCCTCCCGTTGAGGCCTGTCCCTAAGTTTAGTCGCATTCCTGCATGACCATGATTTTTTGCGCATTGTGAACCAGACTTAAGCGGGAACTGTAGCCCTTCTTTGTGGAGAACGACGATGATCAAACAGCAGTTTGCGCGTTGGGCGGCAATCGCCGCACTGACGGCGGGAGCATGTTTCAGTGTCGGCGCTGCGCCGCCACCTGCTCAGGCGCCCGCGCCAGCCCCCGTTTCGTATGGGGTAGAAGCCGATGTCTTTCATCCGGTTGTGGCCCATCAGGGGATGGTGGCCTCGGTGGATGAGGCCGCGACCCGCGTGGGTGTGGAGATCCTCAAAGAGGGCGGTAATGCGGTCGATGCGGCGGTCGCGGTCGGTTATGCGCTGGCAGTGACTCATCCGCAGGCGGGCAACCTTGGCGGTGGCGGATTTATGATGATCCGCACCAAAGAGGGCAAAGTCACGGCGATCGATTTCCGCGAAATGGCACCGGCAGCCGCCACGCGCGATATGTTTCTTGATGAGCAGGGCAACCCGGACAGCAAAAAATCCCTGACCTCCCATCTCGCTTCCGGCACGCCCGGCACGGTTGCTGGCTTCTCGCTGGCGCTGGAGAAATACGGCTCGCTGCCGCTGAAAAAGGTGGTGCAGCCTGCTATCAAACTGGCGAAGCAGGGCTTCACGGTTAACGATGCGCTGGCGGACGATCTCAAAACCTACGGCAGTGAAGTGCTGCCGAATCACGACACCAGCAAGGCGATCTTCTGGAAAGAGGGTGAGCCGCTGAAGAAGGGCGACAAGCTGGTTCAAACGAATCTCGCGAAGAGCCTTGAGCTGATTGCTGAAAAGGGGCCGGATGGTTTCTATAAAGGCACAACGGCAGAGCAGATCGCCCAAGAGATGAGCAAAAACGGCGGGCTGATCACCAAAGAGGATCTGGCGAACTATAAAGCCGTTGAGCGTACGCCGGTGAGCGGCGACTACCGCGGTTATCAGGTCTACTCCATGCCGCCGCCATCCTCTGGCGGGATCCATATCATTCAGATCCTCAACATTCTGGAAAATTTCGATCTGGCAAAATTTGGCTTTGGCAGCGCCGATGCCATGCAGGTGATGGCGGAAGCGGAAAAATATGCCTACGCCGACCGCTCTGAATACCTCGGCGACCCCGATTTTGTGAAAGTGCCGTGGCAGGCGCTGACCAGCAAAGCGTACGCCAAATCGATTGCTGAACAGATCGATGTCAATAAAGCGCGCCCCTCCAGCCAGATCCGCCCCGGCAAACTGGAACCTTACGAGAGCAACCAGACCACCCACTTCTCAGTGGTGGATAAAGAGGGGAATGCCGTTGCGGTAACCTACACGCTGAACACCGTCTTTGGCAGCGGCATTGTTGCCGGTAATACCGGCATTCTGATGAATAACCAGATGGATGATTTCTCAGCCAAACCGGGCGTACCAAATGTTTATGGCCTGGTGGGCGGTGATGCGAATGCTATCGGGCCGGGCAAGCGTCCGCTCTCCTCCATGTCGCCAACCATTGTGTTGAAAGATGGCAAAACCTGGCTGGTCACCGGTAGCCCTGGCGGCAGCCGCATTATCACTACCGTGCTGCAAATGGTGGTGAATACCATCGATTATGGAATGAACGTTGCCGAAGCGACCAATGCGCCGCGCTTCCATCATCAGTGGTGGCCGGATGAGCTGCGCGTGGAGAAGGGCTTCAGCCCTGATACCCTGAAACTGCTCGAGCAGAAGGGGCAGAAAGTGGCCGTGAAAGCCTCAATGGGCAGTACGCAGAGCATTATGGTTGGGCCGGATGGCACGCTGTATGGTGCGTCCGATCCGCGTTCGGTTGATGATTTAACCGCAGGATATTAAAGCAATTTCCCTCTCCCGCCCGGGAGAGGGATCTTTTAGCCCTTCATGCGCGCCATATAGTACGAATCGACATACTCGCCGTTACGCAGCGCGTGGCGTTTCGCGGTGCCTTCCACTTCAAAACCAAACTTGCGATAGACCGCCAGCGCCGGCGCGTTATCGGCGAAAACCGACAGCTCAATGCGGTCGATGCGCAGCCAGTTATCGCACAGATGCACCATCTCGTTGATTAACGCGCTGGCGACGCCGCGATTTTGAAACTGCGGCGCAACCATAATGCCAAAACTGGCGACGTGGCTGCGACGCGGGTTCTGCTCGACCATTAAACCGAGATGGCCTGCCACCTGCTCATCAAGCGTGGCAATCAGATCCCGGCGGCCCGGCTGCGGCGTTAAGCGTTTATGCCAGTGATCGGAAGAGGGATGAGGTAGCTGGAGTAGGTTTTGATACACCTCGGGCTGCGCGTAAATCTGTCGTAACGGTTCGACATCGTGCATTTCAGCGTGGCGTATCACTATCTCGCTCATCCTGCTTCTCCTGTTGGTTGGGTTAGCTTTCACATTCCGGTCTTTCAGGCGAAGCGTCAACTGCCATTTTTTGTCACAGGGGGTAGACAAGTGCGAATGATAATGATTATTATTGCCATGCGTTCAGGGAAACCGTACGGTAATCCTGAAAGCACGACATTGCTCACATTGCTTCCAGTATTTCTTAGCCAGCCGGGTGCTGGCTTTTTTTTACCTGCTATTCACCGACGCGCTTCTTCTCTTTCTCAACGCTGAGTTTTGCTACTGGCGCGGTGAGTTTCGCCTGGCCTGAGAAGGTGCCGCCTTTCTTGATGGTCAGCGCGCTGTAGGTCAGCGTACCGTTGATGTTGCCATTCTCCTCGATATTCAGCGTTTCGCTGCTGCACTCGCCGTTCACCGTGCCATCAATAAACAGCTCGCGACAGGAGAGGTTACCTTCCACCACGCCGTTGCGCATGATGCGGATAATATTGTCTTTCGCTTCGATATTGCCGGTAAGGGTGCCGTAAATATGCACTTGCCCGTTCGAGGTAATGTTGCCAACAAAGTTGGTGCCGCTGGCGACAACCGTGTTCTGCTTCTCATCGCGCAGCGTCTCTTTTTCGTTAATCAGTGAGGCTGCAATCGGTTGTAGTGGAGGCGTTTTTGGGGTTTTCTCTTTACCAAACATAGCGTTAACCTGATGTTGTACAAAGTGTAAGAAGAAGCCGAGAAGCGTTAGCGATGCCGCAACCTGTGCCCAGAGCCGTGCGTCAACGCACCAGCTCCCCAGCGCGAAGGCCCAAAAAGCAAGAGCGAGATTTAAATACCAGTAGTGCTTATCCATGCTGTATTGCGCGCAACTCCCTGCGTGGTGGGTGCTTCTGACTCATGAAAGGGGCAAACGGATATTGCCGCGTGTTTTATGCGCGAATTAGGGGAGGCGATCAAGTGCGCGGAAGAAAAATCGGAATTTATAAATGGCTAAGAAACATAACAATAATCGATAAATAGAGGCTTCGGGTTTTAGCTCTCGCCGGCCTGGTCTAAGGTAAAGAGAGATATTCTGCAAAGGACGACACAATGACTCTACATTGCGCATTTATTGGATTTGGTAAAAGCACCACCCGTTATCACCTGCCTTATGTTCTCAACCGTAAAGCCAGCTGGCACGTGGCGCACATCTTCCGCCGCCATCCGAAGCCAGAGGAGCAGCACCCCGATTATCAGCACATCCACTTCACCAGCGATCTGGACGAAGTGCTTAACGATCCGCAGGTCAAACTGGTGATTGTCTGCACCCATGCCGATAGCCATTTTGACTATGCGAAACGCGCGCTGGAAGCGGGTAAAAACGTGCTGGTCGAGAAGCCTTTCACGCCGACCATGGCTGAAGCGATCACGCTATTTGAGCTGGCGAAAAGCAAAGGGCTGACGGTGACGCCTTATCAGAATCGCCGTTTCGACTCCTGCTTCCTCACCACCAAAAAGGTGATTGAGAGCGGCAAACTGGGTGAAATTGTCGAGATCGAAAGTCATTTTGACTACTACCGCCCACAAGCGGAAAGCAAGCCGGGTCTGCCGCAGGATGGCTCGTTTTATGGCCTCGGCGTGCATACCATGGATCAAATTATCTCGCTGTTTGGCCGCCCGGATCACGCCGCGTATGACATTCGCAGCCTGCGCAACAAAGCCAACCCTGACGATACGTTTGAAGCGCAGCTCTTCTATGGCGATCTGAAAGCGATTGTGAAAACCAGCCACCTGGTGAAAATCGATTACCCAAAATTTATCGTCCATGGCCGTAAAGGCTCGTTCGTTAAATATGGTGTCGATCAGCAGGAGACCAGCCTGAAAGCCAATATCATGCCGGGCGATGCGGGCTTTGCCGCAGACGACAGCGTGGGCATTCTCGAGTATGTCAACGAGGCGGGCGAAACGGTTCGTGAAGAGATTGCGCCCGAACCTGGCGACTACGGGCGCGTCTACGATGCTCTCTATGAAACGCTGGTAAACGGCGCGGAAAATTACGTCAAGGAAACTGACGTTCTTACCAACCTTGAGCTGCTGGAACGCGCGTTTGA
Source organism: Kosakonia sp. HypNH10 (assembly GCF_029850615.1). NCBI lineage: Bacteria > Pseudomonadati > Pseudomonadota > Gammaproteobacteria > Enterobacterales > Enterobacteriaceae > Kosakonia > Kosakonia sp. HypNH10. Next base: position 75,118 of record NZ_JAOTIU010000009.1, read on the forward strand.
GCAGGCATCACCCGCAACGATAACCCTCGCCAAATAAGGGAATAGGGCTCCTCTGCGCTTGTTCACTTTTTTTGAACAGAGGAGTCAATTTTCACCCTCTATGATTGGGCAATGATTGCGTCCACACTTACCCCATCGAAAACAGACGGGGTAAACAAGATGATTTTCTTACGCAAAGCAAATGACCGCGGACACGCTAACCATGGCTGGCTGGACTCCTGGCACACCTTCTCGTTTGCTAACTATTACGATCCGAACTTCATGGGTTTTTCAGCGCTGCGCGTGATTAACGATGATGTTATTGATGCGGGGCAGGGTTTCGGTACCCATCCGCATAAAGACATGGAAATCCTGACTTATGTGCTGGAAGGCGCGGTAGAGCATCAGGACAGCATGGGCAACAAAGAGCAGGTTCCGGCGGGCGAATTCCAGATCATGAGCGCCGGTACCGGGGTGCGTCACTCTGAGTACAACCCGAGCAAAACCGATCGTCTGCGCCTGTACCAAATCTGGATCATCCCGGAAACTAACGGTATCGAGCCGCGCTACGAGCAGCGCCGCTTTGACGCCACGCAGGGCAAACAGCTGGTGCTTTCGCCGGATGCGCGCGACGGTTCGCTGAAAGTGCATCAGGATATGGAGCTTTACCGCTGGGCGCTGCTGAAAGATGAGCAGTCTGTCCATCAGATCGCCGCCGAGCGCCGCGTCTGGATCCAGGTGGTAAAAGGTGAGGTGACCATTAACGGCACCAAAGCGACCACCAGTGATGGCCTCGCTATCTGGGATGAGCAGGCGATCTCGGTGCATGCCGACAGCGACAGCGAAATCCTGCTCTTCGATCTGCCGCCGGTGTGATGTGGCGTAAATAAATCGCGCAATCCTGGGGTTTTTGACCGCAGGATTGCGCATTGTCCGTGATAAACTGCGCACCCCTCTCTTTTGCGTAAATTATCAGGGCGATGAAAAAGAAAAGACCCGTACTACAGGATGTGGCCGATCGCGTAGGCGTGACCAAAATGACGGTCAGCCGTTTTTTGCGTAACCCGGAACAGGTTTCCATCGCTTTACGCGGCAAAATCGCCGCCGCCCTTGATGAACTGGGTTATATCCCCAACCGCGCGCCCGATATTCTCTCCAACGCCACCAGCCGCGCCATTGGCGTGCTTCTCCCCTCTTTGACAAACCAGGTCTTCGCTGAAGTGCTTCGCGGCATTGAAAGCGTCACCGACGCGCACGGCTATCAAACCATGCTGGCGCACTACGGCTACAAAGCGGAAATGGAGGAGGAGCGGCTGGAGTCGATGCTCTCCTGGAACATTGACGGCTTAGTCCTTACCGAACGCACCCACACGCCGCGCACGCTGAAGATGATCGAAGTGGCGGGCATTCCGGTCGTTGAATTGATGGACAGCAAATCTCCCTGCCTCGATATCGCCGTTGGCTTTGATAACTTCGAGGCCGCCCGGCAGATCACCGCCGCCATTCTTGCGCGCGGCCATCGTCGCGTCGCCTATCTTGGTGCACGTCTGGATGAACGTACTATCATCAAACAGAAGGGGTACGAGCAGGCGATGCTGGATGCGGGGCTGACGCCGTACAGTGTGATGGTGGAACAATCCTCCTCTTATACCGCCGGCATTGAGTTGATGCGTCAGGCGCGCCGCGAGTATCCGCAGCTTGATGGGATTTTCTGTACTAACGATGACCTTGCCGTTGGTGCCGCGTTTGAGTGCCAGCGTCTGGGGCTGAAGATCCCACAAGATATGGCGATTGCCGGGTTCCACGGGCATGACATCGGTCAGGTGATGGAGCCGCGTCTGGCAAGCGTGCTGACGCCGCGTGAGCGCATGGGGCGCATCGGTGCGGAACGGCTGCTGGCGCGTATCCGTGGTGAAGCAGTTACGCCAAAGATGTTAGATTTAGGTTTCACTTTGTCACCGGGTGGATCTATTTAGTCTGACAAATTTGAAGTAGCTCACACTTATTTATCTCTGACCGCTGTGGATATTGCTTCTCTGGGATCGCGGCAGGACAATGTTACCGATAACAGTTACCCGTAACAATCACTCTTGCACCCGTGGGGGCTACCCTTTGAGCACAACAAACCTTGATCACCATGTTTTCGTTCTGATGGGCGTTTCAGGCAGCGGCAAATCAGCGGTTGCCAGCGAAGTCGCGTATCAGCTTAAAGCCGCGTTTCTTGACGGCGACTTTCTCCATCCGCGGAGCAACATCAACAAGATGGCCTCCGGCGAGCCGCTGAATGATGACGACCGTAAACCGTGGTTGCAGGCGCTGAACGATGCCGCCTTCGCCATGCAGCGCACCAACAAAGTGTCGCTGATTGTCTGCTCGGCGCTGAAAAAGCACTACCGCGACCTGCTGCGCGCCGGTAATCCTAATCTCTCCTTTATCTACCTGAAGGGCGAATTCGATGTTATCGAAAGCCGTCTGAAAGCGCGTAAAGGCCACTTCTTCAAAACGCAGATGCTGGTAACCCAGTTCGAAACGCTGCAGGAGCCGGGCGAAGATGAACGCGATGTGCTGGTGGTGAACATTGACCAGCCGCTTGATGGCGTGGTCGCCAGCACCATTGAAGTGATAACCAAAGGCCGTGAGCAGTGAGTACATTAACGCTGGTATTAACCGCCGTCGGTTCTGTTTTACTGCTGCTGTTTTTAGTGATGAAAGCGCGAATGCACGCTTTCGTTGCGCTGATGGTGGTGTCGATTGGTGCCGGGCTCTTTTCCGGCATGCCGCTGACAAAAATCGCGCAGACCATGGAAAAAGGGATGGGCGGTACGCTCGGGTTCCTCGCCATTGTGGTAGCGCTCGGCGCGATGTTCGGCAAAATCCTGCATGAGACCGGCGCGGTGGATCAAATCGCCGTCAAAATGCTTAACTCCTTCGGGCACAGCCGCGCGCACTATGCGATTGGCCTCGCCGGGCTGATTTGCGCCCTGCCGCTCTTCTTCGAAGTGGCGATTGTCCTGCTGATTAGCGTCGCCTTCTCGATGGCGCGCCACACCGGCACTAACCTGGTCAAACTGGTTATCCCGCTGTTCGCGGGCGTTGCGGCAGCGGCGGCATTTCTGCTGCCGGGGCCTGCGCCGATGCTGCTTGCCTCGCAGATGCATGCTGACTTTGGCTGGATGATCCTGATTGGCCTCTGCGCTGCGATCCCGGGCATGCTGGTTGCCGGGCCGCTGTGGGGCAACTTTATTAGCCGCCACGTTGAGTTACATATTCCGGACGATGTCAGTGAACCGCATCTCGGCGAAGGCAAAATGCCCTCGTTTGGCTTTAGCCTCGCGCTGATCCTGTTGCCGCTGGTGCTGGTGGGGATGAAAACCATCGCCGCGCGTTTCGTAGCGCAAGACAGTACGCTCTATCAGTGGCTGGAGTTTATCGGTCACCCCTTCACCGCCATTCTGGTTGCCTGTCTGGTAGCGATTTATGGTCTGGCGGTGCGTCAGGGAATGGCAAAAGATCGCGTAATGGAGATTTGCGGCCAGGCGCTACAACCGGCGGGGATTATTCTGCTGGTAATTGGTGCAGGCGGCGTCTTCAAACAGGTGCTGGTCGATTCCGGCGTTGGCCCGGCGCTCGGTGAAGCGTTAACCGGCATGGGTTTACCGATTGCCCTGACCTGTTTCGTGCTGGCGGCGGCGGTGCGCATTATCCAGGGCTCCGCGACGGTCGCCTGTCTGACCGCGGTTGGTCTGGTGATGCCGGTCATTGAACAGCTGCACTTCAACGGCGCGCAGATGGCGGCACTCTCCATCTGTATCGCGGGTGGTTCGATTGTGGTGAGCCATGTGAACGATGCTGGTTTCTGGCTCTATGGCCGCTTTACCGGCGCGACAGAAGCGCAAACCCTGAAGACCTGGACAATGATGGAAACCATCCTCGGCACCACCGGGGCGATTATCGGGATGATCGCCTTTACGCTGCTGAGCTAAAGGCAAAAGAAAACCCGGTGGTTTCAGGCCACCGGGTTTTTATCTTAACGCTTACGAAGCGAGCGACAGTTCCGCTTTGTTATTGCGCGTCAGCCACTGAGCCACACGCGCCTGCTCCTCTTCACTCAGCCACATGCCAAGTTTAGTTCGACGCCAGATAGCATCGTCGAGGCGACGCACCCACTCATGCTCCACCAGGTAACGCAGTTCGGCTTCATACAGTTCATGACCGAAGTGCTCGCCCATGCCCTCAAGACTGGTGATACCGGACAGAATCAGTTCACTGTTGCTGCCATATGTACGGGCATAGTGACGCGCCAGCGATTCGCTGATGAACGGATATTTACGGCGCAGTTTCGCCGCGTAATCCTCACGATCGCCGCTGATATCGCCGCCGGGCAGCACACACTCTTTGGTCCACGCCGGGCCGATGCCTTTGTAGTACGGCGTCAGTTTTTCCAGCGCATGCTCCGCCAGCTTACGGTAGGTAGTGAGTTTCCCGCCGAAGACCGACAACAGCGGCGCCTGGCCGTTTTCGTCATGAATATCGAGCGTGTAATCACGGGTGATCGCCTGCGGTGAATCGGATTCATCATCGCAGAGCGGGCGCACGCCGGAGTAGGTCCAGGCAATATCCTCATGCGTCAGCTGTTTCTTGAAGTGATCGTTGTAGACATTGAGCAGGTAGTTGATCTCATCTTCGTCGATCTTCACGTTTTTCGGGTCGCCGTGATACTCAACGTCGGTAGTACCGATAATGGAGAACTCATCCATCCACGGGATGACAAAGACAATACGTTTATCTTCGTTTTGCAGAATGTAGGCCTGCTTCTGCGCATGGGCGCGCGGCACCACAATGTGGCTGCCTTTGATCAGGCGAATGCCGTATGGCGAAGGCAGTTTCATGCCGTCATCGAAGAACTCTTTCACCCACGGGCCGGTGGCATTCACCAGACCGCGTGCCTTCCAGCTAAATTTTTCGCCGGTATCGATATCTTCTGCTTCTACCACCCACAGGCCGTTTTCACGGCGCGCGCTGGTGGCGCGGGTGCGGGTCATCACTTTCCCGCCTTTACGCTCAACCATCTGCGCATTTGCCAGCACCATGCGCGCATCATCGACCCAGCAGTCGGAATATTCGAATCCGCGCACGATTTCCGGTTTGAGCACCGATTCTGAGCCAAATCGCAACCCTTTCGATGCCGGCAGGCTGGTACGTTTACCGAGGTGATCGTACATAAACAGACCAATACGAATCATCCACGCCGGACGCAGGTGAGGGCGGTGCGGCAGGCGAAAACGCATCGGGAAGGCGATATGCGGTGCCATTTTCAGCAGCACTTCACGTTCGGCAAGCGCTTCGCTCACCAGGCGGAATTCGTAGTGTTCAAGGTAGCGCAGGCCACCGTGAATCAATTTAGAGCTGTTGCTGGATGTCGCGCAGGCGAGATCCTGAGCCTCAAGCATGAGCACGGATAAACCACGCCCTGCGGCGTCAACCGCGATACCGGCACCGTTGATGCCCCCGCCTATCACAATCAGATCTTTGGTTTCCATGCTATCCTCACGCACTTTCGTAAAAGCTCAAAAATGTTCGATATCGCTCATAATAGCAAAGGAACGCGCTTTTGGTAACATCAAAAAAACAATTTAGAGTGATATGCATAACATAATGGCGCATCACCGGGGTCACGACGTACACTTGTCGCAGCCTAGCCATAAATCGTGTCAATAAAGAGAACGCCATGGATCAGTTTGAATGTATTAATGTCGAAGAGACCCACCAGAAATTGCAGCAGCAGCAGGCCGTGCTGGTCGATATCCGCGATCCGCAAAGTTTCGCGATGGGCCATACGCCGGGCGCGTTTCACCTCACCAACGACACGCTGGGCGCGTTTATGCGCGACAACGATTTCGACACGCCGGTGATGGTGATGTGCTATCACGGCAACAGCAGTAAAGGTGCCGCGCAATATTTGTTGCAGCAGGGCTTTGAAGAGGTCTACAGCGTCGATGGTGGTTTCGATGCATGGCATCGCCACTTCCCGGCAGAAGTCGAGCACGGCACGCTTTAGGCGAAGCGCGACTCTCCGCTATACTGTCTCTCTTTGTATGGACTAAGCGACGCCCGTCATGTTGATGATTACCTCTTTTGCTAACCCCCGCGTCGCCCAGGCGTTTGTCGACTATATGCAGACTCAGGGCGTTATCCTGACGATCCAGCACCACGAGCAGACTGACATCTGGCTGGCGGACGAAAGCCAGGCAGAACGCGTGCGCACAGAGCTGGCGCGCTTTCTGGAAAACCCCGCCGATCCGCGCTATCTGGCGGCGAGCTGGCAATCCGGCCAGACCGACAGCGGTTTGCACTACCGCCGTTTCCCTCTATCAGCCGCCCTGCGCGAGCGCGGCGGACCGCTCACCATCGCCATCTCCGTGCTCTGCATTATCGTCTTCCTGCTGATGAACGTGATGGGCGATGAAGTGGTTATGGCGTGGCTCGCCTGGCCGTGGGATGAGAGCCTGCGTTTTGAGGCCTGGCGCTACTTCACCCACGCGATCATGCACTTTTCGCTACTGCACATCCTCTTTAACCTCTTCTGGTGGTGGTATCTTGGCGGCGCGGTAGAGAAGCGGCTCGGCAGCGGCAAGCTGGTGGTGATTACGCTGATTAGCGCGCTGTTGAGCGGCTTTGTGCAGCACCAGCTTACCGGCCCCTGGTTCGGTGGCCTCTCCGGCGTGGTGTATGCGCTGATCGGTTATGTGTGGCTGCGCGGCACACGCGACCCGGAACCGAAGGTGGCGCTGCCGAACGGCCTATTTATCTTTACGGTGTTACTGATGGTGGCGGAATGGTTCGGCTTAACCGGCTTCGCCATTGCCAGCGGCGCGCATACGGCAGGGATTGTTATTGGCCTGGCGATGGCGCTGGTGGACTCGCAGAATGTGCGAAAACGAACATAATTATCCAGGGACACATGATGAAACAGACACAGCGTCACGACGCGATTATCGAGCTGGTTAAACAACAGGGATATGTCAGCACCGAAGAGCTGGTCGAGCAGTTCTCCGTCAGCCCGCAGACCATTCGCCGCGATCTGAACGATCTGGCCGATCAGAACAAAATCTTGCGTCACCACGGCGGTGCAGCGCTGCCTTCCAGCTCGGAAAACACCTCGTGGCACGACCGGAAAACAACGCTGGCGGCGGAAAAAGAGCGTATTGCCCGCCGCGTTGCCGAGCAGATCCCCAACGGCGCGACGCTGTTTATTGATATCGGTACCACGCCGGAAGCGGTCGCCCATGCGCTGCTCGACCACAGCGAACTGCGGGTTGTCACCAACAACCTTAACGTCGCCAATACCTTGATGAAGAAGTCGGATTTCCGTGTGATTCTGGCGGGCGGCGAACTGCGCAGCCGCGATGGCGGTATCGTCGGCGAAGCGACTCTCGATTTTATCTCCCAGTTCCGCCTCGATTTCGGCATCCTGGGCATCAGCGGCATTGACGCTGACGGCTCGCTGCTGGAGTTTGACTACCATGAAGTGCGCACCAAGCGCGCAATCATTGAGAACTCGCGCCATGTGATGCTGGTGGTGGATCACTCGAAGTTTGGCCGCAATGCGATGGTCAATATGGGCAGCATCAGCCTTGTCGATGCGGTCTACACCGATGTGATGCCGCCCGCAGGCGTAATGCAGGTGATCAGCCACAACAATGTGCAGCTGGAACTCTGCTAGCCGTTATACCCCATAACCCATGATTTTCAGCAGCCGCTGGGCGTGCTGCACCGCATCCTGACGGTGGGCAACGCCCAGCTTCTGATAGAGGTTGCGGATATGGGTTTTGATGGTCGTCGCGGCGACAGCCAGTTCACCGGCGATCTGCTCGTTGCTGTACCCCGAATAGATAAGCCCCAGCACCTGCCATTCACGCTGAGTCAGCGGGCTGGTGCGGATCAGCTCCGGTACTTCCGGGTGCGTCAGTAAGCGCTCAACAAAGCTCTCATCAAAGTGGGCGAACTTATGCCGGTGATGCTGGTTGATTTCGCGCAGAATGCGCTGGGCGCGGTGCTGATCCAGCTCCGGCAGCGTGTTGAGCTGAATGAGCTGGCGCAGCTGTTGCGCCATCGGCTCACCCTCAATCACAAAGTGGCTGATAAACCCGGTGCGGTTAGCGAGTTGTAGCGCTTCAAGCAGCACGCGCTGGGCATCGTTTTTGCGCCCAGCGTGCCAGTAAAGCTGGTTGAGCAGCAGCAGGTTGCGGTTGATATCGCTCATCAGACGCAGGCTGCGCGCGTTTTCGTTTAACTCCTCCAGCACCATCTCCGCCGGGTCGAAATCCCCCAGCAGGATCTGCGCGCGGGCAATGTTGCGCCACTGGCTTTGCAGGAAGTGGTTATTGGCAAAGGCCGGTTTTGGCGTCTGGCGCAGCCACTGCGCGGCGGCGTTTTTGTCCCCGGTCATTTGCCAGTAGATCATCCGCACTTTATCGGCGTTCGACACCCAGTCGCTGTGATACTGACCGTTGCCGAGCAGGTTCTCCAGCCGGTGCAGGTGGCTGCGGGCATTATCCAGATCGCCACGTGCCAGCGAGACCTGCACAATCAGCGCCAGGCACTGCAACTGCTGCTGCGGTTGCAGCGCAGAGAGCACTTCCATTCCCTGACGCGCGGCGGCTTCCGCCTCGTCGAGCCGCGCCCACGCCCACAGAAGCTGGGCGCGGATGCGGAGTAAAAACTCATGCATCGGCAGCTGTTCAAGGTGCTGCTCACGGATAAGCGCGAAGGCTTTCTCCTGCATCTCCCACGCGGCCTGCAAAAAGCCTTGGGCGAAGAGGATTTCGCTCTGCTGGATCAGGCTCCACAGCGCGTAGTGCCAGACATCGTGACGGCGCGCCATCTGCTCGGTTTGCTGCATCACCGCCAGCGAATTGGCCAGCTCGCCTTTGCAGTGCAGCACTTCGCCATGCACCGACGTGGCGACAATCCGGCTGTAGTAGTTAGCCAGCGGCAGTTCGTCGAGCGCCACCATTGCCAGCCGCTCGGCTTCCACCGGATCGCCATCGTTAATCGCCACCTGGGCGCGCAGGGCGTTGAAATCGCCGTGCAGGGAAGCATCCATCTGGGTCGTCATCTCCTGCTCAGCGCGCGCCAGCAGGGTGTTCACTTCGCTATAGCGGTGCTGGCTTTGCATCAGCCATGCCTGCAACAGCACCAGCCGCGGGTTCTCTAGCAGGCTCTCCCACGGCAGCGCTTTCAGCGACTCCTCCAGCAGGCTCAGCTCGCTGTGGTTAAACAGACCCCACGCGTGATTGAGCAGAATATCGCGCAGCATCACGCCGTCGCCCGCTGCCAGCGCGTGGTGGATCGCTTCGCTCGGGAAGCCTTGCGCCATCCAGCTCTCTGCTGCTGCGCGGTGAATATTGGGTAGCTCCGTCGCCAGCTCCCACTGGCAGCGCTGGCGCAGGAAATTGCCGAACAGTGGGTGGTAGCTAAACCACTCGCCGGAATCATCCATGCGCTGTAAAAAAAGCCCCTGACGCTCAATCTCCTCCAGCCGCATCTGCCCGTTCTCTTCGCCGGTAACGCGCACAATCAGCGCATCGTTCATCGAGCGCAGCAAAGCACTTTTCAGCAGGAACTGGCGAGTGGCGGGATCGACATTATCCAGCACCTCATCGACCAGATAATCGGAGAGGTGGCTGGCGTTAATGCCCGCGAGGCGGCGCGCGGAGTGGTGCGGCGCGCTGTGGTTTTGCCGGGCGGAGAGGGCGATCAGTTGCAGCGCCGTGGCCCAGCCGGCGACATCATCACAAAGCCTGCTGCTCTCAGCCGCTTCGATCGGCGCATTCAGGCGGCAGTCAAAAAACTGCTTCGCCTCCTGGTGGGTAAAGGCCAGCTGTTGGCTGCCCACTTCGAGCAACTGTTCGCGCACGCGCAGGTTGGCAATCCCCAGCTGCGGCAGGTTACGCGAGAGCACAATCAGGGTCAGGTTTTCCGGCTGATGGCGCAGGAAGAAGCGCATCGCATCGTGGATCACCGGGTTGGTAATCAGATGGTAATCATCAATCACCAGGTAGAGCGGGCGCTGCCATTCGGTCAGTTCGACAAACAGCTGCGAGAAGAGTGAAGGCAGGCTGGCGTACTGGCGTTTTTGCGCCATCACTTCGCTGCTGACGCAATGCCCGCCAGTGGCCTGCTGCACCGCGGCGATAAAGTAGCTGGCGAAGCGCTCCTGCTGATTATCCCCCTCATCGAGCGAGAACCAGCCGACGTCGCTTTTCCCCGCCGCCCACTGCGAGACGAGGGTGGTCTTGCCGTAGCCCGCAGGGCTGGTTACCAGCGCAAGCCGATAATTGTTGGCGCCGGAAAGTTTCGCCAGCAGACGTTCGCGCACCACCGTATGGTCGAGTCGAACCGGGCGACTTAATTTGGACGGAATCAACATAGTTATCACTTCACTGTGAGGGAGAACTGAGATGCGATTTTTTTTGTGCTTCGTAATTAATCTCAATACGTTCGGACAGATGAGGAAATATTGCAAGTTATGTCCGGATCTGACGATTGTGAATTTGCACTATGTCACAGTTCTATTTTAGTAACGAATAAATCGGCCCCAGACGCAGCGGGCGGCTGGGCAAAAGCGGGCACATTTTCCGCAGAAAAAATAGGCCATATTAATAGGTCGCGTAAAAGCAACGCGCAATTAGCGAAACGGTAACCTCGCCGCGCATAAAATATTATTTCGCCGCGTTCTCTGCACGCGTAAAACAATTTATTACCGAAACGGCATTTCATTATCGGCTCACCGTGCGATAAAAATTTTAGGTGGCGGCGATCACATTTTTTCGCTCATCCCCGCTACTCCTCCCTGTCTAATCCCCGCCAGGATGAGGAAGTGCTACCCGTAGATCTGCACACTAGCGCTAATGTCGATTATCTTCACACAGGACCCGGATTTTTATGACAAAGCCAACGTTTGATAAAGCGCAATTTGAAGCGGCCCTGACGCGCCAGTGGCAGCGTTTTGGGGTTCACTCTGCAACGGAAATGACAACTCGCCAGTGGTGGCATGCCGTGAGCGGCGCGCTGGCAGAACTGTTGGCAGCGCAGCCTGCGCCAAAAGCGGCGAAGGAGCAGCGCCACGTTAACTACATCTCAATGGAATTTTTGATCGGTCGCCTGACGGGCAACAACCTGCTGAACCTCGGCTGGTATGAGGCGGTCGGCGAAGTGTTGCAGGCGCACGATATTCAGCTGACAGACCTGCTGGAAGAGGAGATCGATCCGGCGCTTGGCAACGGCGGTCTGGGGCGTCTGGCGGCCTGCTTCCTCGACTCGATGGCGACCGTCGGCCAACCTGCCACCGGCTATGGACTCAACTACCAGTACGGGCTGTTTCGCCAGTCCTTTGTCGACGGCCAGCAGCATGAAGCGCCGGATGACTGGCATCGCCGCAGCTACCCGTGGTTCCGCCATAACGAACAGCTGGATGTGCAGGTCAACATTGGCGGCAAAGTGAGTAAAGAGGGGCAGTGGCAACCGGCCTTTACCCTCGTGGGCGAAGCCTGGGATCTGCCGGTGATTGGCTACCGCAACGGCATTACCCAGCCGCTGCGTCTGTGGCAGGCGACTCACGCGCATCCGTTTAATCTCACCAAATTCAATGACGGCGATTTCCTGCGCGCGGAGCAGACGGGCATCGACGCTGAAAAGCTGACCAAAGTGCTCTACCCGAACGACAACCATCAGGCCGGTAAAAAGCTGCGTCTGATGCAGCAATATTTCCAGTGCGCCTGCTCGGTGGCGGACATTCTGCGCCGCCACCACCTGGCCGGGCGCAAACTGGCGCAACTGCCGGATTACGAAGTGATCCAGCTGAACGATACCCACCCGACCATCGCCATTCCTGAACTGCTGCGCGTACTGCTTGATGAGCATCAGCTGAGCTGGGATGACGCCTGGGCGATCACCAGCCGTACTTTTGCTTACACCAACCATACGCTGATGCCGGAAGCGCTCGAGCGCTGGGATGAGTCGCTGGTGAAAGCGCTGCTGCCGCGCCATATGCAGATCATCAAACGCATCAACGAGCGTTTTAAAGCACAGGTTGAGCAGACCTGGCCGGGTAATAAAGCGGTGTGGGCAAAACTGGCGGTGGTGCATGACAAGCAGGTGCGCATGGCCAACCTCTGCGTGGTCGGCGGCTTTGCCGTTAACGGCGTGGCGGCGCTGCACTCGGACCTGGTGGTGAAAGATCTCTTCCCGGAATACCACCAGCTGTGGCCGGGCAAGTTCCATAACGTCACCAACGGCATCACGCCGCGCCGCTGGATCAAACAGTGCAACCCGCTGCTGGCCGCGCTGCTCGATAAGACACTGAAAAAAGAGTGGGCCAACGATCTCGATCAATTAATCAATCTTGAGAAGTACGCCGACGATGCGGCATTTCGCCAGCACTATCGCGACATTAAGAGACAAAATAAAGTGCGTCTGGCGGAATTTATCAAAGCGCGCACCGGTATTGTGATCAATCCTGAGGCGATTTTCGATATCCAGATCAAGCGCTTGCATGAGTACAAACGCCAGCACCTTGGCCTGCTGCATATCATTGCGCTCTATAAGGAGATTCGCGAAAACCCGCAGGCGAACCGCGTGCCGCGCGTCTTCCTGTTTGGTGCAAAAGCGGCGCCGGGTTACTACCTGGCGAAGAATATCATCTACGCTATCAACAAAGTGGCAGACGTAATTAACAACGATGCGTCGATTGGCGACCAGCTGAAAGTGGTGTTCCTGCCGGATTATTGCGTCTCGGCGGCGGAAAAACTGATCCCGGCGGCGGATGTCTCCGAGCAGATCTCAACCGCGGGCAAAGAGGCTTCCGGCACCGGCAACATGAAGCTGGCGCTCAACGGCGCATTAACGGTCGGCACACTGGATGGCGCTAACGTTGAAATCGCTGAGCAGGTGGGCGAAGAGAATATCTTTATCTTCGGTCACACCGTTGAGCAGGTGAAGGCGTTAAAAGCGAAAGGTTACGACCCGGTCAAGTGGCGTAAAAAAGATAAGCTGCTTGATGCGGTGCTGAAAGAGCTGGAGAGCGGGAAATATAGCGGCGGCGATAAGCATGCTTTCGACCAGATGCTGCACAGCATCGGCAAACAGGGCGGCGATCCCTACCTGGTGATGGCGGATTTCGCCGCCTATGTCGAGGCGCAAAAGCAGGTGGATGTGCTCTATCGCGACCAGGAGGCCTGGACGCGTGCGGCGATCCTCAACACCGCGCGCTGCGGCATGTTCAGCTCTGACCGCTCGATCCGCGATTACCAGACCCGCATCTGGCAGGCAAAACGTTAAGGAAGCGCAATGCAGAGTAAACGTCTGGAACAGGCCGCGCTGACGGCAGGAATCAGCCCAAATTATATCAATGCGCACGGTAAACCGCAGTCCATCAGTGCGCAGACCAAACAGCGGTTACTGGATGCAATGCACCCTGTCCCGGCGGCGGTAAGTGCTGCACCTGTGCCAGCGGTACAGGTGTTTATTCACGGTAAAAAGAAGCGGCTGGTGGTCTCCGGTAAGGGGCAATACCAGTGGCAGCTGACGACCGAAGCGGGCAAAACTTATCAGGGCGAGGTGAGCGGCGGTGACGATCTGCCGCTGCCGGGCGGCCTGGCGCTGGGTTACCACTCTCTGACCCTGACGCAGAAAAAGCAGCAGTGGACGTGCCGGGTGATTATCGCGCCTGCCCGCTGTTATGAGCCGCAGGCACTGCGTGACGGTAAAAAATTGTGGGGTGCCTGCGTGCAACTCTACACGCTGCGCTCCGAAAACAACTGGGGGATCGGCGATTTCGGCGATCTGAAACAGATGCTCACAGGCGTCGGCGAGCGCGGCGGCGCGTTTATCGGGCTGAACCCGATTCATGCGCTCTATCCCGCTTACCCTGAGAGCGCCAGCCCTTATAGCCCATCCTCTCGCCGCTGGCTGAACATTATCTATATCGACGTTAACGCGGTAGAGGATTTTGCCCAGAGCAAAGCGGCACAGGCGTGGTGGAAAAAAGCCGCCACCCAGAAGGCGCTGCGTGCTGCCCGCGAGAGCGAGTGGGTCGACTATTCGGCGGTTACCGCCCTGAAGCTGACGGCACTGCGCATGGCGTGGCAAGGTTTCAGCCAGCGTGGCGAGGGGGATGAGCAGTTCGCCGCCTTCCGCGCATTCGTTGAGCAGGAGGGCGACAGCCTCTACTGGCAGGCGGCGTTCGATGCACTACATGCTTTCCAGGTGCAGGAAGATCCGCTGCGCTGGGGCTGGCCGGCCTGGCCACAGGGCTATCAATCCATCGACAGCCCGGAGGTGAAAGCCTTTTGCCAGCAGCATGCCGATGAGGTCAATTTCTACCTCTGGTTACAGTGGCTGGCGTTTACGCAGTTCGCCGAGTGCTGGCAAACCAGCCAGGGTTACCAGATGCCGATTGGCCTCTATCGCGACCTGGCGGTTGGCGTGGCGGAAGGCGGCGCGGAAACCTGGTGCGACCGTGAGCTTTACTGCCTGAAAGCCTCCGTTGGCGCACCGCCGGATATTCTCGGGCCGCTGGGGCAAAACTGGGGCTTACCGCCGATGGATCCGCACGTCATGCAGGCGCGCGGCTATGCGCCGTTTGTCGATCTGCTGCGCGCGAATATGAAAAATTGCGGCGCGCTGCGTATCGATCATGTGATGTCGATGCTGCGCCTGTGGTGGATCCCCTACGGCGAAACGGCGGACCAGGGGGCTTATGTTCACTATCCGGTTGACGATCTGCTGGCGATCCTCGCCCTTGAGAGTCACCGTCACCAGTGCATGGTGATTGGCGAAGATCTCGGTACCGTTCCGCAGGAGATTGTCGGCAAGCTGCGGCGCGGCGGCGTTTACTCCTACAAAGTGCTCTATTTTGAAAACGACGATAAGGTGTTCCACGCTCCCGAAGCATGGCCAGCGCAGTCGATGGCGGTTGCCACCACTCATGATCTGCCGACCCTGCGCGGCTACTGGGAGAGCGGTGATTTAACCCTTGGCAAAACGCTGGGCCTCTACCCGGATGAGGAGCTGCTGAGCGGTTTATATGACGATCGTGAGCAGGCAAAACAGGGGCTGCTGACGGCGCTGCATCAGCATGGCTGCTTGCCGCAGCGCGCGGGCAAAAAGGCGTTACGCATGCCGATGTCGTTGATTCTTAATCGCGGTTTGCAACGCTATATTGCGGACAGCAACAGCGCTCTGCTGGGGCTGCAACCGGAGGATTGGCTGGATATGTCGTCGCCGGTTAACGTGCCCGGCACCAGCGATCAGTATCAAAACTGGCGGCGTAAGCTTGCGGTTTCGCTGGAAGAGATGTTTGCCGATGAGACGGTAAACAGGCTGATTAAGGATCTCGATCGTCGCCGTAAGGCCGCCGGAAAACGGTAATAAAAATGCCCGGCCGCGTAATGCGCCCGGGCATATTGCCGGATGGCGGCTACGCCTTATCCGGCCTACGCCGTTTCAGTAACACTGAACCTGTCGGCCGGATAAGCGCAAGCGCCATCCGGCAAGCGGTTTCAGACATACCAATCCGCATCGTAGGCCGGATAAGCAAAGCGCCATCCGGCAAGCGGTTTCAGACATACCAATCCGCATCGTAGGCCGAATAAGCGAAGCGCCATCCGGCAAGCGGTTTCAGCCACATCAATCCGCATTGTAGGCCGGATAAGCGAAGCGCCATCCGGCATCGGGTTTCAGCCACATCAATCCGCATCGTAGGCCGGATAAGCGCAAGCGCCATCCGGCACGTGGTATCAACCACACCAATCCGCATCGTAGGCCGGATAAGCGAAGCGCCATCCGGCATCGGGTTTCAGCCACATCAACCCGCATTTGTAGGCCGGATAAGCGAAGCGCCATCCGGCAATTCCTGCCTCAAACCACCATTCCTAACAGCAAGCAGCCCACCAGGCCACATACCGAAATAATGGTTTCCAGCGCTGACCATGAACGCATGGTTTCACCGATGGTGAGGTTGAAATACTCCTTAAACAGCCAGAAACCCGGATCGTTAACGTGTGAGAAGATTACGCTCCCTGAGCCAACGGCAATCACCATCAACTCCGGGCTGACGCCGGTTGTGGCAATCAGCGGTGCTGCAATACCACCTGCGGTAATCGCCGCAACGGTCGCGGAACCGAGCGCAATACGCAGCACGGCGGCAATTGACCAGGCCATAAACAGCGGAGAGAGGTTGGTGGCATGCATCATGGAGGCGATGTACTTATCCACGCCGCTGTCGACCAGCACCTGCTTAAACGCGCCGCCGCCGCCGATGATCAGCAGCATCATGGCGATGATTTTGATCGAACTGGTCAGCGTCTCGTTGATATCGTCCATCGAACGGCCGCGATTCAGACCAAAGGTGAAGACCGCAATCAGCACCGCAATCATGGTCGCCATCACCGGGTCACCAAAGAACTCAGCGTAGGGCAGCAGGGCGTGGCCTTTCGGCAGCACCATCTCCGCCACGGCGCGCAGCGCCATCAGGATCACCGGCACCAGCGATGTCCAGACGCTGACGCCAAAGCCCGGCATCTCTTCTTCGCTAAAGGTTTTTGAGTTGTAGAGCCCTTCCGGGATCGGTTTGTCGATATTTTTCAGGAAACGGGCGTAAACCGGGCCAGCGAGGATCACTGTCGGAATGCCGAGCAGCGTACCGTAGAGCAGGGTTTTACCCATATCAGCATGGAAAATGGTGGCGATAGCGGTTGGGCCCGGATGCGGCGGCAGGAAGCCGTGGGTCACGGAGAGCGCCGCGGCCATCGGCACGCCGACATAGAGCAGGGGAATGCGCGCAGAAGCCGCAACGGTAAAGACCAGCGGTAGCAGCAGCACGAAACCCACTTCATAGAAGAGGGCGAAACCGACGGTAAAGCCGGTTAACACGATCGCCCACTGGATATGCTTGCGACCAAACTTTTCAATCAGCGTGGTGGCAATACGCTGCGCGCCGCCGCAGTCCGCCAGCAGCTTACCCAGCATGGCACCGAAGCCCATGATCAGCGCAAGACTGCCCAGCGTTCCGCCAACACCAGCTTTGATCGACTTAATCACCGCATCCAGCGGCATGCCCTGCATCATCCCCACGGCAAGCGCGACGAGGATCAGAGCGATAAACCCGTTCATTTTGAAACGGATCATGAGTAACAGTAGGAGAGCAACACCGATAGCAACGATGACTAATGGCATGATTTACCTGGCCTTTAATTTGTTATGGGTAACGTCAGTGTTTTCGGGCAGCCGCTTTCAAAAGGTGAAATCGCGCTGCGGCACCGTTTCGGCTTACATCCATTGCTGAAAATTGTAGTCGGATGTTTTTTATCTTGTCGGTGCCGGTCGGGATGATACGGGTAACATCCCGATAAAGAGAATCACCCGGCGGATCAAAATGTAAGAAGTGAGAGCTTCGTCATACTAACGGCAGAGCAAAAGCAGGGGGGTATTTGCCGGATGCGGCTGCGCCTTATCCGGCCTACGGGGCGGGGGAGCGGGCTTGTGGGTTGAAGTGGTTTGATTGCTGGGTGGCGGCTGTGCCTTATCCGGCCTACGGTGCGGGGGAGCAGGCTTGTGGGTTGAGGCGGTTTGAATGCCGGATGGCGGCTACGCCTTATCCGGCCTACGGGGGCGGAGGAAAAGGCTCATGGGATGGAGAGGTTTGATTGCTGGGTGGGGGCACGCGTTAGCAGACCCGTAAGGGCTGCCATGAAGGAGTAGGCCCGGTAAGCGAAGCGCCACCGGGCAACATACTCAAAGCGCAAAGAGGCTTAGTAGTAAGAGTGCTCGCCGCGCTGGTGCTCGGTGAGGTCGCGTACGCCGGCGAGTTCCGGGAACTCGTTCAGCAGCTGCTTCTCAATGCCTTCTTTCAGCGTCACGTCAACCATGGAGCACCCGTTACAGCCGCCGCCGAATTGCAGAATGGCGTAGCCTTCATCGGTGATCTCCATCAGCGTAACGCGACCGCCGTGGCCTGCGAGCTGCGGGTTGATCTGCGATTGCAGTAAATACTCCACGCGCTCCATCAGCGGGGCGTCGTCAGAGACTTTACGCATTTTGGCATTCGGAGCTTTCAGCGTCAGCTGAGAACCCAACTGGTCGGTGACAAAATCGATTTCCGCATCTTCCAGATACGGCGCGCTCAGCTCATCGACATAGGCAACCAGTTGTTCAAATTTCAGTGCGGTATCGGTGGCTTCGACCGCATCCGGCGGACAGTAAGAGACACCACACTCTGCGTTTGGCGTGCCTGGGTTGATCACAAATACGCGGATTTGTGTCCCTTCTTCCTGATTCGCCAGCAGTTTGACAAAGTGCGCTTGGGCAGCGTCGGAAATACGGATCATAGCAATGGCCTAATAGTTGACTATTTTACTCGGTTATAATACGCCCATCATCGAGGGTCTACAAGGTTCGACACAGGCACCAGACCTGAACAGTGGCTGCGCCGCTGCGTAAAAGCAGCTGGCTGATCTCTGCGACCGTGCTGCCGGTGGTGACGACATCATCCACAATAACGATATGGAGACCCGCTACTGGCAATTCAAGACGGAAGGCGTTTTTCACGTTCTTTTTACGTAGCCGTGCCGCCAACTGATGCTGAACCGGCGTCGCTCGCCGTCGCCTGAGCGCCGCACGCCGGTAAGGGCAGCGCAGCCAGCGCGAAAGGCTTCTGCACAACAGATCGCTCTGATTGAACCCTCTTCGCCATTGGCGACGGCCGTGCAGCGGCACGCTCACCAGCATATCCGGCGGCGGCAGGGCACTGATGCGCCGTGCACTGTGGACCGCTAGCAGCAGCAGGCGCGCCAGCGCGGGGGCCATCTCCGGGCGCGGATGGAATTTAAACTGATGCACCAGCAGGCTGAGCGGCGGCGCATAACGGCTGACGGCAATCAGCCGCTGCCAGGGCGGCGCGCGGCGTAAACAGCGCCCGCAGGGAAGCCGTTCACACGCGGCAGGTAAACCGCACAAAGGGCAAACTTTTTCTCGCCGTTGCAGACTTCGCGTACAGCGCGAGCAGATGCCCCAGTGGCTGAGCATTAATGGCATCAGGCATAGCCAGCACAATCCCGGCACTGTTAGCATGTGGCACCTCCTTGTGTGAAAGAAGAGAACGATAACTGATGAGTGACATCTGGTGGCAAACCAAAGGCGAAGGAGATGCGCATCTTGTGCTGCTGCACGGCTGGGGGCTGAATGCACAAGTATGGGATTGCATTACGGCGGAACTCAGCTCTCATTTTACGCTGCACCTGGTCGATCTTCCGGGGTATGGCCGCAGTCGCGGTTTTGGCGCGCAGACCCTGGCGCAGATGGCGCAGTGCGTCTTAGCGCAGGCGCCGGAAAAAGCGATATGGCTCGGCTGGAGCCTCGGCGGGCTGGTGGCAAGCCAGATTGCGCTGCAAGCGCCGGAACGGGTAAGCGCGCTGGTTACCGTCGCCTCCTCGCCCTGTTTCAGCGCGCGTGACGCGTGGCCGGGAATTAAACCTGAAGTGCTGGCCGGTTTTCAGCACCAGCTTAGCGAGGATTTTCAGCGCACGGTTGAGCGCTTTCTGGCGCTGCAAACCATGGGCAGCGATACCGCGCGTCAGGATGCGCGCCTGCTGAAAAGCGCCGTTTTATCGCTGGATATGCCGTCGACGGAGGTGCTGAACGGCGGGCTGGAGATTTTGAAGACGGTCAATCTGCGCGAGGCGTTGCAGAACCTGTCGCTGCCGTTTTTGCGTCTCTATGGTCATCTTGAT
The DNA here is from genome assembly GCF_029850615.1 of Kosakonia sp. HypNH10. Lineage (NCBI taxonomy): Bacteria > Pseudomonadati > Pseudomonadota > Gammaproteobacteria > Enterobacterales > Enterobacteriaceae > Kosakonia > Kosakonia sp. HypNH10. Next base: position 94,887 of record NZ_JAOTIU010000009.1, read on the forward strand.
GGATTAGTGCCGCGTAAGATTGTGCCGCTGCTGGATGAGATGTGGCCCGCAAGCGAGTCGTTTATCTTCCCGAAAGCGGCCCATGCGCCATTTGTGTCGCACCCTCAAGCCTTTTGCGACGCGCTGCTGGCGCTGAAAGCGAAGTTGTAGAAAGGAAAAGCGCTTTGCCAGCCGTGCAAAGCGCTACAGGTTTACACCTCTTTGAGCTGTCCGTTCTGGCGAACGACAGGGATCGGCAGCCAGGCGCGGATACAGAGCCCGCCGCGCTCGCTGGTGCCCAGCTCCAGCAGCCCGTTATGGTTATCGACAATACGCTGGACAATCGCCAGGCCTAAACCGGTGCCGCTGGTGCTGCGGGCGCTGTCGCCGCGCACAAACGGCTGGAAAAGGTGCTCGCGCTGCTCCGGCTTGATGCCCGGACCATCATCTTCCACCTGGAACCAGGCGCGGTTCAGCTCCGTGCCGCTGCTGACTTTGATCCAGCCATTGCCGTAGCGCGCTGCGTTGACCACCATATTGGCGACCGCGCGTTTAATCGAGAGCGGATGCATGCGCACGATGATTTCACCCTCTTGCAGACCGGTGTCGATTTCACGTTCGTAGCCGCTCTCTGCGGCAATCACTTCCCCGAGCACGGCGTTAAGATCCGCCGCTTCCATCGGCATCTCCTGGCCGGTGCGCAGGTAGTCGATAAACTGCTCGATAATCGCGTTGCACTCTTCGATATCTTTGTTGATGGATTCAGCGAGATAGCCATCCTCTTCACCCATCATCTCGGTTGCCAGACGAATACGCGTTAACGGCGTGCGCAGATCGTGGCTGACGCCCGCCATCAGCAGCGTGCGGTCATCCGCCAGCTGTTTGACACCCGCCGCCATCTGGTTGAAGGCGCGGGTCACCGAGCGCACCTCCGATGCGCCATACTCCCGCAGCGGCGGCGGGATCTGCCCTTTCCCCACTTTCAGGGCGGCATGTTCAAGGTCAACAAGGGGTCGATTCTGAATACGGATAAAGAGCCACGCGCCGCCGATAGCCAGCAGCATAATCGCCAGCGTATAGCGAAAGAGCGGGGAGAAATCGCCCTGATGAATTTCCGTGAGCGGTACGCGCACCCAAATATTGGGCGACAGCCAGGTTTTCAGCCACACCACTGGCGAGCTTTTGTTCACCTCAACGCGTACTTCAGTCGGGCCGCCGAGCTGCTGCGCCATCTGCTGGCTCAGAAACTCATAGTGCTGCGCCCAACGCAGGCCGGCATCTTCCGCCGCCTCGTTGGAGTAGAGAGAAATGCCTAATTCGCGATAGATCTCGCGGCGAAATGCCGGGGGCACCACCAGCTGCGTGCCATCCTCCAGCTGCAGTTTATCGGTCATCAGCATACGAACTTCGTAAGCGAGAACCTTATTGAACTGCTGAAGGCTTGGCAAAATGGCGAAATTCAGTACCACCAGGTACGTCGTCACCAGGCTGACGAACAGCAAAGTGACGATGAGCAGCAGCGTGCGGGCAAAGGAACTTCGCGGCGAGAAACGCACTCGCATCATGCTTTAGCGCCGTCCGGTACAAATACGTAGCCCAGGCCCCAGACGGTCTGAATATAACGCGGATGCGCCGGATCCTCTTCCACCATGCGGCGCAGGCGGGAGATCTGCACGTCGATGGAGCGCTCCATCGCCGAGTATTCGCGACCGCGCGCCAGGTTCATCAGCTTATCGCGCGACAGCGGCTCACGCGGGTGGCTGACCAGCGCTTTCAGCACCGCAAACTCACCGCTGGTTAACGGCATCGGCTCATCTTCGCGGAACATTTCGCGGGTGCCGAGGTTCAGTTTGAACTTACCAAAGGCGATAACTGCTTCTTCCTGAGAGGGGGCGCCCGGCAGTTCATTAGCCTGGCGACGCAGCACCGCACGGATACGTGCCAGCAGTTCACGCGGGTTGAAGGGTTTGGGAATATAGTCGTCGGCACCGATCTCCAGCCCGACAATGCGGTCAACCTCTTCGCCTTTTGCCGTCACCATAATGATCGGCATCGGGTTGCTCTGGCTGCGCAGACGGCGGCAGATAGAGAGACCATCTTCGCCCGGCAGCATCAGATCCAGCACCATCAGATGGAAGGATTCGCGGGTTAACAAACGATCCATTTGTTCCGCGTTAGCCACGCTACGAACCTGGAAGCCCTGCTCAGTAAGGTAACGCTCGAGCAATGCGCGCAGACGCATATCGTCATCCACGACCAGAATCTTATAATTCTCTTGCATTGTTTTTACTCCCAAAGGTTCCGACAATAATGTTTCCGTATTCTAAAAAAGTGCGCGTTAACGACCAGCGAAATCTGGTATACATTCTAGTCGAAATTGTTACAAAGCATATTTAACAGCAGCTTATATGCATATTGCATCACATAAAGCATGATTAATCCGCACGTTACCGCGTTCCGTTTGTAAAGTGCAGCGAAGACATTAATAAGGCCGATCAATGAAAACGCCCCTGATTACCCGTGAAGGTTACGACAAACTGAAGCAGGAACTCGATTTTCTCTGGCGTCAGGAGCGCCCGGAAGTGACAAAAAAGGTCACCTGGGCGGCAAGCCTCGGCGACCGCAGCGAAAACGCTGATTATCAATACAACAAAAAACGCCTGCGTGAAATCGATCGTCGCGTGCGCTACCTGACAAAATGCCTCGAAAATTTAAAAATCGTCGATTATTCGCCGCAACAGGAAGGAAAGATCTTTTTTGGTGCCTGGGTGGAGATTGAAAACGACGATGGCGATACCCTTCGTTTTCGCATTGTCGGCTACGACGAAATTTTCGGCCGCAAAGATTACATCTCTATCGATTCGCCGATGGCCCGCGCGCTGCTGAAAAAAGAGGTCGGCGATGTGGCGGTGGTGCAGACACCGGGTGGTGAAGCGACCTGGTACGTCAACGAGATCGTCTACGTGAAATAAGTGCCCGGATGAGTCTGAGAGCGCCCGCCAACGGCTGGCATTTTGCTGTGTCAGTCCGTATAACTGTCCCCTGATTTTTTGTTCAGAAGATGATGAAAGACATGATGAATGATTCGCTCTGCCGCATTATTGCGGGTGAACTTAAGGCACGAACCGAACAGGTGGAATCCGCCGTTCGCCTGCTTGATGAAGGCAACACTGTCCCGTTTATCGCGCGTTACCGTAAAGAGGTGACCGGCGGTCTGGACGACACGCAGCTGCGTCAGCTGGAAACCCGTCTCGGCTACCTGCGCGAGCTGGAAGAGCGCCGCCAGGCAATCCTGAAATCGATCGGCGAGCAGGGCAAACTGAGCGATGAGCTGGCGCAGGCGATTAACGGCACCCTGAGCAAAACTGAACTCGAAGATCTCTATCTTCCCTACAAACCGAAACGCCGTACGCGCGGGCAGATCGCTATTGAAGCCGGTCTCGAGCCGCTGGCCGATTCGCTGTGGAACGATGCGTCGCAGGATCCTGAAGCCCTTGCAGCGACCTTCGTGGATGCCGACAAAGGCGTTGCCGACAGCAAAGCGGCCCTCGACGGCGCGCGTTATATCCTGATGGAGCGCTTCGCGGAAGATGCCGCGCTGCTGGCGAAAGTGCGTAACTACTTATGGAAAAACGCCCATCTCGTCTCGACGGTTGTTGCCGGGAAAGAGGAGGAGGGCGCGAAGTTCCGCGACTATTTCGAACATCATGAACCGCTCTCCACCGTCCCTTCTCACCGCGCGCTGGCGATGTTCCGCGGGCGTAACGAAGGCATTCTGCAACTTTCGCTGAACGCCGATCCGCAGTTCGATGAGCCGCCAAAAGAGAGCCACGGCGAGCAGATTATTATCGATCACCTTGGCCTGCGCCTGAATAACGCTCCGGCGGACAGCTGGCGTAAAGGCGTGGTGAGCTGGACCTGGCGCATCAAAGTGCTGATGCATCTGGAAACGGAGCTGATGGGCACGGTGCGTGAGCGTGCGGAAGATGAGGCGATCAACGTTTTCGCCCGCAACCTGCACGATCTGCTGATGGCGGCACCGGCCGGTCTGCGCGCTACGATGGGTCTTGATCCCGGTTTACGTACCGGCGTGAAAGTGGCGGTAGTCGATGCCACCGGCAAACTGGTCGCTACCGACACCATCTACCCACACACCGGGCAGGCGGCAAAAGCGGCGGTGGCGGTGGCAGCGCTGTGCGAGAAGCATAACGTTGAGCTGGTGGCGATTGGTAACGGCACCGCCTCACGCGAAACCGAGCGCTTCTTCCTCGATGTGCAGAAACAGTTCCCGAAAGTGACGGCGCAGAAGGTGATTGTCAGCGAAGCGGGGGCGTCGGTCTACTCCGCCTCAGAGCTGGCGGCGCTGGAGTTCCCGGATCTGGATGTCTCCCTGCGCGGCGCGGTGTCGATTGCCCGTCGCTTACAGGATCCGCTGGCCGAGCTGGTGAAGATCGACCCGAAATCTATCGGCGTCGGCCAGTATCAGCATGACGTCAGCCAGAGCCAGCTGGCGCGCAAACTCGATGCGGTAGTAGAAGATTGCGTGAACGCCGTCGGTGTCGATCTCAATACCGCCTCCGTGCCGCTGCTGACGCGCGTGGCAGGGTTAACCCGCATGATGGCGCAGAACATTGTTGCCTGGCGCGATGAAAACGGTCAGTTCCAGAACCGCCAGCAGCTGTTAAAAGTGAGCCGCCTCGGGCCGAAAGCTTTTGAGCAGTGCGCGGGCTTTTTGCGTATCAACCACGGCGATAACCCGCTCGACGCCTCTACCGTTCACCCGGAAACCTACCCGGTGGTGGAGCGCATTCTGGCAGCGACAGAGCAGTCTCTGCGCGATCTGATGGGCAACAGCAGCGAGCTGCGCAAGCTGAAAGCGTCAGAGTTTACCGATGAGCAGTTCGGCGTGCCGACGGTGACCGACATCATCAAAGAGCTGGAGAAGCCGGGCCGCGATCCGCGTCCGGAGTTCAAAACTGCAACCTTTGCAGAAGGCGTTGATACCCTTAACGATCTCCAGCCGGGTATGGTGCTGGAAGGTGCGGTCACTAACGTCACCAACTTCGGCGCGTTCGTCGATATCGGCGTCCATCAGGATGGGCTGGTACATATCTCTTCGCTGGCGGATAAGTTCGTTGAAGATCCGCATACGGTGGTGAAGGCGGGCGATATCGTGAAGGTGAAAGTGCTGGAAGTGGATCTGCCACGCAAGCGTATCGCCCTGACTATGCGTCTCAATGAGCAGCCTGGTGAAAGCGCGCCGCGCCGCGGTGGCAACGGCAATGAGCGTGATAACGGCAACCGCAACGCCGCCCGTCCGGCGAAAGCGCCGCGTGGTCGCGACACGCAGCCTGCCGGCAACAGCGCAATGATGGATGCGCTGGCAGCGGCGATGGGTAAGAAACGCTAATAGAAAAGCCCTCTTCACTTGAAGAGGGCTTTTTTTCTCCCGCCCGTTATTTTGCCCGTTGCGCTTAGGGTTTTATTTTCCGCTGAATAAAATAGTGAGGAAATTTAAGCTATTCCGCGCGCCATTAGCGGTTGAGCTAATATTGACGACATTTATTATATTTCGATGTGTTATTAAACGCGGTTGCCAAATATAAATTTATTCTTATTATTCTCACTCGCTATTCACTATTTTCTCCTGAAAATTCCGATATAGCAAATATTGCGCTACATCAAAAAGAGCGTAACTTTTTAATTATCCCCGCCGGAAGCGCACGCTTTGGATTGCTGATAGAAACCATTCTCATTATCATCGCACCTACAGGCTCACTCCTCCTCTCTTTGATGACCAAACGTACGTCTCAACGACACATGAGTGATATTGACTCGCAGAAAAGATAAGTAGGCTCTATGCAATTTTCTCCTGATAGCGCGTGGAAAATTCTCGGTTTCTCGCCAGAAATAAGCCCGGCATGGCGGCAGAAACTTTTATCCCTCGGTATGTTGCCCGGCTCCTCTTTTAATGTTGTTCGCGTTGCCCCTTTGGGCGATCCGGTGCATATCGAAACGCGCCGCGTTAATTTAGTGTTAAGAAAAAAAGATCTCGCCTTTCTTAAATTAGAAGTGGTTTCACGTTAATCGCAACGTTTTCGCGGGGTGCGAAATAAAATGAAAAAAATGACCATTGGCTTAATTGGCAACCCCAATTCAGGCAAGACGACATTATTCAATCAGTTAACCGGTGCCCGCCAGCGCGTCGGCAACTGGGCCGGGGTCACCGTTGAACGCAAAGAGGGGCTCTTTACCACCACCGACCACCAGGTCACGCTGGTTGATCTGCCCGGCACCTACTCGCTAACCACCATCTCCGCGCAAACCTCTCTCGATGAGCAGATTGCCTGCCACTACATTCTGAATGGCGATGCCGATCTGCTGATAAACGTAGTGGATGCCTCTAACCTTGAGCGCAACCTCTACCTGACGTTACAGCTGCTGGAACTTGGCGTGCCGTGCATTATCGCCCTCAACATGCTCGATATCGCCGAAAAGCAGAAACTGCGCATTGATATCGATGCGCTGGCCAGCCGCCTTGGCTGCCCGGTGATCCCGCTGGTCTCCACGCGTGGACGCGGGATCGAGGCGCTGAAACTCGCCATCGATCGCCACCGTGCCAATGACAATGTTGAACTGGTGCACTACGCGCTGCCGCTGGCGCGCGAGGCAGATACGCTGGCCGGGCAGATGCACGACGCGCTTCCCTGGCAGCAGCGCCGCTGGATGGGGCTGCAAATGCTGGAAGGGGATATCTATAGCCGCGCCAATGCTGATATTTCCGACAGCCAGCTTAATGCCGCGCTTTCGCGTTTACAGGCGGAGATGGACGATCCGGCGCTGCATATCGCCGATGCGCGTTACCAGGCCATCGCCGCGATTTGCGATACCGTCAGCAATACGCTGACCGCTGAGCCAAGCCGTTTCACCGCCGCCGTTGACCGCATCATTCTCAACCGCTTTCTCGGCTTGCCGATCTTCCTGTTTGTCATGTACCTGATGTTCCTCTTCGCCATCAATATTGGCGGGGCGTTCTCACCCATTTTTGATGCCGGCTCCGTGGCGATCTTTATCCACGGTATTCAGTGGCTCGGGTTTACGCTGCACTTCCCGGAGTGGCTAACGGTCTTCCTCGCGCAGGGGCTGGGCGGCGGTGTGAATACCGTGCTGCCGCTGGTGCCGCAACTGGGGATGATGTACCTGTTTATGTCCTTTCTTGAGGACTCCGGCTATATGGCGCGCGCCGCGTTTGTGATGGACCGCCTGATGCAGTCGCTTGGTCTGCCGGGCAAATCCTTTGTACCGCTGATTGTCGGCTTCGGCTGCAACGTGCCGTCGGTGATGGGGGCACGTACGCTTGATGCACCGCGTGAGCGGCTGATTACCATCATGATGGCGCCGTTTATGTCCTGCGGCGCGCGGCTGGCGATTTTTGCCGTCTTTGCCGCCGCCTTTTTCGGCCAGCAGGGTGCGGTGGCGGTCTTCTCGCTCTATCTGCTGGGCGTGGTGATGGCGATCCTCACCGGGCTGATGCTGAAATACACCCTGTTGCGCGGTGAAGCGTCGCCGTTTGTGATGGAGCTGCCGGTCTACCATGTTCCGCATCTGAAAAGCCTGCTGCTGCAAACCTGGCAGCGGCTGAAAGGCTTTGTTATCCGCGCCGGGAAAGTGATCATTATCGTCAGCATTTTCCTCAGCGCGATGAACAGCTTCTCGCTGAATGGCCGCACGGTACATAACATCAACGACTCGGCGCTGGCCTCTATCAGCCGCGTCTTTACCCCGCTGTTAGAGCCGATTGGCGTGCAGGGCGATCACTGGCAGGCAACGGTCGGGCTGGTCACCGGCGCGATGGCAAAAGAGGTGGTCGTCGGCACGCTCAACACGCTCTACACCGCGGAAAATATTGAGCAGGAGGCTTTTAACCCGGTCACGTTCAGTCTGAGCGATGAACTGATCGCCGCGCTGGAAGAGACCGGCAGCTCCATCAAAGAGACCTTCAGCCTCAGCGTGCTTGCTAACCCGATTGAAGCCAGCAAGGGCGACGGCGAAATGGCGACCGGCACCATGGGGGTGATGAGCCAGAAGTTCGGCAGTGCGGCCGCGGCCTACAGCTACCTGATTTTTGTCCTGCTCTACGTGCCATGCATTACGGCGATGGGCGCAATTGCTCGCGAAGCGAGCCGCGGCTGGATGGGCTTCTCGGTGTTGTGGGGGCTGAATATTGCCTACTCGCTCTCCACGCTCTTTTATCAAACCGTCACCTTCCATCAGCACCAGCTCTACAGCCTGACCTGCATGCTGGCGGTGGTGGTGTTTAACGTGCTGGTGATTAGCGTCTTGCGCCGGGCGCGCAGCCGCGTGAATGTGAATCTGCTGGCTACGCGCAGAACGGTGGCCAGCTGCTGCGACAGCCCGGCAAGCGACTGTCATTAAGGAGTCGCGTAATGGCATCGCTTATTGAGGTACGCGATCTGCTGGCGTTGCAGGGGCGGATGGAGGCAAGCCAGCTCAGCCTCGCCCTGCATACACCGAAGGCGCTGATCGACGCCATGCTGGCGCGGCTGGAAGCAATGGGGCGCGCGGTGCGTGTTGAAGAGGAGGCGAGCGGTTGCCTGACCGGCAGTTGCAAAGCGTGCCCGGAAGGCAAATCTGCTTGCTCGCGCGAGTGGTGGATGCTGCGCTAACCGATTCAATACCATAAAAAAACCCGCCAACCGGCGGGTTTTGTCTCTCTTGCGTAAGCGGATTACAGTTTCGGCCCGGCGCTGACCAGCGCGGCACCCGCAGGCGTATCGGTATACTTCTCGAAGTTCTCGATAAAGAGTTTAGCCAGCTGCGTGGCTTTCTCCTGCCACTGCTCCGGCGACGCGTAGGTTCCGCGCGGATCGAGAATGCGGCTCTCAACGCCCGGCAGCGAGGTCGGGATCGCCAGGTCAAACATCGGCAGGGTAAAGGTTTCGGCATCGTCCAGCGAACCATTAAGAATGGCGTCGATAATCGCGCGCGTATCCTTAATGGAGATGCGTTTGCCAGTGCCGTTCCAGCCGGTATTCACCAGGTAGGCCTGCGCGCCGGAGGCCTGCATGCGTTTTACCAGCACTTCGGCATACTGCGTCGGGTGCAGCGACAGGAAGGCTGCGCCGAAGCAGGCAGAGAAGGTTGGCGTCGGCTCTGTAACGCCGCGCTCGGTGCCGGCCAGTTTAGCGGTAAAGCCGGAGAGGAAGTGATACTGCGTCTGGCTGGCGGTCAGGCGCGATACCGGTGGCAGCACACCGAACGCATCCGCCGTCAGGAAGATCACTTTGGTGGCGTGACCCGCTTTCGAGACCGGTTTAACAATATTCTGGATATGGTAAATCGGGTAGGAGACGCGGGTGTTCTCGGTTTTCGACGCATCATCGAAGTCGATGCTGCCATCGGCGCGCACGCTAACGTTTTCCAGCAGCGCATCGCGGCGAATGGCATGGAAAATATCAGGTTCTGCCTCTTCGGAGAGACGAATGGTTTTCGCGTAGCAGCCGCCTTCAAAGTTGAAGACGCCATCGTCGTCCCAGCCGTGCTCATCGTCGCCAATCAGGCGGCGTTTCGGATCGGTGGAGAGGGTAGTTTTACCAGTGCCGGAGAGACCAAAGAAGACGGCAACATCGCCTTTCTCGCCGACGTTTGCCGAGCAGTGCATCGACGCAATCCCTTGCAGCGGCAGCAGGTAGTTCATGATTGAGAACATCCCCTTCTTCATCTCACCGCCGTACCACGTCCCGCCAATCAGCTGGATGCGTTCGGTGAGGTTGAAGGCAACAAAGTTCTCTGAGTTGAGGCCCTGCTCTTTCCACTGCGGGTTGGTGCACTTCGCGCCGTTCATCACGATAAAGTCCGGCGTGAACTCTGCCAGCTCTTCGTCGCTCGGGCGAATAAACATGTTTTTGACGAAATGCGCCTGCCAGGCCACTTCTGTAATAAAGCGCACCGCGAGGCGGGTGTCCGGGTTGGCGCCGCAGAAGGCATCGACAATAAAGAGACGCTTGCCGGAGAGCTGTTCGGTGACGAGGCCTTTCAGATGCTGCCACACTTCCGGCGAGAGCGGCTTGTTGTCGTTCTTGCCTTTGCCTTTATCAGACCACCATACGGTGTCGCGCGTGGTGTCATCGCGAACAATGTACTTATCCTTCGGCGAGCGGCCGGTAAAGATGCCGGTATCGACGGCAACCGCGCCGGAGGTGGTCAATACGCCGCGCTCATACCCTTCCAGGTCCGGACGAAGTTCCTCTTGATACAGCGTTTCGTAATCGGGGTTGTAAACGACATCCTGAACATCGTTGATTCCATAAGCCTTGAGATCTTGCGGGGTTAAACTCTTAACACGCATGTCACTGCTCCTTAGCCAAAATGTACTGCCTGAAAGTGTAGGGGTGATTCTTTGCCGCAACCGGGACGAGGTTCATAGATTTACCTGGCTCAAAGCCCAGTCTGACGAAAACGCTGTGATTGAGGTCACTTAACGGCACGGATTATGCCAAAATTTATTACATTCATCGGGGAAATGTTCTTAAAACGGCGTGGGATGGCATTTTTAACCTTTGCTTTGTGACTGTAATCGCTTTCATGAAAGAGAATTACGTAACACTTACAGGCAGGATTTTAACGGAAACGTGATCGGCGAGACAAAAACGCCGCCCTGAAGGCGGCGATTAATAACTGCTATCAATGAACCTGGGGGTCAGCAGGGGAGGCGTTATTGCGGATTTCCGCAATATCCATCGCATTGAAGAGGTAGTGGTTGCCGCAATAATCGCAGTGCATATCGATTTCGCCCTCTTCGGCGAGGATGCTGTCCACTTCTTCATCCGGCAGGGTTTTCAGCGCGCCTGCGCAACGCTCGCGCGAGCAGGTGCACTTGAACTCAACATCCTGCGGATCGTAAAGGGTGACCTCTTCTTCATGATAGAGACGCCACAGCACTTCATTCGCCGGCAGGGTAAAGAGCTCTTCCGCTTTGACGGTTTCCGTCAGTACGGCCAGGTGCTCAAAGTCTTCAGCCTGGGTATCCTGCGCCGGCAGCACCTGCAGCAGCATACCGCCTGCCGCTGGTTGGCCTTCGACATCACCGGTGCGAATGAACAAGCGCGTCGGCAGCTGTTCGGAGCGCTGGAAGTAATCTTCCAGGCATTCGGCCAGCGTTTCGCCTTCGAGGCCAACCACGCCCTGGTAGCGCTCGCCCTCTTCCGGTGTAATGGTAATCACCAGATAACCGTTACCCACCAGCGTTTTCAGGCTTGCATCGTCAGCGATCTCGCCCTGTACGCGCGCGACGCCGCGCATCTGCTGACGGTTGTTGCCGTTGATCACCGCAAGGCTCATCGGACCATCGCCCTGCACCTGAACGGTAATGTCGCCAGCAAACTTCAGCGTTGCGGTCAGCAGGCTGGTGGCGACCAGCAACTCGCCGAGCAGGTTTTTCACCGGCAGCGGGTAGTTGTGGTTTTCCAGCACCTCTTTCCAGGTGTTGGAGACGGTTACCAGCTCGCCGCGCACGGCATAGTTTTCAAAAAGGTAGCGGTGTAATTGGTCTTGATTGGCCATGTTTTTCTCTCTTGCGGGTGCGCGTTACTCGCTGCCACCGGATTTAAATTTCATCAGATCGCGGCGCTCCTTCTTATCCGGGCGGCGATCGGGGTGCGGCATGGTCAGCGCATTGAGCTTGCGGGCCTGCGCCATTTTTTCGCGTTTCTCAATGCTCTCGGCCGTCTCTTCATACAGTTCAACGGCTTCGCTTGCCGGACGGCGCTGATCGGTAATCCTTTTTACGATCACGGTTCGCTCATCATTGCCCTGACGCAGGGTCAGGGTGGCGTTCAGCTCGACGACTTTACTCGGCTTGCTGCGTTGCCCGTTGTAGTGCACCTTTCCGCCGTCGATCATCTCGCGGGCAAAGGCGCGGGTTTTATAAAAACGCGCTGCCCAGAGCCATTTATCCAGGCGGACCTCTTGCGCAGGCTGCTGTTTCATTACATCTCCTTTAGAAGCGAGGGGAGTAAGCGGCGGTAGTCGTTCATGGCCGGATGGCGCAAATAGCGCTTATCCGCCAACCCGGAGTCTGGATTGGCGACGCCGAGACAGTAGCGAATACCAAATGTCGCGGCGGCATCAAGAATCGGCTCGCTGTCATCAATGAACAGCGTTCGCGCGGGATCAAGGCCGGTATGAGTGGCGACAGCCTGCCACAAGCGCTGATCCTCTTTCGGATAACCAAATGTATGGGTGGAAAGTAATAAATCAAGGTGCGACGCCAGACCCGTGTGCTCAAGCTTCACCGCCAGGTTATGCGGGTGCGCGTTGGTCAGCAAAATGCGGCGCTTGCCGCTTTTTTTCAACGCATCAAGAAACGGAACCGTATCTTCACGCAGTACGGCGCGCGCCCCTTGCTGGGTAGTCATGGCGCAAATATCCAGCCCAAGCCGTTCGCTCCAGTAGTCCAGACAGTACCAGTTTAGCGTATGCTGCACGTCGTGATAGGCCTGGCTGATGGCGCTTTGCGCCTCTTGCGGCGTTAAACCCGCTTTCTCACCGTAGGTTTGCGGCACCAGCTGTTGCCAGAAATAGTTATCGAAGGCGAGATCGAGCAGCGTGCCGTCCATGTCCAGCAGAACGGTATCAACGTCCTGCCAGGCAATATCAATGTGCATGGGAAGGGCTCCAGCCAGAGAAAAATCTGCGCGAAAGGTTAACACAGCTCGCGCAGCAGATCGTTATCAGCCGAGGCTATCTTCGCTGGGGATGAGGCGCGGGTTCAGGCAGCTTTCGTAGTACTGCTGAATCTCTTCGATACGGGTGCGGTTACGCTGATAGCGGCGCAGTGCCAGCACGCCATTGTAGATGCTGGATAAGAGCATTGCAGCCAGCAGCAGGGTTGTGGCGGCATAGCGCCATAAACCGGCGGCATCCGGCATGCGGTGCAGGCTGATATGTTTGGTGCCGTTGGCATCGGTCACAAGGCTTGTGATGATCCCCTCAGCGTGGAACGGCGTCTGCATCAGCATCTGCGCCAGGCGCTGGAACTCGGCCCACTGCTCCTGCGCCGGGTAGTCGTAGAGCGCCATCGGCGGCCACGGCTGATCGACCAGTTCATTACCCTCTTCGCTGACAATTAAGAAGCCGCCCGGTGCCGGGCTATTGAGCGCCTGCGCCGCGCGCGTGGTTTCACGCATAATAAACGGCGCGGTCGAGGTGGTGACCAGGTTGTCGAGGGATTCTGCGCTCACCGGGCGCAGCAGAACGTTTACCCCGGTAAGCTTACCTTCGCTGGCACGTTTGGTCAGCGTCTCCCAATCCTTGCTGTTCCCGAGGTTGACCAGCGCATTTTTCAGACGCAGACACTCATCTTCAGCCGAGCAAAGCTCCTGAGTTTTCAGCACGATATCAGCGAAATCATCCAGCAGAACCATGCCGGATTTTTGAATGGCGGAGCGTAAAACCGGGCTGACGCGGGAATCCTCTTCCGTGGTCGGATGCAGCTGCTGGCTGACTGCCTGCGCCAGCGCGGTGGCTTTGGTCACAATATCCGATTCCGGCAGCGGCAGGGGAGGGGCGTTATTCCAGATAATCTGCGAGCAGTCGAACGGCGTGAACGGCGACGTCTGGCGCGAGGCCCAGTTGCCCTGCGTGTGAATATTACACATCCCGGTGCCGCTGATGCGCAGCGTATCGCCAATGCGCAAACCGGCGGCTTCAAGCTGATTGACGCTGCTGGCTTCAACAGTTTGCGCGCCTTTAATCCACGAAACGGTGAATTTGATCGGCATATCCAGCGGCACCCAGATGAGCAGCATCGCCAGCACCACCAGCGAGCCGAGCGCGATCACCGCGCTGCGCACCCAGTGCTGAAGCGGGAAATTTTTCACCTCGTCATGCAGTGACAAAAAGCGTCCCTGGCGCACGACGTGACGATCAAGATAGATATCGATATCGGTTTGCTGGCCCAAATCGCGGGTGATAAAGGGCTGCCAGTGTTTTGGATAAATCAGATCGATAATACCGAGCGAGATGTTGTTCATCTGCTCCTGATTATTTTCACCGAACAGCCCCCAGCGCTTTGGCGTCCCGCGCAGGCAGTGGATTTCGCGTAGCGTGTTCTTTGCTGGCGGCGCATAAAGCCCCCACAGCCCGGCCGCCAGCAGCAGCACGCCGCCGCCCGCCATCCACGGCACAAAGACTTCCGGCGACGCGAGGCAGAAGAAGAACATCAGGAATGAAGCACAAATCAGCAGCGCTTCGCGCATGCCGTCCGGGCGGTTCAGCGTATGTTCATAGGGGCTTTCGCGGCGAATATTGAGCAGTTCAATCTGTTCACTCTCTTCACCGCGGATCGCCGAATGGGTTGAACCAATATGCTGTAGTTCGCTGCCGCGCTCTTCATACATATATTCGCTAAGCGTGTGCCCATTGAGAGCAATCACCAGCGGCATGGAGTCGGTGCGAATCAGCTCAACATTATTCTCATCATTAATGTATTGCTCCCACGATGGCGGGAGATGGACCTCAACGGAGTCCAGGTAGTAGCGCCATTTATTCGGCGCGTCGGTAGTGATGCCGTAGCGCGTGATGGGATGAGCGACAAACAGCACCGTATTACTGTGTGCTGTAAGTTTAATCGGGACAGGAGCGGCAGTCGCGCCGGTCGGGCCAGGGGTATTTTGGGTACGGGAAAGCGATTCCAGGTAGCGTTCGACGGCGTCGCGCTCTTCTGGAGTCAATTTGCGAGCCGTCGCGCCGGAGAATGCCGGTAAATAAGGCAGTCGGTATCGACGTTGCGACCTGTACCTGTAAATCCATCCGGCGAGGAATGCGCAGGCCAGCATAGCAGCTAAAAAAATCAAAATGGTGCTCATGCTTTCCCCATCTTACTTTTTCAAACAGGTGTAGTCAGTTGCACCCTTCCCGTAAATATCTAATGTGGTTGGCCGCGATAAGCAAGAAATTAACTTGAGTATTTTTAAGCGCATACCATCGTTGGGAAGAATAGCAAAAGCACCCTGGCGGGAATATCAGCAAATTCTTAGTTTTATTTCAAGCTATTGACTTTTTAGTGAAAATGCGAATTGATTTCAGATAGGTTGCAAGAATGTAAATAAGCGGCAAAGGAGATTGCCCAGGGCGTGCGTAGTGTCGCACAATAACGAAAGTTTCTCTGCAAAGACCGATAATAATGAGCAAATCATTGCAAAAACCCACCATTCTCAACGTCAAAACCGTGGCTTCATCACGACTTTTTAACGTCGAAAGCGTGGATCTGGAATTTAGCAACGGTGTGCGTCGGGTCTATGAACGCATGCGTCCCTCTAATCGTGAAGCGGTAATGATTGTGCCGATCATCGACGATCACCTGATTCTGATCCGTGAATATGCGGTCGGCACCGAATCCTACGAACTGGGCTTCTCCAAAGGTCTGATCGACGAGGGTGAAAATATATATGAAGCGGCCAACCGCGAGCTAAAGGAAGAGGTTGGATTTGGCGCGAACGAGCTCACTTTTCTGAAGAAACTGAGCATGGCGCCCTCCTACTTCTCCAGCAAAATGAATATCCTGGTGGCGGAAAGTCTCTATCCGGAATCTCTGCCGGGGGATGAGCCTGAGCCGCTGCCGCAGGTGCGCTGGCCGTTAAAGCATTTAATGGACCTGCTTGAAGATCCCGATTTTCACGAAGCCCGCAATGTCAGCGCGCTCTTCTTAGTGCGTGAGTGGCTCAAAGGGCAGGGGCGGCTTTAACCGCAGCAATCAATAAAAGAAAAGGGCGCGAAAGCGCCCTTTTTTATATCTCTGTCCAGCGGCTGCGTTAAAACAGCTCGTGCGTCTCGCCATTATCGATAAGCGTGGTGCCCGCTTCATGAACCGCCTGCTGAGTCGGCTGCGTTCCTTCGATAAAGTACTCCTGACGACTGCTACCGCCGTTGGCTAACTGCCCGGTGCTGCGGTCAATATTGACCGTCACCACGCCCGGCGGCGGCGTAAGCGGATCTTCCGGAACGCCTTCCAGCACCGCTTTCATATAAGCATCCCACGCCGGCTGGGCACTCTTCGCGCCACCTTCATAGCCGGAGATCTGATCCTTAATCGCGCCGGAAGCACTGGTGCGGCCGAGGTTGCGGCGGTGATCGTCAAAACCAATCCATACCGATGTCACCACGCCCGGACCGTAACCTGAGAACCAGGCATCTTTCGAGCTGTTGGTGGTGCCGGTTTTGCCGCCGATATCATTGCGCTTGAGATCGCGACCCGCGCGCCAGCCGGTACCTTGCCAGCCCGGTTCACCAAAGACGTTACTGTTCAGCGCGCTCTTGATCAGGAAGGAGAGCGGCGTACTGATGACGTGCGGCGCATACTCTTCCGCACCGGTGCGTTCAACCAGCGCCTGGTTTGCCTGCTCCAGCTGCGGCATCGGGACGGCAGGGTTTTGCTGCTCCTGCGAGGTCGCGACGTTTTCCATATCCTTGTTTTCCAGCACGTTCGACTTCGGCGTTTCGCCGTAAATCACCGGAATATCGCAACTGGCGCAGGCGACTTTCGGACGCGCTTCAAACAGCTTATCACCCTGAACATTCTCGATTTTGCTGATGAAGTAGGGATCAACCAGGAAGCCGCCGTTGGCCATCACCGCATAACCGCGAGCCACCTGCAGCGGAGTAAAGGAGGCAGAGCCGAGTGCTAAGGATTCGGTATGCACAATGTTCTGCGCCGGGAAACCGAAACGCTGCAGATACTCCGCCGCGTAATCAACGCCCATCGCACGCATCGCGCGTACCATCACCACGTTTTTCGATTGCCCCAGACCCTGGCGCAGACGGATCGGCCCGGCATACTCATCCGGCGAGTTCTTCGGCCGCCAGTCGGAGCCCGCGCCCGCATCCCAGCGCGAAATCGGCGCATCGTTAAGGATGCTCGCCAGCGTCAGGCCTTTATCCATCGCAGCGGTATAAAGGAACGGTTTGATGTTCGAACCCACCTGGCGCAGCGCTTGTGTGGCGCGGTTGAACTTGCTCTGGTTGAAATCGAAACCGCCCACCAGCGCCATTACTGCGCCGTTATGCGGGTTGATCGACACCAGTGCCGAGTTGACGTCCGGCACCTGTCCCAGCCACCAGTTATCGCCAACCTGGCGAACCCAAATCTGCTGACCCACCTGAACGGCATCGGTTACTTTGCGCGGCGTCGGGCCCTGCTGCGTATCCGAGCGGTAAGGGCGCGCCCAGCGGACACCTTCCATCTTCAGCGAGACCGTTGAACCGTCCGCCAGCATTGCGGTCGCTTCCTGCGGGTTTGCACTGGTGACAACGGCAGGCGAGAGCGGTCCGTAAGTTGGCAGCGCTTTCAGAGAGTCCGTGATCTTTTTACTCTCCCACGCCGCTTCGCCCACTTTCCACAGCACATTCGACGGCCCGCGATAGCCGTGACGCATGTCGTAATCCATCACGTTATTGCGCACCGCATCCTGCGCGGCCTGCTGCACTTTACGCGTGACGGTGGTGTAAACGCGGTAACCATCTTCGTAGGCTTTATCACCGTAGCGGCTCACCATCTCCTGGCGCACCATCTCAGAGAGATAGGGGGCAGAGAAGGCGATTTCCGGCGCATGGTAATTGGCATCGATAGCTTCGCTACGGGCTTCATCAGCCTGCTGCTCGCTGATATACCCTTCGCTCTGCATACGCGCCAGCACTACGTTACGTCGCGCGGTAGCACGTTCGAGAGAGTAGAGCGGGTTAAAGGTAGAGGGTGCTTTCGGCAGCCCGGCAATCACCGCGATTTCGCTTAAGGTGAGCTGGTCGACGCTTTTACCAAAGTAGACCTGCGCCGCTGCACCTACGCCGTAAGCGCGGTAGCCGAGATAAATTTTATTGAGGTAGAGCTCGAGAATTTCGTCTTTGCTCAGCAACTGCTCTATGCGGATCGCCAGGAACACCTCTTTGATTTTACGCATCATCGTGCGTTCCGGGCTTAAGAAGAAGTTACGCGCCAGCTGCTGCGTAATGGTACTTGCGCCCTGCGAGGCGTGGCCGGAGAAGAGCGCGACGCTGGCCGCACGGAAGATCCCGACCGGGTCGACGCCGTGATGCTCATAAAAGCGGCTGTCTTCCGTGGCGATAAAGGCTTTCACCATTACCGGCGGAATGTGATCCAGCGTCAACGGGATACGGCGCTTTTCACCGTACTGTGCGATCAGCTCGCCGTCGGCGCTATAGACCTGCATTGGAATCTGCAGCCGGACATCCTTCAGCGTGGCGACGTCAGGTAGCTGCGGCTCAATATATTTGTACAGACCGTAAATCGAGCCTGCTCCCAACAGAATGCAAAAGACTGCAAGGATGAATAAATACTTTACGAACTTCACTGGAGATTTCCCATTTAGAGTCACTTGGGCAGTTTATAAACAACCGCGCGGTAGTATAAAGGCAAGCCTTGAGCATTGATATAGCGTCCACCAGCGAGACGATAAGGAGATCGTAATTTATGACATTCAGGCATTGGCAAATTGGTGTGCATATTCAACAGGATGGCGTCTTTATCGTGGCGCTTTCCGCCGGGCGTTACGGGCGGGCGCTGCGCCGCTGGTGGCACCTTCCGCTACCCAGTGGCGCGGTGGTTCAGGGGCGCATTAAAGCACCGGAGCAGTTGCTTGATGCTCTGCGCCCCTGGCGTCATGCTTTGCCGCAGCGCCACTGCGCGCGTATCGCTTTTCCTGCCGGACAAACCCTACAGCGAAGGTTGCCGCGCCCGGCGGTGACGCTGCGTGAACCTGCGCTAACCAGCTGGGTTTCACAGGCGATGGCGCGCGAGCTGGAGATGGCGCAAAGCGATCTCTGCTTCGACTTCACCGAGGATGAGCCCGCCAGAAGCTACGGCGTGACCGCCGCGCAGAACCGGGATATCGCCGCTCTGCTGGAGATCGCGCAGCAGCTTTCACTCCACCTCTCCTCTATCACGCCCGATGCCTGCGCTCTTCAGCCGTTGCTGCCCTCATTAGCGGCACCGGCGCGCTGTCTCGCCTGGTGCGATGAGCG
The DNA here is from genome assembly GCF_029850615.1 of Kosakonia sp. HypNH10. NCBI lineage: Bacteria > Pseudomonadati > Pseudomonadota > Gammaproteobacteria > Enterobacterales > Enterobacteriaceae > Kosakonia > Kosakonia sp. HypNH10. Next base: position 113,922 of record NZ_JAOTIU010000009.1, read on the forward strand.
CCAGTGGTTGTGGGCGACAAAAGAGAGCTGGGGGCGGCGAGCGCGCGAAGAGGCGGAAAATGTTGCGCAGCTTGGCGCGCTGCTCGCGCTTCCCCGGGATGAGATTATCCAGTGCGGCGAAGGTGTGGGGGAGTTCGATTGCTGGAGCGCGGTGCCGTCGCGCCAGCCGCCGCTACCGGATGCAAGCCAGCGCTATGCCGTTGCGCTGGGGCTGGCGATCGCCAGGGGGTACTAATGCGCCCTGTGGTCAATTTTATGCCGTGGCGACAGCTGCAGCGGCGGCGCTGTTTGCGCTTCTGGGCGGTGGCAGCGGTGTTAAGCGTGCTGAGCCTGTCGTTGGGCGGGACGCTATGGCATGCGCAGCACGCTCAGGCCAGGCGTAGCGGTACGCTCTGGCTGGCGGCGGATCGGGCACTGCTGGCGGCGCTGCATGCACAAGAAGAGCCGCTCCGTCTGCGGCACCAGCGGTGGCAGCAGGCACAGGAGAAAGCGCGTCGGCGGCAGATAACAACCGCCTGGCGGAAAACGCTGCTAACGCTAGCGGCCGCGTTACCGGAAAACGCCTGGCTGACAGAGCTGCGCTGGCGACAGAACCAGCTTGAAATCCACGGGCTGGCGCGCGCCGTCAGCGCGCTGCGCGAGTTCGAACCGCAATTGCAAAAGATGGCGGGGTTTCATCTTCTGCCGATGGGAAGCGCTTCGCGTGATGGGCAGGGGCTGTGGCGATTTACCTATCAGCTGAGCCGGGGGCAGATCGATGGCGCTAAACCCTGACGTCTGGCTCGCGCTTTCGCCGCGCGTGCGGGCGATCTGCTGGCTGGCCGCAACGCTTATCGGCGTGCTGCTTATCGGGTGGTTCGCCATCCGACCGCTGAATCAGGCGCAACGCCTTACACTCCGCCAGCAGAGCGTGCTCCAGCCGCAATTACAGGCCGAGTGGCGAAAGCTTCGCGCGCTGGCACCGCCTGAAGAGCAAAACGGTCTCACAGAGGTACGCCGTTTTAGCCCGCTCGACTTTCACGGCCAGTCGCGGCAACTGTTGCGCTGGCAGCCGATGCAGGGCGGCGGTGAACTGGTGCTGGAAAGCCGCTGGCCGCAGGCCGTGGAGACTTTTTCACTGCTGGCGGAGCGCGGTATGCAGATCCCGGCATTTTCCCTCTCCGCCAGCGAAAAAGGGCTGCGTTTTACACTGCAACTGGAGCATGACGATGATGGTTAAACGCCTGCTTTTTACCTTCGGGATCGTCACTGTGCTGTGCGGCATGCGCGATCCTTTTCAGCCTCCACCGGATCGCTGCCAGCTTGCGCAGCTCCGTGCGTGGCAACTGTACGGCGTTATTGAAAGCGGGCAGCGGCTGGCCATCATCCGCGATGCGGCAGGACGCTGGCACCGGGTAGGCGTGGGCGACACGCTTTCACCCGGCTGGCGTGTTACCGCCATCGAAACAGATGAGACAGAGATAGCAACAGGGAAGGCGTGCGCCCCCTCAACATGGCGCTGGAAACGAAAAGGAACTCAGGATGAGAAAATGGATAGCGAGCGTCGTGCTCTTTAGTCTGCCGCTGGCCTTTGTCAAAGCTACGCCTCTGGTGACGATGAGCGTAGACGAGGTGCCGGTCGCGCAGGTGCTGCAGGCGCTGGCGACGCTGGAAAAACAGAATATTGTTATCCCGCCGGAGGTGAGCGGTGTCGTCTCTCTTAGCCTGAAGGAAGTGCCCTGGTTACAGGCGATGCAGACCGTCGCGGCCAGCGCAGGGTTAACTCTGAACCAACAGGGCGCTATCTGGCAGGTGCATACCGCATCGTGGCAGCAGCAGAAGCAGGCAGAACGGGAGGCGGAGCAGGCACGGCGTAAAAAAAGTGCACCAACGCTGACGCGCGGCATTGTGTTACGCCACGCGAACGCCGCTGAACTGGCAAAAGCCGCAGAGAAACTCATCAGTGACCAGGGAAGCATCACCGTTGATGTACGCCTTAACCGCTTACTGGTACGTGATAATAAAGAGAGCCTTGCCGCGCTGGAAAAGTGGGTCGCGCAGATGGATCTGCCTGTTGAGCAGGTTGAACTGGCGGCCTGGATCGTCACTATTAATGAAAAAAGCCTGCGCGAGCTTGGCGTGAAGTGGGGGCTCGGGCAGGAGCCTGCCGCCACGCGCGGGCAGGTGAGTACTCTGGCGGCAGATCACAGCGTTGCCAGCGCCACAACGCGCATCGGCTTTAATATCGGCAGCATCAATGCGCGTCTTCTCGAGCTTGAGCTTTCCGCGCTGGAACAAAAGCAGCAGCTGGAGATTATCGCCAGCCCGCGCCTGCTGGCCTCACATTTGCAGCCCGCAAGCATCAAGCAGGGGAGTGAAATTCCTTACCAGGTGGCGAATGGGGAGAGCGGCAATACGGCGGTTGAGTTTAAAGAGGCGGTGCTGGGCATGGAAGTGACCCCAACGGTGCTTCCCGATGGGCGGGTTCGCCTGAAGCTGCGCATCAGCCAGAATATGCCCGGCCAGGTACTGCAACAGGCCGGAGGCGAAGCGCTGGCGATTGATAAGCAGGAGATTGAAACCGTGGTAGAGGTGAAAAGCGGCGAAACGCTGGCATTGGGTGGCATCTTCTCGCAAAAGAAGCGTAACGGCAGAGCCCAGGTTCCGGGTCTTGGCGCTATTCCCGGCTTCGGTCGTCTGTTTCGTCAGGAGGCAAAAGAGGGAGATCGCCGCGAACTGGTGGTCTTTATTACCCCCAGGCTGGCAGCGGTACATTAAATCTGCCGTAACGCCCCTTTTTCGCCGTAACTTGGCCCAGGTGTTTGACGTGGGAGATGATTTAGCTTACAAGGAGTACCGATTTGAGTGTCAGCGGTCTCCGTATAATAAAGGGCGGTAAGAGGGATAACGTGTTTATTCAGTTGCCAAACAAGCCGGAGTACTGAGATAATTTTCGATCTGACTCTCGCACTATCGCATATGAGGTTTCAGTTCATGTCCTGCTACGCCGTACTTTTGCGAAGCGGGTTTATCATCAACGAATAGTCTTAGTAGTACCGAAAAAATGGCAGAGAAACGCAATATCTTTCTGGTTGGGCCTATGGGTGCCGGCAAAAGCACTATTGGGCGTCAGTTAGCTCAACAACTCAATATGGAATTTTACGATTCTGATCAAGAGATTGAGAAACGAACCGGAGCTGATGTGGGCTGGGTCTTCGATGTTGAAGGTGAAGAAGGTTTCCGCGATCGCGAGGAAAAGATCATCAATGAGCTGACGGAGAAGCAGGGCATCGTTCTGGCGACCGGCGGCGGCTCTGTGAAATCCCGCGAAACCCGTAATCGTCTCTCCGCCCGCGGTGTAGTGGTGTATCTGGAAACCACTATCGAGAAGCAACTGGCACGTACTCAACGTGATAAAAAACGTCCCCTGCTGCAGGTGGACGCGCCGCCGCGTGAAGTGTTGGAAGCGCTGGCCGACGAACGCAATCCGCTTTACGAAGAGATTGCCGACGTGACCATTCGTACTGACGATCAGAGCGCGAAAGTGGTGGCGAACCAGATTATTCATATGCTGGAAAGCAACTAAATCAGGCTTAATAGACGGCCTGTAGGTTTAAGCAACTAAGGTGGATGTCGCGTCATGGAGAGGATCACCGTTACTCTCGGGGAACGTAGTTACCCTATCACCATCGCGGCTGGTTTGTTTAACGACCCAGCTTCCTTCGCGCCCCTGAAGTCTGGTGATCAGGTTATGCTGGTCACCAACGAAACCCTGGCACCGCTCTACCTTGATAAGGTACGTAGCGTGCTGGAACAGGCAGGCGTTAATGTCGATAGCGTGATCCTGCCTGACGGCGAGCAGTACAAAAGCCTGGCGGTGATGGACACGGTGTTCACCGCACTGTTGCAAAAACCTCATGGGCGCGATACCACACTGGTCGCGCTCGGCGGCGGCGTAATCGGCGATTTGACCGGTTTTGCTGCGGCCAGCTATCAGCGCGGCGTGCGCTTTATCCAGGTGCCGACCACGCTCCTTTCTCAGGTTGACTCCTCCGTTGGCGGTAAAACGGCGGTAAACCACCCCCTTGGCAAAAACATGATTGGCGCGTTCTATCAGCCCGCGTCCGTTGTGGTCGATCTCGACTGCCTGGCAACCCTACCTGCCCGTGAACTCTCCTCCGGTCTTGCGGAAGTGATCAAATACGGCATTATTCTCGACGGCGCGTTCTTTAGTTGGCTGGAAGAGAATATGGACGCTCTGCTGCGCCTTGATGGCGCGGCGCTGGCTTACTGTATCCGTCGCTGCTGCGAACTGAAAGCGGAGGTCGTTGCCGCCGATGAGCGCGAACACGGCTTACGTGCTTTACTCAATCTTGGACATACTTTCGGCCATGCGATTGAGGCGGAGATGGGCTACGGTAACTGGCTACACGGCGAAGCCGTCGCTGCCGGGATGGTGATGGCGGCACACGCGTCAGAACGCCTCGGGCAGTTTAGCGCAGCAGATACACAGCGCATCAAAGCGTTGTTAAAACGCGCCGGTTTACCTGTTGAGGGTCCGCGTGAAATGGCGGCGCAGGCTTACCTGCCGCACATGATGCGCGATAAAAAAGTGTTAGCGGGAGAGCTGCGTTTAGTGCTTCCGCTGGCCATAGGGAAGAGTGAAGTTCGCGGCGGAGTGTCGCACGACGTAGTACTTAGCGCTATTGCTGATTGCCAGCAGGCGTAACGATAAGAAAGGTCTGTTCACGCGCTGCGTGGCGTTTAACTTCGGGCGGTATGCATCAGTGGCATACGCCTTTGTGTGGGGTGTTAAATGGATGAATTCAAACCAGAAGACGAGCTGAAACCCGATCCCAGCGATCGTCGTACTGGTCGTTCTCGTCAATCTTCCGAGCGTGTCGATGAGCCGCAGATCAACTTTGATGAGGTTGATGTTGATGCCGACGATCGCCGTCCTGCGCGTTCGCGCCGGGTGCGTGATGAGCGCGAAGAAGAGAGCTATCAAGAAGATGAAGCCGCTCTGGACGAGGAGCCGCAGGAGCGTCGCCCGCGTAAGCGTAAGAAAGCCGCTGCCGCTGCGAAGCCAGCGTCCCGCCAGTATGTGATGATGGGCGTCGGTATTCTGGTGTTACTGCTGCTGATTATCGGCATCGGCTCTGCGCTGAAATCCCCCGCGCCTGCAAACAACGAACAAAATACGTCGGGCGAGAAAAATATCGATCTCGGCGCGACGAACAACACTGCCGGTAACAGCGGCAACGCCGCCGATCAGGCAAATGGCGCACAGCCCGCACCGGGCGCGGCGCCGTCTCAGGCACAGAACGCAGGCAGCGCACCGGCTCAGCAGGATGTGACGCTGCCGCCGATCTCCTCGACACCGTCGCAGGGCCAGCCATCCGCTACGCCGGAAGGGCAAAATCGTGTAGAAGTGCAGGGCGATCTTAACAGCGCACTGTCGCAGCCGCAGAGCCAGACACAGCTTGATAGCGCGGCCAGTTCGACGCTGCCGACCGAACCGGCAACGGTTGCACCGATTCATAACGGCAATGGCAACAGCAATTCCAACGCCGCGCGTACTCAGCAGCAGCCTGCAGCGGGCGAAAGCCACGCCACGGCGCCGCGTAACGAACGCAAGCAGATGGTGATTGAGCCGAAGCCAGCCGCCAAAACGCCGGTAGCGAAAAGCGAGCCGAAAGCGGAGTCCCGCCCGGTTGCTCAGCCGCCGAAGCGCACGGAAAGCACCGCTTCTGCGCCAGTGAAAGCGCCTGCTGCAACGTCGACAGCCACACCGTCAACGTCAACGGCCGCATCCACACCGGCTCAGCCGAAAACCACGGCTCCGGCGGCGAGCGCAAGCAGCGCACCTGCTGCCAGCGGCACGGCCTCTACCGGCAATGTCGGTGCGCTGAAATCGGCTCCGGGCAACCACTACACCCTGCAGCTGAGCAGTTCATCGAACTACAACAACCTCAATGCGTGGGCGAAGAAAGAGAACCTGAAAAACTTCGTCGTCTACCAGACAACGCGTAACGGTCAGCCGTGGTATGTGCTGGTGAGCGGCGTCTATGCCTCGAAGGATGATGCTAAACGCGCCGTTTCCGCGCTGCCAGCGGATGTGCAGGCGAAAAACCCGTGGGCGAAGCCGCTGCATCAGGTTCAGGCCGATCTTAAGTAATGTGTAAAGCGCAGGATGCTGTCGGAGCTTTCTCCACAGCCGGAGAGAGTGTAAGTAATCAGTCAGCATGAAAAAGAATCGCGCTTTTCTAAAATGGGCAGGGGGAAAATACCCCCTGCTCGACGATATCGGTAGGCACTTGCCCAAGGGAGAGTGCCTTATCGAGCCTTTCGTTGGCGCGGGCTCGGTGTTTCTCAACACCTCCTACTCCCGCTATATCCTTGCAGATATCAACAGCGACTTAATCAGCCTCTATAACATCGTTAAAGAGCGCCCTGATGAGTATGTTCACCACGCGCGCGCGCTGTTTGTGCCCGCGGTGAACCAGTCCGAAGTCTATTACCAGCTGCGTCAGGAGTTTAACCAGTGCCAGGAGCCGTTCCGGCGCGCGCTGCTGTTTTTATACCTTAACCGGCATGGCTACAATGGTCTGTGTCGTTACAACCTGCGCGGGGAGTTTAACGTGCCGTTCGGGCGCTATAAAAAGCCCTACTTCCCGGAAGCGGAGTTGTACCACTTTGCAGAAAAAGCGCAGAATGCCTTCTTTTACTGCGAATCTTACGCCGAGAGTATGGCGCGCGCGGATGCGAACTCGGTGGTCTATTGCGATCCGCCCTATGCGCCGCTCTCTGCGACAGCCAACTTTACGGCGTACCATACCAATAGCTTTACCCTTGAGCAGCAGGCTCATCTTGCCGCGATTGCGGAGAGCTTGGTGCAGAACCGAATCCCGGTATTGATTTCCAACCATGACACGCTGCTGACGCGTGAATGGTACAGTCAGGCGAAATTGCACGTGGTGAAAGTGCGACGCAGTATCAGCAGTAATGGCGGGACGCGTAAAAAAGTGGATGAGCTGCTGGCGCTCTATCGCCCGGCTCCCGCGCCTCGCTAACCCTGCGTTCACCGCGCCGCCGCCTGCCGAAACCTACTTTCTCAAGGAGATGCGGATGAAACAGTATTTAATTGCCCCTTCGATTCTGTCGGCTGACTTTGCTCGCCTGGGCGAAGACACCGCCAGCGTACTGGCCGCGGGCGGCGACGTTGTCCATTTCGACGTGATGGACAACCACTACGTACCGAACCTGACCATCGGCCCGATGGTGCTGAAAGCGCTGCGCAACTACGGCATCACCGCGCCTATCGATGTGCACCTGATGGTGAAACCGGTCGACCGCCTGGTGCCGGACTTCGCCGAAGCCGGGGCAAGCATTATCACCTTTCATCCTGAAGCTTCTGAACATATCGACCGCACGCTACAACTGATCAAAGAGCATGGCTGCAAAGCGGGGCTGGTGTTTAACCCGGCGACGCCGCTGAGCTATCTGGATCATGTTATGGACAAGCTGGATGTGATCCTGCTGATGTCCGTTAACCCCGGTTTTGGCGGTCAATCCTTCATTCCCCATACGCTCGACAAGCTGCGCGAAGTGCGTCGTCGCATCGACGCGTCCGGCCTTGATATCCGTCTCGAAGTGGACGGCGGCGTGAAAGCGAGCAATATCGGCGAGATCGCGGCAGCCGGCGCAGATATGTTTGTGGCGGGCTCGGCGATCTTCAATCAGCCGGATTACAAACAGGTTATTGATGAAATGCGTAGCGAACTGGCGAAGGTAAGTCATGGATAAATTGCAGTCGATTCGGGGTGTCGCGTTCGATCTCGACGGCACATTAGTGGACAGCGCGCCGGGGCTCACCGCCGCCGTAGACAGCGCGCTGTATGCCCTTGAGCTGCCGCAGGCTGGCGAAGCGCGCGTGATTACCTGGATTGGTAACGGTGCCGATGTGTTGATGGAGCGCGCCTTCAACTGGGCTCGCCAGGAGCGTGCTATTCAGCGCGCCTCGCAGGGCAAGCCCGATATTGATACCGGCGATGTGCCGCAGGCCGAGCAGATCGCTATGCTGCGTAAGCTCTTCAATCGCTACTACGAAGAGACCGTGGAGGAGGGCAGCTTCCTGTTCCCGGACGTGGCGCAAACTCTTGCGGCGCTGCACGAAAAAGGGCTGCCGCTGGCGCTGGTGACCAATAAGCCGACGCCGTTTGTTGCGCCGCTGCTGGAAGCGCTGGAGATTGCCCACTACTTCACTTTTGTCGTCGGTGGTGATGATGTGGTGAATAAGAAGCCGCATCCGGAGCCGCTGCTGCTGGTGTGCGACAAGCTGTCGATTCAGCCCCATGAGTTACTCTTCGTTGGCGATTCCCGCAACGATATCCGCGCCGCGCAGGCGGCAGGCAGCGTCTCCGTTGGCCTGACCTACGGCTACAACTATGGTGAAGCGATTACCCTAAGCGAGCCGGACTATGTCTTCGACCGCTTTAACGATTTACTGCCCGCGCTCGGGCTCCCGCTCAGTGAACATCAGGAAATGAAAAATGACTAAGCCCATCGTTTTTAGTGGCGCACAGCCCTCAGGTGAATTGACCATTGGCAACTACATGGGTGCGCTGCGTCAGTGGGTGAACATGCAGGACGACTATCACTGTATCTACTGCATCGTTGACCTGCATGCCATTACCGCGCGTCAGGATCCGGAGAAGCTGCGCAAGGCGACGCTGGATACGCTGGCGCTCTACCTGGCGTGCGGTATTGATCCGCAGAAAAGCACGATCTTTGTGCAGTCCCACGTTCCTGAGCATGCCCAGCTGGGTTGGGCGCTGAACTGCTACACCTACTTCGGCGAGCTGAGCCGTATGACGCAGTTCAAAGATAAATCCGCACGCTATTCAGAAAACATCAACGCTGGCCTGTTTGACTATCCGGTGCTGATGGCGGCAGACATTCTGCTTTACCAGACCAACCAGGTGCCGGTCGGCGAAGACCAGAAGCAGCATCTGGAGCTGAGCCGTGATATCGCCCAGCGCTTTAACGCCATTTATGGCGATGTGTTTAAAGTGCCTGAGCCGTTTATTCCGAAATCCGGTGCGCGCGTAATGTCGCTGCTGGAGCCGACGAAGAAGATGTCCAAGTCGGACGATAACCGCAACAACGTGATTGGCCTGCTGGAAGATCCGAAGTCGGTAGTGAAGAAGATCAAACGCGCCGTGACCGACTCCGACGAGCCGCCGGTTGTACGTTACGATGTGGCAAACAAAGCGGGCGTCTCTAACCTGCTCGATATCCTCTCCGCCGTGAACGGCCAGAGTATCGCCGAGCTGGAGCAGCATTTCGAAGGTAAGATGTATGGCCATTTGAAAGGCGAAGTGGCGGACGCGGTTTCCGGCATGCTGACCGAGTTGCAGGAGCGTTACCATCGCTATCGCAATGATGAAGCTTTCCTGCAGCAGATCATGCGCGAAGGCGCGGAAAAAGCGAGCGCGCACGCTTCAGAAACCCTGAAGAAGGTGTACGAAGCGATTGGTTTTGTCGCGAAGCCGTAAGCAGAATAAGCTCGGTTTTGTAGGCCTGATAAGCGCAGCGCCATCAGGCATTGTGTCAGGCGCTGACTGCCGGATGGCGGCATAAATGCCTTATCCGGCCTACGTTTAGCGCGTTTTGTAGGCCTGATAAGCGCAGCGCCATCAGGCATTATGCCGGGCGCTGATTGCCGGATGGCGGCATAAATGCCTTATCCGGCCTACGTTTAGCGCGTTTTTGTAGGCCTGATAAGCGCAGCGCCATCAGGCATTGTGCGTGGCGCTGTTTGCCGGATGGCGGCGTAACCGCCATATCCGGCCTACGGTTTAGCGCATTTTGTAGGCCTGATAAGCGTAGCGCCATCAGGCATTGTCTCTCAGAACCACTTCAACTTATCGCGTAACGCGACAACCCTGCCGACGATAATCAACGACGGGCTTTTCACCTGCTGCGCCAGCTCGCCAAGCTGCGACAACGTGCCGCTCACCACCCGCTGCTGCACCGATGTGCCATTTTCCACCAGCGCAACCGGCATATCCGCCTGCATACCATGCGCGATCAATTGCTCCTGAATCGCCGCCGCCTGATTCAATCCCATATAGAACACCAGCGTCTGCTTCTCTGCCGCCAGGTTAGCCCAGTCCAGCTCGCCGCCGGTTTTCAGGTGGCCCGTGACCAGCCGCACGCTCTGGGCGTAATCCCGGTGAGTCAACGGAATGCCGGAGTAAGCCGAACAGCCGGAAGCCGCAGTAATACCCGGTACTACCGAGAAGGGAATGCCCGCATGGCAGAGCGTTTCCAGTTCTTCGCCGCCGCGCCCAAAAATAAAGGGATCGCCGCCTTTTAACCGCACCACGCGCTTCCCACTTTGCGCCTCGCGCAGCAGGATCTGATTGATCTCCTCCTGCTGCACGCAGTGATAGCCCGCCCGTTTACCGACAAACACGCGGTCGGCATCGCGGCGCACCAGATTCATGATCTCATCGGAGACCAGACGGTCATACACCACCACATCCGCCTGCTGGATTTGCTGTAAGCCTTTCAGCGTCAACAGCCCGGCATCGCCAGGCCCGGCACCCACCAGCACCACTTCACCGCGGTTATCCAGCGGCTCGTTCAGCATCTGCTCGGTGATGCTCTCCACGGCGGCCATATTCTGATTGGCCAGCGATTGTGCCAGCCGATCGTTAACGAACAGCTTCTCCCAGAAACGACGGCGCTCGCTCATGGTGGCGAAATGGCGTTTTACGCGGCCGCGCAGTTGCCCGGCAAACTTCGCCACGTGCCCAAGATGTTGCGGCAGCAGTGACTCCAGCTTCTCGCGCAGCAAACGCGCCAGCACCGGCGATGTGCCGCCGGAGGAGATCGCCACCATCAGCGGCGAACGGTCGATGATCGACGGCATGATAAAGCTCGCTTCTTTCGGCGCATCAACCACATTGCAGAAGATGCGGCGAGCTTCTGCCGCGTCGCTGACCCGCTGGTTCACCGCGTCGTTATCAGTGGCGGCAATTGCCAGCCAGCACTCATCCAGCAGCGTTTCGCTAAACTCGCCTTCGACCAGCGTCAGCATGCCTTCTGCGGCCCAGGCGGTAAATTGAGGAATAAAGGTGAGGGCATTGACGGTGAGCTGCGCGCCCGCATCAAGCAACAGACGCGCTTTGCGCTCCGCGACGTCGCCGCCGCCGACCAGCAGACAGGCGCGTCCCCGTAATTGACAGAAAATTGGCAGGTGATCCACGACATTACCCCGGAATTGTAGTTATAGGCTGAAGCGGGCGCCGCGCGGCGAGAACCGCGGGCGCTGAGCATGAGCCGTAGCATAACAGCAAGCTGTCGCTACGGCCGTTGAGAGGGCAGGGGATTATGCTTTGATCTGCACCTCACCATCCTTCACTCGTGCTTCAAAATGGGCAACTGAGCGGCTTTCATCTTCCATGCAGAGGCCATCGCGCAGACGGAAGCGCTGTTTTTTTAGCGGGCTGGCAACCCAAAGTTCACCCTGATGTTCGGCGATAATGCCGCGAGAGAGCACGCTCGACTGGAAAAAGGGATCGATATTGCTGATGGCGTAAACCTGGTCATCGTGGCGCGGGCGGAAAATCGCCACCTGCTCATCATTGACCAGCGCGCAGACGCCGGTTGCCGGGACGATATCATCGATATTGCAAACGCTGTTCCACTGGCTCATGCGTTCTCCTCCACTAACATCACCGGAATACGTTCATAGGGTGTCGCCGGGCGATGCTGAGCGCGCTCCGGAACCACCTGCACGTTCGGGTCGCGGCGATCGCTGTTGATAAAGTGTTTGAAGCGCGTTTGCGCCGCCGGGTTGTTGACGGTTTCCGTCCATTCGCAAATCACCGCTTCGCGCAGGCGGGTCATCTCTGCTTCCAGCTGTGCATCAAAGCCCAGTTTGTCGTCGATGATGACGCTGCGCAGATAGTTGATGCCGCCTTCCATCCCCTCAAGCCAGGAGGCGGTGCGGGTCAGTTTGTCGGCGGTGCGAATGTAGAACATCATAAAGCGGTCGAGGTAACGCAGCAGGGTTTCGCGATCGAGGTCCGCCGCCAGCAGATCCGCATGGCGCGGTTTCATGCCGCCGTTACCGCACACATAGAGGTTCCAGCCTTTTTCCGTGGCGATAATCCCGACATCTTTCCCCTGCGCTTCCGCACATTCACGGGTACAGCCGGAGACGCCGAACTTCATTTTGTGCGGAGTACGGATGCCTTTGTAACGGTTTTCCAGCTCGACGCCGAAACCGACGCTGTCGCCGACGCCATAGCGGCACCAGGTCGAGCCGACGCAGGTTTTCGCCATACGCAGCGCTTTGGCGTAGGCGTGACCGGTTTCGAACCCGGCATTGATTAACTGACGCCAGATTTCCGGCAGATCGTCTTTTTGCGCGCCGAACAGGCCGATACGCTGCGAGCCGGTAATTTTGGTATAGAGATTGAATTCCCGTGCGATGCGGCCCACTTCCATCAGCCCTTCCGGCGTGATTTCACCGCCCGCAGAGCGCGGAATAACGGAGTAGGTGCCATCTTTCTGGATATTGGCGAGGAAGTTGTCGTTGGTATCCTGCAACGGCGTGTGCTGTGGTTTCAGGATGTACTCGTTCCAGCAGGAAGCAAGCAGCGAGCCGACGGTCGGTTTACACACTTCACAGCCGTAGCCGGTACCGTATTTCGCCAGCAGTTCGTCGAAGGTTTTAATCCCTTCCACCTGGATGAGATGGAACAGCTCCTGGCGGGAGTAGGCGAAGTGTTCACACAGGTTATTGGTGATTTCGATACCCTGTTTCGCCAGTTCGGCGTTCAGCACCTGGGTAACCAGCGGAATACAACCGCCGCAGCCGGTTCCGGCTTTGGTTTCCGCTTTCAGTGCGGCCACGGTGTGGCAGCCTTTGTTGATAGCGGTAATCAGGTCGCCTTTGGTGACGTCGAAGCAGGAGCAGATTTGCGCGCTGTCCGGCAGCTTATCGACGCCAATTGAGGGTTTACCGCTGCTGGCATGCGCCGGCAGGATCAACGCATCGGGGTTTTCCGGCAGTTCGATGGCGTTGAGCACCAATTGCAGCAGGTTGCCGTAATCGCTGGTGTCGCCAACCAGTACCGCGCCGAGCAGAGTTTTGTTATCCGGGCTGACAATCAGGCGCTTATAGACTTCTTTGCTTTCGTCGAGGTAGACATAGCTGCGCGCGCCCGCTGTGCGGCCGTGCGCATCACCGATACCGCCAACATCCACGCCGAGCAGTTTCAGCTTGGCGCTAAGATCCGCGCCTTGAAACGCGTTTTGTGTGCCGAGAATATGGTCAACCGTCACCTGCGCCATTTTGTAGCCTGGCGCGACCAGACCGTAAACGCGGTTGTTCCAGCTGGCGCACTCGCCGATGGCATAAATATTGGGATCGGAGGTCTGGCAGCAGTCGTTGATCATGATGCCGCCGCGCGGGGCAACTTCAAGCCCGCACTGGGTCGCCAGCTTGTCGCGTGGACGGATGCCGGTGGAGAAGACAATAAAGTCCACTTCCAGCTCACTGCCGTCGGCGAAGCGCATGGTTTTGCGCGCCTCAACGCCCTCCTGCACGATCTCTTTGGTATTTTTGCTGGTGTGCACGCGCACGCCCATGCTTTCGATTTTACGTCTTAACTGTTCGCCGCCCATCTGATCGAGCTGTTCTGCCATCAGCATCGGGGCGAATTCGATAACGTGGGTTTCGACGCCTAAGTTTTTCAGCGCGCCTGCGGCTTCCAGACCCAGCAGGCCGCCGCCAACCACCGCGCCACGGCGGCTACGACGCGCGCATGACTCAATGGCATTCAAATCTTCAATGGTGCGATAAACAAAACAGTCCTGGGTTTCAGACCCTTTGATCGGCGGGATCCACGGGTAAGATCCGGTGGCCATGATCAGCTTATCGTAATAGACCGTGCGGCCCGCGCTGGAGTGGATCACTTTTTCCTGGCGGTTGATGGTGATGGCGCGTTCGCCAACCAGCACTTTGACGCCATGTTTTTCGTAGAAGCCTTCGCGTACCAGCGACAGCTCTTCGGCTGTATGGTGGGAAAAATAGGATGACAGGTGGACGCGGTCGTAGGCTTTACGCGGCTCTTCACAGAATACGGTAATGTCGAACTGGCTGGCGTCGGCTTTGTCGAGAAGGTCCTCGATAAAGCGGTGGCCGACCATGCCGTTACCGATGATAGCGAGTTTGACTTTGCTCATTTTTGCCTCGATTTCTTTTTTACTACCTCCTACCTTAACGATTCAGCTTGCACGGTTATTGATGTATATCAATTACACCTTAGCCTACTCCTTAATGAGTATATTGCTGATTTTTCATGGTTTTTATAAGTATTGGATATCATTCATATTTATATGTTGAGGAATTTCTATACTGAAAGTGACGTTTTTTAGCACGAGGTTAGCTACGACATATCTGAGGGAGAAAGAGGAGGTAATGCGATGTCAGCAACACCACTATGGTTAGTGCAGAATGTGCACTTACCCGATCGCGAAGGAGTCTGGCAAATTGCCATTGAGAATGGGCGATTTGGCGAGATTACGCCGATGGGCGACGCCCAGAGCGAGACACTTGACGTGCTTGATGCCGGTGGCGGTTTAGCGCTGCCGCCGTTCGTCGAACCGCATATTCACCTGGACACCACGCAAACGGCTGGCGATCCCCGCTGGAACGAGTCCGGTACGCTGTTCGAAGGGATCGAGTGCTGGGCCGAACGTAAAGCGCAGCTCTGCCATCAGGACGTGAAAAAGCGCGCCTGGCAGACGTTGAAATGGCAAATGGCCAACGGTGTGCAGCATGTGCGCACCCACATTGATGTTTCCGATCCGCTGTTAACGGCGCTGAAAGCGATGCTGGAGGTCAAAGAGGAGGTCGCGCCGTGGATCGATCTACAAATTGTCGCCTTTCCACAGGAGGGCATTCTCTCCTACCCGAACGGTGCGGCGCTGTTAGAAAAAGCGCTTCAGCTGGGTGCCGATGTGGTCGGTGCGATTCCGCATTTTGAGTACACGCGTGAATATGGCATTGAATCACTCAATATTGCTTTCGACCTGGCGCGTGAGTATGAGCGCCCGCTGGATATCCACTGCGATGAGATTGATGATGAGCAGTCGCGCTTTGTTGAGACCGTCGCCGCGCTGGCGCTCGAAATGGAGATGGGCTCGCGCGTTACCGCCAGCCACACTACTGCCATGCACTCCTACAATGGTGCGTATACATCCCGTCTTTTCCGCCTGCTGCAACGTTCCGGCATCAATTTTGTGGCCAACCCGCTGGTCAATATTCATCTTCAAGGACGCTTTGATGACTACCCGAAACGGCGTGGCGTGACGCGGGTGAAAGAGTTGATGGCGGCAGGAATGAATGTCTGCTTCGGTCACGATGATGTGTTCGATCCCTGGTATCCGCTCGGCACCGGCAATATGTTGCAGGTGCTGCATATGGGTCTGCATGTTTGTCAGTTAATGGGGTATTCGCAGATTGAGCAGGGGCTGCAACTCATCACCCATAACAGCGCGAAAACGCTGGGATTGAAAGAGTACGGCATTGCGCCAGGTCTGCCTGCCAATATGATCATTCTGCCGGTTGAAAATGGCTTTGAAGCGGTGCGTTGCCAGTCTCCGGTGCGCTGGTCAATTCGTCACGGACGCATTATTGCCAGCACGCAACCCGCGCAGAGCTGGGTACGGATGGAGGAGGGATGCGAAGAGGTGCATTTTAATCGGATGCCGCAAGCGTAGCGGCGTGCCAGGCCGTTAAGACGCACGAATTTGGCGGTCTGGCGTTACATCTGTTACCAAATACGTAAAATTAAGTAAAAGGCTGGCCTGCTGGCTGACTGCTCTTTAGAATCAAGCCACTCGCTTTCGTTACTGCACTTCGTTAAGGAAACCTTATGGTTAAATCGACTCTGGCGGCTATGGCGGCTCTGCTCGCCCTTTCTGCTCTCTCTCCTGCTGCGCTGGCCGCAAAAGGCGACCCGCATGTTCTGCTCACCACCTCCGCCGGTAATATCGAACTGGAGCTGAACAATCAGAAAGCCCCTGTGTCGGTGAAAAACTTCCTTGATTACGTGAATAACGGTTTTTATAACAACACCACTTTCCATCGCGTTATTCCTGGCTTTATGGTTCAGGGCGGCGGCTTTAACGAGCAGATGCAGCAGAAGCAGCCTAACCCGCCTATCAAAAACGAAGCGGATAACGGCCTGCGCAACACGCGCGGTACCATTGCTATGGCGCGGACTGCGGATAAAGACAGCGCGACCAGCCAGTTCTTTATCAACGTTGCGGATAACGCTTTCCTGGATCATGGCCAGCGTGACTTTGGCTACGCGGTATTTGGCAAAGTGGTAAAAGGCATGGACGTTGCCGATAAGATCTCCCAGGTGCCGACGCACGATGTTGGCCCGTATCAGAATGTCCCGTCAAAACCGGTTGTTATCCTCTCCGCGAAAGTGCTGCCATAAGTTTCCTCCACACGGGCTTTGCGGCCCGTGTTTTACCGCTTCCCTGCGTAACCCGGAATTACTGCTTATAATTTTTTGGGCATGTACATCATTTGGGTATGTATATCGCTTAACTGGGAGGCGCTATGCCGAAAAAACTCACCGACAGGCAAAAATCCCGACTCTGGGAGCAGCAGCGCAACATCAATTTTCAGGCCAGCCGCCGGCTGGAGGGCGTTGATAGCGAGCTTGTTACGCTGAATGCGGAAGAGGCCACTTTACGTCTTGAAGAGCTGCGGAGGCAAAATGAGCGATAAATTCGGCGACGGGCGCGACCCGTATCTTTTCCCCGGCCTGAAAGTGATGCGTAATCGCCTCGGTATTCGCAATGCTAAGGGGCTGGAGAAGGAGGCGTATCAGTTTACCGCGCTGCGTGCTGCAACCCTGGAACTGGGGCCGATTGCCCGCGGTCTGCCACATCTTTGCGCCATTCACCGCCATCTTTACCAGGATGTGTTCGACTGGGCCGGGCAGATCCGCGAAGTCGATATCTACGAGGGCGATACCCGCTTCTGCCACTTCGAGTATATCGAGAAAGAGGGCAATGCCCTGATGCAGCAGCTAGAAGATGAGGAGTGGCTCGTCGGGCTTGAAAAAGAGGAGTTTATCGCACGCCTGGCGCATTACTACTGCGAAATCAACGTCCTGCACCCGTTCCGCCTGGGTAATGGTATTGCGCAGCGCATCTTCTTCGAACAGCTGGCGCTGCACGCGGGCTTCTCGCTCGACTGGCGAGATATCGATCCCGACGACTGGCGCAACGCCAACCAGGCAGGCGCAATGGGCGATCTCGAACCGCTAACCGCCATCTTTAGTAAGGTGGTGAGCGAGGCGCGCGAGGGCGAGTAAACCTTTTTGTCGGATGGCGCTAACGCTTATCCGACCTACGAAAAGTTGTAGGCCGGATAAGCGTTAGCGCCATCCGGCTTTTCTCACACCGCAAAGCCGTTTTTTATCTTTGCGAAGTGCCGTATAGTTTCGCGCAAACTGCATGAAACGCGGCACATCCATTGGTTGAATTCACATGATCCTGCTTATCGACAATTACGACTCCTTTACCTGGAACCTCTACCAATATTTTTGTGAGCTGGGCGCACACGTAGAGGTGAGGCGTAACGATGAGCTGACGCTGGCGGATATTGAAATGCTAGCGCCGCAGAAAATTGTTATTTCGCCAGGCCCTTGCACGCCGGATGAGTCGGGCATTTCGCTTGAAGTTATTGCGCACTACGCGGGCAAGCTGCCGATCCTCGGCGTTTGCCTCGGCCATCAGGCGATTGCCCAGGCATTTGGTGCCACCATTGTGCGCGCGGCGAAAGTGATGCACGGCAAAACTTCCCCCATTACGCACTCTGGCAGCGGCGTGTTTAGCGGCTTAAATAATCCGTTAACCGTTACGCGCTATCACTCTTTGGTTATCGATCCATCTACCTTACCTGACTGCTTCGAGGTCACTGCCTGGAGTGAAAACGGTGAGATTATGGGCATTCGCCATAAGGCGTGGGATCTGGAAGGGGTGCAGTTCCACCCCGAAAGTATTCTCAGTGAGCAGGGCCACCAATTGCTGGAAAACTTCCTTTCTCGGTGATTTATGGTTGCCATCTAGTGATTTTTTATGCATATTTCGTGATTATATTTTCACTATGAATGAAACATAACACGGGATGGGCAACCTATGGCAACTCAGCAAGACGCGGTGACACGTGCAAACTTCGACGACGTTATTCTGCCAATTTACGCACCGGCCGAGTTTATCCCGGTGAAGGGAAAGGGCAGCCGCGTCTGGGATCAGCAGGGTAAAGAGTACGTTGATTTTGCTGGCGGCATTGCGGTAACTGCTTTAGGCCACTGCCATCCGGCGCTGGTGGAGACGCTGAAAGCGCAGGGCGAGACGCTCTGGCACCTGAGCAACGTCTTCACTAACGAGCCGGCGCTGCGTCTGGCGCGCAAGCTGGTGGATGCCACCTTTGCCGAGCGCGTCGTGTTTATGAACTCCGGTACCGAAGCCAACGAAACCGCCTTTAAGCTGGCGCGTTTTTATGCAACCACGCGCCACAGCCCGCACAAAACCAAAATCATCGCTTTCCATCACGCTTTTCACGGGCGTTCCCTCTTTACCGTGACCGTCGGCGGTCAGCCGAAATACTCCGACGGCTTTGGCCCGAAACCGGCCGACATCGTGCATGTTCCATTTAACGATCTGCACGCGGTTAAAGCGGTGATGGACGATCACACCTGCGCCGTGGTGGTAGAGCCGATTCAGGGCGAAGGCGGAGTGACCGCCGCCACGCCTGAATTCCTCAAAGGCCTGCGTGAACTGTGCGATGCGCACAACGCACTGCTGGTGTTTGATGAGGTGCAGTGCGGCATGGGTCGCAGCGGTGAGCTGTTCGCTTACATGCACTACGGCGTGACGCCGGACATTCTGACCAGTGCTAAAGCCCTCGGCGGCGGCTTCCCGGTCAGCGCCATGTTGACGACGCACGAGATCGCCAGCGTCTTCCACGCCGGTTCCCACGGCTCCACTTACGGCGGCAACCCGCTGGCCTGCGCGGTGGCCGGTACCGCATTCGATATCATCAACACCCCTGAAGTGCTGAATGGCGTCAGTGCCAAACGTCAGCACTTTGTTGGGCATCTGCAACAAATTAATGAGCAGTACGACCTGTTCAGCGATATTCGCGGTATGGGGCTGTTGATCGGTGCCGAGCTGAAGCCGCAATACAAAGGCCGTGCACGCGATTTCCTGCATGCGGCTGCCGCAGCGGGCGTGATGGTGCTGAATGCCGGCCCGGATGTGATGCGTTTCGCGCCGTCGCTGATTATCGAGGAGCAGGATATTGATGAAGGGATGCAGCGCTTTGCGCAGGCCGTTGCGAGCGTGGTTAACGCGTAAGACGTCGGCGTAGCCAGATGCCGTGATGCGGGCGCTGACGCCATGCCACCGACGAGATGGTGTGCATGGTGCTCAGATGCCCGATAATGCGCTGCAAATGCTGCTCCAGCGTGCTCATTGGGCCGTGGGTCAGCGTTTCCGGTCCTTCCATAACATTCACATCACCGGACTCTCCCGGCCCGTCATACTCCAGCCGCTGCTGACAACGTTGCAGCGCAATTTCACATGACTCGAGATAGCGCTGCGCCAGGTCCGGCGTCAGCATGGTGTGCTCGCGCGCCAGCGTCGTCATGGCGTTGATATGTTCGACAATAAACTGGCTATGTGTCACCCACAGTTTCATATCGCTCAGATAGCGGCTGTTAAAGCCGGGCTCCTGCATCGCCTGGTTGAGAGAGTTGAACAGGGCGTTGTGCGCCTGGTTAACCTGCATACGCTGCCAGGCCAGCGGCGTCGGTTCCGGGTTGTTGCTGAGGATCAGGCGAATCGCATCCTGATAGGCCTCCAGCGCATCGTGCGCATTCTGGCGCAGCAGGCCGCTCTGCCACTGCGGCCACAGCCACACCATCCCGCCAAACGCAATCAGGCAGCCAATCAGCGTATCGACCAGCCGGGCGAGAATAAACTGGTCGCCGTTAAGCGTCAGGATTTGCAAAGTATAGACCGCCGTAATCGTGAAACCGACCGTCGCCCAGCCGTAACTTTTGCGGATAATCAGATAGCTACTCAAGGTGATCATCAGCATCGCGGCGAGGGTAAAACCGAGCGGCACATGAAAGTGCAGCGTCATTCCCGCCACCACCAGTCCGGCCAGCGTGCCGGCGGCACGGTTGACAATGCGTACACGCGTCGCGCCATAACCGTTCTGCGTCACCACCATCACCGTCATCATGATCCAGTAAGGTTTCGGTAGATTTAATGCGCTGCCCATCAGGCTGGCGATGCTGAGCATTACGCTGATACGCGCCGCATTGCGCAGGGCGGTCGATTTCAGGGATAGATAGCTTTTTAGCGCCGGGATCAGCGGCAGGCGCTCCTGCTTATCCTCCATCAAATCGCGAATGTAGAGTGGGCGCTGGGTGCGCAGCACGCGGGCGATGCGGCTGAAGTGCCAGGCGCAAAACTGCCCGACCGGATTATCAGGGTGCTGACGGGCAATTTTTTCCAGCGCACCGACCTGCTTCTCCATGGTGAAGCGGGTCGGGTAGCGGTGATAGAGAATGTCATCTGCCAGCACGCGCAGGCGAGCCGCGACGGTTTGCGCATTCCAGCGAATCACCTGCTCGGCGTGGGTGCGCTCGACCAGCTTCTGCACCTTTTCCGGCTGATGCAGGCTGACAGAGATATGCTCCTGCAGATCCAACGCGACCTGAAAGACGCGCAGCAGGCGCTTGTAATCGTTGTTCTGATTCGCCGCCAGCATATGCAACTGCTGGTAACACTGGCTAATCAGATCCACCGCTTTCTGCTGGCGGTCAAGCAGCGGCGGCAGCGCGGTTTCCGGATCGATGTGCTGGGTTAACAGGCTATATTTCGCTTCGCAATAGTCCGCCAGTTGCCGGTAGAGCAAGCTGAGGGATTCGCGCAGCGGCTGTTCGCGCCACAGCCAGAACCAAAACCAGTTAAACAGCCCGTACCACAGGGTGCCGAGGGTGTAGATCAGCAGCGGCTCCCACACCGGCATGTTCCCGGCGAGGCTGAGAGTAAAAATGGCGGCAATGAGAGACGCGGGAAGTAAGCGGCCATGCAGTGCGCTGATTTCACCTGTCACGCCCAGCAGCAGTGTTAGCACCGTCATGATCACCGGTAGCGGAAGATTTTCCGCCAGCAAAAGCTGCACCGCCAGGCTACAGCCGGCAAACAGCGAGCCGCCGATAATCAGGCGTTTGAAGAAGCGTTTATGCGGGGTATCGAGGCCCGCGATATTGCAGCAGGCGGGAACCAGCGAGAAGAGTAGACCCTGTTGCAGATGGCCGAGCAGCAGCCCAACCGCCACAGGCAGGCATAACACCAGCGTTTGTCGCAGTGCGTAGTTGATTTCGGGGTGATAAATCAGCCTGCGCCACATGGGAAAACAAAAACGGCGCACCGCATAAGCGATGCGCCATTTTGCAGATTAACGCGTACCGTAGACGACGATAGTTTTACCGTGGGCAGAGATCAGGTTTTGATCTTCGAGCATTTTCAGAATGCGGCCAACCGTTTCGCGGGAGCAACCGACGATCTGACCGATCTCCTGACGGGTAATTTTAATTTGCATACCGTCCGGGTGGGTCATCGCGTCCGGCTGTTTCGCCAGGTTCAGCAGAGTCTGTGCAATGCGGCCGGTCACGTCGAGGAACGCCAGGTTGCCGACTTTCTCCGAGGTCACCTGCAGGCGGCGCGCCATCTGCGAGGAGAGGCGCATCAGAATATCCGGATTCACCTGGATAAGCTGACGGAATTTTTTGTAGGAGATCTCCGCCACTTCACAGGCGGTCTTGGCGCGAACCCAGGCGCTACGCTCCTGACCTTCTTCAAACAGGCCCAGTTCACCAATAAAATCGCCCTGGTTAAGGTAAGAGAGGATCATCTCTTTACCCTCTTCATCCTTGATGAGCACTGCCACTGAGCCTTTAACGATGTAATACAGCGTTTCCGCTTTTTCACCCTGGTGAATCAGCGTGCTCTTCGACGGGTACTTATGAATATGGCAATGAGACAAGAACCATTCGAGAGTCGGGTCTGTTTGCGGTTTGCCAAGCACCATGCGCGATTATCCTCTGTTATAAGCTGGCTCCAGAAACGGCGTGAATCATTCAGCTTCTGGGGTTGCAATCAAAGCTTCCCAAATCCCGGGAAGTGGACCGTCAGCGACATCTGCGGTCTCTAATGTATGATATCCCTTGCGTACATTCGTAACGTCAATGTTTCTCTGTAGCATGTAGACTGTTTTAGCATAGCTTTTGGCGCCTGTCTCCTGGTGTCTCGCTTCAGCATGACGCAGGTCGCCTTCCGTTGCGCGTTTTGTTATGTACGCGTAATCTGTGAAAAAATTTGCCATACCGGAGTGATGAACATGCAGGCACGAGTGAAATGGGTTGAAGGGTTAACGTTCCTTGGTGAGTCCGCTTCCGGCCACCAAATCCTGATGGATGGCAACTCCGGGGACAAAGCTCCCAGCCCGATGGAGATGGTCTTAATGGCCGCCGGCGGCTGCAGCGCCATCGACGTGGTGTCGATTCTGCAAAAAGGGCGTCATGACGTGACCGACTGCGAAGTGAAGCTGACCTCCGAGCGCCGGGAAGAAGCGCCGCGCTACTTTACCCATATCAACCTGCACTTCATCGTCACCGGCAAAGCGCTGAAAGAGGCTGCCGTCTCCCGCGCGGTCGATCTCTCGGCTGAGAAGTACTGCTCCGTGGCGCTGATGCTGGAAAAAGCAGTCAAGATCACCCACTCCTTTGAGGTGATCGAAGCCTGATAAGCCCGCCCGGCGGCGCTTCCCGCCGGGTTATTTAATCTTTTTGCCTTCCATCAGCCGCTGCACCAGCGGCGTCATAATCAGCTCCATCGCCAGCCCCATTTTGCCGCCCGGCACCACCAGCGTATCCATATGCGAGATAAACGATCCCTGCAACATTGCCAGCAGCCACGGATAATCGATCCCCTCCAGATTGCGGAAATGAATCACGACAAAGCTCTCATCAAGAGAAGGAATGCCTTTGGCGGCAAAAGGGTTTGAGGTATCGACGGTGGGAACGCGCTGGAAATTGAGATGAGTGCGGGAAAACTGCGGCGTGATGTAGTTGATGTAATCTTCCATTGAGCGCACCACCGAATCCATCACCGCTTCCCGGGAGTGGCCGCGCTCGCTGGTGTCGCGGATCATCTTCTGGATCCACTCCAGGTTAACGATCGGCACCACGCCGACCAGCAGATCAACGTGGCGCGCTACATCATGCTGCGGCGTCACCACACCGCCGTGCAGCCCTTCGTAGAACAACACATCGGTCGGTTCCGGCAGCGGTTGCCAGGGGGTAAAGGTTCCTGGAACCTGGTTCCACGGCACGGCTTCATCATAGGTGTGGAGATATTTTCGCGCCTGGCCCTGGCCGCTCTGGCCATACTCGCTGAAGGTCTGCTCCAGCAGGCCGAAATCGTTCGCTTCCGGGCCAAAATAGCTGATGTGCCGCCCGAGATCGCGGGCTTTACGGATCGCCATATCCATTTCCGGACGGGTATAACGATGAAAGCTGTCGCCTTCCACCTCCGCCGCGTGCATGTTGAGCTGGGCGAAAATCTTACGGAAGGCGAGGCTGGTGGTGGTGGTTCCCGCGCCGCTGGAGCCAGTGACGGCGATGACCGGATGTTTGGCGGACATAGCAACTCCCTGAAGAAAAGCTGTTGTTCAGTATCAAAGCCGCCCGGCGTCCGGTTATTCGTGGAACTGCCCGCGCGGCATAATATTCACCGTTTCGTGCAGTTCTGACCACACCAGCACGGCCTCGCCGCGCTGCAATTGCCGTTTTACGTCGGCGACCTTTTGTTCAAGCGAACGCTCATGTTCACCATAATCGGTACCTTCGCGCAAGACAAAGCTCTCAATCAGATTGTCGAGCGTGTCGGCGTCAAGTTCTTGCCACGGAATAATCATGATGCTCCCAGATAAGCGGATAACCAGTCCGGAATGCGCGTTTCAAGCCACATCTCCGGGCGACGCAGCGTGCCGCCGACAAAGCCGACGTGCCCGCCATGTTCCGTCAATTGATACTCAATATTAGCGGGTAATTGCGCAAGATCGGGGATGACGTGATGATCCATAAACGGATCATCCTTGGCGTGAATGATAAGTGTCGGTTTACGAATCTGCGGCAGCAGCGGCATGGCGCTACAGCGGCGATAGTAATCAAGCGCATCGTCGAAGCCGTGGATTTTCGAGGTAATCAGATCATCAAAATCGCGGATGCGCCGCATTTTACGCAGCACTTCCATGGTTGTTGGCAGCGAGCCGGGATAGGCGCGCAGTTTCCGCGCGGCATTGGCCTTCAGCAGGTTGAGCAAATAACGCTGATAAACGCGCGTGAAGCCTTTATCCATATGATAGCTGCACGCTTCCAGCACTAGCGGGGCCGAGACAATCACCGCCGCATCGAGGGGCAGATCGTCATCCGCTTTCGCCAGCAGGCAGCCGAGCATATTCCCGCCAAGCGAATATCCCACCGCCGCGGTTGGCGCCTCGCCAAGCTCCTGACGCAGCCAGGTGAGAAACCAGGTGCCATCTTCGGTTTCACCGGAGTGATAGATGCGGTTCAGGCGATTAGGAATCCCACTACAGCCGCGAAAATGCATCACCACGCCCAGCCAGCCGCGCTGTTTCGCCGCATTAATCAGGCCGTGCGCATAGGGGCTGTGCAGGCTGCCTTCCAGGCCATGAAACACCACCAGCCGCGGTTTATGCCGCGCCTGATTCGGCTCTTCGCTCCACGCAAGATCGACAAAATCCCCGTCCGGCAGTTCAAGGCGCTGCCACCAGGGTTCAAACGCCACGCGACGGCGAATAAGACGCGGCAGCATGGTTTGAAGATGTGGGTTGCTTGCGCCACGCATCGGTTGGAAGGTGGAGGCAACGCGTTGATCTGCATCGAGAAGTGCAGGTGTAATTTCTGCCATTTCATCAAAATAGGTAGGTAAATAGGCGGTTATTATACTTGCTAATAATTGGCCTGTTTAATACTTTGCTGCTGTTGTACCGTATTGACCCACTAAGGCAGCGGCAAAAAGACGTATTACAACCCACGCTGACACTGCGCCTGCCTGCTATTTCACCTTCAAGGACACTTATTATGACGGACATTACCTCGTCTGGCCTGACGGCAGCGCAGCCATTAAATGATTTGCCGCAGACGGATAATTTAACCCCCGAGCAGCAGACGCAAATCCAGGCGATTGTTAAAGAGATCGATATTTACGATCCGTCCTACTCGCTCGGTTTCGGTGCGCAAACCATGAAAAAGATGTCGCAATTCTCTGATTCCCTCATGCAGCAAGTGCGGGCAAAAGATGCGGGCATCATCGGTTCGCAACTTACCGATCTTCTGCAAAAAATTAAGCAGGTCGATATCAGCGCCTTTGAGCAAAAGCCGGGCTTTCTTGCCTCGCTGCCGCTTGTGGGATCACTTTTTAACCGCATTGAGCGCACCATGCTGGAGTACAAAACGCTCTCCGCTCAGGTGGAGGATATTACTGAGAAGCTGAATGACGCGATGGTCGATCTGCTGCGTAATATCTCGACGCTGGAGATCATGTTCGATCGCAACCGCGATGTTTTCCAGCAAATTACCCTGCATGTTATCGCCGGCAAGCAACGCCTGGAGCAGATAAAACAGGAAGAGCTGCCCGCTCTGCAAGCACAGGCGGCGTCCGATCCGATGATTGCTCAGCGCGTGCGCGACCTGCTCGACGGTATTTCGCGTTTCGAGCGTCGTCTGCATGACTTGATGCTGTCGCGCACCATTGCTATGCAGAGCGCGCCGCAAATTCGCCTGATGCAGAGCAACAGCCAGTCGCTGGCGGAAAAGATCCAGAGCAGCATTCTCTCCACCATTCCGGTGTGGAAAAACCAGATTGCCTTATCGCTCTCTTTGCAGACCCAGCGCCAGGCCGCGAAGCTGCAAAAAGATGTTGCTGATACCACTAACGACCTGCTGCGCCGCAACGCCGAGATGCTGCAGACCGGTACGATTGAGACTGCCCGTGAAGTCGAGCGCTCGGTTGTGGATATCGAGACGCTGCGCGAGGTGCAGTCACGCCTGCTTAACACCATTGAAGAGTCCGTGAAGATCGCTGCCGATGCGCGCCAGCGCCGTCAGGAAGTGGAAAAAGAGCTCGGCACGATGGAAACCGATCTCCGCGCGCGTCTGGCCGCTATCGCCAGTGGTAATCAGGCTCAGGCCTGAGTCAGGAAAAGAGAATGGGTTATCAAATTACCTACATGCTGAATAAATTCTACCGCAATCGCCTTAACCGGATCGCTGTGCAGATAGGTTTGTTTCCCCTCGGCTTCCTTTATGGCGGGTTGAAGGGGAAGGAGCTGGACTATCTCTCTCCGATCATTATGTCTTGTGAAGGGCTGGCGTGGTTAAGCTTTATCCTGCTGACTCGCACGCTTTTCCACGACCGCATTGCGCTGGGGGCCGGTGCCTTCGCAGGCTTTATCTGGCTTATGTTCAGAGATGCAGCGACGATGCCATTTGCTGCGGGTACGGCAGCAATATTCGTGCACTTTTACAGAAACCGGCAGGCACCGGGCCAGATCCACGCCTGGTATCTGTTTGTCTGGTACCTTGCGGCAGCCATTTACTGCGGCATATTTCGCCATACCATGCTGGTTATTAACATAATCTTCTGGGGAGTGCTTATCAGTGGAGCGGTGCTTAACTGGCGAAAAAGCAGAAATGAAGCACGCCTAAATGAGCGACAAGCCGCGCCGGTGGAAGAGTTTAAGCAAGACAGGCAAGACCCCGCCGAAGAGCCATCCTTGCTGGATCAGAGAATCTATCGCCTGCAAAATCAGTACACCTTACCCGATGCGCTGAATATTCATCTGACAGGCATCGCCACGCTGGCAGATAAGATCCTGCAGTGCATGGAGACTGATCCCAGAGATGTTGTGCCGGGGAGACGTTTCCTCGAGCGCTATTTGCCGCTTGTGGAAAAGATTGCCGCCAGGGGGCAGATACTTTCCGACCAACTCAGTGACGAGGCGCAACGGCAAAAGGCGATAACAGAGCTGGCAGTTGTGCTTGAACGCGTTGAGCGCGCGTTTGAGCAGCAGCATCAGGCCCTGCTGGAGAATGACTCGCTTGATTTAGACGCGGAGTTACTGACCATAGACAATATGCTGAAAGCGGATGGCTTCGGTAAATAACACACACAGCACCCGTTGCTCCGCGGGCGCTGTTTTAGCTGTCTGCCAGCAGGTTGCGCGAAAAGAGGTGGATATCGACATCCGCTTTACGTCGCCACAAGCGCGCTTTTCGCGCCCCCGTCGCGACGCTCTCCCCGGTCTCTTCAAACATGCCAGAGGCTTCAAAACGACGGATCAGGCTTTTGCGCTGGATCGGCTGGCCGAGAATTATCTCCGTCGCTTCCTGCAACTGGCTCTGGGTAAAGGTCTCAGGCAAACAGTAAACGGGCAGTAACGAATACATCGTTTTCTGCCGCAGGCGGCGCAGCGCGGCGTGGATTATCTCGCCGTGATCGAAAGCCAGTTCGCGCTCATCAAGTTCGGCAACGGGCACCCATTTGGCATCGCTGACGCTTGTAATATGCGGCGCGCAGGCGACCCACGAGATAAGCGCATACCAGGCAACGGTCAGACTCCAGCCGCGCGGATCGCGCTGTGGGCCGGAGAAGGTATCCAGCTGTTCAAGCCACGAGGGCGAGACGCCAGTTTTTTCCGTCAGCTTGCGCAGCGCCGTGGCGCGGGTAGAACTATCCTGCGCCATATCAATAAAGCCGCCGGGCAATCCCCAGCGCCCTTGTTGCGGCTGGCTGGCGCGCTCAACCAACAGCACGCAGAGCGTCTGCTGGTGCAGACTAAACAGCACGCTATCGACCGTCACCAGCGGCGAGGGAAAACGACTCGGATCGTAAGAATCCAGATACTCTGCTTCGCTGATCATCACTGACTCACCTTATTGCACACGCAGCAAGTTTATCAGCCTGCCCAGGTGCGGCAAGCGAACTTTTATTTTATGTATTTTCAGTGTCTTATATATTCAGTATAAAAATAATCCAGACGGGGGCTTGCTTAATAGTGTCTTATGGACAATATTAAATGTGTCCAAGGGACATTAACTAATGCAGGTGAGGTGAATGATGGCGAGCAGAATCGAACTCTTTATCGATAATCAAAACGTTGAAATCGACCACGGCGTATTTCCCGATGGTGCAGTGTGGCTGAAAGTGACGGGCGAACTGCCCGCTTTCGCCCAGCTGATGCGCATCCGTGTCGCCGCCATGCGCGATATGAATGATTTTATGCTGCTGGCGCAGCTGGTAGACGCGGTACGCCATGTTACTGATGTTGCGGTTAGCCATCTGCAGCTCGCCTGGCTGCCGTGGGCGCGCCAGGATCGCCATATGGTGGCGGGCGACAGCTTCGCGCTGAAAGTCTTCGCTAACCAGCTCAACACCCTGAACTTCGACAAAATCTTTATTCTCGATCCCCACAGCGATGCCGCCGCAGCCGCCATCAATAACTGCGTCGCCATTCCTCAGGAAACCTGTCTGTTGCAGAGCGAAACGCTACGCCGCGCCATTGCGCAGGGCGAACTGATGCTGGTGGCTCCGGACGCAGGCGCGCTGAAAAAAATTCACAACGTGGCGAAAGCCACCGGCGCGAAAAATTACGCCATTCTCACCAAAGAGCGTGATGTTGCCAGCGGCAATCTGACCGGCTTTGCGCTGGTGGCCGGCGAGGTGGCGGGGAAAGATCTGCTGATCGTCGACGATCTCTGCGATGCGGGCGGTACCTTTATCGGCTCAGCGCAGGTTCTGCGTGAAGCGGGTGCGCGCAGCGTCAGCTTGTATGTTACGCACGGTATCTTCTCGAAAGGCGTCGACAACCTGCTGAATAACGGGATCGACGCTATCTATACCACCACCTCGTTTACTTCGCCGACGCTGGCTTCGCCGCGCGTTGAACTGATCGATATCGCCACGTTATTTCGCGCTTAAGGGGACCACACCATGAAACTGAATCCGATTCTCGCCATCGACGGCTATAAAGTGTCGCACCGCGTGCAGTATCCGCAGGGCACTACAAAGGTTTACTCCAACTTCACGCCGCGCAGCGACCGCTTTTTCCAGTCGCCGGTGGCCGACGGCAAGCTGGTCTTCTTTGGCCTGCAGGGCTTTCTGAAGTGGTTTATGGTCGATCTCTTTAACGATGCCTTCTTTGCCCGCCCGGAAGAGGAAGTGGTGAATGAGTACAAAGAGGTGATGGACAGCTATCTCGGCAAAGATAGCGTGGCGGTCGATCATATCCGCGACCTGCACCGTTTAGGCTACCTGCCGCTGCACATCAAATCGCTGGATGAGGGGAGCAAAGTGCCAATGAAGGTGCCGGTGCTGACCATCACCAACACCCGTGAGGAGTTCTTCTGGCTGGTGAACTACCTGGAAACGGTGCTCTCCGCCGAGTTGTGGAAAGCCTCGACCAACGCCACCATCGCGCACCACTACCGCAAAATTTGTGAGCAGTGGGCAGCGAAAACCTGTAGCGACCTCTCGCACCTGGATTTCCAGTGCCACGACTTCTCATTCCGCGGCATGGCGGGTCTGCACGATACCGCGCAGGCCGGTGCAGGCCACCTGCTGAGCTTTAAAGGCACCGACAGCATTCCTTCGCTGCTCTATGCCCGCGATTTCTACACTGGGGGCGAGGAGTACTTTATCGGCGCAAGCATTCCGGCGACTGAGCACAGCGTGATGTGTATGGGCGAGCATGAGCATGAAATTGAGACTTTCCGCCGCCTGATTGCCGATATCTATCCGCAGGGCTTTGTCTCTATCGTCTCCGATACCTGGGATTACTGGCGCGTGATTACTGAATACACCCGCGAACTGAAGTCGTTGATTCTGGGGCGTGAAGGACGCGTTGTTTTCCGCCCGGACAGTGGTGACCCGGTTGAAATCCTCTGCGGCACGGGCGCGGATGACGACACGCGCGCCGATCGCAGCCCGGAGGAGAAAGGCTCCGTTGAAGTGCTGTGGGAGATTTTCGGCGGCACGGTTAACGAGAAGGGTTACAAGGTGCTGGATCCGCATGTCGGCCTGATTTATGGCGACTCAATTACGCTGGCGCGGGCCAATCAAATTCTCGCGCGGCTGGAAGCCAAAGGTTTCGCCAGCTCCAACGTGGTATTCGGCGTCGGCTCTTTTACCTACCAGTACAACACCCGTGACACCTTCGGCTTTGCGATGAAGGCGACCTGGGGTGCGGTGAATGGCGAAGGGCGGATGATCTTTAAAGAGCCGAAAACGGATAACGGCCTGAAACGCTCAGCGCGCGGTCTGTTACGGGTTGAGCGCGATGCGCAGGGCGAACTGCAACTGCACGATGAGCAAAGCTGGGAGCAGGAGCAGGGCGGGGAGCTAAAAACACGTTTCCTCGATGGCAAGCTGTACGACACCGAGCACTTTGAGACCATTCGCCAGCGCCTGGCTAACCAGCGTTAAACCCTGAATGGCGGTACGGCTGTACCGCCATCAACTTTACCGCTTACGGCGAAGAGTGTTACTCCGCTGTAAGCATCGCCTCCAGCTGTTCCTGCGCTTCGAGCCACGCCATTTCACACTCTTCAAGACCCGCTTTCGCCGACGCCTGCTGTTGCAGACAGGTGGTCAGCTCCGCTTTACGGCTCTGATCGTACAGACCGCTGTCGCTAAGCTTCTCTTCCGCGTTGGCCAGTTGCGCATTGAGTTTCTCCATCTCTTTTTCCAGACGGGCAATCTCTTTACGCAGCGGCTGCGTTTGCGTGCGCAGCTCCGCTTCGCGACGCTTCTGATCTTTACGCGCCTGAGCGCTGTTGGCGTTCTCTTTTGCCGCGTCCGTCGGCTGGCTCTCCTGCTTTTGCACGTCGCTCAGCCACTGCTGGTAATCATCCAGATCGCCGTCGAACGGCTCCACTTTGCCATCGTGCACCAGGTAGAGATCGTCGGTGGTCGAGCGCAGCAGGTGACGGTCGTGCGACACCACTACCAGCGCGCCTTCAAACTCAATCAGCGCGTCGGTGAGTGCCTGGCGCATATCGAGATCGAGGTGGTTGGTCGGTTCATCGAGCAGCAGCAGGTTCGGGCGCTGCCAGACGATCAACGCCAGCACCAGCCGCGCTTTTTCGCCGCCGGAGAAACGCTCTGTCGCCTCGGTGACCTTATCGCCCTGGAAGCCGAAGCCGCCCAGGTAATCACGCAGCTTCTGCTCCAGCTCTTGCGGGGCCAGGCGCGCCAGATGCTGCAATGGTGATTCGTCGGCGCGTAAAAATTCCAGCTGATGCTGGGCGAAGTAACCAAGTTTGATCCCCTTCGCCAGGCCGATTTCGCCGCTCTGCGCCGCCAGCTCGCCCGCCAGCAGTTTAATCAGCGTCGATTTACCGGCACCGTTACGCCCCAGCAGACCGATACGCGAGCCAGGCACCAGGTTGAGTTTGATGGCGTTCAGAATAGTGCGATCGCCATAACCGGCGCTCACTTTCTCCATCTTCAGGATCGGGTTGGGCAGGCTTTCCGGCGCGCGGAAGCTGAAGTGGAACGGGTTATCCACATGCGCGGGGGCAATCAGCTCCATACGCTCCAGCATCTTGATGCGGCTTTGCGCCTGTTTCGCTTTACTCGCTTTCGCTTTGAAGCGATCGATAAAGCTTTGCAGATGGGCAACCCGCTGCTGCTGGCCTTCATAGGTGGCCTGCTGCTGCGCAAGGCGCGTGGCGCGCTGGCGCTCAAACGAGCTGTAGTTGCCGGTGTATTCAAACATTGATTGCTGTTCAATATGCAGGATCTTATCGACTACCGGGTCGAGAAAATCACGGTCGTGCGAGATAAGGATCAGCGTGCCCGGATAGTTCTTCAGCCACTTCTCCAGCCAGATAACGGCATCGAGATCGAGGTGGTTGGTCGGTTCATCAAGCAGCAGTAAATCGGAGCGGCAAATCAGCGCCTGCGCGAGGTTTAAACGCATGCGCCAGCCGCCAGAGAAGGCGCTGACCGGGCGGTCGAGCTGCTCGTTGGAGAAGCCTAAACCGTGCAGCAGGCTGGCGGCGCGGGAGCGCACCGTCCAAGCGTCGATAGCATCGAGCTTGCCGTGAACCGTGGCGATGGCATTGCCGTCATTGCGCTCGTTGGCGGCATTAAGCGCCGCTTCCAGCTGGCGATATTCGCGATCGCCGTCTATCACATAATCTATTGCCGCTTCGTCCAGCGCCGGTGTTTCCTGGTTGACCCACGCCAGTTGCCAGGTGCCGGGGAAAGTGGCACTTCCGCCATCAGCACTTATCTCGTTTTTCAACAGCGCGAGCAGGGTCGATTTGCCGCAGCCGTTTTTACCCACCAGGCCCACTTTTTGGCCCGGATTGATGGTGGCTGTGGCGTTATCCAACAGGACACGCACGCCGCGACGAATTTGTAACGAGGAGAAAACAATCATAAGACGCCGTATGTTCAGACTATGTTAATTTGTCTTTATGGTAATGTAAGGCCACGGCGAAATGCCGCACCGGGGCCGCAATGTTAGCCCAAAATGAAGACGATAGACAAAAGCATTCTGGCCGCGCCGCAGGGCGCTGGTTTGCAGAGAAGAGAGAATTTATACCCGGGAGGGGAGTGATGTCGCAGACAGCAAAAGTGTTGCTGATCTATGCCCATCCGGAATCACAGGACTCGGTGGCGAACCGGGTTTTGCTTAAGCCGGCCACGCAACTGGAGAACGTAACGGTGCACGATCTTTACGCCCGTTACCCCGATTTTTTTATTGATATTCCCTATGAACAGGCGTTGTTGCGCGAGCATGACGTTATCGTTTTTCAACATCCCCTTTATACCTACAGTTGTCCGGCACTGCTGAAAGAGTGGCTTGATCGTGTGTTGAGCCGCGGCTTTGCCAGCGGAGCAGGCGGGAATGAACTGGCGGGAAAGTACTGGCGTAGCGTGATCACCACCGGTGAGCCGGAGGCGGCTTATCGTCATGATGGTCTCAACCGCTACTCCCTCAACGATGTTTTACGTCCCTTTGAGTTGACCGCCGCGATGTGTCGCATGCACTGGCTCAGCCCAATTATCATCTACTGGGCACGTCGGCAGACGCCGCAGGAGCTGGCGCACCACGCCAAAGCCTACGGCGACTGGCTGGCTTCGCCGCTGCCGCCGGGAGGCCGTTAATGGAAGGTTCTGCACTTTTACTGGCTGGCGTCCTGTTCCTCTTCGCGGCCGTGGTCGCTGTGCCGCTGGCCGCGCGTTTAGGAATTGGCGCCGTGCTCGGCTACCTGTTAGCGGGTATTGCCATCGGCCCATGGGGACTCGGTTTTATCAGCGATGTTGATGAGATCCTCCACTTCTCAGAGCTGGGCGTGGTGTTCCTGATGTTCATCATTGGGCTCGAACTTAACCCGTCGAAATTATGGGAGCTGCGTCGCTCAATTTTTGGTGTTGGTGCAGCGCAGGTGCTATTAAGTGCGGCGATCCTCGCAGGACTGTTAATGCTGACGCAATTCTCCTGGCAGGCGGCGTTAATTGGCGGTATTGGTCTTGCGATGTCATCCACCGCGATGGCGCTGCAATTGATGCGCGACAAAGGGATGAACCGCAGCGAGTCCGGCCAACTCGGTTTTTCGGTGCTGCTGTTCCAGGATCTGGCGGTGATCCCGGCGCTGGCGCTGGTACCGCTGCTGGCGGGCAATGGCGACGACCATCTCGACTGGATGAAGGTGGGCATGAAGGTGCTGGCCTTTGCCGGGATGCTGATTGGCGGGCGTTACCTGCTGCGCCCGGTGTTTCGTTTTATCGCCGCTTCCGGCGTGCGCGAGGTCTTTACTGCCGCGACTTTGCTGCTGGTGCTCGGGTCGGCGCTGTTTATGGATGCTCTCGGCCTGTCGATGGCGCTGGGCACCTTTATCGCCGGCATTCTGCTGGCGGAGAGTGAATATCGCCACGAGCTTGAGATTGCCATTGAGCCGTTTAAAGGGCTGCTGCTGGGGCTGTTCTTTATTTCGGTCGGCATGGCGCTGAACCTCGGCGTGCTCTATACCCATCTATTGTGGGTGGTGATGAGCGTTGCGGTGCTGGTGGCCGTAAAATCGCTGGTGCTGTACGGTCTGGCGCGGATTTACGGTCTGCGTAGCTCAGAGCGGATGCAGTTTGCCGGGGTGTTGAGCCAGGGCGGCGAGTTCGCTTTTGTGCTCTTTTCCACCGCCTCATCGCAGCGGCTGTTTAAAGACGATCAGATGGCGCTGCTGCTGGTGACCGTCACGCTGTCGATGATGACCACGCCGCTGCTGATGCGCGTGATTGATAAGCTGCTCTCCCGGCGTTTCAATAAGCCGGAGGATGAAGATGAAGCGCCGTGGGTTGATGATGATAAGCCGCAGGTGATTGTCGTTGGCTTTGGTCGCTTCGGACAGGTGATTGGCCGCCTGCTGATGGCTAACGAAATGCGCATCACCGTGCTGGAGCGCGATATCAGCGCCGTGAATCTGATGCGTAAATATGGCTACAAAGTCTATTACGGTGATGCGACGCAACTGGAGCTGTTGCGTTCGGCAGGGGCGGAGGCCGCACAATCGATCGTCATTACCTGTAACGATCCGGTCGATACCATGAAGCTGGTGGAGCTTTGCCAGCAGCACTTCCCCCATCTGGCGATTCTGGCGCGGGCGCGGGGGCGTGTCGAAGCGCATGAACTGTTGCAGGCGGGCGTGACGCAGTTCTCGCGCGAAACCTTCTCCAGTGCGCTGGAGCTAGGGCGTAAGGCACTAATTTCGCTCGGCATGCATCCGCATCAGGCGCAGCGAGCGCAGTTGCACTTCAGGCGGCTCGATATGCGCATGCTGCGTGAATTGATGCCGGTGCATACCGATACGGTACAAATTTCCCGCGTACGTGAAGCGCGCCGCGAACTGGAAGAGATTTTCCAGCGTGAAATGCAGCAAGAGCGGCGTCAGCTCGACGGCTGGGATGAGTTTGAATAAGGGGAGTCGAATGGCTGTTCGTAAACGTTTTATCGCTGGCGCGACCTGTCCGTCGTGCCAGGCTAAAGACTCAATGGCAATGTGGCGCGAAAATAACGTCGATATTGTTGAGTGTGTTAAGTGCGGGCATCAGATGCGCGAAGCGGATAAAGAAGCGCGCGATCATGTTCGCAAAGATGAGCAAGTTATCGGGATTTTTCATCCGGACTAGCGATATCAGGCAGGATTTTTTAAGCTTAAGGGTACACGGGTGCAGAATTCCGTTACAATCTGCGCCAGTAATTTTCCCACGCTCAGGAGATATCATGAAAGTAGCAAAAGACCTGGTGGTCAGCCTGGCCTATCAGGTACGTACAGAAGACGGTGTATTGGTTGATGAGTCTCCGGTGAGTGCACCGCTGGACTACCTGCACGGTCACGGCTCCCTGATCTCCGGTCTGGAAAACGCGCTGGACGGTCATGAAGTCGGCGACAAATTCGATGTGGCTGTTGGCGCGAACGACGCTTACGGTCAGTATGACGAGAACCTGGTGCAGCGCGTACCGAAAGACGTCTTCATGGGCGTTGACGAACTGCAGGTTGGTATGCGCTTCCTGGCTGAAACTGACCAGGGCCCGGTACCGGTTGAGATCACCGAAGTGGAAGATGACCACGTAGTGGTTGATGGCAACCACATGCTGGCGGGTCAGAACCTGAAGTTCAACGTCGAAGTTGTCGCGATTCGCGAAGCAACTGAAGAAGAGCTGGCGCACGGCCACGTTCATGGCCCGCACGGTCACGATCATGACCACGACCACGGTCACGACGGTTGCTGCGGCGGCCATGGCCACGATCACGACCATGGTCACGACCACGGCGGGAAAGGTGGTTGCGGTAACGGCGGTTGCGGCTGCCACTAATCATATCCGTCGTCTTTCGCGCCGCAGGTGCGTTGGCTGAAGGATAGATAAGCCCGGTAAGCGTTAGCCCACCGGGCACAAAAAGCGGGGAGACCCGCTTTTTTTACGTCTTAATAATGGGGCGGGGGTGTCTCTTCCGACGGGGACGCCAGATGTGAAGGCTGGCTGGCTTTCACTTTCTCCACCAGCAAACGCAGATGTTCGCGCAGCTTCGCCATTTCCAGCTCATGAGCCACCACCGTCTGGTTTAGCTCTTCAATGGTCATCTCCTGAAAAGCCAGTCGACTCTCCAGTTCAGCCAGTCGCGCTTCTATCGATAACTCTTGCATCATTTCACCTCCGGGTAACATCCGGGTCGATTGGGGTAATCGGGCGGATTTTACTTAACTTTGCGCGAAGGTACAGCCTTCAGGCAGAAACTTATTTAAACAAAAATAGTCACAGATAGGGTGAATTCGGGCAGAGTCCTTATGTTGATTTCCGCCGCAACACTTTATAGTACGCTTCTTACTTTATGTTTAACCCTGGGGCGAGATGCCCCGGTCCCTGGAGAAATGGATGAAATCACTGTTTAAAGTCACGCTGCTGGCGACCACCATGGCTGTAGCCCTTCATGCACCGCTCACCTTAGCTGCAGATGCCGCAACTAAAGATACTGCTGCTGCAACTGACAGCAAATCGGCATTCAAAAACGACGACCAGAAATCAGCTTACGCGCTGGGCGCGTCCCTGGGCCGTTACATGGAAAACTCCCTGAAAGAGCAGGAAAAGCTGGGCATCAAACTGGATAAAGACCAGCTGATTGCCGGTGTTCAGGACGCCTTTGCTGATAAGAGCAAGCTGAGTGACCAGGAAATCGAGCAGACCCTGCAGGCGTTTGAAACGCGTGTGAAAACTGCCGCTCAGGATCGCATGGAAAAAGACGCGACTGAAAACGAAACCAAAGGCAAAGCCTTCCGTGATGCTTTTGCGAAAGAGAAAGGCGTGAAAACCTCCAGCACCGGTCTGCTCTACAAAGTAGAGAAAGCGGGTACCGGCGATGCGCCGAAAGACAGCGACACCGTAGTTGTAAACTACAAAGGTACGCTGATTGACGGTAAAGAGTTCGACAACTCTTACACCCGTGGCGAACCGCTCTCCTTCCGTCTTGATGGCGTAATCCCGGGCTGGACCGAAGGCCTGAAAAACATCAAGAAAGGCGGCAAAATCAAGCTGGTGATCCCGCCGGCGCTGGCTTACGGTAAAACGGGCGTACCGGGTATTCCGGCTAACTCCACCCTGGTGTTCGACGTTGAGCTGCTGGATATCAAACCGGCACCGAAAGCGGACGCCGCAGCGCCTGAAGCGGCTCCAGCCGCGGGCGATAAAGCGGATGATGCGAAAGACGCCCCCGCGGCGAAGAAGTAAAAGTGTGAAACGCGCCGCCTCAGAGCGGCGTTTTTTTTTGCATCGGGGATATAATTCTGGAAAGCATAACCTACGATGTATTAATTTATATCCCCCTGCAAATACTGAGCCTGCCCTGAAAACTTAACGACAGGCTCCTGAAAAGGAGTGTTTTTTTTCATGTCCAGGTCGCTATTAACCAACGAAACCAGTGAGCTTGACCTCCTGGATCAACGTCCTTTCGATCAGACCGACTTCGATATCCTTAAATCCTACGAAGCGGTAGTGGACGGGTTAGCGATGCTCATTGGTTCGCACTGCGAAATCGTGTTGCACTCCTTACAGGATCTCAAATGCTCTGCCATCCGCATCGCTAACGGCGAGCACACCGGGCGTAAAATCGGCTCGCCGATTACCGATCTGGCGCTGCGTATGCTGCACGATATGACCGGTGCCGACAGCAGCGTGTCGAAGTGCTACTTCACCCGTGCGAAAAGCGGCGTGCTGATGAAGTCGGTGACGATTGCTATCCGCAATCGCGATCACCGGGTGATTGGCCTGCTCTGTATCAACATGAATCTGGATGTTCCTTTCTCGCAGATCATGAGCACCTTTGTTCCGCCGGAAACGCCGGATGTTGGCTCCTCGGTTAACTTCGCCTCGTCTGTTGAAGACCTGGTGATGCAAACCCTCGAGTTCACCATTGAAGAGGTGAATGCCGACCGCAACGTCTCTAACAACGCCAAAAATCGCCAGATCGTCCTTAACCTCTACGAGAAGGGCATCTTTGATATCAAAGACGCCATTAACCAGGTGGCTGACCGCCTGAATATCTCCAAGCACACGGTCTACCTCTACATTCGCCAGTTCAAAAGCGGCGATTTCTCGGGGCAAGGTCATTAATGCGTTTTGCGCTGATGGTCACCGGCCCTGCCTATGGCACGCAGCAGGCAAGCAGCGCGTATCAGTTCGCGCTGGCGCTGCTGGAGGCGGGGCATACGCTCGTGAGCGTCTTTTTCTACCGGGAAGGGGTGAGTAACGCGAATGCGTTGACTGCGCCCGCCAGCGACGAGTTTGATCTTGTGCGCGCCTGGCAGCGTTTGCATGCTGAGCAGCAGGTTGAGTTGCACATCTGCGTGGCGGCGGCGCTGCGCCGTGGCGTGGTTGATGAGAGTGAGGCCGCGCGGCTGGAATTAATGGGCGCTAATCTGCAGGCGGGGTTTTCACTTACCGGTCTGGGCGCGCTGGCGGAAGCGGCGCTGACCTGCGACAGAGTGGTGCAGTTCTGATGAAGCGAATCGCCTTTGTTTTCTCCTCCGCCCCGCACGGCTCCTCCGCCGGGCGCGAAGGGCTGGACGCGGTACTGGCTGCCTCTGCGTTAACAGAAGAGATAGGCCTCTTTTTTATCGGCGACGGTGTGATGCAACTGCTGGCTAATCAGCAGCCCGGCAAAATTCTGGCGCGCGACTATATTGCGACCTTTAAAGTGTTGCCGCTGTACGATATTGAAGACGTTTGGCTCTGCGCCGCTTCCCTGCGTGAACGAGGACTGGGGGAGGAGACTGCGTTTGTCTTACCTGCTCAGCGTCTGGAGCCGGACGCACTGCGCGAGCAGCTCGAGCAGTACACCGTCGTGCTCAATTTTTGAGGCCTTTATGCTGCTGACTCTATCCCGCTCACCCTGGCAGTGCGATATGACAGCGCTACTGCGCGTCCTGCGCCCCGGTGACGATCTGCTACTGCTTTCGGACGGGGTGCTTGCTGCTCTTAACGGTTCGCCGTTCGTTGAATTACTGCTTAATGCCCCCATAACTCTGCATGTACTGAAAGACGATGTTGACGCGCGTGGTCTCGCCGCTCAAATTTCGAGCAGCGCCGTCAGCGTTAGCTATACTGATTTCGTTAGCCTGGCGGTGAAAAACGCCGTTCAGCTGAATTGGTAATGCAGGGATCGCTGTATATTTCTTGACACCTTTTAAGCACAGCCATAAAATTCTGCGTCCTCATATTATATGAGGCCGTTTTATTACGTGTTTACGAAGCAAAAGCTAAAACCAGGAGCTATTTAATGGCAACAGTTAACCAGCTGGTACGCAAACCACGCTCCCGCAAAGTTGCAAAAAGCAACGTGCCGGCGCTGGAAGCATGCCCGCAAAAACGTGGCGTATGTACCCGTGTATATACCACCACTCCTAAAAAACCGAACTCCGCACTGCGTAAAGTTTGCCGTGTTCGTTTAACCAACGGTTTCGAAGTGACTTCCTACATCGGTGGTGAAGGTCACAACCTGCAGGAGCACTCCGTGATCCTGATCCGTGGCGGTCGTGTTAAAGACCTTCCGGGTGTTCGTTACCATACCGTTCGTGGCGCGCTTGACTGCTCTGGTGTTAAAGACCGTAAGCAATCTCGCTCCAAGTACGGCGTGAAACGTCCTAAGGCTTAATGGTTCTCCGTTAAGTAAGGCCAAACTGTTTTAACTTAATGTCACACTAAACTCTTAGAGTTTTGGACAATCCTGAATTAACAACGGAGTATTTCCATGCCACGTCGTCGTGTTATTGGTCAGCGTAAAATTCTGCCGGATCCTAAGTTCGGATCAGAACTGCTGGCTAAATTTGTAAATATCCTGATGGTAGACGGTAAAAAATCTACTGCAGAAGCAATCGTATACAGCGCGCTGGAGACCCTGGCTCAGCGCTCTGGTAAAAATGAACTGGAAGCTTTCGAAGTAGCTCTCGAAAACGTGCGCCCGACTGTTGAAGTTAAGTCCCGCCGCGTTGGTGGTTCTACTTATCAGGTTCCGGTTGAAGTTCGTCCGGTTCGTCGTAATGCCCTGGCAATGCGTTGGATCGTTGAAGCTGCTCGTAAACGCGGTGATAAATCCATGGCTCTGCGCCTGGCGAACGAACTTTCCGATGCTGCAGACAACAAAGGTACTGCAGTTAAGAAACGTGAAGACGTTCACCGTATGGCCGAAGCCAACAAGGCGTTCGCACACTACCGTTGGTAATCCCTTCGGAGTTCTAGTCAACTGGCGGGCGCTTCAAGTAAGTCGCCCGCCGTTTGGCAACTTAATTCTGAACGCCTAAAAGACACAAACGAGGAATCAAATGGCTCGTACAACACCCATCGCACGCTACCGCAACATTGGTATCAGTGCGCACATCGACGCCGGTAAAACCACCACTACCGAACGTATTCTGTTCTACACCGGTGTAAACCACAAAATCGGTGAAGTTCACGACGGCGCCGCAACCATGGACTGGATGGAGCAGGAGCAGGAGCGTGGTATCACCATCACCTCTGCAGCAACTACTGCATTCTGGTCTGGTATGGCGAAGCAGTATGAACCGCATCGCGTAAACATCATCGACACCCCGGGGCACGTTGACTTCACCATCGAAGTAGAACGTTCCATGCGTGTACTGGATGGTGCGGTAATGGTTTACTGTGCCGTTGGTGGTGTTCAGCCACAGTCTGAAACCGTATGGCGTCAGGCTAACAAATATAAAGTTCCGCGCATCGCGTTCGTTAACAAAATGGACCGCATGGGCGCTAACTTCCTGAAAGTTGTTGATCAGATCAAAACCCGTCTGGGCGCGAACCCGGTTCCGCTGCAGCTGGCGATTGGCGCTGAAGAAGGTTTCACCGGTGTTGTTGACCTGGTGAAAATGAAAGCGATCAACTGGAACGATGCTGACCAGGGCGTTACCTTCGTTTACGAAGATATCCCGGCTGAGATGCAGGACCTGGCTGACGAATGGCACCAGAACCTGATCGAATCTGCAGCAGAAGCTTCAGAAGAGCTGATGGAGAAATACCTGGGTGGTGAAGACCTGACTGAAGAAGAGATCAAAACTGCTCTTCGTCAGCGCGTTCTGAACAACGAAATCATCCTGGTAACCTGTGGTTCTGCGTTTAAGAACAAAGGCGTTCAGGCGATGCTGGATGCGGTAATTGATTACCTGCCGTCCCCGACTGACGTTCCTGCGATCAACGGTATGCTGGACGATGGTAAAGATACTCCGGCTGAGCGTCACGCAAGCGACGAAGAGCCGTTCTCTGCACTGGCGTTCAAAATCGCAACTGACCCGTTCGTTGGTAACCTGACCTTCTTCCGCGTTTACTCCGGTGTGGTTAACTCTGGTGATACCGTACTGAACTCCGTGAAATCTGCACGTGAGCGTTTCGGTCGTATCGTTCAGATGCACGCTAACAAACGTGAAGAGATCAAAGAAGTTCGCGCGGGCGATATCGCTGCAGCGATCGGTCTGAAAGACGTGATCACCGGTGACACCCTGTGTGATCCGGACAACCCGATCATTCTGGAGCGTATGGAATTCCCGGAGCCGGTAATCTCCATCGCTGTAGAACCGAAAACCAAAGCTGACCAGGAAAAAATGGGTCTGGCTCTGGGCCGTCTGGCTAAAGAAGACCCGTCTTTCCGCGTATGGACTGACGAAGAATCTAACCAGACCATCATCGCTGGTATGGGCGAACTGCACCTCGACATCATCGTTGACCGTATGAAGCGTGAGTTCAACGTTGAAGCTAACGTGGGTAAACCTCAGGTTGCTTACCGCGAAGCGATTCGCGCGAAAGTTACCGATATCGAAGGTAAAC
The DNA here is from genome assembly GCF_029850615.1 of Kosakonia sp. HypNH10. NCBI lineage: Bacteria > Pseudomonadati > Pseudomonadota > Gammaproteobacteria > Enterobacterales > Enterobacteriaceae > Kosakonia > Kosakonia sp. HypNH10. The sequence goes on from NZ_JAOTIU010000009.1 coordinate 156,001, forward strand.
ACGCTAAGCAGTCTGGTGGTCGCGGTCAGTACGGTCATGTTGTTATCGACATGTACCCGCTGGAGCCGGGCTCTAACCCGAAAGGTTACGAGTTCATCAACGACATCAAAGGTGGTGTAATTCCTGGCGAATACATCCCTGCCGTTGATAAAGGCATCCAGGAGCAGCTGAAGTCTGGTCCGCTGGCTGGTTACCCGGTAGTTGACCTGGGCGTGCGTCTGCACTTCGGTTCTTACCACGACGTTGACTCCTCTGAACTGGCGTTTAAACTGGCTGCGTCTATTGCCTTTAAAGATGGCTTTAAGAAAGCGAAACCAGTTCTGCTTGAGCCGATCATGAAGGTTGAAGTAGAGACTCCGGAAGAGAACACCGGTGACGTTATCGGTGACTTGAGCCGTCGTCGCGGCATGCTGCGCGGTCAGGAATCTGAAGTTACTGGCGTTAAGATCCACGCTGAAGTTCCGCTGTCTGAAATGTTCGGATATGCAACTCAGCTGCGTTCTCTGACCAAAGGTCGTGCATCATATACCATGGAATTCCTGAAGTATGATGATGCGCCGAACAACGTTGCTCAGGCCGTAATTGAAGCCCGTGGTAAATAAGCCGCAGGGTTAAAACCAAAGTCCCGTGCTCTCTCCATTGAGGGAGAGCACTATAGTAAGGAATAAAGCCGTGTCTAAAGAAAAATTTGAACGTACAAAACCGCACGTCAACGTCGGCACAATCGGCCACGTTGACCATGGTAAAACTACTCTGACC